>NZ_CP009654.1:0-1200000 GCF_001880225.1 Francisella frigiditurris | reverse complement strand
TATAAACCTAGGATATTCTTGCCCTACACTTCTAAAAGCTCTAACTGGTGAATTCACACCACCTGGGATATATTTTTTTGCTTCTTCAAAAAGTTTTTTTGAGTTTGAATAATCTCTGCTCATCTTAATATGACCTCATTTTTTCAAGTCTTTTTTCAATTGCTTCAACCAATAAACCTGCTGCATTTATCCCTGTATTTTTATAAATTTCCTGAATGCCTGTTGGGCTAGTAATATTAATTTCAGTAAGTTTATTTCCAATAACATCAATACCTGCAAACATAACACCGTGTGTTTTTAATTTTAATGCTACATCTTTAGCGATTTGGTATTCAACTAAATCTAATTCTCTAACCTCAGCTGTGGCGCCAGCTGCTAGATTACCTCTATTATCTTTATCACTAGGTATCCTAGCTAAACAATAATTAATAGGTTCACCATCAACTATTAATATTCTTTTGTCACCTTTTGATATTGCGGCTTGATAGTCTTGAACCATAATATATTTAGTTTGATGTTCAGTAAGCATTTCAAGGATAACATTTTTATTTTTATCACCATCTTTGATTCTAAAAATAGAGCTACCACCCATTCCATCTAAAGGTTTAACTATAATATCTTTATGCTGTTCATAAAATTCATTAATCTCTGCATAGCTTCTTGTCACAAGGGTTTGAGGAGAATATTGAGGAAAGTTAGATATAGCAACTTTTTCATTATAGTCTCTTAAAGCTCGAGGATTATTGACTATAAGAACATTAGCCTTTTTTGCTAAATCTAACATATATGTAACATATATATACTCCATATTAAATGGAGGGTCTTTTCTCATTAAAATAACATCTAAGTCAGTTAGAGCCATTTTATGTTCACTTTCTATTGTATACCAACTACTTTCACTATTATGATTAAACTTAAATACCTTAGCATTACCAAAAGGAACGCCATTTAGAATACTTAAATCATTTAAGTAAAAAGCATATATATCCCAACCTTTATCATGGATAGCATTTAGCATCATGTATGTACTATCTTTTCCTATATTAAAGGTTTCCAATCTATCAATAATAAAACCAACTTTCATATATTAACCTACTTTTTTACCTATATAATTTTTCAAATCTTTATAACCATTTAATATATCTGCAATATTGAGCATTTTTTTACCAGGAAATTGTAATTGCTTGAATCTAATAACTTTATCGGCTGTGGCCACATCAAAGCCATTCTTACTTATATCCAAAATCTCACCAAAGTTATTACTATTAATTTTAGAGTCTAATATCTCAAACTCTCCAACCTTAATTGTTTCATTATTTAGTATAAAATATGCTGATGGCCATGGAGTAAATGCTCTTATTTGACAGCTTATTTCAGCTGATTTCTTAGAAAAATCAATATTTCCTTCTTCTTTTGATATCTTATGAGCATAAGTAATATCACCATTTTGCTTTTGAGGCTCGCTAGTTTCAATATTATTTAAAACCTCTAGCAATGGCTTAATAGAAAGCTTTGCAAATTTATCATGTAATGTCTGTGAAGTATCTGTATCTAATATATCTATTTCTAAAATTTTTAGAATGTCGCCAGTATCTAAACCCTCATCCATTTGCATGATACAAACTCCAGTTTTTTTATCTCCAGCTTGAATTGCTCTTTGTATTGGTGCAGCACCTCTCCATCTTGGTAGAAGTGAAACATGGATATTTAAACAACCATATTTTGGAATATCTAAAAATTCTTTAGGAACAATAATTCCATATGCAATAACAACAATTACATCAGGATTTAAATTTTTTATATCTTCTAAAACTTCAGGATTCTTTTTAAATGACAACGGCTGAAAAACCGGTATGTTATGATCTAGAGCAATTTCTTTTACTGGAGAGTATTGAACTTTTTTTCCTCTGCCTTTTGCTCTATCTGGTTGAGTTAAAACTGCTTTAATATTGTGTTCAGTCTTATATAAATCTTTTAATACTTGTGCAGATATGTCCGGAGTACCCGCAAAAACTATATCCAGCTTTTTCATAATAACTAATCCCTAAAAGCATAAGCTTGAAGATTAACTGTACTTAATTCATTTAACTGCCCTTCTGGAAAAAAGCACATATATCTTACAGTATTCGTACCATTAGCAGCTGCTAACCTAACAGCTTCTTCTAGGTCTTTATTGCACGCTCTTTCAAAATCTTGAGGATTTTTAACGTTTATAGAAGCTCTAATAGATCCTATAGCATTATCAAATTCACCTTTATAAAGTTTATTTTGGCTATATTTTAAATCAAAAGCTTTTACATTATCTGGATCTATGCTTGGCAACCTTATATCATGAGCTGGTAAAAAAACGCCATGAGGCTTTATTGGTTCATTTGTATAAAATAAAACAGCACATATTGCGAAAACAACTAGTAAAACACCTAAATATAATAAATTTTGTGAAAACCTATTCATCAGACTTATCTTAAACTTTAAAACTAGCTAAATTTTATCATATCTTAGAAAAGATAATTTACTAATAGTCAGTAAAAACTAAAAAGAATGTAGATTTATCAATTATTTATTTCTAATTTCCCAACAATTATGGATATTTTTATTTGATAAGAAATCTCTAGATAAACATTTTTTGTCTATGTTTTCACAAGCATATTTATCAATAATGCTTTGAGCCATTTTAAAACGACGATAGTTATTAGAGAAAAATAAAACACCATCTTTGTTTAAAGATTCCATAGCTAGATTTATAAGCATTTCATGATCTCTTTGTACATCTAAAATATCTTCCATTCTCTTTGAGTTAGAAAAGGTTGGTGGATCTAAAAATATAACGTCAAATTTTTGTTTATTGTTTTTTAGCCATTGAATACAGTCAGCTTGAATAAAACTATGTTTAGATCTATCAATAGTATTTAGATCAAAGTTTTTCATACCCCATTCAAGATATGTGTTAGACATATCAACATTTGTAGTTTTTGCTCCATTTAAAGCAGCATGAACACTTGCTGTACAAGTATAAGAGAAAAGGTTCAACATAGTTTTATCTTTACTAGATTTGGCAACTAATTGCCTAATTTTTCGATGATCTAAGAAAATACCTGTATCTAAATAATCTGTAAAATTTACATAAAATTTAGCATCTGCTTCTTTTATTACGTAAAATTCTTTTTTTGTATCAGCCTTTTCATACTGATTTGCACCCTTTTGTCTTTGTCTAACTCTTGTATAGATATTTTCATAAGGGATATTTAGTATATTATGTATTTGATATATAGATTGAAAAAATCTTTGTTTAGCTATTTGAGGATTAATAGTAGCATCTGCTTTATATTCTTGTAGGTAAACTTTATCACCATAAACATCAACTGCTATAGCAAATGTAGGTATATCTGCATCATATAAACGAAAACATTCTATATCACTCTGATTTAACCAAGGTTTCAAATTATTTAGATTTTTCTTAAGTTTATTGGCAAAAGCTATATGCTCATCAGATTTTTCTGCTGAATATTCTGCTAATCTAATATTTTTTTCTAATTGAGTTTCATGTTTAAATCTTGATTCTTTATTAATATTAAATTGGTATAGGACTACCTCAATAGCACCATTATAAAATTTATTTTTTCTAACTGCCCTATATTGAAGCTCTTTTACTGAATCATAAAAGCTTGTGATTATAGCAATATTCCAACCTTCGAAATCTTTCTCAAGAGCTTTATCGAATTGAGTAAATGAATCAATTAATTTAGGGATTCTATCACCAAAAAGTCTTTCTCCATAAGGAGGGTTCATAATCATTAAACCACCATCTGTTGGAAAAATATTTTTAATATCTCTAATATCTTGCTGTTTGATATTTATTACATCTTCTAATCCAGCTATTTCAATATTTTTCTTAGCTTTTTCTAATATGTAATTATCAATATCATAGCCTTGGATAATTGCATTTGAACACTTTACTTTAGACTCTGCCTCTTCTAATAAATTAGACCATAGCTTTTGATCATGTAATTTTGAATCAAAAACCTTAAAGTCTGGGTTTAATAATGCCGGTGCAATATTTTTAGCCATCAACGCAGCTTCAATAAGTATAGTTCCTGAACCACACATTGGGTCAACTAATACAGGATTCTCATTTTGCAATTGCTCTAACCATCCTGATTTAATAAGGATAGCTGCAGCTAAATTTTCTTTTAGTGGAGCATAACCTTGGAAGTTTCTATAACCTCTTCTATGTAAACTGTCATTATTTATACATAGAAAAATATTTACATATTCTTTATTCAAATGGATTTTAATTACATTATCAGGAGTCTTTTGATCAACATCTGGTCTGATATCATATTTATCTCTAAACTGATCAACTATCGCATCTTTAACCTTTTGTGATATAAACATAGAGTTATTGAAATCATAATGACTACCAGATATTATGATCTTGAAGCTTTTCTCAACGGAAAAATATTCATCCCAATTTATAGAGCTAGCAAAGTCATATAGCTCTTCTTGAGTTTTGACTCTACTAGTTTGTATTTTAAGCATTACTTGACTGGCTAAATATGAGTATATGCAAACTTTATAAGCATCCTCTATAGATCCTTCAAACTCTACACCAGCTAATTTTTCTTGAGAAAAAATACCTAACTTTTCTAACTCATCCTTTAAAAGAAGTTCCAACCCCTTAGGGCAACTTACAAAAAATAGATTATCTTGCATGATTATAAAAATATAAAAAATATAAGGACTATAATAACTTAATCAATAAAAATAACAATCGCTAAGTAAAAATCCATTTTTACCAAGACATAAATCTATTTATTTTGTCCAAAAAACCAAGTAAAACCTGCAGATACCATACTCATTGCCGCTTTTGCATTTGGTTGCTGCATACCACCACCTGCTACAGGATCAGGACCTACTGTTTCAATATATCTGTACATAACGCCGACATTTAGATGTTTTGAGAGTACGAAGTTAAGACCTCCACCAACATCCCATGCGCCTTTAACAGGACCAGAAAGATTTGACCAGCCAGCTCCTCCAGCAAAGCTTGGCATAACCATAGTTCCTGTTGGGATCATAATTACACCCTCACCTATCCCAGTAAATGTGCCTCCTAAAGACATCATTTGGTTATATTGAATACCAAAATATTTATTGAAATTATAACCTGGCATAATCATCACATTTGCCATTGGACCACGCATTACACCATTATAGGCAGGAATACTGCTACCAACCATAACTCCTAAGTGCCATTGACCAGATCTGTTTTCAGGTCCCCAAGTATCATCCTCATTTGTCAAGGAACTCCATGTACTAGCAAAAGGTTTTATAAAGTAGTTTGAGGTAATGCTATTAGAGTCATCAGTATTAATATTATTTGGAGAAATATTTGTTTCATCATTACTACCAAAAGATATGCTAAATATACTTAAAAGCATAAAAGTAGTTATTAGAAATTTTTTACTCACAGAACAGTATTTTTTAAAAAATAGATGGAAATAATATATTTTTTTTATTTAAAGTACAAATTATTTTGCCCCAATCCTATGTAGGATTGACATTAGAAAAATTAATACTATAATGAAACTTCGAATACTCGCATAGCTCAGTTGGTTAGAGTACTACCTTGACATGGTAGGGGTCACTGGTTCGAATCCAGTTGCGAGTACCAATAATATAAACACTTTTAGCCTTGTTAATCAAAAACTCTATAAACTGACAGGTAACAAATATGTAACAATTTGTTTTACTTTTTTATCTATATGAATTTTAAATATCTGAAACGCTAGTAGATTTAGATGACCGCTGGGTTATATAAATCTTTTACAATAGTGTTTCTAACTATTAATTTATGCGAAGCATTACGCCTTGCTTACAACTAAGGGCGGATGATATTGAGAAACTCTAGCCTATGGGGTTTATTTGATAGCTTGATTATTTACTTACTTTGACAAAAGTAATAAATAAACTTAAAAATAAAGTAAAAATATTATTTTTATTGTGATACTTTAATTCATTTTTTTTTAGAGTTATCTGAGAAAAATAAGGTTATTTCACCTTATTATCTTAAACAGAATAAAGATCATATAAGTCGTGTAAGATAACAAACTCTTTTAAAATATCAAAAAGGCTTTCTCTACTTAATTTATTCATAAGTTATATTTTACTTTTTCCTATTTTTATCAAGCACTCTCTTTAGGCAACCATAGATCAGCTAATTCAGATGAACTTAGTTTAGTAGTAGTTTGGTGTTGTACCATCTACACTTCCTCCATCCATATCTATGTCATCTACTCCAGAGGCTGCTAATAGCTCTGCTATCTTATTTGAGTTAACTGATAAATCTAATGCAAATCCATCATTAGCATCTATCTCTAAACCTTGATTAGTGTATTGACTAGTAAAATAATCATCTACTATTACTGAGCCTAATGGATCGCTATCAAAACTAATTAGTAAGTCTTCTCCATCTCTACGGATAGTATTAAAAAATACCGTTACCCTATAGAAATCATTAGTTATGCTATGTGGATCTACCATAGATCTAATATGAGCTATAGAGATGTTGAAGAAAAGTTTATTTTATAGAGAGCTATTGATAGTGAAGGCTTTGGACTAGATGTATTTTTTCTACAAAAGCGAAAAAATAAAAAGGCTGCAAGTAGGTTTCCTACCTAGAGTTCTTAAATCTTATCCGTTACCTATGGTAATCGTTACGAATAAGCTTCCGAGTTATACAAAGCCAATAAAATATATGACAGATGCTGAGCACAGAAGACATAAAGATAAGTTTAAGAAGCTATCAGTATTTGGCGAGAAGCTGCTAAAGAGGTGCTGTATCTAAAATTAAGCATTTAGGCTTTTTCTAAACTGAATAAGTTAACTTGACGGCGACTAACTTAGTTATCTAGTATAGCTCTTTTGTTAAAATATTGGTTAAGAAACAAAGCCAGTTTGAGGCGCTTTTTTCTCACACTTTTTTTACAATTAGCTAGTTATTATCCGCAAATACTCCCTAAATTTTTTCAAACCATTGTTTCTTTGATGTCCATTTTGATATATTGTCAATATTTTGTTGATTTATCATATTAAAATTTTTAAGTTTTTTAATCATTAGTTCAAAATCATATGTAGAAAACTTTGTATTTAATTTTAAACTAACTAATGTTTGAAGCATTTCTTCAGAAAAAAAGTACGTACTAAAAGGTTTGTGATCTACAATATTGTTATAAGATATATGAGATAGATCTTTCATCATGAAATTTAGCAATATATTTCTATCTTTATACATATCTAATATAGTTTGCTTATCAAGATTTATTTCCGCTGCTATTAATGAAGGACTTTCAACAAGTTTATATAAATTGACATGTAAATGTTTGTTTTTAGATTCGCCCTCAGGAATTATACATTTCCTTAAATACCCCTGACCTGCACGTATGTTAGCTGGTAATAATAAGAGTTCTTTTTCTCCTGCATATAGTGAGTAAGACTGCATATTTATTCCTCTAGGATAAATAAATATTGACTCTTTATGTGAATTTCTATTTTTTTCATAAAAAAACATATTAAAAGGATCAAAAGATGTACTTATAAAACCTTCAAAAGAGTTCAGAAAAAGCTTTTCTCTATCTTTTATAATGTTTGGAGGGAGCTTGGAATGTTCCTCAATTCTATATGAGAGATTCATAGTATTATTTGAATTACATGCTGAACAAAGAAATATTATTGTTAATAAAAAGAATAGTAAGCTATCCTTATCATTATTGAGTACATTTATTTCTTTAAAAATATTATTAAGGGAGTATGCTCGAAGATAATTATTTATATTAGAAAAATATAAATCCGTAGAATAAATATAACAAGCAACTCTTTGAACGACATTTAACTCATCTTCCATCTTCAATAATTTATCAAACATTTTCTTAAAATCTTGGTGATCCTTTTTTCCTAAAAAAGATAAGTAATCATGAGATAGATTAAAATAATAATTTATAGCTAGTTCTATACGATTAAAATTTGAAATAACTATTTGATGCAAATTAGAACAATAAAATAAATCATCTATATATAAAGTATTTGAACCTAATGATATTTCACCATACTTAATATTCTCTATTTTAACATTATTTATATTCTCTACAATATCTAAGATAATTTCTGAATATCTATTCATATTTATTGGACCAAATTCTAAATCATCCGTTTCAAAAGGAATATTATTTAGATTTTTATACTTTATTTCTTTTGAAATTAATAGGTTTGGCATAATTTATATTCTTTTTTTATTATCAATAGTAACAAATCACAGGAACTTTTCAAGGTAACCAACTACGTTGGCAACTTTTATCCTAGCCAATCTATACCTTTCTGATACAATATAAATCAACTTCGTTTGATTTATATTTCACCCCTATCCGACTGCCAAGTAAAATCCAAGAGCTTCTCCAAACCAAGAATGGTTGGTGGAATTATACGAAAAAAACAGAAGATGTAATAAGAGATGGAGTCATTGAGTCTATAGTCAAAATGCTTAGTTGCGGTTCTCGTGCTAGAGAGTATCACCACTGTTGCGCTGTGAAGATCAAACGTGTAAACATTCAAAGAATGTGGCACATAGCTGCTCTCATACAGATACTGCCAAACATGCAAGGTTAAGCCAAACAAATGACTGGATTATAGAAATTCTACCCAATTGTATCATTCTAACTATGCCAGATACTTTATGACCAATATTCAAAGATATTAAGTCTCTAAACAAACTACCCAAAGTAGCTGCTGATATTTTTAATAAAAAAGCCTATATAGAAAATATAAATGCTCTGTGGAGTAATCTTATGCATACTAGTTTTATAAGGAGTTAGCTATAGCTGCTAAAATAAAATACTCGTCTTGTTTATCTTGCAAAATCACAGGGAAAGTTCTTGGATTGAAATACTCTGTTTTTAAGTCAACCGCCTTTGCCCTAAAGCCTTGAGCCTTGATTGCCCTTAAAAGATTGACTTCTGAAATATTGCCATCTGGCTCTGCATATTCGTGGATTATTTGTTTAGGGTCTACTGCTATTTTGTTGAAGTTAGCAATCTGGCAAAATGAATATATTCCACTATGCATAATTTTAATTTTCTTAAAACAAAATTAAACTAAATGGTATATAATTTTTATTCAAATTTAAACAATAATTTTGCACGCTATGTCAAGACTTTTTACAGCAATTATTCTATTGCTTACAATTTCACAAGCTAGTGCTTTTGCTAGTAGATATTTCTGTCCTGCATCAGAAGATTTCAAACAAGAAAATAATCAGCTTGTAGCAACTACTAATTATTATAATATTAAACATACATGGGTAGGCTTTGATAAAAATCCATCTGGATTTCCAGAATCTCCTCAACTATTCAAAGGGGCCACATTAGCAAATTGTAAAGATGGTACTTGTGATTTGATTTGTGTCTACTACTCAAATGTAGAAGATCATACTATTGAAGCTAGTTCAAATCATAAACCTAATCAAACCAAGTTCATAATCAATGAAAATATAAATGCTTATCTAAAAAACTTCCAATGCCAATTCACTGAACATGTGGATTGTCCCTTTATTGTTGAGACTGTATAGTTTTAAACTCAAACCACTGCCAAACATCATGAGTTAGATTAAATTGTCGCTTCTGTCAGTTAGTTGATATAGTAACTGACTTTATCGATTTCATAGCTTTCTCAACCATTTGAGCCTTAGATTGATCTGGCATTACATATCTAACTTTGTTTATCTGATTAGCTTTTATCATTTTTAGATATTGAACTATTATCTGCTGATAGCGATATTTACTCTTTATTGTTCGCTCAGCCTCTATAGCTATCTTTTGGTTCTCTTGAGTAATGATAATAGCATCAGGTCGTTTGACATTTTTGCCACCAAACCACTCATCAGTTAGCCATCTACCACTAATAAATCTATGGTTTTGTTTAATAGCTTGTAAATGTATCTGCTGACATAGAAACTTATGCAATAGCTGACTATGTTTAAGTTTGCTTATTTCAAAACCTCTTCTATCAAGATGATTAGTTTCAGCCATACCTTGTGAAGTGATACCAATTATCTTATAGGCTTTATTAGGTTCTTCTACACTTGGTAAGTTTATTTCTTTAGCCAAGTTAAGCTTTTCTAATCTCTTAATAAAATGACTTATACCTTGATTAGATGTTATACCAGTAACCTCTTTTAATATTTGTCTATTTGTATAAACTTCATCAGCTAGAAAATCTAATGCAAGCATTATTCTTTTATTACCCTGCTCAATTAGATCTTTCCGCCCTCTTGTCTCAATCATAAAGCCTCCATAATGTTTTTGTCGTCATCTTTTGGATTTGTGTCTGATTGATAACGCTTTGCTTGTATAAGAGTTGGATATTCAGTATCACTTGGATATCTAAGCACATCTGTTTGCACTAATTTAGCTTCTCCTTGTCCGATAAAGATTCTTCACCATATTTATCAAATACTTTTTTTATGTAGATCATACATACAGCTAACACCATCTAACTCTTTCTCCTAGTAGTTTTATCTAGCATCTCTAGAGAATTGAGCATAATAGTTAGCGTCTGTATCTTTGATCTTTAAAGATGGGAACAGTAAGTTAGTTAGCTCTTTAAATTTACATGGACTACAGTCTTGTAATAAGTCAATTTGCGGTCTGTTATAATCTTTAAAGTTAATCCAATGAAATCTTTTACCCATTTTTTCATATACTATGTCAAGAAAACACAATATTAATTCTTGACAAAATGTTTAGGTCTAGATAGTACCTTCAGTCTTTACTTGTTGTGGATATTAGAAATTAAAAATTTCAAATATTCTCACAAGTTCTATTATTTGTTTTGTCACAATCTTTGGATAAATGGATATGTCTATACATACTTAAATTATTAAGCATTATCACGATGTCACGCTTTTGACACAACAAAATTGTTCTCATCTATTATCTATATAAAATATTCCTTATCGGTAATATTTAGAGATAAATATATGAAAAGCGTATATAATAATACCGTACGGTAATAAATTGTTAATTTGTTTGAAGTTACTGTATAGACTCTTACCGATGGGGAATATGATATGCAAAAAAACATATTTGATAGTAAAGACCTAGGTTTATTAATTAGGAAAGCTAGAAAAAAACAAGGCTTAACTCAAGCTGATCTTGCTGGCATTTCTGGACTAGGAACTAGATTTATAGGTGAAGTCGAAAATGGTAAAAGTACGGCTCATATTGGAAAAGTTGTACAACTTGCTAGTAGTTTAGGTTTGGTAATTTCTGTTGGCTGTGATTGGATGGAGGATTGATAATGTCTAACCAACTAAATGTTTATTTAAAAGACATACATATTGGATATTTAAAAAAACAAGATTCAAAACTAAGCTTTAACTATTCAAAAGAATATTTAGATTTAGAGAATGCTCAACCTATATCCATAAGTATTCCTTTATCTAAAAACGAATATAAGCATAATGTAGTTCACCCATTTTTTTCTGGATTACTACCTGATGAGCCTGCTAGATCAAGATTAGCAAAATATTTACATATTTCTAATAAGAATACTTTTGAGCTTCTCAAAGCTATTGGTGGTGAATGTGCTGGTGCTATTTCAGTATATGATGGTCAACCGTTAGTCGATAATTATACAAAAAATGATTATCGTATTTTAAAGAACGATGAAGCTTATAAGCTTTTTAATGAGCTAAAAGTTCGTCCTTTACTTATTGGTGAAGATGATTTTAGAATCTCTGGAGCTGGTGCTCAAGATAAGATGATGATTTCTTTCGTAGATAATCAAGTTGCTATACCTCTGCACAATACTCCATCTACTCATATTATTAAACCAGCTATTAGTGAATTAAATGATACTGTCTTTAATGAGTTTTTTTGTATGCGATTAGCTATTGCTATGGGATTAAACACTTCAAAGCCAGATATTATTTGGTTAGAAAATAATCCTTTTTATATAGTAGAGAGATATGATAGAGAAGTCTCTCCTGATGGAAAAATTATTAGACTTCATCAAGAAGATTTCTGTCAAGCTATGGATATTGAACCAGATATTAAATATCAAAATGAGGGTGGACCTTCTATTATTGATTGTTTTGAATTAATAAATACTCTTATTAAACATGGTAAGATGTCGCTAACTAATAAAGTAGCTCTGTTTGATGCTAGTATTTTCAATTTTTTAATAGGAAATGGCGATGCTCATGCAAAAAACTTTTCACTATTATATAGAAACTCAAAAATAGAGCTTGCTCCTTTATATGATATTTTATCAACTATAATTTATGGGCAGCCATATCAAAAGGCTAAAATATCAATGAAGGTTTATAGTAAATATAAGTTCTGCCAGATACAAAAAATACACTTTATAGAACTAGGCAAGTCTATTGGCTTCAAAGATTCTTATTGTATAAAAAGAATACAAAATATTGCTAGTAAAATATTACCTATTGCAAAACAACTTCAACAAGACTTAAATACTGACAATAAATATAAATCTGAAATTTATCAAAATATTATAGATCTTATAGAAAAAACATCTAAACAAATAAGTTAATACAATATCATGGTATACAAAAAATTATATATAGCTCAAAATACTGAAAACAAAGGTTTTAAGACTGATTTATTTTCCGGTCACTTCTAGCCTATTCTAGTGCTATTTTGGAATAAATATTATTAAATTAATTACTTTGGAGCTATCCTAGATAAGTTTACTTTAAACTCTCTCTAACCCAGTGTCTAATTAGCTTTAGCTGCTCCTTAGAGTCACTGTGGTTAAACCTCCACTCACACTCTTTCAAAAACAAGTAAAAATGCTCTCTAGGAACTAGGAATACCATTAAATTTTCTTAAATGTCTCTTTGCTTGATTCCAGAAATTCTCTATACCATTTATATGATTATGCTTTTTAGCAAATAACTTACTATGATTAATTCTGTAATGTTTAAACTCAAATTATTGGTAGTAAAGTATCAACTCTTAGCATCTGGAAGAATTACTGTGTATACCTTCACATTACGTTTAAGTAAACTAAATACAGGAATTTTACCACCAGCTCCTCTACCTCGTTTTCCTTTACGAGTTCCTCCAAAGTAACTTTCATCTACTTCAATTTCTCCAGCAAACATTTCTAAATGCTCACTGTTTTGATAAATAAGTAATCTTAATCTATGAAAATAATAGCTGGCTGTAGTCTTTGTTTACTGATACTAATTCTGATGCAGTTCGTGCCGTACTTCCTGCTATAAATAACTCTATTAACTTGTCTTGTTTGTATGAACTTAACCTACTTCTTCTCATCAAAACCATCCTAACATAACTTAGTTATCTAGGACAGCCCCAAATTTTTTATAATCTAAAATGGAATATACTAAAAAATATATTTTTTATTCTATGCAGAAGTTCCGTTTAAGTTTTCAATATTATTAAGAAATTAATATTTATTTGTAGCATAATCTTCTTTAGATAGTAGAAAGAAAATAAAATCTTTTAATGAGTAAAAAATTAAAAATTTTAATCGCAGACGACGATAAGCAAATAGCTGACTTTATATATAAAAGTTTAAGTAGCCATAATATAGATAGTGATATTGCCAATGATGGTAAAGAAGCTTTATTTTTAATAACCACAAATAACTATGATGTGATAATTCTTGATTGTATGATGCCATATTTAGATGGTATATCTTTACTTAAGATTATTAGAAAGCAAGACATTCAAACACCTGTGATAATTCTAAGTGCTCTTGATGATACAAGCAATAAAATAGAAGGTTTTGAAGCTGGTAGTGATGATTATATAACTAAGCCATTCTCTATAGATGAACTTATTGTAAGAATAAAATCAATTTGTAGAAGACTTTCTATGGCGACTCAACAAGTTACAAAAATAATCTGTCAAGACCTTATCCTTGATGAAATAGCTCATAAAGTAACTAGAGATGGTATCGATATACCTCTTCAAGCTAGAGAATATAAAATATTACACTTATTGCTAAAGCATAAGAATGAAGTTGTTAGTAGAAATATGCTTTTAAAAGAGGTTTGGGATTATAGTTTTGACCCACAAACTAATGTTGTAGAAGTTCATATATCTAGACTTAGGAATAAGCTAAATATAAATGATAAACCTGATTTGATTATAACAGTTAGAGGTTTTGGGTATGTCATCAAAGATAGAGACTAATAATATTCAAAGAAGATATGTTATAAGCTCTAGTTTTAAAATGGCTATGCTATTTACAATCCTTTTAAGTTTTAGTTTAGCATCTTGGGGCTATATTCTTTATGTTTCTTCCTCTGAAATATATTTACACATAATACCTTTATCTATAGCTATATTAAGTACTTTTGCTGTAGTCATAATAAGTTTTTTAATTAGTGTATTCGTAGTAAAAAAAATAAATCAAATTGCTAATACAGCTGTTTCAATAGTAAATACTCAAGATCTAAGTCGTAGGATAGAGGTAAATGTAAAATGGGATGATTTGAGTAACTTAGCTCATGTTTTAAATATTTTATTAGCAAATATCGAGACATTACTTATAGATATAAAAAATGTTTCAGATAGTGTTGCTCATGATCTAAGAACTCCCTTAACAAGGTTAAAAAACCAACTTGAAGATTTAGATAAAACAGATCCTTCAGAAAATACTTATAATGCATTAGCCAACTGTAATCATATATTAGATATATTTAATAGCATTCTAAAAATAAATCATTTAGAGCATGGTAGACAAAAATTAGATAAGCAAAAATTTGATATAGCAAAAGTTATAGATGATGCTATAGAGTTATATCAGCCCATGATGGAAGATAAGAAAATAGCTTTAATAAAAGATATAAAAAGTATAGAAATTAGCATAGATAAAAGCCTTATATTTCAAAGTATTATAAATATCCTAGATAACTCATTAAAATATTCAGATAAACGAACAACAATTTTAATTAATTCATATAAAAAAAATAACTTCTATATATTAGAAATAATAGATGAAGGTATTGGGGTTAAAGAAGAAAATTTAGAAAATATATTTAATCGATTTTTTAGAGAAGAAAATAGTAGATCTACTAAAGGCAATGGATTAGGTTTAGTTCTTGTAAAAAAAGTCATAGAGCTACATGGTGGAAAAATTACTGCTAAAAATAATAATCCGGTAGGTTTAATAATAAAAATTCAGCTTCCTATAAGATAATTACATTAACTTTTTTTAACTATTCTTTTTTGATTATTTTTTTTAACCTTTATAGTAATAAAGACTATTTTGGTTGTTAGTATGAAAAAAGTTGCTGTAATCGGAAGTGGTATATCAGGCTTAGCAGTGAGCTATTTATTAAAAAATGAATATGATGTTACTTTGTATGAAAAAGAAAATTACTATGGTGGACATTCTCGTACAATAACAACTGATGATAATACTGATGTAGATACTGGTTTTATTGTTTTCAATTATGAAACTTATCATCATCTAACTAGATTATTCTCTGAGTTAAATGTATCAATAGAAAAAAGTGATATGTCTTTTGGAGTATCTATAAAAAATGGAAAATTTGAATATGGGTCTAAGAGCTTTAAAAGTATATTTTCACAAAAGTTAAATATCTTAAAACCTAGCTTTATTAAAATGCTTATGGATATTTTAAAATTTAATAAAATATCTATAAATCATTTAGAAAATAATTCCTTAAAAGAAGATGTTACATTAGGTGAGTATCTTGATACTATAAATGTAGGAAGCTGGTTCAGACACTATTATCTTCTTGCTATGGGTGCGGCTATTTGGAGTACTCCTATAAAAAAAATGTATGACTTCCCTGCCCTAACATTTATTAGATTCTTTAATAATCATGGATTACTAAGAACTTCTAAGCCAATTCAGTGGTATACAGTGAATGGTGGTAGCAAGATGTATGTTAAAAAGCTAATAGATTCTCTAAAGCTTTCTAATGTGAAATTTAGGTCTAAGGCAATATCTGTTATAAGAGAAAATGAAGTATCAATTATCGATGAGAGTGGAAATTTAAGTAAATATGATAAAGTTATTTTTGCTTGTCATTCGAATCAAGTATTAGAGATTTTACAAAATCCTACTGAATTAGAAGAGAAATTAATATCTAGTATTAAGTATCAGCAAAACAAAGCTATCTTACATAAAGATATATCATTTATGCCAAAGAAAAAATCAGCATGGTCAAGCTGGGTATATCTCAATGAGGAAATCAAAGATAGCCTAGAAGCTATATCTTTAAGTTATTGGATGAATAATTTACAGCCTTTAAAAACTACAAATAACTATTTTGTTACAATAAATCCTGATAGAAGACCTGATGAAAAATTGATCGTAAATGAACATACTTTTGAGCATCCAGTATTTGATAAAGAAGCAATTTCAGCACAGAAACAATTTGATGATATACAAGGGACTCAAAATACATATTATTGTGGAGCATATCTAAGATATGGCTTTCATGAGGATGGAATATTAAGTGCTGTTAATGTTGCTAAAAAACTAAAGGTTGAAATACCATGGGATTAGGAAAAAGCTATATTTTAGATGCTATAGTTTCACATAAGAGAACTATTCCAAAAACTAACTATTTTAAATATAGAACTTACTATACAGCTCTGAATATGTCTAATTTAGAAAAGTGTAAAAAGGCATTTTTTAGTATTGATAGATTTAATATTTTGAGCTTCTATAACAAAGATCATGGCTATAGGAATACTCAAGAATCTACTATATGGGCAAAAGAGATTTTTGATAAAAATAAAATACAATATACAGACATTACTTTAATAACCATGCCTAGGGTTTTAGGCTATTTATTTAACCCTGTTAGCTTTTGGTTAGCTTTAGATAATAATCATATAATTGGAGTAATTGCGGAAGTAAATAATACATTTAAAGAAACACATAGCTATGTTTGTTATGATATTGACTCACATATAACTAAAGAAAATTGGTTTAAAGCTAATAAGGAGTTTCATGTCTCCCCTTTCTTTGAAAGACAAGGCTACTATAAGTTTAACTTTGATATTAATCTACAGACTAACTCAAAAGTTAGAATAATTATTAATTACTTTAACAATAAGGATCAACTAGAGTTAGCAACTTCAATAGATGGTAAATTAAAAGAGTTTACAAATATAAATCTTATAAAGCAGTTTTTTAAGGTTCCTTTATTAACACTAAAAGTTATAACATTAATACATTATCAAGCGTTAAAGCTATTTATAAAAGGTCTTAAGTACATTCCAAAGCCTCAACAAAAAGAATCTACTATCTCTATAGCGAAGAACATTAACAAAATTTAATGTTTTAGAAATGTTCATGTAATCTTCATATCGTATTATATAGTTAACAAACAAGTTAAATTTGAGTAAGAGCCATGTTTGAGAAACTAGTAAAAAAACAAGCTTTTAAAATTTTAGATAATATTGAATATGGTGAGATATTCTTGACTACTCCAGAAGGAGAAGTAGTACATAAAAAAGGTAAGTACTCTGGAGTGTCAGCAGATATATTACTTAAAGACTGGCGTACTATAGTAAATTTGAAGTTTAAAGCAGATATAGGTTTTGCTGCTGACTATAGAGATGGATATTGGGAAACTTCAAATATCAAGAATTTAGTTCTTTTCTCTTTAGATAATTATGAAGCTTTTGATAGCTATCTGGAGCCATCATTATTAAATAAATGGCTACAAAAACTAAGCTATTTAACTAAGAGAAATTCGATAAAACAAAGCAAAAAGAATATTAGTGAACACTATGATCTAGGTAATGAGTTTTATAAGCTTTGGTTAGATAAGACAATGACATATTCTTCAGCGTTATTCAAAGATCAAGATGAGTCATTAGAACAAGCTCAATCAAATAAGTATAAGAATATTTTAGAAAGATTTGATAAAAAATCAGGAAGTATCATAGAAGTCGGATGTGGTTGGGGTGGCTTTGCTGAAGAGGCTTTAAATTATGGAGATTACTCGCTAAAAGGAATAACTTTATCTGAAGAGCAGCATAAGTATGCAAAGCAAAGACTAGAGGGTAAAAATGCTGAGATAGTTATAGAAGATTATCGAATCCAGAAAGGTAAGTATGACTATATTGTTTCTATAGAAATGATAGAAGCTGTAGGTAGAGAATACTGGTCAACGTATTTTTCAAAGCTAAAAGAATTACTTAAACAAGATGGTAAGATTATTATTCAAAGTATATTGATTGATGACAAACTTTATAAGTCATATGCTTCAGGTACGGATATGATAAGAACCTATATCTTTCCTGGTGGTTTTCTACCATCTATGGAGCAGATAGAAAAAGAGTTAAAAAAAGTTGGCCTAAAATGTACTAATAAACATTTCTTTGCTAAAGATTATGCAAAAACTCTAGATATCTGGCAGGCAACTTTTTCTAACAAGGAGCAAGAGCTTTTAAAATTAGGTTTTGATAAAAGATTCCAAAGAATGTGGGATTTTTATTTACTATCTTGTAGTGCTTCATTTGAAAAAGGTCGTACTAATGTTGTGCAGCTGGAGATAACACATGAATAAATTAGCAACTAGATTATTAATCTTAATGTTTCTCTTTCCTATATGTTCATGGGCACTAGATCTTTCTAGCATAGAGAGACAAAATGATAAGCTCGTAGGCAAAGTCCATTATCAAAAATGGTTCTTTGATGTTTATGATGCTGAGCTTTTTACAACAAATGGTAAATTTGATTGGGATAAACCATTTTTACTAAGAATATCATATCTTAGAAATTTGTCTGGTCAGAGCATTGTCAGTCAGACTATAAAGGAAATAAGTTTACAACACCCTTCTCTTACAAAGACTGAGAAACAAGATTATAGAAAGATATTTTCAGGTATGATTCCCGATGTAAAAAAAGGAGATATATTGTATGGTTATATGTCTGATGAAGGCTATGCATATATTTATTCAGGCAATAATGAATTACTAGGAGAAATAAAAGATAAAAAGCTATCTACCTACTTTTTTGAAATATGGCTAAGTGATGACACATCTAGCCCAGAACATTCTAGGAGGCTAAGAGGATTATGAAAAAACTTATAACAAAATTGGGAGTAATTATTATGGCTATCAGTTTATTTGGATGCTCAACAAATATCCAATCGTATAAAGACATGGGTCCTAAACTAGATCTAAAAGAGTATTTACAAGGACATATTGCTGGAACTGGTATTATTCAAGACTGGAAAGGTAAAGTTGTTAAGCAATTTGAGTTTTCTGGTGATGCTAGCTGGAAGGATAATGAAGGAACCTTTGATGAGCATATGACATATTATGATGGAAGCAAAGATCATAGGATCTGGAAAATCACAAAAATAGATGATAATCACTATGAAGCAACTACTCATGATGTTATAGGCAAAGCGAATATAACACTTGAAGGTAATGCTATGAATTGGCAATATCAGATGAAGGTTCCGGTAAATGGTAAAGAGATTACTATAAACTTTGATGACTGGATGTATCTGATGAATAATGGTGTTCTTATAAATAAAAATACATTTAGGAAATTTGGAATAAAAGTTGGCTCATTAACGCTCTTTATGAAAAAGGAGAATAATCCTAATGCAAAAGCTTAAGAAATATTATCAAAATCAAAGAATTTGGATAATTGGAGCTACTGATGGTATTGGTAAGGCACTTACTTTAAAGCTAGATCAATTAGGTGCTAAGCTTATTCTATCTTCTAGATCTAAAGATAAGTTAGATGCCTTAGCTAAAAGTTTAAATACACAAGCTGAAACTGTAGCTTTTGATGTATCAACGTATGATGAGTTTATAAAAGCTGCTAATGAGGCGTTAGGAAAATCTGTAGATAGAATAATATATCTACCAGCATATTATGAGCCAGCTACTATTGAGAATATAAGCTTAGAGAACTTCCAAAACACAATGAATACAAATCTTAATGCGGTTTTTTATCTTATAGATGCTGTTTTACCGTATTTAAAAAGTAATACAAATTGTCAATTAGCAATCACGGCTAGTGTAGCTGGATATATTGGTTTACCTAAGTCTCAGCCTTATGCAGCATCAAAAGCTGCTGTTATAAACTTAGTAGAATCATTTAAAGCAGAAAATCAAAATTTAAATATAAAGCTAATAAATCCTAGCTTTGTAAAAACAAGACTAACAGATAAGAATGACTTTAAAATGCCTGCTTTAATGACACCAGAATTTGCTGCAGATAAAATTTTAAATGGTTTAGTAAGTTCCAACTTTGAAATTCATTTTACAAAGAAATTTACATTAGTACTTAAGCTAATAAAAATACTACCCTATAAAATTTATTTTAGGCTAGTTAAAAATATAAAATAACACTTATTTTACTATATCAGCCCGTAATGCTACTCCAGACATTATTAAACCATCAGCACAAACATATGTCTCAGTACTTGAGGTTACGTTATGTTTCCAATTAGACTGAATATTTGCTACTACTATTCTAACCAAGTCCCTAGCCTGTTTAGATAGTTTAATTAGATCCGAATAAAATGCCATATTACAAGATTTTGTAACATCTCTAAAAGTACTGTTACTTCTAGGAGAAACTAAAGTATGGGTAATAACTTCAAAGTCTAAAGAGGTAAAACTCACTTTTAAT
Organism: Francisella frigiditurris; assembly: GCF_001880225.1. Lineage (NCBI taxonomy): Bacteria > Pseudomonadati > Pseudomonadota > Gammaproteobacteria > Thiotrichales > Francisellaceae > Francisella > Francisella frigiditurris. The sequence goes on along the minus strand of NZ_CP009654.1, from coordinate 1,179,309 downwards.
TTTACTATAAAGTTTTTCTATAATCTAAAATGGAACACACTAAAGATAGTATATTTGTTTTACTCCCCTTTTTTAGCCCAGTGTGAAGTTCCTCTTAGATAGACAGGATAAGTTTCATGAGTTAGTTTATTTTCTTTTTTATGTTTATAATATTCACTAATAATATAGTCTGTTAAAAACCTAGTATCTAAATTAAATTCATCTATTTCTGGTTCAAAATTAATTTGAGCTATTTTTTCTCCAACTGTTTGATAACCATCCAGCATATTTGGAGAATATTCATCTAATTTATAAACTTGCTCAGAAACTATCTTATCTTTACTCTTATCATAAAAGCCTAGATAGAAATCTCCCATTTTAGCATCAAGGATTACAGCTACTTTATCATTATCAGTAGTAGTACTTTTCGCGATAGCAAACATGCTTGAAAAACCAATTACAGGAATATCTAAACTTACCGCAAATGCTTGGCATACAGAAGCAGCTAATCTTACTCCAACAAAACTTCCTGGACCAACGCCATAAGCAACGAAACCTATACTTTTTTTATCTATATTAGCTTCTTTAATAACTTCATCTATCATTGGTAATAGATATTTATTATGCTCTCTTGGAATAAATCTTGTTTGTGAAAAAATTTTATTATCCACACTTAATGAAACAGAGCAAAAAGAACTAGAGGTGTCTAAAACTAAAAACTTCATTTATAACCTTTAATTTAGAGTTTGTTTTACTTGATAATTTTTATCTAAAATAACAAATTCAGCATTATACCCTACTTTTATTTGTCCACCTTTTAAATTTAATGATTTTGCTTGGTTTGTACTAGTCATCTTGACAGCATCTAGTAAACTACAGTCTGTAAATTTGATCATATTTTCTAGAGCTTTATTCATAGTTAAAACACTTCCAGCAAGCACTCCATTTTCAAGTCTTGCTTCACCATGTTTGACTATAACCTTTTGACCACCTAGCTCAAATAAACCATCCGCACACCCTTGAGCGGACATAGCATCAGTTATAAGAGCTATGTTATTGGTTCCTTTTATTTCATAAGCAAATTTGACAGTATCTTTATGTAGATGTACACCATCAACTATTAATTCTGCTAAAACTTTTTTAGACATTAAAATTGCTGTAGCTGCTCCTGGGTTTCTATGATCAACACCACTCATAGCATTAAAAAGATGTGTTGCATGAGAGCACCCTCTTTCTATAGCAGCTAGAGCTTGATGAGCTGTACAGGCTGTATGTCCAATTGATGTAATAATTTTTTGCTTATTACAGAAGTCTATTATTTCATTAGTTCCTTTTATTTCTGGGGCAATGGTTATTTTTTTAACCAAATTTCCTGAATTAATATTCCAAGTATTGAGTTTATCTAAATTTGCATCTTGTAAGTAATTTGGATTTTGAGCACCTATTTTTCCTGGAGAGATAAAAGGACCTTCTAAATGAATACCAGCTATTTTAGCGCTATCTTTTATAATTTTTTGATTATAATTTTTGATGGCTAGCATAGAATTCAAAATATCTTCATATGATGCAGTCATCGTTGTCGCTAAATAGCTTGTGACACCATGCTTGTATATTGATTTTGAAATAGTTTCTAAAGACTCAAAAGATCCATCCATAACATCAGCACCATTAGAACCATGAATATGAATATCTATAAATCCTGGTAAAACATAATCGTCACTAGATAATTCAATTACTGGTAAATTATATAAATCTTTTTTTATATCTTCTTGAACTAGTTCGATAACGCCATTTTTTACTAAAATATCTGAATGTTTTATTTCTGTATCAAAGCATACTTTTGCACCTTTAAGGATATAACTTTGCATAAATAAATCTTATATATAAAATATCTTATTAATAAATATATCAGAATTACGGTTTTTATCTACTCATGTTACATTGGTTTCCAGGGCATATGCATAAAGCAACTAAAGAATTTAGAAAAAAAATGCCTCAAATTGATATTGCTATAGAAATAGTTGATGCAAGAATTCCTGAATCTAGCAGTAATAATGTCTTAGAAGATATAGTTGGCGATAAGCCAATTATCAGGATACTTTCAAAAAATGATCTAGCAGATAAGGAAATAACTAAAGAATGGATAAACTACTATAAAGGTAATGCTATAGCAGTAGATACACTTACCGATAAAAATATTGTAAAAAAAATAGTAGCTTTAGCAAAAAAACAACTCCCAAATAGAGGAACTGTTTTAAAACCTATTCGAGCAATTATATTTGGTATTCCAAATGTTGGGAAATCGACTATGATTAATAAACTTGCAGGTAGAAAAGTTGCAAAAACGGGAAATGAGCCTGCAGTAACAAAAATGCAACAAAGGACAGATATTGAAAAAGGATTTATAATATTTGATACTCCAGGAATTATGTTTCCAAGTCCTAAAAGTGAGCAGTCAGGGTATAGAATTGCATGTATTGGTTCTATTCGTGATACTGCAATGGATTATATTTCTACAGCAAATTTCTTAATAAACTTTTTAAATTCTAAGAATATTAGCTTGCTTACTAATAGATATAATATAGTTACTGAGAATAAACATCCTCAATATATTCTAAAAGAAATAGCAAGTTTAAAGACAAATAATAATATTGAACAAGCAGCAAAAACTATTATTCATGATTTTAGAAATGGACATTTTGGAAAGATTTCTTTAGAAGATCCAGCTACTGTTTTAGATGAGAAACAAGCTTTAGAAGATCTTATTAAAAATAAAAATGCTGATAATTCTTAAATGCAGCTGATTACTATTATATAATGTCATAGTGATTGTCTATCAATTTATTTAGTGTAAATCTAGAATATGATTATAAAGAGAAAAAAAGATAAGAATCCTGTTGAGAAAAAAGCAAGAAAGAGCTTAACTAAAAAACAATCAATTATAGTAGGATTAGTTATTTTAATTCTTGGTCTTGGTGGTATGGGAGTTAATCTTTATTTAAGTCATACACATAAGGCTTATTTAGAGGCTTATGCTAAAGCTATAAATGATATCCAAGCTAGGAAAAGTGATGGCTATAATGAGGCTTTTGAGATTTTAAAAGAGTTAGATGAAAATGGTAAAGCTACTACTTCAGATAGATATTATTTAGGTTATGCTTACCAATTTGGTTTAGGTACTAGTATTAATTATAGAGAAGCTTATAAAAATTATAATATAGCTTTGAGTCAAGGATCTGCTAGAGCTGCTTATCAATTAGCTATCTTATATATGAATGGCGATGGGGTAAATAAAGATAATGCTAAAGCTAGAGCATATTTAGTTCAAGCATATAAAAAAGGTTATAAACCTGCTTTAGAGCAATTAGTTAAACTCTTTGATCAAAATCCAGATCTTATTTTTAATACAGATCCAGTTCTATTATATAAGTTGTTTGAATTGTATGAAAAAGGTGAACTTTCATCTGATGACGAAGATGAAATTGATACATTATTAAAAGCAGCAGCAGTACAAGGTTATGAGCCAGCTTTGGTTAAACAAGCTAATAGGTTTAATAATAGTAATGAGTATTCAAAAGCTCTAAATTTATGGAAAGAGCTTGAAAAAAGTAAAGATCCTGAAATTGCAAAAAATGCTAAAGATAATGTTACTCTAATAACAGATAAGTTGTCTGAAGCAAAAGCTACAGATAAGCTTAATGAAGAAGTACAAAATTATAAACAATCTCAAATTGCTGAGAAGATAATAAATGAATCTCAGGTTAGAAAGCAAAATACAGTCAATATAATAAATAATAGTGCTAATAAGAGTTCATTAAATAATGAAGGTTTAATTTATTTTTATTATAGAACTATTAATAAAGAATATTTTAGAGAGTTTATTTCAAAAGCTTTAGACGTTAATAAAGCAGATATTGAATTACTAGATAATAATACTAAGAAAAGCTTAGTAAATATTGATTATTTTAAAGATAACAATACATCAAAATATATAAGTAATTTATTTACTACTTCAAATAAACTTTCATGGGATAGCTTGATAGATTTAAACAAAAGTTTTGATAAAAATAATGATTACTATATTGCAAAGATCAGTTTTATTAATAAGTTTCTAAAAATAAGACAATTTAAAAATCTTTCTAAAAAGAATATAGTAACAGATCAAAAAGATATAGCTTCTGTTGCTACTCCTACTACGACAGTTTCATCTATTCCGATAACTAATAAAATTACTGAAGCTGAAACTACTAAGAAAGTAGAAAAAGAGTTAACAACTGAAGAGAAAATGAAAGCCTTAAAAGAGTCTGCAGTAAAAGATAATTATGTTGATAGAGCAAAATTAGAGAAAGAAGCTGAGAATGGTAAAGTCGAAGCTATATATTATCTAGGTGAATATTTCTATGATATGAAAGAATATCCTGAAGCAATAAAAGAATTTAGAAAAGCAGCTAAATTAGGCTATGGCCGAGCATATTACAAATTAGCTAATATATATTTTGATGAAGATGATGATGGCTTGAAATATAATAAGGAAAAAGCTATTGAGTATTATCAAAAAGCAGCTGCTAATGGTGTGGAGAATGCTAGATATATCCTTATGCTTATTCAATAGTCTTCCAATAAGTATAATTTTATAACCTTTTAACAAAATAAATATATGTCGTCTGATAATCAGCTTGAAGAAAAAACCTTAAAATTAAACTTTGGCATAGCCGTTGTTTATGCTATTTTTAGTATCGTAATAGTTTATTTTGCACAATCATTAACAGTTCTTTTGGATACTGGATATTCTATAATCACAGTACTAATATATGCATTTTCAATTTATGTCATAAAAAAGATCAACCAACCAGCTAATGATAGATATCCTTATGGCTACTATAGATTAGAGCCTGTTTTTATATTGTTTGAATCTGGCTTTGTTCTTTTAATGGCTATAAGTGTAATTTTGATTTCAATCATAAATATGATAACCCATGCAATAAAACCTAATTATAGCTTTGCTTTACTATCTGAAATTGTAGGAACAGTTTTATGTATAGTTATGTTTATATTTGTCTATAAGAAATCTAAGGTAACAGGGTCAAGAATTTTAGCAGCCGATGCTGAACTATGGAAAGCTGATAGCTTGCTTGGAATTGGAGTAACTTTAGCTATTTTTATGGGCTTTATTCTAGAATATTTGGGATATCATAAATTAGCAATATATGTTGACCCTATCATTGCTATTTGTATGGGTATTTTCATAATGAGAAACCCTATTAAGCTAATTATAGAATCCTATTCTCACTTGCTTGATGTAGCCCCGGTAGAAGAATTAGAAACAAAGATTTTTCATTTTGCTGAAGAGATTGCCAAAAAATATTCAATAGCTATTAATCAAGTAAAGGCAACTCAATCAGGACGTTTTATATTTGTGGATATTCATCTGCAATCTGATCAAGTTTTTGAAGGTAAAAAGTTGAGCCAATATAAAACAGAGTTAAAGAAAATTTATAATAAGAACTTTACATATAATGAGTTTAAGGTTTATATTCTTCTATAATTATTTATAAATAGTTAAATTCATAAACTGACCATCTTTTTGACTCATTATTTGTTTCATATATAACCTAGCTGCATAAGTTACGCTGTGACAATTTATTTACAATAATTATATAAAGTTTATATTTTTTAGTGGATGAGATATAAATGAGGGAAAGACATATGAACAAATTTGGTTATGTGGGAAATGCTATGCTGTCGAGCATTAATCGATACTATGAGATAGTAAACCTAACTAATAACAATACTGTAAAGCTAAATAGACTATCTTCAGTGGAAGATGGTATTAAAGGCATTGATGTTATTAAAAATTATTTAACTAATGGATTAACTTATGAAGTAGTTATTCAAATGCTTCAAATTAAGCCTGAGACTCTTGAGTTATGGAAAGGTAGAGAAGTAGAGATTTATGGTCAATCCATCTTTGATTGGCTAATTGATACATTGACTCCTACCTTTATATCAAATAATGACCTTAAACTGTCTGATGATAAGTCAATTTATGCAGGATTTTCAGAGCTCAATAATCCTACTGACACACCTACTCTACTACTTACTGACGGTTTTGAACATACAGAAACAAATACAACCTCTACTACTACAACTAGCGGTTGGGAAAACTCAACTGGAGTAACAACTAAAGCTGAATTTTCAATACCATTTATAGGTAAAGGAGGAGTGGAAATTACGGTTTCAGGCACCTGGTCTGGGAGCACTTCAGATACAGTAACTCATTCAGAAACAATATCTTACATCTCTCCTCCCCAGAGAATAACTGTTAATCCTTGGGAAAGAGCAGAATTAATAGTATACCTTCATAAAGTACAAATAGATGGCACATATCATTTTAGTATCCCATTAACAGGTACATTAAGATATGATTATCAGGCTAGAGATAAAAATACTGGAGAAATTTTGATTGATCCTAAATATACTAGTTATCAAAGTGTACAAATACCAATATTTGATGCATTAGGATGGACACAAACTAAGCTTCCATTACCTGAAGGGGTAAAAATTGATATAGAAAAAAGAGTTGCTTACTTGATAGGTACTGGTAATGTTCATGCGGATACTGGTTCACATTTTAGTGTAACTATTCACCGTTATGATATAAAAACGAATAAGCTTGTGTCTACTGAATCTTATCCAATTAATTCATCAATAATATCTGAATTAATTAAAAGATAAGTATTTTTAATTATGAATAGCCAAATTCATAAGCTGACTACCTTGACAAGCAGCGCCTTTGATATGAAGACTTATGATAGTTCCACCGAAAGGAAACCATAATGGTTTTTTCTCCATAGTAGAAGTTTGGATGTACTGCCCAACTATTTCATTTGCCTTAAAAGTATCACCTGCTTTTACAAACCATTCATAAAGACCACCTTCTACTGCTCTTATAGCTTTATAGTTTGCGATATCATTATGAGTGATTTTTGTGCTTAATCTATTTGTTTCAAATGGTGAGTTAATGATTCCTCTATAAGCTAGATAATTTAATACACCTTGAGTTTGCATTTTAGCATCATCAAAATTTATATACTCTTCTGATCCAAGTTCAAGTGTAAAGCATTCTTTTAATACCTCTTCATCTCTACCTTGTCTTTTAAACTCTTCTTGTAGTTTCCACCAAGGTACAAATATAGCTTCATCTAAAGCACCACCAAAATCATTACCAATAACTAAAGTTTCTCTATAGCCAAACTTTTCAGCAGCTTTTTTAGCAAATTCTGGAGTGTAAATATATGTGATAGCATCTGTATCTGTATGTAGATCTAAAACATAATCAGCTTTTATAGCTTCTTTCTGGACAGTATAGTTTAGTCTTTTAGCACGAGATAAAAACCATTCTTCTGATAAAGCTTCATCTAATTGTTTAGCCAATATTTTTTCAAAAGCTTTTTTATATTCTGCTGTACTAGAGTTTAAATGTTCCTTAACAAAAGCGGCATAGTCGATAGTTTTGAAGAAATAATATCTATTCCAGTTATCACCATTCGCTGAATCAAATCTGCCTTGGTGCCCTGCTCCTTGGAAAACATCCATTCCTATAGGATTACATTGAGGAATTAGGTAGATATTTCCTTTTGGTTGATGCTTTTTAAAGTAATCAATAAGATCTACCATTACAGCATTACCTTGTAGTTCAGATGCGTGCATACTTGCTTGCATATAAACACTAGGGGCATTTTTATCAGAGCCTGTGATAGTGATTTTCTCTATAAAAATATCATTCCCATTAGATGCTTGACTGACTTTTATTTTCTCTTTTGAAATATAACTGTGTTCCATATTAATGTATCCCCTACTTCTTATGTTGTATAATTAAATGTTAAAATGACTGTATTTCAGAACAATTATATTAGATATGATAAAAGTAACAACATTTAATGCTAACGGTATTAGAGCGGCTGCTAGAAAAGGCTTTTGGGAATGGTTTGATAAAAAAGATGTAGACTTTCTATGTATACAGGAAACAAAAGCCCAATTTCACCAGCTTGAGAATGATCCTACTTTCTTTCCAGAGGGATATTTCTATGACTATAAAGATGCTGAAAAGAAAGGCTATAGTGGTGTTGCAATATATGCTAAGAAAAAACCTATAAAAGTTGTAAAAGAAATAGGTTTAGATTGGGCTGATGCTGAGGGAAGATATATTCAATTTGATTATGATAAGTTTAGTATAGCTAGTTTATATCTGCCAAGTGGTTCTAGTGGTGATGTGCGCCAAGAATTTAAAATGCAGTTTCTAGAGAAATATAAAGATATTCTCAAAGAGCAAGCTGCCCAAGGTAGAGATTTTATAGTCTGTGGTGATTTCAACATTGTGCATAAAGAAATTGATATAAAAAACTGGAAATCAAACTATGGTAAGACTTCTGGAGTATTACCAGAAGAGCAAGCATGGCTAGATCATATTTTTGATGATATCGGTTGGGTAGATGCTTTTAGAGTGATAAATCATGAGCCTAATAACTACACATGGTGGTCAAATAGAGGTCAAGCAAGAGCTAAAAATGTAGGCTGGAGAATTGATTATCATATCACTACATCAGGCTTAAAAGATAAAGTAGTAAAAGGTTCAGAATGTATCTATACAGAAAATTGGTTTTCAGATCATGCGCCTTTGACTATGAGTTATGCTTATAAAATATAAGGAAAGGTAAGCAATGAAAAAACTTTTACTTACATCGTCTTTTGTTGATGTATCACATTTATTAGAAAATTTTATTGATGAAAAATTAATAAATAAACAAATAGCATTTATTCCAACAGCAAGCATTCCAGAACACTATAAAGATTATGTTGAAAATGATAGAAAAGCTTTTGAAAAATTAGGATTAACTATTAAAGAGTTAGAAGTATCAACTTCTTCTAAAAAATTAATTGAAAAAACACTTAAGGATTCAGACTTTATATACGTTTCAGGTGGAAATACATTCTATTTACTCCAAGAACTAAAAAAATCTGGTGCTGATAAAGTCATAATAGAAGAGGTAATAAAAGGAAAACCATATATTGGAGCTTCAGCAGGTTCTGTTATTATGGCACAAAACATTACCTATACAGAAAAAATGGATGATAAAAATAAAGCTGATAGTTTGAATAATTACAATGCTTTAAATTTGATTGATTTTTATCCTGTACCACATCATACAAATAATCCATTTAAAGAAGTTGTTGATGAGATATTAAATGATTATAGAGATAAACTTAATTTGATTCCAATAAGTAATACAGAAGCAATAGAAGTTAATGGACATGATATAAAGATAGTCGGAAAAAAATAACATTCTTAAAATAATTAATATGTTAAACGCTTATATATTTTCAGGTCTACCAGGAGTAGGCAAAACAACTTTAGCTAAACGATTGGCACAGGCTGTGTCAGATTCTGTCTACTATAGAATAGATACTATCGAGTATTATCTAAAGAAAGAATATTCAAAAGATTTAATAAAACAAGGTTATGAAATAACTTACTACTTAGCGAAAGAAAATTTAGAATTAGGTAAGAATGTTATTATAGACTGTTGTAATCCAGTTAAAGAGTCTAGAGAATTATGGAATAAGCTATCAACTGATTCTATTAAAGTTATAAATATAGAAGTTTTGTGTAGTAATAAAGAAATTCATGAAAATAGAATAGAATCGAGATTTGAAGAAAATAAAAATAAGTACCCTTCTTGGCAATCTGTGCTAGATAGAGACTATGAGAATTGGTTTGATAAAGATGTGATTAGAGTTGATACAGCTAATATTGAAATTAAAGACTCTTTAGATAAGTTAATGAAATTAATTAAACTAAAAAATGAGGAATAACAATGAGTAAAAATCATTTTGATGTAATAAGTGTTGGTGGTGGTTCTGGTGGAATTGCTGCTGCTGTTCAAGCTGCTAAATTTGGTAAGAAAGTAGCTATTATAGAGAAATATGAGTTAGGTGGCACATGTGTAAACAGAGGTTGTGTACCTAAAAAAGCTATGTGGTATGGTGGTATGCTTGCAGAGCAATTAAAACATGATGTTAAAGGCTATGGTTTTGATATCGACTATAAAGGCTTTAACTGGAAAGTTTTAAAAGAAAAAAGAGCTACATATATAGGCAATATTCATGGCTTTTATGACAGATTATTAGATAAGTGGGATATCACGCATTTTAATAATTGGGGTAAATTTAAGGATAATAAATCGGTTGAACTTGATAATGGTGAAGTTGTAACAGCAGATCATATTTATATCTCTCCAGGTGCTTATCCTATCGTTCCTAATAATATTCCTGGTGCTGAGTTTGGTATCACATCAGATGGTTTCTTCGAGTTAGAAGATACTCCTAAGAAAGCTGTAATAGTTGGTGGTGGCTATATTGCGGTTGAGATTGCTGGCGTTCTAAATGCTCTTGGTACTGATGTGACTATAGTTATTCGTAAAGAAAAACCACTTAGAGGCTTTGATAATGATATCGTTGATACTCTAGTTGAGTCTATGAATACATTAGGTCTTAAGATCTTAAATAATAATAACGTTACTAAAGTAGAAAAAGCTGGAGCTAATCTAAATATAGAGTTTGATAATGCAGAGTCTTTGAAAGATGTTGATACTCTAATATGGGCTACTGGGCGTGCACCAAACACTCATAATCTAGGTCTTGAAAATACGGATATAGAGTACAATAAAAAGACAGGTACTATTGATATTAACGTATGGCAAGAAACTAATGTGAAAGGCGTATATGCTCTTGGTGATGCTACTGAAAATGCTCAATTAACTCCAGTAGCTATAGCTTGTGGTCGTAGATTATCTCGTAGACTTTTTAATGGTGAAACTGGTCTTAAGCCTAAGTTAGAATATATTCCTACAGTTATATTCTCTCACCCCGCTATTGGCACAGTTGGATTATCTGAAGAAGATGCTATTTCTAAATATGGTAAAGATGATATCAAGGTTTATAAGAGCAGATTCACAGCTCTATACTCTGCGATTTCTGGTTTCAGAATGCCAACAGTAATGAAACTAGTAGTTCAAGGTAAAGAGGAAAAAGTAATTGGTTGTCATATGATTGGTCTAAATGTAGATGAGATGCTTCAAGGTTTCTCAGTAGCTATAAATATGGGCGCAACTAAGAAAGATTTTGATGATACTATAGCTATCCACCCTACTAGCTCAGAAGAGCTTGTGACTATGGTGTAAATTAAAGTGAAGCCAACTAAACAATCAATAATTCATGTAGCTATTGTTGTAAAAGATTATGATGAGGCAATTGATTTTTATACAAAAAAGTTAAATTTTGATTTAATAGAAGATACATATCAACCTGAGCAAGATAAACGATGGGTATTAGTAGCTCCTAAAAACTCAAAAGGATTTTCTTTATTATTAGCTAAAGCATCTAAAGAAGAGCAAAAAAGCTTTATTGGTAACCAGACAGGTGGTAGAGTTTTTTTATTTCTTAATACGGATGATTTTTGGGCAGACTATAATAGAATGAAAGATTTAGGTATAGAGTTTGTTAGAGATCCTTCAGTTCAAGAATATGGTACTGTTACTGTATTTAAAGATCTATACGGAAACTTATGGGATCTTATACAATTAAATGAAGATAAAAGAATTAGTAAAAACCTATAAATTATTAAGGAATAAATATTTATGATATTAACTACAGCAGATACTGTTCCTAATAAAGAGATAGTAGAATATAAAGGCCTAGTCACTGGTATTATTGTTAGAACCCCTACTATTGTGCAAGGCATACTAGGTGGTTTAAAAGATATTATCGGTGGTAAAAATGTTTCTTATACTAATGTTTGTTTAAAGGCTCGTGAACATGCTGAAGAGGAAATGAAAAGACAAGCTCAAGAGCTAGGAGCAAATGCTATTATAGCTATTCGTTTTGACTCTAGTAGCCTTGGTGGTAGAACTAGTGGTACAGAGGTTTTCTGCTATGGAACTGCTGTAATTGTTTACTAAAATTTGAGTATTGATATGTAAATAAGGCAGGGAAAAAGATGAAGTTTATAAAGTTTCTTATTCTATTAATTTCATCTATTAGCCTTAATAGCTGTCTTTTATTTGTAGCTCCTTATGCTATCCAGCAAAATGCTAAAGTTAGTCAGACTTATGATTACAATTTAATTGATGTATATAAAGCAACAATATATAAGATAAATTCCACTGAAGGTGCAAGTGTAGTTTCAGTTAGCGGAGCTGGCGATGACTATTCAAAATCTATTCAAATTTTAGGTAAAATAGATTCGTCAGACTATAAAGGCAAATTTAATATAAATATTGATAAAGTAACAAATACATCATCTAAATTTACTATAAAATATAATATTTTAGGAGATAAAGTACAGTCTCATAATTTCTTAGCATCTATCAAAAAAATTCTTGATGATAAATCTTATCAGCAAAATAATAAGACAGTTAAATAACCTAAAAATTTTATTAGCGTTAAAACAAAATTGTTAATTAGCTATAGATTGACTAAAATTAGAGAAATAATCTTAGAGTAATAAAATATAAATATGATCACAGAATTAGATGCATCTTGGCAAGCTTGGGTAAAAGAAAATATTGAGCGAGGCTGTAATAAAGAAGAGTTGTTTAAAATAATGTTAGATCATCAATTTACCCCTAGTACAATTCAAGCAGCATTAGGTCTAAAAGAACTAAGCCAATATCTAAAAAGTCTAATTAATAATGAAGACTTAGATCATAAACCACAATTATATAACCTTCCTGAAGAAACATTCAAAACTGCTCAGAAAGTACCAAGCGATAAAGCAAGGGCTTATATTCAACCAGATTTTTTATCAAAAGAAGAATGTGAGCAAGTAATAGCGAGAATTAAGAAAAATCTTCGACCTTCATTAATCACTAATCCAAATGAGCCTGATAAGTATTTTCGTACTAGTAAAACTTGTGATTTAGGTATTCATACGGATGATTTTATTAAATACATTGATCATAAAATTGCAGGCTATTTAGGTATAGATCCTAGTTGTTCAGAAGTGATACAAGGTCAGTATTATCAAATTGGTAATGAATTTAAATTGCATACTGATTATTTTCAACCAAACACTTCTGAATATAAACAATTTGCTGCAAGGCAGGGTCAGAGAACTTGGACATTTATGATTTACCTAAATAATGTTGAAGAAGGTGGACATACTGATTTTCCAAATCTTGATCTCTCTGTTAAGCCTAAATTAGGGACAGCTGTTATTTGGAATAGTCTTGATGAAAAAGGTGTAGTAAATCGAAACACCCTTCATTGGGCAAAGCCTATTATTAAAGGTGAAAAATACGTTATTACAAAATGGTTTAGAGAAAGAGCTATTTAGTTCTTTAGAAAATTATTGTCATTATTCCTAAAACTATTAAAAGTATTGCAAATGTAGTTTGTAGATATTTATCATTCATCAAACTTCTTATTTTATTTGCAGAAAACATACCTATAGAGCTACCTAATATAAATAATCCTGCAATATAGAAGTTTATTTCAGTCTGCTGGAAATGTGATATAAACCCAGATGTTGATATTAAAAATACAATAAATAAAGATGTGACAATCGCTTTCTTCATAGGCATTTTAGCGACAAATATTAAGGCTGCGATTATTAAAAAACCTCCACCAACACCAAATAAACCTGTTAATGTCCCCGTAATAACTCCAGCTATTGCTAAGACTAATTTACATTTCCAAGCTAAGTACAGTTTACCATCATCAGTATATTTACAGGCTGTTTCACGATTATTAGCTGTTTTGAATATAATAGGTTTGATCATAGTCCAGATACCAACAAATATCATCAGTCCAGAAAAGCCTAGTAATAGTATATTTCTAGGGAGGTGTTCCGATATTATGGCACCTATAGGTGTAATAATCATCCCAACAGTTGCTAATATAAGTACAGCAGAAAACTCTATATCTCTTAACTTTGATAAAAAGCCAAGCATTGCAGTTAATCCTACTACAAGCAAAGATATTGTGACTGCCTCTTCATATGGTAGTTTTAGTCCATATATAAGCATTGGTACAGCTAGTATAGAGCCACCACCACCAGTTAGTCCTAAGGCTATACCACATAAAAGTCCAAATAATATAACTAACATAATATAAAACTACTCAGGATCTTTTAAACCACAGTTTAAATTTGCTGGAACAGCAATATTCATATAATTTGGAGGAGCTAACTTTAAGCCATCCATTAACTCTTTATATTCTTCTGCTGATTTAACTTGTAGTCTTGGATTATGCTTTTTCTCTTCAGCTATAGTGCTACTAGTTAGGCCATTATAATCATGGCCTGGATAAACAATAGTTTCATCAGGTAATGTTAGTAGTTTTTTAGTAATACTATTATAAGCAGCAAAAGAATCACCATTCTGAAAGTCTGTTCTGCCAGAACCTCTAATTAATAAAGTATCTCCAGTAAAGACTCTATCATTCATTAAGAAAGAATATGAATCATCTGTATGGCCTGGTGTATAAATAGCTTTAATTTCATATTTACCAAACTTAATGATGTCATTATCAAAAACTTTTTTAGTTGCACAGTTTGCTTTACTCTCTCCACCAATGACGATGTCGCACCCTGTTTCATTTCTAAGGATACCAGCAGCTGTTACATGATCTGCATGAACATGAGTATCCATAGCGTAAATTAATTTTAAATCTAACTCTTTTAAAAGTTTTAAGTATTGTTGTACATTAAATCTTACAGGATCTATTATTATTGTTTCTCTAGTTTCTTCACAGCCTAATATATAAGTATATGTATAAGTTTCTCTATCAAATAATTGTCTAAAAATCATAATTCGACTCCATATAATGCTTAAAATTATATTAGTAAATTCTAATATAGAAATTTATTATATCTATATAACTAATTTTAATCAATAATTTGAAATACCTAAAATAAGAATATCGTATTCGTTAAAAATTAAACTCTGCTCCAGGACCTGAAAATCTAAAATGTAATTTATTATTATCAGAATCTAAATCAAAAGTATCTTTAGCAGAGATATAAAGAGGAATAATTAAAAAAATAAAGATTAAATATAAAAATCTATACACTTTTAATTTATTAGAATCTTAATAACTTTATTTGAGTTTATATTATTTTGATAAAGATGAGAAATATTAAACTTTTTTATTGCCTCTAAATTTACTATTTTCATTAATTTTTTTCTTTATAACATCAGAAAAACTTTTAACATGAGGGGATTTTTTTGCTTTATTAGCTCTTTTAGCTGCAATAATTTTAACCTCGTCAATTTTCTTTGCTTTAGTTTTTCTAAGCATATTTGTTTCTGGGACATTATGCTGAGCTTGGAAGCCTTCTAGTTCATCTCTTGGTAATAGGTGTCCTATTAGATGCTCTATATTTGATAATAGTTCAACTTCATCTGCACTTACTAAAGATATTGCAACACCTTCTTGCCCTGCTCTACCCGTTCTACCTATACGATGTACATAATCTTCAGCAACACTTGGTAAATCAAGATTTATAACATATGGTAGTTGTTGGATATCTATACCCCTTGCAGCAATATCTGTTGCTACTAATACACTTATTGTATTGGCTTTAAAATCTGCTAATGCCTTAGTTCTTGCGGTTTGGCTTTTGTTACCATGTATTGCACTGGCATTAATACCTGCTTGATTAAGTTTTTCAGCAATTCTATTAGCACCATGTTTTGTACGAGAAAAAACTAAAACCTGATGCCAGTTATCTTTCTTAATAAGAGAGATAAGTGCATTAATTTTCTTTGCTTTATCTACAGTTATAATACTTTGTGATATTTTTTTAACAGTTGTATTTTCAACATTTGCAGCAACTGATTTTGGATGATGTAAAAAGCTTTGAGCTAATTCTTTTATTTCTGGAGAAAATGTTGCTGAAAACATTAATGTTTGTATTTTCTTTGGTAAAAGTTTATGTATTCTTTTTAAAGAATGTATGAAACCCATATCAAGCATTCTATCAGCTTCATCAAGGACTAGAGTATTTAACTCAGTAAATTTAACAGCTCTTTGTTCATATAGATCTATTAATCTACCTGGTGTAGCTATTAAGATCTCAACTCCTTTTCTAAGAGTCATCATCTGAGGGTTTATGCTTACACCACCAAAGACTACAGCTGATCTAATATGAGTATTTGAAGCATAGATATCTATTTGTTCTTTTATCTGAGCTGCTAACTCTCTTGTTGGAGTTAAAATAAGTACTTTAGTTGTGTTAGAACCTGCTTTTGGTTGATTCATTAATTTTTCAATAATTGGCAATGTAAATGCAGCAGTTTTTCCTGTACCCGTCTGAGCAGATGCCATTAAATCATTATTTTGTAGTATAAGAGGAATAGATTTTTCTTGTATAGGTGTAGGCTGTGTGTAACCTTTTGTTTCTAAGGCTTTACATATTTTTAATGAAAGTCCTAAATCTAAGAATTTATTAGACATTATTATCCTTTTAATGTTTAGTCATACTATATTAGCATTTATTAAAATATTAGTTAGATTTATTTATACGTTATTAAGTAATATAATCTTTCTCTAGAAATATTTAATTAATTAAAGTTAATGAGTATAACTTATAATAAAAAGTTAGGTTTGGAAATTCAAAATCACTTAATAGCAAAAGGATTAGAGTCACTTAGAAAAGTACCACATAATAAATCTGAGCAGTTAGATATCATATCGAATGCTTATAGTGATATTTTAAAAACCTTAGGCTTAACAACTTCAGAATTTGATAAAACGCCATATAGAGTAGCAAGAATGTTTACTCAAGAAATATTCTATGGTTTAGACTATGAAAATTTTCCTGATTGTTCTTTATTTGAAAATGATTTTCATTATGAAGGAGTATTAACTCAAAAAAATATAAATATAATGTCATTTTGTGAGCATCACTTTGTACCTTTTGAAGGAGTCGCTGAAATCTCTTTTATTCCTAAAGATAACAAAATAATCGGCTTGTCTAAATTAAATCAGATTTGTGACTTTTTCTCTCGTAGACCACAAATACAAGAAAGGCTGACAGCACAAATATTTGAAACTTTGAAGTTTTTACTTAAGACAAAGGATATTTCAGTAAATATAAAAGCTAAGCATACTTGTGTTTCATTTAGAGGTCTAAATGATAAAGACTCTATTACAGAAACAAATATGGCTGGCGGAGTTTTTACTTAGTCTTTATTAAGCAAGCTTATCAGTAGCAATATGATAGTCTTTATCCTCTAATATATTTAACTCAACAAGATCACCTGCTTTACCTAATAGAGTTTTACATTCTTTATTTAAATGGCGTAAATGCAAGTTTTTCCCTAGTTTTGTATATTCATCTGCGACCCATTGGATAGTATCTATCGCTGATTGATCCGCAACACGTGAGTATTTAAAGTCTATGATCACTTCTTGAGGATCTTTATCAAATTTAAATAACCCTTTAAAGCCTGTTGTAGAACTAAAGAATAATGGTCCATGAATAATATATTCTTTATCTCCAGTATCATTGGTTTTTTCTTCTGCCCATATGTTTTTAGCTGTCTCCCATGAAAACACTAATGAAGCTATTATAATCCCAACAATAACAGCTATAGCCAAATCAAACACAACCGTAGTAATAGTAACTACTACTATTATTAATACATCTTTTTTGGGAACACGACTCATCATTTTAAAAGATGCCCATTCAAATGTTTCTATAACGACCATCATCATCACACCAACCAAAGCAGCTAAGGGAATTATCTTGATTAATGGCATTGCAACTAGAATAAACACTAACAAGAAAATACCGGCTGTAATACCCGATAAGCGACCACGACCTCCAGAAGAGATATTAATCATACTTTGCCCAATCATAGCACAGCCGCCCATACCTTTGAAAAAGCTAGACACTATGTTTCCTATACCTTGAGCTATACATTCTTTATTGCCTTGACCACGAGTTTTAGTCCGTTCATCAATAAAAGCTAAAGTCATTAATGATTCTGATAAACCAATAATTGCCAAGATAAAAGCATACGGTACGATTATTTTTAATGCTTCAAGAGATAAAGGAATATGAGGAAGACTAAAGCCATGAGAAATACTATCACCACTCATTGCCATTAAACTACCTACAGTTGGTAAGCTAATACTTTCTGGGAATGGAACAAATATTACAATTAATGTAACTACTATAATTGCTGTAAGAGCTGAAGGTAACAGCTTTGTAAATCTTGGTAGATAATGAGTAATAGCCATAGCCAATATTACCAACCCAACCATAACCCAAAGGCTAGAGCCACTAATCCATATAGATGGTTCTACTCCTGGCGGTGTAATTTTGAATGACTCTATTTGTGCTAAAAATATAACTATAGCTAAACCATTAACAAAGCCTACCATCACAGATTTTGGCATCATTCGGATAAACTTACCAAAACCTAATACACCTATAAGAACTTCTATAACACCTGTAAGTAATACAGTTGCCATCAAATAGCTTAAGCCTGTTACAGGATCGCCAGGAAATAGCAACATAATAGAAACCATCACAACAGCCATTGACCCAGTAGCACCTGATATCATACCAGGACGACCACCAAATATAGCTGTGATAATACACATAAAAAAAGCTCCCCATAGCCCAACAGTTGGGTTAACACCTGCTACCAAAGAAAAGGCAACAGCCTCAGGAACTAATGCTAGAGCCACAGTTAAACCAGATAAAAAATCTACTCTAAATATACCACCATGTGGTAATAAAAAATTATTAATACTTTGTCTCATATTTTATAAACCTTGAATTATTTTAAAAATAATAAGCACAACATATGCCTATCACTTAATAGCAATATTAACTAATATAATATTATTGAAATGAAAAAAGATATAACTAAGGCGGAGTAATAAGTTTCATTATTAAGTTATAATTTCTAATTTGCTTAATAGCTTAACATAGATTATTCGTTATAAATACCTTTGACCTTTAATATCAATTAAAAGCTGTCCATCCTCTTTATAGAAAGGTCCTGATGGCCATTTATCTAAAATACTAAGAACTTCTTCACTAGGTCTACAAAGTTTAACTCCTTTTGGACTACAAACAATAGGCCTATTAACTAGTATAGGATTATTAATCATTGCATTAATAATTACATCATCACTGATGTTATCATCTAATAACCCCAATTCTTTAGCTGGTGATTTAGTTTCTCTGAGAGCATCTTTAGGAGTTAAATCTGCCGCTGCAAAAAGCCCAAGTAATTGTGGTTTAGTCCAGCCTTCTTTCAGATATTCTATTACAATAGGATCATATCCTGCAGCTCTAATAATATTAAGTACATTTCTAGATGTTCCGCACTCTTGATTATGATAAATTACAATCATCTAAACTTCCTTATTATATAAAACATTTACGTTGAAACCATAGAGCAACATTAACTAATCCTATTAATACAGGAACTTCTACTAAAGGACCAATTACACCGACAAAGGCCTGAGCTGAATTTATTCCGAATACCGATATTGCTACTGCTATCGCTAATTCAAAGTTATTTGAAGCTGCTGTAAAGCTTAATGAAACTGATTGTTCATAATTAGCTTTAAGCTTATAAGACATCCAGAAAGAAATGAAAAACATAGCTAAAAAATATATTAAAAGAGGTATAGCTACTTTTACTACCTGAAAAGGTAAACTAATAATTTGATCACCTTTAGTAGAGAACATCAAAATTATTGTAAATAAAAGTGCAACTAATGTTAAAGGTGAGATGATAGGAGTGAAAACATTAACATACCACTCTTCACCCTTAGCAGGTATTAATATCGCACGAGTTAATATTCCAGCTAGAAAAGGTATACCTAAATAGATACCAACACTCTTAGCAATTTCTAACATTGAAATATGTACTTCCGCACTTTCCATGCCTAAAAATCTAGGGATAATAGTTATAAATATATAAGCATAAGCAGCATAAAAAATTATTTGGAATACAGAATTAAAAGCAACTAGACCAGCACAATATTCACGAGAGCCTTTTGCTAAATCATTCCATACAATAACCATAGCGATACATCTAGCTAGTCCTATAAGAATAAGTCCAATCATAAAGTCTGGTTGATTATGAAAGAAAACTATAGCTAATATGAACATTAATATAGGTCCTATTATCCAGTTTTGGATTAAGGATAAAATTAATATTCTGCTATTTTTGAATACTTCTGGCATAGTTTTATATTTAACTTTTGCAAGTGGAGGATACATCATCACAATTAATCCTATACCTATTAGCCAATTTCCAGAGCCTACATCAAAAGCATTAATGATATTTTTTGTATTAGGCAATAGATAGCTAATAGCTATACCTATAAACATTGCTAAAAATATCCAAAGAGTTAAGTATCTATCTAAAAAATTTAATTTTTTTAATTCTGTTTGCATATTTATTCCTGACAAATATTTATTAATTTACTTTTATTTCTTATTTGCTCTAATAGAGAGTTTTGATCATCTACTTTTATTATAAGTTCCGCTAATTCATTACCAATGGCACTTAATTGATAATGTTTCCATTTAGTTTTTTTATATGAAGTGACAAGCCCAGATTGCTCAAGCTCTTTTAAATGACGAGAAAGATTAGAATTTGATAGTTCAAAACAATTTTCAAGATGACAAAGACAAATATCTGGATTTAGCGAAATAAGCAATAAGATATCAAGTCTAGTCCTATCGCCTAAAGCTTTAAATATTTTTTCCATAAAAAAATAAATCTAACTATTTTGTCAAATTATATTATAGTTGCATATATTTGCAAGTGTAATATTAAAGATAAGCTTAAGATATTAAAATGAGAGATAAAAAAAGGATTATTTTCTACACATTCCCCCTTCTTGCCAAGATTCACTGCCAACACAGTGGTGACAATAGAATAATCCATTTGGATCATATTTCTGTTTTATTTGAAGTAGTTTACTATAGTTTTCCCCCCAAAAAGCTTGTTGCCAATTAGGCTCAAAATAGTCTGCTTCATTAACATAGGTACCAGCATTTGGAGCAAGAGATTTAATCATACTCATCGCTTTATTAATATCTTGAACCTGTTTTTGGGCTTTTGGAGTATTCCTATCACCAAAGATATCATTTGTACCAGCACTCATAAGAACTAGAGTAGCTGCATCATATACTGTAGGATTAGTTGAGGTTTCTTTTCCTCTTGTTATAGCATCCTCAGAAGCTCCAGCTAGCCCTTTATTTATATGAAATGCTACAGTAGTTAGTCTAGAAGCATCATAGATTGTCTTAGCAGTATTATCTAAATCATCTTTTTCAAATACTTTCTCAGGTAACCACCAAGATTGATATGTGTACCAATAGTTATATACCTCTCCAGTATTTCCTGACCACCAGTACTCTCCAGGACGAGCATTTGTTCCTTCATTCTTTGTCACAAATTCTGGGTGGTTTTTCTCCCAGTAATCATAATTCCAAATATCTTTAGGTGGCACATTTATATACTTATAATCAAACTTGTAATCTTCATTGGCATCAATCCATTTAACTAATGGTTTCCATGTTTCTTTGGCTTGCTTCTCATCTATACCTTGAGAAGTCATAAATATCTCAATAGTATTATTTGGCATAAATTTAAACTGTTCACCCCAGTTCTGATTATTTAGATTTTTCTCAAAGAAAGCTAAGAAATGTTTTATCAAAGCTTGGTATGATTTATCATCTTTTGCAGTAATCTTTCCTTGAAGGACTCCAAAATATTTTGGTAGAGGATGAGCTAATAAAGTTAAGTTACTTACAACACCATAAGTACCTGCACCACCACCGCGAATAGCATAGAATAAATCAGGATTTTGACATTTATTTGCAACAACTACCTTGCCATTAGCTGTCACAACTGTAGCTTGTAGAATGCCTGCTGCACCTGTACCAAATTCTTTTGACCAGCTACCAAAGCCCCCTCCTTGAGGGAAACCGCCTGCTGCTCCAACTGTAGTACATCCACCACCTTGAACATACATGTTATGCTTTGTAGTCGCTTCAGTATATGCTTCTAACCAACGAGTACCAGCACTAACAGTTACAGCAGGATTACCTTGACTAGAATCACAACCTTCAGGAACAAAATTTTCATTATAGCTAGTATCTCTCATATTATGAGTCCATATTAGCAATGAATCTGGAGCATTTGATCTACCTAGATAATCATGGCCAGCGCCTTTTATAACTACTCTTAGATTATGGTTGCGAGCATAGTTAATACTTTTAACTATGTCTTGAGTATTAGCCACTTCAACAGCATAGGTGCTTTGTTTAGCATCCCAAGCTCTTAACCAGCCCTGGCTTTCTGTGTTACCAGGTTTGCTCTGCATATAAAATGGATTTTTAACTTTTGCTAAATCAGCTTTACAAGTTTCACTATCAATATCTTTTTTACAAGTTTCTATAGGAGACTCTGGTACTACTAATTTTCCTGTTAGGCTTTTACTAAATTCTTGCCATTCTTTTAAGTTTGGCCAACAAGCTTGGTCTGGTGTACAACGACATATAGAATTATTAGCTTGAGTTATATTAGCTTCAGCAAAAATTATACTTAATAAAGCTATAGAAAATATTTTAAAAAGTTTCATTGATAGAAAAAATTATTACAATAGTAGTAATCTATAGGATACTATAATTAAATATATTCTATAAATATGAGGAGTATAAAGTGTCAAAAATAACAAAAATTTTATTTATCGCAGTTGCTATATTTTTTGCTAATTCAGTTTTTGCTGAAAAAGTAAAAGTAGCAGCTATACAGTTAACTGCAAAGCAACAATCTTTAGATGAGTTAGAGAGCACAATAACGAAATATGCTACAGATGCTAAAGCTCAAGGTGCAAATGTTATAGTTTTCCCTGAGGATGATATGCTAAACCTTGTGTATGATAAACCTTGGAAAAAAGATAGTCTTATTGAATTAGCAAAACAATATGATGATCTAAAAACTTTTATTTCTAGTTTATCTAGAAAGCTTGATGTTTATATTATTGGTGGTACAACAGCACAAGTTAAAGCTAATGGTAAACTATACAATACAGCATTAATAGGTATACCAAGTGGTTATGTTATTGAGCATGATAAGATATACCTAACACCAGGTGAGGTGAAAGTTGGTTATGATGGTAGTGGTAATGACATCCTTGTCTTGAATACAAAGTATGGTCGAATAGCTATATTAATTTGCTACACTAGTGAGTTTGCAAATATCTCATATGCTTTAGGTCAAGTAGAGCCTGATCTTATTATAGTTCCTTCATATACAGATAATATTTATGGCTTAAATCGTGTCCATACAGCTATTAGAATGTTAACTATACAAAATTATGCTTATGGTTTAGTTGTTGGTATGGTTTCAAATAGAGATATAAATAATCTAGAAGGTGCTGATGGTGTTGCACAGATGCTATTTTTAACTCCACAACAAAAAGATTTTCCTGTAGGAGAAATGGCAAAAGGTAAATTTAATCAAGAACAAATGTTAATAGAAACTTTTGATATAGATAAATTACATTCAACACGTAAAGAGTTTGAAGCTTATCCAAATAAAGATGCTCTTGATACTCAAAAAACTATTTCTATCAAAACTATAGGTTTTAAATAGATAATTTTAATTCTTCAATATATACAATAACTAGTTTATATATATCTCTTTGATATAATGACTTTTATATTTATATAAGCTTAGATAATTATGAAATATGTCAAACTAGGTAAAACTAATATTAAAGTAAGTAGAATTTGTTTAGGAACTATGACTTGGGGAAGACAAAATACCCAAGCAGAAGGTTTTGAGCAAATGGATTATGCATTAAGTAAAGGGGTTAATTTTTGGGATACTGCTGAGATGTATGCCATTCCCCCTACTCCAGAAACTTATGGAAAAACTGAAGAAATAATTGGTAATTGGTTTGCCTCTACCAAGAAGAGACAAGAAATTATATTAGCTACTAAATTTTCAGCGATGCCTTGGGCAAGAAATGAAGAGAATCCAACTACTAATAGAAAGAATATTATTGAAGCAGTAGATAATAGTTTAAAGCGTTTAAAAACTGATTACATTGATCTTTATCAATTTCATTGGCCAACGAATAGACCTCATTACCATTTCGGTAATTGGTGGGATTTTGTGCCCGCAATTGGAGATATTCAGAAAGAAAAAATTACTGAAAATATGATAGAGATGCTTGAAACTTGCGATGAGCTAGTAAAAGCTGGAAAAATAAAACATATTGGGTTATCTGATGATTCTGCTTGGGGAATAAAACACTTGTGTGATCTAGCTGAAAAACATAATCTTCCTCGTATTCAAAGTATTCAAAATGAATATAATTTAAATAGAAGAAGAGATGAAACAGATGTTATGGAAACTTGCGGATTAGAAGGAGTAACATACTTAACATGGTCTCCACTTGAGCAAGGTATACTAACTGGCAAATACTTAAATGGAGCTAGACCAAGAGGCACTAGAATGTCTCCTGAAATATTAGCTGGTCAAGAAGATCGCTATATGTTTAGATTAGTTACAAAAGATGCTGCTGTAAAAGCATATATGGATGTGGCTAAGAAACATAATCTAGATATGTGTCAAATGGCAATAGCATTTACTATTAGAAGAGCTTATATGCCAGTTACTATTATTGGTGCTACATCTATGGAACAGTTAAAAAATAATATAGATGCTATTAATCTAACTTTATCAGAAGAAGTGCTACATGATATTGAAAAAGTTAGAAGAGAGTATCCTGTTCCTTTTTAAGCTAAAAAATTCTTCAAAATCTCCAAACCATATTCTGTTAAATAAGCTTCTGGATGATATTGAACTCCATATATTTTTTTTGTTTCATGCTCAAAAGACATTATCTCATTATCATTAGTTTTAGAAGTTATTTGTAAAGGGGAAATGAGCTCATCAACTATTAATGAATGGTAACGGGTAACTTCAAAACTATTTGGTAAATTTCTATACAAGTAACTATCATTGGTTTGATTTATTATAGAATTTCTACCATGAAAAATATGTTTAGCTTTTATTATATTAGCGCCATAGTATTGAGCTATTAATTGATGTCCTAAGCATATGCCTAATAAAGATGCATTATGTTCTTCACAATATTTAATAACTTGATATTGGTTAGTTACTTCATTAGGATGGCCAGGACCAGGCCCTATTATGATATGACTATATTTTTCTAAATTTAGAATTTTATCATCAGTTTTTTTTACATCTACAGAAAAGCCTAAATAATTAATATAATCTACAATGGTATTTGTAAAAGAGTCATAATGGTCAATATAGAGAATCATTTTAGTCCTTTAAATAAGCTAAAGACATACCTCTAACACTATTTATGATATATATTTTATCAGCTTTTTTAAGTTCCTCTAATGATATACTTTTTGCAGAAACTTCTCCACTTTCAATGAGCTTTTTTCTATATATCCCATCTAATACTCCATCAGCTAATTTAGGAGTATATTTTTTATCGTTAATTTCTATAACTATATTATGAAATCTTGTTTCTGTTACATTTCCTTTTTCATTTATAAAAAGAAGTTCTGTAGTTTGAAGATCATTAATATATTTGTTATGCATTTTTGTATAAAAACCACGAGTTGAATGATGAGTAGTTTTATACTTAAAGAGTTTATTATTAGAATTAATAATTTCAGGACAAACTATAAGAGCATTCAGCTTTTGTATAGAGTTATCTATTTCAATATGTTCAAGTAGTAAATTTCCTGAATAATCATATTCTAATCTAACTTTATATGCTTTTTCAGACTCTAGATTTTTAGTAGCATAATCTAAGAGTTCTTGGACAATAGAATTTATATTAATATCAAAAAATAGTCTCTCAGCCGTTTCTTTTAAACGACTTAGGTGCATATCTAAATATGTAAAACTATTATAAAAATACATACTTTCTATGAGTTTAAAATCAGGTTTATAGATCTGTTTTATAAAGTTGATTTTAGTAAGCATCTCTTGCCATTCTGAATGGTATTCAGAGTAAACAGTTATTCCACCACCAACACCGATTTTCAAATTTTTTTCATATTTTTGGATAGTTCTAATTGCTACATTAAAGCACATATCATTATTGGGTAAAATATAGCCTATAGAGCCTGTATAAACTCCCCTATTCTCTTTTTCTACGCGTTTAATAATTTCCATAGTGCGTTTTTTAGGAGCACCTGTAATTGAACCACAAGGAAAAAGCTTATCTAGTATCTGTTTTAATGTCGTATTTTTACAAATATTTCCAGATATTTCAGAAGTCATTTGTAGAAGATTATTATATTTTTCTATGGTAAATGCTTTATCCACTTTAACAGTATGAGTATCACAAATAGCAGACATATCATTTCTAAGAAGATCTACAATAATAAGGTTTTCAGATCTATTTTTAGCAGAGTTTTCTAATTCATTATAAATTTGGGTATTTTTTTCAGTATCATTCGTTAATCTAGCAGTACCCTTCATAGGTCTTACAGTTAATTTTTTATCTTCTTTTTTAAAGAAGAGTTCAGGAGATATTGAAATAATTTCATTTTCAGCAAATGGTAAATAAGCTCCATATTTAACAGGTTGCTGTTTTTTAAGTTTTGTATATAGTTCAAGTCCAGTCAATTCTGTATGGCCATCTAGCATTTTTGTATAGTTAATCTGATAACTTTCACCATTTTCCAAAGCTTTTGTTACTGTAGAAAATCCTTTTTCATAATCTTTTAAAGACAGATTATCTAGTAATACCGCTATACTATTAAAACTTTCTTGAGAAGGAATGTTTTGAGAGAAATCTTTAAATGCTACAAAATGTAATAGTACGCCATCATTACTTCTTCTTAATTTTTTAAAATTATTATTTAAATAGTAACTTGCCTCATAACTAATATAGCCTGCTAAATAAAAACCATGTTTTTGTAAATTTGCTATTTTATCAAAAGCATTATTTAATGAAGTTTCATCTGTAGCAATAACTTCTTCTATAGGATTTGTAAAACAATAATTATTTTCATTTGTCAGAGAATTTTCAAATATCGCAAATTTTGGAAGATTATCATTCATGTTATTCATATTTTTCTCAAATGCTTATTAAGTTTCTCATATAAAACTATTTTCTCAATTATCCTATAAAACTAGCCTATGTATCTTCAGAATTAAAATATTCTAAATCTTCTGGGTAAGGATTAAGATAACTTTGTTTTGCTAAATATGGTAGATCTAAATCAACTAAATACATTTTTATGATACTAACAGGGACATCCCAATTTACTTGAGAGTTTTTATATTTATTAAGTATTTCCTGCAAATACTGTCTTTGAGATTTAGACACTCTCTTATTTATTTCTCTAAGAACATTTTGTAAAGCCATATAATGGTTACCTCGATTTACTGGCTTACTAATTGTTTGCATAAATATTTTTATATATTCTTCTTTTACTTTAGTTAAATTATCATTACTAGTTGTATTAGAAAGCATATTACCTAACTGTTTTTTGATCATATTATTATGCATTCTAAGCAGAATCTTATGTTTAGAATGATAATCTGTCATTTCTTTTACATCTTTTGTTACCATAAAATTTGTTTTCAAGTCATAGTAACAAAATACTCTCTTTAGAAAATGCTCTCTAATACCTTTATCATTTAATCTACCATCATCTTCTATTGGTAAAAGTGGATCATATTTTCTTAATGCTCTAACAAATAATCCATCGGCTTTTAATCCAGTATATTTATGATCTTCATCAAATACTCTAGCTGTATCTACTCCACAACTAGGAGATTTTGCTTTTAGAATAAAACCATATACTTGTCCTAAGCCCCCAACTAATTTACTACAACTTTCTTGTAATGCATCTGTAACATCCTTATGCTCTTTATTTGTTTTTACAGCTAAGATGTTTTTTTCTAAATTTTCTACTAAAAACATTGTCTTTCTAGGAACACCTAAACCAGCAGAAACTTCAGGGCAAACTACTTTATAATCAAAATATTTAGCATAATTATTTGTAATATAAGCTTTATGACAGTTACCAGCATTGTAGCGTACATTATTTCCTAAGAGACAGCTACTAACTCCTATTAATATTTTTTGCATAAAATTTATATTCCTTGCTTTATAAGGGGTTTAAGTATTTATCTAAAAATATTATAGTGATTATGACTTCATAAAAATATAAAAATAAAGACAAACATATGCTAATTTAAATCTTAAAATATTATGAGGAGAAGAAATGAAAATTTTAATAGCTGGTGGCTCTGGCTTTATAGGTTCTGCTTTAGCAAAACAACTATCTAAAAAAGAATACAAACTTTTTTTATTAACAAGAGATAATAATTTAAAAAAACCTAAGTATTATGATCAAGTTATAATTTGGAATGAATTATATAAATGTCATAATGATTTTGATGTGGTAATTAACCTATGTGGCTATAACATATCTGATAAAAAATGGTCAAAAAAAGTTAGAAATAAAATTTTAGATAGTAGGATAATACCAACTGAAGAATTAATTAAGTTTATAAAAAACTCAAAGACTAAACTAATAAATGCTAGTGCTATAGGATTTTACCCTTTTTCAAAAGAGCAGCAAACAGAGGATAAAATAGTTTCAAAAGATACTTCAAATACTGGATTTAGCCAAGAAATAACTCATAAATGGGAAGCTTGTATAAAAACTTCAAATCTAAAAAACTGGTGTATAACTAGATTTGGTGTAGTAATGGGAAATGGAGGCTTTTTAGGTAAGATAAAACCTATCATAGTTAAAGGTCTAGGCGCAACTTTTGGAAAAGGTGATAATTTAATAACTTGGGTACATATAACAGATCTATGTAATGCTATAGATTTTATTATTAAAAACGATGTTAAAGGGTGTTGCAATATTACAGCAAGTGCAGATACCCAAAAGCAAATAATGGAAAAAATAGCCACAAGTTTAGATAAAAAGATAAGGTTTAAATTTCCAGCATGGTTTGTAAAATTATTATTTGGGCAAATGGGTAAGGAAATGCTTTTGAGTTCTAATAATATATATCCTCAAAGGTTGACAAAATTGGGTTTTGAATTTAAATATACTGATTTTGATCAGATATCTATTTAAGAAATAAGCGTATTTGTTGCTCTTAATAAACTAATATCTAACAGAAATAAAGTTTTTACTCATGATGATATAGTTATTGTTCACGATAGAAACTTAACTGAGTACTTATAAAAAAGAAAGATTTTTACACTAAGAAAGAAAATTAGTTAATATTTATTCCAAATCCTGATGCTATGTTTTTAACATCATTAGCATTTAGATCTTTTACAGCTTTACCATTTACTTTACTATTTAATAATTGCTGCGCATCATTAGCATTCATTTCTGATATGGATTTACCATTTATTTTTGTATTTTTTATAAGTTGCTTAGTTTTTTCATCAGCGCCAGTTTTTTCAATAATATTATTAGCAACGTCCTGAACATTTACTGATTTTAGAATATTATCAATCGAAGATGTATCAATACTAAAATTAGTATTGTTTAAATCTCCTGACAATACAGCATTTAATTGTAGATTCTGTAGTTTTTGATTAAATCCATTAAAGTTAACACTTACACCATCTAAATTTACAACTAAAGGAATATTAAAGCTTATATTTTTACCTGATTCAAAACTCCAGTTACCTTTACCACTAATACTTGCATTTTCAGCATTTAATTTTAAGTTTTGAATATCTAAGCCTTTAACAAGATTATCTCCAAGGTTTTTAAATTTAAACTCTACATTATTAGCCGTATCTGCTTTGTTAGAAATTGTAACATTTGCATTTATGTCATCATTCTTCGCAGTATTAATTTTAATAGTAGTTGGCTCACCTAGAAGTGTAGGGTTAGTTGATATATTCCCTAAGTAAACATTAAAGGTATTGCCGAAATCTTCATAATTATTGATATATGTATTTAAAATAGTAAGCATCGGTTTTTTACTTTCTAAGTTTTCAGCTCTAACGTTAGCATATCCATAAGTTTTAGCTTCTTCTTTTGCTACACTTTGTTGTTCTTTAGCAGTTGTTTTTGGTGAAGGTTTAAAGTTACTTAAAACTTCAGCACCTTGTTTTATACCTTTTGCAACTTTACCTGCTGTTTTTGCATTATTAAGATAATTATCTAAATTAAGCTGTTGTAACTTATTCACATCACCTGCTATTGTTTTAACATTATTGATATTCTCATCAACAGCTGGATTTATAGCTTGATCTTTTTCACCATAAAGTTCACCTTTAGAGCTTCTTTCTTTATTTAATTTAACTCCATCTAATTTAACGTTATCTAACACTAAGTGTTTTGTTAAAATTCCAGTCATATTTAAGCTAGCACTTACAGATTCAGCATAGAATCTATCTTCATGCAAATCATTCGGATTTGCAGCACCGAACCCATTTATTTCTAATTTTGCTTCACTAAAGTCTACATTTATTGATTTATAATCAACAGTTGCACCATTAGCTTTAGAAAGTTGTTGTTTAATTATATTAGAAACTAATGTTGTCTCTAATAGTTTTGGGGACATATATATTACAGCAACTATAATGGCTACAAGTATAACTCCCAAAATTCTAAATGGTTGCAAAAATCTTTTCTTTGCCATTTTTTGCCAGTCTACTTTAGAAATATTTTTTCCTAAAAGTATTTTTGAAGCTATTTTAGTACTTAATTTACTTGTGATTTTAGTATACAAGTCATTCTCTGCTTGTAGCTTTGCCATTTTAGAAACAAAGCCTTTATAAACTTTTGCGAGAATTAACCCTACAACAATACCTAAAATGATTGACACGACAAAAGCACCAGTCACAAGATAATAGTCAAATCCAGCATATGCCAAAACAGGGGTATTTACTATTTTCTTAAATAACGGTTGTGCAAAGCCATCTATTAAAAATGTACCCACACTAAAACTAAGGCCTTCGATTGCAAAAGATAATGCCTTTGCTATTAACGCTATTATTATAAATATCCCAATATTTACTCTTAAAATTAATACTAAAAATATAGCAAAAATAAATAGTAATGGAGCATAACTAAAGCCAGGAATAAATCCAAACACAAAACCTAGTATTGAAACTAAAAGCAATTGTGCAGGTGTTGTCTGACTAAAGATAGTTGACATTAATTTGTTATATATTTTTTTCATCATATCAGTTACCTTTATTGATCTTAAATTTACTCTTTTAAATCATACAATAACATTTATAAAAAATATATAAACAAAACTACCGTCTTAAAACCGCTATTTTATATTAGAAAAACTATGACAAATACGCTATTATCTTAACTGTTTAAATTAAAATTTTCGTTAAACGATCAAATAAGGAAGAAAATCAATGAATTTACATGAATATCAAGCTAAGGACCTTTTAGAGAGTTATGGTCTAAAAGTTCAAAAAGGTATTGTAGCTCATAATCCTAACGAAGCTGCACAAGCATTTGACCAAATAGGCGGAAAATTTGCAGTTGTTAAAGCTCAAGTGCATGCTGGTGGACGTGGTAAAGCTGGTGGTGTTAAAGTTGTAAAATCATCTCAAGAAGCACGTGAAGTTGCTGAGAAGCTTATTGGCACAAATTTAGTTACATTCCAAACAGATGCTGATGGTCAACCTGTAAATTCAGTAGGTGTTTTTGAAGATGTTTATCCTGTTTCTCGTGAATTATACTTAGGAGCAGTTGTTGATAGATCTAGCCGTAAAGTAACATTCATGGCTTCATCTGAAGGTGGTGTAGATATTGAAGAAGTTGCTCATAACACTCCTGAAAAAATATTAAAAGTAGAAGTAGATCCTTTAGTTGGTCTTCAACCATTCCAAGCACGTGAAGTTGCTTTTAAACTTGGTTTGGAAGGTAAACAAATAAATGACTTCACAAAAACTATGTTAGGCGCATATAAAGCATTTATAGAATGTGACTTTGCTTTATTTGAAATCAACCCTCTTGCTGTTAGAGAAAATGGTGATATTGTTTGTGTTGATGGTAAGATCAACCTTGATTCAAATGCCCTTTACAGACATCCTAAATTACTAGCTCTAAGAGACAAATCTCAAGAAAATGCTAAAGAGCTTAAAGCTTCTGAGCATGAGCTAAACTATGTTGCTCTTGAAGGTAATATTGGTTGTATGGTAAACGGTGCTGGTCTTGCAATGGCAACTATGGATATCATTCAGCTTTATGGTGGAAAACCTGCAAACTTCTTAGATGTTGGTGGTGGTGCTACTAAAGCTAGAGTTATAGAAGCATTCAAACTAATTTTAGATGATGAAAATGTAAAAGCTGTCTTGATTAATATTTTTGGTGGTATTGTTCGTTGTGACATGATTGCAGAAGCAATTATCGAAGCTGTAAAAGAAGTAAATGTAACTGTACCAGTTGTTGTTCGTTTAGAAGGAAACAATGCTGAATTAGGTTCTAAAATACTATCTGAATCTGGCTTGAAATTAATTCCTGCTGATGGTTTAGCTGATGCAGCTGACAAAGTTGTAAAATCATTAGCTTAATAAATTAAAAAATTAAAAGGAATATTGAATAATGAGCGTATTAGTTGATAAAAATACAAAAGTTTTAGTACAAGGTTTTACTGGTAAAAATGGTACTTTCCATTCAGAGCAAGCTATTGCTTATGGAACAAATGTTGTTGGTGGTGTAACTCCTGGTAAAGGTGGTACTACTCACTTAGATAGACCAGTTTTCAACACAATGGAAGAAGCTGTAAAAGCTACTGGTGCTGACGCATCTGTTATTTATGTACCAGCTCCATTTGTAAAAGATTCTGCAATCGAAGCAATTGACTCTGGTGTTAAGCTAGTTGTTATTATCACTGAAGGTGTTCCAACTCTAGATATGCTAGTAGTTAAAGAATACTTAAAAGGTAAAGATGTAAGAGTTGTTGGGCCAAACTGCCCTGGTGTTATAACTCCAGGTCAATGTAAGATTGGTATTATGCCTGGCCATATTCACCAACCTGGTAAAGTTGGTATCATATCTCGTTCTGGTACTTTAACTTATGAAGCAGTTGCTCAAACAACTAAGCTTGGTTTTGGTCAATCTACTTGTATCGGTATAGGTGGAGATCCAATCCCTGGTATGAATCAAATCGAAGCTTTAGAACTTCTTCAAAATGATCCTCAAACAGAAGCTATCATTTTGATTGGTGAGATCGGTGGTACTGCTGAAGAAGAAGCTGCTGAATATATCAAGCATAATGTTACTAAGCCAGTTATTGGTTATATCGCTGGTGTTACAGCTCCTCCAGGAAAGCGTATGGGTCATGCTGGTGCTATTATCTCTGGTGGTAAAGGTACAGCTGAAGAAAAGTTTGCTGCTTTTGAAGCTGCTGGTATTGCTTATACTAGATCGCCTGCCGAAATTGGTAAAAAATTAAAAGAAGTTACTGGTTGGTAATAATTACTTTTTACTAACTTATCTTAAAACCACCTTTTGGTGGTTTTTTTATGTCTCATTTTCCTAAAAAATTAATTTTATGTCATCCAATTATAAAACAGTACTAATCACAGGTTCTAATAGAGGTATAGGTTTAGGATTCACAAAACATTATGCCAAAAGAGATTATAAAGTTATCGCGACATGTCGTAACCCGTCAGATGCTAAAGAATTAAAAGGCTTGGCAAAACAATATAATAATCTATATATAGAACAATTAGATGTAACAAATGAAGAACATCACAAAAATTTATATAACAAATATAAGAATAGCTTTATAGATATACTAATAAATAATGCTGGAGTTTATCCTGAACATCATGAAAAAATTAGTATCTCAAAAACAGATCCAAATTGGATTGAAGAAGCTTTTAAAGTTAACTGCTTAGGAGCTTTTTATTTACTTCACTATTTTAAAGAAAATCTTCAAAAATCTTTAAATCCAAAAGTTATAAATATGGCTAGTCAAGCTGGATCTATTGAGCAAACAAAGGCTGGATTTGGCTATTCATATCGTATATCTAAAGCAGCTTTAAATATGCTTACAAAAACATTTGCATCAGAGTGTCCAGAGATTATTACTATTAGTTTACGTCCTGGCTGGGTAAAAACTCAAATGGGTGGAGAGAAAGCAACATTAGAAATAAACGATAGCATATCTAATATGTCAGGTCTTATTGATAAACTCCAACCTGAAGATTCAGGCAAGTTTTTAGATGCAATGGGTAATATAGAAAAGTGGTAGTAAAAACTTCAAAAATTTCTGGCTAGTAATTTTATTATATAAACTATTTTAGTCGAATTTTTATATAGAGTTTTTTATACTTGATCTACTTAATTCAAATTTAACTAATTTAATGAAAAAGCTACTGTTATTAACATTAATATTTGTATTATCTTTAAATATTTCTTTTTCAGAAGAAAAAGATCATATGGGGATGACTAAAGATCAAGTTAAAAACTCTATTCAAACAATGAATGTATATGATGTTTCATTAACATATCCATATCCAATATGGTTTAGTTCAGGTTTAATTGGTGATGTTTATAAAACTCAAAAAGGAGTAAGCTTTTTATATGAGGAAATACCTACAGGACAAAATTTTGATAGTTGGAAAGAGATTTATACTATCGCTGGATTATATGATAAAGAAAATAAACTTACCATAAGTCAATATGCAAATTTTGTTCTTGCTGGATTTGTAAAATCATGTGATAAAAATATTAAAATTCTTAATGCTTCAAAAACAGAATCATCTAGTATGTCAATTCTACTTTGTGGATCTTTATCAAATAAAAATATAAAAGCCTATAGTAATAATCCAGGTGAAGTGGCGATTTTTAAATTCATTAAGTTTAAAAATACATTTATACAAATTGGCCAAGAGTGGAGAACACAATCATTTGATACTACCAATATAGGACAAGAAGAATTTTTAGAGAGTGCATATAAATATGTTGGTAGTAAAGAAAATTTTGCTACAGCTTTTAAAAAAATCTATAAAGATGTTGGTGTTACTCAAGCTATTTCAAAGCCGTATTAATTTGAGATTATTCAATCACTTTATATCCAAACCAATCAGGTTTTAGATCATATTTTTCATCACTTGGAGTTAGATGTATATACTTACCATCTATAGAACTAATCTCTAAACAATCATCTACTTCCATAAGATTATCTTTATGCTGATGAATAGAGTTCTTTAATAAGTGATCTTTTGCTTTTTCTTTAGCTTCTGTTTTATTTGTAGCGACAAATAAGGCAAATTCATGCAGTTCATTTAATTTATTTTCATCATAGCCACCAAAATTTACAAAATATAATTTATTATCAGATTTTTGGGGTTGATCTTGTAGAGATATTTTATAGCCATCAGCACCTTTGACAGCTTTATAACTATCTAAATGTAGGCCTTTAATATTACCAAACCAATTTTGTCTAAGCTGTTCATAAGTATCTTCAATAGTATTGCCAATTACAAACTGTATGTCATGCAATTCAATATTAGCTTTTGATGCACTACCACCTAAATAGACTATAAATAATTGACTCATAAATTTACCTTTTTGATATTCAATAAATATTTTAACACTTAGAATCTAATTTTAGCAGTAAGTGGTAAAACATATCCCTACTTATGTAAACAGTTTAATAATTAAATATACACTGATATCCTTAAACTAATAAAAAAATATATATTTTAAAATGGATTACTCAACTATTAAGAAATTAGGAATTATCCTTGCTGTAGGTTCTTTAGCTGTTTGGATTTTATATCCATTTGTCTACGCATTTTTATTTGCTGGACTATTAGCAATAATGCTTTTTCCTATTCAACAAAAGCTTGAAAAACATATAGGAAAAGGAAAGAGTAGTTTTCTAATAGTTATGGGTATACTCCTGTGTGTTTTTATACCACTATTCTTGATAGTTTCTTATGCAATAAGTGAAGCTATTATTTATGTGAAAAACATAGAGTCATTATCTCAGTTTTTTAATAGCTTAGAAGAGCATCTAAGTAGAATTCCTTACATAGGTGATTATGCTAAAGATCAACTACATAAGTTTCTTATATCTGTACAAAAGGATAAGGCTAAAATTGCTTCTCATTTAGACACCCTTCTACCAACTGTTAAATACGTTGGATCAACAGGAGTAAGCTTAGCAACTAATTTTATTATTACCCTATTGTTGGTATACCAGTTTTTAGTAAGTAGCACTGCTTTAGAAAAATTCTTTGATAGAGTTGTGTTAAAGGATTTTGAAGATGGGAATAAATTCTTAATAACTACAGTTAATACAACAAGAAGAGTTAGTTTAGCTGTCCTAACTACGGCATCTCTAACTGGTATTATTATGGGTATAGTTTATTTTGCTCTTGGCATTCCTAGTCCTATATTATTTGCTTTTATTACAGCATTAGGAGCTATGATACCTTTCATGGTGACAATAGTTTATGTTTTCTTAAGCATCGGTGTGTTTGTATTATTTGGATTAACAAAAGCCATAATACTTCTAGTGATAGGTTTTACTCTAAATATGATTACAGATAATGTTATTTCACCTAAGATTATTAATAAAGAAATGAAGCTCAGCTTTGTAGCATCTTTACTAGGAATCATGGGAGGTATAGAGGCTTTTGGAATTATTGGAATATTTTTAGGACCAGTTATATTTAACGTAGTATTTGTAGGTATTCAAAAAGCTATGAGTGAGAGTGAGAAAATTTAAACTGAGAAAGTTTGATGCTCTATCGTTTCTTCTTTGTCATTATTCTTTATA
Organism: Francisella frigiditurris; assembly: GCF_001880225.1. Classification (NCBI taxonomy): domain Bacteria; kingdom Pseudomonadati; phylum Pseudomonadota; class Gammaproteobacteria; order Thiotrichales; family Francisellaceae; genus Francisella; species Francisella frigiditurris. The sequence continues at coordinate 1,142,464 of NZ_CP009654.1, read as the reverse complement.
AACCTAGTAACAATAAATCCTGTAATTATAACTAAGCTTCCACCTATCATAGTTAATAAAATTCTATCTATAGATAATATATGGTGATATTGACCCAATAAGTGCGTAAGTGACAACACAAACATTTCAATTAAAAGAGTCCTAGTTGAGAAAGAATACCCTATTGCAAATATTCCAAATAAAAGTAAAGATAAAAATATGAAATTAATCCAAAAAATGTTAGGCATTATAAAAGACATTAAGAAAATAATAATAAAAGCACCTATAGCATTAACAACTATTCTAGTTATTGCAGTTTTACGTATCATACCTTCTGAAGAGCTTTGCAATATAGCTAAAATTGTAATATTAATCCAATACAAATGCCCTACTTCATTAAAATGTTTTAGGTAAGAGGTTATAAATGTTGCTATTACAAGTGAGCTAAAGCATATTAATGACAAAGTGTATCGTTGTGAGTTATATATTTTTTTATAGTAAGTTCTTGATCTATAAATGATGTGTTTATCAAATATCCAATAAGTTAGTAAAAATATAATAATTAATATGATAGAGCATAGAGCAAGTATAGAAGCTTTATAGAAATCAAAAGGGAATGCTACAGAAATAGAAAACACTAATGCGCCAATAATAAATATATTAGACTGGCTTTTAAACCTAGGAATCAAGAAGGCTAAAGTGCCATAACAAATAGTAATTAAACCAGATAACTCTGGTAGGTAAAAGCTTATTATTCCTCCAACTAATGTTGAAATTATTATAATTCCAGCTCCTTCAATAAGTAGTGACAATGGTTTTTTACTAGGTGAAAATGTAGCAACTGTAAACATAACAGACATATTAAATAATATTAATAAAGAATGATGGTCTAATCCTAGAAAGGTAAAAACCGCTGCACTAATAATACAAAAAGTGGTTATTTTAATTCCCTCTAAAATAAATATAGGCTTTCTAATCACAATATGTCATTTTTTATTTTATGAATATTAATATGATAAACCTTACTTCTAACTAATCTAGTCATAATATATAATTTTGTTGAAGCTTTTATTAACTTTTAAGGAAGAGTTATGTCTAATGTTAAGAATAAAGTTGTTTTGATTACAGGTGCTGCTTCTGGTCTTGGTTTGGGAATGGCTAAAGAATTTGCCAAACAAGGCGCCAAAGTTGTAATAGCTGATTTAGATTTAGAAAAGTCTAAGCAGGTAGCAGAAGAAATTGCTAAAGAGAATAAGGTTGAAACTTTAGCAGTACAAATGAATGTTGTTGATGAAGCTCAAGTTAAAGAAGGAGTTGATGAAACTGTTAAAAAATTTGGTCGCATCGATACTGTTATTAATAATGCAGGTATTCAGATAATCTCACCTATTGTTGATTTTAGTGTATCTTCTTGGAAAAAATTATTTGATATCCATATGACGGGTACTTTATTGGTAACTCAAGCAGCTATGAGACATATGATTGAACTAAAAACTGGTGGTAGAATTATAGTTGTAGGCTCTGTACATTCAGTCCTTGCTTCAAAAAATAAAGCAGCCTACGTTGCAGCTAAACATGCACAAGTTGGTTTTGTAAGAGCTCTAGCAAAAGAAGGTGCTGAACATAATATCTCATCGAACTTGATTGGACCAGGTTTTGTAATGACTCCTTTAGTAGAAAAGCAAATTCCAGAACAAGCCAAAGAGCTAAACATCTCTGAAGAAGAAGTTATGAAAAATATTATGCTTGGAGGCACTGTTGATGGTGAGTTCACCACAGTTCAAGATATTGCTGATACTGCTATATTTTTAGCGGGATTCAAAACAAATGCTCTAACAGGCCAAAAAATTTTAGTAAGTCATGGTTGGGGCATGTAAATTTAGTATCATAAAAATTTCTCTATGCTAAGATTATCAATATAATTTATTTCTTTATTATTTTTAATAAAATGCCAAATTCTATACGAAATAAAATTGGTCAACTTATAATGATGGATTTTCGCTATTGGGGACATGATGACTCTAATAAACCTTTACCATTTAAGCAAGCTAATGAAAAAGTTTGTAATCTATTTGAAAAATATAACTTAGGTGGATTTATACTTTTTAGAGAAAATATAGAATCAAATGAGCAGGTTATCTCTCTATTAAGAGATTTACAAAATAGTTCTAACATTCCTATTTTATTTGGAGTAGATCAAGAAGGTGGTAGAGTTAATCGACTAAAGCAAGGAACTAGCACTTGTGGAAACATGGCTCTTGGTGCTACAGCTAATCCTGAAAATGCAAAAATACTATCTAAGCTTATTGGTGATGAGCTGTATTCTTTAGGTATAAATTTAAACTTTGCTCCAGTGGTTGATATAAATTCTAATCCTAAAAATCCAATAATTGGTGTTAGAGCTTATTCAGATAATCCAGAAATGGTTACAGAAATGGCTAGAGCTAGTATTGAAGGTTATAAAGAAGCTAATATCATACCATGTTTAAAACATTTTCCTGGACATGGAAACACCGCTCTAGATACTCATTTAGGACTTGTCACTATAGACGCTGATCTGAAAGCTTTAGAAGATGTTGAGTTATATCCATATATTAATTTATGTAAGGATAATGAAGATGTAGTTATGACAGCTCACATTAGTGTGCCAGCTCTAGATGAGACTAAATTCAAATCAGTCAATGGAGAAGCCTTTTTACCAGCGTCATTATCTTATAAGATAACTACAGAACTGCTCAGAGAAAAACTTAAATTTAAAGGTTTGATTGTAACAGATGCTATGGATATGAAAGCTATAAGCTCAAGCTTAAATCCTGTTGAAGCTGTTAAAAAAACTATTTTAGCTGGTACAGATATCGCTGTAATGCCAGTTAGAGTTTGGTCAGAAGATGATATTTCAAAAATAGAAAATCTTTTTATAGCTCTTGAAAATGAATACCATAGTGACTCTAACTTCGCGAAAAGAGTTGATGAGTCTTTTGATAGAATTATTAAATTTAAAAAAGAAAAAAAGCTTAATAGCAACCCTCTATTCACTTTATCAAAAGAAGATCAGATAAACTTAGCAAACAATATAGTTGGTTCTAACCATCATAAGAAGGTTGAATTGGAAATAGCTAAGAAGGCAACGACTATCGTAAAAAATAGTAGCTTACTTCCCTACTCTTTTAGAGAAAATATGAACGTTTTAATTATAGACTCAGATAATGCTAGATTAGAGGCATTCTCTAGATTATTAAATAAGTTAGCTATTGATAATGATTGTCATATAAACATCTCTACTAAAAATCTAAACGAGAACTTAGAGCAAATTATAAAAGAAGCCGATCTAGTTTTAATAGTTTCTGAAAGCTTAAAAGAAAGTAACTCTATCTATAGTAATATTAATAAATTATCTAAAGGTAAATCAGTGAACATAGCTGCCCTTACTCCATACGATATTAATTATATAGATAATGTAGAGAACTATGTTTGTATATATGGTGCTACATCAATGGACCAAACTAACTATACAAAAACTAATTTAGAAATAAATATTTTAGCAGGCCTTATAACTATCTTTGCTAAGCCTAGTGGAAAGCTTATAAATGAAGCTGTTGGTAAGCTCCCGGTTAGTTTATAAAGTTAAACATTTTTTGATCCAAAAAATTCAAAGTGAATATCGTTAGAATTTACACCGTTATTTAATAATCTCTCTTGTATAGAAAGCATAAAGTTTTTAGGTCCACAGAAAAAGTATTGAGCATCATTTGTTCCTAACATATCTTTTACTACAGCTAAATCTATTAATCCCTGTTTAGCTGTTTTAGACTCTCCATTCTCATAGAAGAAAATAGTTTTTAACCTTGAGTTCTCTTTTGCTAAATTTTTTAATATTTCTGCAAAAGAGTGTTCTGCTTTATTTTTTTTACCACAAATAAAGAGTATTTCTCTTCTATTATTAGTTTTTAGTTCTGACAAAAGCATACTCATTAAAGGAGTGATTCCAATACCTGCTGATATTAAAACAATTGGTTTATTATTAGTTTGATTTAGATCTAAGAAAAACTCTCCATATGGTGTAGAGACTTCTACATTATCGTGCTCTTTTATTTCATTGTGTAAATAATTGGATATACTACCTTTAGTTTCTTTTTTAACAGTTATTCTTAGATAATCCTCACCAGTTGCAGATGAAATGCTATAGTTTCTCATTGTTGTAGTGTCTTGATATGGAAACCTTACTGTAACGTATTGACCAGGTTTGAAATTAATTTTTTTAAACCTATCATTTTTTAGATAAAATGAACAAGCGGTTGAGCTTTCATGTTCTTTTTTTATTATCTTGAAGTTCTCAAAACCATCCCAGCCATATTTCTCTAAATTTTCATCATAAAGTTTTTTTTCACGACCTATAAGAATATTGGCTAAAAATCTATAAGCATCTTCCCATGCTAAAATAATGTTACTACTACTGTCTAAATTTAAAACTTCTTTAATTGATTCTATTAAATTATTACCAACTATAGGATAGTGTTCAGGTTTTATTTGTAAAGAAGCATGTTTCTGAGATATCAATTCAATAGCACTTCCTAGTGCATCTAAATTATCAATGTTCTTAGCATAAGCTAAAATAGCAACAGCTAAAGCTTCTTGTTGGGAATTATTTTCTTGGTGTGCTTGATTAAAAAATTTTTTAATTTCTGGATTATTAACAAACATTCTATGATAAAAATATTTGGTTAGTGCTATTCCATTTTCTTCTAATATAGGAATAGTTGTTTTTATTATATCTATAGTATTTTGACTTAACATAATAGATCCTTTTATACTCATACGCTATAATATGCATTTTAAATGCATATTATGTTTAATGCAAATATATTTTATACTTCTATAAGTAATTTAAGGAAAGTTTTCATGAATTTAACATCTTTTACAGACTATTCTCTTAGAGTTCTAATAATATTAGGCTCAAACCCTTCTTGTAAATTTAAAACAAAAGATCTGGCTGATAATTTAGGAATAAAACTAAATCATGCCACTAAAGTTATACATAATCTTTCTAACTTAGAATACATCAGAAGTTATAAAGGTAGAGATGGTGGAATATCCATATCTCAAGGAGCTTATGAGTCAAAATTATCAAAGATAGTTAAGGATCTCGAACCCTTAAATATAGTAGAATGCTTTTCTATTGAAAAATATCCAAAATGTTTTCTTCTTCCTCAATGTAAGCTTAAATCTATATTACATCAAGCCACAAATGATTTTATTAAAAGATTAGAGAAGTATACTCTTTTAGATATATGTAATTTTAAAAATAATGAATAGTTAGTTAATAGTTAATATTCCTATTGTTGAGTTAAGCTACCTGTGATATTCTGTATGATTAGATTTTAATTCCCTCTTAATAGGTGATTTTATTAACTTAGAAAAATTAGGCCGCATGGGCTATTGGAGTGATTTTTATATCTATCCAATTTTTATATTAGGTTTCTTAATTTTAGGTATTGAAAAACTACCTGTTAAAAATTTTTTTGTCATAATAGTATGTTTTTTTATAGGATTACTTATCTGGACATTTGTTGAGTATTTAGTTCATAGGTTTTTATTTCATAGCTTTCCTTTTTTAGAAAGAATGCATGGAATTCACCATAACTCTCCAATGGAGCTTTTTGGTAACCCAACATTTATATCCTTACCAATATATATAGTTGGTATGTTTCTACCTTTGTTTTTTATATTTGGATTAGCACTTGGAAGTATAATATTTAGTGGCTTTTTAATTGGATCTTTATTATATTTCTTTATTCATCATGCAACTCATCATATTAGAGCAAAAAAAGGTTCTATCTTATTTTTCTATAAAAAATATCATGCTATTCATCATTATAATCAAAAAGCAAATTACGCTGTAACTTTTCCTTTATGGGATAGTGTTTTTAGAACTAAAAATAAGAAATCAAAGTAATTATTTACATTTAACTCAGCAATAGATTTTTAGCTAACGTCCTTATATCATTTTTCTCTACAAAGTTTGATTTATGTAACCAAATTTTAATTTTTTTATTTGAACCATCTTGCATGAAAAATATATAAACCCAATCACTTATTATTATTTTCCTTTTGACTAACCAAAAGTTAGTTTTTACTTTATTTTCTATTAGCTCATAATAACTATCATCTATTGGTAATACTATTGCATCTAAAGTATCCGTCTTTTTAAGAGTAAATAAAATAGATATTAAAATAATAATTATAGAAATTAATAAGATAATGCCACTTAAATAATATACACAGAAAAAGGAAGTTAATGTTAAGCAAAAAGCATAAGTAAAAACCCTGTACTTTCTATCTTGTTTTAAATGAATAGTAGACCCTGGCATATTAGAGGAGCTACATTAAATCATATCCAAGTGACTTAAGTGCCCTATCATCATCAGACCATCCTGATTTTACTTTCACATGAGTTTTTAAATTTACCTGCATTCCTACAAGGTATTCTATATCTATACGAGAATCAGAACCAATCTTTTTAAGCTTAGCTCCTTTCGCTCCAATAACTATTCCTTTTTGACTATCTCTCTCAACCAAAATGCTAGCATATATATCTACAATACTTCTTTCTTGGTCAACTTTGTAGCTGTCTATCTCTACAGCTATTTGATAAGGAACTTCACTTCCAATAGTTCTCATGATTTTTTCACGAATAATTTCAGAAACCATAAATTTAACACTTCTATCTGTGACTTGATCTTCTTCATAGAAAAAATATTCACTTTCAGGTAAAAGCCCTTCTATCTTAGCTTCTAATTCATTTATATTATGACCTTGTTTGGCAGAAACATAAGTAACATCATAGAAATCTAATTTATTTTTTACAGATTCTATAAACATAGATGCTTCCATAGATTTTTTCTTATCTACTTTATTTACTACTAAGAATATAGGGATTTTGGAATCTTTTAACTTTACTACAATATTATCTTCTAGCTCGGTCCATTTACCCATTTCAATTACAAATAATATAACATCAACATCTTTTATCATTGTCGTAGCTGCTTTATTCATAAACTTATTTATAGCTTTAGATTCTTTATTATGAATTCCAGGAGTATCCACATATATAAACTGAGTATCTCCAATAGTTTTGATACCTGTAATCTGATGTCTAGTAGTCTGAGGCTTTCTACAAGTAATACTAACTTTATACTTTAATATGTTATTTAGTAAAGTTGATTTACCTACATTAGGTCGACCAATAATGGAAATATAACCACATTTTTTCATTAGAAATGAATTCTTAAGGATGAATTATTTTACAGAGATTTTAACACTGATTAGCTAGTGTGTCTAATGATGAATCTTTTTAATCTTCTCATTGCTTCTTCTAGCTCTGACATTTTATTTGCACAGCTAATTCTAGCACAGTCTTCAAGACCAAAAGATGATCCTGGCATCATAGCAACAAACTCTTCTTGTAAAAAAGCTCTACAAAACTCTGCGTCTGTATTAAATTTAGTATTTGCTAAAAGCTCTTTTAAACTAGGGAATAAATAAAATGTTCCATGAGCTTTTTTGACATCAATATGAGGCATTTCTTTTAGAGCTTTAGCAACAAAATCAGTTTTTTCTTTATATGAGTCTATAAATACTTTTAAATCAGCCTCTGGGATATTCATAGCTGTAGTAGCAGCATATTGAGATATTGAGCAAGCACAAGTAGTAGATTGTGATTGAAACTTCTTAATAGCATTATTTAAAAATTCTGGAGCTATTGAAAAACCAACTCTCCAACCAGTCATAGAGTAATTTTTAGAAACACCACTAGCTATAACATATCTATCCGCCAAATCTGGTGCAATTTCTGATATTAATGTTGGTCTTTTATCAAAGAATAATTCATCATAAATATCATCACCTATAATCCAAATATTAGGATATTTTCTAATTAGATTAGCTAATGCTTCAATACACTCTTTCGAGTAAATAAGTCCTGTTGGATTATTAGGATTATTTATAATAATAGCTTTAGTATTTTCATTAATGTATGTTTCTAGCTCTGCGACATCAATTTCAAAATTATTTTCAAATTTTGTTTTTACAACTACTGGTTTAGCTCCAGTTAAACTAATCATATCCGGATAAGAAACCCAATAAGGGGCAAAGAAAATGGCTTCATCACCCTCTTCTAATATACAGTTAAAAATATTATGTAGGCTATGCTTTGCACCAGAAGAAATACAAACTTGATCAGCAGAAAATAAAGCTCCATAATTTCTTTTATATCTATCGACTATAGCTTGTCTTAGCTCTTTTAAACCATCTACATTTGTATATTTTGTGATGTTATTATTTATTGCTTCTATACCAGCTTTTTTTATAACATCTGGAGTAGAGAATCCTGGTTCGCCAATAGCTAAAGATACAACATCATGACCTTTTTCAGCTAAGTCCTTAGCAACTTTCGCCATAGCTGTTGTTGATGATGGAGTGACATTTTGAATTTTCTTATTTAAAGTAGCCATTTCATATACCTTATAGTTTCTCTATAGTAAATTCATTTTCTGAAATTTTGATTATTGTATGATTATCTACATATTTGTAAGATTCTGATTTTAGCAAAGGTTCAGATAAAACAACATAACTATTTTTATATTTTTGACCTTGCTTTTCCATGCCTAGTGAATCAAGCATATCTTCATAATTTACATAGTATAATGATGGTTGATGATTAATAGTAGATGTTTTTATAGCATAAGATGTATTTCCATCAGTATATGCTATGCTTGCTTTAATGGCTTGGGGTACATTATTTTGTTGTTGGATTTTGAATATTTGCTCAATAGTTTTATTTATTGCTGTTTTAGGATCTTCTATAAGACCATTAGTTAATGATAATAAAAACATTGCTTCAGTATCAGTACAACCATATCTATGTTTAAAATATTTCTTATCTATAAGATATTCAAGATCGTGTCTAATTTCATTAAAATTAAAGATCGCTCCATTATGCATAAAAAGATGATTTTTATATCTAAAAGGATGGCAGTTTGTTGTTGTGGATGGAGTACCGGTTGAAGCTCTTACGTGAGCAAGAAAGTTTTTACTTTTAATATGAGAAGCAATAGAAGCTAAATTTTTATTATTCCAAGCAGGTAAAGGATCTTTATATACTCCTGGTTTTTTATTAAGCTTTGTGTACCATCCTAATCCAAAACCATCCCCATTTACATTTACAACCCCTTCATGTGAAGCAATACTTTGATGAATTAATGAGTTTTCTGGATCAACTAAAAGTTTACTCATTATTATAGATTTTCCATGATACATTAACCAGCGACACATACTCTAATCAACTCACTTATGATTTCTTAACAAACTCAGACTTTAGTTTCATTGCACCAATACCATCGATTTTACAATCAATATCATGATCTCCATCAACTAGACGAATACTCTTAACTTTTGTCCCAACTTTTACAACAAGAGATGAACCTTTAACTTTTAAGTCTTTGATAACAGTCACACTATCACCATCTTGTAAAAGATTACCATTAGCATCTTTCACTATTTTTTCATCATCTGAGCTATTTGATTCCCCTACTGCATTCCATTCATATGAACACTCTGGACAAATAAATAATTGACCATCTTCATAAGTATATTCTGAATTACATTTTGGACAATTTGGTAAACCTGACATGATAAAAATTCCTTATAGCTTTTGATATACCCATAAGTATAACATTTATTTATTTTGGATTTTCTTGATTTAATTAAAGTTTTTTCTTTTCTTAATCGCATTTATAATTTATTTTAGACAATAGATTAAATATGTATATAAAAATATGTTTGCCAAATTTAACCCTATAAAACTAACTCTTGCTATAGTTATTTTATTTAGCTTTAATCCGTTATATGCTACAGAGAATATAGTTCCATCAATATCTCCTAAACAAATAGCTCAATTACAAAAAGAGCGTAAAGAGTTTATACAAACTTTAATAGATAATCGTTATGTCTATAAAATTTCTACAGAGAATAATCAGGTAATTGTGTATGTAACGCCTAAATTATTAGAAGGATCTCCAGCAAGTCCTCAAGTTAGAGAAGAAACTCTTAACACAATACTAGCTTACTATTACACGAGTAATGAAAAGATTAATAAAATAAATATTAAGTCTAGTGTATCTGATAAGGAAGTGGGAACTTATTCATTCCAAGATGGCTTAGTCTTAAATCAGAAAATAGCTAGATAATTTATATATAGATTAGAAGTTAAGAAAACTAATTTTTTAAGATTACCAAAACATATTTGATGTCATTGGCTTAATAGCTAAAACTACTATTATCCCTACGTATGCATACCATGGCACAGTTATTAAAACAGGTGCCAGAACAGTAATCATACATCCAAAGAAGAATGTGGAAAAAAACAATAACACCTGATATGCCGGTTTATTAGTTGCTAAATAATGTCTCGCTTTTTCCATATAAGTTCCTTCTGAGGTAAAGAAATGTATAAGTAAAGGAAATTGAGCAATCAATGCCATAAGTAAGAAAAAGATCCAACTAACGTTCAATAAAGGTGTATAAAGTGTACAGGTTAATGCACCAATAAATAAATAAACCCATTTAACCAAAGCAATATCTAATAAAGAAAATTTTTGTAGTTTTTTTGATAGGAACTCTTCAGCAGACATAATAAAACCTCCAATATGTATCGCTTAATATCTCTGAAAAATAGTATAACTTAGCCATATTAAAAAACAATTATTTACTAAAGCATTAAACTTTTTTTACTAAGATCTATCAAAATTATCATTATATAAAACATGCATCATAGCTATAGTTTTATTAGTGTTATATAAAGGTTGATAACTATTCATATCAAGCTTACAAGATTTTTCATATAATGGTTCAAACTCTTTATTACACAATTTAAAATAATATAAACAAAATTCTTTTGTAATTTTTGTATGAGTCTCATAGTACGCTACATTTTTAGGTGTATATATCTTGCAAAAGTTTACATACTCCTCATTATTTTCGGCATATAAAGACACACTTGAAAAATATAAACCTATAATGAGTAACAATATTTTTTTCATAGACTTAATATATGATTTCCTTGATAGATAAGTTAAACAATTTATAAATCTATACAAATTAGTATCATTTCAATTTAGAATCTTTTAAAGCAAATACTCAATAAAAAAATATATAATTAACTCACATACTCAACATATTTCGCTGGAGAAATGAGATCTTTCAACTCTTCCGTATTTGAAAGTTTTAATTGATATAACCATCCCTTGTCATAACACGACTCATTAATAAGTTTCGGTTTATCAACAAGAGTTTCATTAACTTTAACTACTTCACCAGATAATGGAGAACAAATATCAGAAGCTGTTTTTACAGATTCAATCACACAGACATCATCATCTTTTTCACATTTTTGACCAACTTTTGGTAAATCAACATAAACAATCTCACCAAATTCATTTTGAGAATAATCATCTATACCAATAGTGGCAATATCACCATCTACTCTAATCCACTCATTTGTTTCTGTATATAAATAATCTTGCTTTATTTCAGTCATCTCATATCTCCACTAGGACTTTATAGCCCTTTCTATTTAAAGCTTTTTACTGCTATAGATAATAACATAAAAATATTTTAAACTTAATCTCAACAAATCTATCTATTTATAATGACTGTATGGAATATAAAACAGATTTATCTAAGCTTAAAGGTAAAAATATTATTGTTACTGCTGGTGGTACTGGTGGCCATATTTTCCCTGCATTAGCCATTGCCCATGCATTAAAAGAAAATGGTGCTAATATAACTTGGGTTGGCACTAGAAATAGTATGGAAGAAAAAATAGTTTCTGGAAAATTTAATATTCAATATATTAAAAGTTCTGGTATTCGTGGTAAAGGTCTGTCAAAAAAAGCTGCTTTACCATTTACATTAACAGCAAGTGTATTAGCTGCTACCATTATTCTTAAAAAAACAAAAGCTAATTTAGTTATCGGTTTTGGAGGATATGTTTCTGGACCTACATGTATAGCAGCTAAGCTTATAGGAATCCCTGTAATAATTCATGAGCAAAATGCTAAAATAGGTTTAACTAACAGAGTTTTAGCTAAATTTGCCAAACAAGTCTGCCTAGCTTTTCCTATTGATAATTTAAATAATTATTTTAAAGAAAAGCAGTTAAAGAAATTTTCAATCGTAGGTAATCCTGTTAGATTAGAAATTGTAAAGCTTAATGGTATCAATAGAAATTTTAGCAATGAAAAATCCTTAAACTTACTAGTTTTAGGTGGCAGTCAAGGAGCTAAAGCTATAAATGAGAAAATACCCTCTTTAATAGAAATTTTAAAGGATAAAGGTATTAATATAACAGTATGGCATCAAACAGGAAAATTATTATTTGATGACACAAAACAACATTACTCTTCTATTTCTAACCAAAACATTAAAGAAATAGCTCCTTTTATAGAAAACATGGCTGAAGCATATGAATGGGCTAATGTTATTATTTGTAGAGCTGGAGCACTCACAGTATCAGAAGTAGCTATATCAGGTTTACCAGCAATTTTTATACCTTTTCCCGCAGCTGTTGATGATCATCAATATTTTAATGCTCATACAATAGTAGAGAATAATGCTGGATTCTGTTTGCGACAAGAAGAAGCCAGTCTTGAAGAGTTATCAAATATACTTTTAGAGCTCGCTTTAAATAAAGAAAAACTTATAAATATCTCAGAAAATGCAAGAAAAACCTTGATAAAAGATAGTACAGCACAAATATTAAATATAGTAGCTCAGACTTTAAAATAATTAATTGGAGAAAACAATGAATTTCGATATGTCTAAATTAATGCAACAAGCCCAAAAAATGCAAGAGCAAATGAAAAAAGCTCAAGAAGAAAAAGATAAAATGGAAGTTGAAGGTGAAGCTGGTGCTGGTCTTGTTAAAATCACTATGACAGGTAAGTATGATGTTAAAAGTGTTAGCATAGATGATAGCCTAATGTCTGAAGATAAAGAAATGCTAGAGGACTTAATTGCTGCAGCTGTTAATAGTGCTGTAAGAAAGGTAGAAGAAAGCTCTGGAACAGATTTAAATAAAATGGCTCAAGAAGCTGGTATAAATATACCTGCAGGCATGAAATTTCCATTCTAATTATTCTATATATGCAAAACAATATACTCTCACCTAAAATAATCGCTGTAATTGACTCTTTAAAAAAACTTCCCAGCGTAGGAAAAAAAACCTCTCAAAGACTAGCATTACATCTTTTAGATAAGTCTCCAGATGCTGCTATTCAAATTGCTAATTCCTTATTAGATGCTGTTAATCATATTCAAAAATGTAATGTTTGTCAGATACTAACTGAATCAGAGATTTGTGATATTTGCTCAAATGAAAGAAGAGATAGTACTAAATTATGTATTATTGAAAACATGCTTGATTTAATTGCTATTGAAGAGGCAAATATTTTTAAAGGTAAATATTTTGTACTAAATGGAAGACTTTCTCCTTTAGATGGAATTGGTCCCAAAGAGCTTAAGCTAGACCTTCTAGAGAAAATCATAACATCTAGAAAAGTTGAAGAAATAATATTGGCTATAAGTCCAACTGTAGAGGGTGAAACAACAGCGCACTTTATATCTGAGATGATCAGGAATAAAGATATTAAAATTACTAGAATTGGCTTTGGTGTTCCTTTTGGAGGGGAGCTAGAGTACTTAGATCAACAAACTATATCTCATGCATTTAACTGTAGGACAAATATTTAGTCTTTATTTAAACCTCTTTCAGCATTTAAACAAATATCTAATTTTCTAATTATTCTAGATAATAAATAAAATTCTTTTGTATCTTTAACAATTATTACAGCCTCTAAGACAGCAATAGAGTTACTCATACTTAAAACACTAAAGCTTCTAATATCAACACCCTCTCTGGCAAAGGCGGTTGTTATTTTTGCTATTGCTCCTGATATATTATTTATTGTAATAATCATTCTTGCTCTAAAGCTCGCCTCATCGCCATCATGAGAAATCCATTTAGAAAAAGTCTCTTTAGAACCCTCTTTAGCTAAGTCTCTATATGCAATATTACAACTTGATCTATGAACTTTTATACCTTCTCCAGGTACTATGACAGCTTTTATATCATCATTAGGAATAGGTAAACAACAGTTAGCAATTCTAAGGTCATCTCCATATCTAAGTCTTATCACAGCTTCATCAAATTCTTCTTCTTTTATAGAATCTGATATATGTTTAACAATAAAATCTATAAAGTTATCTTTCTCAACTAATCCGAGACCTATATCCAAATAAAACCTATTTATTGTTTCTATACTTTCATAATTATATAAAGCACCATCAACCACTTCAGATGGAATTTCTTCTATATTTATATCAAATTTAGCTAATTCATTAGAAATAATCTCTCTACCTCTAATATAATTTTCATTTGTGCTTTGTTCTTTTATATATGATTTTATAGAAGCTTTAGCTCTACCCGTAACTACAAAATTAAGCCATGCTGGATTTGGGTCAGCCACTGGAGATGTAATAATCTCAACACTATCTCCTTGCTTAAGCCTATAATTTAGAGGAACATTCTTCCTATTAACCTTTGCTCCTAAACATCTATTTCCTACAGCTGTATGAATATAGTATGCAAAATCAACACATGTAGACCCTGCTGGTAATTCTATGATTTCTCCATTTGGAGTGAATACAAATACATCGTTATCAAATAGATCTTTTTTTACATTCTCTAAGAACTCTACCGAGCTTGCTGTATACACTTGTATATCAGAAATTCTCTTAAGCCATTTTTTTAGAGACTTATCACTCTTTTCACCTGATTTATAACTCCAATGAGCTGCGACCCCAAATTCAGCAGATTCATCCATCCTTTGAGTCTTAATTTGTATCTCCATAGGAATATTATATGGTCCTAAAACTACTGTATGTAATGACTTATAGCCGTTTACTTTTGGAGTAGCTATATAGTCTTTAAATTTTTGTGGAACAGGTTTATAAGCCTCATGAACTTTACCTAAAGCAACATAACAATCGATTCTTCTAGGAACTATTACTTTATAAGCGTACATATCCATTATTTCAGAAAAAGGCATTCCTTTTTTCTTCATTTTATTATAAATACTATAAAGAGTTTTTTTTCTTCCTTTTATACTCTTATCTGTAATTAATGTACCAAGCCTTTTACTTAAAGTCTCCTTTACTTCATAGAATACTTTTTCTTTATTTTTTTCTACTTGCCTAACTCTTTCTTCTAAGATTCTATAGCGATATGGATACATTCCTTCAAATGCTAAAGTTTCTAACTGTTCTTTTAATGTATTGATACCTAGTCTATGAGCTATAGGTGCAAAAACTTCTAAAGTCTCTTTTGATATTCTTCTTTTCTTTTCTGGCTTTAATGGAGCTAATGTCCTCATATTATGAAGCCTATCAGCAAGCTTTATGAAAATAACTCGAACATCTTTTGTAACAGACAATAACATTTTTCTAAAATTTTCTGCCTGCTGTTCTGCCCTATTTTTATGTCTAATCTGAGTAAGCTTTGTAACCCCTTCTACTAATTCTGCTACTTTTAATCCAAATTTATTTTTTATATCTGTAAAAGTATATTCTGTATCCTCTATAACATCATGCAATAATGCTGCTATTATTGTATCTGCATCTAACATCATATCTGCTAAGATACATGCTACCGCAACAGGATGCGTAAAATATGGTTCTCCT
Source organism: Francisella frigiditurris (assembly GCF_001880225.1). Classification (NCBI taxonomy): domain Bacteria; kingdom Pseudomonadati; phylum Pseudomonadota; class Gammaproteobacteria; order Thiotrichales; family Francisellaceae; genus Francisella; species Francisella frigiditurris. The sequence continues at coordinate 1,126,690 of NZ_CP009654.1, read as the reverse complement.
GAGCTTCTAACTTGTGTTTCATGAGCATCTGCACCAAAAATATATGCCTCAGCAATCTTTAGTCTGTCAGATTCCGATAAGTATTCACAAATTAATTTATTTAAATGGTAAAAGCTAAACATAAGAACCTACTATATAAACTTGTATAAATATAATAATTAGATTTAAAGACCAAAGCAATTATTTAGTTTTATAGGAAATAAGATATCTTCTTGAAAGAATTGCTACAACAGTTATTAATATAATATCTATAATTAACAATATAGCTGCTAATGTTGTGTTATATTTTTTTTGTGCAAATATAGCACCTTGACCAGGGGGTGTCATTGTAGTTGGATTATAAGTTATTCCATATTTTTCAACAATTGAAGAGTTAATATCTCTAATATTCACAACAGCAATACCCTCTTTTAAATAGTTAACTGCCACTGAATTTACATTTTTATATTCTATTGGTAGTTTTTTAGTTATACCTGGTGGAAAACTAGATATACGAACAAACTTTTTAGTTTCTTTTTCATCATCCTTTTTATCATTACTTTCTATAGTATTCTTATTTGTATCTATTTGTTTAAGACCAATAGAAGCCATATTTCCACCAACATTAATATAAGCCTTTATCTTATCATCTCCAATAGCTTTTTTATAAAGTTCCATTCTTGTTTTTATAGATCTATTAGTAGAATCTTTATATGGAACATTTATCAATTTATAACCATTTCTTTTAACAGCATCATTTAATTTCAATATAGCCGCTGGTGACATTCCATAACCAGTATCTCTTGAACCTCCTAAAGTAATGCCTAAAATATCATAATCAAAAACTCCATTTTTAACCAAATTCTTATAAATATCTGGCCATGTAAAGTCTGGTCTATTTGCACCAAACTGTGAAGATCCTACAGAGAAAATGATAATTGGCTTAAGCTTTAATGCTTTAATTGCTGATAGCATAGCTATATCCAGAGCAGGATATGATCCTGTTTCTTGAACAGCCACCACATCCCCTTCTTTTAAATCTAACTGCGTTAGCCAACTAACAAATAAAGCTGCTATATTAGGATTTACTGATGACCTTTTAGCGTAAAGATCTCCAGAATCAGTTGTTATTTCTGTCATAGATTCACCAATCAAACCAGTACAAGAAACATCGCCAACCTTACTACAATAATAACCTTTTGATAAAAATTCTCTTTGTGTAGTTTTAAAAGCATTAAAAGCAATATTTGCGGCTTCTAGCTTTTGTGTCATTCCTTTATTTTCTACAACAAGGTTTCCTTCAACTATATATAAAGAAACTATCATAAATGCGCATAAGAAAACTATAATGTAACGTGACAAAAATTTTCTATGCCAATACATATTTTTCATTTTATATCCCTACTATTTGTGGACCTATTAATACAATTAACAATAAACGGATTATTACAGATGCTATCAATAAAGAACCTATCGTCTCTATAAGCCCTTGTCTATCTATAGATAGAGTAATTAATCCTGGTATGATATATCCAATAACTTGTAAATCACTAGAAAAATAGCTTGTACCAAGGTATGGAGCAACAAAGATATTTGATAAATAACCTATAATAAAAGAAAGCAAAACTGTTAATGCTATCCTTCTTCTTCCATAGATAATCATAAATTTAGACATAAAGCGTATAATACCAAAAATAATTATTGAAACTATTATAGTTATTATAACTCTATCAGGAGCACCCATTTCTAAAGCAAAATAACCTGGTACGACCATACCTCCAGTAGAAAGCCCTAAAAATGAAACAAATATTAAACCAACGACAAGACCAATTCCTATCGAGAGAGTTAACGGATCCATAAACAACAACTCCTTAACAAGTTAAACCTCTAAATTATGCTTCTTTTTATGTTCATTATCACAAAAATCGACCAATTGCATACCAATATCTTTAATATTCCCAACACCAACCAAGATATATGAATCACCAGGGTTAGCGACTACAGTTTTATTTAAAATCTCTATTGGTGTCATTTCTTCACAAATAATTACCTTTGCCATAGGCTTGCTAAGTGCTTTTGCATATTTTTTATAAAAAGAAGTAAACACCTCTGTTCCTGTACCAATAAGTACAATAAGATCTTGAGTTTGCCATTCTAAAGCAGCTTCTGCCATTTGTTTAGATCTATCTTCTCTATCATCTCTACAATTAACAACAAGAACTTTTTTATCGCATGCCTCGTACTTACTACAAAGTTTATCCCAAAGCATTTTTGTAGACACTGGATCATTTGCTGCAAAAGCATTTGCAAAATTAATCTCTTTACCTTGGATATCAAAATTATACTCTGTCATCGCTCCCGGATCTGGAGTTGCTTCCCACATTCCTTTTAAAGCCACATCTCTTGGAATTCCAAGATCATCTGTCACTTTTAAGGCTAAAGCCACATTAATTTTAAATTCTGAATAAACAAATTTGTTAATTTCTTCATCTGTTATTTTTTCAGCATCTTCTGGAGTAGCGACTATAAGCTCTGTACCTCTATCCTTACATGCATACTCAAAAAAATCTAAATGAACATCCTCAGCAGTAAAATATTTTGTCCCCAAAGGAACTGTTCCAGCTAAGGCTTTCGCAACATCTCTTTCAGTAGGACCCATAACATCTAAATGGTCTGGACGCGCATTTGTCAAAACTCCATGAGTAGCTCTTACTAACTTTCTTTCACAAAGAGATTGTAAAAGAGGCTGTAAAGCCATACATTCGATAATAATGGCATCAGCCTTTGCTTTTCTTGCTTTAAAAAGTATTTTTATCTGCTCTGCAATATTACTATAACCAATTCTAAAAACTGGTGTTTCAGAACCATCCGTATCTATATATCTTGCCAATGTTCCTGTCGTTTTAGCAACAGTCCTATAACCACCAGCTCTGACACCTGCAGCTATTAGTCTAGCTACACTTGATTTTCCTCTAGTTCCATTAACATGAATTCTTATAGGAACACTTTTTATACTTTTATTGTGAAAAATATTTTCTATTATTAAATACACAGCTAAAGCCACAAAAACGCCAGCTACTAATAAAAAGTCCAAAACTACATCCTTATATTAACAATAAGATATCGCCAAGATTATATCATTATAAAAGATTTATATAAAGTAACAGATAAAATGTAATATTTACTAAACTTCTTTAAATCTCGTTTCTGGCATATAGTAAACTATTGGAATCATTATTATTGATGAAACGATCAATAACCAAGCAGGAGCTGAAGCACTACCTACAATGACTAATAATAGAGTTGCAACAAAAGGTACTGTCCCACCAAAAAAAGAATTCCCAATATTATAGCTCAAAGCATTACCACTATAGCGGTATCTAGCTTGAAATAACTCTGGTGCTGCTGCACCATATGAGCCCCAAATTAGCATAAGTGGAATGCTTAATATAGCCGTAGAAAGTACAAGATAAACAGGTCCCATAGTCATCATAATAAATGCGGGATATGAAAATATTATGTATAACACTATTGAAATTTTAACTAATATTTTACGACCAAAGAAATCACTCATTAAACCCCATAATGGTGCAGAGAATGAAAATAATAAACTAAAAACTGTAATTATAGCTAACGAAAAAAATTCAGAATAACCAAGATCAATAAAGTGTGTTTCTAGATACGACAAAATTAAATAATATGCAATATTACCATATGCTGACAATGCTATAGCAAAAAACAAAGGTTTTGCCTGCTCTTTAAACATTGAGCGAACTGGAGTTAATGCGATTCCGCCTTCTTCTTTAAGCTTTTCGAAAGAGTGACTTTCTGGTATGATCAGTCTCATTATTAATGCAATTATTGCCAAAATCAAACCAACTAAATACCCTACTCTCCAACCCCAAATATCTAAAGCAGTACTTCCTAATATCCCAGATAATATCATCACCACTAGAGATGCAAAAAAGACGCCAGTACCAGACGACATAGTCGCAAAACTTGCAATAAACCCTCTACGATTAGATTTTGCTGACTCAATCATAAGAACCATTACTCCACCATAAGACCCACCTATTGAGAATCCTTGAAAAAGTCTCATCAATATCAATATTAAAGGGGCTAAAATACCTATACTATTATATGTTGGTAGAAAAACAATCACCAACATAGGGAAAATCATCATTAATAAAGATATTACTAATGCTCTTTTCCTACCCAAACGATCTCCCACACTCCCCATAACCATACTTCCTATGGGACCCATAAAAAAACCGGCAGCAAAAACTCCAAAAGTCATCAAGATTCCTGCATACTTATCTACATGTGGAAAAAAATTATGTGCAATAATTGGAGTCAAATATGCAAAGAGCATAAAGTCATACCACTCTACTATAGTACTAGTAGCGGCAAAGAATACATGTTTTTTTGAGAATTTGATCATTCTAAAATAAATATAATATACATATTTATACTTTAATAAGTATTTATAGTCTTTACAATGATTATTTAGAGTTTGGGCTTAATTTTAAATTTGAATGGTGCGGACGGGGAGACTCGAACTCCCACGGTTGCCCGCTGGAACCTAAATCCAGTGCGTCTACCAATTTCGCCACGTCCGCAATATTGTGGGGTGATTGATGGGACTTGAACCCACGACAACCGGAATCACAATCCGGGGCTCTACCAACTGAGCTACAACCACCATTACATCTCTTACTATGTAATGGCACGTCCGGCAGGATTCGAACCTGCTACCCTCGGCTTAGAAGGCCGATGCTCTATCCAGATGAGCTACGGACGCACAAAAATGGTCGGAGCAGAGGGATTTGAACCCCCGACCCTCTGGTCCCAAACCAGATGCGCTACCAAACTGCGCTATGCTCCGACAATATTTTAATTAGTGGTGGCCAGAGGCAGAATCGAACTGCCGACACGAGGATTTTCAGTCCTCTGCTCTACCGACTGAGCTATCTGGCCAATGACGTATATTAAACTATATAGACTATTCTAAGTCAACATGTTTTTTACATTTTTTCTTCGTAAAAAGTTCTAATTTTGTTGCCATCTGCATAAGCATATAACGTCTGTGCAACTTTAGTTGATCCTGAATAGATATTGCCCTTTTTATCTAAAGCTATCAATCCAACATAATACCCTAACTCGTCACTTTCATTTATAGACTTATCCACAGCCTCTTCAAGACTCATTCCATCTTTAACTCTTGTTGCAATTTTTACAGCAACACCTTCATTAACAATATGCTCACCTATACCAGTACAAGATATTCCCACAATATCATTAACGAAGTTCCCAGCTACTGTTGGGCTATCGCCAACCCTCCCAGGATATTCAAAACCTGCTCCACCTGTTGAAGTTATTGCGCAGATATTGTTTTTAGAATCAAGGACTACTACACCTATAGTTCCTGTATATCCTTTTTTCAGGCTTAAATATTCCTTCCAACGTTTTTCTGTCATAGGGTTATAAGCCTCTAAATCCATAATATTATGAGCAAAATCTGTAGCCTGCTGTCCAGCCAATACACTATTATGTTGCTCTGCCAATTTATTAGCTACATCAACAGGGTTCTTAACATTCTGAATATTTATGACACCTGCAAATTTCTTTCTAATACTATCCATAATAGATGCTGACATTCTTATTTGTCCATCTTGCTGAACTCTAGATCCTGTACCAGCATTAAATATATCATCATCTTCTAATAGTTTAGCTGCAAATATAGCCACCTTTCTAGCATCATCTACTTGTACTAAATATTCATATGATTTTTTAATAATCGACAATAAATGCTCATGATAATCTGAAAAACTAGTGTTTTTATCCTCTCTTGCGCCACATCCGCCATGGATAATAATTTTTTGCATAATAATTGCACTGAGTAAAAATTTATTTATAAAAATTATATATGAACTATATAAAAAGAGAAAAACAAATGATTAAAATTCTACAAGATGAGTATTCAAGTTATATCTTTGGCCTTCAAGAAGTAAATGCATTCTGATATCAACTAAACTAATAGGGTCATCATCTCTAGCATTATGCATAGACGAATGCTTAAGATGAGAAAAATCAACTATTGTTATCATACCACTACCAACCACTTCAACAACGCCTTCTGGATTTAAAAATGCCCCAGTATCCTCATCTATCCCAATACCAACCATATAAGGATTGTAAGATAATGCTGTTAGTAACCTACCCAACCTATCTCTTTGAGAGAAATGTTGATCAACTAATAACTTGTTAGTAAGCCCTAATCCTGGCGCTAAACTAACCATGTTACATCTAGGCATAAGACCTGGTTGCCCACTAGCAATCATAAAGCCAGACATAAATGCCGCTCCAGCAGAAGTTCCAGCGACATGAACACCTCTAGCACTTAACCTTCTAATCATTTGGGCAATAGGTGTGCCTCCTAGAGTTGTAGAAAGTAACAATTGATTACCTCCTGTCATAAATACACCAGTACATTCACTCAGCGTATTTAAATACTCCTCATTTACTGTTGCATCTAGCCTAGTTTCGATTTTCAGATTGTAAACATCTTTAACTCCCATTGAATTAAAGATTTTAACATATTCATCACCAGTATCTGGAAGCTTAGAAGCTGTAGGAATCACAGCTATTTTAGCATCTGCGCCACCAGCTAAATCAATAAACTTTTGTAACACTGTAGGACTTGCTAACTTATCCTCTCTTCCCCCAATAGGGATTATATAACCTCTTTCTTCTTTAGAATCTACTTTAGAAGGCATTAATTAAATCTCCTTTAATAAAAATAAACTACACTAAACTTTAAATTTTAAGCCATATAAAATAATACTAATTTATCGTTAATAATTCTATAAAAATTACTCTAAATAAGTATATAAAGTAACTTATTATACTCTTATATAAATGCTATAATTCGCTTAATTGTTTGAGATTTTATGAACGCTTTACTTATGGATAAAAACATAAAAACCCTAGTTATCGGTGGTGCAACTTTAGACACTATTATCGAATATGAAGAAATGCTTACTATGAATATGCAAAGGAAAGATAGTAATCAATCATTCATGCTATTAGAAGAAGGTGCAAAAATAGAGGTTAAAGAACACAATTCTTTTTCTGGTGGTGGTGCTACAAATACAGCTGTTAGCTTTAAAAAACAAGGATTAGATGTTAGCTTCTTTGGAAAAGTTGGCAAAGATATGGCCGGTGAAAAAATAATAAAAGAATTATTGGATCTAGGAATAGATACTTCAAATGTTAGATATTCTGATACTTATGGAACAGCAACTTCATATGTAATACCTTCATTAGGAGGAGATAGAACTATTTTTGCATATCGTGGAGCTAATAGAGATATTCTAAAAGATGATCTTCCTTATGATGCTATTAAAAACAGTGACTTTATATATATAACCTCATTAAGTAAGGCCTCCGCAGCCAGGCTTCCAGAAATAGTTAAAATTGCTTCAGAAAATAATGTAAAAGTCGCTATAAATCCTGGATCCAGCCAGTTGGATGTTGGGGAGAGTTTTATTAAAGACTCTATGTTTGGCATAGATACTCTTGTTTTAAATTACCAAGAAGCAAGGAAGCTTATGATGTCATTACTTTCAACAGAAGATTCTGATGTAATTGAAGCTAGAGATGATACAAATGACAATCTAATTGAAACTAGTTCCGCAATTTTTCAAGATGCAACCTTTAGGTTAAAAAGCTTTTTTAAACTATGCTTAAATCTAGGTCCTCGCGTTATTGTAGTAACAGATGGAGAAAAAGGTGTTTATGCAGCAACTAAAGAATGTCTCTATCATTCAGAAGCTATTTATACAGAAAATGTAGTAAATACACTAGGTGCTGGAGACGCATTCAGCTCTACTTTTTGTGCTAACATATACAAAAATAAAAAAATCTCTGAAGCCATAAAATATGCGTTGATAAACTCAAGTCAAGTTATACAATATCCTGATGCAAAATCAGGTTTACAGACTTCTGAAGATATAGAAAAAATCAAATCATGGCTTGATAAGGAACTTGATAAAAATATAAGAGTTATTTCCTGGTAGCTATATAATCACTCTTAAAGAAAGATTTTACATCTCTAACATAATAATCAATTTCTGCATTATCATAAAAGTTAGCAGCTGATTTTTCATTATCCGCATGCACAAGTACTGTAGTCATGCCTAAATGTTTTGCTGTAACTAGATTATGGGAAGAGTCTTCAAAAAAGACACTATCTTCAAAATTTAGACCAAATTTTTGCTGACCTATTTCATAATATTTTTGCTTTGGTTTTGGCACAAGTCCCGTTTTTTCAAGTGTTAAAATGCCATGAAAAAATTGATGTAGATCAAATTGCTTTAAAACCCTATCTGCATGAAAGTCTGATGCATTAGTAAAAATATATAAGTTTTTATTCTTTTCTTTAAGATCTAATAATATTCCATTTAATTCTTTATTAGGTCTAAAGTGATTTATTTCAATGTTATCAATAAAGTGTAAGAACTCTTTATATTCTATATTATGATATCTCATAAGACCAAGCATGGTTGAACCACACTCATAATAAAGCTCATCTCTAATAGCACTTGCTTTTTCATCATCTAAAATATCTAGCTTAAGTTTTATAAAATCAGACATCCTTTGAAGTTGCATATCAAAAAGACCATTATCATATGGATAAAGTGTATTATCTAAATCAAATATATAGTTTTTCATTCTTTAAGACCTTCTTTATAACTTGTGCAAATTAGTATACTCTTGCCACTTTATAGTATCTTTGCACATGTCATATAAAGATTTACTTACATTAAAAGACAGTTCTCTCTTTGACTTAGTAATATCTGCTAACATCCTTTCAATATCACCATCTCTTCTATCGACAATTTTATACGATATTTTTTTACCTAAGACTTCTTCATAAGCCTTAACAATATCTAGCACACTATAACCGCTTCCTGATCCTAGATTATAAGCTTCACAACCGACTTTCTCCTTATAAAGCTTTTCTAACGCCAAGATATGTCCTTCTGCTAAATCATTTACATGAATATAATCTCTTATTGCTGTACCATCATGAGTCTGATAATCTCCACCAAACACATTAAGCCTATCCCTCAAACCCGAACCAACTTGAGCTAAATATGGCATTAAATTATTAGGAATTCCTTCAGGGTCTTCTCCTATAATTCCACTAGCATGTGCTCCAACAGGATTAAAATATCTTAAAATAGCTATATTGAAATTTGAATATGCTTTTTGTATATCTACAAGAATCCTTTCTATAATTAACTTTGTTGCAGCATAAGGACTAACTGCATTCAAAGGCATTCCTTCAACAAAAGGTACTTTATTATCCATACCATATACTGTAGCCGAGGAGCTAAATACTAAATTATTTATTTCATACTCCTCCATCAATTCTACGAGATTAAGAGTAATATCTATATTATGTCTATAATATAACATTGGTTTTTCAACACTTTCACCAACAGCCTTTAGTCCTGCAAAATGAATTACTGAATCAATTTTATTTTTCTCAAACACTTCTCTGAGCTTTAGTTTATCAAGCATATTAAGCTTAAAACTTAAGAAATCTTTATGAGTAATTTGTTTTATTCTTTCTATAACAGATTCTTTACTATTTGAAAAATCATCAACTACAATAACCTTATAATTTCTTTCTAAAAGTTCAACTACGGTATGACTTCCTATAAATCCTGCTCCTCCAGTAACTAAAATTGTCTTGCTCATTATCATCCTAAATGTTTTAAATTTTCTTTCATCATTAAAATAGTTTTCTCATAACTCTCAGAATTAAAAATTGCTGATCCTGCAACAAAAGCATCTACCCCACACTTTGCTATCTTTGCAATATTTTCAGGATTAACTCCTCCATCTATTTCTAGAAGAATATTCTTACCCGAATTTTTAATCCACTGAGATGTTTCTTTTGCTTTATCTAAAATTGCTGGAATAAACTTCTGCCCACCAAAACCAGGGTTTACAGACATTAATAAAATCCTATCTAATTTATCAGCAACATATTTCAGACTATCTAAATTTGTAGCTGGATTTAAAGCCAAACCTGCTTGAATATTATAAGACTTAATTAACTGTAAGCTTCTATCTATATGTTCGCTAGCTTCCGGATGAAATACTATACTAGTCGCCCCTGCTTCTGCAAAACTCTCTATTAAAGAGTCTACTGGTTTAACCATTAGATGAACATCCATGCCTGCTTTAATACCATAATCTCTTAGTGATTTAAGTATCATAGGCCCAAATGTTAGATTAGGAACATAATGATTATCCATAACATCAAAATGAATATTATCTGCCCCAGCCTCTAAAACAGCTTTAACATCATCACCTAGTTTTGCCAAATTCGCTGAAAGTATCGAGGGATTTATTTGAAAAGATTTCATAAAAATTTAAATAATTAAAATAACTTAAAAAATTTTAACATATTGTGCAGTAAGATTTGAGTATATAAGTAAAACTTTTATATAATATTACTCATGTAGTTGAAATATTTCTCATCTACTTCTTAGGAGATATTGAAATGAATAACCATGTTAAGAATGCAATAGAAACTTTTGATTTAGAAATTAAAACTTTAGAAAACTTAAAAAGATCAATTGATGAAAACTTTGAAAAAGCTTGCGATTTAATATTAACAAATAATAAAGAAAAAGGCCGTGTTATTGTAACAGGAATGGGAAAGTCTGGTCATATAGGAAAAAAGATTGCAGCAACACTTGCAAGTACCGGAACCCCCTCTTTTTTTGTACATCCTGGAGAGGCTGGACATGGTGATTTTGGAATGATCACAAACAATGATGTTTTAATAGCTATTTCTAATTCAGGAACTTCTTCTGAAATAATGGGATTAATGCCAATGCTAAAACATCTTAAGATTCCTATAATTACAATAACAAGTAACCCTAATTCGATAATGTCAAATAATAGCACTATAACTCTTAATCTAAATGTAGAGAAAGAAGCATGTCCTCACAACCTAGCTCCAACTTGTAGTACAACAGCTACTTTGGTTTTAGGAGATGCTCTAGCTATAGCATTACTTAAAGCTAAAAATTTTACTGCAAAAGATTTTGCATTCTCTCATCCAAGTGGTGCTTTAGGTAAAAAGCTAATTCTTAAAGTTGAAGACATAATGAGAAAAGGCTCAGAAATTCCTATAGTTAAACCTACAAACTCAATTAGAGATGCTATATTAGAAATAAGTAAAAAAGGTATAGGCCACACTCTAATTTCTGAAAATAGCAAACTCCTCGGCATATTCACAGATGGTGACTTGAGAAGAATATTTGAAACAAACAATTTTAGTAGTCAAGCAGCTATAAATACAGTCATGAAAGAAAATCCTAAAACCATCTATCAAGATGATATGGCTATTTTTGCTTTAGAAAAAATGGAAACCTATGAAATTACTAGTCTTGCTGTAATTGATAAAGAAAACTCTATTTTAGGAGTAGTTACTCTCCATGACTTAGTTAAATTAGGTTTGAAATAAAATATTAAAGAACGTTACCCATTAATACACTATGATAACCAGCATCTACATGAATATTCTCACCTGTAATACCAGAAGCCATATCTGAACATAAAAACGCAACTGTATTACCAACTTCCATTATATCAACATTCTTTTTAAGAGGAGATACTGTAGCGTTGTAATCAAGCATTTTCTTAAAGTTAGATATTCCTGATGCTGCTAAAGTTTTGATAGGACCAGCTGATACACAGTTTACATTGATTCCATCTTCACCTAAAGCTAATGCTGTATATCTCATAGTAGCTTCTAAAGATGCTTTAGCAACACCCATAGTGTTATAACTAGGCATAGCTTTTTCAGCACCAATATAAGTAAGACCAACGATAGAAGCTTTTCTACCTTTCATCATCGCTCTACCTTCTTTAGCTAATGCTGCAAAAGAATATGCACTAATATCATGAGCAATTGCGAAACCTTCACGAGTAACACAATCAATAAAGTTACCTTCTAGCTGGTCACGAGGAGCAAAAGCAATAGAGTGTATAAGACCATCAAGACCGTCCCAAACTTTAGCTAACTCTACAAATAAATTCTTAATTTCTTCATCAGAAGTAACATCACAAGGAAGAACAGCTGCAGGATTAAATTCTGCCGCAATCTTTTCTACCCTTTCTTTAAATTGGCCAACGTATGTAAAAACAAGCTCAGCGCCTTCTCTATGTAAAGCCGTTGCTATACCATAAGCAATAGATTTATTACTTAGAAGACCTGTAACTAATATTTTTTTACCTTTTAGAAAACCCATGTCATTCTCCTTTTTGGATTTATTAAAACTTTTTAGCAGTAAAAACCTATGTAAGGTATAATTACTACAACGCATATAAAGAACATTATAAATAATACTATTTTAAAAATCACTATTTAATCTTTATTGAGGCTATAGAGAAAATGAGTACTAATTATAAAAAAAAGAAGGTTATCACAGATTCTAGAGGTGAAGTAAGCTTTGATAGAGCAAAAGCAGCTTGGGATATTATGAAAATAACCTCTGAATTAGTTGAAGGCTATGAAAGACTAGATAATATCACTCCTGCCGTAAGTATTTTTGGATCTGCTAGATTAAGAAAAGGAGACAAACACTATGATGCTACAAAAAAACTAGCAAATAGGCTCTCTCAAGAAGGCTTCTCTGTTATCACTGGCGGCGGACCTGGAATAATGGAAGCTGCTAATAAAGGTGCTTATGAAGGAAGCTCAATTAGCGTCGGCCTAAATATAACCCTGCCTCATGAGCAAAGAGCAAATAATTATCAAGATGCTTCTTTATTTTATAGATATTTCTTCACTCGCAAAGCAATGTTTGTTAAGCATTCTATGGCTTATGTTGTTATGCCTGGAGGATTTGGAACTTTAGACGAACTATTTGATATTACAACTTTAGTACAAACAAAGAAAAAAGCATATATGCCAATTATACTTTTTGGTAAAGATTTCTGGGAAGGATTATTAGATTGGATTAATACAGTAATGATTGATAAAGGTGTAATAAGTAATGAAGATAGAATGCTACTACATCTAGTAGATGATATAGATGAAGCTTGTGAGATTATAGAATTACACTATAAAAATACATATCACTCCCAAGATCACTGCAAAATTGTATTTTAAGGAAAACATGGATATTAATACTGTTTCATCAACAATAATAACAAATGCTTTACCAATTATTACAGTATTTACTGTTCTTATTCACATTTTCTGTGGATTGAGTATTGCAAAAGATATACCCAAAGTTTTAGATAGAAGACTAACTACAATTTTATTACCAAAAAATATATGGATATTAGTTGGTTTAGTATTTGGTATTTGGGGTGTACTAATATATTGGCTAATTCATCATTCAAATATATCTAAAGGTTAACCTTCTTCATTGCTTTATAGCAAACTTGTAAAACCTTACTACATCTTCTACTATGAATTAGATAAAGCGTGTAAATAATTCATATATGAAAATAGCAGTTATAATTAATAAAGACTGTCGCAACTATAAAAAAAATAAAGACCTAATTAAAGAGTTTGAAAATAATATCTCTTGTGACAAATTCATAATCAAAGCAAAAGATCTTGTTTCTACATTAAAAAAAATTCAAATATACCCTATTGTTATCATAGGTGGTGGAGATGGCACTATTCATACTACTGTACAACACATCAAACCTGAACAAGTTTTAGGCGTCTTACCTATTGGGACATTAAATCATTTTATTAAAGATGCCCATTTACCTCAAACAGTGCAAGAATTAATAGAAAGTATTAAAGCAAACAGAATAAAAAATATTGACTTAGTCTCTATTAACAATGAGAAAGTAATAAATAATATATCTTTAGGGTTTTATCCCTATTTTGTAAAAAAGAGAGAGCGTTTAGAAAAGTCCATTGGGAAACTATTTGCTTATATTCCCGCTTTTTTTCATCATTTACGCAAACATAAACCTCTAACGCTTACATTGGAACATGATTCTAATAATTATGAAATTACTACTCATACGCTAATTATAAGTAATACACCATATGAACTAAGTTTTCCTATTTCAATTGAAAGAGAGGATTTAATCACAGAAACTATGGGAATTTATTATATAAATACTTTAAAAAATGTGTTCAAAGCAAATTTGAATAAAGAATTTTGGAAAATAAAGCAAACAAGCAATAGTATTAAAATAGAAAATAAAGCCAAGCATAACATAATAAAAGCGGGAATAGATGGAGAAGTCATTACGCTAAAATCTCCATTAACTATTTCTATGCTCCCTAAAGCTCTAAAGGTATTTTACTAGCTATGAAAATTTTACATATTTCTGACTTACACTTTGGTTACCATGATGAACATATCATCCAAAAATTTAAAAACTTCACTCGAATAGAAAATCCTGACTTAATAATAGTTACCGGCGATTTAACACATCGTGCTAAAACTGATCAATTTAAAGCTGCGAAAGAGTTTATTAAGGATTTGCCTTGCAAAACTCTTTGTATACCAGGTAATCATGATGTTCCTTTATATAGATTATATAAACGCTTTTTTTCACCGTTTTCAAAATATAAAAATATCATGAATCTTCCAAAAGAAATTTCTTTTGAAAATGATCTAGTTAATGTAATTGGTTTAAACTCTGTTAATCCAAAATCTGTAAAGAAAGGAAAACTAACTAGTCTTCAACTTGAGCATATAGATAATTATTTCTCTCATGAGAATAAATGGAATATATTAATGTTTCATCACAACATATCTAAAATTGAAGATCTTCATAATCCACTGCATTCTTCTAAAGATTTGATAGAAATTGCTAAAGATCGCCCTATTCATATTATTTGCACAGGACATCTACACTATAGTCATGTAAACCCAATAGATGAAAAGTTCCCAATAATTGCACATGCTGGATCTCTTTCATGCAAAAGAAAGAATGATAATTATAATAGCTTTTTTAGCTTTGATATTGATTTAAAAAACTTAAAAATAACTAAACATATCTATAAAGAAGGTAGTTTTATAAAAGACGCTTATTGGGAATTCTCAAAATAAGATTATGCAGCGATAGCTAATAAATCTTCTCTAATAATATTTAATAATCCATCCTCACCAAGACAATGTCCAAGACCTGTTATAATTTGTATATTTTCAAATCCTTTCTCGAAATATTTATTATCTGTAACAATATCTAATTCAGCTAACATAACTCTAATTCTAGAATCAAATTTACCCATAAAACCATTTAAAAGCATTAGAATGTGGCAACCAAAAAAATCTTTAGGCGCTGATTTCAATAAAATACGCACTGATTTTGAATGTAAAAAGAAAGGAGTAATCATACATAACTTACTAAAATGTCTTTCTTCAATTATTGAAGTTATACATGAGGACATAGATACTACATATATATAATCATAATTATCAAAATTATGTTCTGATAATATTTGCTTTAGTCTTTTTCTAACCAAGATAGGTTTACCTATATGAACAACTGTAAGGTTAATCTTTTTATTATTTACATCAATAGTTTGTTTAAAAGAATTTTCGCTACTATATCCTCTAATAACTAAAATATTCATCTTGCTTTTCTTACCCTTGAATTAACTTATCTTACTTTCTCATCTATTAATTCTATTTGGTATCCATCAGGATCTTTTATAAAAGCGATAATCGAGGTCCCTCCTTTAACAGGACCAGCCTCTCTAGTTACTATACCACCTTTTGCTTTTATTTCATCACATGTTTTGTATACATCATTAACTTCCATACATAAATGACCAAAAGCATTACCATGATCATATTCATGATCTCCCCAGTTATATGTAAGCTCTAAAGCTGTATTTGCATTTATATCTCCATATCCCAAAAATGCTAAAGTATATTTATATTGTGGATTATCAGATTTTTTAAGAACTTTCATCCCTAATATGTTTGTATAGAAATCTATAGATTTATCTAAATCCTTAACTCTCAACATTGTATGTGCAAATCTCATCTTTATTTCTCCTTCAAATTTGTCATTAAAGCAGGTTTTTGCTATATTATAGCAGATTTTAACTCCCCTGTTCGCAATACCTCCAGGGTTAACAAAACTAAGGATTCTAGAAGTGACAAACTTTGAACTACTTTTTCTATATACGATTATAGATTTCTTTATAGCATTTTTAGCATATCGCCTATTTGGCAAAAAAGGGCTTATTGTTTTTATAATTATTAGTGTTATTGCAGCAAACATACAAGTAAACAAAGGCATTGATTACTCTGTTTTTGGATATACATTCTCAGCAACTATGGGAAATGTAATGTTTGGTGGAATATTTTTAGCTAATGATCTACTTAATGAAAAATATGGAAAAGATGAAGCTAGAAAAGCCGTATTTATTTCAATATTCGCGGGGCTCTCTTTTGTTGTCTTAATGTGTTTTTCAACTCTTTATCAAAGCATAACCTCTGATGAATACTATAAAAATACCAATGAAGCTATGGATTTATTTTTTTCTATTAATGGAGGAGCTCTAAAAGCTATTATAATAGGTAACTTGGTCTATCTAATTTCTCAGCTTTTTGATGTATTTATTTACGCAAGATTTAAAAGCTATAATTCAGAATTGAAATGGCTTTGGTTAAGAAATAGTGGCTCTACTGCCATTTCACAGCTTATTGATACAACACTTATAACATATGGATTTGCTTTTGCTGGAATTATCCCAATGGAATACGCTTTAGAAATGGTCTTTACTACTCTGCTTATAAAATATATTGTGACAGTTATTAACTCGCCTCTTTTTTATCTAATAGCTTTTGTGAAACCAAGTAAGAGATTTATTTAGACTAAATTAAATTCAATTCTTTTAAAGCATGAAATATTCCATCTTCAAAATTACTCTTAGTTATCAAAGATGCTTTTGCTTTTAGCTTGTCAGAAGCATTATTCATAGCAATACCACAATCAACTTTATCAAACATTTCTAAATCATTATTACCATCGCCAAAAGCATAAGTTTTATATCCTTCAAGACCTAGATGTTCTATCACTTTAGATATTCCATCTGCTTTTGTATGATTCTCAAGATAACAATCAACATACCCACAAGAAAAATGTTCAGCTACCACATATCCTTTACCTAGCGCTTTACGCAAAGCATTAAGATTAACATAGTCTGCCATTATCAATGCATTATAAATAATCGCATTATCTAGATTTTTAGATTCAATAATTTTTTCTTTATTAACTATTACACTATTATAAAAATATTTTAATTCTTTTGAGGCTAAACTCTCAACGTAAGCTTTATCACCTTCAAACATCCATGGATGATTATTTTGCTCACAGAAATCTAAAACTCTATTAATTGCTTCTTCTGGAAAAAGTTTCTCATAAACCAATTTATTATCAATTCTAACCACAGATCCATTAGCAGTAACAAACCCATCCATATCTAACTCATACACAGAATTTGGTACAAAGGCTTCGGTTCTGCCAGTTGCTATAAAAGTTTTATGTCCTTTAGAGCGTAATTCATTAATGGCATTTATACTTTTTTTAGAAACAACTAACTGTTTGTTTTCTGGATAAACTAAAGTCCCATCAATATCAAAGAAGAATGCTTTTTTCATATTTTAAATCTTATATTTTCTTACCTATTAATAATTAACATTCATTACCAGGTATAGTTATAAACGTTGGCCCATTGAATTTTAAAGCCTCATCTATAGCATTTTTATAACTATTTTTATCAGCTTTAATAGTTTTAGCTCCAAAACCTTTAGCAATACTATATAAATCTAATTTAGGATTTGTAATATCCATTCCTACATACTTTTGCTCGGGAGTTTCTGGGACTTGCAAATGCCATAGCTCTTTTAATATTTTATATTCATCATTAATAATACATATAAATATTACAGGAATATTATATCTAGCAGCACTCCAGATACTGTGGATTGAATACATACTTCCACCATCACCAACAAAACATATACTATGCTTTTTACTATGTAGAGAAATACCAACGGATAATGGCATAGCCATACCTAATGCACCACCTCTAGGTTCATAATAAACTTTTGAAAATTTTAAGGCGTAGGTTATTTCTTCAAGCAATGTTTGATTAGTAGAGCCTTCAATTACTATAGGTGTATCACGAGCAGAATAATTTAATATATCAAATAATAAGCTATCTTTATTAAAACTTTCTTCTTCTATAACTAGAGGAGATTTGTTCTTTGAATTTTTATTTTTAAAATAGTCTGCAATTATTCCTAAATTATTACCTATATCACCTCTAATAACATAATCAAATGGATAATCGTATCTAGTTCTTATATTTCCACTGCTAAACTGAATTAAAGTAGACTCTTCTGGTATCGTCTGTTTTTCATGGTGTAAAAATGACTGAATCTTTTCACCCAATAAAATGATTATTTCATAGTTAGATAATAGATTATTAGCCTCTAAAGAAACAGCTGGTAAAACTCCTTTGTAGTTTGAAGCATTAATATCAATTGATGTTTTCAAAGAAAATGGAGCTAAGTAAATATCTGCATCTAATTTAACACTTATTTCGCTCAAGTTTGTTTTAACTTTATTACTCCAAACCACCTCAGCATCAATAACAAAAGCTATTCTATTTTCACATGCATCTAATAAATTACCAATCTCATCTAAATCTAAAACTTGAGTATTATCTATTAATTTAGTTGGCTTAAAATATCCTGTTTCACATTTATCTGTATAAATTTCCATTGGTATAGACAAAAAAGTTGGCATTTTAGACTCTAATGACTCTAAGTAGCATCTTTGAAGAGCTATATTCAGATCAGATATATGTTGTACTTCATATTGTACTTTTGTTGCAGTTTTAGCAAGCTCTGTTAAATTGCCTGATAATATTGGCTTATGAATAAGATGCTTCCTATTTTGCTGTCCCGCAATAACGAAAAGAGGTATTCCTGCCGCATATGCGTTGAACATATTGCTCATAGCATTTGCCAATCCAGGATATGTATGTATATTTAAAACAGCTGGTTTACCACTTTCTAATGCATATCCCGCAGCAATCCCTGTTGCAACAGATTCATGTAAACCCAATATATATTCACAGTTTTTATTTTCTGAAATCACATCCAAAAAAGTAGTTTCTGTAGTACCAGGATTACCAAAAACATATTCTATTTCAAATGTATCAAAAAAATCATTAAGTATCTGCTTACCGCTTTTTAGCATAAAAATCACTCTTTATTAATATAAAAAAAATATAATACTATTTTATAATGAAATAAAAAATTATACTGAAATAAATTAGATTTTTTCTATCATGCTTTATCTAACAAATATCTCGTATCAATCACCATTAACTATATTTCTTGAATCATGTCCTATAGTTCTAGTAAGGTCTCTAGCTCCATGACCTATAGCATCACCCATATCTTTAAAATTTTCTTTGATTGAACCATTATGTTCAGTATTAGAACTACTACTAGTACTAGAGCTGGAACTATCATTATCATTTGAGCATGATGCGAGCAATATTATTAATATAATAGATACACTTAATTTTATATATTTCATATAGATATTCCTTATGAATTTTGAATGAATTATAGCCATTAAAATAAGCTTTTGAAAGATGGATTAGAAGATATAGTTATTTAATTTTCTAAAAAATAAACATAGCGTCGCCATAGCTAAAAAACCTATACTTTTCTACTATTGCATGATGATATGCTTTCATAATATTTTCTTTACCTGCAAAAGCACTAACTAGCATAATAAGCGTCGATTTAGGTAAATGAAAGTTTGTAATCATAGCATCCACAACATTAAACTTTTTTCCTGGATATAGAAAAATATCTGTCTCGCCTTGATAAGGTTGGATTTCACCATTTTGCCCTGCTGTTTCAAGTGAGCGTACAGAAGTTGTGCCGATAGCTATCACTCTCCCACCATTTGCTTTTGTTTGGCAAATCTTTTCACAAACATCTTCTGGTACTGATATAACTTCTGAATGCATTTTGTGATTGTTAACATCATCAACCTGGACCGGCTTAAATGTTCCCGAACCCACATGTAAAGTTATATAAGCTGTATCAATACCCTTGTCTTTTATCTGTTGCATTAACGAGTCTGAAAAGTGTAAGCCTGCTGTTGGCGCAGCAACTGAGCCAAGGTCTTTAGCATATACTGTTTGATACCTTTCAGCATCAAAGGCCTCATCATAACGTTTCATATATGGTGGCAGTGGAATATGCCCAAACTCTTCCATAAGCTGATAAATATCTTTTTCACCTTGTAATTCAAGCAGATATATACCACCATCTTTCTCAAACACTTTAGCTAATGTATCTTGCACATATATTTCGCTTCCAATAACTGGTGAACGATTTGCTTTAATATGTGTTTCAAATATTTTTGGTGTTTTTACTTTTTCTATTAGGAACTCTAATTTTGCTCCAGTAGTTTTACTACCATACAAACGGGCCAACATTACTTTACTATTGTTAAAAACAAGTAAATCTTTAGGATTTATAAAATCTATAAAATCTGTAAACTTATGATCCACTATCTCGCCAGTGTGCTTATTTAACTTCAATAATTTACTAGCATCTCTATTCTCTAGAGGATAACTAGCAATCAGCTCTTCTGGTAATTTATAATCAAAATCATCTGTTTTCATTTAATAAAAATATTTTTAAAAACTTTTGGGCAAAATATTACCATAACTTAAATAATTGATATAACAATTTAGGTCATTATCAACCTAATATGCTATTATCCGTAGATATAATAATTTAAATATAAATATTTATGTTATTCTCAGACTTACACGTAAGCCAAGATATTATAAAAATATTAGAAAATAAAAATATCAAAACACCTACAAATTCACAAATTTTAAGCTTTGAGAAAATTTTAACTGGAAATAATATTTGGCTAAAATCACCAACAGGTAGTGGTAAAACACTAGCTTATATTTTACCAATCATAAATAAATTATTAACAGATAAAAAACCTCTAACACAAGTTGTATTTTTTACACCCACTCATGAATTAGCTATTCAAATTAGTAATTTTATAAATGAGACTTTCTCAAGCATAGGCATTAAATCATTAGCATTAATTGGTAAAGCATCGATAGACAGACAAAAAGAAAAATTAAAGAAAAAACCTAATATTGTTGTTGGTTCTGTTGGGAGAATTCTAGAACTTATTGATCAAAAGAAACTAAAAGCCGCTCATTTACAATACTGCATTATAGATGAAGCAGATCGCATGCTTGAAGATGATAGTTTAAAGCTTTTAAAACAAATCATCTCTAAAACTACAAATCTACAATATATATTAGGTTCTGCTACTATCAAAAACCATGCCTTTGATATTGCTAATGGTTTTATAGAAAACTTAGAGCTTGTTGATAACTCAAAAGAAAAAGAAACTATAGAGCATAGTTATATTACTGCTGATGGCAACCGTAAAACAGATGCATTACGAAAGTTACTTAACAAAATATTTCCAGCTAAATCTATAGTATTCTTACATAGAAATAATGATGTAGATTTTGTCACAAAAAAAATAGATAAACTAGAATGTGGTGTTGGCTCTATTCATGGTGAACAAGATAAGATTGATAGAGCTAATACCATCAAAAAATTCAAAAATGGACAAATTAAAGTTCTCGTTGCTTCTGATGTCGCCGCTAGAGGTCTTGATATTAATGATGTCGATTTTGTAATAAATTATGATATCCCATCTAAAGTAGAAGACTATCAACATAGAGCTGGCAGAACAGGTCGTATGGGTAAATCTGGCAAAAGTATTTTAATAATCAAAGAATCTGAATTTTCTTATATTGAAAAACTACAAAAAAAATTAAACATCAATATTAAGAATGAAGTTTTTTAAAAAAATATTATAAAACATCAATTATAAAGCTTGTTTAACTATAGTTTTCTTAACCAAATTATTTTTATTTACAAAATTTAGACCAAATTTTCTCAGGCTACTAATGACACTATTATTACTAGCAAACACTTCTTTAAATGCTTTCATCAAATATATCATTTTTGTATTGTCTAATTTCCGTTGTCTTTGATACTTATCTAATGTCGATAAAGCACCTAATATTCTACCTTTTTCAAAAGCTTCACTTAGAACATCTACTAATACCTGAACATCTTTAAAGCCTAAATTAATACCTTGTCCTGCTAAAGGATGTATAGTATGGCAAGCATCACCTACTAAGACCACCCTATCTTGGATATACTCTTTCGCATGTCTTTCAGCTAGAGGAAAACTAAATCTTTTAGAAAGAAGCTTCACTTCTCCTAGCGTTCCATTAATAGCTTTAGAAAGCTCTTTTTCAAAATCGCTATCATCTAAAGAATTAATATAATTCGCATATTCTGATTTTAATGACCAAACTATTGAAGCTCTTTTTTGATCTTCTAATGGTAGAAAAGCCAACACTCCCTTATCATAAAATCTTTGATATGCAGTAGCTTCATGAGATTTTTCTAACTCTAAAGTTGCTACAATAGCTGTATGGTCATATGCTTTTACTTTTGTTGGAAAATTAAAATAATCCCTTACAAATGAGTTAGCTCCATCAGCTCCAACTAGTAAATTTGCTTCTATTTCTAAATCATCAAATTTTACTCTAACAGTATCTTTATATCTTTGTATTTCATTAATCTTAGAGTTTTCTAATATTTGTATATCTGTTGATCTAATTTTATTTAAAAGTGAGTCTACTATAAGCTGATTTTCTACAATATGCCCAAGGCTATGCTCTGATATTTCTTCAGCTGTAATGTTTATATATTCATCTGGAGTATCATCCCACACTCTCATCGTATAATAAGGAGAAACTCTTTCATCTTTTATAGAACTCCATACATCTAGCTCTTTAAGAAAGTTTTGACTATTATGATTTATTGCACTAACTCGTGTTTCAACCCTATCATTAGACAATTTTTTAGCATGTATTTTACCAGCCTCTACTATTACTACTTGGATACCTTTATTGTATAAAGCTAATGCTAGTGACAAGCCAACCATACCTGCACCAACTATTACTACATCTTTCTGTAACATTATTCTACGACCTTTCTCATTAATGTTGAGCCTTTACTAAGCTTACCCATCATTAATCTACTAAATGTTTTTTTAGCTATTTTACTTCTTTGTAGTAAATGTAATCCTGCATTCCTAAGTGTTTTTAGAGTAAAATTGTCTGATACAAACAACTGTATAAAACTATGTGTTACTTTTACAGTCCTATTATGATCAGATTTCCTTAGATCTGCAAAATTTTGTAAAACATTTGTAAGTTTTTGTTTATCTGTTATATCTAAGTCTTTAAATAAATCATATAGACAGCCAATATCTCTAACACTTAAGTTTAAGCCCTGTCCAGAAACTGGATGAAGGAAGTGTAAGGCATTTCCAAAAAATAAAACATTATCTTTAAAAACCTTTTGCGACTGTACTAAATATAGTGGAAAAACCATAGGTTTTGAAATATTAATAAATTCTCCCAATCTATATCCAAATCTTTCTTGCACAAAGTTCTTAAATTCTTGATTTGACAATTTAACTATAGAATCTACTTCTGCTCTATCTACAGTCCAGACACAAGCCATCTTATTATCATCTTTTGGTAAAAGAGCTAAAACACCATCACCTACAAACCTTTCATAAGCCACACCCTGATGATCCAACTCAGTATCAATATCAAAAACTATAGCATCTTGTTTATAGTCTTTTGTATCAGCTAAAACACCAAGCTGCTTTCTAATACTGGAATTAGCGCCGTCGCATGCTATAAATAAATCAGCTTTAACTTTTTTATGATTATTTTCTGAATCTCTAATATTTAAAACATATTCATTTTGTTCTTCTGAAATTGATTCAACTGTAGTTAAAAATGCTTTTGTTATATTTTTAGTCTCAGATACCCTTTTCAGAGCAACTTCTAACAATAGTTTCATCTTAACAATATACCCTAGAAAAGGAAGATTTTCTTCTTCAGCAGAAAGCTCTGCCCTACCATAATTTCCTTTATCAGATACATGTACTTTTTTTATCGGTTGGGAATCACCCTCTATTTCTGACCAAAGATTTAAGGCATTTAAAATTGCTGTTGATGAATATGATAAGGCTAAACTTCTAGTATCATTTTTTACCACTAATGCATCTCTTTCAATATGTAAAATTTGAAAACCTTGTTTAGCTAATGATAATGATGTTAGAAGACCAACAACTCCTCCACCGACAATAACAATATTATATTTATCTTTCATCACAAATTATTTACACACTTTCACTATCTATAAGCAACACAGCAACCTTTGTATATTCAACGAGCTCCATAAAGTCTTCTTCACTAGCATCTCCGTCATCCAAAGCTTCATAATCCATATAAGAAATTTGCATAAGGTCACGTATTGCTTCTTTAACTTCCTTTGAATTACTATTTTCATAATCTAATCCAAACAAGCCCACACCAGATAAAAAACCCTTTATCCAATATGTTAATGCTTCTGCTCTATAACTTAAAATTTCTGTATCTTCTGGTATAAATAAATCAAAGCTAAGGCCTTTTTCATCAAATTGCTCTTTAGTATAGTCATAGAGTTTTTTCATAACACTAATCGCAGAAGTTGCAACAACGTCACCATCCTCTATAGATTTCGTCATCAATGAATCAGCCCATGCTGTAAATTTAACATCTGCACCAAAACTAAATAATGCACACAATAATCCATGAGCCTCTGAAGAGTTTGTTAAAGCTTGCATAACTCTTAAAGCTTCTGTTACATCAGAATAACTAGGTTTTTTATTTTCCATAGAAATATTTTAAAATATATTATTTTTTTCTAATAGCCATTTTACTTCATCTAGCCTTTTAGTAGTAGATTAATATTAAAATAAAACCTAAATAGCTATTAAAAGTTATTGCTACAATACATAATAAACATTTATAATTACATTGAAGTTTATAGTGTTATCTAGATTGTTTGTGATTTAGCTTCAATCTTGAGCCGATACATTTTACAAAGGGAGTCTTGGTATTTTATCTAGAGTGCATGCTTTTGCATTTGCCAGAAAGAAGCCCAACGATAAAATTATGACACCCACTTTTACTGTCCTGGGATCAAGGACATTGAGTTAAAACGACAATCTGGATAGCCACCCTTTATGATAAAAAAAGAGTTTAGACAAGAGCTTTTGCAAAAACGAAGAAATCTAGAAAACAAATGGTTTTTATCTGAACAACTTAATCTTAAAGCCATAAAATATCTAAAAGATAATTTTGATAAAAATATAAAAATAGCAAGCTACAGCTCTTTTCGTGATGAAGTTGACACTAGCACTTTAAACAGACACTTTCAGGTTTATCTCCCAATAATACACCCATTTATAAAACGTGGCCTATGGTTTGTAAAAGATACTATCAAATATCGTCAAAACAAATTTAACATTCCTGAACCTATTTATTCAATACAAGATATATTCGCTCCTTGGGAACTCGATGTAATTTTAGTTCCATTAGTTGGCTTTAATGAAAAAAAATACAGAATGGGTATGGGGGGAGGTTTTTATGACTACTCTTTCAAATTTAAAAAGTCTTTTAATTCTCCTTTAGCTATAGGTCTTGCCTTTGATGAACAGCAAAATAATGATATTATCATAGATAGTCACGACATTGCTCTTGATGTAATTATTACACCTACAAGGATTTTATAGAATGAACTCTTCTGCGATTGCTACAGAGATAAAACAAAATATTTTAGAAAAAATAGATAGTAATGCAGAAATAAATATTGTTGATGAAACACATAAACATAAAAAGCATAAAGGATTCATTGAAGGTAAATATCACTTTTTAATTGAAATAAATTCTAAAGAACTAAATAATCTAAGTAGATTGAAAGCTCATCAAGAAATATACAAGAGCTTAGGAAATTTAATGCAATATATTCATGCTTTATCAATAAAGCTAATTAATTAGGAAACATAATCATGCTTGATATGATAATACATTTAAATTCTTATATAGATTACTTTATTAATACCTTAGGTCCTTGGTTTTATGTTTTATTATTCATTGTTATCTTTTGTGAGACTGGTATAGTTTTTGGACTATTATTTCCTGGAGATTCTCTATTGTTTGCTATTGGAGTAACGGCCGCTGCCACTAGTATAAATATTCATACAGCAATTATTACAATATGTATAGCTGCTATAGCTGGGGACTCTTTCAACTATATAACAGGAAAATTAATTGGAGAAAAAATCTTTACTCCAGATGCCAAAATCCTAAAAGCCTCATACTTAAAGAAGACTAATTATTTTTTTAATAAATATGGTGGTAAAACTATTATTTTTGCTAGATTTATAGCATTTGTAAGAACTTTAGCTCCATTTGTAGCTGGTGTAAGTAGAATGAACTATGCTAAGTTTGTACTCTTTGGTACTATATCTGCTATTTTATGGTCTTGCTCAATAACATATATTGCTTTCTTTCTTAGTGAAAACCAATTTGTTAAAAGGTATTTAAGTTTAATAATAATATGTATAGTTGGTATTGTTATTATTCATTACTTAATAAAAATATTTTTACAAAAACTAATAGCAAAAAAATAATTTACGTTTTGTTAATCAATATCTTATAATTGTCAGATTAATATTATTTTATTAACTTAACAATGGATCTATTTACAGTACTTTTAGATATAATTTTACACCTTGATAAACACATAAGCACTTATATTAATTTACTTGGTAACTGGTCTTATGTTTTATTATTTATTGTTATATTTTGTGAAACTGGTCTTGTAGTTACACCCTTCTTACCTGGTGATTCTTTACTTTTTGCTATTGGGCTAACAGCAGCAGCTACTACATTAAATGTACATCTAATTGCACCTTTACTTGTTATAGCAGCAATTCTTGGGGACTCATGTAACTATTTTATTGGAAGGTATATTGGTAAAAGAATATTTAAACCTGATGCTAAAATTCTAAAAACAAAGCATTTAGATAAAACACAAGCGTTCTTTAACAAATATGGCGGAAGAGCTATTATATTAGCAAGATTTATGCCATTAATTAGAACATTTATGCCATTTGTAGCTGGTATGAGTAGAATGAATTACCCTAAATTTGTAGCTTTAGGTGTTATTGCTGCTATCATTTGGGTTTACTCAGTAACTTATACTGCCTTTATTTTTAGTAACAATGATTTTGTAAGACATAACTTTGGTTTATTTATTATGATAATTATTGTTGTTTCTTTAATACCTGCGGCTATTTCTATTTTAAAAGCACTTATAGCATATATAAAAGACCGTAAATAATATCTAACTCTCTTTTAATCTCAAATAATCAAGTAAAAGCTTTCTACTTTTTAATTCTCTTTTGTCTAAGCATGCATTTATACTTATTCTAGTGATTCTACTAATATAAACTAAGTCTTCTTCATCCCAAACTAGCATTGAATCATAAATCTTCTTTATAGATTTTCCAGATATTTTTGAAGTGTCTTTTTCAACCATTAGTTTAAAGCCTGTTAAAGGAATAATTTCATAAAACATATTTTGACTTATCTTTTCACCAGCAATATCTTCTTCAATACAAATCGCCTGACCTAATGCATTTAATAATTCTAACTCAAACATTCTTAATAGATATTTATAATTAATTTCATTTATATTTTTTATTAAGAAATCATATTTTCTAAATAAAGCTTCCTCTTCATGAGAATAGCTTAACAATAAATACATTAGCTCATTGACATACTGTATAGATAGCAAAATAATATAAGAACTCTTATAGTTAGACTCGACAAACTCTATATTAAATACTTTATTTAAGCCATCTCCTTTTTTACTGAAACTTATTTCTCCTCTAAGCTTTGTAATTGGTTGATATAGATTTTGTTGTTTTTTATTTACTCTAATAATTGCTGATAGCTTTCCAAACTCTAAAGTGAATAAAGATACTAGAATAGAATTTTCCTTATATTTTTTCTGATGCAAGATATAAAAATCATAAAGTTCACCTTTCATTGATTTTATCTATTAACTCCATTATCTGAATAGCTCCTCGGACTTTAGTATCTGGGATATTAAATAATCCAATTAGCTCCTCAAGTCTAATATTAGATAAAACTTTTTTTGCTTTAAGTTCACCCTGCAACCATTTTGTCATAGCTACAACATAAGGATCACCCCAAACTCTAAAAGAAATATTTTTTCCAACATACATTTCGATAATTGAGAAACTATCTTCTACTTTATAAAGCTTTTGATCTACTGTAATAATCCCATCTTTTTTAGACAACTGAGAAAGTAAGTTTTTGACCTTATTGTTATACATCAGCATAGTCCTTATTTGGCAATAAAGACCTTAAAAGTTTAACTTTATGATTAATCACTTTAGCTAAGCTTTTTACATCATCAACTGTTGTCATAGTTCCAAAAGAAACTCTTAAACTAGAGTCAGCTTCTTCAGCTGTTAAGCCAATAGCTGTAAGAACATGAGATGGCTCTATTGAACTTGAAGTGCATGCAGAGCCCATAGATAAAGCAAATTCATTTAACATCGCCAATAAAGTTTCTCCTTTAATTAACTCAAAAGTTATATTAAGTATTCCCTCATAACTATTATTTAAATCTGTATTTATCTTTATATAGTGCTCTTTATTTAATTCTTTAAGAAAAACATCTCTAAGATTTCTTATGTGATCTGTATTTTCTTGTTTATTTATGAAAATTTCTTCAGCCGCGATACTTAAGCCCAGAATCTGATGATTTGCTAAAGTACCTGCTCTTTTTGAAAATTCTTGAGCTCCGCCATGAATTTGTTTTTGTAATTTTACTTTAGGTGACTTAGAGCTTACATATAAAAAACCTATGCCCTTTGGTCCATATATTTTATGTCCTGATACAGATAGCAAATTAATATTCATCTCTTTAATATTTATATCTATTTTTCCATATCCTTGAGCAGCATCAACATGAAATAAAATATTATTTCTTTTCGCAATCTTGCCAATTTTAGCTAAATCATTTTTAACACCTAGCTCATTATTAACAGCCATTAAACTAATCAATACCGTTTGTTCAGTTATTGCATTTTCTAAATCATCTAAACTTATATTACCTTTATTATCAACCTCTAAATAAGTAACATAACATCCTCTAGTCTCTAAATACTGACAAACTTCTAAAACGGCTTTATGTTCTATTTTTGAAGTAATTATATGATTACCTCTATTCTGATAACTTTCTAATACTCCCTTGATAGCCAAATTGTTAGATTCAGTCGCTCCCGATGTAAATATTATCTCTCTTGGTAAAACTCCTAGAGTATCCGCAATTATTTTACGAGCAGATTCTATATTCTTATTAGCTAATTCACCAAATTCATGTGTTACTGAGCCAGAATTACCAAAATCAATATTTGAAAGAATATTATTAACCATTTCCTCCTTTACTTTTTCAGAAAGAGGTGTTGTAGCAGCATAGTCAAAATAAATATTCTTCATATAAGTAATACTAATATAATTTTCTTTTCTTTAATATGTATACTTGCTATTATAACAGATAATTATGTTTAAAAAACTTTGACAAAATCGCTAATAAAAAAGATTCAATTAGAGATGGTAAATCTAATTCTAGAGTCATTAAATTTTTAAAATTAGCGATGTTAAAAGAAGGCTATAAAGAATAGCCAAATTTAAAAGCGAGCTAACCTATTAAACGGTTAGTTGTGATATCTATGTATAAAGGAAAATTACAATAATGAAAAGAATATTAATAAATAGCAAAAGTAGCGAAGAAACAAGAATTGCTACCCTTGATAATGGAAAACTAATTGATTTAGATATTGAAAGTATTGATAGAGAACAGAAAAAGGCTAACATTTATAAAGGCTACATCTCAAGAATTGAACCAAGCTTAAATGCAGTGTTCGTAAGTTATGGTGAAGAGAAAAATGGTTTTTTACCTTTTAAAGAAATATCAGAATATTATTTCAAAGATACTCCAAATGAAAATGGTGATAATATAGCTAGCCTATTAACAGAAGGTCAAGAGCTTCTAGTACAAATAGATAAGGAAGAAAGAGGAGACAAAGGCGCTGCTCTTACAACTTTTATAGCTCTAGCTGGATCTTATATGGTTTTATTACCAAATAATCCAGATGGTGGCGGAATATCTAGAAGAGTTGAGGGTGACGATAGAGAAACTCTTAAAAAATACTTAAAACAGCTAAACATTCCAAAAAGCATGAGTGTTATAGCTAGAACAGCTTGTGTAGAATGTTCTTTTGAAGAACTAAAACATGATTTTGATAATCTTCAAGAGCTATGGGATTCTATAAACAAAGCGTACCATAAAATAAAAAAACCTACTCTTTTACACAAAGAAAGTGACATTATTGTCAGAACAGTAAGAGATAATTTAAAAGAAGACGTTAAAGAAATCATAGTTGATTCTAAAGAATGTTTTGAAGATGTTAAAAGACAGCTTTCTCTATTAAGACAAAATTTTGATATCAATAAAGTAAAACTTTACGATGAAGAAATCCCTCTTTTTACAAGCTTCAGTATAGATCAACAAATTGAAAATGCTTATAAGAGAGAAATCAGACTTCCTTCAGGTGGTTCCATTGCAATAGATACAACTGAAGCATTGGTTGCTGTGGATGTAAACTCTTCTAGATCAAATAAGGCTGAAGATGTTGAAACAACAGCATTTAAAACAAATTTAGAAGCTGCTGAAGAAGTTGCTAGACAATTAAGAATTAGAGATCTTGGTGGACTGATTATAGTTGACTTCATTGATATGTCTTTCTTTCCTAATAGAAAGCAAGTTGAAGAAAAATTAATGGAATCTTTGCAACAAGATAAAGCTAGGATTCAAATGTCTAGAATATCTAAATTAGGCCTTGTTGAAATCTCTAGACAAAGATTAAATGCTTCTATAAATGAAAGTGTAATGCAAAAATGTCCTCGTTGTGAAGGTCATGGTTTCATAAAAACTACTCAAGCTACAGCACTTACAATTTTAAGAAAAATCAGAGTAGAAGCAATCAAAGAAGATACAAATGAAATTAGAGTTCAAGTTCCTGTAGATATTGCTGCATATATTCTTAATGAAAAAAGAGAAAGTATTCTAGAAATAGAAAGAATATCAAATGTTAAAGTCATGATAATTCCTAACTTCAATATGGAATCTCCTAAGTTCCAAATGCAAAGAATATGGGGATCAAGTTACAAATCAAATAAAACAAGTTCTGAGCTTATAGAAGATGTTTTCAATCTAGAAATTCCTAAAGCTCCTAAAAAAGAAGTAGCTGCAACTAATTTAATTAAAGCAGCTGAAGAGCATTCTCATTCTGTTAAAGAAAAAGTTGAGCAACCAAAAGTAGAAAAAATTGAAGAGAAAAAGCCTGAAGTCGTAGCTACAGCTCAAAAGAAAAAAGGATTTTTATCAAAGCTGTCTAGTCTTATTTTTGGAAAAGAAGAAGAGGTAAAGTCAACTCCAAAAAATACTCAAAGCAACAATAAATTTGAGAAAAAAGATAATACAAATAACCGAAATGAAAATGGTAATAATAACAATAATTCCCAAAAAAATGATAAAAAACAAAACGACAATAATAAAACTCAAAGAGATAATAGTGAGAAGCCTTTCAATAAGAATAAGAAAAATGACAACTTTGAAAAATCTCCTAATAATAGAAGAAATAATAATGGGAATGGAAACAACAATAACAATAGAAGCAATAACATAAGTATAAATAATGCTGAAGAAGTTGTAGATATAACTAAACTTAAATACAAAGAACAAGCTAAACAAGAAGAGATTAGTAATGTAAAAAAAGTTATATCTAAAAACCCTCAAGAGTTTATTTCTGTGATGGTAAAAGATGTTTTAGAAAACTATGATAATTTAAAAGATAATAGTTCTGAAAAAATTACTACTATAGAAAAATCAAAGACTGAAAAGTATCTAAAATTTGATATTGTTTCAACTGAAGAACTAGAAAAATCTCTTCTAGCTGAACAAAATCAGATAGTAGAACAAGCTATTGAAGAAAATCAACAGCAACAAGAACTTGTTAATGAGATTAAAGAAGAGATAGTAGAAACTCCAAATAATGAAACAATCATTATAGAAAATGATATAAATGAAAATGTCTCTAAAGAAGATCCTCAGTTAGAAAATAAAAACTCTGAAGAGAATAATAAACAAACTAATAAGCCAGCAAATAAACAAAAAAGAGCTAAGGCTAAACAAAATAAAGAAGAGCAAAAATCTGAAGCTAAAGATGATTTCATAAACTACTCACCAGCTGTAGATTTTGACTCTCAATCTATCTTATAAAAGGAATCTAAACAAAAATGCTACAATATCCAAATATAGATCCAGTAGCTATAAGTCTAGGTCCATTAAAGGTTCACTGGTATGGGCTAATGTATCTCTTTGGTTTTGCTGCTGGATGGATATTAGGCGTCTATAGAGCAAAAAAACCAAATTCAATTATTAAACCTGAGCAGGTTGGAGATATTATCTTCTATATTGCTTTAGGTGTGGTATTGGGTGGTAGAATTGGCTATATAATTTTTTATAATCTTCCTGTATACATTCATAATCCTTTAAGTATGTTTTATGTATGGGATGGTGGAATGTCTTTTCATGGTGGCTTTATAGGAGTTATGCTGGCTTTCTGGTTATACTCAAGAAAACATAATCTAAACTTCATTGATCTTGCTGAATTTTTTGGACCCATGGTTCCTATTGGTCTTGGTGCTGGACGTATTGGTAATTTTATAAATGGTGAGCTTTGGGGTAAAGTTACAGACTCATCTTTTGGAATGCTTTTTCCAACAGGTGGCCCACTACCAAGATACCCTTCCCAGTTATTGGAATTTTTATTAGAAGGCGTTGTACTATTTACTGTTCTCTGGGTTACCACGATAAAACCAAAACCTAGATACTATGTTCTAGGAATGTTTTTAACTTTATATGGTGCTTTTAGATTTATATGTGAATTCTTTAGACAACCAGATCCACAATATGGATATATTTGGCTAAACTGGTTAACTATGGGGCAAATCCTATCATTACCAATGATTATTCTCGGGATTGTTATTTTAATATTTGTTTACTTAAGAAATAGGAAGAATAAATTATGCAACAATATTTAGATTTCCTGAAATATATTAAAGAAAATGGCGTACTAAAAGGTGATAGAACAGGTACTGGCACTATTAGTATTTTTGGCTATCAAATGCGTTTTGATCTTCAAAAAGGTTTTCCATTAGTTACTACAAAAAAGATTCATTTGCCAAGCGTAGTTCATGAACTACTTTGGTTTATAAGTGGCGATACTAACGTTAAATATCTAAATGATAATAAAGTAAGAATATGGAATGAATGGGCAACTGAAGACGGTGAGTTAGGACCCATCTATGGTAAGCAATGGCGAGACTTCAATGGTGAAGGAGTTGATCAAATAGCTGAAGTAATCGAAATGCTAAAAAACAATCCTAATTCTAGAAGAATTCTAGTATCCGCATGGAATCCTTGTGCTATCCCAACAGAAAAACTCTCTCCTCAAGAAAATGTAGCAAAAGGTAAATCTGCCCTTCCGCCTTGTCACGCTATGTTTCAATTTTATGTAGCTAATGGAAAACTTTCCTGCATGCTAACCCAAAGAAGTGCTGATGCTTTTCTTGGTGTACCATTTAATATTGCAAGCTACTCATTATTAACACATATGATTGCTCAACAATGTAATCTAGATGTTGGTGAGTTCATATGGTCTGGTGGAGATTGCCACATATATAATAATCATATTGAACAAGTAGAAGAGCAATTATCTAGAAATACTTTACCTCTAGCTACTCTAAAAATTAAAAACAAACCGAACTCTATCTTTGAATATACCTATGATGATTTTGAGTTTAAAAATTATGAACATCACCCTGCTATTAAGGGAAAAATTTCAGTCTAAGGAGGCTGACTAAAATGTCTCAACTTTCATTAAGTAAAAAGAAAATTCCCATTTTATTATTAGAAGGAATCCATCAAAATGCTGTCGATGCTTTTAAAGCTGCTGGATATGAAAATATTGAAGTAATGTCTACTGCTCTAGAAGGACAAGAACTTATAGATAAACTAAAAGATTTTAAAATTGTAGGAATCAGATCAAGGACTCAGATGACTAAAGAAGTTATCGAAAAGTCCGATCACCTTACAGCTATAGGATGTTTCTGTATAGGAACAAATCAAGTAGACTTACAAACAGCACAAAAATTTGGTATCCCTGTATTTAATGCCCCATTTTCTAACACAAGGAGTGTTGCTGAGCTTGTACTTGCTGAAGCAATGTTATTAATCAGAAATGTTATTGATAAAAATGCTAAGACTCACCAAGGAATTTGGTTAAAATCTGCTGAACATGCACATGAAGTAAGAGGAAAAACCTTAGGTATTATAGGTTATGGACATATAGGAACACAATTAGGTATTCTTGCTGAAAGTGTTGGTTTAAATGTTATCTTCTATGATGTTGAAGAAAAATTACCTTTAGGAAATGCTACTCAAATAAAAAGCTTAAATGAACTATTAAATAAATCAGATGTAGTATCTCTTCACGTACCTCAACTACCATCTACAAAAAATATGATTTCTAAAGATCAGTTTGAGCAAATGAAAGAAAACTCTATACTGATAAATGCTTCTCGTGGAAATGTAGTTGATATTAGTGCTCTTGTAAACGCTTTAGAAACTAAAAAATTAAAAGGTGCTGCTATTGATGTATTCCCTAAAGAACCATCATCTAAAGAAGAATTATTTGTGAGCCCATTAACAAAATTTGACAATGTATTTTTAACACCTCATATTGGTGGAAGCACTATTGAAGCTCAAGAAAATATTGCGACTGAAGTTAGTACAAAATTAGTTAAATATTCTGATAATGGCTCAACCTTAAATGCTGTTAATTTCCCAGAACTTTCATTACCTTCTCATGCTAGTAGCCATAGAATTTTACACATCCATGAAAATATTCCTGGAATGATGAATAAAATAAACCAAATATTAGCAGATAAAAATATAAACGTTGATGGTCAATATCTTAGAACCCTTGAAAAAGTTGGATATGTAGTAATGGACATCCAATCAAATTCTGATCAAGCTAGAGAGCTTGTTGCAGAGTTTAAAAATATTAAAGGGACTATTAGAGCTAGATACTTAATGTAAAATGTTTTTTTCTTCAATTATAAAAGAAATACAAAATTTAAAGCCTTCACAAATATTTATTGGTTATAGTGGTGGTATAGACTCTAGTGTTATCATAGAAATTGTTTCTAAAATTAATGATGTTCCCATTACTGCTATACATATTAATCATGCGATTAATCATAATGCTGATAATTGGGAAAATCATTGTAGAACAATATGTTTTAATAAAAATATACAATTCATTTCACATAAACTAGAGAAGGCACCTAAAGGTGAAAGTTTTGAAGCTTGGGCAAGTAACCAAAGAATGGCTTTCTTTGAAAAACAAATGTCTGCTTTTGACAATCCTTTATTAATATTAGGACATCACTTAGATGATCAGGCTGAAACTTTTCTAATCCAAGCTATCAGAGGTGCTGGTCCTGCTGGATTATCATCTATGCCTAAATTGAGAAAACTAAATCATGGTTATATTTTTAGACCATTACTAGATATTCCTAGAAAAGATATCGAAGAATTTGCTTATCAAAATAAAATAACATGGGTTGATGATGATAGTAACGAAGATATTAAATATCAAAGAAACTTTATTAGGCATAAGATAGTTCCTTTATTAAAAGAAATAAATCCTAGCATTAATCAAACTTTAACTAGATCGGCAAACTTATGTGCTAAAAATCATAACACTTTATCAAAACTTTTAAAAAAACAATTAGATAGTATATTAGAAAACAAGCAGCTAATATTAGAAAAATTAATAAATCAAGATACTGATATACAAGAAAATATTTTACACCTTTGGTTTAAAGAAAATACAGGAGTTAGTTTAAAGGCTAGCCAAACAGAATCTATTATTAATGCATTAAATACTACTGCCCTTACAGGATGGCAAGTTTCTATAAACAATTATAGTCTCTGTCTTACTTATGGAAAGCTAAGTATCTTAAAACAAAATAATACTTATTCACCATCATCTCCAACTAAAGACAATGTTATAAATTGGTTAAAGGCTAATAATATATTTGATATAAACTTCTCTGATATTATTGTCAGAGAAAAAAAACCTTCTGACAAATGTCGCTATATAGGTAGAAATAAAGAAAATAAACTTAAAATTCTATTTCAAGAACTAAATATACCTGCAGCTAAAAGAGATATTGCAAGAGTGATAGAATTAAACAGTCAAATTATAGCTGTTTATCCATTTTTTATTTGTCACTAATAACCTTTATTTAAGTCTTCTTATAACTAAAGATAAAATAAACCAAAAAACTATCATACCAACTATAATTAGAGCTATATGTGAAAACAGTCCCAAAAAGAGATTAGCTTGAGTAACTAACTCATTTGTATCTGAAGTTGTAACATCTTTGAATGCTGCCATTTGTGCAAAGCGTGATGCAATAAATCCAGCAATACTCCCTGTAAATAAAAAATATACTGCAGACAAAAATCCAGAATGCTGTTTATCACTTATTCCCGTAATTTCTGATAGTGCTATAGGGTCTATAAAAAGCTCTGATAATCCTAAGAAGAATAACGAGATAATAACCCATATAGCTGAAGTCTTACCTAAAATAGTTGCTTCCTTAGCTGCAAAGATCAAAATAACAAAAGAAATTAGTTGAAGAATAAATCCAAAAACAAACTTGATCATTCTACCAAAATCATCATCAAGTGCTTTAAATCTTTTCCATACCCATGCAAGAAAAAGACCTCCAATAATAATTGATAATGGATTTATAGATACAAAAACACTTGCAGGCAAGTCATATCCAAATAAAGTTGTATCTACATTTCTCTCGATGAAAAGCTCAACTGAAGTAAACATTTGCTCATCAAACACCCAGAATAGAATACCAAAAATTAAGAAAGGAATAGTTAAAAGTAGCGTTTTGCGTGTCTTAATATCAGTAGAAACAACTATTTTTATATACCATATAACACTAAATATTGTAGTTGCAGTAATTAGATAAATTTCATATTGGTTTTTAAGAGCAAAATAGCTAACTGAAATAATAATTATCGTTAAAACTAAAATAAACCAAACAAGACTTTTGTTACCTAAAATAGAAATTTTTTCAGGCTTTACTTTTGGAACATATTTTCGTCCCAATAAGAATATTGCTAAGCCAAATAGCATTCCTACACCAGCCAGCCCAAAACCATAATCCCATCCATATATATTAGCAACCACACCACAAGCAACTGGAGCACATATACTTCCTATATTTCCACCCAAATATAGTAATGTAAATGCTGAATCTCTTTTAGGATCATCTTTTTCATACAACTGTCCTAATAGGCAAGGAACATTACTTTTAAAATAGCCATAGCCGCAAATAATAAAAGACATTCCTAAAAATAATAAATCTTTACCATCTATACCTATGATAATATGCCCACACGCCATTAAAATAGCGCCTATAATAACTGCAGTTCTAAATCCTAATAATCTATCAGCGGCTAAGCCTCCCAATATAGGAGTCATATATACCAAAGATGCAAAGGCTCCATAAACTGCATAAGAATAATGATCACCTAACAGAAGTTCTTGTGTTAGATATAGTATTAGCAAAGCTCTCATTCCATAAAAGCTAAAATACTCCCACATATAAATCGCTATAATAAACCACAATCCTTTAGGATGTTTATTCGCTAATACTTTTTCCACTAATTAGTTCTCTAGAGATAAATACTAAACTTTAAATATACTTTATAGTAATTAATAGATTCAATTGTTTTCAGCTAAATGAATACATTTTTTATTAAGACAAAAAGACTATGAATTAGTTGCAGCAAATGGTAAAGATGAGTGTTGAACTAATATTTTTATATTATTACCTACTTTCTTATAAACAAAAGTATATTCAACTTTAGTATCATTACCTTTATCATCAGTAAATACATAATGTCCCATAGCAATAGCTAGACTACCATATTTAAATATTTGATCATTTGTAAATGTAATTTTAGTCCATGGTTTAATAGCAAAGCCTTCATCTCCTGCTATTCCAACTCTTCCAGAATCTGCTTTAAAGTTATTTTTACCAATGAAATAAGATAATGCGCTATCAAAATTAGGCCTAAATCCTTCATTAGCTGCTAGTGTTGGTCTAAAGAAAATATATTCATTTTGGTTAAATGTATACATCGCTTTTAAAAAATTTTCAGCAACTTCCTTAACATTCCCACCATCACGATAAGTTTTACCTATATTAATAATTCCATTAGCCCATGCACTCTGAGCTGAATCAATCTCTGCTTTAGTAATCTCAGCTCTCTTTACATGACATCTAGTATAATTTTTATATACACATGTAGCTAACAAGCTTGATACTATAATTAATGCTACTAGCATTATCCAAAAAGCTTTCTTCATTAGAATTTCTCCTCAAATTATTTAATTATCAGAGCTATAATAATATTAATTACAAATAAAGAGAATTAATTTTTTTATTTATATATACCATTGGTCTAATTTTGATTTAAGCTCATCTAAGCCAAGCTTACTCATAGAAGAAAATAATTGGAAAGATATATTATCTGCTGATTTATAATTTTTTAGAAAGCTTTTAACCATAGTAATAGCCTCAGCTTTTTCTTTATTATTAAGTTTATCTGCTTTAGTCAAAAGAATATGTAGGTTCATATTACAAGATATTGCCATTTCCATCATTAGACAATCAAATTCTTTTAGTTCATGTCTAGAATCTACTAAAAGCACAAGCCCTTTTAAGCATTGTCTTTCCGTAACATAAAACTCCATTTCTTTTTGCCAAACTTTCTTTATGACCTCAGAAACTTTAGCATAACCATACCCAGGTAAGTCTACTAATCTTCTTTCATCATCAAGCCAAAACAAATTAATTAATTGAGTCCTTCCTGGTGTTTTACTAACTCTTGCTAAGCCTCTCTGTCCAGTAAGCGTATTTAATGCACTAGATTTACCTGCATTTGACCTTCCTGCAAAGGCTACTTCTATACCTACATCTGCAGGTAGCTGAGAAAATTTGGCTGCTCCCATTATATACTTTGCTTTTTGATAATTTATCATAACTTATGCTCTTTTTTTATTTGATCTAAAAGTCCATGGCAAGCTGTATCTATCATTAAAAAAACTTTCTCAAAATTATTCTCATAATAAGGATCTGGAACTTCCTCTAAAATAATAGTTGGCGCATATTTAAGTAATCTTGATACTTTAGAAAAATTGGCTTGGGGAAACATTAGTTTCATAGTATCAATATTTTCATAATCCATAACAACTAAGTAGTCATAAACATCAAAATGTTCTAACTCTAATTGTGCAGATATGAGGTCTGAAAGATCACAGTCATAAATTGATGCCATTTTTACAGCTCGTTTATCAGCTGGATTACCCTCATGATGCCACTCTCTAGAGCTTGTCCCAGCAGATGCAACTTCAATAACATTTTCTAATGATTCTTTTTTCACCAAATCTCTAAAAATACCATGAGCTGTTGGAGATCTACAAATATTTCCTTTACAAATAAATAATACTTTTATTTGTTTGCTCATAAAACCCCTCTTACTTTGCCTGTTGTATATCTTTTGCTAGCTTACTATCAAGCTTAAATCCTTCAAAGAATTTACCACTTGGTTTCAACATAAATACAACTTCATTCTCACTATTAAAGCTTTCTTTATAAGAGTTCATACTTTTCAAGAACTGATATAATGGTACAGATTTTGAATAAGAATCTGTAAATATCTTAGCGGCTTTAGCATCTGCCTCAGCTCTTATAGTTTTTGATTCTTTATCTGCTTCTGCCATTGTTACAGTTACCTTAGCATCTGCAGCTGCTTTAATTTTTTCAGCTTGTTGCAAACCTTCTGCTCTAATAGATGCTGCAACTTTATGACGAGAAGATTTCATTCTTTCATAAATAGAGTCAGTAACTGTATCCGGTAAATCAATTTGTTTAACTCTCACATCAATAATAGTTACGCCTATTTGCTTAGATTGCTCCTGAACATTTTTTGTTAAAGCAATCATTAATTTATCACGATTATTATTTATTAGGCTTTGAATATCATTATTACCCACTTCTGCTCTTAAAGATGATTCTAAAAACTGTTTTAATAAAGTTTCAGCTCTAAACACATCTCCGCTTGTACTTATAAAGAATTTAGAAATATTATCAATTTTCCAGACAACGTAAGCATTAATAAGAACATCTTTTTGCTCTTTTGTAACAACCCTTGCTGAGTCAGCTGTTAAAATTCTATTTCTCATATCATAGTTCTTAACAGTATCAACAAAAGGAATTTTCACATGGATACCTGGTTTATATTCAATTACATTACCATCTTTATCTGTTACTAACTCACCAAGTCTTAATAGAACTGATTCTGTTCCTTGCTTTACTATAAACTTTGTACTTAGCCCAACTACAATTCCTACAATAATTAAAACTAAGAATATTTTTGCAAATTTATTCATATCTTAGTTACTCCCATTTGAATTTGAATTTGGTAACAAAGCTTTCTCTTGAGCTTTATCTAAACCATAAAAGATGTTTTTAGCACCATCACCATCTATAAGGAATACTTTATTGTGCTGTAAAACTTCTGTGATCGTATCAAAGTACATTTGGTTAGTAACAATATCAGGATTACTCTTATAAATAGGAAGTAGATGTTCAAATTGTGCTATATCACCCTGCGCTTCTAACACAATTTTTTGTTTATATGCATTAGCTTGATCTAAAATCCTTTGAGCCTTACCTTCTGCTACTGGAATAATATTATTAGCATAAGCTTCAGCATCATTTTGTGCCCTTTCCCTATCTTCTCTAGCTTTTATTACATCATCAAATGCACTTTTAACTGCATCTGGAGCCTGAGCTGGTTGCATAATCACTTCACTTACATAAATTCCTGACTTATAAGTTTTAAGTAATGCTTCCATTTCCTCTCTAACTTGTTGTGTAATAACCGCTCTATTTGTAGTTAATATCTGCTCTAGTTTATTTTCACCAACAACCTGTCTAACAGCACTTTCTAAAGCTTGTTGTAATAAGTTAGTTGGATCATTATTAGCAAATAAATAATTTTCTAAGTTTGCGATGCGATATTGAACAGTAAACGAAATATGCACAATATTTTCTTCAGATGTAAGCATATCTCTTTTTAAAGATGTCGTTTTTAGCTCTTGTACATTCTCTTTATAAACTTTATCAATGCCTATAGGGTGCCAATGAAGACCCGGCCCTTCCATTTTAGAGAATTTTCCAAGCCTTAATACTGCTGCCTGTTCTGCCGGTTGAACAACATAAAAACCCAAAAGTCCCCATGCAATAATTAAAATAGCTATACCTATCCACACAATTTTTGCTATTGGTGGTTTTTCATATTTTTTAGCATTCTTTGAATAAATACTCTCTCCAGAATCTCCAGACTTTTTCTTTCTGGAAAAAAACTTCTTTATCATTTCTTCTAAATCTGGTGGACCACCTTGCTCAGAATTCTTACTCCAAAACCATTTTCTTTTGGTTATTTTTTCACTCATTACAACTTCCTAAGTATTTATTACTTTTAAAAATTTACTTAAATCTACTTCAAACTCTCTAATGAAGCTCTCAAAGTCACTTTCTGAAATATTAATATCTAATAAATAATTACCATTTTCAGAAAGATCTTCTTTTTCAACAACGCCTAAATCATATAATTCAGAGCGTATTTTTGAATATTTTGGTTCTAATTCTAATTGCCCTGTTATCCATGATTTATTAAAAAATCTAGCCAACGCATCAAAAAAATAATCTAGCCCTTCTCCTGTTTGTGCAGACAAATAGACTCTTGATACTATATTACTATCTGCATCATCTAAATCAACAAGACCTTTATCAACATGTTCTATTTTATCAATTTTATTATACACACAAATCATAGGTTTATCTGAAGCACCTATTTCATCAAGCACTTTATCTACTTGCTCAATATATCCTTTATAATCTTCATCAGAATAATCAATCACATGTATTAATAGATCTGACTCTATAGCCTCTTCCAATGTAGCATGAAAGGCCTCTACTAAATCATGAGGAAGATTTCTTATAAAACCCACCGTATCAGAAAAAATCACACTTCCTAGCTTAGGAACATTAACTTTTCTCAATGTCGGATCAAGAGTTGCAAAAAGCTGATCTTTCACAAAAACATCTGCATTTGTAATTTTATTAAATAATGTAGATTTACCAGCATTTGTATATCCAACAAAAGATATTGTTGGAATATTATGCTTTTTACGTGAAGATCTGCTCAAATCTCTATGGTGCTTTACCTTTTCTAACTTCTGGGTAATTTGCTTAATTCTTTGTCTAATTAAACGTCTATCAATCTCTAACTGAGTTTCACCAGGACCACCTCTTACACCAATACCACCTTTTTGCCTCTCTAAGTGACTCCAGCCTTTTACTAGCCTTGTAGATTGGTAGTTAAGTTGTGCTAATTCAACCTGCAATTGGCCTTCATGTGTTTTAGCTCTTAATGAAAAGATTTCAAGGATTAGCCTAGTTCTATCAATAACTTTACATTCAAGAAACTTTTCAATATTTCT
Source organism: Francisella frigiditurris (assembly GCF_001880225.1). Classification (NCBI taxonomy): domain Bacteria; kingdom Pseudomonadati; phylum Pseudomonadota; class Gammaproteobacteria; order Thiotrichales; family Francisellaceae; genus Francisella; species Francisella frigiditurris. The sequence continues at coordinate 1,083,796 of NZ_CP009654.1, read as the reverse complement.
TTCTTGTGATGGGCTAAGTGGGTGATTAAATACAACTAAATCAGCTTTTAACTCATCTAGCTTTTGTTTAATCATCTCCATTTTACCTAAGCCACAGAAATATTTAATATCTGGCTCCGGATGATTAAAACTAAGACTAGTTAGTGCAACTTTATCTGCTGCTATAACCAAACCTTCTAGTTCAGCCAAATCAGCATTTAAGCCTCTATGATATTTAAAAGTGATATTAACAAGTAGACATTTGCTACCTGATTCATAAGATTGGAAAAATTCCATTTACTAATATACCTCAACAATGGAATCACAAAAAAGATAAGGATAAAACAAGATTTTATTGATTAGCGTTATTATTCTCTTCTATCTCTAAATCTTCAGAGTAAACTTGTTCAACATCATCACCATTGTCATCTTCGTTAGAATTTTCTGCACCTTGGTGATACTGATTATAAGAACTATATACCAATCTAACGCTTTTAGCTGGAACAATAGTTGATATTGCATGCTTGTAAACCATTTGGTTTACTGTGTTTCTTAAAACGATACAAAATTGATCAAAAGCTTCTACTTGACCTTGTAGCTTAATACCGTTAACTAAATAAATAGATACACTTACTTTTTCTTTTCTTAAAGCATTCAAAAATGGGTCTTGTAAAGATGATATTCTAGACATTGTTTCACTTCCTTTTAGTTATTTTATAATAATTATTATTTTATCAAGTTTAACAGAGTTATTTACTCCGGCTTCATTTTAACAATATTTAGCCTTCTCAACAACTAGTTTTAATTTTTTATTGATTCTCTTTAGGCAACCATAGATCAGCTAATTCAGATGAACTTAGTTTAGTAGTAGTTTGAACTATTCCATCTACACTTCCTCCATCCATATCTATGTCATCTGCTCCAGAGGCTGCTAATAGCTCTGCTATCTTATTTGAGTTAGCTGATAAATCTAATGCAAATCCATCATTAGCATCTATCTCTAAACCTTGATTTGTATATTGACTAGTAAAATAATCATCTACTATTACTGAGCCTAATGGATCACTATCAAAACTAATTAGTAAATCTTCTCCATCTCTACTTAAATTAACAGAATCATGATCAATATCTGTTAACTCTAATGTATCCATAGTTCCATCATTAGATGATACATTTAAAGTATCGTTACCATCTCCTTGAGAATATCTATAAGTATCTGAGCCTTCGCCTCCAGAGATTGCATCATCTCCCTGACCTCCAGTTATGATGTCATTTCCTTCATTACCAGAAATCACATTGTCATTATTGTTACCTAATAATGTATCATCTGAAGCGGAACCTATTCTGATATCTGACTTATTTAATTTACTCCCATCAGCAAACTCAAAATACTCTAATGTATTATTGTTCATAAAGTCTTTTAGAACTAACTGATCAACTTCATTTCCTTCAAAGTTAACCAACAAATCTCTACCTGATATGGACAATCTAACATCTTCTTGATTTAAACCTTCTCCAAACTTAATCGTGTCTCTTGAGCCACCATCATAATACTTAGCTCCATAATCACTCATCAACATCTCTTGGATAGTATCTACCCCATCTCCCTTATTGAAAATGTATGTATCACTTCCATAACCTCCAGCTAAGAAATCATCCCCAGTACCTCCAGCTAATACATCATTACCCTTATTATAACGAGCATCCATTACATTATTGTTGTTATAGCCTGTACTTGAGTTGTATACATTGTCCCCTATCAATGTATCATTACCTTCACCACCAGTTAATACATCTGATTGACTTCCTCCATATAAATAATCATCTCCTAAGCCACCATCTAATGTGTCATTATGATTATCACCATATAGTTTATCTGATCCTTCTCCACCAACTAAACTATCATTCTGGTCACCACCTCTTAGAGTATCATCACCAATTCCACCATCTAATGTATCTACTCCTAATCCGCCAGATAAACTATCATTTCCAGCTTCACCATATAAAGTATCATCTCCACCATTGCCACTAATAGCGTCATTTCCATCACCAGCATAAAACTCATCTGATCCATCAAATAATGAATAGCTATCATTATTCTCCGTACCATATAAAGTATTATCTAAACTCATAAAGTTGGTTTTGTTTAACTTACTTCCATCAGCAAACTCAAAATACTCTAATGTATTATTGTTCATAAAGTCTTTTAGAACTAACTGATCAACTTCATTTCCTTCAAAGTTAACCAACAAATCTCTACCTGATATGGACAATCTAACATCTTCTTGATTTAAACCTTCTCCAAACTTAATAGTATCTCTTGATCCACCATCATAATACTTAGCTCCATAATCACTCTTCAACATCTCTTGGATAGTATCTACCCCATCTCCTTTATTGAAAATGTATGTATCACTTCCATAACCTCCAGCTAAGAAATCATCTCCCTTGCCTCCAGCTAATATATCATTACCTTTGTTATACTGAGCATCCATTGTATTATTACTGTTATAGCCTGTACTTGAGTTGTATACATTGTCCCCTATCAATGTATCATTACCTTCACCACCAGTTAATACATCTGATTGACTTCCTCCATATAAATAATCATCTCCTAAGCCACCATCTAATGTGTCATTATGATTATCACCATATAGTTTATCTGATCCTTCTCCACCAACTAAACTATCATTCTGGTCACCACCTCTTAGAGTATCATCACCAATTCCACCATCTAATGTATCTACTCCTAATCCGCCAGATAAACTATCATTTCCAGCTTCACCATATAAAGTATCATCTCCACCATTGCCACTAATAGCGTCATTTCCATCACCAGCATAAAACTCATCTGATCCATCAAATAATGAATAGCTATCATTATTCTCCGTACCATATAAAGTATTATCTAAACTCATAAAGTTGGTTTTGTTTAACTTACTTCCATCAGCAAACTCAAAATACTCTAATGTATTATTGTTCATAAAGTCTTTTAGAACTAACTGATCAACTTCATTTCCTTCAAAGTTAACCAACAAATCTCTACCTGATATGGACAATCTAACATCTTCTTGATTTAAACCTTCTCCAAACTTAATAGTATCTCTTGATCCACCATCATAATACTTAGCTCCATAATCACTCTTCAACATCTCTTGGATAGTATCTACCCCATCTCCTTTATTGAAAATGTATGTATCACTTCCATAACCTCCAGCTAAGAAATCATCTCCCTTGCCTCCAGCTAATATATCATTACCTTTGTTATACTGAGCATCCATTGTATTATTACTGTTATAGCCTGTACTTGAGTTGTATACATTGTCCCCTATCAATGTATCATTACCTTCACCACCAGTTAATACATCTGATTGACTTCCTCCATATAAATAATCATCTCCTAAGCCACCATCTAATGTGTCATTATGATTATCACCATATAGTTTATCTGATCCTTCTCCACCAACTAAACTATCATTCTGGTCACCACCTCTTAGAGTATCATCACCAATTCCACCATCTAATGTATCTACTCCTAATCCGCCAGATAAACTATCATTTCCAGCTTCACCATATAAAGTATCATCTCCACCATTGCCACTAATAGCGTCATTTCCATCACCAGCATAAAACTCATCTGATCCATCAAATAATGAATAGCTATCATTATTCTCCGTACCATATAAAGTATTATCTAAACTCATAAAGTTGGTTTTGTTTAACTTACTTCCATCAGCAAACTCAAAATACTCTAATGTATTATTGTTCATAAAGTCTTTTAGAACTAACTGATCAACTTCATTTCCTTCAAAGTTAACCAACAAATCTCTACCTGATATAGACAATCTAACATCTTCTTGATTTAAACCTTCTCCAAACTTAATAGTATCTCTTGATCCACCATCATAATACTTAGCTCCATAATCACTCTTCAACATCTCTTGGATAGTATCTACCCCATCTCCTTTATTGAAAATGTATGTATCACTTCCATAACCTCCAGCTAAGAAATCATCTCCCTTGCCTCCAGCTAATATATCATTACCTTTGTTATACTGAGCATCCATTGTATTATTACTGTTATAGCCTGTACTTGAGTTGTATACATTGTCCCCTATCAATGTATCATTACCTTCACCACCAGTTAATACATCTGATTGACTTCCTCCATATAAATAATCATCTCCTAAGCCACCATCTAATGTGTCATTATGATTATCACCATATAGTTTATCTGATCCTTCTCCACCAACTAAACTATCATTCTGGTCACCACCTCTTAGAGTATCATCACCAATTCCACCATCTAATGTATCTACTCCTAATCCGCCAGATAAACTATCATTTCCAGCTTCACCATATAAAGTATCATCTCCACCATTGCCACTAATAGCGTCATTTCCATCACCAGCATAAAACTCATCTGATCCATCAAATAATGAATAGCTATCATTATTCTCCGTACCATATAAAGTATTATCTAAACTCATAAAGTTGGTTTTGTTTAACTTACTTCCATCAGCAAACTCAAAATACTCTAATGTATTATTGTTCATAAAGTCTTTTAGAACTAACTGATCAACTTCATTTCCTTCAAAGTTAACCAACAAATCTCTACCTGATATGGACAATCTAACATCTTCTTGATTTAAACCTTCTCCAAACTTAATAGTATCTCTTGATCCACCATCATAATACTTAGCTCCATAATCACTCTTCAACATCTCTTGGATAGTATCTACCCCATCTCCTTTATTGAAAATGTATGTATCACTTCCATAACCTCCAGCTAAGAAATCATCTCCCTTGCCTCCAGCTAATATATCATTACCTTTGTTATACTGAGCATCCATTGTATTATTACTGTTATAGCCTGTACTTGAGTTGTATACATTGTCCCCTATCAATGTATCATTACCTTCACCACCAGTTAATACATCTGATTGACTTCCTCCATATAAATAATCATCTCCTAAGCCACCATCTAATGTGTCATTATGATTATCACCATATAGTTTATCTGATCCTTCTCCACCAACTAAACTATCATTCTGGTCACCACCTCTTAGAGTATCATCACCAATTCCACCATCTAATGTATCTACTCCTAATCCGCCAGATAAACTATCATTTCCAGCTTCACCATATAAAGTATCATCTCCACCATTGCCACTAATAGCGTCATTTCCATCACCAGCATAAAACTCATCTGATCCATCAAATAATGAATAGCTATCATTATTCTCCGTACCATATAAAGTATTATCTAAACTCATAAAGTTGGTTTTGTTTAACTTACTTCCATCAGCAAACTCAAAATACTCTAATGTATTATTGTTCATAAAGTCTTTTAGAACTAACTGATCAACTTCATTTCCTTCAAAGTTAACCAACAAATCTCTACCTGATATGGACAATCTAACATCTTCTTGATTTAAACCTTCTCCAAACTTAATAGTATCTCTTGATCCACCATCATAATACTTAGCTCCATAATCACTCTTCAACATCTCTTGGATAGTATCTACCCCATCTCCTTTATTGAAAATGTATGTATCACTTCCATAACCTCCAGCTAAGAAATCATCTCCCTTGCCTCCAGCTAATATATCATTACCTTTGTTATACTGAGCATCCATTGTATTATTACTGTTATAGCCTGTACTTGAGTTGTATACATTGTCCCCTATCAATGTATCATTACCTTCACCACCAGTTAATACATCTGATTGACTTCCTCCATATAAATAATCATCTCCTAAGCCACCATCTAATGTGTCATTATGATTATCACCATATAGTTTATCTGATCCTTCTCCACCAACTAAACTATCATTCTGGTCACCACCTCTTAGAGTATCATCACCAATTCCACCATCTAATGTATCTACTCCTAATCCGCCAGATAAACTATCATTTCCAGCTTCACCATATAAAGTATCATCTCCACCATTGCCACTAATAGCGTCATTTCCATCACCAGCATAAAACTCATCTGATCCATCAAATAATGAATAGCTATCATTATTCTCCGTACCATATAAAGTATTATCTAAACTCATAAAGTTGGTTTTGTTTAACTTACTTCCATCAGCAAACTCAAAATACTCTAATGTATTATTGTTCATAAAGTCTTTTAGAACTAACTGATCAACTTCATTTCCTTCAAAGTTAACCAACAAATCTCTACCTGATATGGACAATCTAACATCTTCTTGATTTAAACCTTCTCCAAACTTAATAGTATCTCTTGATCCACCATCATAATACTTAGCTCCATAATCACTCTTCAACATCTCTTGGATAGTATCTACCCCATCTCCTTTATTGAAAATGTATGTATCACTTCCATAACCTCCAGCTAAGAAATCATCTCCCTTGCCTCCAGCTAATATATCATTACCTTTGTTATACTGAGCATCCATTGTATTATTACTGTTATAGCCTGTACTTGAGTTGTATACATTGTCCCCTATCAATGTATCATTACCTTCTCCTCCTATTAAAGTGTCTGATTGATTACCTCCATGAATAGTATCATTAGCATCAGTACCTAATATAAAATCAGTTCCACCTGTACCAGCAAGAGAACCTAAAGAAAAGTTTTTACCATCAGCTGTAAACTTGTAAGATCCTGCATCTACAAGCTCAATATTTACACCTAAGGATTCAGCTAAAGCATCTGCTACTTCATTTTCAAGTAGACTATTTACATCCCAACCATTTTCAGAGAAGCTATTATCATTAAAATCTGAAAGTTTTTTAAGTAAAGCAACTCCATTAGCAGGCTCATCAATAACTTTATTTGTTAAATACTCATTCACCCCATCAAAATTAAGTCCAATCTCACCACTCTCAGCATTATAGTCAAAACCAATGTTCTCTAATATTTGTGGATATTCAGTTTGAGCAAAGATATTTTCTTTGACTGTGTTTAATATAGAGTTATAGCCATTAGCTACACTTGTTAAGTTCATATCTCTAAGGACTGTATTTCCTACTGTATACTCATTCCAACCAGCTGTGAAATAATTATCTCCTAATACATTCTCTTGTCCACGAACTATGTTATAGCTTCTGCTTTTATTACCATGAGTAATAGTTAATGTATCTCCGTCTATACTTGTTTGTATAAGCTTATTTGATGAAAATGTTTCTAATGTCTGAATCTTGTCTAATTGGCTTCTTGTAGAGTCGGATATATTAAATGTAAAGCTTGTACCATCTTCTAAGGTGATATTCTCAAGATTGTTTGTATCTGAGAAATTTGATGTCTTTGTCCACTCTGTTAATAAGTCATCTGCTAAACCTAATTTAGCTGTATAACCCTCTGTATTCATCTTACCTAATAAGTCAGCAAGATTTTGATTTTGGGTAGCAGCTTCTTGTAAGTCTCTAACCTCACCAATACCAGCCATTGCCATCATTCCATTAAAGGCTGATGTATCTAGATTATCTGTAAACTCTCTATAAATAGCATTTTGGTTAAAGTTTAAGTTACCTATAGCTGAAGTTGTACCATCTGTACGAGTAAATGTTCCAGTCTTTGAGATTATCCCACCATCTGTAGCTGTAGTAGTGGTTGTAGCATTTAAATTAATATCTGCAATTCCAGCTTCTGATAAACTCATTAGCTCATCTGCTTGAGAGATACCATCTTGGTTTTTATCTTGCCATACTTTTACTTCATCAAAGGCTGCATCATTAGCATCAAATACACCATCATTATTACTATCTAAATCTGATAATGCATCAAAGCCATCTGTAGCTACAGTACCATCACTTTTAACTGTAGCATCTCCAAATAACTCCTGACCATTATCTATAGTTCCACTTCCATCTATATCACGAACTAATAAGCCATCATCAGCTCCTACCCAGCCAGTACCACGCTTAACTCCATCAGCATTACTATCAAACAGCACAGAGCCATCAGCCAACACTGTCTCGATACCATCGCCATCTAAGTCAAGTGTCAGAGGATCGCGGCGGATTACTCGTAGGGTTTCTTGGGTGCCGGATTGGGATGAGTTTTGAGCTATGTTATTTATTAAACTATCTAAACTATTAGCTCCGTCTAAAACTGCTGTTGCTACAGATCCAAACACATTTTGTACTTGCTGATAAATATTATCAAAACTAACCATATTTGAATAATTATCAAAAACAGCTAGCATACTATCTACTTTTGCTTGAGAATTTAATATATCTTCATATGTGTAGTTTGTACCTTCAACTTTAGTATTATCCCAAGCTATAATTTCTAACTGCCTTTGCTGATATAAATATTCTGTAGCAGGTGTTAGGGCTATTTCTATAGGTCGTGGATTATCTTTTAACAAGTCTCCATACTTCACAGCTAGAGCTATATCTTCTTTTAGATACGATACCAAGCCTACAACATCAAACTTATCTACAAGCATTTTTCCATTCGCATCAAATGCTTGAAATACAAAGTTATCAGATGTGTGTGCAACACCAAGAGAACCACCTTCATAGCTTGGAAGATAAACAGTATTACCTAGTTGATTACTGAATGGGTTATTTGGAACCAAATCTCCAGGTCTAACAAAATTTGTAATTTTATCTTTAACTAAATCTTTATTTTCTAAATACTTATCAAAAAGTTGTATTTTTGTAGGATCTGTTACTTCTACAGCTACTGAAACACCTCCTGAAGTACGCTGATATTCATAATATTTACCATCAACCTTTTCTACTTGAAGTGTCTTATCTATACCAAATGCCTCAAAAGTTATACTCTCGCCAAGTTGATCTCCTATAACCACATTCTGTGCTTGAGAGATACTTCCTCCCTCTGAGTGACCAGTTGTTGATATTGTATTAATTGTTCCTTCATAATTTTTTCTAATTTTATTTACAAAATTAACCCCAGCCAGCATATTAGTTGAAACCTCGCCAGCTGCCATTTGTATATCAGAAACTTTATCTCCAATACCACTTGTACCTTTATTAACTATAGCTACACTACTAGGATCACCAACTGGACTTATAGCTATACCATAATAATCCCAGCCCCCTACTCCTACTTCGCCACCTTGCTCAATAGTTGTACTTGTTTCTCTTAATTCAAACTTATCTAAAACATTACCATATTTTTCAGTCAATTCTGATACTTTAACCTGAATATCTATTGGAATACCTTCTCTAAAAACCTGGTTACCATTAGGGTCTTTTTTATAAATATAATCATGTAGTGTTGGAGTTGCTTTTGATCCAACAGGCTTAACTTCATTATTATCAAAAATAAACTTATCTTTGTTCGTACCTTCTGTACTAACTGCATATACTAGGTTACTTAAAAGTGCTGCTTGCTCTTGTGTTAATACTTTAGCCATTGTTAATCTCCTTTTGTTTAGTATATAAATCTTTTACTTGTTGATATATTGGTGTGTCTACTAGCCATTTTGATTCTGGTGAATTTGATCTTGGTATCAAACTCCAGTTTTCTTCAACTTTTCCTCCACTCCAGGCTTTCCATGGAATACTATGCCTTGGAATAAACTTAAAATATTTAGCCACATCCAATGGGCTTTTGATATTTTTACCTATATAAGCATATTTAGGAATATTTGGATCATATCCACATGTTTTCTTAACGCCATTTATAGTACAGTATCCTATATCTATAGTTGCCCAAGTATATTTATCTGCTTCCCAACCTTGCTGACTAGCATATATTTCTGTTGTTAAAGGGAATTTTACAAATTTAGGTTTCTCAGGCAAATCCATAAGTTGCACCACTATCTCATACACAAAAAAGTCTTTCGATTTCAAAAACTCATTAAGTTTATATGTAGCCTCTAAAATTTTAAGAATATTTTCAGGTGTCTCTTTTATATTAATCTTTATACTTGTCCCATATCTAATAGCTTGGTGACTGGTTCTTATCCATTCATCTAAATGCATCGCCTTACTATGTAAATTATCCAATGCCAGATCTGATAAATACTTTTGATCCTCCGGCAATTCAACTGGAGATATTGAAGCCCCACTAGCAACAGCTTTATACTGATCTTTGGGAACTATACCCTTAAAATAACTCTCTACTAGCTTAGCAGACTCTATCGCTTGCCTAGTTTGTAAAAAGTTACTTACAAATGAGCCCTTACCTGTCAAATCAGTAATCACAGTAAACTGCCTACCAGGCATTGAATCAGTTTCAACTATAAAAGTATATGTCTTACTTTGGTTATCAAACTTACCTCTAACTACTTTAAACTTCTCATGATACTTACTATCTAGTTCTTGGGCTATCTTCGGCTTAAGTGCTTCTACTTTTGGATCAATAGTCTCTTGTGTTGCTACACTATATATTGAAAATCCTAATATACATATTAGTAATATAACTAATGACCAACGTCCCAAGATTTTTTTATTTGATGATTTCATTTCTTACCACCTTTATGTTTATATTCATTTTATCTCCATATTGTTAACAAAATTCCCCTTCAAGTGTTGAAGGGGTGGCAGTCGCTAGACTGACGGGGTAGTCCTTTTAACTTCTCTAACTTATCCTTTAAATAAAATAGTGCTCCAGCAATATTAAATTTTACATCTTCATCTAATACCCTCAAAACATATAACCCTAAACCTTCCAAATATGCTTGTCTTTGCTCATCATATTCAAATTTATCATTATGGCTAGAGCCATCAATTTCTATTACTACATTCAAACTAGGACAATAAAAATCTACTATATAATTACCTATAATTTTTTGCCTATCAAAATCTAAGTCTAATAGCTGCTTATTTTTAAGTTTATTCCATAGTAATACTTCTGATAAATTACCCGCTTGGCGCAATTCTTTTGCCCTTTTTTTTAACCTTGGATTATATGGCAACTTCTTTTTCATCTTTTTAAAGTACTACCCCGTCTTGCTTCGCAATCCACCCCTTCAACACTTGAAGGGGAATAACTGAAGCTATTTTTAAACATCACCTCTCCCTCAAACTATTATCAATACCTCTTGTAAGAGGCTCTGTGAAGAAATCTATCACTCTTCTGGTTCCTGTCTTAACCTCTGCTACTACTGCCATTCCAGGTACTATCTTATAGCTCTCACCATCTTTGTGTAAGGTATTATCATTTAAGGAAACTATTAGCTTATACACTAAGCCCAATCTCTCATCTTCTATAGCATCTCCAGAGATCTTCTCCACTGTCCCATGTAGTACTCCATACTCAGCAAATGGGAATGTATTGACCTTAACCTCAGCCTCTTGACCACTCTTTAGATATCCAATATCTTCATTCTTAACATACACCTCAGCTTGTAGCTTCTGATCTAATGGTACTATCTGCATTAATACCTCTGCCGGACTAACTACTGCCCCTATAGTATGTATCTTTAATTCATGCACTATGCCATCTATCGGTGACTTAATTTGATTCTTACCATTTAATGTAGTGGCTTTATGTAATTCTTGTTCTGATGTATATAGATCTTTTGTATCTTGTCTGATTGATTTTAATGTCTCTAGATATGTTTCTGATTTGAATGACTCTAGATTACTTCTAGCTTCAGCTATCTCTGCTTCTAATTGTTTATCTCTCTTTCTCTCTGTCTCAAGTTCATAATAAGTATTTAGATACTTCTCTCTAGTCTCTAAATAATCCATCCTTGATACAGCTTTCTTCTTTAGCAGGTTTGCATAGGCATCTGTCTTCTCTTTGATAATCTTCACAGTCTGCTCTAGTTGAGCAGTCCTATTCATACTTATCTCTTGTTCTGTCTTCTTTGAATCAAGGGTTGCTTCTAATGTCATAAGCTTAGCAATACCAGATTGCCATTGTTGCCATAACAATCTCTTTGATTGTTCAATATCTAATTGATCTGTAACACCCTCTGGTACATCAAACTTAATCTTATCGTATGGAATTTGTTCTCTAAGATTACTCTTTATCATTTCATAAAAAGTCTGTTCTCTGGCTATTCTTAGTTTATAAAACTCAACATCTTCTTGTAGTTTATTAATATCAGCTTCTGTATAGTCAGATTCCAATGTCATTAAGATATCACCCTTCTTAACTAACTGACCATTCTCAACATTCACTCCTATAACAGTTCCTTTCTCTGATGATTGGATTGTCTTAACATCTCCACTTGGAATAATCTTACCCTGACCTGAGGTGATAATATCTATATTAGAAACAGCTGCCCATAGTATTACAAATACTATTAAGAATATTAGACAATATAGAACTTTCCTCATCAAAGGATGTGGTGGCTTATCTGTAACTTCTAATACTCCAGGTAAAAAGCTATATGCATCTTTCTTAGCATTATCTTCTTCTGCTAAGGTCTTACGATTCTTCCAAAAATCCAATAGCTTAGACATTACACCTCTCCTCTATGTTGAGCATTATAAAGTTCAGCATAATGTCCACCTCTAGCTAATAGCTCACTATGAGATCCATCTTCTACAACTGTACCCTTATCCATATAGATAATACGATCACAGTCTTGTACTGTTGTAAGTCTATGAGCAATGATAAACACTGTTCTATCTTTAGCTATCTTAGCCATATTCTTTTGAATGATTTTCTCTGATTCATAATCAAGTGCTGATGTTGCTTCATCTAATATTAGAATCTTAGGATTATTGATTAATGCTCTAGCTATAGATAATCTTTGTTTCTGTCCACCTGAGAAGTTTGCTCCACCTTCTTCGATAACTGTGTCATAACCATCCTTTAACTCTAAGATAAAGTCATGTGCCCCTGCATACTTAGCAGCAGCTACTACACTCTCCATACTCGCACTTGGATTAGTTAAGGCAATATTCTCTCGAATACTACGGTTAAACATAAAGCTCTCTTGTAGAACAACCCCTATGTTTTGTCTTAACCATACTGTATCTATAGTAGATAAATCTGCTCCATCTACTAACACTTTACCAGCTTCTGGTTGATACAATCTTTGAATAAGTTTTGTCAAAGTACTCTTACCACTACCAGAGCGTCCTACTATACCTATAGACTCTCCAGCTTTTACATTAAGATTAACTCCATCTAATATAAGTCTAGTATCAGCAGAGTATCTAAACTTAACATCTACAAAACTAACCTGACCCTTAAATGTAGGTAATGCACTCTTACTTGATTTGTTACTAGTCTCTGTAGGAGTGTTTAATATATCTCCTAGTCTCTTTAATGAAACTCCAGCCTGTTGGAATTCTTGCCAGATGTTTACAAGCTTAAGGATTGGTTGAGTTACTCTTCCTGCTAACATATTAAATGCTATTAGCTGACCAACTGTAAGGTGACCAGCTATAACCATATGTGCCCCAACAAAGATGATTGCTATAGTTGTTAACTTATTAACTAACTCTGCTATCTGTCCTGCTACATTACCTAAGTTCTGAGATCTGAAAGATGCCTTAACATACTCTGTTAGGTTATCTTCCCACTTTCTTTGCATCTGTGGTTCAATAGCACTAGATTTTACTGTTTGAATACCTGTTATAGATTCTGTTAAGAAAGATTGGTTCTTTGCTCCAGTATAGAAAACCTTATCTAAGCGATGTTTTAATATAGGTGTTATAAATACTGATAATATAAAGTAGATTGGGATAGTTGCTAATACTATTAATGTTAGTTGCCAGCTATACATAAATAACACTGCTATGAATATAAATGTAAATGATAGATCTATTATTAAAGTAAGTGCTGTACTTGTAATAAAGCTTCTTATCTTATCTAGTTCTTTTACTCTTGCTACATTCTGTCCTACTTGACGTGTTTCAAAGTAAGATAATGGTAACTTAAGTAAATGGCTAAATAGCTTAGAACCTAAGACCACATCAACTCTTGATGTAGTATGACTAAATAGATATGTTCTAATACCACCAAATATAACTTCAAATATTGCCACAACAAAAAATACTATTGCTAATGTATTAAGTGTTGTCAGACCATTATGCATAATTACTTTATCCATAACTACCTGAAAGAAGAATGGGGTTACTAGTCCAAATAACTGTAAAAACAAAGATGCTATTAATACATCTCTGAATATATGTTTATATTTCCATAATGCTGGAATAAACCACTTAATATTAAATGAATCTTCCTGAGATGTTTCATTACCTTTATGGGTAACTAAAATTGCTTTACCTGCATAAACTTCATTGAACTCTTCTTGTGTCAAAGGTTTGACATTTTGTTGACCTTGCACTAACACAAGATATTGACCTTTATTAATAGCTGCTAAGATAAAATACTCACCTTGTTTATCTTGCAAAATCACAGGGAAAGTTCTTGGATTAAAATACTCAGTCTTTAAGTCAACCGCCTTTGCTCTAAAGCCTTGAGCCTTGATTGCCCTTAAGAGATTTACTTGTGAAATATTGCCATCTGGCTCTGCATATTCGTGGATTATTTGCTTGGGGTCTACTGCTATTTTATTGAAGTTAGCAATCTGGCAAAATGAATATATTCCACTATGCATAATTTTAATTTTCTTAAAACAAAATTAAACTAAATGGTATATAATTTTTATTCAAATTTAAACAATAATTTTATACATAGTGTCAAGACTTTTTACAGCAATTATTTTATTATTTACAATTTCACAAGCTAGTGCTTTTCCTAGTAGATATTTCTGTCCTGCATCAGAAGATTTCAAACAAGAAAATAATCAGCTTGTAGCAACTACTAATTATTATGATATTAAACATACTTGGGTAGGCTTTGATAAAAATCCATCTGGATTTCCAGAGTCTCCACAACTATTCAAAGGAGCAACATTAGCAAATTGTAAAGATGGTACTTGTGATCTAGTTTGTGTTTATTACTCAAATGTAGAAGATCATACTATTGAAGCTAGCTCAAATCATAAACCTAATCAAACTAACTTTATAATCAATGAAAATATAAATGCTTATTTAAAGAACTTCCAATGCCAATTCACTGAGCATGTGGATTGTCCGTTTATTGTTGAAACTGTATAGATTATTTCTACTGCCAGCTACCATAAGTGGGATTTGGGACTATAAAATATTTTTTACCAAACATTGAATAACCATCGTCATCGACTTTACGCATATTATCTTGAGTCATATTTGGAAAGTCTTGAATATTATCACCAAAATAGGCTATTACTTCATGAGCAGGTAATTTATTAGTTACTATAATATCGTCAGAATATTCACCACTTATAACCGCTTCAAATCGTGGATTTTTATTCTGTGCTTCTTTACTGACTCCAGCTGCAAATAAAATCTGGTCAAAATAAATACCTTCTTGCTTTAGATTTTCTACAGTAGCTTCAACCATTCCCGTATTTTTAGCATTACGATTAGTAACAAAACTAACATACCCTCCCAAATTATGAACCAAGTCAGTTAGCATCTTTACACCTGGAAGAGCTTTAGCTTTACCTTTTTTAAACTCATCTTCGTTAAATTTATAAGTCTTATAATTTTCGTATTCATCCCAAGAATTATCTAAAGTTGTTTCATCTATATCTAAAATAATACCCCATTGACCTTTTTGTAGTTTTTGAGACTCTAATTCTGCTTTAATTTTTTCTGCGGCTATATTATAAACTTCTAAATAAATTGCTCTTTTTTCATCAGATATATGGTACCACTTAACCCCATCAACATTTGGATAGTCACACCCTGTAGCATAACTTATTCCGATACTACCTTGTAATGTCAAAAGCATTCCTATTATTATCTTTTTCATTTTTTCTCCTTATCTCTTTCTTATTATGTTTATTCCATGCCTGATAGGCAAAACCACATTATCAAGATCTCCTCTAGATATAATGTATTTATTAAACTCATCTAATGCTTTTGCTCTTTTTTCATTAGGGCTTAATACTTCTCCTCTCCATAAAATATCATCAACTATTATTATTCCACGATCTGATAGCTTATTTATCAAAATATCAAAGTAGCTTTTAGTTTGTACTTTATCTGCATCTATGAATGCTATATCAATGTTATTTGGCAAAGTTGGAATCACATCCAAAGCATCACCGATTATATATTTTATTTTAGGCTCATCTTGGAAATAGCTTTGTGCCAACTCATTGCCTGCTTGATTCTTTTTATCTATGGTATATATAACTGCATCATCACCAGTTACTTCAGCCATTGCTAAGGCTGATAATCCCGTATAAGTCCCAACATCTACACATAATTTTGCATTTGTAGTGAAAACTAAAAGTTGCAGTATCTTTGTTACAATTTTTTCAGATAGCATTTGTGAACCATGCACATTAGCTTGAGTTTCTTTAATTAAGCTTTGTAATTTTGGAGATAATATCTGAGTATGCTCTACGCAATATTGCCAAATATCTGAATCTGTAAACTGATTTTGTTGCATCTATAAACAATAAGTAAAGTTAAGCAAAATATCTGAGTATTCTGCATTAGCCAGTTCCATATTGAAAGTGCTTTTATATATTTTTTATGTTAGAATTTTGCCGATTATTATATATGTTACTTTTTAATTTAAATTCTTCTAAAGGTTAATAATGAAAGATACTAAAAAAGTTTTTATAAAAACTCTAGGCTGTCAAATGAATGAGTATGACTCATCTAGAATGCATGAAGTCCTAGACCAACATTTTAATACAGTAAAAACTGATGACTATAAAGAAGCTGATATTATACTAATAAACACTTGTTCCATTAGAGAAAAAGCTCAAGAGAAAGTTTTCCATGAATTAGGTAGATGGAAAAATCTTAAAAAGA
The DNA here is from genome assembly GCF_001880225.1 of Francisella frigiditurris. Classification (NCBI taxonomy): domain Bacteria; kingdom Pseudomonadati; phylum Pseudomonadota; class Gammaproteobacteria; order Thiotrichales; family Francisellaceae; genus Francisella; species Francisella frigiditurris. The sequence goes on along the minus strand of NZ_CP009654.1, from coordinate 1,067,086 downwards.
AAAATGAAGACCTAGTAATAGGTGTTGGCGGATGTGTTGCATCTCAAGAAGGTGAAAATATCATTAAAAGAGCCCCGTTTGTTGATCTAGTTTTTGGACCTCAAACTATTCATAGATTGCCAGAAATGATTAAGCAAAAAAGACAAACAAATGAATCTCAAGTAGATATTTCTTTCCCAGAAATTGAGAAGTTTGACTACTTACCAGAACCTAAAGCTGAAGGTTCTAAAGCTTTTGTGTCAATTATGGAAGGATGTGATAAATATTGTTCATACTGCGTGGTCCCATATACCCGTGGACCTGAAGTTAATAGACCATTTGAAGATGTATTAGCAGAATGTGCTTCGTTTGCTGAGCAAGGTGTGAAAGAAATCACTCTACTTGGACAAAATGTAAACCACTACTTAGGCCCTATGGAAAATGGTGAAGTTGCTGATTTAGCTTTGTTAATTCATTTCATAGCAGAAATTGATGGTATTGAAAGGATTAGATTTACAACTTCTCATCCCGTTGAGTTTTCTCAAAACCTTATTGATGCTTATGCAACAGTTCCAGAACTAGCTAATCATTTACACTTACCTGTGCAGCATGGTTCAGATAGAATTCTGATAAATATGAAAAGAAATCATACTATTTTAGAATTTAAACAAAAAATTAGAAAACTAAGAGCTATCAGACCAGATATAACTATCTCATCTGACTTTATAGTTGGCTTCCCTGGTGAAACAGAAGAAGATTTCCAAAAGCTATTAGATTTAGTAAAAGATGTTCATTTTGATCAATCATTTAGCTTTATTTATAGTAAGCGTCCAGGAACTCCTGCTGCTGATCTACCAGATGACACTCCTATGGAAGTTAAAAAAGAGCGTTTAAAAAGACTTCAGACTTTGTTAGATAATAATGCTCAAATAATCTCAAGACAAATGGTCGGCACAGAACAAAGAATCCTTGTTGAAGGAACATCTAAAAAAGATGATAATATACTTGCTGGTAGAACAGAAAATAATAGAATCGTTAATTTTATAGGTGATAAATCTTTGATTGGACAATTTACTAAGGTTAAAATTACAGAAGCATTACCTCATTCATTAAGAGGAGAACTTGTCTAATATATGAATAAAACCCAATTCACATTAGAACCATACAGCTATGATGCAATGATGGTACTATGTGGTAATCTTGACGAAAATATTCGAGCAATAGAATCTTACTTTCATGTAGAAATAAAACATCGCGCAGATGAATTTGAAATTTCTAGCGAATCTAGTGTAAATAATACTCAAGCTAAACGATTTATAAAATCATGCTATGCAGAAATATTAGCTGGTAATTCAGACTTTGACTTAGCTCAAATCACAACGATTTTAAATGCTACAGCTAAAGAAGAAACTGAGAAGAAAAAACATGCTCAAGAAGCTATTACAGAATATGAAATTCAGCTCAGAAGCAAGCAATTAAAAGCTAGAACAAAAAACCAAGCGATCTATCTAAGTAATATAGAGAATAATTATGTAACTTTTGGTGTTGGGCCAGCAGGTACTGGTAAAACCTACTTAGCTATAGCATGTGCAGTTGCTGCCTACGAAAAAGGTACTGTAAGAAGAATAGTCCTTGTTCGCCCTGCTGTTGAGGCTGGTGAAAAACTTGGTTTCCTACCAGGAGATTTAACTCAAAAAGTTGATCCTTACCTTAGGCCAATGTATGATGCTCTTTTTGACTTCATGGGAGTTGAAAAAGTCACTAAACTTATTGAAAAACAAGCTATAGAAATAGCTCCTCTAGCTTATATGAGAGGTAGAACAATTAATGATGCTTTTATAGTACTAGATGAAAGTCAAAATACCACAAAAGAACAAATGAAAATGTTCTTAACTAGAATAGGTTTTAATACAACGGCTGTTATAACTGGTGATATTACCCAAGTTGATTTACCAAAAAATATAACGTCAGGGTTAAGAAATGCTATAGATATACTTCATAATGTTGATGGTATAGCTATCACTTATCTTAAACCTGTAGATATAGTTCGTCATCAAATAGTCCAAAGAATAGTTAAAGCCTATGATAAATACGAAGATAAAATAGAGAAGCAAAAACACCATGAGTAATATAGATTTAAATATTATAAATGATGATGATTACGAACACCCCTCAAAGGAAATCTTACTTAAGTGTTATAATATAGTCTTAGAATACCACAACCTAAAAAACTCAAGTATCAATGTGAATATTGTCTCTAACGATGAAATTAAATCTATAAATAATCAATATCGTAAAAAAGATAAAGCTACAAATATATTATCTTTTCCTTTTGATAAGCCAGAAGGCTTACCAGATGACATTATGGATGACTTTTTAGGCGATATCATCATTGCACCAGATGTTTTAGAAAAAGAAGCTATAGAGCAAAACAAGACTTTAGATAACCATTGGTGTCATATTTTTATACATGGTATTTTACATTTATTAGGTTATGATCATAAAAATGATAAAGACGCTGATGAGATGGAAACTTTAGAAATAAAATTATTACAGGAATTAAATATTCCTAATCCATATAAAGAGGATTTAGCATGACGGATAATTCTGAAAATACAGAAAAGAAAGAACATAAACATAGTTTCTTAGATAAGATAACTTCTAGTCTTTTTAATATTAAAACTGAGGATGATCTTTATCTAGCCATTTCAAAAGCTGTAAAGAATGAAGTAATTGACATAAAATCTGAAGATATGATTTTAGGAGTAATGCGAATAGCATCTCTAGATGTTGGCGACATAATGCTTTCTAGAACTAAAATGGTTACCGTAGATTTAGGAATGTCTATAAATGAGATATTAAAAAAAGTCATACAATCATCTCATACTAGAATTCCCGTTTTTGCAGATGACAAAGAGGATATTATTGGAATTTTACATGCTAAAGACTTATTAAAATTAATCTTTGATATAGAAGTTGAAGATACTACAAGTAAAGAGCTAGATGCTAATGACATTAGGGGAATATTACGCCCTGCCATATTTATCCCTGAAACAAAAAAACTAAATGCGCTATTGAAAGATTTCAAAAATAGCCAAAATCATATTGCCATAGTCGTAGATGAGTATGGTGCCATATCAGGTCTTATTACGATAGAAGATATTTTGGAAGAGATTGTAGGTGATATTGATGATGAGTTTGATACTATAAATCAAGCTATTAAAAAATTAAATGAAGATAAATTTATAATTGACGCAACAACATCTATAGAAGAGTTTAATGAGTATTTTGGCACTAAAATAGATGAAGAAGATGATTTTGATACAGTTGCTGGAATGATTATTCAAATTCTAGAACGTCTGCCTAAAAAAGGTGAGTATGTTACTGTTGGTGAATTCAAGTTTACTGTTAATGACTCTAATAATCGTAAAATTATAAATATCTTAGTAGAAAAAATTAAAAAATAATGAAAAAAAATATAGTTTTTGCCTTACTAGCTTTCATAAGCGGAGCTTCTCTTACTTTAGCATTCGCTCCTTTTAGAATAGACTTCCTAGCTATATTAGCTTTATGCTTATTCTTTTATTTAGTTGACAAATCAGAAGGTAAATTAAAAAAATCATTAACTGGGCTGTTTTTTGGACTAGGCTTTTTCTCTACAAGTATTTCATGGGTTTATATAAGTATTACCCTTTTTACTCAATCCTTAGCTATTGGTGTAATAACAGCTATTGCTTTAATTATTTTACTCTCTTTTTTACTACCCATCCCATTTGCTTTAACAATACACTTTCTAGTAAATAAAAATTCTAGAATCTCAAAAATTATCCTATATCCAGCATTATGGACATTATTTGAGATTTTTAAAGCTAATGTTTTATGGGGAGGATTTCCTTGGGTTTCTCTTGGTTACTCCCAAACAGAAAGTCCTTTAATTTGGTATTCAACTATTGGTGGAGTTTATTTCTCAAGCTATATAGTAGCTTTAATAGCTATTCTAATTAATCAATTAATTCTGACTTCTACAAAAAATAAAAATATAGCAATTTGTGCTATAACTGTAGTTTGTATATATATCATTGGTTATGGACTATCTTTATGTCACTGGTATAAAGATAATGGATCTCCACAGAAAGTAGTATTAGTGCAAGGAGATTTTGTCCAAGGCTTTAAGTGGGATTACAATAATTTTAATAAAATTAAAAATTACTATAAAGAAATAGCAAGTAAATATAGTAATTCGATCATATTTTTACCAGAAAATGCTATCCCTGCCTATAGAGAATATACACGAAATTATTTCAATGAATTAAACCATGTAGCCAAAGAACATAATAATTCAATTCTAGTTGGCTCATTAAGCATTGATAATGATAAAAATTACTATAACTCATCGATAGTTGTTGGAGATGGTTCTGGAACCTATAGTAAACATCATCTTGTTCCATTTGGTGAATATTTTCCTATAATCTCTTCCTTTAGTTACTCTGTAGAGAAAGCTGGCTTAAGTAACTTCACTCCAGGTAAATATACTCAACCTCTTATGGAAATGTCTGGAAACAAAGTGGCTAATTTTATTTGTTATGAAATTGCTTATCCAGAACAAGTTAGAGATCAATTGCAAAATGCTGGTTTTATTTCTGTTATTAGTGATGATTCTTGGTTTGGAGACTCGATTGCTAGACCACAGCATCTTCAAATATCTCAAGTAAGAGCTATAGAAACAGGCAAATATGTACTTCAAACAACTAATAATGGCTTAACCGCTATAATTGAACCTAATGGTAAACTTCAAAGTCTACTTCCTAAAGATACTCAAGCCAATTTAGAAGGAACTATCTACTCTACAGATAGTTATACTATTTGGAATAAAGTTGGAATGTCATTGATCTATTTTATAATTATACTTTCTGTATTTATTAGTATTATTTTTACTAGAGTGTCTTCTAATAAAAAATAGTTTATATCTATTTAAAACCATTTTAGCTGCTGTTAACACCCTTTATAAAAAAGTTTAATGGCGTAGTATATTTAATTAGAGATGAGAAATTAAAAATGGAGAAGTACAATTTTATTAATATTCAAATGGATCTTTAGAACTATAAAAAACTCTTTTGGAAACATAATTGAATGGTATGATTTTTCACTATATGGTTACTTTGCAACTATTATAGCTGCTCAGTTTTTCCCCTCCCATGATCCATGGATATCCTTACTCGCTGCTTTTGCAGCCTTTGGTGTAGGTTTTATAGCTAGACCATTTGGCTCTTTTTTATTCGGCTACTTAGGAGATAAAGTTGGTAGACATTATGCGATGAACATATCTATAACCCTTATGGCAATTAGTACTGTCGCCATGGCTTTTTTGCCCACATGGGATCATATAGGAGTATTAGCCCCAATACTATTAGTTTGTATAAGATTACTACAAGGTGTTTCTGCTGGTGGTCAATTTGGTAACTTAATGACTATAACAGCCGAAGATGAAACTTTAAAATATAGAGGGTTCAGTTTAGCCATAGCTTATTCAACTTCTGTTATTGGTTTCTTAATCGCTGCTGGCGTGAGTTATTGTGTATTTAGCTTTCTACCCAAAGATGCTCAGGCATGGGCATGGCGCATACCTTTTGTATTTGGTTTCTTATTACTTTTGATTCATATATTCCTTCGTGAAGATGATAAAGGAGAAGTAAATACTGCACCTAGAGAAAAAACTCCTACACAAATTTTATTTAGTTACTATCGTTGGCATTTAACACTAATCTTAATCCTTTCAGTTAGTGCAAGTACACTATATTATCTGGTAGTAACTTATCTTGTAACATATATGGAGCTTGAGCTTGGTTTATCTTTAAGTTCAGCATTAGGAGTTAGTACAATAAGTTTAGTTGGCTTATGTATTACAACGCCGATTTTTGGGTTTCTATCTGATATCATTGGCAGGAAAAGATTTCATATAATAGCATATATAGTGATGAGCTTATCAATAATTCCTTTAGTTCTATTATTACAAACTGATAACTTAAGTCTTATCACATTAGGTGTACTTTTAATAGCAATAGCTACAGCTATCACTCAAGGTGCTTCAACACCTTATTATACAGAGATATTTCCTCCTCAGGTTAGAGCAATAGGATGCTCAATAGGGTTTGGGTTTGGGGCTGCCATATCCGGCTTTGCACCTATGCTAGCTACATATATTATGGGAGTGACTACTTCTACAGTTGGCTTATGTACTTTAATGATAGTGACGAGTCTTATAGGTCTAATTGTTGCAATAATAATACCAAATCACCAAGCTGAAATAAGAAGAGTTAACAGTATAATAAATGCTGAAGAGACTGAGTAATTAATATCTAACTTATGATCTCGTTTATCATTTGTAAACCTAAAATTCCCTCATTAAATAAATACTTATCACTTATCTGATGAGCATACCAAGCTATTGTAGTTGAGCTATATATTGCTCTAAGTATAGCTATTGTATGAGTATGATTCTCTACATCTCCATAAACACTCCAGAATAAAGAGTGGACTTTTTTAGGTAAAAATTGATATACAATAGCAAGATCTATTGCTGGATGTAATAATTCTGAATCTCCCCAATCTATAATGCCACATAGATCTTTATTGCTATCTATAATTAAATGCTTAGCATATAAATCACCATGGCATAAAGTTGCAAATTTAGGAATACTTATATTCATATTGTTTTCATAAAACTTTTTGATATTTAAATCATTTGATAATACATTTCTATTTATCAAATATTCTAAACGTTCTTTAAACTCTTGATATCGGTCTTTGAAATTCAGCCTATTAATCTGCTCATATTCAATTCCCGAAGAGATACACTTATCCAAAGGAAAACTATGTAACTCTTTTAGAAAAGACGCTAGCTTAACTACTAAAAGCATCCGTTCATTACTAGTTAAATTTGCTCTATCAGAAGTTACTCCATTAATATAATCATGGTAATAAAAAGGATATTTGAATGATTTTGGAGCTAAACAAACATTTTTAGGAATTGGCAGGGAAATATTAGTTTTTATAAGTTGTGATAAAACTTTAATTTCATTAGTTAATAACTTTGCAGCTTCTTCATGTTTTGGGAACCTAAAACATAAATTATCATTGATAATCCATGTAGTATTATCCCAACCTTCTCCTAATAACTTAATGCTTTTAATACAAATTTTGGGAAAATTATTATTAATAATTTCTTTAGCATGGTTCGCTGATAGAATATTTTTATTTTCCCAAGGCCTGATATTACTCATTTAAATTATAAATACTAAAAGCTACCCTTTATTAACAGCTACGTTTGTAATATATACTCCCAAGAACACCACACCTCCTAATAGAAATACCATTGGTGATACAGTTTGAGCATAAAGAATAAATCCTATTATAATTGTTTGGAAAGGTAGTGTATTTTGAAAAATTGCTGTTTTATAAACACCTAAGTGCTCAATAGACTGAAGATACCAAACATAAGCTACAACAGTTGCAAATATAGCTATATATAGCATACTCACCCAAAATATATAATCTGTATCAGCAAGTTTACTATAATCAGATTTAAATATAGTTACTATGCCAAACATAACTGCTCCTATAACAGCCGCATACATATTTACTGTTATCATTTTGACACCATCATGTGCAGCACATTTACCAAATACAGCATATATTGAAAAAAAGATAACTGCTAATACACTTAATGTTTCTCCCAACCCAACCGTAACATTAACTGGGCAAGAGTCTGGATTTTTTGGAGCAAAAAGAACTACTCCAATAGCTCCAACTAGTGCTACTAAGATACCAAGTCTAGCTTGTTGACTAATTTTATTCTTAAACATATAACTAGACATAACTGTTATAAGACAAGGAGAAAATGCATATATTATAGAGATGATATTTCCAGAAATAATTTCCTCTGCCCATAAGAAGACTATGTTATACATAAAGATTCCAAAAAAACCAACTCCAAAAACATAAAGCCACTGTCTGCTAGTTAGCTTTGGGAAGAATATTTTTGTATAAAAATAATGCATAACTATCAATATTACAGCCGCAAAAATATATCTAATAAAAGCAACCATATATAAATCAACATAACCTAATGGAATTGGTGCTATATGGTACAAGCTAGCCCAAAAAGTTATAGCTAAGAAAATCTTTACATAATACTTAAAATCACTCGAAACCATAATCATTACACCTTTTTATTTTTAATAAGGTGGTCAACTATCTCAGGATTTAACAATGTAGAAACATCTCCTAAATTATCATAGTCATTAGCTGCTATTTTTCTAAGAATCCTTCTCATAATTTTTCCTGATCTTGTCTTAGGTAGTTCAGGCGTAAACTGAATAACAGCTGGAGAAGCTATTGCACCAATTTCTTGGCGCACATGCTGAACTAATGCTTTTCTAATATTACTAAATTCTTCTTCTGTTAAAGGTGTATTATCTTTTAAAATACAATAAACATATATTGCCTCACCTTTTATGTCATGAGGGAAACCAACAACAGCAGTCTCTGCAACCTCTGGGTGACTATCTAAAACAGCCTCTATTTCTGCTGTAGCTAATCTATGTCCAGAAACATTAATGACATCATCCATACGCCCTTCTATCCAGATATAACCATCCTTATCTCTCCTAGCAGCGTCTCCTGAAAAGTAGTAACCCTTATATGGACTGAAATACACTTGAGTATATCTATCATGGTCACCATAGATACTTCTAGCTATCCCTGGTGTAGGTTTTCTAATGCATAAAGCTCCTTTGCCTTCACCAATAATTTCTTTATGGTCAGAATCTAAAATCACTGGATCAACACCAAAAAATGGTTTAGTTGCAGAACCAGGTTTTAATCTATGAGCTCCAGGTAAAGGAGTAATCATAATTCCACCCGTTTCTGTCTGCCACCAAGTATCAACTAAAGGTGCTTTAGAGTTTCCAGCATCTTCAACAAACCACTCCCATGCTTCAGGGTTGATAGGTTCGCCAACTGAACCAAGAACTCTAAGCGAACCTCTATTAGTATTATTTAAATATTCATTTCCTACTTTTAATAAAGATCTAATTAAAGTTGGTGCTGTATATAAGATATTTACATTATGCTTATCAACTTCTTGCCAAATTCTAGATGCATCAGGATATGTTGGCACCCCTTCAAAAACTAATGTTATTGCTCCATTAGCCAATGGTCCATAGACTAAATATGAGTGACCAGTAATCCAACCAACATCAGCCGTACACCAATACACCTCTTGATCTTTATAGTCAAAAACCAGCTTATGTGTAAGAGCTGCGTAAACTAAATAACCAGCAGACGTATGTAAAAGACCTTTTGGACTTCCTGTTGATCCAGATGTATATAAAATAAATAAAGGATGCTCTGAGTCAAAAGCTACTAATTCATGAGTATCTTTAACTTTTTTAGATTCTTCTGTATAACATAAATCTATTTTATCATCCCATTTGATATTAGAGTTTGTTCTTTTAACAACTAAAACATTCTTAACGAAATCTAATTTCGATATAGCTTTATCAACATTAGCTTTTAAAGGTATTTTTTTACCGCCTCTAAGACCTTCATCTGCTGTAATAACAAATTTACTTTTAGCATCTTCTATACGGTGCTTTAATGACTCTGCAGAAAATCCTCCGAACACAACTGAGTGAATAGCCCCTATTCTTGCACAAGCTAACATTGCATATATAGCCTCAGGAATCATCGGCATATATATTGTTACTACATCTCCTTTTTTTACGTTATGGCTTTCTAGAATATTAGCCATTTGACAAACTTTGTTATAAAGCTCTTTATATGTTATTTTTTTGGATTCATTTATATCATCGCCTTGCCATATTATCGCTGTTTGATCAGCTCTATCTTTAAGGTGTCTATCAACACAGTTATAGCAAACATTAAGCTCTCCTTTATCAAACCACTTAATATCAAGAGGTTCAAAGCTAGCTGCATATGCTTTTTCAAAGTTTTTATGCCAATGCACTCTATTCGCTTGCTTTGCCCAGAAGCTCTCTGGATGCTCCAAAGATTCTTTATAGAGAAGATCATAAGTATTTGAATCTACATGAGTATGCTTAGCAAACTCCTCAGATATCTGAAATTTTGAGTATGACATAAAATTTTTCCTTTATAAAACAGCCTACAGATAATATAGCATAATCAACTACTATATAATTAGTTATCTTGAGTTTGATCATTTTGATTTTGAGAGCTACCTTCTTGACAAGGAAGCAAGTTCATTCGTTGCAACTCTTCCCAAGAATCGTTAGGGCAAGCTGTTGGCTTATCTTTTGGTAGACACCAATATGTTGCACTTTCTAAAGTTGTTTGTGATAAACATTCTTTAAATTTTGGTACAGATAAATACTTAGGAGTATATGTACTTGGATCAGTTCCAACCATAGTAGCTGAAACCCCTAATGCAGGTAATAATACTGTTGTTAACATTAATGCTTTTCTCTTCATTTATATCTCCTTTAAACTTATTTAATTAGCAGTATCTTTAAGATATCTAGCTACAATCCAGTTAATCATACTAATCCAAAGTGGACTAAATAGTAATGATAAAGAAATAAGGGTTATACATAACTGATATGTAATAGGAGGAATTATGTTCAGAAGTGATCCCATTGAAACTAATACAAAGCTGAACTCTCCTATCTGTGAAAGCATAGCTCCCCCACATAAAGCTTCACACCACTTTTGTCGTAACGATTTAAATATTAATGCGTTTATGGTCGTATTAATAATATATACTGCCATTAGTAATATAGAAAATAGTGGCAAATATTGCCATATAAGCCTTAGATCTATAAGCATTCCTATAGAAATAAAAAATAATGCCATAAAAATAGTCTTTACAGTAAGTAGGCTATGACCAACCCATTCTGTTTCTTTTGCTGTAGCTACAACCATTCCTCCAACGAATGCTCCTAATGCAGAAGATAATCCTAAGCTACCAGTTATAGTTGCCATACCAAAGCATATTAATAATGCTAAAAATACCCTCATCTCTTGATCTTTTGCAAAAATAGAAACGAATGGAATTCTTATGGTATCTTTTATAGCCATCCAGGCAGCTAATGCCAATACTAAAATACCACCAATAATTTGTATAATTATTTGAGTTGTTGATGGCATTTCACCACCTAATAAACCAATGATAATTAACATAGGAACTACTGCCAGATCTTGTACAAGTAGAACTCCCAATATATTTTGACCTAATTTTGTTTTGGTTTCTCCAGAATCTTGTATAAGCTTAAGCACCACTGCTGTACTACTTAAACTAATAGCTGATCCAAACAATACTATTTTTGCCATAGACCATTTTAATGCCAAACCAATAATAAATGTAATAAATACTGTTGCTATAATTTGGAGTAATGTCCCAAAAGTTGGTACAACCCAGTTCTGTGCAAATTTTCTTGGAGAAACCTCCATACCAGCAAAAAACAGTAGTAATATAACACCTATCTCTCCTAATCTAGCTAAAGCTTCATGACTCTGGATTACATTTATGCCATATGGTCCAAGTAGTATCCCAGTTAAAAGATAAGCTACAACATATGGCTGTTTAAATTTTTTAAGAATAACTGCTGTGAATAATATACCTAGCATAATAAACACAAAAACAGGAATAAATGGCTCATTATGCATATTTATAACTTTTATAAAACTTAGCTCAAGTATAAATAATACTATACTTCAATTATGAAATAACATCAATTTTAAGGTTTATTTATCAATAAAAATATGCTTTTTCAGAACCCAAAGTGGACCTATAAGTAAAAATTGAATATCTTCTAAAAAAGATGGTTTTTTACCCTCTAAGTGATGTCCATAAAATTGAAATATCCAACTTACTACAAACACCAATATAGACACAAAGAAAATATAAGGGATTACACTAATAATTGCTAGCATGATTACGCTTACAATAATCATGGCTAATGTATATCTGATAGATAATGTAGCATAAAAAAGTAATGATAAAACAATTGCTAATAATGCCACCCATTGAGATATTGACCACAATATACCTAAGATAGAAAATAAAATAGCTGGAACACAAATACTATGTATAAACTGGTTAGTTTTATTTTGGTGACTTGATGCATATTCATTCAACAAATCTTCTAAATTTCTCGCCATCTTAAATGATCCTTTAACTATTTATCCATTCTTGTACTGTTTTAACCATACCGACTCTACTAATGTTTGCTAGGGAAGCATTATGAGTATCACTGGCATGAGAGCCACAAGCATCTTTTAAAACTGTTACTTTATAATCTCTATCATGCGCTTCACGTGAAGTTAATTCAACAGTCATATCAGTTGATACACCAATAATTATAATTTCTTCTATCTTATTTGCTCTAAGTACACTCTCTAAATCAGTATTATAAAAAGCGCTTATACGGTGCTTTATTAATATATGATCATTTTCCTTAATATCGATTTTCTCATGAAACTGAGTACCCCATGTATTAAGCTCTAATGCATTATTTTTCTTTGCTGATCCAAAAATTGGTGACCACTCTGGACATTCAATATAAGTTTTTGAAAAAGTAACTTTCACATGAGCCACTAAAATATTCTTTTCTCTAGCATGCTTAATAGCTTTAGTTGCATTTTCTAACACATTATTTTCTTGTAAATAAGGAGTAAACTTAGCGCCTAATTTACCATCTGGATGAACAATATCATTTATAAAATCTATTGCTAATAACAATCTATTACGCATATCCCCTCTCAAAAACTATTTTTATTTGTTTCTCATTCCTTCGCCATTATTAATTAAACATAATGGCATTTTAATAGATTGTATCTCTTTCCATATCTTATCAGAACAATTTTTGGGTTGATCACTTGGTAGACATCTTATAAATGCTCCATTAGTCGTATCAGTAGCTAAACAATTATTATATTTTCCTGGATTAGACACGTATTCTATAGGGTATGAATTTGAGTTAGAATCTGCAATAGATAAAGAAAATACTAGCATCGCCAATAAAATTAAACTTATTTTTTTCATTATATTTCCTATTATTAATACTTTTATATATGTATTAATTAATTTCTTTGACACATTTTACATATTAGAAAATGAATATTCTACTTTAGAGCATAGCTCAACTCACGTTAGAAAATTAAATGACTTAATTTCTTTGCTTTGAAACTATTTACAAAACATAATTATGAACTATAATACATGAAATATGATACATAAATTAAAATTCACAAAGAGGATGATTATGACAAGAAATGATATAGATAATGCACTTAACCAATGGAAAGAAGGTCTATTAGAAATAGCTAAGCTAAATAAAGAAGGAAAAGCTTATGAAACGATGGCTAAAGCTTTTATCAATGATATGTATGCTTATGATAACCATGAAGTTCTATTCAAACCTACTCTAGCTTCTAAAAAGATGTTTAGAGACACTCTAGATGGTGCAGTGTCATACTTTATTGGAAATAATCCTAACTTTCCAGAAGATAATGGCTTTGCCCTAAACGACTGGGTAGAGCTAGAGTTTGAAAACACTGGTTATATTTTAGATAAGAACATTAGCATAGTTATGGGCAATAAGCATTTAACTAAATCAAATGGTGAAAAAGTAGTAGCAAATTACACAATGGGATTTAAGCGTAATAGCGAAGGAAACTTACAAATTGTTTTACACCATTCATCTTTACCTTTTGTTCCAGTATAATTACTCAAAATTATTAAAGCTCTAATAATATATATGTCTAATAAAAAACAAAGCTGGACATTTTTAACAAATCATTCTCACGTATTATTTCTAATTAATAGCAATCCTAATATGACTATTAGAGATATGGCCATAAAAATAGGTATTACAGAGCGTGCAGTGCTAAATATAGTAAGTGATCTAACAGAAACTGAATACTTAAATATTACAAAAGTGGGTCGAAAGAATCATTATTCTATAAATAAGCTAAAGAAATTACGCCACCCTATAGAAAATCACTGTACAATTGATGATTTTTTAAAAGCTCTTTCTATTATTGATTAGTTTTTATACTCTACATTTATCTCAATAAAATCTTCTATTGGATTAAATCTGTCAAAATCTGCGATATATGCTCTTTCTCTAGAGTTATCATCCCAAATCTCCTGCCATTTCTCTATTACCGCTTCAGTATCTTCACCTTCTAGTCTATGTTGCTCATGATTTAGATTTATTATGACATCCTCAAATCCCGTAGGTGTTTCAAAAGATTCATCAACTTCATAACCAATTAACAAGCTATATGGTTTTGTATGGTCTCCTTGATAATTGTAATAAACAGAAATAATATCTGCTGAAAGGTTTTTACCATCTAGATAATCTAAAACTTCACTCTTAAAAAACAAATCCCAAGCATTTTCTAATAAATCATCTCTATCATTAGAAACCTCTGTTGATACTCCTACTACTTTCATGTTTATCTCCATTTATATATTTAATCTAAAACTTCATTATCTATTAATTTATTATCAATCTCTTTCTTTGGTTTAATATTTGAAACCTTTTTAAGCTTTTCTGTTTGAGATATAAGGCCACCATTACCTTGCAACTGCTTAAAAGCTGCCTCGTAATCATCATTTGCTCTACTAATACTTTTACCAACTTTTTGAAAGGTTTCTATAAGGTTTGCCGCTTTCTCATATAGTTTAGTGGCTCTATCATAAACTTCAGCTATACTTTGAGCTTGCTTTTCATATCTCCAAGTATTTTCAACAGCTCTTAATGCAACTAAAAGTGTTGTAGGACTTACTATAATTATCTTTTGCTTAAAAGCTTCATCAAAAAGATTTACATCATTATCTAAGGCTAAAAGTAATGCTCCTTCTATTGGTATAAACATAAATATAAAATCTAGCGAATTTATGCCTTTAAGATTTTCATAATTTTTATTTGCTAATCCCTTAATATGAGATCTTACTGATTCAATATGTTTCTTAAGATATATTTTTCTCTGATCTTCATCATCTGTAGCCATATAATCATTGTAAGCAACAAGAGAAGTTTTTGCATCGATTACAATATCTCTATCATCAGGTAGTTTTACTACAACATCTGGCCTAAATGCTTTACCTTCATCATCTGTGATATGTTTTTCTCTAAAATATTCGAAACCTTCTCTAAGCCCAGATTTCTCAAGTACATTTTCAAGCACCATTTCACCCCAAACACCTTGCTGCTTTGTGCTACTTCTAAGAGCATTTGTCAAATTATGCGCTTCTATTGTCATCTTCTGATTAAGCTCTTTTAAGTTTTTTAACTCATTCTGTAATGCGCCTCTTGCACTAGACTCTTTATCATAGACATCTTCAACCTTTTGCTTAAAATCTTTCAACTGCTCTCGCACAGGATTTAATACATTAATTAAGCTTTCTTGATTACGCTCATTTAGTTTTTTTGAATTATCTTCAAAAATTTTATTAGCCAGATTTTCAAATTCTGATTTTAATTTAGCTTCACCATTCTGTAATAACTCTAGCTTTTCTTGCATTGAAATATTCTGCTCTTTAAGCTGTGTTTCTAACATTGCGATTTGGGACTTATAATTTTTTACTTCTTCTATATAGTTATCTGTTTTAGATTTCTCTAATTTTAACTCTTGCCTTAATTCTTCTAACCTTTGACTACTACTATCTTTTAGCTCAATATTTTTCTGCTTCTCATTTGAAAGCATAATATCCAAAGTAGATTTCTCACTTTGTAAAGCATATATATCAGCTTGTTTAGAATTTTTAAGTGTTTCTAGCTCCCTAGTTTTTTTATTCAGCAAAATAAAAAGCCAAAAATACAATATAATAGCTAATAAAATTAATCCAATTACAAATATCATTTACAAATCCTAAATCATTTATTCCTAATGAAAACATTCCCAAATTTCTTGAGCTAGTTTTTTACTAATTCCTTTTACTTTAGATATTTCTTCTACAGAAGCTTTGCTTAGTTCTTGCCAACCACCAAAATGCATAATTAAAGCTTTTCTGCGTTTAGGGCCAACTCCTTCTATATGCTCGAGAATAGATGATTGTCTATTAGAAGAAACTTTTTTCCTTTGTGACTTTATAGCTAAATCATGAGCAGAGTCTCTAACCTGTCTTAACAACAAAAATCCTGGATTATTTTCATCTAAAGTATACTCTAACTCATCATAGCCTTTATAGATTTTTTCTTTACCACTTTTACGCTCTATGCCCTTTCCAAGGCTAACCAATTTCACCCTATCCTGCAAACCATATTCTAAAAGTACTTTCTCAGCTTGACGAATTTGACCTTTCCCACCATCAATTATCATTACATCTGGTAAATTATCAGCTTCTATTCCTGAACTAACTCTACGCTCTACTGCCTGATGAATCGCAGCATAATCATCACCTGGTGTTACATCTTTAATATTATATCTTCTATGAGATTTTCTATCTTCACCTTCTGTATTATAAACCACACAAGATGCTACTGTAGCCTCTCCCTGAAAATGACTAATATCAAAACATTCAATTCTTTCTATAGACTTATCTAATTCAAGAAACTCTTGCAATGATTCTAAACGTTTTGAATATTGTGATTTCGAAGCTGCAAAGGTATTTAACTTTTGTTTAGCATTAACCTCTGCTAATTTAAGCCATTTTAGATTATCTGCTTGAGGAGCTAATATCCAATTTATTGACTGTCCTATTTTTTGAGAAATCGAAGTCATTAAGTCTTGAACTTCAGAAAATTCTATTTTAGACAAAATAATATTTTTAGGCCATATATTACGTATCTCATCACCAAGATAAAAATGTGATAAAAATGCCTGCATCACACTAGTTTCATCTTGTCCTTTAGCATCAATACTCCAATGTTTATCAGCAGCTATATTCCCATTAATAATCTGTAATAGTGCTATGCTTGCATATCCATCCTGAAGATAAACTCCTATAACATCAAAAGTTTTATCTGACTTTATATCTATAATCTGCTGTTCTTGGAGCTTTCTTAAAGTTACAAGCTGATCTCTATATATTTGAGCTTTTTCATATTCCATGTCCTCAGAAGCTTGATACATCTTGGCAGAAATATCATCTAATACGCTCGTTAGTTTTCCAGATAAAAACTTTCTCAAAAGCTCTAGCTGCTCATCATAAACATCTTTTGAAACTAAACCAACACACGGACCTAAACATCTTTTTATCTGATACTGCAAGCATGGCCTTATCCTAGAGTTATAATAAGTATTCTCACATTGCCTAATAGGAAATAATTTTTGGATAATATTCAGAGTATTCTTTACTGATGAAATAGACACATAAGGTCCAAAACACTCGCCTTTTTTATAGGCTGATTTACCTCGCTGAAAAAAAACTCTAGGAAACTTATCTTTTGATATAACAAGATATGGATAACTTTTATCATCTTTAAATAAGATATTATACTTAGGCCTATGTTGTTTTATTAATGTATTTTCTAATAAATAAGCTTCATAATCACTTGGCGTAATTGTTATTTCTATCCTTGATATCTGTTTTACCATCATCAAAGTTTTTGAATCTTTAGCACCTTTTGAGAAATAGCTATTAACTCTATTTTTTAGATTTTTTGCTTTTCCAACGTATATGATCTCACCATTTTCATCAATCATCCTATACACACCAGAATGCGTAGTTAAGCCTGATAAAAAGCTTTTCAGATCAAAATCACTCTGTTTATTAGAAATCATGGCGTTAAAGCAGATTTTTTAATTTACTAAACATATAAAAATGTTAGCATATAACTCGCAGTCAATACATTTTAAAAATTAATGATAATAAAACAACAGAGTCAATTTGATCAGCTTATCGAAAGAATTAAAGCTCACAATCAAATTACTATAGATACTGAATTTTTTTGGGTAAGAACGTATTTCCCAATACTTTGTTTAATTCAAGTATCTATCGATGATGATGTTTTTCTAATAGATACTTTAAATAAAGATATCAACCTTACTGCTTTGACAGATGTTTTTGAAGAATCAAATATCCAAAAAATTATGCACTCCGCTGCAAATGATATTCCAATTATTAAACATTTCTTAAATTGTAAAGTTAATAACATTTTTGACACTCAAGTTGCAGCAAATTTTCTAGGTTATCAGAATCAAGTTTCTCTAAAAACCTTATTAGAAGAAGCTTTAAATATCTCTATCGAAAAAGAAGAACAATTTTCTGATTGGAGAAAAAGACCTCTTTCTGAACAACAAATTGAATATGCTATAAATGATGTTAAGCATCTATATTTATTAAAAAATCATTTAGAAGAACAATTAAACAATAATCAATATGTAGATTATTTCTATGATGAAATGAAAAATATTTGTAATGATTCTGAGTTTACAAATCCAAATGATGCATATTTAAAAGCAGGTAATATCCAAAAATACTCAGCAAAAACTCAAAGAAATATAATATTACTTGCAAATTGGCGTGAAGCAACAGCACAACAGAAGGATATTCCTATTAGATTTTTATTTGATAATAAAGACTTATTCACTATTGCTGCTCTTAACCCTAAAAGCCTTGATGATTTCAAAGATCATCCTTTATCAAGATTAAAACTAAATTTAAAAAAACAAATAATAGAAGTTCTTAATACTAAAGATGATGTTTCAACATTAATAAAATCTAAAAAAAATCCTATAAAGCTTGATGAAGAGTTTTTAGAAAGAACTATATCTTTCTTTGAATCAGAGGTGGATAAATATACTATCAACAAGACATTTATTGCATCTAAAAAAAATATTAGATCTTTAGCATATAACCTAAAATTAAAAAATGAATTTTCTAATAGCAAACTATTAGAGGGTTGGCGTTATAAAGTAGTTGGAAAATCTTTAAAAGAGTATATATTAAAGCACATGGTCTAATATTTTATTTATTCTTCTCTATGCATATTCCTACTATTACTAGAAATTCTAAACTTTTTCCTATTGTACTTGCTATATTTGCAGCCTTACCTCCTTTAGCAATTAATACCTATGCTCCAGCTATCCCACTTATAGCTAATAGCTTTAATGTAACTGATAGTGATGTTTTAGCTACATTCACTACATATTTTATTGGATTTTCATTTGGTATGCTTTTTTGGGGAGCTGTTTCTGATAAGTATGGTAGAAAAAACATAATTTTAATTGGTACTATAATATATGTTATCAGTACTATTCTTTGCTCCTTAAGTACTAGCTTTAAAATGCTTGAGCTATTAAGACTTATACAAGGCTTATCCGATTCAGTAGGAGGAGTCATAGCATTTTCTATAGCTAGAGACTGTTATAAAGGACATAAACTTACTAGCATGATTGCAACCATAATAATAATAATGCTTGTTGCGCCTATAGTTGCTCCTATTATAGGCACAGTGCTAACTTATACTACTAATACATGGCAAAGCTCATTCCACTTTCTAACTTTATATGGTGTGATTCTATTAATATTTGCTCTAATGATAGAAGAAACATTAAATAAAGATGATAGACAAAAAAGCATTAAAGAGCTCATTCCTAGTTATTTTAGTCACTTTAAAAATCCAGGATTTATGCTAGCAACTATAGCATCTGGCATGGCATGGACAGCTTTATTTATGTACATAGCTTCAGCTTCTATTATTTATCTAAAGATCTATAATACTGGACCTATTCTATATTGTATTTATTATGCGGCGGCTGTAATTGCTTCAATCATGGCTAATTTACTTATTAAGCGCCTTTCAAGCCGTGTAAATAATTTAAGATATACAAATATTAGTATTTCACTTTTGATCATATGTTGTTTAGGACTTTTTATCGTTTCTAAATTAAACTTAGATAACGCTATAAACTATACAATCTTTATGTGTATTCTTTGTTTGTCTGTCTCTTTTACATGTACGATATTATATTCTTTCTCAATGAATGTAGTTTCTCATAACTTTGGAACAGCAAACTCAATTTCAAATTTCCTTAAAAACATGATAGCTGGTGGAGGCGCTCTAGTCATTAGTTATTACCATGGTAGCATCTTAGTAAATATAGTTTCTTTTTATCAATTATTATTTATTATTCTTTGTATGTTATTGGTATTAGCTATCTATCAACTTAAAATTAAAACCTCTATTGATGAGGACTAGATAATAGCCTTTTATAATGCTACAATTACAGCCTAATTTTTAGACCAAATTTTAATTAAAAGTATTAGTTATGGAATATAGAAAATATATATGTATCGTGTGTGGCTTAATATATGATGAAGCTGAAGGTTGGCCAGAAGATGATATTGCTCCAGGCACTAAATGGGAAGATGTTCCTGAAGACTGGGAATGCCCAGATTGTGGTGTTAGTAAAGAGGAATTTGAACTTCTAGAAGAATAGTTTATCTTTTCCAAAAATGTCTTCTCAAATTTTTCAAAAAATCACTTTTGATAATAAGCCATTTATTATTATGCGAGATGATTTATCTCATCCTATTTTATCTGGAAATAAAGCAAGAAAATTAGGATACATTTTAAAAAATCCAAATCACTTTTCTCATATAAAAACTATTGTGTCTTTTGGAGGAAATCAATCTAATTTTATGCTAGCCCTATCTCAACTTGCTAAGTTGAAAAAATGGGAGTTTCATTATTGGATAAAACCTTTACCCAAACTTTTAAAACAACAAAAATTAGGAAATATAAAATCAGCTCTTAATAATGGTATGCAGCTTTTTGAAACCCAAGAGGAATTAAGTCTACATTCTATAAAACATTTATATAAAGACTCTGCTTATAATAGCCTTTATTTTTTTGACCAAGGGGGTCGTCAAAAAGAAGCTGAAGAAGGAATAAAAGACTGCGCTAATGAAATATTCAAATACTGTCAGAATAACAATATAATAGATTATACTGTGGTTGTAGCTTCAGGAACTGGCACTACTGCCCTTTTTCTGGAAAAGTATTTGCCAAATAAAGTATATACGATTTCCTGTATAGGGGACGATGATTACCTTAAACAACAAATGCTAAGTATTGATAACGAAATTAACTTTCCTAAAATATTACCAAAACATTTTAAATCTAATTTTGGTAGTCTTGATTTTGAAAACTATAAAATATATAAAAGCCTACTAAAACAAACTAATATTGAATTTGACCTTCTCTATGACCCGATAGCATGGAGAGTATTATTAGAAAACTATAATAATCTACCTAAACCAGTTTTTTATATTCATTGTGGAGGTGTTAGTGGAAATCTATCTATGATAAAAAGGTATGAAAAACAGTTTACTTAAAAATTTGATCATCTGATGGTTCATCTTTCAGATTTATATTAGCTATTATAAGTGCAGCAAGCCCTAATAATAACTCTATAATAAATATAAATAAATTAAACTCATGCATAAAGCTTATAACATCAGAAAGTAAAACTAGGATAAAAATAGACTTCCTACCTAGCTTCTTTGCTCTCAAGTAACATATGTAATATAAGACTACCATAGCTAGTATATACAAAATTGATAAAAAGAAATTTGTATTTGTACTATGATTTAAATAAAAACGCATATCATAAGCTACATACAAATATATACTCAAAAGAATATACAGAAAATTAAATACCAATGTTCTTTCTAAAAAAGAATTTAACTTCTCTAAAAAATTACTTTTAACTCTTATAAAATCTTTTTCTTTTTTTATTTTATCCCTACGTTTTGACCACTCTGGGATATTTTGCTTGCTCATTTCAATAATAAATTCTCTAACTTAATTATCTTAAATCCTACATCTATTTTATAAAAAACTCAATAAGCAGAATTTGCACTAAACGCTCTTCTTTATAACAGAAAAACCACTATAATAAGAATGTATAACATATCAGAGGAGATTATTTGTGATAAAAAGATCTGTTTTCAAAAAAACTTTATTAGCTTTGGGACTTATGACAATTCCAACTTTAAGTAGTGCTACCGTTGTTTTTGAAGCTCAGCTTGATGATGAGCTTAGTGACACTCTATATTTTGGTAGTGCAGCATATTTAGATACAAGCTGTAAAATACTTAGCTTAAATAGTGATAAAGTTGCTGCTTCATGTGATGTTTCATTTGGTACTGGTAAAATAGCTATTCCAATATTAAACAGTTCAACAAATAAACAAGTATCTCAATTATTGGTTAGTGATCCACTTATAGGCTCTGCAACGATTACCCTTCGTGATCCTAACAATTATGACTTTATATCTTATTGTGATACTTCTGGTCAATGCACTAATGATCCAATTACTAGATACTACCTACTAGCAAATCCTATTGATGGAACTCCTAACTATCCAGGTCAAAAAGCAACTATCATTGTTAAGCGTATATAATTGTAATAGCTATTTTATAATCTGTATCTAAATCATATTTTTTTATATATTCTTTCTCTTGTAATTCAAATATGTTTAATGACTTCACCTCGATAAATAAACCTTTTTCCAAAGCTTTAACATATGATTCTTTAATAGTCCAAACATCATAGAAAAATCTTTGTTTTTCAATATTGTCTATTAATATTTCAAAATATTTAATTTCCTCAATAGACATAATTTCTTTATATAAAACATTTATATCTATACTATCATTTTGTATATTCTCAATATCTGCACCTAGATCTTTAACTGATTTAGAGACTGCTAATAAAATATATTGATCACTATAAGAAAAGCTAAATTTGAACTTGCTTGCTAATATAGAAGGTCTTTTAAAATCATTATAAATAAAATCTAGAGTTTTATTTTTATACCCATTTTCTTTCAAAATTTGAAAAAGAAAACATCTAGATAACATTCTTTTATAACGATCATGATCTCGTTTATATTTATATATTTCAGATAAATCTTTTTGATCGATACAACTAATATCTAAACCATGCTTTACATGGGAGTCAATGATATAAATACTATAGTCTTTTTCGATTATTTGTTTATAGCATTTAATCATTAATTTCCCTCTATATAATAAAACCACTGATACAAATGATACTTAGATTAAGTCTTTTTACTAGACATTTGAATAATTTAATTAGATACATTTTTTTTATATTTAGTCTATAATTGTCCTGAATTTATAAAATAATGGACTCATAATGATCAATAATTTAAGGAACATTGCAATTATCGCCCATGTAGATCATGGTAAAACAACACTAGTTGATAAACTTTTACAACAATCAGGTACTCTAAAAAATAGAGGTCCAGAAGTTGAAAGAGTAATGGACTCTAATGATATAGAAAAAGAAAGAGGTATTACAATATTAGCAAAAAATACAGCTCTAAAATGGAGAGACTATAGAATTAATATAGTTGACACTCCTGGACATGCTGATTTTGGTGGTGAAGTTGAGCGTGTGCTTTCAATGGTTGACTCTGTTCTTTTACTTGTTGATGCTGTTGATGGTCCTATGCCTCAAACTAGATTCGTAACAGAGAAAGCTTTTGCTAAAGGGTTAAAACCAATTGTTGTTATAAATAAAATAGACCGTGATGGCGCTAGACCAGACTGGGTTGTTGATCAAGTTTTTGACCTATTTGATAGATTAGGTGCTACAGATGAGCAGCTAGACTTTCCTATTATTTATGCTTCAGCTATAAATGGTTGGGCTACTAATGTGCTTGATGAAAAGAAAGAAGATATGACTGATTTATTCCAGGCAATTATAGATAATGTTGAACCTCCACACGTTGATGAAAAAGGTCCATTCCAAATGCAGATATCTTCTTTAGACTACTCTAGTTTCTTAGGAACTATAGGTATTGGTCGTATTCAACGTGGCAAAGTTAAAACCAATACTCCTATTACTCTTATAAATAAAGAAGGTAAAACTCGTAATGGAAGGATCCTTCAGATCCTAGGATATATGGGACTAGACCGTGTTGAAGTTCCAGAGGCACAGGCTGGAGATATCGTTTGTATTACAGGCATGGAAGGTTTAAATATTTCCGATACACTTTGTAGCCCAGAAAAAGTCGAAGCTCTCCCAGAATTATCAGTAGATGAACCAACTATTAGTATGACCTTTCAGGTTAATAACTCTCCTTTTGCTGGCAAAGAAGGTAAATATGTAACCTCTCGCCAAATTAAAGATCGTCTAGATAAAGAATTACTTACAAACGTAGCGTTACACGTTGAGCAGCTTGAAGATCCTGATAAATTTAAAGTATCTGGTCGTGGTGAACTTCATTTATCAATATTACTAGAGAATATGCGTCGTGAAGGCTTTGAGATCGCTGTTTCAAGACCACATGTAATATTTAAAGATATTGATGGTGAGAAGCATGAGCCTTATGAGCAAGCAATCATTGATGTAAATGAAGAGTACCAAGGCACTGTAATGGAACGCATGGGTCTTCGCCAAGGTGAATTAAAAAATATGGAACCAGATGGAAAAGGTAGAGTAAAATTAGAGTTTATCATTCCATCTCGTGGCTTAATCGGTTTCTATACAGAGTTTTTAACTATAACTTCTGGCTCTGGTATTCTTAATAAAATATTTGACCACTATGGACCTATGAAAAAACAAACTCTTGAAACTCGTCAAAATGGTACCTTAGTCTCTATAAATAATGGTAAAGCCGTAGCATTCTCTATTTTTAATTTACAAGAACGTGGGAAGATGTTTGTAACACATAATACAGAAGTTTATGAAGGTATGATCGTTGGAATTCATAATCGTGATAATGACCTAACTGTAAATATAACTAAAGGTAAACAATTAACAAATATGCGCGCATCTGGTAAAGATGAAGCTCTAACTCTAGTAACTCCAATCAAGTTAACTCTAGAATATGCTTTAGAGTTTATTGAAGATGATGAATTAGTAGAGATCACTCCTAAAAATATTAGATTACGTAAAAAACATCTTACAGAGAGTGATAGAAAAAAAGCAAGTCGCAGCTCTTTATAAAAAATAATAATATTTATTATCTACTTAAAATATTTCATATCTTACATATTTCCCAAAATAATTAATTTTAAATTAATATAAAATATATAATAAATTTGCTGTAAATAATCTTGATTTAAAGTAGCAAAAAATTATATTATTGCGCGTGTATTCAGATTAGATTGATTTAATTCTATATTCCAAGTAGGAGAAAATATGAAAAAATTAAATAAAATATCTCTTATCACAATGTTGTGTATGGGCACAGTTGGTTTTGCAAATGCTAACTGCGTACAAGATGATGTATCAACAGGTTGGACAGGTAGTTTAACTTTCCACTGTACAGAAGATACAGACCTAGTTAAAAACCCTATTTCTTTTAAAGTATCAAATAACATTAAAGTAAGCTCTATGTGGGGTTTACCAGGTAACTCTCAATTCACTCAAAATGGAGATACTATCTCTGTAACAGTTAAAAAATGGTGGCCAGATGAAGCTTATATAGCACAAGCAGGTCAATACTATACTTTATCATTTTCACCAAATACAAATAATTTTGCTATTAGTGAATTCTCTGTTAATAGCCAAGATGGTGGTCAAGAGGCTTCTAAAGCTACCATAAAAATAAATCTTCCTGAAAAACCTCAATTTATAGGTACTAGCAAAGCTAATGTAATTATTTACAAAGATGGTGTTAAAGTTGCGGAAATGAAAGATACTGCCTGGGGCTCTTCTCAAAGCTTTGAGGCTGAAGGTAACGTAGGCTATACAATTAACGTACCAGCAATTGATAATGCTACAGGTAGCGCTACTCCAGCTAACTTTACTACTACTGGTGGACAAACTCAAGAAGTTAATATCCAGTACACCGCTCCTAAAGTAGACTATAAAGGGAATATCACAATATCAGCATCTACTCCAGATTCTACAACTAAGACTCCTAGTTATACCCTAACTGATGCACAAGGAAACGTTATTAAAGAAGGAGCATTAAACTTCAACGCTCCTACAAACTTAAATGACATTCCAACTAGTGCAAATGGTAAACAATATCAGTTAACTGTTGATGGATATGCTGAAAATGGCTTTAACTATACTGCTAAATCAGTTTCTGTAGTTGTTAAGAATACTGAAACAACTGAAGCTAAAGTAGAATATACCAAAGAAGCTATGCCTACTGAAAAAGTAAATGTGGAAGTCAAAGGTATTCCTAGTGGAAAAAGCTCTACTTTAACGTTAAAGAATGATAATGGTAAGATTATCACATCAAAATTAAATGCTGATGGAATATCTTCTATAGATGTTCCTAAAGATGGTGAAAACTGGAACATAACTGCATCATCATTTGATGATTATAAGGTTACTGTCTCTCCAGCAAATTTCACAGCTAATCAAAACACTCAAAACATTACTATAACTTTCGCTGAGCAACAAAAATCAACTCAAGATGAGTTCATTACTGGTTACTG
Source organism: Francisella frigiditurris (assembly GCF_001880225.1). NCBI lineage: Bacteria > Pseudomonadati > Pseudomonadota > Gammaproteobacteria > Thiotrichales > Francisellaceae > Francisella > Francisella frigiditurris. Next base: position 1,040,682 of record NZ_CP009654.1, on the reverse strand, counting down.
GGAAAACTGGAAACCTGCTCAACAACCTCAATCAACTGACATGGGTAATCCAGCTCATTATAGTACTGATATTGCTCCATATACACATGTTGTTTACTCATTCTTAACTTTAGCTAAAAATCCTAATCCAGATAATCCATCAAATACTACTTGGGATGGAAGTGCTATTTATGAATCTATGACAGCCGGCGACGTTCTTAAGTTTATGAGGGAATACCCTGAAGGAACCCCTAACTGGGAACGTACTGATAATTGGATGAGAGTTAGAGTCGATGCTTTAATTAAAGCTACTCATGATAATAATGGTAAATTCATTTGGGCTATTGGCGGATGGTCAGATTTACAGCAAACTATTTCTACAAACCAAGTTGACAAGCTTGTAAGTATGATTGTAGATTTACTTAAAATTTCTGGTGATGGTGTTGACTTTGATTGGGAACACTTACATCAATTAGCTGATGGTAGCAAAAATCCAAATGCTCAACAACAAACTGCTGTTTTAGCAGAAGTTTTATTAAAACTTCGTCAAGCTCTAGATAAAGCTGGTTTACAAGATAAGCAAATTGGTTATACTACTCGCTTTAATGCTTTCATGGCTGATAGTAAACAATATGGTTTCCCAGGATTTAATTCTGATGGCGAAGGCTTAGCAATAGACAACTGGTTAAAAGCTCACGGTAGCTCTTTAAACAACGTTGTTGATTTCGTAAATATCATGGCTTATGATGTTGGACCTGAATATATGCCAAATGGTCAAACTTGGAACATGAATATTTACAAAAATGTATTAAGTACTTTTGGTGCTCATGTTGATAGTAGCAAAGTCGTTCTAGGTTTTGAGCCTGGTGGACAAGCTGCTGGCGGACAATGGGAAGGCATGGCTGTTGATAAACAAGCAATTGACTATGTAGCTAACAATGGTTATGGCGGAAGCATGTTCTGGGCGATAAACCAACCTCCATATAATAGTACTGAAAACACTGGCTTAAATTCAGATAAGCTAGCAAAATATTCTCAAGATAAATTCTCTAATAATTAATTCTTATATTCTTTTGATATCTATTACATCAATCACTCAACTTTAATGATGAAATAGAAAATTCTAAACTATTCGCTATATTTTTAATCTCGAATTTTTATATATAACAAGCTAAAATAAACTTGTATTTATACAATTAAAGGATATAAAAATATGCAACACTCTGAAGGTTTTTTAAAAGTAGTCAATGATGCAAAATCTAGAATAGAAGAATGCAATGTAGATGATATATATAATATGAATCAAAATGGAACTTTAGATGGTCTTCTAATAGATACTAGAGAAGAATCTGAGTTTGCTAAAGGCTATATTCCTAATGCTATACATATTAGTAAAGGAATCATTGAATCAGTAATAGAAAACACTATTCCAAATAAAAATCAAAAAATGTATTTTTATTGTGGTGGAGGATTTCGTTCAGCTTTAGTAGCAGATAGTTTAAGACAAATGGGATATAAAAATGTAATATCTGTAGATGGAGGATGGAGAGGCTGGAATACTAAGGGCTACCCAATTCATCAACCTCAAGATAGTATTCCAAAGGAATTTATAAAGCTTGTTAATGATGCTAAATCTAAAATAAAAGAAAGCTCTTCTTCTGAACTTTACAGAAAAATTCAAAGCAATCAATTAGATGGCGTAATAATTGATACTCGTGAAGATTCTGAATTTGCAAGATTTCACATTCAAGGAGCAACTCATCTTAGCAAAGGTCAATTAGAAGTAAAAATAGAGAATCTTGTCCCTAATAAAGATCAGACTTTATATTTATATTGTGGTAGTGGCTATCGCTCTGCATTAGCAACATCAAGTCTACAAGATATGGGCTATAAAAACGTAATTTCGATATCTGATGGAATACAAGGCTGGATAAAAAACAACTATCCTTTAGTACAAAGCTAAGGAAATATAATGTTTAGAATAGGTCATGGTTATGATGTTCATAGATTTACAGATGCAAAACAAAATATAATAATTGGTGGAATTGAAATCCCATATGAATATGGTCTAGAAGCTCACTCAGATGGAGATGTTCTTACACATGCCATATGTGATGCATTATTAGGTGCTTTAGCTTTAGGTGATATCGGCAAATATTTTCCAGATACTGACAAAAGATTCCAAAACCAAGATAGCAAATATTTTTTAAGAGAAATAAAAAAAATGTTAGATAATGAGGGTTACAAAATATCTAATATAGACTGTTCTATAATAGCTGAAGCTCCTAGAATGTTACTTCATATAGAAAAAATAAGGAGTTGTTTAGCAGAAACTTTAAATATCGATATTTCTCAAATAAATGTTAAAGCAACTACTAATGAAAAACTAGGACATATCGGCAGAAAAGAAGGCATAGCAACTCATGCGGTATGTCTCCTATATAAGTATTAATCTTTAGGTAAACTTTCTAAATATTCTACAATTTCACCTAGCTCAGCCTGACAAAATAAAACACCTATATCATTAGGACCTAATTTATCTAAGATATATTTAACGCCATCAAGTTCTTTATGAACTAAATGAGATTTATTCACAGTATCAAAGCCTTTTTTAGCTAAGTCTTCTTTAATAGCTTTTGGCAACTCCCCTGGCTCTGCTCCTCTTAGATACTTAACAGTCTCTTTTAGGACAACAAAATCAACCCCATGTTTTAAAATTACATCATTTATTGGGCTGATAATATTCTTTCTGTCACCTGTTGTACCAATAAGTAAATATTTTTTACCACCTTTATAACATGCTTGAACCATAGTTAATAGAGCATCTATAGCAGCTTCATTATGACCATAATCAAGCACAACAGTTTTACCTTCAACTTCAAAAAAGTTTGCTCTACCTGGATTTACACTAGCATCATTAACATATGCTTTCAAAGCTGATGTAATAGTATCTAAGCTAACGCCAAGTTTAAATGCTAAAGCAATAGCCAACATAGCATTCTCTACATTATGTTTTGCGAAACCTTTAATTGTTATTGGTGCATCAACAACATTTAATAGCTCTTTCTTGACACCCTTCTCAACCCAGCAGAATTTACCATTTTCAACGATACTTGCATAATCAGCATTTGCCAAATAATAATTCATATCATGATTTTCTGGATGCTGTGTAGCAACAATTTTTTTGCACTTTAATGTATCAAAACGTTGCTTCATATATTTATCATCTAAATTAATAATAGCATGAGAATTTTCACCCATTGTTCTAAAGACGATAGATTTTGCTTCAGCTAATTCTGCAACCGTTTCAATCCCATCCTCACCTAAATGGTCAGCTGAAACGTTAGTAACTGCTGCAGCATCAACAAATGTTTCTATAAGGCCTCTTTTTAAAAGACCTCCTCTTGCAGATTCTAATAATGCCACTTCAACTTTTTTATTTGTTAACACAAACTGATGCCCTGTAGGACCAGAATAGTCACCTTCATCAATCAACTCATTATTAACTTTTACCCAATCTGTTGAAGTATAACCAGTTAATTTACCAGCATATCTACAAATAAAATCTGTTAATCTTACTGTTGTTGTTTTACCGTTTGTTCCTGTTACGATAATAGCTGGAATGTCATAAATATCACTCCAAGGAATATTATCAAAATCAACTTCAGATAAATCAACTTCATAACTTCCTTTACCCGAACCTATAAAAGCTTTATTTTTTTCTCTAAAAACATTAAAGCCTTTACTTTTAGCAAGATCATACAATTTACGATAAGTTAAATTTTTATCTTCATTAATTAATGGTAAAAGTTTTTCTTTTGCTTCCTCTATAGACTTTGCAGTACCTTTTTCAACAAGCTCTCTTGCTGACAGCCAAACAAAATCAATAACATCACAAGCTGGCATAGTTATATCAACAGGAGCTATGAATGCAAGTCTAACTCCATTGCGAAAAAACTTATGAGTTATCTTAATATCCTTCCAACCTAAAGCTGGTAATATTCTTTCGGCTTCCTTATAAAAAAGCTTTGTCATTTCATCTTTATTATCTTTTAGAGGAACATCTAAAACCGTACCTGTTTCTTTAAAAAACAGATTTGGTCCGACTAATCTTCTAGAATAACCTTCTGGCATTGACATATATAAATCCTCTTTGCTAATCGATTTTTACGAAAAACATTATCTCAATTTTAATTAGTCTGAATCCTCATCAAAAGATGCAACTCTTACTCCACTACCATCTGATATAATTCCCGCTTTTATAACTTCAGAAATCTCTTTTGATAAGCTTGGATCTTGAGCAATTACCGATGCAGAGAAAGGCTCATGAGTTTTAGTTTTCACTTCACCTTTTTCAACTTCATCATCTTCTCTATTGAAATAAATAATTTGTTTCCAAGTCCTTTTTAACTTATCTGCAAAGATAGTAACCAAATCGCCCTCTTCAGCCATAGATAAGGCAGTATTTACAGCCTCAACTTCATCCTGAATAATTTCTATATTCTCTGCTGAAATACCTGCTTTAATAAGCCCTGCCTTTAACATTTCAGGAACTTCTTCTGGCTTTCTGCCTCTTAAATCATCATCTCTCTTACAAATAAAGTAATCAAAATGTGGTGCTGCAGCTGCGGCCAATTCATGTATGTCTTCATTTCTTCTATCACCAGGAGAAGCTATCACACATATCTTTTTGCCAGTAAAATCCATATTAGAGATCATATGTCCAACTAACTTAATCGCTGCAGGATTATGCCCATAATCCATTAAAACTTTAAAGTTATGCTCTTCAAACCAGTTCATACGACCTGGAGCCTGATAGAAAGATGTAACAAAAGTTCTTAAACCATCTCTAATATTGTCTAATGACATTCCCATACTATAAGATATAGCAATTGCAAACATAGAGTTTTGAACGTTATGAATTGCTTTACCTTCCATAGTCGCAGGTATCAAATGTGTCCATAGAACTGGTATATGAATATGATTATCAAAAATTGTAATCATATCACCATTTACACCTTTCTCTATTACTACCGCTTTACCACCAGCTCTGATATGTTGTCTAACTAATGCATGCTCAGGATTCATTGTTACATAGAAAATGTTTTTAGCTGTTACTTTAGCTGACATTTTTAAACAATGAGGGTCATCGGCATTTAGAACAGCTACATCTTTAGCTGCTTCAACTACAACACTTTTAACTTTCGCTAAGTCTTCTAGAGTATTAACACCTTTTAGTCCCAAATGATCAGAAGCTATATTTAAACATGCTCCCACATTACAATAATCATAACCCATACCACTTCTTACAAGACCGCCTCTAGCAGTTTCAAGAATAGCCATTTCAACTGTAGGATCTCTTAAAACCATCTGAGCAGACGCTGGTCCCGTTGTATCACCAGAAACAGTAAGTTTACCATTAATGTAAATACCGTCTGTAGTTGTAAGACCAACAACTTTACCAGCATTTTTCCACATATGCGCAACCATACGAGAAGTAGTTGTTTTACCATTAGTACCTGTTATAGCTGCTATAGGAATCCTTGCATTACCTAACTCTTTAGGGAATAGCATATCTATTACAGCTCCAGCAACATCTCTTGGTTGGCCTTCACTAGGTGCTACGTGCATTCTAAATCCTGGAGCTGCATTACATTCACATATTGCTCCACCTATTTCATGATATGATTGAGCAATATCATCAATTAAGAAATCCACACCACCAACATCTAGCCCTATAGCACGAATAGCTCTTTCAGCCATGTCTCTATTATCTGGATGTACAATATCAGTTACATCTATAGCTGTTCCACCAGTAGATAGGTTAGCTGTAGATCTTAGATAAAATATTTCACCCTCTTTTAAGATAGTATCTTTATTATATCCAGCTGCTTTCATTAATGTGTTTGCTTGATAATCTAACTCTAAAATAGTTAGAACCTTCTCATGTCCAATACCCCTTCTTGGGTCTTGGTTAACTATTTCTACAAGCTCTTCAATTGTGCTCTTACCATCACCAACAACATGGCCAGGTACTCTTTTTGCAACAGCCACAAGTTTACCATTAACCACTAGCATTCTATGATCAAAACCTGTTGCATATTGCTCAACTAAAACATATCTAGAAACTTTACTCGCCTCAACAAATGCTTCTCTTATTTCTTCATAAGTTTTTAAATTAATAGAAATTCCTCTACCATGGTTTCCATCTAAAGGTTTAACCACTAATGGGAATCCTAATTTTTGTGCTGCCCTAAGTGCATCTGCTTCTGTTCTTACCATTTTTTGTTGTGGAACAGGAAGACCAAGTGCCCCTAGAATTTTATTTGTTTGCTCTTTATCACAAGACATTTGAACTGCAATATTAGTAGTTTGGCTTGTAATAGTAGCTTGAATTCTTTGTTGATATTTACCATGTCCAAACTGAACTAGTGATTGATCATTTAGCCTTATATAAGGAATATCTCTTTTCTTAGCTGCTTCAACTAAAGATCCTGTACTAGGGCCAAATTCTTTACTTTGTGCAAACTTAATAAATTTAACTTTTTCATACTCAAAATCAAAATCATCAGCTTTATAGCCAACTTCTTCTTGAAGCTGTTGAGGAAGAATAGAAAGTAAAAGCTCACGAGCTAGCTCCATAGCTCTAAGACCAACATCCTTTTGCTTATACTCATAAACCATATTGTAATGACCTGGTTCGCCAGTGCTTCTAGTCCTACCAAAAGTAACATCACTACCAGCCATAGATTGAAGCTCCAATATAACATGCTCCCATATATGACCCATCCATGTTCCCTCATCTTCTTTTAGGCGTCTTATGAATCCACCTTCTTCACGATAAGAACAGCCATGTTCCTTCAAACCTGGTAAATTTTCAACCAGTTTATCAACAAACTCTGTTCCTATTTTAGCCGAAGGCCATTCTTCTAAAACTCCTAAATCAATTTCACTTCTTATAACCGGGAAATTGGCATAGATATTTGGACCAACATAAACATTCGTAGCTAATACTTTCATGTAAACTCCTTAACACGATTTAAAGCATAAAATATACTTAATATTCATATTACTAGAAAATTTATAAAAATTTCTATATTTTTTTAATATCTGAAAAAAATTTAATTTCTTGAAAAAACTTATGAAATATGATTTTGGACTTTTAGCTATAGGTGATGAAATCACTGATGGCGATATAGTAAATACAAATACAGCAGCATTTGCTTCATTTTTAACAAAAGAAGGATTTAAAATAGGTAATCATATATGTTGTGAAGATGATAAAAATAGTATCTTCAAAGCTATAGAATTCTTAATTAAAGACCACTCTAATTTAATGACTATTGGAGGATTAGGTCCTACAGAAGATGATATAACAACAGAATCTATTGCAGAATTCTTTAAAAAATCATTGTTTACCGATGAAAAAACTTGGAGTGCTCTTAGAAAGAGAATGATAGAAAAATATAATAAGATTCCAAGAAATAACAATAAACAAGCAATGTTCCCTGATGGAGCTACTATAATAAGAAATGAAAATGGAACTGCAAATGGTTTTAGACTTGAATTTACAAGCAATAGATTTATTTATGTTTTTCCTGGCCCACCTAAGGAGTGTATACCTATGTTAGAGAAATTAAATTTCAATAAAAAACCTTCTTCTAAGCAGATTATACGTCAAACATGGAAAGTATATAATATTGGAGAAAGTTTTCTTGCAGAAAAATTAGATATCATTAAGGATGAATATTCCTTTGTAACGTTCAAATATAGAATTGCCGAAGGTTTTATAGAACTAAAATACTTCTATCCTCAAGGATGCCCTCATAGTAAAGACATAATAAACAAAGTTGAAAAATTACTGGAAACGCATTTAAGTTTAGATAGTAAAGAATAGCTGCTCTTTTTTATCAATAAAAATAGAATCTACTCCATATGACATTAATCTTTTTACATCCTCATCAGACTTGGCAGAATATACAAAGATTTTTTTAAAAAGTTTTTGAAGTAAATGAACCCTTTCTTTATTTAAAAACTGAAAGTTTATAGCCAGGCCAATATAATTATCTCTATCAAAATCTTCTTTCAACGTTGTTTGAATATATTTCTCTTCAGAATCCCAATCTTTTACTTCATATAATTTTGCCTTAGCATATAGAGAATCATCTTTAAGTTTTTCCATTACAAAATTTGAGAAACTAGACAGTAAAACTCTATCCTTTAGCTCGGGATATTTAGAAAGTAAATTTAAGATTTTATTAACAATTTCCTCTTGATACTTTTCATCTTCATTATTTATTTTAATCTCTAAGTTAGTATTTATAGAGATATCTTTAGCCCATTCAAAGTATTCTATCAACGTGGGAATTCTTGCAGGTTTAAAATCAGAATGGAGTAGCTCTATTTTTTTTAATGTTAAAATCTCTGTTTGTGTAACATCTAAATCAGTTAAACTTAACCTTCTTGTTGTACGATCATGAAAAATAAATAGCTCTCCATCAGAACTCATTTGAACATCAAGCTCTATCCATTTAAAACCAAACTCATATGCTTGTCTAAAAGCATCCATTGTATTCTCAATAAAATCTGTCTTTGCTCCCCGGTGAGAAATAAATTTATCTATTTTCATATATCTAAAACCCTAAATTAGAAAACTAATGTATTATACTGCAAACCATCCAAAGCATAAAAACACTATTTTTCTATTAATTAAAAATCTAAAAATAAAATTAAAATAGCCTAAATATTTAGCGTAGAATTTTTTTCAAAAAAATAAATCATGTTATAATTTAAAGCAATACCTAAATCATATGATAAATAATGCTAAATAGTCCTCATATTGACAGAAGACTTGTGTCTTTTTTGCTACATAAAAAGCTTATATCAAAAGAGCAATTAATTAATGAAGTTAGCGATGCAAAAGAATTAAAAAACACTGGTCTATTTAAATATTTAGTAAGTCATGAACTAATTGATAATAAAAAATTTATGATTGAAGCTGCTAATTTACTTAGACTTCAATACATAGACCTTTCTGTAATAAATGTGAAGCATTTAGAAAACGCCTATTTTGATTTAGAGTTTTGTAAACAACATTCATGTCTTCCATTATTTACTCAAAAACAATCTATATTTATTGCTATAGCGAACCCTATAGATAGCCAAGACATCTTAAAAGAATTAAGAAATAAATATAACAAACCTTTTATTGCAATAGTTGCTGAATTTAATCTCATAAATGAAAAAATAGAAGAGTTTAATGAGCACTTAAAAGATGAAGGTAAAGCCTCAAACGAAAATGATGCTCTTGATGACAAAATGAAAAATGTTGAGCTAGATGTCGATCTTGTTGAACATGGTGATGAGTTAAGAGGCGATGATATAATAGGATCTAATGATGATGAAGCTCCTATAATTAGATTCATAAACAACACTATAGTTGACGCAATACAAAAAGGTGCTTCGGATATTCACTTTGAGCCTTATGAAAAAGTTTTTCGTATAAGATATAGGATAGATGGATTACTAATAGAGAATTTTAGCACTACTAAAAATCTAGGTCCTAAAATAATCTCAAGAATAAAAATTATGGCCAGTTTAGATATTGCAGAGAAAAGAATTCCTCAAGATGGAAAATTTAAAATATCTTTATCTAAAGAAAAAGCTATAGACTTCCGTGTAAGTACATGCCCCATAAACTTCGGTGAAAAAGTTGTACTTCGTATTATTGACTCTAGTAGCACTCAAATACCTGTTGAACAATTAGGTTTTGCTGAACATCAGAAAAAACTATATCTAGATGCTATAAGCCAATCACAAGGCATGGTACTTGTAACAGGTCCGACAGGTTCTGGTAAAACAGTAACTTTATATACTGGTATAAATATTTTAAATAAGCCAGAAAAGAACATCTCTACAGCAGAGGATCCAGTAGAACTTGCAGTAAAAGGGGTTAATCAGGTTAACGTAAATAATAAACAAGGTTTAACATTTGCTGCCGCTTTAAAAGCATTTTTACGTCAAGATCCAGATATTATAATGGTTGGTGAGATTAGGGATATAGAAACAGGATCTATAGCAATAAAAGCTTCCCAAACTGGTCACTTAGTATTATCTACTCTACATACAAATAGTGCTCCTGAAACACTAAACAGATTGGTTGATATGGGATTACCAAGATATAATATTGCTACTTCAGTAATCTTAATTATAGCACAAAGACTTTCTCGTAGAATTTGTCCAAAATGCAGAATCCCTGATACAGAAACTAAGTTTGACTTAATAATAGAGGATAGCGGAATAACAGAAGAGATAGCAAAACCATTTGGAACCAGTCTAAAAGAACTCAAAGAAGCAACCATTTATAAAGCAAATCCCAAAGGATGTCCAAGATGCTTTAAAGGATATAAAGGCCGACTAGGTTTATATGAGGTTATGCCTGTATCTAGAGCTATTTCAAGAATGATTCTAGATGATAAAAATACTATGGAAATTGCTGAGCAAGCACAAAAAGAAGCCGTTTCAAACATAAGACAATCTGCTTTAATTAGAGTTGCTGAAGGATTAACAACTCTAGAAGAAATATATAGAATAAGTTAAAGGAAAAATAATGTTTTTCAAAAAAAATAATGCGCCAAAAATTGACTTTATAACATTTAGTTATAAAGGAAAATTACGAAGTGGTAAAAAAACCAAGGGCGAAATTGATGCAAATTCAAAAGAGCTCGCTGAAGCAGCTCTTCGACAAAAAGGTTTTACAGACCTAAAAATAAAAAAACAACCCAAGGACTTACTACCAAAAAAAATATCTTATAATGATATAACAGGTATGACTAGGCAATTAGCCACTATGACTAAAGCAGGAATTCCTATAGTAAAATCATTTGAAGTTTTTATAATGGGAATAAAAAAACATCTTAAACTTAAAATGCTTGTTGTTGATCTAAAACTATCAATTGAAGGAGGTGAATCTCTTTCTCAAGCGCTACAAAAATATCCCAAGATTTTTGATAAATTATATGTTGGTCTTGTAACCGCAGGTGAAGAGTCTGGTAATTTAGATCTGATGCTAAGTAAAATTGCTGATCAAAGAGAAGCGTTACAAAGTATTAAGAAAAAAGTAAAAAAAGCATTATCTTATCCAATCGTAGTCTGTGTTATTGCTGCTGGTGTTACAGGTATCCTCCTTACTTTTGCCGTTCCAGCTTTTTCTGCTATGTTTATAAATTCTGGGAAGCCTTTACCAGCGATTACACAAATTACAGTAAATGCCTCTTACTTTATGCAAGACTCTTGGTGGAAAATAATTCTAGTTATTTTTATAACCATGTCCGTATTTAAAAGTTTAAAATTTAAATATCCAAAAATTCAAGTTTACCAAGATCATTTTATGTTAAAAATACCCATCATTGGTGAAGTCATTTTTAAATCAGCATTAGCTAGGTTTGCTAGTACATTGGAAATAACAACTCAATCAGGGATGAGTTTAACTAGAGCTTTAGACATGGTTGCCCTCTCCACAGGTAATGCTAAATATGACCAAGCTGCTTTAGATATCAAAAAAAGCATTAGTGAAGGAACATCTTTTAAAGAAGCAATAGAAGAAACAGGTGTATTTCCATTTCTAGTAGAGCAAATGGTCTCAGTTGGTGAGGAGTCTGGTGCCCTTGAAATAATGCTAGGAAACCTTAATAGGGTATATCAAGAAGAGGTAGATGTATTAGTAGAAGGACTCAGCTCAATGTTAGAACCTATAATCATGGTGGTTCTTGGTGGCGTAGTAGGTTTCTTAGTTGTTAGTATGTATATGCCTATGTTCCAAATGGGAGATGCTATTTAAACTAAAAATAACCTTATGAAATAATGTATTAAATAATTAATAAATTATTTGTGTCAATATTTGTATATGAATCAAATCCACTTTGCCACATCTAAAGCACTATAAGTAAGAATTACTTTAGCTCCAGCCCTTTTCATCGAAGTCAAAATTTCTAGAGTAATAGCTTCTTCATTAATTAAGCCCTGTTGTGCTGCAGCTTTTACCATAGAATATTCACCACTAACATGATAAGCAGCTATTGGTAAATTAATTTTACTATTTAGTTCATTTATTATGTCAAGATAGCTAAGAGCAGGTTTTACCATTATGAAGTCAGCGCCCTCTTCTATGTCTAATAACGCTTCTCTTATTGCTTCTTTTTTATTTCTATAATCCATTTGATAAGTCTTTCTATCTCCTTTAGGAGAAGAGCTACATGCATCACGAAAAGGCCCATAAAATGCCGATGCATATTTAACAGCATAGGACATAATAGCAACTTTAACAAATCCCATAGAATCTAAAGCTTGTCTCATTGCAAGAATCATACCATCCATCATACCACTTGGAGCAACTATATCAGCACCTGCTTCAGCATGAGAAATTGCTGTTTTTTTCAAGATTTCTAAAGTTCTATCATTATCAACATACTCAACTTCATCTAGAATTCCACAATGTCCATGCGGTGTATAACCACATAAGCAAACATCTGTAGCAATAATAATATTAGAATTTAACTGCTTAAATCTTCTAATTGCCTGTTGTACTATTCCATTTGAATTATAGTTCTCTGAAGCCTCTATATCCTTAACTTCAGGAACACCAAAAATCATAATACTTCTAATACCAGCTTTTTCTATATTACCTAAAAGCTCATCTAGTCTATCTACTGACCAATGATATTGCCCTGGCATTGATGAAATCTCTTTCTTTATATTTTTTCCATGGACTATAAATATTGGATACATCAAATCATTAATGCTTAATCTTGTTTCTGCAACAATTTCTCTTAATGATCGAGAGTTTCTTAATCTTCTAGGTCTAGTTATAGGAAAACTCATACTTACTCTCCTACTTTCTCTTTTTACTAATTGGCTTTTTTCTATATAAAATTAAAATATTACCTATTATTTGTACAAGCTCACATTTTGTTTTCTTAGTTATCTCAGCAGAAATTTCTTCCTTATATTCTTTTGGTGCTCTAAAAGCCTTAACTTTAATAAGCTCATGTGACGTCAAAGCAATGTCTATTTCAGTCAATACATTTTCTGTAAGACCTTTTTCTCCTATTAAAACTACAGGTTTAAGCTTATGAGCTAAACCCTTTAATTCTTGTTGTTTCTTTACATCCATAATTATCTTATCCTATCCAACTATTTCTAACAGTAGGTTTTCTAATATTAGTTCTTTATCTACATTCTTAAAGTTATTAAAATACTCTTTTGCTTTTAGAGCTTTCTTATATAACTTAAAGTTTTCATCCAACCTACGTTTAATTGCTAAATGCTTTATTACAGACACTCTGTCATAGTTTGCTAAAGTAGATTCATCTAACTCTAAACTAACACAATAAACATCTATCAAAATACTTAAAAGCCAATATAAAGCCTCTTTATAATTCGGTGTGACTTCTTTTAATAAACTCCTGATACTCATCTGACCAACTAGAGTCAAAACCAAATGATTTCTAATCTGCCAAAATGCAGCATCTAATTTAATTTTTGCAATTATATTAACATCATTTCTTGCCATTCTCATTGATTTAGCTATAGCATCTTCAGACATGTCAAAAGTATATTTTAAATAGTTTATTTTATCTTTTTCTGTAAAAAAAATATCGTATGTTAATGATCTACTTTTAACAGTATCTAATATTTCATGATAGTCATTAGTGAACATTAGAAAAAAAGTATTCTCTGTAGGCTCTTCTAATGTTTTCAACAAAGCATTTGCTGCCGAATCATTTAGTAACTCTAATTTCTCTATAATTATAATTTTAGCGCCGTTATTATGACCAGCTAACTCACAGTTTTTAATAATCTTCTTTACTTCAGCTAGTTTGATTTCATCATTATCAATATTTGCAATAGTTATATAAGCCGAATCATTATAATCCTCTATTTTTCTATCTAATAAAATCGAGCATAAAGAATTAATAAATCGATCAATTAAAATAGCATCTTTAACTCTAAAAATAAAAGAATGATGAAGGGTATTGGTACTTTTTTGTTCAAAAATTTTATCTAGTAAAGTTTGATGTGATTCTAATTGGAACATTATATTATTTTGCGATTATATAAGATGCTAGCAAATATTCTTTTAACTAAGGCTAATTTAGATTTTATAAATCCTTTATCTTTTTTTCTTACAAAGCTTATTTCATACGCATCAATATCTTGTCTAAAATAATCAATAATATAGTCATCATACGTTTGGATTTTATCAACCAACCCTAATTCTAAAGCATCTTTACCAAACCAGTGCTCACCTGTGGCAACTTTTTCAATATCAAGGTTTGGTCTATATGTAAGAATATGTTTCTTAAACAGATAGTGAATATTTTGCAAATCTTCTTTAAATTTTTCTCTACCTTCTTCAGTATTTTCACCTACAGTAGTTAATGTTCTTTTGTATTGCCCAGAAGTATGCATCTCTACATCTATACCATGTTTTCTAAGCATATCTCTAACATTTGGTACAGTTCCAACAACACCAATAGAACCAACTATTGCAAAAGGCGAACAGATTATTTTATGTGCTACTGAAGCCATCATATAACCACCACTTGCTGCTATCTGATCAATACAGACTGTAAGATTAATACCTGCTTGTCTAATCCTTTCTAGTTGAGCCGCTGCAAACCCATAACCATTTACAACCCCACCTGGGCTATCAACTCTAACAATCACTTCATCCATAGTTTTTGCTATGGACAATACAGATGATACCTCTTCTCTAAGGCTTTCAACTTGAGATGCTTGAAGATCTCCTTTAAAAGTTAGTACAAATATTTTTTTAGAGTCTACAACATCTTCTTTTGAATATTTCTTTTTTTGCTCTTTTCTAAACTCTTTATACTCTCTTTTATCTAACACTTCTAACATTAGATATTCTTGAGCTTTTTTATATCTTTCACCAAGTTTACTTAATTCAAGCTTTCCTTTTGAAGCCTTCACTTGGTGCTCTTTACTTTTTGCTAGCAAAGAAAAGAACATTACTAAAATAAAAACTATTGCAAGAATGACTGCTAATAGATATAAGTTAAAATAAAAAAAATCTACAAAATTACTATACCACATAATCTACCTTGTCATTGATGCTCTTAGTGTTTTCAATAAAGAATCGTTCGCATTACCTTTAAAATATGCTTTCTTTATAGACTCTCTCGCAAAAATTCTTTTTTTATAATCAAATATAGCTCCATAAGACTCATCTATAATAAATCCTTCTGCTTCGAGATAAAGCATCATTGCTGCTATATAACAGTCTGCTAAAGTGAAAGTTGATGATATAAAAAACTCTGACTCTGCAAAAACGCCTTCCATAGATTTAAAACTATCCTCCAAATCTTGGAATATATTTTTTAGCTTAACTTTATTTCCTCTATTTTTCTTTACCTCTGCTAAAACCGTATACCACTCAGCATCTATTTTCTCTAATGCTAATCTAACCTTAATACGATCATGTACTATGCTTGGTAAAAGATTTGGTGCAGGGAATCTCTCATCTATATAAATCATAAGAGCTTTCTTATTATCGACTGAATAATCTTTTTCTTTTAATACGGGCAATGTTCCTTTTGGAGAAATTTTCTTTAAAATGTCAGCTGATAAATCACTTGCCTCAACGACATCAACATTCATTCTCTTTTCTGCTAATGCGATTCTTGCTCTTAAAGAATATGGACAATATTTTGCTGTATACAGTGTTACTTTCATTTGATATAGGCCTTTAATAAAAGATTAATGATTAAAACAAGTAATCTTCTCTGTTATAATCAAAATATTAATAATCTAACCTATGATTTTATCATATTTGTGGATAACTACAACATAGACTCTGAAGGCTTTTTATTAGATTTCGATTCTTGGGATATAAAATTCTGTGAGCACATCGCAGATCAAGAAGGAATCCTGCTTTCTGATAAACATTTTATAATTATTAATTTCCTAAGAGAGTATTATAAAAAGAATCATAAATCTCCTGCTATTAGAGAGTTGGTTAAATCATTAAAAGATAAGTATGGTAATGAAATAGGAAATAGTTTATTTTTACAAATATTATTTCCTGTATCTCCAGCTGTTCAGGCTGCGAAATTAGCAGGATTACCAAAACCTAAAAAATGTATTTAAAGGAGATTTAAATGAATGAAAAAGTATTTTGCAAAAAATATAATGAAGAACTTGATGCTATACCATACCAGCCATTTCCTGGTGAACTAGGCATCAAAATAAAAAAAGAAGTTTCAAATAGAGCTTGGCAAGCATGGCTTTCACACCAAACAATCTTAATTAATGAATATCGTTTAAATTTAATGGATGCTAAAGCTAAAGATTTCTTAAAAGAAGAAATGCAAAAATTCTTATTTGAAAATATAGAAGAAAAGCCAGATCAATTTTCAGCTACTTAACTCTTTTATAAATATATTTTGGATTTATAGTATCTGCTAAAAGCTTATTCTCAAAATCAATTCTAAGCAATATCCCTATTGTATAACACATAATAAGCAAACTACTTCCGCCATAACTTATAAATGGTAAGGTTAAGCCTTTTGTAGGTAATAAGCCAGTATTCACCCCAACATTTACAAAAACTTGAAATGCTAACCAAAAGCTTATTCCATAAGATAAAAATGCTTGATAATATCTTTTTAGCTGATATGCATTCTTTGCTATATTTATGGCTTTTATAACAATAAATAAATAAACTGCTAATAAGATCATGAGCCCTATTATCCCAATTTCTTCCACAATCACTGACGTAATAAAATCAGTATGCGCTTCTGGTAGAAAAAACTGTTTTTGAATACTATTACCTAATCCATCACCAAACCACTCTCCTCTACCAAATGCGATAAGTGCTTGTACAAGCTGATAGCCAGAATCATTAGCATTTTCCCATGGATGTAAGAAACCAGTTATTCTATGCATCCTATAAGGTGAGATTACAACTAACGTAGCCGCTGCCATTAGCATCATTCCCAATAATAATCCATACCAGCGTACTTTATTTCCAGAAACAAATAGCATCCCCATAACACATATAGAAATAACCACTGTAGAACCAAAATCTGGCTGCATTAAAAGTAATAAAGCTATACAACCCAGCATACTTATTGGAGTCAGAATACCTTCTTTAAAATTAGACATCTTCTCAAGATTTGTTGCAATATAACCAGAAAAGAAAATTATTGCTAATAATTTAGCTAATTCAGCAACTTGGATATTAATTATAATTAAAGGAATCCATCTTCTGGCACCATTTACACTTTTACCGATTCCTGGAACCAAAACTGCTACTAAAACAATAAGCATTATAAAAAAGAAAGCATTATGATTTTTTTCGTAGTTCTTTGTTGGTACAAGTAAAGCCAATAAAAATAGAAAAATAGAAACAATAGCAAAAAAACCTTGTCTAATAGAATAATAGAAAGGATTATTATAATCATCCATAGCTACAATCATAGATGCTGATGTAACCATAATCCAGCCAAATGCTAGAAGTCCCAGCATTGCAAAAACTATAGATATATCTATTTCTAATTTAGCTTTTACTCTTTCTCTTTTTGCATTCTGGTTAGTGAGCCAAAGCTTTAATCTATATAGCACTATTTAATCCTTTACAATATCTTTTCTTTATATTCGTTAAAAAGTTTAATAAACACTTCCCCCCTATGCTCATAGTTTCTAAATTCATCAAAACTAGCACATGCTGGAGATAATAATACTATATCATTTTTACTTGCTATATTTACTGCTTTAGCAAAAGCTGTCTTCATATCTTTTAAAACTTCAAAATTAGAATAATACTTTTCTAATTGCACTTTTATATATTCAGCATCTTTACCATAGATACAAACAAATTTAACTTTTTCTGTAATACTTTTTTGCATTATAGAAAAATCTCCACCTTTGGCAACACCACCTAGTAGTAATACTATATTTTTAGAGTTTGTTAAATTATCTATCGCAACGACTGTAGCACCTACATTTGTACCCTTTGAATCATTTATGTAGGAAACTCCTCTAATTTCGCCAATCTTATTACATCTATGTTTTAGGCCTTCAAACTCTTTAAGCTCTGTTATAACCTTCTTATAGTTAATATTAAACTTTTCTAAAATACTCAAGACAACTATAATATTTTCAAGATTATGTAGACCAAAAAGTTTTGTTTCTTCAAGAGCCAATATCTTTTTTTCTTTCTTATAAATACAAGAATTTCTGATAGAAAATTCTGTATTATACTTCAGTCCTTGATCCTCAAAATCGTAAATAAAAAACTCCCTACTAAACTTCTCTAAGTTAAGTTTGGAGTTAATATATTCTTGGTAACTATCATATCTATCAAGATGATCATGTGAAATATTAATTACGCAAGATACATCAAATTTAGCATCTTTAAGCAAATCTATTTGAAAACTAGATATTTCAACCACACAAAATTCCACATCATCATTAACCTTAGATAAAATAGGAGTTCCTATATTTCCTACTAAAATACTTTTATAACCTAAATTGTTCAAAACCGTATTCAACATAGTTACTACGGTACTCTTTCCATTTGAGCCAGTAACAGCTATCAACTTTATCTGTTTAGCTTTAATAGCATCATAATATAAATCAATATCACTTATTATTTTAAATTTATAGCTTTCTAAATTGCTATATGGATTTTTATTTAAAGGAATACCTGGACTAACTACCAATAAATCATATGTTTCTAAATTCTTTTCTAGAAAATCTGCTTCAGATGAAGAAATATGAACCTCTAGATTATATTTTTCTAAATAGATTTCTACGGACTTACCTGTAGATCCATATCCAACTATAAGAATTTTATTTATTAAGACGTCCTTATAAAAAAAGCTTAGCATCTATCTAACCTTTATTGCTGCTAACCCTATAAGTACTAGTATAACTGTAATTATCCAAAAGCGAATAACTACTTTAGTTTCCGGCCAACCTTTAAGTTCAAAATGATGATGAATTGGTGCCATTCTAAATATACGCTTTTTTCTAAGTTTATAAGAACCAACTTGTAAAATTACGGATACTGCTTCTGCAACAAATAGTAAGCCCATTATAAAAAATATTAGCTCTTGCCTTATCATAACTGCTATAACTCCTAAGACAGCACCTAAAGTAAGAGAGCCAACATCTCCCATAAATACTTCAGCTGGATATGAGTTAAACCATAAAAATGCTAAACCAGACCCACAAATAGCTGCGCAAAATACTGCAACCTCAGCTAAACCTTTATTTCCCAAATAATCAAATAAAAGATAATTTGCTAAACTATGATTAGTCTCTATATATGCATAAACTCCCAAACCTGCTGCAACCAATACAACTGGTAAAATAGCTAGTCCATCTAAGCCATCTGTTAAATTTACAGCATTACTACTTCCATTAATTATAAAAAAAGTAAGAATAGTGAAAAGCACTATTCCCATTGGCATAACCCAATCTTTAGTAAAAGGAATAGATAAAAGCATTTTTCCATTTTTTTCTAATAAAAAGTATAAAACTATTGCCAATATAATTGAAAATACTGATTGTAGTGCAAATTTGTAACGTGATTTAAGACCTTTTGGATGCTTTAATACTAATTTCAAATAATCATCAAAAAATCCAATAGCTCCAAAAAAAACGATAACTAGAAGCAATATCCAAAGGTAGATACTAGTTAGATCTCCCCAAAGCAATGAAGAAATCAGTACTGATGATAAGATGAGTACACCACCCATAGTTGGAGTATTTCTTTTAGAAAAATGACTTTGAGGTCCATCATCCCTGACTACTTGACCTATCTGCATCCTTTGCAACCATCTAATCATTGGATAACCCAAGAATAAAGTAATAAACAAAGAAGTTATTGCTATCATCACAATTCTTAAAGACACATAACTACTAAACATAGCTAAAGCTGGCCAAAAGCCAGATAGCCAATTAAAAATCCAAATCAACATACAGTATAAAGTATATAAATTAAAGTTATATTAAGAATAATTATATTATATTTATGTTTTTTTTTATAGAAAAAAATAATTAAAGAATAGGACCAAAATGTTCATATTTCATAGCAAATTCATTATCTATTGGGAACTGATGTTTATAGTTTTTAATAAAGCTTCTAGCTAAAGCTTTATAAGATTTTTTATATTCTCTTATATCTGTCCATGTATTATCTACTTTAATTACTTTTTCACCATCATGAATCTCAGAAATAGACTTAAAATTAAAATACTTTTCTCTTTTATAAACAAACTGAACATTTTCACCTGGATTAGTAATATAATCGACCAACATTTTTGTTTCATCTACAGGAGCTCTTCTACCTGTATTATAATCGCCTTCTATCCAACCAACATTGACCATATAAATTTTTGCATCAGACATTTTCAACCTTTGTCTAAGAATCTTTGCATATCTAGTAGGCTCTAATAATAAAAAAGGTTGGGCATAGCAGCTAGAAAACTCTAATTTAGGTTCAGATACGCCATTTTCTATTCCTATGGAAGTACATGTATAACCTGATAAAAAATGATAAATTGCTTGTCCTTTAGTTAGTTTAGAGACTCTAGGCAATACACCTTTACTATCTTTAACTAAAAAAATAATTGTTTTAGGATTTGATGACTCAAGTTTAACATTAGTTAAGCTTTCTTTTGAAAATGCTAAATATGTATTACTTTGTCCCTTAGTTTTAGAACCAAAAATAATATTACCTTGCTCATCAAAATTAGGGTTTTCAATTAAAGCTTGACCATCTAAAATTTCTTTAATATTTTGGTTTTCTCTACTAAAACTAGCTGCTTTTACAGTAAAACCACCATCTAAACTATGTAAGCCATCATCAGCCCAAGCTGTAGCTCCATTAGCAAATAATTCTCTATTTGTGAGGGCTAGTGTTGTTTTACCACTCCCTGAAAGCCCAAAAAACATAGTTGCATTATCATCTTTATCTATACCAACAGCACAGTGAAATACGCCTATATTAGCTAAAGAAAGATAATAACTCATTGATGAAAGTAAAATCTTATCAATTTCAGTTAAGTAATATGTTCCAGCAATGATACTTTCTCTTTGCTTTAAATTTGTAGCTATTATATTTGGCGAATTCAAACCTAACTCTGCAAAATCTTCAATTTTTGTAGCAGGTGAATGCAATATTGTCCACTCTTCTGAAAAACTTTCTAATTCTTCTTGTGTAGGCTCTATTGATACTAATTTGAAAAAGTAAGCTGCCCATGCAACATTTGTAACGAATCGAACAGCAATTCTATTTTTAACATCATTATTATAAAAACCATCTATAACAAATAAATCTTTTTGAGAAATGTCTTGACGAACTTTTTCTTTAACTATCTTCCAATTATTTCTACTAAGTGGTTTATTATCAGAACCTTTATCATTCCACCAAACATTCTTCTTAGCATATTTAGTTTCAACTATATATTTATCTTCTGGTAATCTTCCTTTTATTTCTCCACTATCAACTAAGATAGCATTACCTTCAGACCGTATATAATGACTATCATTGCTACTTTTGATATATTCTAACAATTCTTTTGTACTTATATTTTGATATATATTTTTTATTGTACACAGATACTCATTATCTGTACTCGAGGATAAATCCATTGATTTCTTTTAGAAATTTCAAAATTTCATATATAGGATGATAATTTGAATTATATATCTTAAAAAAACATTTTTCAAAAAATATATTCTATTAAAAGTTTAATCAAGTAAACTATTTACAATCAAAGTAGTAATTACTATTTAAATTAATTATGAGCAATGAAAAAACTGCGCAAAAAACTAATTTCATTAAAAACATTATAAACAGTGATTTAGATACAGGCTTACATAATACTATTGTAACAAGATTTCCTCCTGAACCTAATGGTTATTTACATATTGGTCATGCCAAATCAATATGCTTAAATTTTGGATTAGCTGAAGAATATAACACTACCTGCCATCTAAGATTTGATGATACTAATCCAGAAAAGGAAGATATTGAATATATAAATGCAATAAAAGAAGATGTAAAGTGGTTAGGCTTTGACTGGGGTGAGAATCTTTATTTTGCTTCTGAATACTTTGACAAAATGTATGAATTAGCTCAACTACTTATTAAAAAAGATAAAGCCTATATTTGTGACTTATCCGCTGAAGAAGTTAGAGAGTATCGTGGCACGCTTAAAGAGCCTGGAAGAAATAGTCCTTATAGAAATAGAAGTATTGAGGAAAATTTAGAGCTATTTGAAAAAATGAAAAATGGTGAGTTCCCTGAAGGTAGCAAAACCCTAAGAGCAAAAATAGATATGGCTTCTGGAAATATAAATTTAAGAGACCCAGCTCTTTATCGGATTAAATTTGCTACACATCCTAAAACTGGCGATAAATGGTGTATATACCCAATGTATGCTTTTGCCCATCCTCTTGAAGATGCTATAGAAAAAATAACTCACTCTCTATGTACGCTAGAATTTCAAGATCAAAGACCTTTTTATGATTGGGTTGTTGAAGAAACAGAATTCGAGAAAAAACCTAGACAAATTGAATTTTCAAGATTAAATCTTAACTATAACATCACAAGTAAAAGAAAGCTTAAATATTTAGTGGATAAAAATTTAGTTAATGGTTGGGATGATCCAAGAATGCCTACACTAAAAGGATTTAGACGTAGAGGATACACTCCAGAATCTATTAAAAACTTTTGTGATATGATTGGCATATCTAAACAAGATTCTTTGATAGATATTTCTGTACTTGAGGAGTCTATTAGAAGCGATTTAAATATTAAAGCTCACAGGAGAAATGCTGTACTAGATCCTATTAAAGTAACTATAGCTAATATGCCACCACACACTCTTAATGTTCCTAATCATCCTCAAGATCCAGATTTTGGAAGAAGAGATATAACAATATCTGAAACTATATACATCGATAGTGAAGATTTTGTATTTGAGTTAGAAAAAGGAATGAAAAAGCTAAGCACAAATGGTCGAGTAAGGTTATTAAACTCTTATGTAATTGATTGTAATGAAGTAGTTACTGATGCTTCAGGTAAAGTTATAGAATTAAAATGTAGCTATCTTCCAGAAACTTTAGGTGGTAAAAAACCTGACGATAATAAAAAACCTGATGGAATCATACATTGGGTAGATGCAAAGAACTGTATTAATGCTGAGATCAGACTTTACGATAGATTATTTAATGATGAAAATCCTGGAAGATTTGAAAATATTGAGGATAGTTTAAATTCTAACTCTTTCGAGTTAATAAAAAATGCAAAACTAGAAAAATCGCTAGAGGATGCTAAGCCAGAGGAACATTTTCAGTTCAATAGAATTGGATACTTCACTGCTGACCAAAAAGATTTTTCAAGAGAAAATATAGTTTTTAATAGAACTGTTACTCTTAGAAATACTTGGGAAGTTAAATAAAGTAGTTATATATTTCTATTAACTCGTTTTCTTATAGTAAGAATTAATAACGATGTTATGATAGCTATAACTATAAACATATCCATTCCATCACTCATATTCGCTTTTGCTAAATTTATATCATTCTCTGGAATATAAACAAAACCAGCTAAATAACCGCCAAATTTACCACCTATTCCTAGGGTAACTAGCCATATACCCATGTATAGTGAAACAAAGCCTTTTGGAGCTATTTTAGTTACTAATGACAGACCTATAGCAGATAAACTTAATTCTGATAAAGCTAAAATAAAATATCCTATGATAAACCCATAGACAGTAACTTTAACATCTATAGGAGTTGTTAGTATTGATATTAAAATCACTATAAAAGATAAAGCTAATATTATAAAAGCTATATTAAACTTATCAATATCTTGAATTTCTCTTCCCGCATTTGCTAAATAAAGCCAAAGTTTCCCAACAATAAATCCAAATATTAAAACACCTATAGCTTCAACACTTAAAATCTGACTTGAGTTTACTAAAACTGTATTAACTGCATAATCTGTAAACAATAAGAGGGAGATAAACATTTGAAAGTATAAACCCCAATATATAATTGATAATACAAAAAACACACCAGCTACTAAAACCTTTTTGTAATTTCCTTTATTAGCAGATAAAAACATAATAATTGCAGATGCGACAAAGGCTATAAATATTGAAAAACTTGCAACATTTGGCTCTTTAAAAATATAGAAAAGAAGAAGTATATATATCAAAATTAATATTGTCGTTTTTAAAATAATCTTCCCTGTTAAAACAAGGTCTATAATGTGTTTTTTAAGAAAACCAAAACCTATAATCAAAACAAAGAGCATTACTATACTTACAGTCATGCTACTATAAAATGGAGCACTATAACCATAATTATCTTTTAATGAAGTCGCAAAGGATAAAGCAAAAAAACTACCTAAATTAATACCAACATAGAAAACATTAAATCCAAAATCTCTATTACCATCAGTTAGAGATGACTTATCATAAAATCTTCCAATAAAAGAAGCCATATTTGATTTAATCAGCCCAGTACTAATTGAAATAAAACTCAAACCTAAAAAAAGTAAATTTTCATTAGTTGATATTGCTAATGTAAAAGTTCCTAATACCATAAAAAATGAACCTAACATCCCTGCCCTATAGTATCCAATTAGCTTTTCTGCGATATATCCCCCTAAAATGGCAGAAATATAAACCATCGATAAAACAGTTCCAACTAAAGAGGCTGACAGTTCTTGTGAAAGATTAAATTTTCCTATTAAAAAAAATATCAATAAAGACTGTATTATGTAATAGCTATATCTTTCAGCAAATTCTGCAAAACTTGTTATAGCAAGTACCTTTTTTTCTTCTCTAAGATCATTCTTATTCATAAATTCCTCTTAATTTATTCTAGTGCCAGAAGCTCTTCCCAAAGTGAAAATTTTTCTTCTAAATCTTTATTTAATTGATCTAACTTACTTTGAACTAACTGAATCTCTTCTTTTGATTTTTTATAAAAATCTGCATCAGCCATTTGTCCTTCAATATCTCCTATACCTTTTTCTAGCTTTTCTATTTGGACAGGTAAGCTTTTAAGAGTTTTTCTTTGCTCATGATTTAATTTGTTTTGTTTTTCTATTTTTTCTTGCTTTTGCTGCACCTTAGGAGCTTCTTTTTTAGGTTCTTTTAAAACTTCTGGTTTAACTTTCTGTCTCAACCAATCATCATAACCACCAACATACTCTTCTAATCCATGCTCCTCAAAAACTATTGTGCTAGTAGCTATATTATTAATAAACTCTCTATCATGGCTTATTAAAAGAATAGTCCCTTTATAATTGATTAGCATCTCTTCTAATATTTCTAAAGTTTCTATATCAAGATCATTTGTTGGTTCATCTAATACAATGACATTACTAGGTTTAGAAAGTATCTTTGCAAGGAGTAATCTATTTTTCTCGCCTCCTGAAAGATGAGTGATAGGAGCATGAAGCCTATCTGGGGAAAATAAAAATTTTTGTAGATATGTTATAACATGTATTGATTTATCATTAATTTGGATAAAATCAGAGCCCTCTTTAACATTATCCATAATACTCAACTTCTCATCCAGTTGATCTCGCAACTGATCAAAATAAGCTATTTGAAGATTAAATGCTTGCTCAATACTACCATCAGTTGGTTTTAATTTACCCAATAAAATATTTAATAAAGTACTTTTGCCACAACCATTTGACCCAAGTATAGCAACCTTATCGCCCTTAACTATCTCTGTAGAGAAATTTTTGAAAAGGTATTTTTGTTGATATTTATGGCCTACATTATTAGCTATAATAACTTTCCTTGATGACTTTTCACCGGCCGAAACATTTATATCAATCTTACCTACTTGCTCTTTTCTTTGTTTTCGCTCAGATCTCATTTTCTCAAGAGCTCGTACTCTTCCTTCATTTCTTGTCCTACGAGCTTTAATTCCTTGTCTGATCCACGCTTCTTCTTGAGCTAGCCTTTTATCGAATTCTTTATTAGATTTTTGTTCAGCTTGTAATATAGCCTCTTTCTTTTCTAAAAACTGAAGATAGTTTCCTTCAAAGGAATATAAATTGCCTCTATCTAATTCGATAATACTCTTTGCAACATTATTTAAAAATTTTCTATCATGAGTAATAAACAATATAGCTCCCGCAAACTGTTTCAAAAACTCTTCTAACCAAGTTATCGAAGATATATCTAAATGGTTTGTAGGTTCATCTAAAAGTAGTAAGTCAGGCTTTCTTATTAATGCTCTAGCAAGTATTACTCTACGCTTCATCCCGCCAGATAGATCAGAAAATTTTTTATCAGTATTAAGCTGAAGCTTTGTAATAATCACATCAGCTTCATTCATATATTCCCAAGCATGGTTTTCATCTATGTATTTTTGAACATCCTCTAATTTATGTAAATTTTCTGGAAAACTCTCTAAACTAGCCAAAATGTCTTGATACTCTACAAGCTTTTCACCAACCTCTCCAAGCCCACTAAGAATAACGCTTTTAACATCTCCTTTTATATCATTAGGAATATCCTGAATCATACTAGCTATTACTGCATTATTATGAATAATTACTTCACCACTATCTGGATGGTTTTTTCCTTCAATGATTTTTAATAGAGAAGACTTACCGGTACCATTTCTACCAATAAGGCAAATCCTTTGACCTTTTGAAATATCGAAATCTACATCTTTTAATATTTCTTGTGTACCAAAAGATAAGTTAAGCTTTTTTAAAGAGACTAATTGCATTTAAGAAGTTTAAAATGTAAATAAAACTTCTTAAATTATAGCACAATGATTAGCTAGATTTATTACGCTTTCTTAATGCAAATAAAAGCATAAAAATACTAACTATAAACATAACTCCGCCAAAAGGTAGAGGAGCATATATAGATTTAGAAACTAAATGACCCATCATAATATCATTCAAAAACCATGCCATACCAAAACCAGCTCCAGCAGCTCCCATAGCTTTACCTTGTTCTTGATCTGTTACAGATGATGAAATAATAGTTAACAGTGCTGTATAACAAATCAACTGAGATGCAGAGCCAACTACACCAATTAACCATTGAATACCTATATTTGCAAATATGGCTGTTGATATTAATCCTATCGAACAAATTACAGCAAATATAATAAAAGCTTTTGTTGGAGTTATTTTTTTAAAAATATATGGCTGAAAAAATAAACTACAAATAGCGACAGCTAAACCTGTAGCAGCATAGAAAAGACCTGTCATGCTAGTGTTATAGCTATAAACTTCATTTAAAAACAATGCTATTCCTTGACCATAAAAGCCCCAAGCAGCCTGCATCAATAAATAAGCAACTCCAACCAGTCTTATCCTTTTATCTGAAAGCAAGAAAGATATCGTTTTATAAACTGTTCCTATTGTTAGTACTAAACCAGGATGCTTAGGCAGATCCTTTTTCATAACAACAAAAATAAATAACATATTTACTAATGATAAAATAGCAGCCACAAAGAAAGGTAATGTATGACTAATACTCATAGAAGCTGCAAAACTTGTTGTTATAGGACCTATAATAAAGCCTAATGAAGCAGCCATAGTTATAAAGCCTAAATTCTTAGATTTTTCTTCTTCACTACTTATATCAATAACAGCTGCTTGTGCTATTTCAAAAGCACCTCCTGCTAAACCACTTATGAAACGACTAGCTATAAAGAGTAGATAATCTCCTGAATATATTGCATAAGCAGATAACATATAAGACAAAGATGTACAAAAAATAGCTGATAGTAAAACAATCTTTCGACCATACTTATCGGAAAGCTCTCCTAATATAGGACCTCCTAATACTAATCCAAGAGGCCATGAAGCTAATGCAATAGAATAATACCAATTTTGAAAATTCCCCCCTACTTCTCCAAAAGTAACAGCCGTAGAGTCAAAAAATAATGACGGCATAATAGGAAAAACTAATCCCAACCCCATTATATCTATAACAATAGTTACAATTAATATCGCTATTAAGATATTTTTAGAAAATTTATCTGTCATAAGAAAACCCAATATCAAATATTTTTAAATAAATTTAAAAGTATAAAAAGACAAAAAAGTAGTCCAAGATTGTAGCTTAAAATAATAATTTATTCAATAATTAATGGCTTGCAATATAGTTATGCTCTACAGCTAATTCCTCTAAAGCTTTTAAAAAAGTTTTAATATAGAACTCCAAGATTTGATTACCATAACCATTCAATAAAACTATATTTTCAAAATTATTTTTAACATAGGCTTCAAAAGCTAAAATCTCTTTATAATCTACTTGCTTATTTTTTTCTATGCTCTTACTTACATGCCCCAGAATTTGTAGAGTTTTCTCTTCGATATCTATAAAAGTAATATCCTTAAGCAATGACTCTTTATCATCTTCAGCTATACTAGTATCAACATAGTCATAAATTAGAATCATGTATCTATAAAGTCTACGTATATATAAACTCATCTTTTGATACTCTTTTACTACTTGAGTTTTATTTTCATAAGAGACTTCTTTAATCAAATTAATTTGCTTAGTAAACTCTGAAAAAATATTAGTCATCAAATCTTCATGAATACTGCCTCTTTCATGAAATAAAATCCCATAAAAAGTTTTAATATCACTAATAGTTTTAGAGAAACTTTCTTTTAACCTTCTTTCTGCTCTTATTGGAAAAACAAATCTATTTACAAGTAATGCAATTACTATACCTTGAGAAATCTCTATCATCCTAAATACAGCTAGTTCAACACTAACATTTTCATTTAAAATAATAATTATCATTGTTATTCCAGCCAAGGATCCTGCATAACTAAATTTAGAAGATGCCCCAGCTATAAAAACTGCCACCATAATAAAAATAAAAGCTAATGAAAAAGCTTCAACCTTATTGAAACTAATCAGGATTATTACAATTGCAATACTTGCGCTAATTATAGTTCCAACAAAACGCATCAAAGCTTTATCTAATGCCCCACCAAGATTTGGCTGCGTTGACATAACAACTAAAACAGTTATCACCATCCACATATACATTTGCTCAGCTCTAAAAAAGCTATCTAAGAGCCTACCTAAAGCATATGCTATTAAACATGCTATAACTGTTTTTGCTGCATTGATTGCTGCGTATTTTTTACTATTTAAAAAAGCAAATTGCATAACTTATATAATTATTTTTTTATTCCTTTACGAAATTTCTTTGTCTAACAACCTCATACATAGATATTCCCGAAGCAACTGATACATTTAAACTAGATACTTCCCCATACATTGGTAGCTTAGCTAAAAAGTCACAATTGGCCTTAGTTTTTTGTCTCATTCCTTTACCTTCTGAGCCAGCTACTAGAGCTATAGAATCTTGCAAGTTCATATCATATAAACTTTCATCAGCTTCACCAGCTAATCCAATTACCCAAACACCTTGTTCCTTTAGCTTTTCAATTGCTCTAGAAAGATTAGTAACAACTACAATTTTTAAATGTTCTGCTGCCCCACAAGCAACTTTTTTGACAGTTGCATTTACTGTAGCGCTATTGTCTTTAGGGATAACTAAAAAATCAACTCCAGCAGAATGTGCTGTTCTAATACAAGCGCCTAAATTATGAGGATCTTGAACACTATCTAAGATCAATATAAAAGCATTTTTATCTTGTGGAAGTAAACTTTTTAGATCTTTTTCATCATACATTTTTTGATTATTTTCTAAACTATAAGCAAATACACCTTGATGTGTTACATCTCTCGGTAATCTCTCTGGAAGTTGCTTAATATGATCTATAACTTCAGGCTTTATTCCCTTTTCACTTGCCAAGTCTAAAATACTCTTTATCTGAGGATTATTTAATCCTTTGTTAAGAATAATAACTTTACTAGCACTATCTGTTTTTATTAAGCTTTCTACAGCATGTATACCATATACTAGACTACTCACTTGCCTCTCCTAGTAAAATTGGTAATGCTTCTCTTAAACCATCAAAAGAACCATTACTCATCATAACAATCTCTATTTTATTATTTTTCTCTTGTTTTAATACTTCTAGAATGTGTTCTTTAAATGTTTCAGCCTCATCGACATATATGACTGTATCAATATCATTTAATGTAGATTTTGCATCCCATTTTAATAATTTATGATTATAGAATAATACCTTGTTAGCTCTCTGTAATGCTTTAGGTAAAAAGTCTTTATTACTCCCATCTTTCATTGTATTTGATCTAGGATCAACTAAGGCTAAAACATATGCTTCTGGAGTTTTATTTCTAACCGCATCTAAAGTAAGTTTTATCGAAGTTGGATGATGTGCAAAGTCATCATATAAAGTTATTCTGTCATTTTTAAAAATAACCTCTAGCCTTCTTTTAACACCTTTAAAACTATTTAGTGCATCTAAAATATCTTTATCATCAATTCCAATCTGTTTTGCAACAGAATATGCACTTAATGCATTTAATGCATTATGTTGTCCAATAAAACCCCAATTAACTGATAACTCTTCCATACCATTAACAATTCTGAAACTTGAATAATCACTACTATGCTCATCTATATGAATAGAGTTTTCAATATTTGTCTGAACTCTCTTAGACCAACAGCCCATATTTATTATATGCTGGACATTTTCATCAGAGGCGTTATATATAACACTAGCTTTACTTGGCATTTTTCTTAAAAGTTGATGGAATTGCCAATAAATAGCATCTATATCTTTAAAAATATCAGCATGGTCATATTCAATGTTATTTATAACCAAAATATATGGATCATAATGGATTAGTTTCGATCTTTTATCAAAAAAAGCTGTATCATACTCATCAGCTTCTATTACAAAATACTCAGAATCAGTGTATCTTGATGATACGCCAAAATCTCCACTAATTCCCCCAACTAAGAAACTAGGATTCAAACCAGCTTGCTCTAATATCTTTATGGTCATCGTGGTTGTTGTGGTTTTCCCATGAGTACCAGAAATTGCGATAACTTTCTTATGCCTTAAGACATTCTCATACAGCCATGAAGGACCTGAAAAGTAATTAAGCTTTTCATCTAATATTTTCTCTATTATAGGTAACCCTCTTTTCATAACATTACCTATGATAATTTCATCAGGCTTGTTATCTAATTGAGAAACATCAAAACCTTTAATTATATCTATCCCTTGACTTTCAAGATATGTACTCATTGGAGGATAAACATTAAGATCAGAACCTGTGACTTTATAACCTCTTTGTTTAGCAAGAACTGCTAATGATCCCATAAATGTTCCACAAACACCTAAAATATGAACATGCTTACTCATAAACCTAAATAGCCTTAATTACTGGATTTTATTTTATTGACAATATTTGTTGTTGAAAAACCTGGTTTTAGAGTAATAGTTTTTACTTCTCCACCATTTGAAATAACATGCTCAGCACCGACAATATTATCAACCGTATAGTCTGCACCTTTAACCAAAATATTAGGTGTAACTTTTTCTATGACATTTACTGGAGTATCCTCTGAAAAAGGCACCACCCAATCAACACACCCTAAAGCTGCTAAAAGCTCCATCCTAGCTTGTAAAGGAACTATCGGTCTTTCTGGGCCTTTTAAGCGAGCAACTGATTCATCTGTATTCACGGCCACTATTAATTTATCACCTAATTTTCTTGCTGCTTGCAAATATTCAACATGGCCTGCATGTAAAATATCAAAACAACCATTTGTCATTACAACTTTCTCACCAACTAAAGAAAGATCATTAGTCATCTGAGCAAGTTCATCTTGAGAAACAACACCAAATTTAAAGCCTCTCTTTCCTGCTAGTGCTGCATGTAACTCCTCTAAAGTAACTGTAGCTGTACCTACTTTACCAACCACAACTCCAGCTGCAGCATTTGCTATCTTCATAGATTCCTCAACTGTATATCCAAGCGAAATACCGATTGATAAGACAGCTATAACTGTATCGCCTGCTCCAGTTACATCAAAAACTTCTTTTGCAACTGTAGGAATAGTTTTATTATCACCACTCTTTTTGACTATGGTCATACCTTTCTCACTTCTAGTGATAAGTATGTTATCAATATTATATTTATTAGCTAATTCTGTAGCCTTCTTTACGATGTCATCATCTGATTGGCATTTACCAACTACAGCTTCAAACTCTTTCAAATTTGGTGTGATAACTGTTGCACCACTATACTTACTAAAATCTGTCCCTTTAGGATCTACTAATACTTGGCAACCAGCAGCCTTTGCTTTTTCAATCAATAACGGCGTATTGCTTAAAGTACCCTTACCATAATCAGATAAAATTACTGTATTAAAGTTTGGCAATATTTTTTGAAATTCATCAATAAATTCATTCTTAGCTATGTCATTAAAATTTTGTTCAAAGTCTAGCCTTACAAGCTGATGCTTTTGAGCTAAGACTCTTAGTTTTGTAATAGTTGGATATTCTGTTTTAATGAGTGACGTCTGAACTTTTCTTTTTAAAAGCTCTTTCTCTAATATATTCGCAGACTCATCTTTTCCTACTAAAGCACATATTCCTACAACCCCATCAAGAGAGCTAATATTTAGAGCAACGTTACCAGCTCCTCCAACTCTATCCTCTACATTTTTAACGTTTACTACAGGTACTGGTGCTTCTGGAGAAATTCTGTCTGAACTACCATGATAATACTTATCAAGCATTACATCACCCACAACTAGAATCTTCGCTTTAGAAATATCTTTATACATATAAGTCCTAAAAAATGCTTTTATAAAACATAGTTATCTACGATTATAACAACAAAAAGAACTTTTTATTAGGGAAATAATATTTGAATGAAAACTTGGTATTTTTTTTCATATTATTTATACTTCATCTAGTATTGTTTACCATTAGGTTTTCTTGATGTTTGTTGAATTTGCTCTACATAATAATGTTCTAAGATTCGGAGAGTTCACTCTAAAATCTGGCAGAATTAGTCCATATTTTTTTAATGCCGGTCTCTTTAATACAGGAAAGCAGCTAGCTACTTTAGCTGATTACTATGCAAAAGTTATTATCGAGTCAGAAATAAAGTTTGATGTGCTATTTGGTCCAGCTTATAAAGGGATTCCTTTAGCTGCAGCAATCTCTACGGTATTAGCTTTAAAATATAATAAAGATATTCCTTATGCTTTTGACAGAAAAGAAGCAAAAGATCATGGTGAAGGTGGTCTTTTTGTAGGAGCAGATATGAAAGATAAAAAAGTTTTACTTGTTGATGATGTAATGACAGCAGGTACCGCTTTCTATGAGTCATACAATAAATTAAAAAATATAAATGCTAAAATCTCTGGTGTAGTTCTATCTATTGATAGACAAGAAAAAGCTAAAGATTTAGATATTTCTGCTACACAAAGAATAGAGAATGAGTTTAATATCCCTGTGAAATCTATTACAAATTTTGATGATATTTATGACTATGTAAGAGACAATTTAGACTCAGAAATGATAAATAAATTCAAACTATACCGTGAGAAATATGGTGCATAAAGATATTTATATAATTGCAGATCTTCATTTAAATGCTAATAACTCTAAAATAGCTGAGATATTTAGAAACTTTCTAGAAAGCATCTCTAGCCCTAAAAATAAACTTTTCATTTTAGGTGATTTTTTTGATTACTGGATTGGAGATGACCATACAGATGCTTTTTATCATCAAATAACTGGTTATCTTAAAAAAGCCTCAGATAGCGGTCTAGAAATTTTATTTATGCATGGTAATAGAGACTTCCTTATTTCTAAGAAATTTGAAAAGCAAAGTGGTGTTAAAATAATAAAAGATCCTTACTATCTTAAAGTTGGATCAAATAAAATAGTACTTGCTCATGGAGACCTACTTTGTACAGATGATAAAAGCTATCAGTTCTATAGGACTTTAGCTAGGAATGGAATTTTACAGTTTTTGTTTAGAAGACTTCCTTTATTTATAAGACAGCGCTTGGCTAAAACTGCTCGTAGTCATAGTTATGAAAAAAACACCCAGAAGCCAAATATTGATGTTACAGAAAAAGGAATCTTAAAATATAAAAAGGACTGTAACATTGTTATCCATGGACATACTCATAAAATGCATATCCATAAAGAAAATGGCTACACAAGATATGTTTTAGGTGATTGGTTCAAAAAAGGAAACTATATTAAGATTGTTGATGATTCTATTACTCTTCACGAAAATATTATCTAGAATTAATTAGAATATTCTTTCTATTTATTAAACTTATATATGTATTTACTTTGTATTGTTGTCAATACTTGTCATCAACGTTGCAGACTGAGACTGATCACCAAACACGCCAAACTTAATAGTCACTTTTGAAGCATTATCTGTTATTTTTTCTATTTCAATTTTAAATTTAGTAGAATCTACTTTTGTAGAACCTTTAATCTCCGCCTTTTCACTAGAGGCCTCTTTAGAAGATATAATATAGTTATTATTTGCTTCCAATGCTTTAAGCGCCGCATTATACACTTTAATTACACCACCATCCATATTCATTGAGTAGTTACCATTAACATATGCTACAGTCCCTGCACCTAATCCAACAGCAGCAACAATACAACCATTTAAAAATAATGTTGAAAGCCCTAATAAAAAACCAAAATATATTTTTTTCATAACTATAAATCCTTATTCATTAAAAAGCCTTAATTAGCTCATAGACATCCTACCATAGAAATATTTATCCACCTAGTTAGATCTTAAATTTTACAAATTATATTTAAAGGTCATTGAGAATAAATAAGGTAATGAAATATTAAAAATCTTTCAATAACATATACAAAACTGCTTTCTGAACAAACTTTCTATTTAAGCTCTGTTGGAAAATAACTGAACATCCATCATCTGGTAGATCTTCACTTACTTCCTTGCCTCTCTCCATAGGCATACAATGCATAAAGACCGCGTTATCATTTGCATAAGACATAAGCTTTTTATTCACTTGAAAGCCCTCAAAAGCATCTTCAGTACATGGTTCAAATCCCATACTACACCAAACATCTGTATACACCGCATCACAACCCTCTACAGCTTCTTTAGGGTTATCAAAGCTTTTCACAATGTTAATATTCTTTAACTGATCCAAAATCTTTTGATCTGGCTTATGTCCTTCTGGACATGCATAATGCACCTCCAAACCAATGGTATTAGCTACAAGCAATAGACTATACAAAATATTATTAGCATCCCCTAAATAAGCAACTTTAAGAGATTTAAGATCTCCAAAAACTTCCTTCAGAGTTAATAAATCTGCCAGTGTTTGACAAGGATGATATAAATCTGTCAAAGCATTTACAATAGGAATCTTTGAATAATTAACCATCTCTTCCAAATGACTATCTGCAAAAGTTCTAATCACAACTGCAGAGCAATAATTTTGTACAACTCTTATAAAATCTCTTGGCTCTTCTTTTTTTCTAGAAGCTGAAACACTTTCTATTACATTAGCTCCCATTTCCATAATAGCCGCAGAAAAACTAAAGCGAGTTCTAAGTGATGGTTTATCAAAAACTAAAGCTATTATTTTATCTTCTAAGGCATTTTTATATTTTTTAGGGTTCTTCTTCATATCTTCTGCTATGAGCATTATATTTGTAAAATCCTCCTGATTTATCTCTGCTCCAGATAGTAGATTATTAAAAGATAATTTTTTCATATCACCCCTCCAAACATACAAGTCGTTCCTAAACTATTTCCTCCTTTTAATAAAAGTTTTCTGGTCAAAATTTTCTCCTCATTTCCATTTAATATAGTTATTGTTTTCTTCGAACAATTTAAGAAATCTTTTATTGAATTTAACTTTATGCTCATGCCACCAGCGACAATTCTTTGATCAATCAATCCTTTAATATCGTTGACAGATAAACTTGGAATCAAGTTTCCATAATTATCCAAAACCCCCTGCTGATCTGTTAAATAAATAAGCTCATCAACATCACATACTATAGCTAATTCTGCCGCAACATTATCTGCATTGACATTTACAGATTCAAACTTATCCGTAAGGCTAACTGTTGCAACTATAGGTATAAACCCTTGGGACAATAGTTTAAAAATAGCTGTCGGGTTAACATTTTTGATTTCACCTACATAGCCATATTTAATTCTATCTATAAAGTCACAAGTAAGTAGATTACTATCTTCCCCTGAAATACCTACACCTTCTAAACTAATACTACTAAAAGCTTTTGAGATTTTTTTATTAACTTTATACAAAGCCATTTGTAATATATCCATATGCTCTTTTGGAGTAACTCTTAAACCATCCCTAAAACAAGTTTTCATATTCTGTTCATTTAGGCATTTAGTTATAAATCTCCCTCCTCCATGAACAATAATAATTTCTGCACCCTCATTCTTTAGGTTTTTTATATCATGGCATAAGTTTTTCATAACTTGCTCATCTTCAAGCACAGAACCACCAAGCTTTATCAAAATTTTTTTATTGGCTAATTTTTTCATGATAAATACTCCGCATTTATACTCACATATTGCTGAGTTAAATCACAACCCCATGCGGTTGCACACTCATTTCCTTGTGAAAATTTAACATTAATAACGATAGTGTCGTCTTTCATAGATTCTTTTAGGCTGGTCAAATCTTCTGAAACTGGTAAGCCATTAGCAAAGATTTTCTGTTCTTGCATAAATATCTGGCATGACTCTAGAGTTTGCTCATCTATATCTACTTCACCTATTTTTGCTAAAACTCTTCCCCAATTAGGAGACTCTCCATATATAGCTGTTTTTACTAAAGAGCTAGAAATAATTTTTTTTGCCAATTCTTTAGTTATTTCAATATCGTTTAGTCCCTCAACTTTTGCCTCAATCAGCTTTGTTGCCCCTTCTCCATCTCTTGCGATGCTTTTAGCTAGAACTACAGCTATCTCATATATAGCTTCTTTAAATATTTTGATATCTTTATCTGAAGAAATAGTTACTCCACTAGCGCCATTAGCCATCATAAAAGCACAATCATTTGTCGACATATCTCCATCTACTGAAATCATATTAAAACTACTAGCACTTGATTCTTTTAGAATCTCTTGAGCCAAATTAATATCAATATCGGCATCTGTTAAAAAATATCCAAGCATTGTCGCCATATTAGGATTAATCATTCCAGAACCTTTACAAATCCCAGTGATAGTTATTTCCCCTGTAGATAGCTCGATCTTTTTATAAACAGATTTTGGTAATAGATCTGTGGTAAGAATCGAAAGAGCAAACTTATCTGCAATATTAGATAAACTACCTAATAGTTTAGGTATTGCTGAAGTTATTTTATTAACTTGCATCTGCTGACCAATGACACCTGTTGAGGCTATGAGCACTTGATTAGATGAACAATTAAGCTCTTCTGCAAGGCTATCAACCACTTGTTGATTATGTTTATCACCTATCTCACCAGTAGCTGCATTAGCCTGTCCGCTATTAGTAATAATTGCCTTGATATTATTAGCTGGCAAGAGGTTCATACAATATTTCACTGGAGCAGCTTTATATTTATTTTTTGTAAAAACACCTACAGCTTTACAATCTCTCTCTGAAACCACAACTCCTAAATCTGGACGATAGAGTCTTACACCGCTATTAATTCCGCCTGCTAAAAATCCTTTTGGTAATTTTGTTCTAAATAAACTCTCCATCTCTATCTCCTTTTTATAATCCTGTGGTTATAGGAAAGCCATAATAATTATTCAAGTTTTCGATAGCTTGAGTAACTGCGCCTTTTAGTAAGTTATCGATAAAAGAAAAAATTATGATTTTATTATTTTTAATCGAAAACCCTAAATGAGTATTAGGTGTGCCAACTACACCTTTTATAGATAAGAAAGATGATATTTTTTGATTGTCATTCTCTCCTGCTATATCAATGAATTTAAATAAAGGATAATCAGCATATTCCTTGCTATAAGCATCACCGACTAAATTTCTAATTTCTTCTTCTGAGGCTTCATTTTCTAAATTAAGATCTGCATAAATAGTCATAGCAATACCAGAATGAACTGGAAGCATACTTGTATTAAAATAAAACTCATCTTCTTTAACATCAAACTCGGCTAAATTTTTTAATATTTCTGGAATATGTTGATGCTTACCAATCTTATATGGAAAAAAGTTATTAAGCATTTCAGCAAACATTAGATCTTGTCTAGCTTTCTTACCAGCTCCAGAAACACCTGACTTTGCATCTATAACTAAGTTATTAGGTTTTATTAGCTGATGTTTTAACAAAGGTAATAAAGATAGTAATACACATGTAGCATAACAACCTGGGTTTGCTATGACGTTATCTTGCTGACTAAACTTAACATATGGAGAAAGACCATATTTAGCACCATTTTCAAGCCCCTTAACAGAATGAGATAGCCCATACCAAGATGCTAATAAATCTTTATCAAGTCTAAAAGCTCCACTTAGATCTAAAACTTTTATTTGTATATTTTTATCATTGAGCTTTTGTAATATTTCTATAGAAATATCTACTGGTGTAGCAAGTAACAGAAAGTCTACCTTAAAGTTTTCAACATTCACCTCATCCA
The DNA here is from genome assembly GCF_001880225.1 of Francisella frigiditurris. Classification (NCBI taxonomy): domain Bacteria; kingdom Pseudomonadati; phylum Pseudomonadota; class Gammaproteobacteria; order Thiotrichales; family Francisellaceae; genus Francisella; species Francisella frigiditurris. Next base: position 1,002,068 of record NZ_CP009654.1, on the reverse strand, counting down.
AAGAATATGTATATTCTTTATTTTCTTGCTTAGATACTCCCAAACTTCCTGCTAACTCAAAGTTAGGATGCTTATTTATTAGCTCCTTAAGAAGCTGTCCAGTGTAGCCATTTATCCCTGCAATACAAATTTTCTCCATCATTATCTCATCTCATAAGCTAGTGCTTGATAATCAACTTAACATCTAAAAAATAAAAAGTGAATAATTATTTACTAAAAAAGAATAAATATTTACAATAATTTATAAAATTTTACTTTTTATGCATTTTAAATTATCTTATTAAAAGAGAAATGAGGAGATATAATATGAAAACAACAATCAATACGACAAAAGAGTATGGTGCCAATATAATAGCCTCTACTCCTATAACTATCGTTAAAGGAGATAATGCTTATGTATATGATGATTTAGGTAAAAAGTATATAGATATGGCAACTGGTATATCATCTGTAAACTTTGGTCATAACAACCCAAAAATTCTTGAGGCATTATTTAAGCAGGTGAATAAAATTTCAATTGTGCCAAGACTTTTTCATAATGAACCTTTAGCAAAGTTATTAAAAAAAGCATGCTCTTTAACAAATATGGATAAAGCTATCGTTATGAATAGCGGTGCTGAAGCTATAGAAACTGCTATAAAAGTAATCAGAAAATGGGGATATGTAAAAAAACAAATACCTGAAGACTCCGCAGAAATAATAACTTTTAATAATAGCTTTCATGGTAGAACAATAACAGCAATAGGCACATCATCTAACCCTGCTTATAAAGCAAAATTTGGACCCATGCCTAAAGGCTTTATTTCTATTCCATTCAATGATTTAGAAGCTCTTAAGAAAGCTATTACAAAAAATACTGCCGCAATCATTATTGAGCCAATACAAGGTGAAGGAGGAGTTGTAATTCCTGATAACGAATATTTATATAAATGTCAGGAAGTTTGTAAAAAGAACAATGTCTTATTTATTCTAGATGAAATACAAACAGGTATGGGGCGTACTGGGAAAAATTTTGCTAAAGAACATTATAATTTAGATCCTGATGGAATGACACTTGGCAAATCTCTAGGTGGCGGAGTATTACCTATATCACTTTTTCTTAGTACAAATGAGGTTATGGAGGTTTTACAGCCAGGTGATCATGGCAGCACTTTTGGTGGTAACCCTTTAGCATCTGCTATTGCACATAAAGCTCTTACCATCTTAGAAGAGGATAATTTAGCTAAGAATGCTGAATTTCTAGGCAATTTTTTTGTTAATGAGTTAGAAAAAATAAATTCTAAATATATCCAAGAAATTAGAGCCAAAGGTTTGTTTATTGCTTTACAAATATATCCAGAGTATTTTGAAAATTTTCATCAAGAGCTTTTAAAATTAGGAGTACTTGCTGTGAAAACTAGAAACAACTCTATACGTTTACTTCCACCACTAACTATAAGTAAAGAAACTATTGTTAAAGCTGTGAAAATAATAAAATCAATAGATATTTAAATCACACTTAGCTAGGAATAACTTGAAAACTAACTCTTCTTTTAGCTTTATAATAAAAATGATATGCCACGCAAGGTATAACGACTGTCGGCAAACCAAAATAAAAAGCTGCTCTTAAATCATCATTTACCACCATCAAAGCTAAACATAATACTTGAGACCAAATCCCTATAAGAGTTAAAGCAGGGAAAAAAGGTACCTTAAAATGCATCTTTTTATTACTCTTCTTTTTAATTAGTTTTTTTCTAAAATTATACTGAGACCAGCAAATACATATCCAGCAAAATGTCGCTGTAACCCCAGACATAGCTAGTAAATTTGTAAATGCTACTGTTGTCGAAAACTTAAATGATAATAATAAGAAAAACCAAACAGCTATAATATTTATAGTTACTGAATAGTAAGGCACTGATGCGGAATTTAATTTCTTAAATATTTTTGGAGACATCCCAGATTTTGATAACCCATAAAGTGCACGTGTCGCAGCATACAAACCACTATTAGCACATGAGAAAGCCGCTACTAAGATTACAAATGCAAATATCCCTGCTATGTAATTCAAATGATATTCACGCAATGCTAATGCGAATATGGAATTATCCAAACTCATTTTTTGCCATGGGAAAATAAGTATCAATAAGAAAATAGGTATTATATACAGCCCTACTAGTCTTATAACAATATTTCTAGCTATTCTTGGTATTTGCTTTTGAGCATTTTTAGACTCAGTTGCTGCTAATCCAATTATTTCTGTACCTTGAAAATTAACCAGTAACATTACCATTGTAGTTATTAAAATTAGCTTTCCTTTTGGAAAGAAGCCACCTTCTCCAGCTATATATGAACTACCTATAACTTTCCCCGTATCATTTCCTATAAAATTAAAGAATATTAATAAAGCCACTATACTAAATATCATGAGAGCTACGATTTTTACTAATGATAACCAAAACTCTACTTCACCAAAAATTTTAACTTTCATAAGGTTAATTGTGGTTATTAATAGTCCAAATAATGTTGCCCACACCGCATTAGATACTGATGGAACAAATGTGTGCATGATAATACCAGATGCAATACATTCTAGAGGAATATAAACAATCCAGCTAAACCAATAAGCCCACCCCATTCCACATGCTATAGAGGGAGATACAAATTTAGCTGTGTAATATATAAATGAACCAGAATTAGGGATGGATACAGTGAGCTCTGCTAAGCATATAGTAACTATATAAACTATAAACCCTGCTAACATATAGGCAAGAATAGCAGAAGGACCGACCTCTGATAAAACATACCCTGTTCCAAGAAAAAAACTGGAGCCAATTATTCCGCCCAGAGCAATAAGTTCTATATGTCTTTCCTTTAAAGTTTTAGCTAGTCTCACGTCGTTCTATCCATAGTGCAAAACTAACGCTATTGTTTATCAAATTTTATTTTTAAGCAATCAATTTTTTCGTATAAATCGATTATTTTTTTAGCACCAAAATTCTTTAGAATTACGACTCTTAGGTTTTATATGGAAAACGCTCTTATAAACGTATTTATCGACTTTATAAAATAGGTAGATTTTTTATTTTTTAAGACTTAAAAAACAAAAAATTTTCTATGTTGATTTTCAATTTATTAATATTCTTAATTGAAGATGGTGCGACAAAAATCGTATCATCTCCAGCAACTATACCAATTATTTCAAAACTATTTTTATTATAGTCTAAAGTCCGCGCAACTAATTGTGCTGCTCCAGGTGCTGTATCTATAACAACCATAACTTCATTTGCACTCACACTAATTACTAATGATGAAATATTGTCAGTCATTATCGGCGGTGCTGGTTCATTAGGTATTTTATAAACTAAAGCTTTTTTCTCATTTTTAACTTTAATTGCCCCAATCTTTTTTAACATTCTATTAACTTTAGACTGACTAGCGCTATAGCCTAAAAGCTCTAAAGTGTCACATATATCATTTTGTGATGAGAACTCTTTACTAAGAATAAGTTGCCTCAAATCATGATATATATCAGATTTATCCATAACATTTTCCCTAAAATAGATAAATTAGCTAATTAACTTACCTTTTATATTATCTAATATTTCTTCCATTTTATAGCTTCTAGCACCTTTAACGATAAGCTTAGTTTTTTCATCTTTATATTTAGATAATTCTTCTAGTAAGTCTTTTTCTAACTCTTTCTTATCTTTATAAAAATGAGTATTTCCTCCAGTTATTTCTGATAAGGTGTGCTTTAAGTTTTCTTCATCACCAAATAAAAATACTCTATCAATATGTGCAGAGTTTATCCAATGCCCCATTTGTTGGTGGTATTCTTTTGCTAAGTCACCTAGCTCTCTCATTGAGCTTATAACTAAAACCTTTTTACCAAGAAATGAAGCTAAATCATCAATCGCTGCATTCACAGATGGTGCACTAGCATTATATGTATCATCAACAACTATTAAATTTTCTGTAAATTTATGGCTAAAGAAGCGTCCTTTATAGTTACTAATTTTCTTAGTATTTTCTAAGAAATCTTCTTCTTTTAATCCTAAAGCTACTAAACATGAGATCGCCAATAAACTATTTTTAATATTATGAATACCTACGGTAGGTAAATAATATCCATATATTTTATTATATATAGATATCTTCACATCATACCCTTGATCTAAAACTCTATAATCATCTATATAAATATCTGCATCTTTTGAAAACATTGAGCATGTTACTTTATTAGAAATAACATTGTCCATAAAGTTAGAAAGTCTTTCATCATCAATATTTATAACACAAAAGCCATCTTTGCTGACTACTTTCAAAAGCTCCCCTTTTTCTTGCATTACACCATCAAGGCTTTTTAAGTTCTCTAAGTGGGAGGCTCCTATGTTTGTTATTAATGCAACATCTGGCTTTATTATCTCAGCTGCCGCTTTGATTTCACCTTTAACACTGGTACCTGCCTCTATTACTGCAAAATTAGCTTCTTCAGGTATTTCCAATATTGTCATTGGCACGCCAAGATAGTTATTAAGGTTTCCCTTAGTAAAATGCACATTATAATCAGCCAGCAAAGCTACTATCATTTCCTTAACAGAAGTTTTTCCGCAACTACCTGTTAGAGATATAATTGGCATTTTCAATTCTTGTCTTTTTGTCTCTGCTAATTTTCTTAAAGCTTTTATAGTATTCTCACAAACAATTTGAGGTACATTTATATTTTCTTGCTTCTTAGATACAAGTACTGCAACTGCTCCATTAGCGATAGCATCAGCTATAAAATCGTGACCATCTCTATTAGCGACTATCGCCACAAATAATGTATTATTTTTTATATCACCAGAATTTATAGAAATGTTTTCAATAGTTACATCTCCACCAACATATTCAAAACCTGATTTTTCAGTTAATTGTTTTAAAGATTTAATCATACAATCACACCATATTTTGCAATTTTTTCTCTTTCATCAAAATGTTCTTTGACACCATTAATATCCATATAACATTCATGGCCTTTACCAGCCAATAAAATAACATCTCCTGCTTGAGCATTCTCAATACTATATTTGATAGCATCTTCTCTACTATTTATATAGATATGTTTATCAGCATTAGTAAAGCCTTTTTTAATATCTGCAAGGATATTGTCAAAGCTTTCAAGCCTGCTATTATCTTCTGTAACTATTACTTTATCAGCATATCTTTCTGCTATTTCAGCCATTTCAGGTCTTTTAGAGGTATCTCTATTCCCACCACAACCAAATAAACACCAAAGCTTAGTAGACCTATAAGGTATTAACGCTAATAAAGCCTTTTCTAAAGCATCTGGAGTATGTGCATAATCTATAACTATAACAGCTCCATTTGCTAAAGGGATTCTTTCCATACGCCCTTTTACTGGTTTAATTAAGCTTATATTCTCTAGAGCTTTTTTAATACCTATAATATTTTCAATAGCACCTAAACTAAGAGCTAAATTCATTAGATTAAACTCACCTATGAGATTAGTGCTAAATTGCCCTAACAATTGACCTTTTAGATAAAGTTTAAAATTTGTTTGAAGTGCCTCTATATTTAACTGCTCTAGATATATATCTGCATTTTTATCTAAGAGACTTATTTTAAAGATTTCTTTAGCTGTTGTTATATCACAAAGTTTTCTACCATAGTCATCGTCTATATTTATAACAGCTCTCTTTAGGTTTCCACTTTGGAATAACTTAGCTTTTGCTAAAAAGTAGTTATCCATAGTTTTATGATAATCAAGATGATCATGGCTTAAGTTACTAAATACAGCTATGTCAAAATCCAAACCTTTCACTCTGTTCTGATCTAGTGAATGAGAAGATACTTCCATAACTAGATTATCAAAGTTTTTATACATCCCTATTTTTTGATAGAGCGATAATGTATCTAAAGTTGTATGAGTGCTTTCTTCTAAATCTGGATATAAACCATTACCAATAGTTCCTAGAAGAACAGTTTTACTAGGTGCTAAATCTAAGATTTGTGAAATATAGTTAGTTATAGATGTCTTACCATTAGTCCCTGTCACACCTATAATATTTTTAGGTTTTTTATAATCATAAAACCATTGAGATAAATCACATAACTTATCTTTCAAGTTACTAACGTATCTAACATTTGTAGAATTATCTAAAGTCTTATTATCTGTAAGGACAAGATGTATTCCTTTCGATAAGACTTCTTGAATATATTTATTACCATCAGAAAGGGAACCTTTCAAAGCAACAAAAACAGATTGTTGACAGCATTTGCGACTATCTAAAACTATAGATTGAATATTAGTATTCTCAATATTCTGAGGACAGCTTAAGTTTAAAAACTTACTAATCTGACCAATAGTTTTCATATAGCTACTTCTTAAAATTAGGAAACCCTAAATCCTCTCTAGTTTTATAATAAAGCTTAGCTACTTCTAAAGCTAACTTTCTAACTCTCAAAATATAGCCCTGTCTCTCAGTTACTGATATTGCATGACGAGCATCTAATAAGTTAAAAGTATGAGAAGCTTTTAGTACAAACTCATAAGCTGGAATTGACAAACCTTTCTCAACAAGTCTATAACCTTCTCTTTCTAAGAAATCAAAATACTTAAATAACTCATCAACATTTGCTTCTTCAAAATTATACTGAGACATCTCTACTTCATTCTGCATAAATACATCTCTGTAGTATAGTGGTCCATTTTGAGTATTCGCCCAAAGGATATCATACATACTATCTACGTTTTGGATATACATCGCTAGTCTTTCTAGACCATAAGTAATTTCACCCATCACAGGTTTACACTCTAAACCACCCACTTGTTGGAAATATGTAAACTGTGTGATCTCCATACCATTTGACCATACTTCCCAACCAAGACCCCAAGCTCCTAGAGTTGGTGATTCCCAGTTATCTTCGACAAAACGGATATCATTTTCTAAAGTATCTATACCAAGCTCTCTGATTGAGTCTAAATATAACTCTTGGATATTATCTGGAGATGGTTTCATCACTACTTGGTATTGGTAGTAGTGTTGCGTTCTATTTGGATTTTCACCATAACGACCATCCGTTGGTCTTCTTGATGGCTGAACATACGCTGCTGTCCATGGCTCTGGACCTATAGCTCTTAGTGTAGTTGCTGGATGAAAAGTCCCTGCTCCTACTTCCATGTCTAAAGGTTGAATAATTGCACAACCTTGCTTTGCCCAATAGTGATGTAATTTTAAAATAATTTCTTGAAATGTAAGCATTATTAAAAACCCTAGTTAATAAAAAATAATTAACGATTAATATGCAAAGATTTTAACATATTAAAACAATAAATATCTTAGATTTATATAGTTTTACTGAATATGGATTCCTTCTACACCTTCAACTTTATTAAGTAAATTAATATATTCTTTTTTTGAAAAAAATTGTTTCTTAACAACTAATGCATAAATCTCAAATATATAGCCAAAACCTAATAATACAAGACCCAGAATTAGATTATCAGTTTCAAGTAGAAAAAATAAGCCCAAAATAAGATAGGTAATACTTAGAAAAATAAACTCTATCATGCTCTTTCTCATTTTATGATTCTCCTTTTCAACCCCCATATAGCTTTTAATTATTATTTTTTTATCTCTAAGATCTAGACCTTTTAATCCTGCTATTTTCTTTATTTCAAAAGGCCTTAAAAACTTTATTAATTTACCCAATTGCTTAACTTTTCTTTTTGTATCAGCTATAACTCCAGTTTCATAGTAAAAAAGACGTGAGGTTAATAAGTTTATTTTGCCTTGAATACTTTCTCTAATATAGTCATTCTCATTCTTAGAAACTTCCATTGACAATATATTTAATTGGTTAAGCTTCTCTAACTGCTTTCCAAAGAATAAATTTCCACAATGAAATAAAGCCTTCAAAATAGCTAAAATAGAAACCAATATTGTAAGTACTGTTGCTACTACACCTAATGCATTCATGTTATACCTCTTTTTACACTAAAAAATAGAAAGTTCAAAAATATCTTTTATGTTTTCAAGGCTCATAATTAATCTATCAAAACCAAGCGCCACGCCTGAACATTCTGGAATATTATCTAAACATTCTAAAAGTTTTATATCTTTCTCAAGAAGTTTTTTACCCTGAATCTTTCTAGTCTCTAAATCTTTATCAAATCTCTTTTGCTGCTCTGACTTATCAATAAGCTCATAATATCCATTTGCAAGCTCAACACCACCACAAAACACTTCAAATCTTGCAGCAACTAGCTGATTATTTTTATCCAATACTTTTTTTGCTAAAGCTGACTGATGAATAGTATAGTCATATACAAAATAAACCGTTTTTTCTTGGCTAAGCTCTTTTTCAATATTAAAGCTAAACAAAATATCTAAACAATCTGCTATCGTTAGCTCACCTGCTCCTTGAATATCTCCAGCAACTTGCTTAACAAGCTGCAATAACTCAGACAAGCTAGTTACATGAGGGTTTATATTAAAATATTTCTCAAAAGCTTCTTGATAACTTATATATTCAAATTTAAGATCTGATTTTAGAGATAGGAACATCTGCTGCATTTCTTTCATTAATTGAAAATAATCAATACCAACCCTATACCACTCCACCATAGTAAACTCATGATTATGAAGCTTACTACGAGGCTCATCTCTAAAAGCTTTACATATCTGATAAATACTACCGCTACCCGCAGCTAAAAGCCTTTTCATCGCATACTCTGGAGAGCTTTGTAAATATCTCTTTCCACTGATGGTATCTATACTAAACACATCTATAAAAGGATCTGTAACTCCATAATCATAAGCTAATGGCGTATCCACCTCTAAAACATCTAGTTTGCTAAAATATTCTCGTAGCTTTGCTAAATACTCTGCTCTTTTTTTTATATTAATTAGACTCATTAAGGACCTTAAGCTTATTAATTTTAGCTATATCAACCATTAAAGTGCCTCTCGACATTTCTAAGATCAATTGCATATCTTTATTTATTCCTCTAGCAATCCCTTTATATACATCTTCACCATCGTTAAAACTTATTAATTTTCCGAATGTATAATCATATTTTTCAAATGATTTAAGAGTTTCCAGTATGTTAATTTCCTGATTTAAAGAATTCATCAAATTAGAAATCAGCTCTACTAAAAGCTTAGATGAATTAATCTCTTTGTTATTTACTAAAGAAATAGATGTCCAATCTCTATCAATTTCTTCTTCTAGGCTATCAATATTAACGTTTATCCCAACACCAATTATGATATCAAAACTATTTCTAGTTATATTTTTTGTCTCTATTAATATTCCAGCTATCTTCTTATCTTTGAAATAAATATCATTAGGTAATTTAACTTTTAAAAATTTGCGTAAATCTTCATTTATAACGCTTTCTATAGTCTTAACTACTGATACTGCTACTAGTAGACTAATAATAGGTAACTTTTCTAGATTAACGCTTACTTTTGATGCTAGTGTCGCGTATATATTATCTTTCCCTGAAGATACCCATTTTGAGCCTCTTCGACCTTTACCACTAGTTTGTATATCTGTAAAACAAAGATGATATTTATGAGTAAATTTTTTCTCTGAAAGATATAAATTCGTTGATGCTATCTGAGGAAAATATTCTATATCTATATCATCTATTTCTTTTAAATATTTTTCTATAAAACTATAGTTTTTCATTTTGCATAATCTTTATATTTAGAGATAAATTAACGTTACCTAAAAACTCTTCTTTCTGTAACTCATAACAAGCTTTTACATTATCTCCTATAGAAAAGTCTTCCGTAGAAATATTATCAGTAGCATTAAACCAAATAGCCTTTATGCTTTTATTTTTAATTCTTAAGACAAGTTGAGCATGACTTTGATCCTTACCAACAAATCTTAAATTCTCTATAGTAAAATCATTACAAAAAATAGGCTTCTCAAACTCTCTACCAAATGGCTCTAATGAATCTATAATATCTAAAGTTTCAAAGTCGAACTCATTTTCAGCAAGTTCAAAATCATAATATATTCTAGGACCTAGCTCAATCTTAGAACCCTCGACTAATCTTGATACTTCTTGCTCAAATAAATCATAAAATTTACTAAAGCTCTCTTTTCTTATAGTCAGCCCAGCTGCTCCACTGTGACCACCATATTTTATAATTAGATCATTTTCTAACTCATTTATGGAATCCAAAACTTTTTTAATATGGACTTCATCAATACTTCTTGCTGAACCTGATATTAAGTTTTCATCCATCTGAGTTTGTGAAAAAATTATTATTGGTTTTCCAAAAGTATCTTTCAATCTACTAGCAGATATTCCATGCACTCCAGCATGCCCATCATCTAACAATATACATAAAGAATTCTTACTTTCATTAAGCTCTTTTGCTTTATTTAAAGCTTCTGCAGATATTTGTTTCTGAATCTGTTTTCTTTCATCATTTTGTATTTTTAAGCTTTCGAACTTTTGTTCAATATCTTCTTCACAATCTGAAAGTAAAAAGTTTACAGAGCCTAATGCATCAGCAACTCTACCATCACTGTTTAAAATAGGAGCCACTGTAAAACCTATATACTGACTTGAAAATTTTTCTCTTTCAAAAACATCCCAGCATTTTCTTTTATTATTTTTTAATTGCTCAATACCTAACTTAGTAACTATCCTATTATTAAAACTATTAGCCATACTTACACAATCTGCCACAGTACCAATAGCTACAAAATCTAGAAGCTCTGTTAAAGAATATGTTTTAGACATTTCTCTATTTTCTTCGATAGCCTTTCTTCTTAAAGCAGCCATAAAAAGCCAAGCCACATAACAGCCTGCTATAGACTTATCCGGAAATTCACACCCTTCTTGAGTAGGATTTAAAACTGCAACCGCACTTTCTGGTACACCTTCTGGAGGAATAGCATGATGATCTGTAACTATAGTATCTATTCCATTCTGCTTTAGAACTTTTATTCTTGGTTCATCTGTCGAGCCATTATCAGCTGTAATTATCAAACTTGGTCGAATGTCATCAGTTAAAATTCTATTCATTACAGATTCAGAAAGCCCATATCCCTCTTTCATCCTATGCCCAATATATGAGCGTATTTTCTGTGGATTATATCCAAAAATATTAGTCAAAGCTTCATAGAAAATTGCTTGAGATGTTTGACCATCACAATCATGATCAGTTTCTAAACCTATCACCTCATTATTAACTATAGCTTGATATAATCTATCAACAGCTTTGTCTATATTTTTAAATAAAAATGGCGAGGAAATATTTTTAATAGAGAAATCTAAACTTTTTTCTAAAGTTTCTATATTATTTATTCTTGTAGATATTAATTTAGCTGTAAACTCTGGCAGTTGCTTTGATAGTAAATATTTATAAACTTCTTCATTTAATAATTTCTGTGAAATTAGCATAAATTCATTTTAGATTTATTTTTAATAATATGATGATCTCTGAACATATTCACACCAGACATAAATAATAATCCTAAAGGTATAGCAAAGAAAATTCCCCATAACCCCCATATTCCACCAAATATAAGAATTGCGGAAACCACTCCAACTGGATGCATATTTAAAACTTCAGAGAATAAAATAGGTACTAGTAAGTTTCCATCAAGAGCTTGAATTATGAAAAATACTGCTAACATCCATACTAAAGTCATAGTAAAGCCATATTGTAAGATACCGACCAATACTACTGGAATTGTAATAATAATCATTCCTATATATGGAATAATTACAGATATACCAACACCAAAAGCTAACAATATTGCATAATTTAGATCAAAGTATGCAAAACCTACATATGTAAGTATTGAAACAATTATAAACTCAATAGCTTTACCTCTTACGTAATCTGCCAGTTTTGGTTTCAAATCATTCCATACAAAATATAAAGCTCCATTTTCTTGTGGTAAAAAAGATTTAAACCACTCAATAATAGCTACCTTATCTTTTAAAAAATAAAATACCATTAATGGCACTAAAAATAGATAAATCAATGTTGAAAATACTACTGGTAATGTCATTGCAGTATATTGAAGAATATATGATCCCATATTAGAGCTAATAGCATTCCAATTAATTGAATCAGCCCATTCTACAATAGAGTTTATTCTATGTTCTGTAAGGAAATACGGATACTTATGGGACAACTCTTCCAAGCTATGCTTAAAAGTAGTCATAGTTTCTGAGGTTTGTTTGATAAACCCTATAGTTTGACTAACTATAATAGGAAACAAAACAAATATAACAGATAACAATACCAGTAAGAATAATAAATAAACTACATAAACCAAGAAGGTTCTGTTTATCCTTGTAAATTTATGAAGGATAGTTACTAATGTATCTAACAAATAAGCTATAACAAGAGCCGCTAATATTGGCGCTATGTAATTGCCCAAAAATGTTAATACTAAATAAAAAAACAACATTAAACCTAAAAAGACTATAGGCTCATTATTTGAATATTTTTTCTGATACCACTTCTTTACTGTCTGTAAAAACATAAATAAAATTTAAAATACATAAATAAAATTAGTAGAATTTTAACAGCTTTTGAAATTTTAGTATAGATGACATATTTTCTTTCAAAATATTTAATATTAAGTTGCTATGAATTTTATTTAAAGAAAACTAAAGTAAAGATATTATTACTTATCCTAAATTATTAACATCCAAAACAATAGATGTTTATCGACATAGTTACAATAATAGGTTTATTGTTAAACCTAATTTTCGCATATAGAATAATTAACTATAAAAAGTCCGCGTGGATTATATTTATCTTATCAGCAGTGATAAATATTTTAGCTGTATTTGTTTACTCAATAATTAATAATTATTTCAACACCTTTATACTAATGTCGATTTTGAATAGTGTTTTTTATATTTTTATTGGTCTATATAGTTACTGTATATTCAAAGAACAAATAGTTTCACCATATATACCAAAAAAAGTTAGAGATACAAAAACAATTCCTAAACATCTTGCTTTCATGCTAACTTTTATTGCGACATTCCAAATTGCTTATAATTTAAGCTTTCTAAATAGCTATATATCAACAGAATTAGGAATAATTATATTATTAAAACTTTTCTTATTTTTATGGGGACTGATTCTAATTGCTAATAGATATTTTATAGGATTCTTATTTCTAAGTATAAATTATGCTTTTATGCTCTTATATAATATCTATAACCAGTTTTATTATAGTCAATATTCTGAGGGATTATCTTTTACAACCATTCTAGGTTCTTTTATTTTCTTAGGTATTTATTGTTTAATATTCTTTATAGGCTATATTAAAAATATTAAGACTAAATAAGATTCATACTTAATTGTTTTTCCTCATACTCATTTAATCTAACTCCTATTCCCAACAATCTAATAGGCAAAGTCTGTTTAATATATATATCTTTTAATAAAAAAATAAAACTATCTAAATTAAATTCTTTTACTTGTTTTGTGATACTGCTTTTAATAAAGTTAGTATCTGTTATTTTAATAAAAATGCTACTTATCCTCTTAATATATTCATCAGAAATACGCATACATAATTTTTCATATAAAAATGGGACTTTTTCTAAACATTCATCTAAAGTCTTAAGATCATTGAGATATGTACTCTCAACACTTATTGATTTTCTTATTCTTTCTGAATTTACTTCTCTATTATCAATACCTCGAGAATATTGATAGAGACTTGAACCTAGTTTTCCAAACTTACTAATTAAAGAATCTAAAGATACCGCTTGTAACTGATAACAATATTCAATACCCATCACTTTTAATTTTTCTTGAGTAACGTTACCCACTCCAAAAAGTTTCTTTACATGTAGATTGTAAATAAAATCATCTACATCATTAGGCTTAATAACATATAGCCCATTGGGTTTATTAATATCACTAGCAATTTTAGCTAATAACTTATTTGGAGCAACTCCAGCTGAACTTGTTAATCCAGTTTCATTATAAATTCTTTTTTTTATTTCTTGAGCAATTAACGTTGCACTATTTGAATGTTCTTGAACACCTGATACATCTAAATATGCTTCATCTAGTGATAAAGGCTCAACTTTATCTGTTATAGAGTAAAATATTTTTCTAATATCATTAGATACTTTTTTATATTTCTCCATATTTGTATTTAGAAGTATAAGCTGTGGACATTTCTCTAAAGCGATGGCTGTTGGCATAGCTGAGCGAATCCCATATTCTCTTGCAATATAATTACAAGTTGAAATCACACCTCTTTTTGGATTTGTTCCACCAACTGCAAATGGCTTATCAGCAAGATAACTATTTTCTTTCTCTTCAATCTGTGCAAAAAAGTAATCCATATCTATATGTATTATCTTTTTAACTCCGGACATAAAAATCATTTTGAATATTTAAAAACTTAATATTTATTATACATTTTTTGGGCATGCTTATTACTTTTTTGAAAAACATTCTTAAAAGCTTTAGAATCATAGTGTAACAGCTTAAAAATGAGGAAAAAGAAAATGTTATCAGAAAGATTAGTAAAAGCTTTAAACTATCAATTAAATTATGAACTAGAATCAGCAAACGTCTATTTAGCAAAAGCTGGATATACGGCTTATCTTGGATTAGAAGGTTTTACAAACTGGTTTATGATTCAATTTGAAGAAGAAATAATGCATGCAAAAAAAATAAAGAAATTTATTAGTGACAAAGGAGGACGTATAGAAATCAGAAGCTGTAAAGCTCCTAAAAATGATTTTTCTTCCTTACTAGAAGTTTTTGAAGAGACTTTAACTCAAGAGCAGGAAGTTACTAAAAAGCTTTATGAAATTATGAATATTGCTCAAGAGGAAAAAGAGCACTCTACAAAAAGCTTTTTAGAATGGTTTATTGATAGACAAGTTCATGAAGAGGCTACAGTTGGTGATATGATTAATAAAATTAAATTAGTCAAAGACGCTGGCTTGTATCTTCTAGATCAAGAGGCTGGTAGAAGAGCTCTTTAGTATTTGCCTTCTTTTCTGATTAGGTAATTTAAATTACCTAGAGCATAACTTTGCATTGATAAGCTTGTTAAACCAGCATTATCAATTACTTCTTGTAATGTAATTTCATTTGATCCTAGCTTACCTGATTGTTTACCTATTATAACTACTTCATCATTAACATTTATGTCATCAGCATAGTTTGTTATATCAACCATAGTAGTATTCATTGACATAGCACCTATAGTTTTAAATCTTTTTCCATTAATTAATACTTCTTGCAATTTATAAGGAACTCCATTTACTTTTCCAAAAGGTATATTTGCTAATACAGAATCTCTTTCTAAAGTTACTAAACTTCCATAACCTACTGTATCTCCTTTTGAAAAAGGCATTTTTGCTGCAATATGACTTTTAAATGATAGTAATGGCTTAAGTCCTTCTGGAGATTCTTTTTCTGTTTTCTCACCATATATTAATGAGCCTAATCTAATCATATCAAAATGTGACTCTGGCATTCTTAGTGCTGCAGAGGTTGCTGCCATATGCAATATTAGATCATCCCTATTTAATTCACCCTCTTTTATAACCCAGTCTGTCTGACTTTTGAATTTCTCTACACTTGCTTTTGAACTGCTTAAATCATGAGCACCTGCATTAGGAAAATGAGACATTATTCCAACTATTTTTAGGTTCTTTAAAGCTAGTATTTCTTTCAACTCTTTTTTTCCTTCTTTAGAGTCTAAATCAATACCATTACGTCCCATACCTGCTGAATTTAAATTAATATGTATCGGCACTACTTTATGATACTCTTTGGCAAATTCATTCATCTGCTCTGCTAAAGCCAAATTACCGACCATTTCATTTATTTCACCATATTTATCAGAGTTCTTTAAAACATCTTCGATTTCAGAAGGTGTTGCCTCCCTAAGTCTCATAATCGTACTAGTAATTCCTTTATCTCTTAAAGCAAGCATTTCCGAATTTTCTGTTACACCATAATACTGTATACCTGCTTCTTTAGCAGCAGTTGCTAAATTTGAAATGCCATATCCATAAGCATTAGATTTCATAACTGCTAAGATTTTAAGCTCTTTAGGGAACATACCTTGGATAAGTTTTAGATTGTCATAAAAGGCTTGGCTATCTATTAAAATTTCATTAGGAGAGTATGGTGAGAATTTCTTTTCACTATTTTCTGCATAAGCCAAAGTTGCTGATAAACTTAGAACAACAAAAAAATAAAGAGATGCAATTTTTAAAATAGTAAACTTACGCATAATTTTTCAAACTATTATTAATATAAAATTAATTAAGAATAATCATTTTATATGATTTTCTCGTACATCGTTAATAATTCTTAGCAGAAATGGAATTTGAAGAATTAGTGACAGATTAAACTAAGAAAGGTAATAATAAACTTTGTGTTTTTTTATCTCCTAATAAATATGCAGATAAGTATTTTGAAGAAACTTCAGCATCTTTATTTGCCACCATAGCTTTTAATTGCTCTTTATCTTTATCAGTTAATTGATAATTATTATTCTGAATTTTACATTCCAAATCAAATGGCAATGCTTCTGCATATCCGCCATCGTAGGCTTTTTGTATATATAAGCATGCATTTTCCCATTCTGAGAAAACTACAGCAGCAACAGCCATAGAGTAATAAGCTTCTGCTGTACCTACTTCAGTTAAACATGATTTTATAAGCTTGTTATCATTCGCAAATGCTCCTTTAAATGTGCAATACATAACTTTTGCATCTTGATTCCCAGCATCTGCACTTTTCTTGATTGGCTGGAGTATTTTTTCATTTTCAACATTATCTGAAACATTTTTTCTATCGGTAGAAACATAATTAGCAATCCCAAGATATAAACCATATTTAGCCGGATCTTTTTGATAAAGTTTTTCTAAAGATCTTAAATCCTTCTTACCTTCTCTATCTTGTAGTGCCTCACCAAGACATACTTCATAAGCGTAATTTGATGTTGATTTTAAATATTCTATTGATGCTTTAGGTTGCTTTTTTGCACAATAGTACTGACTATGCAAAAATGACTTTGCAGAATCTATCGCAGAATTTGAATACCCAACACTAAAAAATGTCATTAAAAACAAAGAGAATAATATTTTTTTCATCTATCCACCAGTACAAATATTTTTAACACAATATAACAAAGCTCCTTACCCAAACAGCACGGCTTTTCAAACATCATAGCAAACTTATTGCTGTTAATCTATAAAGTTAATTAGTGAAGATATTTACTAAATTAGAGGAATATATTTATTAACTACGACCAGAACTTATAACTATATTAGAGAAATAAGACTTTTTTAAATTTAACTGATTAAAATCTACTAGTTTCCACTCCCAATTTGGTGAACCAACTTGTCCAGGAGTATTAAATCTAGCATTTACATCTAGCTCTAAAATATCTTGTACAGGTATAATTACATACTCAGCTTCAGTGTTTAAAGCATACTTTAAAATAGCTCTAACTATTTTTTTATAGTTAGTTTTAAAACTTCTTTTTAACAACTTTTTATACCATTTACTTTGCTCATTATACCAACCTAGCAAGGTATTATTATCATGAGTCCCTGTATAGATAATAGTATTACTACCATTTGAGAATTCTTTATTATATAACTTTCTTGGATCAAAATGAAATTGAAAAACTTTCATCCCTTTTAAATTATAATGATCTCGAAGCTCAAATACTTCTTTGCGTAAGTCTCCTAAATCTTCAGCTATAATATTTGCTTTTGGCAACTGCTTATAGATAGTATCAAAAAAGGCATATCCAGGGGCTTCAATCCACTCTCCTTTTATAGCTGTTCTTTCAGCTGCTGGAATTTTCCAATAAGTATCAAAAGCTCTAAAATGATCAATTCTAAGGATATCAAATAGCTTAAAACTTCCTTCTAAGCGCTTAATCCAAAAATCAAAGTTCGTTTCTTTTAATTTGTCCCAATCATAAAGAGGGTTGCCCCATAACTGCCCCGTTTTAGAGAAAAAGTCAGGTGGAACTCCAGCAACAAAAGTTGGCTTCTGATTTTCATCTAATAAAAATATTTCCTGATTCTCCCAAACATCTGCTGAATCCAACCCTAGATAAATTGGAAGATCTCCCATAATTTCTATACTATTTTTATTAGCATAAGCCTTTAGCTCAAACCATTGACGATAGAAAATAAATTGTAAAAATAATTCATAATCTATACTTTCTTGATATTTTGTAAGATCAATATTTTTATTTTTTATCCAATTTTTATAAGGTTCAGACCAGTCTGACCAGATTTGATTATTATTAACTTTTCTAAAAGTTTTGAAAATAGCATAGTCTAAAGTCCAAGAATTATCTTCTATAAAGTTTTGATAATCTTGCTCAAATTTATCTTTCTTAAGCTTTTTAAAATTACTAAAGGCTTTTTGATATAAAGCATTTTTATGCTCTCTAACTAAATCATATTCAACTTTATCTAAGTCAGTATTAAATTTTTCAATATCCGAGCTATTTAGTAATTCATCTTTAATTAACTGATCAATTCCTATATAGATATCATCACCGGCAAAAGATGAACTTGATTGATATGGAGAGTTACCAAACCCTAATGGAGTAAGAGGAAGAACCTGCCATATCTTAACTTTCATTTCTTTTAAGATATCTACAAACTCATAAGCCCTTTTTCCTAAATCTCCTATTCCAAAGTCACTAGGTAAACTAGATATTGCTAGCAAAACTCCAGCTTTTCTCATAAATTTAATTAACCTTCCAAATATCTCTATTATATTCAGCTATAGTCCTATCAGAACTGAAAAATCCAGATTTAGCTATATTAACTAGACTCATCCTCAACCAATGCTCACGATCTTCATAATCTGCGAACATTTTGTCTTTTACTTTAATATATTCAACTAAATCTATTAAAGTCATAAACCAATCTTTGTTTAGGATTTCATTAAATAATCTTTCTAGCTTAGTTTTATTACCAATTGCCAATAATGTTGGAGAAACTATAAAATCTACTACACTCTTAATAATCGGATTATTATAGTAATCTCTAGATCTATATCCACTAGTTTTATATAAATTAATGATAGTGTCACTATCTTTACCAAAGGTGTAAATATTAGCACTTCCTACTAGTTCTGCAATTTCAACATTTGCCCCATCCATAGTACCTAGAGTAATTGCTCCATTAAGCATAAACTTCATATTACCAGTACCACTAGCCTCTTTAGATGCTAAAGATATCTGCTCTGAGATGTCTGTAGCTGGGATCAGTTTCTCTGCAACACTAACATTATAGTTCTCAACGAATAATACTCTAATATATTGATTAACTTCTTTGTCATTATTGATTAATTCTTGTAAACATAGAATAAGATGAATTACATCTTTAGCAATAGTATATGCAGGAGCAGCTTTACCACCAAAAATGAAATTTATTGGTCTTTTAGGTTTTGGGTAAATACCAGACTTAATCTCTAAATACTTATGAATAATATATAAAGCATTCATTTGTTGACGCTTATATTCATGAATACGTTTAATTTGAGTATCAAAAATTCCATTCTCTAAAAGATTTATACCTGAATAATAACTCGCAAATTCTATAAACTGCTCTTTTTTAGTTTTTTTAATCTCATCTAACTTTGCTAATACAGCTTTATCATTATGATAAGCCAATAACTTATCTAGTTTTGTCGAATCTTTTATAAAATCTTTTCCAATTAAACTTTCTAAATATGTTCTTAATTCTGGATTTGATTGTAATAACCAGCGTCTAAATGTAATTCCATTTGTCTTATTATTAAATTTACTTGGATAAATATCATTAAAGTTCTTTAATTCTGTATTTTTAAGAATGCTTGTATGAAGAGCTGCTACTCCATTAACACTAAAACTATAGTGAATACAAATATGTGCCATATGAACACGATTATTATTATCAATAATTGCTAATTCTGGATCAGAATATTTAGCTTTAACTTTTTCATCTAGATATTTAATAATATCTATTAACTCTGGAGAAAGAACTTTCTCTAAATAATGTAATGGCCATTTCTCTAAAGCCTCTGCAAGTATAGTATGGTTAGTATAAGCTGTTGTCTTACTAACTAGCTCAATTGCTTTATCTATATTTATACCTTTCTCTACTAGCTGACGAACCAATTCTGGGATCACTAATGTCGGATGAGTGTCATTAATTTGTATAACAGCATGCTCTGGTAAATTTTCTAATTTATACCCTTTTTCAGTTATGTCTGAGAAAATCAAATTAACAGCATTGCTAACCATAAAGTATTGTTGGAAAATTCTTAACAAATGTCCAGCTTCATCACTATCATCAGGATATAAGAAAAGTGTCAAGTTTTTAGCAATTTGAGTCTTATCAAAAGTAATTCCATTATGAACTATACTTGGGTCAACACTTTCAATATCAAATAAGCATAATTTATTTACAAAACCATTATCAAACCCCACCATATCAATTTCACGTAACTGCGATTGAACACTGAAGTTATTGAAATTAATTTTATAACCAGTTTCTTTTTTATTTAACCAACCTAATTTTTCTATCCAAGGATTTGGTTCTTCATTTTGGCAATGATCTTTAAACTTCTGTCTAAATAAACCATTATGATAATTTAAGCTGATGCCAGTTGCAGGAATAGATAAAGAGGCTATAGAATCTAAAAAGCATGCTGCTAACCTACCCAGCCCACCATTACCAAGGGATGGTTCTGGCTCAAATTCTTCTACTTGTACTATATTTTTACCATTATTTTGTAATATTTGGCAAACCTCATTGTAAACACCCAAATTAATTAGGTTGCTTATAAGCATTTTACCAATTAAAAACTCACTAGAAATATAATAAACCTTCTTTTTAAAGTCTTGCTCTGGTAGTTTATTTGTCTGATTTTTAACATAACAAAGTAATGCATAATATAAATCTTGATCATTAGCTTTACTAACTTCACAATTTAATATTTTTTCGATAGATAATTTAATTTGATTTATTTTGTCCATAATAATTAAAACCTTTTATAAGAAACTTATTTTTAATAAGACTATTAAATTTATTTTTTAGAATATAATGTCACTAAAATTTTTTCCACACAAGAAATATAGATTTTTATTTTTCTTTGCTAATTAATTGTTTATAGATATCAAAGATTTTTTCAGCTGCAGAATCCCAACCAACCTGTTGTTGCATTGCGATCTTTCTGACTTTTTTCCACTCTGCTTTTCTATCGTATAATGCAAAAGATCTACGTACTGCAAGTATAAAGTCTTCTATACTAAATTTATCAAATACAAATCCAGTTGCTTCATCAGCTGCTAAATTTTCTAGTGACGAATCAGTTACTGTATCAGCTAGCCCACCAACTTTATGAACTAATGGTAATGTACCATATATCAATCCATATAGTTGTGTAAGTCCACAAGGCTCAAATCTTGAGGGTACTAATATCACATCAGAACCTGCTATAATACGGTGCGCTTGTTCCTCATCATAACCTATTTGTACGGCAACTGATTCAGGATACGTCTTTGCAGCAGATTTAAATGCTTCTTCTAATGCTGTATCACCACTTCCAAGTAGGACTATTTGCCCACCTCGATTTAATATTTCAGCTAAACCTGTAATTACAAGATTCAACCCTTTCTGTTCTGTCAAACGACTTACAACACCAAATAAAGGTGCATCATTTTGAACTTTTAAACCAATCATCTGTTGAAGAGCAGTTTTACATTTTAGTTTTCCTGCTGCAATTGTGGTGCTAGAGTAATTCGCATCTATATAAGGATCTTTTATTGGATTCCATACTTTTGGATCAACTCCATTTAATATCCCATATAAATCATATTTACGATTTGATAATAAACCATCTAAACCACAACCCTGTTCTTGTCCTTGTATTTCTTTAGCATATGTTGGACTAACAGTAGTGATCTTATCAGAAAAATATAATCCAGCTTTTAAAAATGAAACTTGACCATAGAACTCTATTCCATCCATATTTAAGAAATAATTTGGCAAATCTAGCTCTGGAAAAACATTTAATGGAAAAACTCCCTGATATGCTAAATTATGTATAGTAAAAACAGACTTTACAGCTTTTATTCCTGTAGCAATTTCAGTAGCTTTTAAATATGCTGGGACTAAACCTGCATGCCAATCATGTCCGTGAATTATTTCAGGTTTCCATTGAGAGTCTAAGCCATCTGCAAGCCTAGCTGCCACCCAACCCAACAAAGCAAATCTTTGATAATTATCAGTATAAGGCTGATTTTTTGAGTCTGTATAAGGATTTCCTGGACGATCATATAGTCTTGGAGCATCAATTATATATATATCAATTTTAGTATCAGGAATCTTAGCTAAATATATAGAGATTCTATTAGCGCCAAATTTTGGTGGAAGCTCTATTAGTAAGCTTTTTTTCTTTACATTATTCATGAATGCTGGAAAACCAGGAACTAGTACTCTACTATCAACTCCTAATTCAGATAAAGCTGGAGGTAGTGCTGCAGCAACATCTGCCAAACCTCCAGTTTTTAACAGTGGATATAGCTCACTACAGACATGTAATACACGCATAATAACCTCTTATTTCTCAAGAGCTGTCAGCATCTGTTTAGTTACTAACACAACTCCAGTCTCTGTTCTAAAAAATCTTTTTGCGTCTTCCTTAGGATCTTCACCAATAATAGTTCCTGCAGGAATTTCACATCCTCTATCAATAACAACTTTGCTTAGGCGACAATTCTCACCAATCTCAGTTTCTGGCATGATCACAGCTTGATCAATTACACAATGTGAAGCAATTCTGACATTTGAAAACATTACTGTCTCAGAAATATTTGACCCTAAAACAATACATCCGCCTGAAGCTAATGTATTTGAAATAATCCCATCAACACCATCACTATCTGGAACAAACTTTGCTGGTGGAAGTTGCTCTTCTGCTGTCCAAATTGGCCAGTCTTTATCATAAAGATTTAATTCAGGCATATTTGCAGCTAAATCAAGGTTCGCTGCCCAAAAAGAATCGATAGTACCAACATCTCTCCAGTATGATTTTAAACCTTCTCCACGTGGTACACATGACATACCAAATGGATGAGCTAAAGCTTCTTTCTGACTTACAGCTTTAGGGATAATATCTTTACCAAAATCATGGCTTGATGAACTATCTGCCAAATCTTCTTCAAGCATGTCATATAAATAGTCTGAGTTAAATATATATATACCCATACTAGCTAAACAAGTACTTGAATCACCTGGTATAGTTGGTGCATTACTTTTTGGCTTCTCTATAAAGTTAGTAATTGTACGATCCTCATCTATACCCATAATCCCAAAAGCAAAAGCTTCTTCTCTAGGAATTTCTACACATCCAACTGTACATTTATAACCACTTTGTACGTGATCTCTTAACATCACAGAATAGTCCATCTTATAAATATGATCCCCTGCTAAGACAATCACATACTCTGGGCTATACGAACGTAAAATATCTATATTTTGATAAACAGCATCTGCTGTACCACGATACCAGTGCTCTTCATCAACACGTTGTTGAGCAGGTAGTAAATCTATAAACTCATTTAATTCTCCTCTTAAAAATCCCCAGCCACGTTGTATATGGCGTAATAATGAGTGAGATTTATATTGAGTAACCACTCCTATTCTACGGATACCTGAGTTTAGACAGTTTGAAAGAGCAAAATCAATAATTCTGAATTTACCACCAAAATAAACTGCTGGTTTTGCTCTAGTATCTGTTAAGTTATAAAGACGTGAACCACGTCCTCCTGCTAAAACTAAAGCCATTGCTTTTTTGTAGAGCTGGTGCGTTGAGTTATTAGAATTGTTCATTTTATAAACTCCTTTTAAAGGTTAGCTACAATCAAGTTACCACTGTTGGTTCACTCATTCCAGTAAGTGATTTAATTTTTGTCAAATCTTCAGCTATTTCAATTAAATCAGCTAAAGCTTCTTGTGTAGGAATATTAGTTTTTTCAAACCTAGCTTCATATTTTTCTAAGTATACTCGCAATGTTGCACCTTGAGTTCCAGTCCCAGAAAGCCTAAATACAATACGCGAACCATCTTCAAAAATAATTCTTACACCTTGATGATTTGAAATAGAATTATCAATAGGATCTTTATAGCTAAAATCATCTGCTATTTTTATCAAATTATTTTTATATATACTCCCATTAAGCTCAGGCAACTTCTCTCTTAGCTTTGTCATAATTTGATTAGCTATTACACTATCAATAGCCTCATAATCATGTCTTGAGTAAAAATTACGCCCAAAATTTTCCCAATGCTCTGTTACAAGTTTATCAACATTTTTGTTTGTTGCAGCAACTAAATTAAGCCAAAACAAAACAGCCCAAAGGCCATCTTTTTCTCTAATATGATTAGATCCTGTTCCATAGCTTTCTTCACCACATAAAGTAATTTTTCCAGCATCTAGTAAGTTACCAAAAAACTTCCAACCTGTAGGAGTTTCAAAGCATGGAATATTTAAATACTCAGCTACTCTATCTACCGCTGTTGAAGTTGGCATAGATCTTGCAACCCCTTTAATGCCTTGACTATATCCTGGGATTAGCTGAGCATTAGCAGCCATTATTGCTAAACTATCTGATGGAGCAACATCAATTTTCTTGCCAACAATCATATTTCTATCAGCATCACCATCTGATGCAGCACCAAAATCACTAGCTTGACTACTTCTCATATGTGCTACTAGATCAGCAGCATTTACAGGATTTGGATCTGGATGATGACCACCAAAATCTTCTAAAGGTTCCCCATTCACAACAGTTCCGGCTGGAGCATTTAGCATCTTCTCAAAAATATACTTAGCATAAGGCCCTGAAACTGCGCTCATTGCATCAAATCTAACTGTAAAACCATCAGCAAAAAGTTGACGAATTTTATTGAAATCAAACAACTTTTGCATTAATTCAGAATAATCTAATACTGAGTCTATTACTTCAATAATTGTATTTTCTATTTTATAAGTTCCTAATGTACTTAAATCAACTGACTCTTTAGGAGCATCACTTATATAATATTTTTCAATCTTTTGTGTCTCTAAATAAATTCTTTCAGTTATTTTTTCTGGAGCTGGGCCACCGTTACCAGTATTGTACTTTATCCCAAAATCTCCATCTGGACCACCCGGGTTATGACTTGCAGAAAGTATGATGCCACCTAAAGCATTATACTTACGGATCACACTACTAGCAGCTGGAGTTGAGAAAATTCCATTATGACCAACTATTATTTTAGAGAATTTATTAGCAGCTGCCATTCGAATAATAATCTGTATTGCAACCTTATTATAATATCTACCATCACCACCTACGACTAAAGTTTGCTCTGATATATTCTCTAAAGAATTAAATATTGATTGAACAAAATTCTCTAAATATCCAGGCTGCTTAAAAGCTGTTACTTTATTTCTTAGTCCTGATGTTCCTGGTTTTTGATTAGGAAAAGGTTTAGTTGATATTGTCTGAATTGTCATACTTTAGATTTATCCTAATAATTTTAATTAAAAAATTAATAACTTAATAATCATATTATCACCATCTATTTAGATTTAGAATTATTTACTAACTTGTTATATATAAAAATAAACTAATCAAACCTATTATCTTAACTTTAGAATATATGTATATATAGTGGTTAGATATTAGTTAGTATACAATGTACTTAATATGTATTTATAAAACCCCTCATTATCTATATAAAAGATAATATTTAATATTAGGAGCTTTAATGAATAATAATGATTTATCATCAAACTGTAGTTCAAATATAAATGATTTAGACAAATATTATTTTCATGAAGGTAAACACATATACGCATATAATTTTATGGGTGCTCATAAAGCTCAAGAAAATGGGCAAGATGGTATTAGATTTACAACTTGGGCACCAAATGCAAAAAGTATTTGTGTCATCGGTGACTTTTGTCACTGGGAAGAAAAAAATGAAAACTACATGCAACAAATTAGTCCCGCTGGATTATGGAGCGTTTTCATTCCAAATGTTAGTAATGGTCAAAAATATAAGTTTGTAGTAAAAAATAAATATACAAACAACTATGTTTATAAAAGTGATCCTTATGCTATTTCTTCTGAATTGAGACCTAATACAGCTTCAATTATTAACACTGAAACCCAATATCAATGGCAAGATAGTCAATGGCTAGAAAAACGTACTAATACTAATTACTACGACAGCCCTATGAATATTTATGAGTTACATCTAGCTTCTTGGAAAACCAAAGATGGGAATTTCTTAACTTATGATGAACTAAGTGAAATCTTACCTGAGTATGTCAAAAAAATGGAATATACTCACGTTGAATTTATGCCCTTACATGAACACCCTCTCGATGCTTCATGGGGGTATCAGCCAACTGGTTTTTACTCAATAAATAGTCGCCATGGAGATTTGGTTGGTTTAAAGCGTTTAATTGATAAACTACACAATGCAGATATCGGAGTAATTTTAGACTGGGTTCCTGGACATTTTTGTAAAGATGAACATGGTTTAATAAAGTTTGATGGTAGCTCATGTTATGAATATCAAAACGATGGTAAAGCCTCAAATAAAGGCTGGGGAACAAATAACTTTGATTTGGGTCGCAATGAAGTAAAAGTTTTCCTAATATCAAACGCAATGTATTGGATAAATGAATTTCATATTGACGGACTACGTGTTGATGCAGTATCAAATATACTTTACCTAAATTATGATAGAGATCATGGTGAGTGGGAACCAAATATACATGGTGGCCATGAGAATTTAGAAGGGATAGCTTTTCTTAAAGAACTTAACGGTGTCCTTAAACATACTTGTAAAGGAGTTATAACAATAGCTGAAGAATCTTCAGCATGGCCCAATATCACTACACCTACCGAACACGGAGGTTTAGGTTTTGATTTTAAATGGAATATGGGCTGGATGAATGATACTTTGCGCTATATAGCTTTAGATCCTGTTCATCGCAAATATCACCATAATCTGATTAATTTCTCCATGGCTTATCATTATTCAGAAAAATTTATCCTCTCAATTTCTCATGATGAAGTTGTACATGGTAAAAAGTCTCTCATTAATAAAATGTGGGGGGATTTATGGAATAAATATGCTGGGCTACGTCTTTATATGACTTATATGATAGGTCATCCTGGCAAAAAGTTAATATTCATGGGTAGTGAATTTGGACAATTTATTGAATGGCGTGAATATGAACAACTTCAATGGCAAATAATTAATGAATATCCTGCTCATAAAGAAACCCAGTTATTTTTTAAAAAGCTAAATCATTTTTATAAATCTGAACCTGCTTTATGGCAAGCTGATTATGATCATAGTGGCTTTAAATGGATAGATGCTGATAACTCTTCTCAAAGCATTCTATCTTTTATAAGAAATAGTAAAGATGAAAAAGATAGTTTAATCTTTGTCTGTAATTTCACTCCAATGGTTTATTATGATTATCACTTAGGTGTCCCTAAAGCTGGTGCTTATAAAGAAGTTTTCAATTCAGATGATCTTAAATTTGGAGGTTCTGGACAGCTTATAAGTGAAAAAATACTGACAGCTCCGGAGCCATCTCATGGACATGCTCAACGAATAACTATAAAAATTCCCCCGATGGCATCTTTAATTTTAAAATTAGTTGATTAGATATAATAAATAGAGATTTAGTATTTTTATGCAAACAGCAAATCAAAATATATGGATTCAAGATAGTAAGTCTGGAAATTTTAGACCAATTAATATTGCTCACGACATTAGTCTAGACTTTGAAACAAGTAGTATAAGATTTAGAATCCAAGCAACCGGATTCTTAAACGCATATGTAGTTGGTAAATTTAATGACTGGCAAAAACAAGAAGATCTAAAACTTACTTGGACTACTGATAATGATGACGGTAGCTTATGGTTAACTAAAGATATTTTTTCAATTGAGAATCTCATCCCAGGAACTAACCAATATACATTTATACTTGTTGACTTGGAAGGAAATGAATATAAAGTTTCAATTAATGATAGAACTTTTATTCCACTAAGTTTTAACTGGCTTATTGCTAGTGAGAAACTAGAAATAAAAGCCTCAGAAGATTTTATTACTCCTGGATTTACCTTAGACTTAGTTGCTATAACAGAATCAGTTACTAAACGTAAAAATATAATAGATGTTGAATGGGATATTTCACCTAAAAATCCACATATTCAAATCTCCGATAATAAGCTTTCCACAGATTCAAATCTAAATGATTTATCTGAAATTACCTTAACATGTTTCAGTAAAGCTAATCCCACTTTCACAGCTCAAAGAAATTTTAAAATAGTGAAAGAAAATAGAGATGGTAGCTTAATTCATTTTGTTAAAAAAGATCAAGAATATAGTGGTGATAATTTCAGCTGGGACTTATGGACATTCAATGAAGATAAGACCACCCAAATCGTTCCTTTTTCAAATAAAAGTGATTTTGGCTTATATGCTCTTTGCCAAAAAGAAAATGTAATCGCCAGAAAAAAACTCTGGAGTCTATATTGGCATAATGACTGGGCTGAGCAAACAAACTCTTTTGATATCTCCGACAAAAATGATAGTTACTATATTGTCTATGGAGACTCTATTATTTATACGTCGCTGATTGATGTTATAAATAGAACTAATCCTAGAATAAAATACGCAGTAATGGATGAAGCCGATAAAATTGTGGCTCACTTATCTGATACTCCTTTAATTGGCACCTTCTTTGAGCTTTGGATTAATTCTCAGAAAATTGATGATGTTGATTTGATTATAAAATATAACTCTCAACAACTAATATTTACAAACCTTCCAAAGAATATTAATGGCTCTGATTTGATAGAAATTCGAGCTAATAATACATTTTTGCCAACCAAAGTCTTAATGAGAAATTATTTAGATAAATTCTTTTATCCAGAAAATGATATGGGGATAACATTTAATGACTCTACAATATCTTTAAGGCTTTGGGCTCCAACAGCAAAAAAAGTTGAAGTTCTTTTATATAATGAAGACTTAACAACCAATAAAAAACAGCCAGATTTTTCCTTTGAACTAAAGCCAGAAAATAAATATGGAACTCATCACATAGAACTTAACAGTGCTGATTATGAGAACAAATATTATTTATATCGCTTATATTTTGATGATCTAGATCCAAGAGGTAAGCAGTATACTAGAGTAACTTATGCTATCGATCCATATGCTGTTGGATTGGGAGTGAATGGTGAAAAAGGTTTTCTAGTTAATTTAGATAGCCCCTCACTAATGCCTAATCAATGGCAAGAGCATAAATATTCAAGACTTGAGAATAAAGAAGATACTATTATATATGAAACTCATTTACGTGATTTTACTATAAGTTTAGAAAGTGGAATTCCTGAAAAACTAAGAGGTAAGTTTCTAGGAGCTTCTTACTCTGGAGCATATTACACTAATGAGGAATCTGGAGAAAAAGTCTCAACCGGAGTTGATAGCTTAGTAGAATTAGGAGTTACTCATATACATTTATTACCATTCTTTGATTTTTCTTCAGTAGATGAGTCAAAAACGAATGATAAAAATAATAGAAACTGGGGCTATGATCCTAAGAACTATAATGCCCCTGACGGTTGCTACTCGATAGATCCTTATAATCCATTACAAAGGATTATAGGGACTCGAAGCATGATTCTAGGATTCCATCAAAAAAATATTGGTGTAATTATGGATGTAGTTTACAACCATATGACAGATACTACTAACTTAGATAAGATTATTCCAAAATACTATTTTAGAACTGATCAGTTTGGTAGATTCACTAACGGTTCTGGCTGTGGTAATGAACTAGCAACAGAACGCCCTATGGTTAGTAAATTCATTCAAGATTCTGTAATGCACTGGGTTAAAAACTATAAAATAGATGGTATCCGTTTTGATTTAATGGAACTTATAGATTTAGATACTATTAAAAGTATAATAGCTAAGATCAAAGAGTTTGATCCTCGTATAATTATCTATGGTGAACCATGGAAAGGAGGAGACTCTCCTTTAACAAATGGAACTCATAGAGGCACACAAAAAAACCAAGACTTCTCAATCTTTAATGATTTTTTTAGGGATGCAATACGAGGAAATAATAATCCGGGAAATGGCTTTATCAATGGTGATGCTCACAACTCTTTAAACATCGGAAGAGTTATTGATGGACTAAAAGGTTCCATTCACGGACTTACTGCAAAGCCACTAGAATCTATAAACTATGTAGATGCTCACGATAACTATACACTATGGGATCATATTGAAAAAAGTCAGCAAAATAGCATAAAAGATGGTTCTTACCGAAGGGGTATTTTAGAAAATATTTTTGAAAGTACACTTGTTAGGCAAAATGCTCTTGCTTTAGGTATTATTTTAACTGCGCAAGGAATACCATTTATACATGGTGGTGCTGAATTTCTTAGAACAAAGCAGGGAGATCATAATAGCTATAGAAGTGGTGATGAAATCAACGCTTTTCACTGGTCTGATAAATTAGCATTTAAACCATTTTTTAATTATGTAAAAGGCTTAATAAAACTACGTAAAGAGCATCCAGCATTAAGAATAAGCGATCCAAGAATAATAGATAAATGCTTAAATATAACTACTGCTCATCATGACAATAGATCTGGTGTAATTATTTCTCACTTTAAAGATTATGCAAATGGTGATAGTTGGCAAGATATCGTGATTATATACAATGCTACAACAATTGATGGTTATGAAATAAATGATTTACTACCAAAACCGGAGAGCGGTTTCTGGCACATTGTTGCTGATCATGAGAAATCGGGTACAGAGACATTAAAGAAAGTCTGTGTTGGTAGTTTGCCACCACTAAGATCACATTCTTTAATGATTATTCATAGTTGAGATAAGCATTTAATAAAATATACTTTAAATACCTAATAAATTGGAGTTTATATGGGTAAAAAACTTTTTAAAAAATTAAAAAAATAGCCAATATTAATTCAAATAAGTGTTGTAAAGTCTAATAATCCTCATTGCTTTGCTCTAGCTCTTTGATCTATTGTTTTATTGCCTTTTAGTATTTTCACACTTTATATACTAGTTTTAATTTTTTATTGATTCTCTTTAGGCAACCATAGATCGGCTAATTCAGATGAGCTTAGTTTAGTAGCAGTCT
This sequence comes from Francisella frigiditurris, assembly GCF_001880225.1. Taxonomy (NCBI): domain Bacteria; kingdom Pseudomonadati; phylum Pseudomonadota; class Gammaproteobacteria; order Thiotrichales; family Francisellaceae; genus Francisella; species Francisella frigiditurris. The sequence goes on along the minus strand of NZ_CP009654.1, from coordinate 970,811 downwards.
GTGTGGTACCATCTACACTTCCTTCATACATAGTATTTTCTTTGGTTGGTATAGGATATATATTTTTCTCTGCCAGTTTACGACAGAACCTATAGATTACCTATATCAATTTGTAATTCATTTCCCTTAGTTCTTCCACTATGTCTTAGTTTCTTTATCTGTATATCCGTTAGTGTTGCCATTTGTTACTTCATACTTCAAAGTTAATAAACGCACAACTTGATGCATTCTGATTAATCTCTAGAAGTATTTAGTAAAGTTACTCATGTTTTCCAAAAAATTCATTATCCAGTGGTACAAATAGTCGTACAAATAAATAGTGAGCTTTAGTAGAACCTTATGAGACTTTATGAAACCATTATTTGGTGCCGAAGGTGGGAATCGAACCCACACTCTGTTGCCAGAACCGGATTTTGAATCCGGCGCGTCTACCAATTCCACCACTTCGGCATATTGTGAATAGTTATACTAATTGATAACTAAATTTCAGTCAATTATTATTTTTTATTTATAAATTTTCAGGCCAATTATCTATAGATGTGCCTAAAGACAATCCAAGCTCTGTTAATTTATCTTTTATTTCATTTAATGATTTTTTACCAAAATTAGGTGCTTTTAAAAGTTCTGTTTCAGTTTTTTGAACCAACTCACCAATAAATCTTATATTAACAGCTTTTAAACAGTTAGAAGATCTAGCTGTTAAACTAAGCTCTTCAACATGCTTTAATAACATAGGATCTAAATCTTTTGTTGGATCTTCAACAAAAATACTTTGATTAATATTCTCAACATCAACAACACCAGAAAGTTGGTTCTGTATTTTTGTAGCAGCCTGTCTAACAGCTTCTTCAGGAGAAACAACACCATTTGTTTTCACATCTAAGTGCAGTCTATCTAAATCTGTTCTTCTTCCAACACGAGCATCTGTTACATCAAAGTCACAAAAGACTACAGGAGAAAAAGTTCCATCTAGAAGAAATTCTCCATCTTTAAAATTTTCTTCAGTTGCTTTATAACCTGTACCTTTTTCAACTTTAGCTACTATACTAAGCTTTTTGCTTCCAAGATAATTACAGACAAATAGTTCTTTATTTAAAAGCTCAACTCCTTCAGAAGTTTCAGCTTCTCCAGAAAGAACTTCTCTCTCATCTCCATTTATTGAAAAGCTAATTGTACCACTGTCCACATCGTTTAAAGTAACAGCTAAAGCTTTCAAGTTTAATATAATATCAGCAACACACTCTTCACAAGGAATTGCATCTTCGTAAGAAGTAACTTTACCATCATTTATTTTTATAGCAGTTATGCAAGCACCTTCTGAAGCGTATAACATAGTTTGCTTAAGAGCATATCCTAATGTATAACCAAAACCTCTTTCCAAAGCCTCAAATGAAAACTTTGTTGCATTTTCTTGATAACTATCTATAACGATATTTGTAGGGTGTAATAAATTCTCTAGAACCATCATTTAACCTAATTTTATATTTTTATATTGACAAAAATAACACTATGCCGTGAATTATAGCATAATAAAACTTTTTTTTAACATAGTTAATTTGAATCAGAACTTTTTATCTTCTTAATACTATCTAACTTACTCTTTATTTTAGACTCAAAACCATTTACTGAAGGCTGATAGAACTCTCCTTTAATATTATCCGGGAAATATTCTTGTTTAACAAAAGAGTTAGGGTAATCATGCGGATAAAGATAATTACTATCTTTATAGTTTTTTAAATGTTTTGGCACTTCTATATTACGTGATGACTTAACCATGCTCAAAGCATCACTATAAGCCGTATAACTAGCGTTACTCTTAGGAGCCACTGCTAGATATATTGCTGCTTGAGCTAATACTAGCCTACCTTCTGGCAAACCTAATTTTTCATATGCATTCCAAGCATCAATTGCTATTCTTATAGCTTGTGGATCAGCATTTCCAATATCTTCAGATGCAATACAAAGCATTCTCCTTGCTACTACCAAAGGATCAACACCATTATCAAGCATCAAAGCTAACCAAAATATAGCCGCATCCGGATCTGTACCTCTTATTGACTTATGAAACGCTGAAAGTTGCTCATAAAACTCCTTTCCTTCTCTATGAAAATCACGCACCACATCACCAATAGCTATATCAAATAACTTTTCATCAAAAACAATCTCATTTTTCTTATCAGAAAGTAAATACATTCGCTCAATAAGATTAATAATCTTGCGACAGTCACCATCACTAAAATTATAAAAAGAATTATATAGATCTTCTTGTATGCTTACTTTTTTAGAAGACAACTCATCATCTTTCTTTAAAACTCGATCAATTAATTCTCTAACTTCATCTTTCTTTAGTGGATAAAGCCTTACTATCAAAAGTCGAGAAACTAAAGCATCATTTAAATAATAAGTTGGATTTTCTGTAGTAGCTCCAATAAGGATTATTTTACCACTTTCTATGTATGGTAAAAGCAGATCTTGTTGAGACTTATTAAACCTATGAATCTCATCCAAAAATAAAACAAAACTATCTAACTTTTCATTTTCTGAGATCAGCTTTCTTACTTCTTTTACTCCAGAATCAACTGCTGACAACTCAAAAAAAGCTAACTGTTTACTTTTTGCGATTATTCTTGCTAATGTAGTCTTACCTGTACCTGGCTTCCCACATAACACTAAAGAGAAAATGCCATCACTATTAAGCATTTTTGTAAGAATCCCATTAGGAGATAAAAGATGTTTCTGCCCTACTATTTCATTTATTGAAGTCGGTCTAATCCGCGCTGATAAAGGTATATAGTTTTTCATGAAACCTTTTTAAATTTTTTCTTAACAATTTCATAAAGAACTCCTTCCCTAACAGCCCCTTTCGATCTTTCCATAGAAACTATTCCAAATGAATCAAAAACAGCATACAAAATTGCAACGCCACCAGCTATTACATTCACCCTATCTTCTCTCAAGCCATCAAAACTAATATTTTGAACTAACTCTTTTGCTATCATTTTAGTGATAAGATCATTTAAAAATAATTGATTTACATTATCTTGCTTATTTAACGTTGAGTTTATTTTTATAACAGATTGTATCGTTCCAGAAGAACCAAGAGCAACATCCCAGCCTATATATTTATATTTTTTAACGATCGGCTCTATAAGCTTCTTTGTTTCTTCAACTGCTTTAAAGAAATTATCAAATGTTAATTTCCCTTCACTAAAAAAGTCATTTTGCACACCTACACAACCAACATCAAGACTTCTTGACGCCAGTATTGAATCTCCTCTACCAATCACTATCTCAGTAGATCCACCACCTATATCAACTATAAGTGTTTTATTTGTAGTTATAACATTATCTAAAGCTTGTCTAGCTCCCACATACACAAGCCTAGCTTCTTCTTTTCCAGATATTATTCTTATCTTAGTTCCTAAAGCCTTACTCAGCTTTTTCTTAAAAACTCGAATATTCCTTCTAGCTTTTCGTAAGGTATATGTACCTACAGCCTCTACATACTCAACTTGATAGTTTCTAATCTCTCTAGAAAAAGACTCTAGGCATGCTATAGCTCTAGCTTGAGTTTCATCATCTATAGTTAAGTCTTTACTTAGCCCTGCTCTTAACTGTATTTTTTCTTTTTGTTTGTAAATAGTGTTTACTTCACCACTATCAGAAATTTCACAAATAAGCATATGAAAACTGTTAGAGCCAAGATCAACTGTAGCTATTCGCTTAGACATTTTTTAATTTTTAAATCACGAATATAATTTAAGTAACAATGATATTACAAAAAAGTAGCTTAAAATAGCTAAAAAATTTTATTTTAAAACATTTTTATTGTAATATGACCTTAAAGTTAGATGCTAAAAGTGTTCAGTAGACTTGCATTTGATAATGAACTGAACAATCAAACTTATATATAAAAAACTTTATTTCTAAAATTTTAAAAATATATACCAAAGAATTATAAAATAAGGAAAATTAAAATATGTCAAAATGTGTAGATATTTCTGATGATCAATTCATAAGCGAAGTTATTGAAAGCAAAACTCCTGTGTTATTAGACTTTTGGGCTCCTTGGTGTGGACCATGCAAAATGATTGCTCCAATATTAGATCAAGTTGCTGCTCATTATGGTGATAAAGTAAAAATCTGCAAACTTAACATAGATGAGAATGAAGAAACTGCTATGAAGTTTGGCGTTCGTGGAGTGCCAACTTTAATGCTTTTTAAAAATGGAGAAAATGCTGAAACAAAAGTAGGTGTTGTTCAAAAAACTCAATTAATCGCTATGATCGATAAGTATCTATAGTCTTTCATCAAATATTTTCTACTACTAGAGAACAAGCAATGAATCTTAATGAATTAAAGTACAAGTCTGTTAACGAACTTATGGAAATTGCTCAAGGTCTTGATCTTGAATCACTTAGAGCAAGAAAACAAGAATTAATATTTTCTATACTTAAGCACTATGCTGATAATGGTGAAGATATCTACGGTGAAGGTATATTAGAAGTCTTACAAGATGGCTATGGATTTCTTAGATCGTCTGATAGCTCATACTTTGCTAGCCCCGATGATATTTATGTCTCACCTGCTTTTATCAGAAAATTAAACTTAAGAACTGGTGACAGCATTGTTGGTAAAATTCGCCCTCCAAGAGATAGTGAAAAATATTTCGCAGTTAAACACATTGATAGCGTTAACTTTGATTCTCCAGAACAAGCTAGAAAGAAAATTTTATTTGAAAACCTAACTCCTGAATATGCTAAAGAAAGGCTAAAAATGGAAATAGGTAATGGCTCTAGTGAAGATATCACTGCAAGGGTTATCGATTTGGCAGCACCTTTTGGTAAAGGTCAACGTGGACTTATTGTTGCTCCACCAAAGACTGGTAAAACTATTATGATGCAAAATATTGCAACATCTATTGCTAAAAACCATCCTGAATGTAACTTAATTATGCTACTTATCGATGAGCGCCCAGAGGAAGTAACTGAAATGCAACGCTCTGTAAGGGGTGAAGTGGTAGCATCTACGTTTGATGAACCTGCTGCTCGTCACGTCCAATTAGCTGAAATTGTGATCGAAAAAGCAAAAAGACTTGTTGAACATAAGCAAGACGTGGTTATTCTTTTAGACTCAATAACAAGATTAGCGAGAGCTTATAACACTGTTTCCCCTGCATCTGGTAGAGTACTTTCTGGAGGTGTCGAAGCAAATGCTTTACAAAAACCTAAGAGATTCTTTGGTGCAGCAAGAAATACAGCTGAAGGTGGTAGCTTAACAATCATTGCAACAGCTCTTGTTGAAACTGGTTCTAAAATGGATGAGGTTATCTTTGAGGAGTTTAAAGGTACTGGTAACATGGAGCTTCACCTTGATCGTAAAATTGCTGAACGTCGTGTATACCCTGCTATTAGTTTTGATAGATCTGGTACTCGTAGAGAAGAGTTACTTACAACTCAAGATGAATTACAAAAACTTTGGATTCTACGTAAGATTCTTGGTGGCATGGAAGATGTACAAGCTATGGAATTCTTAACTGAAAAAATGAAATCTTCTTTAACTAATGAAGAATTTTTTGAAATCATGAAAAGAGGCGCTATCTAAAATAAAATGAAATCTTTTAAAGATCTAAGAGAATTTATTACATATCTTGAAGAGAATAATCATCTAAAGAAAATATCTCAAAAAATATCTCCCTTCTTAGAAATGACTGAAATCTCTGATCGTGTCCTAAGAAGCAAGGGTCCTGCTCTACTATTTACAAATCCTGATCATCGCTCAAACATTCCTGTATTGACAAATCTTTTTGGAACTCCTGAAAGAATTGCAATTGCTTTAGGCTTAGATAGTGTTGATGAATTAAAGGAACTTGGAGAGCTTTTAGCATATTTAAAAGAACCTGAACCACCTAAAGGGTTTAAAGATGCTATAGATAAATTCCCTATCTTCAAACAAGTTCTCAACATGTCACCCAAAGTGGTAAAAAAACCTGTTTGCCAAGAAGTTGTGATTGATAAAGATAATATAAATCTTCACAGTCTCCCAATTCAAGTTTGTTGGCCTAAGGATGTTGCTCCTCTAATAACATGGGGACTAGTTATAACTAACAGCTTAAGAAAAGAAAGACTAAACCTAGGTATATACAGGCTCCAACTTTTAGGTAAAAATAAACTTATTATGAGATGGTTACATCATCGTGGTGGTGCCTTAGATTATCAAGCATGGTGTAAAAAACATGGAGATAAACCCTTTCCTGTAGCTGTAGCTATTGGTGCTGATCCAGCAACTACTTTAGCGGCTGTAACACCCATTCCAGATACTTTATCTGAATATGCTTTTGCTGGACTATTAAAAAAGCAAAAAGCAGAAGTTGCGAATGCTCTTACTAGTGATCTACTAGTGCCTGCTCATACAGAAATAGTACTCGAAGGATTCATATATCGTAATGAAACTGCACCTGAAGGCCCTTATGGTGATCACACAGGATACTATAACGAAGTTGAGGAGTTTCCTGTCTTTACAGTTGAAAAAATAACTCATCGTAAAAACCCTATTTATCATAGTACATATACAGGTAGACCACCTGATGAGCCTGCTATATTAGGCGTATCGTTTAATGAAATTTTTACTCCAATTATTCGTAAACAATTCCCTGAGATTATAGATTTCTATCTACCTCCGGAAGGTTGCTCTTACCGTATGGCTATTGTTAGTATTAAAAAACAATATCCTGGACATGCAAAACGAGTCATGATGGGAGTTTGGTCATATTTACGTCAATTTATGTACACTAAATTTGTTATCATTGTAGATGATGATATAAATGTACGTAGCTGGGAAGATGTTATATGGGCCATAACCACACGCATGGACCCAACCCGTGACACCACTCTAATTGATAATACTCCTATAGATTATTTAGATTTTGCTTCTCCAATATCTGGCTTAGGCTCAAAAATGGGTCTAGATGCAACAAATAAAATGCCAGGAGAAACTTCTAGAGAGTGGGGAGAAAAAATCGAAATGTCTGAAGAAGTTAAAAAGAAAATCGATGAAATCTGGGAAAGCCTAAAACTCAACTAAAGTATAATAGAGATTTAATAATGAAAACAAATTCAAATAAACACTTTATCTCTATACTTTTATTGCTTATTCTTGGTACTATTTGGGGCTCTGGCTATACTATAGCTAGATTCTGTATGACTCACGGAGTTCATCCACTTGGATATAGCTTCTGGCAATCATTAGGACCAATGATTGCTTTATTAGTTATAGTAATTGTGGCAAAGATTCCTTTTTCTATTAAGCCTAAATACATTCATTATTATTTAGCTTGTGGAATATTAGGAATTGTCATTCCAAATACTATTATGTATTTTTGTGCTCAACATATTCCCTCTGGCTTATTAACTGTATTAATTAATACTGTGCCAATTATAATTTTTCCGTTAAGCATTTTATTTTCTTTAGAAAGATTTGATTTAAAGAGATTTATCCTTGTGCTAATTGGTTTTATCGGAATTTTATTTACTATACTAAGTAATTTAAATCTTCCGGAGATAAATAACATCCCTTGGACAATTATTGCTTTAGTAGCACCTTTCTCATTTGCTTTATGTGCTGTATGGATTGCAGCATTTAAACCATTGCCTAGTAATTTTCTAAGCCTCTCTTTAGGAATGCTTACAACATCAACTATTATACTCATACCTATCACATTAAGCTTAGGACACTTTCACCCTATTAGTTTTCCATTAAATATAAATGACTGGTTGATATTATTGGAAATAATATTATCAAGTATTGGCTATGTGATTCTTTTTATATTAATCAAAGTTGCAGGACCTATCTACTACTCTCTAGTTGGTGGAGTTGCTTCTGCAGTAGGATTAATGTGGGGAGAAATATTCTATGATGAAAACTTAAACACAAACTCATGGATAGGTGTCAGTTTAATATTAATCACCATAATATCTTTAACGATACTATTAAAAAGAAAATATAAAGTTGAATAAAACTTAAAAAGAATTTGAAAGATTATTTTATTTGAGGATCTAGCTCACCAGTCTCATATCTTTGAAACATTTTTTCTAAAGAAATTGGTTTAATTTTAGATGCTTGGCCTGCTGAACCAAATGCAATATATCTAGCTTCGCATATTTCACTCATCGCTTTTTTAGATATTGCAAGATATTTTCTTGGATCAAACTCTGCTGGATTCTCTGCCAAGAATCTTCTTATAGCGCCTGTTGCCGCCATTCTTAAATCAGTGTCTATATTAACTTTTCTTACGCCGTACTTAATTGCCTCAACAATCTCTTCAACCGGCACACCATAAGTTTCACCCATATTTCCACCATAAGTATTAATAACTTCTAGCCAATCTTGAGGAACTGATGAAGAGCCATGCATTACTAAATGAGTGTTTGGAATTCTTGCATGAATTTCTTTTACTCTTTTAATTGATAAAACATCTCCAGTAGGTGGCTTAGTAAACTTATAAGCACCATGGCTTGTTCCTATAGCAATAGCTAAAGCATCTACCTTAGTTTTTCTTACAAAATCAGCTGCTTCTTCAGGGTCTGTTAGAAGTTGCTCTTTAGATAATGTCCCTTCAGCACCAATTCCATCTTCCTCACCTGCTTGCCCAGTTTCTAAAGAACCTAAACAACCAAGCTCCCCTTCAACTGACACTCCACAAGCATGAGCCATTTCTGCTGCTCTTTTTGTTACTTCAACATTATATTCATAACTCGCTGGAGTTTTTCCATCACTCATTAGAGATCCGTCCATCATCACAGATGAAAATCCTAATTGAATAGATCTTTGACAAACATCAGGAGATGTACCATGATCTTGGTGCATACATACTGGAATATGTGGATACTCCTCCACTGCTGCTTCAATTAAATGTTTAATAAAAGGTGCTCCAGCATATTTTCTTGCACCAGCTGAACCTTGTAAAATTACTGGTGAATTAATCTTATCAGCCGCTTCCATAACTGCTCTAACCTGCTCTAGATTATTCACATTAAATGCAGGTATTCCGTAATTGTTCTCTGCAGCATGATCTAGCAACTGCCTTAATGAAACTAAAGCCATCTTACTCTCCTTTAATATTTTATTTAACGTGTCCAGCTATTATTACTTTAATTTTGTTAGTGCTTCCATGCACTCCCATACTATCACCACTTGTTAATACTACAGGATCTCCATCCGCTACTAAGTTTCTTTTTTCAAGTTCCATACAAGCACATCTATTAACATACAGTTTAGACATTCTTGTAGAATCAAAAAATATTGGAATAACTCCTCTATATAGAGTCATTGCTCCAAGAGTCGGTGCATTTCTTGAAAGCGCATAAATTGGTAAGTCAGAGTTCAACCTAGACATCCATCTTGAAGTGTTTCCACCTTCAGTTAAAACCAACAAAGCTTTAGCTGAAATATCATTTGCAATATGCACTGCAGCTACAGAAACTGCATGATCAATACGATTATACTCTGCCACCCTATTCTTTTTAACAATATGTGTCCACTGACTATGTTCAGCAGCATCGCATATTCTTGCCATAGACTCTACAGTTTCCACAGGGTATTGACCAGCTGCTGTCTCTGCAGAAAGCATTACTGCATCAGTTCCATCAAAAACAGCATTTGCAACATCAGAAGCTTCTGCTCTTGTTGGTGATGAGTTCTCTATCATAGACTCCATCATTTGAGTTGCTGTAATAGATGCTTTTTCATTCTGCCTTGCTTTACTAATAATCATTTTTTGTATAGCAGGTACATTTTCATCACCTATTTCCACAGCAAGATCGCCTCTCGCAACCATTACTAAATCTGTAGCTTGAATAATACCTTTAAGGTTCTCTTTTTCTACAGCTTCAGCTCTTTCAATTTTTGCTACTAAAGCAGGCTTCCAACCAGCATCATTAATAAGCTGTCTAGCATATCTAATATCATCACCATCTCTAACAAACGAAACAGCTAAGAAATCAACTTTAAGCATAGCTGCAAGTTTAATATCTTCTTTATCTTTATCAGTCAAAGCAGGTGCTGTCAATCCACCACCTTTTTTATTAATACCTTTATTATTTGAAACTTTTCCACCAACAATCACTTTACAATGAACTTTTTTATTTTCAACTGTAGTTACTTCTAAAACAATTTTTCCATCATCAACAAGCAATATATCTTTTGGTTGAACGTCATCAACTAATTCTTTATAGTCTATTGAAACGGCTTTTTCATCACCTTCATTAACTCCCAAATTAGCATCTAACGTAAAAGTCTGTCCTTTTTTTATAATCACAGAACCATCTTTAAATTTAGATAGCCTAATTTTAGGTCCTTGCAAATCTCCTAAAATACCAACATATGTATCTAATTCTTTTGCCAACTCTCTAACAAGCTCTACTCGTTTTCTATGCTCTTCTGCTGTACCATGAGAAAAGTTACATCTTACTGCGTTAACACCAGCTTCTATCATAGCCTTAAGAACTTCTCTTGACTCGCTCGCTGGACCTAGAGTCGCTAATATTTTAGTTCGTCTCATACTAGAAAACCTCTTTTGTTATAAAACTACTTAAACCTTTCTTTAAGTATTTCTACTGCTGGTAATTTCTTACCTTCTAAAAATTCCAAGAAAGCGCCTCCTGCTGTAGATATATAAGAGATTTTATCTTTTATATCAAACTTCTCTATAGCGGCTATAGTATCTCCTCCACCTGCAACAGAAAAAGCATCGGATTCAGCTATAGCTAAAGATAAAGCTTTTGTTCCTTCTTCAAAATTAACAAACTCAAAAACACCTAAAGGTCCATTCCATAAAATAGTTTTAGAAGAGTTCACTATCTTTGTTATTATTGCTTCAGACTTAGGCCCAATATCCAAAATCATTTCATCTTCTTTTACTTCAGAAACATCTTTTATTGTTGCTTTTGCTGACTCACTAAACTCTTTTGCTACTCTAACATCTACTGGAACAGGAATCTTAACACCTAGCTTTTTAGCTTCTTCTAAAATACCCTTAGCTTCTTCGACAAGTTCTTCTTCATACAAAGACTTACCTACACTGTGACCTTCTGCCTTTATAAAAGTATTGGCAATACCTCCACCTACAATTAAAGTCTCAACTTTATTTAATAGGTTATGTAACACTGATAGTTTAGTTGAAACTTTTGAGCCACCAACTATAGCAGTCATAGGCTTTTTAGGAGATTTTAATGCCAGCTCTAAAGCTTTGATCTCAGCATCTAAAAGAAGTCCCGCACAAGCAACCTTAACATATTTTGCAATACCGTAAGTAGAAGCTTCAGCCCTATGTGCTGTAGCAAATGCATCCATAACGAACACATCACCTAATGCTGCCATTTTTTTAGAAAGAGTTTCATCACATTTCTTTTCACCTTTATTAAAGCGAACATTATCACAAAGAACTATTTCACCTTCATTTATAGAAATCCCATCTAACCAATTCTTTTCGAACCTCACTGGCTTTTTGATAATTTCTTCTAATGCTTTAGCAACTGGCTCTAAAGAAAATTCTGGATTATATTCACTTTCAGTTGGTCTTCCTAAATGTGATAAAAGAATAACTGAACCACCTTTCTTTAGAATATACTCAACTGTAGGAATAGCAGCTTCAATTCTGACTTTACTAGTTACTTTGCCATCTTTAACTGGGACATTAAAATCAACTCTTACAACAACTTTCTTATTTTTTAAATCAACATCTTTCACACTTAAAAAGTCCATTTCAGACCTCCTTTTTTTATAGAGATGCTAGTTTTTCAGCTACTTTCACCATTTGTTCAGTATAAGACATTTCGTTGTCATACCATGCCACAACTTTAACTAATGACTTATCTCCTAATGGAGTAACCTTAGTCTGAGTTGCATCAAATAAAGAACCATACGTAATACCAATAACATCTGAAGAAACTATCTCATCTTCAGTATAACCAAAAGAATCACTAGAAGAAGCTTTCATTACAGCATTAATCTCTTCAGCAGAAACTTTTTTAGAAACAACAGCAACTAGCTCTGTTAGTGAACCAGTTGCCACTGGAACACGTTGAGCAGCGCCATCTAATTTTCCAGCAAGATCAGGAATTACAAGACCAATAGCTTTAGCTGCACCAGTAGAATTTGGTACGATATTTACTGCTGCTGCTCTAGCACGACGTAAATCATTTTTACGATGTGGACCATCTAAAGTATTTTGATCACCCGTATATGCATGGATAGTCGTCATGAAGCCTTTTTCTATAGTAGCAAACTCATGTAACACTTTGGCCATCGGCGCTAAACAGTTCGTAGTGCATGAAGCAGCTGAAACTATAGTGTCTCCAGCTTTCAAAATATCATCATTCACTCCATAAACGACTGTTGGAAGATCATTTCCAGCAGGGGCAGAAATCACAACTTTTTTAGCACCTGCATCAATATGAGCCTGAGATTTAGCCTTTGAAACATAAGCTCCCGTACACTCTAACACAACGTCAATATCTAATTCTTTCCACGGTAGTTTAGAAGCATCTTCCTCACCCAAAAGATTTATTTCTTTTCCATCAACTATAAGAGCATTATCTTTAGCAAATACTGTATTGGACTTAGAATATCTACCTTGCGTCGAGTCATATTTTAATAAATGAGCTACCATCTCTGAAGTAGCTAATCCATTTATGGCAACGATTTCTATTCCTTCCTTACCAAACATCTGACGAAAAGCTAAACGCCCTATTCTACCAAATCCATTTATCGCTATTCTCATTCGATTATTCTCCTTTATATATATTTAGCAATGATTTTTACTAAATTATCTACTGTAAAGCCAAAATATTTCATTAATTCTTCTGCTGGAGCAGACTCTCCAAAAGAAGTCATTCCTTTTACCTCTCCTCCAGCCTTAGGCATATACTTATACCAAAGATCTGCTTGTGCCAACTCAACAAAAACTGCTGGAATATCATCTCTTATCACAGATTTTTTATACTCATCTGACTGCTCTTCAAAAACTTCTAAACAAGGTATTGAAGCAACATTAATAGATATTCCTTTCTTTTCATAGTCTTTTGCTACATTAATCGCCAACTCAACCTCAGATCCTGTTGCAACTATAGTAAGTTTTGCATCATTAGCCTCTTTCGCTAAATATCCTCCAAGATAGGCTTTCTTTGCCTTAGCTTCACTATCAACAACATTAGTAAGATTTTGTCTAGATAAAACCATTACACTTGGAACAGTTTTAGTTTTTAAAGCGCTATGCCAAGCAATCATAGTTTCAACAACATCTGCTGGTCTCCATACATTCAAATTAGGAATCAGTCTTAAACTAGGAATATGTTCAACTGGCTGATGAGTAGGTCCATCTTCTCCTAAACCAATAGAATCATGTGACATAACATAAACAACTGGTTGCTTCATTAAAGCACTCATTCTCATCGCATTTCTAGCATAATCACTAAAAACTAAGAAAGTTCCACCATATGGTCTGATACCACCATAAAGACTTAATCCATTCATTATAGCTGCCATACCAAACTCTCTAACACCATAAGATAAATAATTAGCACCCTTATCTGTATTATTTAACCATACAGAGCCACTCCAATTAGTATTGTTTGATCCTGTCAAATCAGCTGAGCCACCAAACATTTCTGGCAATTCCTGACAAAGAACTTCTAAAGACATTTGCGATGCTTTTCTAGTAGCAACCTTTTTATCAAAATTTATATGCGCATTAATATATTGTTCAACTTTCTGGTTTAAATCATTCGTCAAATCTTTTGATAAAACTCTATTTAATTCATTAAACTTTTCAATATTATTATCTTTGTATGCTTTAAACTTAACATTCCAATCAGATTCTAACTTATTTCCTTTTTCACAAGAATTCCAATAATTATATACTTCCGAAGGAATCTCAAAAGCTGGATACTCCCAGCCAAGTTTTTCTGCCACAGCATCTCTTTCTTCTTTATTTAATGGAGAGCCATGAACTGATGCAGTTCCTGCTTTAGTTGGAGATCCATAACCTATAGTAGTTTTACAGCAAATAAGAGTTGGTTTAGATTTTTCTGCTTGAGCCTTAATTATAGCTTTTTCTATATCTTTCCTATTGTGTCCGTCTACAGAATCTATAACTTGCCAACCATAAGCTCTAAATCTTTCAGGAGTATTATCTGTAAACCATTTTTCCGTATTGCCATCAATAGATATTGAGTTATCATCCCAAAAAGCTATAAGTTTGCCTAAGCCTAATGTCCCAGCCAAAGAACAAGCCTCATGAGAAACTCCTTCCATCAAGCACCCATCACCAAGAAATACATAAGTATAATGATCTATAATATTACTTCCTTCTACATTAAATTTATCTGCCAACAACTTTTCTCCCAAAGCCATTCCCACAGCATTAGCAACACCTTGTCCTAATGGGCCTGTTGTTGTTTCAACACCAGGAGTGTAGCCATACTCTGGATGTCCTGGAGTTTTTGAATGAAGCTGTCTAAAGTTTTTCAAGTCATCTATCGATAAATCATACCCTGATAAATGTAATAAAGAATATAAAAGCATAGATCCATGGCCATTAGATAAAATAAATCTATCTCTATTAATCCAATTAGGATTTGCTGGATTATGGTTTAAAAACTTTTTCCATAGCACTGTAGCTATATCAGCCATCCCCATAGGCATACCTGGGTGACCTGAATTTGCTTTTGAAACCGAATCTATTGATAAAAACCTTATTGCATCTACTGATTTTTGCTCTAAAGAAATTGACATGTTTGACTACCTATAAATAATAAATGAATAAAAACAAAAAACTTAATGTGCAAAATAATACAGCACTAACTTTAATAAAACAAGAAACTAAGCTAGAATTACAGCACTCTAAAAAGCTTATAAAAACGGCTAAAATGGATAAAAAATATAAGATTAACTATCATATTTTTGCAAAGCAAAAAAGAGAGTTAGAATTACAAGTAACCTTAAATGATCTTACAAAACTAAATGGATGCATTAATTCAGGAAGCTACACCTTTAATTGCAACTTCTTTTTCTTCGAAGAAAATTCTACTCCTACTGTTAAATATAATTTTACGGGGGTTATTGATCTTATTTGCCAAATGACATTAGAGATATTCCCATTTGAAATATTTGCTCAAAATACATTAGCTATTACTGACGATGATAGATTTTTAAAAAATGACCTATATGAGCCTTTTATTTGTGAAACAGAGATTCTTGACTTGAGAGATATAATTAAAGAAGAAGTTATTTTAGCTATACCTCTAGTTCCTAAAAAAGACTCTAGCACTTGTAAAATGTCAAAAAAACCTTCATACTATAGCGAACAAGAAGATCTTTCAGAAAAAAGGGAAAATCCTTTTGATATTCTAAAAGAATTAAAGAAGCGATAAGATCTCTATCTATTTAAAAAAAATATTTATATTAAAAATCGGAGGATTTTAAAATGGCTGTACAACAGGTTAAAAAAAGCAGATCAAGAAGAGACATGAGAAGATCTCATGATGCACTAAAATCTAGCACTCTATCGACTGACAAAGCTACGGGAGAATTACACTTAAGACATCATATTTCTCCTAACGGCTTTTACAAAGGTAAAAAAGTTGTAAATACCAAGTCAGAAGACTAATATTAATTAAAACCTTAATTTTATTTAGTAGATAACTAGGAAGAGATATAACTTATGGGCTACAAAATATCAATTGATGCCATGGGCGGCGACAACGGACTTAATACGACAATACCTGCAGTATTAGAAGCAGTAAAAAAAGATCAAAATCTTAGTGTCGTCTTAGTTGGTGATCATCATAAGGTTAAACGAGCTCTAGACAGATATTCTAAAGCTAAAAGAATTAAGCTTCCTATCTTACAAAGAATAGCTATTCACCACGCCAGTGAAACTGTTGGCATGGATGAATCACCTTCTTTAGCTGTTAGAAAAAAGAAAGATTCTTCAATGAGAGTCGCTGTCAATCTAGTTAAAGATGGATCCGTTGATGCTTGCGTAAGCGCTGGAAACACTGGTGCTTTAATGGCTATATCAAAGTTTGTTCTAAAAACAATAAATGGTGTAGATCGTCCAGCTATAGTATATGCTTTACCTGCTTATAATAAAAAAACAAAAAAAATTAGTCGCACATATATGCTTGACCTAGGTGCTAACGTAGTCTGCTCTTCTGAACAACTATTCCAGTTTGCGATAATGGGCTCAATATTAGCTGCTAGCTCAAAAGCAATTGCTGAACCTCGAGTATCTCTTTTGAACATAGGTGAGGAAGAGATGAAAGGTCTAGACAACATAAAGAATGCATCAAAATTATTACAAGCCTGTGATTTTATAAACTACAATGGTTACATTGAAGGTAATCATTTATTTGATGATGAAACAGATGTAATTGTTTGTGATGGTTTTGTGGGTAATGTTTCATTAAAAACAATGGAAGGCTCTCTAAAACTTGTAGAATCTTTAATAAGAAAAGTTGTTAATGACAGCTCTATATTTGTGAAACTTTCAATGCTTACTTCTATGCCTATATTTAGAAAAATAAAGAAAGGTCTCAACTTAGATAGCTTCAATGGCGCTTCCTTACTTGGTTTAACAGGAATAGTTGTAAAAAGCCACGGTGGAGCCACTGCTAATGCCTTTGAAACAGCTATCTATGAAGCTGTAAAAGAAATAAAATTCAACATTCCTAAAACAATTCAAGATTCTCTAGAAAAAGTTCTTTAATATTAAAATTAGTGTATAATTATTTTCTAAGGTTTTCATTCAACCTTTTTTAAGCTAAAAATAGGATACTTAAAATGTTTGCACAAATACTTGGCACAGGAAGCTATTTACCTAAAAAAATACTCTCTAACGAAGATATTAGTAAATTTGTTGACACATCTGATGAATGGATTAAACAAAGAGTTGGAATTGAAAATCGTCACTGCGCAGATGAAAAAGAAACAACTACATTTATGGCTACTGAAGCAGCAAAAGAAGCATTAAAAGCTTCTAATATTTCTGCCCAAGACATAGATGCAATTATAGTTGCCACAAGTACGGCAGACCACATCATGCCATCAACTGCATCCATGGTTCAAACCCAACTAGAAATCAATAATTTTAAAATAAGATGTTTTGACGTAAGCGCAGCTTGTAGTGGCTTTGTATATGCTTTAGATATTGCAAAACAATATATCGAAAATAATATTGCCAAAAACATTTTAGTTATTGGATCAGAGAGAATGACTAGAGTTTTAGATTGGTCTGATAGATCAACTTGCGTTCTTTTTGGTGATGGAGCTGGAGCTGTTGTTGTGTCAGCAAGCAACGAAAAAAAGATACTTTCATCTTTACTTTTCACAGATGGATCTTGCATAGAAATGCTAAAAGTAGGAAGTAACCTACCTAAAGAACGAGGAGCTCCTTTTACTGCAGACGCACATCTATTTATGGAAGGGAATAAGGTTTTTAAATCTGCTGTTTCAAGACTCTCTTCATTAGCTGATGAATTAATTAATGATGCAGGTATTGAAGCAAAAGATATTGATTGGTTAGTGCCCCATCAAGCAAACTATAGAATACTAAATGCTACGGCAAATAAAATCAATATGCCTATGTCTAAAGTAGTGACCACGTTAAAAGACCATGGCAATACCTCTGCCGCATCGATACCTCTAGCATTAGACTTTGCTATTAAAAATAAACTCATTAAACCAGGCGATACAATAATTTCAGAGGCATTTGGTGCTGGTTTCGTTTGGGGTGGCTTCATTGCTAAAATATAATTGTCTTAATATAAATTTCTTTAAATAATATTTATAAAAGGAGTAAAACTATGTCTCAAAAAATTGCCATTGTATTTCCTGGACAAGGTTCACAAAAATTAGGAATGCTACAAGATTATTACAATAATTTTCCTACTTTTAAATCTACTATAGATGAGGCGAAAGAACATTTAGGTTATGACCTTTGGAACATAATTCAAAATGATGAGCAGAAGCTAGGACAAACAGAATATACTCAACCAGCCCTGTTAGCTACAAGTTATGCTATTTTTAAAGTTCTAAAAGAACAGAAACCAAATTTAAATATCGAATATTTTGCAGGACATAGTCTTGGTGAATACACAGCACTATTAGCTGCGGAATGTATTTCATATAGAGACGCTTTACAACTTGTTTCAAAGCGCGGACAATTTATGCAAAATGCTGTTACAGATAAAGACTGCTCTATGAGTGCAATTTTAGGCTTATCAAATGATGATGTTATAGCATGCTGTAAAGAAGCATCAAGCATAGGAACTGTTGAAGCTGCAAATTTTAATTCAACAGGCCAGGTAGTTATCTCTGGAGAAACTGTTGCTGTTGAAAAAGCTAATAGCTTAGCGAAAGAAAAAGGTGCAAAAAGAGCACAAATATTAGCTGTTAGCGTGCCATCTCACTGTTCTCTTATGAAAGATGCTGCCAACAAGTTTGAACAAGAGTTAAATAAAGTTAACTTTAAAAATCCTTCATCAGCAATAATACAAAACGTTGATGCCAGCTCTCATTCAGATGTAAAAGAAATTAAAGCTACTATTATCAAACAACTTTATAAGCCAGTATTATGGACCCAATCAATAGAAAAATTAGTTGAGCTAGGAGTTAATGAAATAATAGAATGTGGTCCCAACAAGGTTTTATGTGGACTAATTAAAAGAATTGATAAAAACCTAATAACCAAAGATACAAATACTGTAGATAGTTTATCTGAAATATAAATAATAAGGAGATAACAATGTCATTAAAAGAAAAAGTTGCTTTAGTAACAGGTGCTAGCAGAGGGATTGGTTTCGAAGTAGCAAAAACATTAGCTGAAAAAGGTGCTCTAGTAATAGGTACAGCAACATCTGAATCTTCTGCAAAAAAATTTGAACAAGCTCTTGCGGAAAAAGGTCTTAAAGCTAAAGGCATGGTTTTAAATATTTCAGATCTAGAAAGTATTAAAGCTTTTTTTGCACAACTAAAAGAAGAAAATATCTCTCCTGAAATATTAGTCAACAATGCTGGTATCACTCGTGATAACTTAATGATGAGAATGTCTGATGATGAATGGAATGCTGTAATAACAACAAATTTAAACTCTATATTCCATATGTCAAAAGAATGTATTAGAGGAATGATGAAGAAGAGATGGGGAAGAATTATCTCTATTGGTTCTGTTGTTGCATCAGCTGGCAACCCTGGACAAACAAATTATTGTGCAGCTAAAGCAGGAGTTATAGGTTTTTCTAAATCTTTAGCTTATGAAGCTGCCCCAAGAAATATTACTGTAAATGTTGTAGCACCAGGATTCATTGCTACTGATATGACTGATAAATTAACTGATGATCAAAAAACGTTTATCTTAGAAAAAATCCCTTCTAAGGCTATGGGTAAACCAGAAGATATCGCTGCCACAGTTGCTTTTTTAGCTTCTGAACAAGCTAGATATATAACAGGTCAAACCATCCATGTAAATGGTGGAATGTATATGGCTTAATATTTTTTCAAAATTATTGAAAATATGTTAAAAAAGTAATATTATTACAAAGATTATTTGGTGTTTTAATTAAATAAAAAGAAGGAAAATAAAATGAGCACAAATGAAGTATACGCTAAAGTTAACTCAATTATAGTTGAACAGTTAGGTGTTAAAGAAGAAGATCTTAGACCAGAAGCTTCTTTCATCGATGACTTAGGTGCTGACTCTTTAGATACAGTTGAATTAGTAATGGCTCTAGAAGAAGAGTTCGATACTGAGATCCCTGATGAAGATGCAGAAAAAATCAGAACAGTTAAAGACGTTTACGACTATATCGATTCAAAAGTAAACTAGTCTATTAAAAAATTCGACTATAAGTGCAGAGAATTTATTTTCTGCTTTTTTTTCAATTATTAATTAGTTGGTTTGTTTTATGAAATCTAATCGTAGAGTTGTTGTTACTGGTCTTGGAATGGTAACTCCTTTAGGGAATGACGTTCCTACCACTTGGGCAAATATTCTTGCTGGTAAAAGTGGTGTTGAGACTATCACGGGATTTGATACTCCAGCCCCTGATATTAGTGAATTTAAAGTTAGATTTGCAGCTAGAATCAAAAATTTTGATGTTGATACTTTAGTTGGTAAAAAAGATGCGAAACGTGTGGATCCTTTTTGTTACTATGGTATAGCTGCTGCTAATGAAGCTCTTAAAGACGCAGGGATAGATAAAGTTTCAGAAGAAGAAGCTTTTAGATTTGGTGTTGCTGTTAGTTCAGGGATTGGAGGAATAGAAACTCTAGAAGCTACTAAAGCTACTATAGATGCTAAAGGTCCTTCAAAAATATCACCTTTCTGTATTCCATCATCAATCATCAACATACTTTCTGGTGTGATTTCTATAAATCATAACCTAAGAGGTCCTAATGTACCTATAGTAACAGCTTGTACGACTGGTACTCATAACATAGGAATGGCGGCTAGGTTAATTGCTTATGGCGATGCTGATGCTATGCTTGCTGGTGGTTCAGAGAAAGCTAGTAATGCTATAGGCATTGGTGGTTTTGCTGCTGCAAGAGCTCTTTCAACAAGAAATGATGATCCTCAAGGCGCTTCTCGCCCATGGGACAGAGACAGAGATGGCTTTGTTTTAGGTGATGGTGCTGGTGTTGTTGTTCTTGAAGAATATGAAAGAGCAAAAGCACGTGGCGCTAAAATTTACGCTGAAGTAGTAGGTTTTGGTATGTCTGCTGATGGTTATCATATGACTATGCCTTATGCTCCAGGTCAAGAAAGATGTATTGAAAATGCTCTTGCTGATGCAGGTCTAAAAGATTCTCCGGATGCTATTGACTATGTTAATGCTCATGGAACATCAACTCCTCTTGGAGATGTACAAGAAAGCCAAGTTGTCGAAAAAACTATAGGTAAATATAGAAAAGACCTAGTAATGAGTTCAACTAAATCAATGACTGGGCATTTATTAGGTGCTGCTGGTGCAATTGAATCTATATTTAGTGTATTAGCTATTAGAGATCAAATAGCTCCACCAACTATTAACCTACAGAATCTAGATGATGGTTGTAATTTAGACTATGCTGCTAATGCTGCTAAAAAAATGAAGATCGATTATGTTCTTAATAATTCATTTGGGTTCGGTGGAACTAATGGGTCTGTAATATTTAAAAAAATCTAATCTAGCTTTCTTTTTCTCAAATACTTAATCTTTTAAACTTTTAATTTGTTAATAATTAAAATTGTTTTTAATTACCCATTATGTCACTATATGTTTTACAATATAGTTTTATATACTATAACTAAAGTTTTTAAACGTAATAATTATTTGATCTAAGAGGCTATATATGACGCTAAACTGTGTATGGAAAAATGGAAAAATAATAAATCCAGACGATGCTAAAATTGGTATAACAACTCACTCTCTACATTATGGCTCAGGAGTATTTGAAGGTATAAGAGCATATAACACAAGTTCCGGTACTGCTATATTAATGCTTGAAGCTCATATGAAAAGATTTTTATATTCTATGAATGCTATAGGGATGAAATCAAAATTCACTTTAGAGGAACTATGCCAAGCTGTAAAAGATACTGTAAAAGCTAGTGGATTAGATTCTTGTTATATAAGGCCTTTTGCATATTTTGCAGAGGGTGGAGTAAGTGTACTACCAAGTGATGACCATCCAGTTGATATTGTCATATATTGTTTACCTATGGGAAGATATCTAGCTGCGGAATTTATAGACATAAAAGTAAGTAAATATATAAGAATACATCCTCAATCAACAGTTGCTGATGCTAAGATAAGTGGCCATTATGTTAATAGCATACTTGCTTCTCGTGAATGTGTCGGAACGCATTATCATGAATCTCTCTTACTAGACTATAATGGTAATGTAGCTGAAGGTGCTGCAATGAACATTTTTATAGTTAAAGATGGAGAAATTATTACCACTCCTTTAGGCACCATCCTCGATGGAATAACACGAAAACTAGTTATTATGTTAGCTAAAGATTATGGCTATAAAGTAAGAGAAGAATATTTTAAAGTAGAAGATATTATTAATGCTGATGAGGCTTTTTTCTGTGGAACTGCAGCTGAAATAACTCCTGTAAGAAGTATTGATGATCATAAGCTTAAAAATCATCAAAGCGTAGGACCTATAACTAAAAGTTTAAAAGATAAATTTGAAGAAATTAAGCAAGGAAAAGCTTATAAAAACACCCTTACATATATAAATTAAGGAGATAGATATGGAAAATAATAAAGTTCAAAAAAGAATATATATTTTTGATACGACTCTCCGTGATGGTCAACAGTCACCTGGTGCAGGCATGACCTTTGAAGATAATATTGCTTATGCAGATCTTGCAGACAAACTTAAT
Organism: Francisella frigiditurris; assembly: GCF_001880225.1. Taxonomy (NCBI): domain Bacteria; kingdom Pseudomonadati; phylum Pseudomonadota; class Gammaproteobacteria; order Thiotrichales; family Francisellaceae; genus Francisella; species Francisella frigiditurris. Next base: position 948,382 of record NZ_CP009654.1, on the reverse strand, counting down.
ATTGATGTTCTTGAAGCAGGATTCCCATCGGCTAGTAATACGGATTTTGAAATAGTTAATACAATTTCAAAAAGAATGACTGAAAGAAAATCTAACATGACTATTGCTGGTCTTTGCCAACTTAGACAAAATCAGATTGAAATCACAATGGATGCTTTACGCCCTTCTCTATCATTAGGAAAAGCTAGAGTACATACTTATCTTCCTGTAGATCCTAATCTAGCTCAAGCAAGCCTGGGTAATAAGAATGACCAAGAGCAAAACATAAAGAATGTATATGAATTTATAAAAATAGCAGCTGATCAAGGATTTGAAGTTGAATTTAGTGCTGAAGGCTATTCTAGACTAGGTGATACTTTTGATTATGTAACAGATATTATTAGAGCAGCTGTATCTGGTGGCGCGACTATTATAAACTGCCCAGATACTATTGGTGGTGCTTGTGAGCGTGAAGGAGATAATTATTTCGTAAAAAATATGATAAAACATGCTGAGATAATTAAAAAAGAATTCCCAGATAAAAATATTATTTGGTCAGCTCACTGCCATAATGACTTTGGATTAGCTCTAGAAAACTCTATGAATGCTGTTTTTGATGGTCCAGCAACTCAGGTTGAAGGATGTATAAATGGTGTAGGAGAAAGAGCTGGAAATGCGGCTCTTGAACAATGTGTAATGTTTTTAAAATCTTTTGGTAATCAAAAAGATGTACATTACTATACAGATGTTAATATAGCCGAGCTAAAAAACATTTCAAACTTTATTGGAAGTAAAATGCTTCCTAGACAGCCTCACTCACCTATTACTGGTCTTAACTCTGCTAGACATACATCTGGTGGTCATACAAATGCTATCTTAAATAATCCTTTAGCTTACCAACCTTTTGATCCATATGCTGTTGGAAGCGAAATATCATTTGTATTTGGTCCTCTTTCTGGTGGTAATCATGCTAAGAAAATTATCGAAGAAAATGGTTATATTTGTGAAGATAAAGAAAAAGCACGTATTGCTCAAAGAATTAAAGATATATATCATGATCGTCGTAAAGGTGTTACTGATGAAGAGTTGTTAGAAGCTTATAAGCAAATACGCTCACCTATAAATCTTACAAGTATTGACTATGGTAAAGCATCTGGTGAAAGCTATGTTGTTTTGGATGGCAACTTCTTTGGAAAGCAAACTGTTACAATAACAGACAAGAGCGAGAACTCAGCTTTATCAACTTTATTAAATGGGATAAAAGAATATATCCCTAGCATAAAAATAGAAGATTATTATTCAAGATCTCTTAAGGATGCTGGGATAAATTCAAAATCTGAAACTACTATAGTAGTTGGTTGTGATGATAGTAATGACACTTTTAGAGGTGTAGCTGTAGATAAAGATATTGAACTATCTGCCTTAAAAGCATTAATCAAAGCTACTAATGAAATGTTCTTAGAAACTAATTATAGAATTTAGAGGTATAAATGAGTAAAAACATTATAGATAAAATATGGGATGCTCATATTGTAAAACACACTCCCAATTTCCCTGATGTTTTATATATAGACAGAATGCTAATGCATGAAGTAACATCTGCTCAAGCTTTTGATAAGCTTAGAGAATTAAACATCCCTGTAAACAATAAAAAATCTATTTTAGCAACTGTAGATCATAGCATATCAACATCCCCTGTTAATCGCTATGACATGAAAGATAAAGTTGCTCAAGCTCAAGTTGAAACTTTGCGCAGAAACGTAAAGGAGTATGATATAGATTTCTATGATTTCGATAGTCAACATCAAGGAATAGTTCACGTTGTTGGTCCAGAACTAGGCTTCACACTTCCTGGTACAACATTAGTATGTGGGGACTCTCATACATCTACTCACGGAGCTTTTGGCGCGTTAGCATTTGGGGTTGGAACTTCTGAAGTTGGTCATGTCTTAGCAACAAACTGTATTCTTCAGTATAGACCCAAAACTATGAAAGTAGAATTTATTGGGACTCCTAGCAAATATGCTACAGCTAAAGATATCGTAATGAGACTGATAGCTGATATTGGTATTGGTGGAGCTGGTGGCCATGTAATCGAGTATACTGGTGAGTCTATTATTAATATGTCTGTAGAAGAAAGAATGACTCTTTGTAATATGTCCATAGAATGTGGTGCAAGAGCTGGCTTAGTATCTCCTGATGAAAAAACTTTTGCATATTTAAAAGGTAGACGATACGCTCCTCAAGGTACTGATTTTGATAAAGCGGTAGAAAATTGGAAGTCTATAGTTTCTGACAAAAATGCTCACTATGATAAAGTAATAACTGTAAATGTTGAAAATTTGCAACCTATGGTTACTTGGGGAATTAACCCTCAGCATGCCATATCTATTACAGATAAAGTACCCAGCCTAAAAGATATTCCGGCACATCAACAAAAATTAGCTCAACAGGCTTACGAATACACAAGCTTTGCTGAAAATGAAAATATTATGGGTAAAGAAATCCAATGGGCATTTGTAGGAAGTTGTACTAATGGACGCATTGAGGATATGAGAGCTGCAGCTGAAGTTCTAAAAGGCAAAAAAGTTGCCAAGAATGTAACTATGTATATAGTTCCTGGTTCTGAACAAGTTAGAAGTATTGCAATATCTGAAGGTTTAGACAAAATATTTACTGATGCTGGAGCGCAGTTTAGAATGCCTGGTTGTTCTATGTGCTTAGCTATGAATGACGATAAAGTCCCTGCAGGAGAAAGATGTATTAGTACATCAAACCGTAACTTTATTGGTAGACAAGGTAAAGGCAGCATAACTCATCTTGCTTCACCGCAAACTGTAGCTGCTAGTGCAATTATGGGTAAAATTTGTAGTGTTGAACAATTAGGCAAGGAGGCAAAATAAATGCAAGCTTTTAAAAAGTTAACAAGTAATGCTTTACCTCTTTGGTTAAGTGATATTGATACTGATATGATAATACCTGCTGAATTTCTTACTCAAACATCTAAAGATGGATATGGAGAAAGTTTATTCTGTAGGCTTAAAGAAAAAGATAAAGACTTTATATTTAATAAGCCTGAATATAAAAATGCGGAAATTTTGATAGCTGGAAATAACTTTGGCTGTGGTTCATCTAGAGAGCATGCTGTTTGGGCTCTTACACAAGCTGGAATAAAAGCTATAATAGCACCTTCATTTTCTGATATCTTTTTCAACAATTCTGCAAAGAATGGATTATTGCTAATAAGTCTTGATGAAAATATAGTTAAAAAGCTTTGTGATAAAGCTGAAGATGCTAGTTTTCAACTAACAATAGACTTAGAAAAACAAACCATTTCCACTTCTAAAGAAGAGTATTCTTTTGAATATGATCCTTTTAGAAAAGAATGTCTTTTAAAAGGTCTTGATGATATGACTTATTTATTATCATTAAAAGATGAAATTCATCAATTTGAACAAAATAGAGCCTAATCACTATGAATAAAAATATTGCTGTATTAGCTGGCGATGGAATTGGTCCAGAAGTTATGGAATGTGCAATAGAAGTTCTTGATGCTATAGCACAAAAATATAATCACACATTTAACTACACATATGCTTTAGTCGGTGGTGCTGCTTATGATAAATACAAAGATCACTGCCCTGCTAAAACTATAGAAATATGTAAAAATTCTGATGCTATTTTGTTTGGCTCAGTAGGTGGCCCTGTAGAGGCTCAAAATGAAGAAAAATGGCAAGGGTGTGAAGCAAAAAGTATTTTAGCTCTTAGAAAGACTTTTAATTTTAATGTTAATATCCGCCCTGCTAAAGTTTTTGAATCACTAAAAGATAGTTGCCCACTAAAAGATGAGCGAATCAAAAATGGTGCTGATATCGAAATATTTAGAGAGTTATCTCGAGATATATATTTTGGTGAGCATAAAAGATTTATAGATAGTAATGGAGTCAGACAAGCTACAGACTTAGCTGAATATGATGAAGAAACTATCCGCAATATAGCTATCAAAGCCTTTAAAAGAGCTCAAGAACGCTCAAAAGTACTTACATCTGTCGATAAGGCTAATGTACTTGATACATCAAGATTATGGCGCGATGTAGTAAATGAGGTTGCTAAAGATTTTCCTGATGTAAAAGTTAATCATATGTATGTTGATAACTGTGCTATGCAATTAGTATTAAATCCAGGACAATTTGATGTTTTGGTTACAGGTAATATATTTGGAGATATATTATCAGATCTAGCATCTGTCCTACCAGGATCTATTGGACTAGTTCCATCTATTAGTCTAAATGCTGATGGATTTGGTTTATATGAGCCTTCTGGTGGATCTGCTTATGATATTAAAGGATTAGGAAAAGCTAATCCTATTGCTCAAATATTATCAGCTGCTTTAATGTTAGCTTACTCTTTTGATTTAGTTGAAGAATCTCAAGCTATTGAAAAAGCTGTAGAAAAAACTTTAGAACAAGGTTATAGAACTGCTGATATCTATAGTAAAGATATGAAACTGACAACTACTAAAGAATTTACATCTAAAATAATTAGTTTTATTTAATTCTCTATTCATTCTCAATATTATTTTGCAAAAGGATAATCTATATAGCCATTTGCTCCACCATGATAATATAATTCAGGATTTGGTGAATTTAACTCAATACCTTCCTTATATCTTCTAACTAAATCAGGATTAGCTATAAATCTTTGACCCCATGCAGCTGCATCAGCCTTACCATCTAATATCATTTGCTCAGCAGTTTCTTTATCTAGTTGCTGATTAATTATATAGTTGCCTTTAAATGCTGATTTAAGCTTTCCTGCCAAATCATCATCTCCAAGACTCGCTCTTGCAAAAACAAAAGCTAATTTACGTTTACTTAATTCTGACAATAAATATGAAAAAGTTTTAACAGGATCGGAATCTGACATATCATGCGAGTCACATCTAGGTGCTATATGCATACCTACATAATCATGCCCCCAAATATCTACTACAGCATCAGTAACTTCTAACATAAGTCTTGCTCTATTTTTTAATGAACCACCATATTTATCATTACGCTTATTTGTGCCATCTTGTAAAAACTGATCTAACAAATAACCATTTGCCCCATGAATCTCTACACCATCAAATCCTGCTTTCTTAGCATTTATGGCAGCTTGTTTATATTCTAAAATAATATTCTTTATTTCCTCTAAGCTAAGCTCTCTTGGTGTAACAAATTCTTTCTTTGGTCTTAACAAACTCACATGCCCTGCTGGCTTTACTGCGCTAGCTGACACTGGTGTCTTACCATCTAAATATACAGGGTCTGAAATGCGACCAACATGCCAAAGCTGAAGTAATATAATGCCTCCTTCTTTATGAACCGCATCAACTACTTTCTTCCAGCCTCGTATTTGCTCATTAGTCCAAATACCAGGAGTATTTGGATAACCCACACCCATTGGTGATATTGAAGTAGCTTCAGTAAGTATCATTCCAGCAGTAGCCCTTTGAGAATAGTACGTAACCATATCATCAGTTGGAACTCTATTTTGATCAGCACGACATCTTGTTAGTGGTGCCATTATTATTCTATTTTTTAACTCGAATGATCCGAGTTTAATTGGACTAAATAATACAGACATTATAGATATATCCTTAATTGAATTAATAAAGACATTAAACAATTTACCTTTATCTTTAGCAACATTTTTCATACTCTTAAACTTATTAAATATAAGCATTTCAATTTATTACTAATTAGAGTTCTTGTAGAATTTTAAACTATAAATATTTTGATAAACAAAATCACTAAAGGAAAAGTAAAATGAAGATTCATATTGTAGAACTAAAATATATTAAAAGTGAAGAAGAAATAGCTAGAATTAGACCTGCTCATAGAGAATTTTTAGATATCGGTTATAAAAATAAGCTATTTCTAGCTTCTGGCCCTAAAGAAGATAAAAGTGGCGGTGTTATTTTAGCTGTAGGTGACATAAATGAGGTAAAAGAGATTTTAAAAGATGATCCTTTTTACAAAGAAAAAATTGCGGAATATTCATTTACATCTTTTAATGCTGTTAAATCAGCAAGTGAGATTGCTAGCTTACTATAGAAACCTAACTAGCTTTATTAATAGATGAATCTAAATAACGACGTATTTCTGTAATTTCATTATTCTTATCAACAAAAACCAAATGAGGATTATGTGATAATTCTTCAGAAGTCTCATACTCCGCATACGATGCTATTATCACCACATCATCAGCAGCGACATGCCTAGCTGCTGCTCCATTTAAGCAAATTTCTCCTGAATCTCCTAAAATAACATATGTTGCAAAACGGCTCCCGTTATTACAATTATAAATCTCTACCTTTTCAAAAGGTATAAGGTTAGCTGCCTCGCATAATTTTCTATCTATACTAATTGAACCATAATAATTTAAGTTAGCTTCTGTAACTGTAGCCATATGTATCTTTGATTTAAGTAATGTTCTCTTCATGATTAAGCCTTAACCTCCTCTAATGAAAAATTATCAATAAGTCTAACTTCTTCAATAAATGCCGCTGCAAAGCGCCTATCAAAATGTTCTTCTAAATAATCGACTTGAATATCATTTTGCTCTAATTGTTTTTCAATCTGTTTAAGAGGCTTATTTAGTTTTATTAACTCCGCAAAGATCCTAGCTTTTTCTCTACCTTTTTCAGACAAACGTAAATTACGGGAACTAAATGCCAAACCATCTGATTCTCGTATAATTGGACAACCTATAATTTCTGTTGGCACAAAAAATGCTTTTGCCATCTCTTTAATCAAATATAATTGCTGAAAATCTTTTTCTCCAAAGTATGCTTTATCTGCTTGTGTCAGTTGCAAAAGCTTCATAACAATGGTTAAGACCCCATCAAAATGGCCAGGACGAGATTTACCACAAAGGATTTTGCTTAATGATTTTTCACTAAGTTGATAATTATAGTTATCTGGATAAATATCTTCTTTAATTGGTGATAATAAAAAGTTAACCTCAGCATTTTCTAATAAATCGACATCCTCTTCCCATGTTTTTGGATAGTTTATAAAGTCACTTTGATTATTAAATTGTGTAGGATTTAAAAATATTGTAACTATAGTTATATCATTTTCTTTTTTACTTTTTTCAACTAAGCTTAAGTGTCCCTTATGTAATGTCCCCATTGTCATTACAACACCTATAGATTTATCTTTAGCTAAAGATTTACGTAGTTTTACCCATTGGTTAATATCTGTGACTATTTTCATATCTTTATCCTCTCTAAGCTATTTGTATATCATAACTTTCACTTTGAGCAGGATATGATATGTTATTTACTTCATCATGATATTTATCAAATGCAGTTTTTATATCTGTAAACCCACTAAAAAAATGACGTACAAACTTAGGCTTAAGATTTGATGTCATTCCTAGCATATCTTGTAATACTAGAACTTGACCATCTACATCTTTTCCAGCACCAATACCAATAACTGGGATACTTAGTAATTCAGTAATTTCTTTAGCTAAAACACTTGGAACACACTCTAAAACTAAAGCAAAGCAACCTAACTTTTGTAATAACAAAGCTTGTTGTTTTATTAGTTCTGCTGAGTCCGTAGTTTTACCTTGGACTTTATAACCTAAGCTATTTACTGATTGAGGAGTAAGGCCCAAATGTCCCATAACAGGAATTCCTGAGTTTACTATGTGCTCGATAACATCAGCATGCCCTTCTACACCTTCAATCTTTATAGAATTTGCTCCAGCTTTTATCAGCTTCTCAGCACATTCAACAGCATACCTTATACCCTTTCTATTAGATAAAAAGGGCATATCTCCAACAATAAATTTATTTGGTGCGCCGGAATGGACTGCTTTAGTCATAAACTCCATCATCTCTATAGTTGCATGAGTAGTATCTGGATATCCAAATATAGTCATAACTCCACTATCACCAACTAGTAAAATATCAATTTCGCTTTCATTAGCTATACATGCAAAAGAATAATCATAGCAAGTTAACATCGATATTTTTTTCTTATCTCTTTTATAGTTTAGTAATTGTGAAGGTAGTAGCTTACTTTTAACTTTTGTCATTTCTTTCTCCTCTATTCTCATTTGAAATAACTTGATAAGTTTCCACAAAACTCTGATAAATTTCTTTAAAAGGATCTTTATCTAAAGCTTTAAGGTTTTTTGATATTGTTTCTTCATCATTTCTGACTAAAGGACCTGTTAAAGCTTTTTCTGGATCTTTCATAATATTTATCATTGTCTGCTTTATAAAGGGTTCTAAAGTCTTATCAGAAGCTAAGAACCTATTTTTCATCTCATAAAAAAACTTTTGCCATAATATCGTCGTGAAGTTATTCGCTAAAACACATAATGCATGGTAATAAGCCTTATCTCTCTCATCTATAGATATGTATTGATTAGGTAACTCAGGAAAAAGATCTTTAAATGAAGGAGCTTTTTTATCTTGAACAAATAAAATGCTTTTATAAACATCATCAGAATAAATTTCATTATTAAAAGTCATTAATGGATGAAATCCAAAAGCTAACCTTGAAACTAAAGCTCCTGAGAAATGAATACAAACTTTCTTCTGTAATTTTGGACTCTCTGTTAAAAACAAATCTATTGTCTTATCAGGAATAGCCAGCAAAACAATTTCTACATTTTCAAAAACAACCTCGAGATTTCGAGTACTTTTATAATCCCAAACTACAAAATCTAAATTAAGAGATGCAAAATATTTAACTAAATGTTTACCCAATCTACCCTGTCCCACAATACCATAGACAGGCTTAAGTGGATTAGCAAATAGCAAAGACATAATAATCAAAGTTTAAATATTAGACTTAACCGTTCATCGTAACACTACTAAGTTTAATAGCAAGAAAAGAAATAGCATCTTTACAAATAATTATTTATAAAACCCATATATCATTTCTCTTTTTTTACCTCAAAACCATCTAAAAACCAAGCATCTGCTTTCTGAAAAAATAATTCTTTAGATTACAAACATCATCAAATATCTTTGACTTTGGAACTCCTTTATCCCAAACAATTTCGGAAAATTCCATATTTTTTAAGCTTCTTTAGTAATTATTATTTTATTAAAATCATATAAAGTATATTTTAAAAATTCCTGCTAAAATTAGTATAATTTATGCAAAACTAGAATTTTTTCTAAGCTTTTACAGGACTAAATAGATGAATACTGAAATGTCATTAAAAAATAAAGTAATACTTACTTTAACTTGTTATCTTTGCTATTTCTACACAGCTAATGTGATCTTAGTTACAGGCGCAGTAATGAAACCTCTATCAGAATATTTTGATAATAGTAATATTGGTTTTGCTTTCACTTTTATTAATGTTGCTATGTGGTTTGCAATATTTATAATTGGTTTTCTAATGATACGATTCTCTATTAAACTACTTTTAATAATAGCTGTTATTATTGGAGTTTTATCTTCATTAATAACATACATATCACCATCTATGTTTACCTTAAAAATATTACTAACTTGTGTAGGACTTACAGGTGGTTTGTTCATGGCTATTGCAAGCTACATGATTGTTCATATATATAATGATCATAAAGTTAGAGCAATGAATGTAATCTTCACTGATTTCTTTTTTAGTTTTGGTGGTGCAATAATTCCAATATTTGCAGCTTATCTTATCACCCAAAATTTTGAATGGTACACTATATATGCTATTTTACAAATCACAGCTATTGCTATTTTAGTATTAGTTATCTTCTCAGATTTTACGATACTTAATAGACATAGCTGTGAGTCAAAAAAACAATCAAACTTAAATTTCTCTTCTTGGAGTTTCAGCTTATATTGTATAGCCTTTGCAGCATTCCTATTTCTACTAGCTCAACTAACAATGACAAGTTATGCTCAAACCTATTTCCAAGATATACTAGGCTGGGGAGCTATAGATGCAAATAAGCCTTTATCATATTTTTGGACAGCTCAATGTATAGGATTATTCCTTAGCCCATTAATTACTAGAAAAATTCCTTTAAAATTCATTCTTCCTTCTTTTATGGTCGTTTCAACAATATGTTTATGTTGCATAATCTATATACCTAATATAGATATAGTCCTAAGAGCTGCAATAGTCTTTGGTTTATTTAACTGTTACATATATGCAGGGTTATTAGCCTACGGAACATTCCAAATGGAAAACCCACCTCCAACTTTAATTACAACAATATTATTATTTGGAACAACTGGTACTGCATTATCAACAACCACTGGTGCATTTATTAATAAATATTTTGGCTTAGTAACTGTAATGCACGCTGTGGTATTTTTCTATTTAATATCTTTTATATTAATAGTGCTTGCTGTTATATATTCAAAAGAAAGTAAAACTGAAAACTTACCGGTCCACTAATAGTTCTTATACTATTTAAAATCATCAATTTTCTTAATAAATTATATAAATTCTTTTTAATATAAAGTTTAATATTTATAGGTTATATTTACACAAAATCTAATTCTAATTAAAAATAATATGAAAAAATATATAAATCAAAGCATGATATTCGGTGTATTGTTAGTAGCCATCCTTGCTGGAGTAGCTTACTACATTGCAAAAATCCCCGCTATTAAAGATCTAGGGATAAGTCCATTAATTATTGGGATACTATTAGGTATGGCTCTTACACATACTCCTGCTAGCAAAATAATCCATCATTGGAAAACCGGTGTTGTATTTAGTGCTAAAAAAATATTAAGATTTGCTATCATATTTTATGGATTCAATTTAACCTTCCAGTTGATTGCTTCTGTTGGTCTTGCAGGTCTTTCTGTTTCTATAATTATGTTAGTATCTACACTGATATTTGGAATACTACTTGGTACAAAAGTATTTGGTCTAGATAGAGATAGTGCTATCTTAGTTTCATCTGGAAGTGCTGTATGTGGTGCTGCTGCTGTTTTAGCAACGGAAGGTACATTAAAGTCTGAACCTTACAAAGCTGCTATGGCTGTTGGAACAGTTGTTCTTTTTGGGACTATCGCAATGTTTATGTACCCTATCCTAATGAAAGCTGGTTTACTTGGAACTATTACTGAACAACAATATGGTATATTTGCTGGAGGCTCTATTCATGAAGTTGCTCAAGTAGTTGCTGCTGGTAATGCTATTAGCAGTCATGCTGAAGAAGTCGCGGTAACTGTTAAAATGATTAGAGTAATGATGTTAGCTCCTATGCTTATTGTTATAGGAATATGGCTAACTCGAGTAGCTATTAAAAATAATCAAGCATCTCAAGATGTTTCTTCTCCATCTTTAATGAGTGTAATTCCATGGTTCGCTATTGGCTTCATACTAGTTGCTGGTTTTAACTCTTTAAATTTATTACCACAAACAACTGTTCACTCTATAGTTCAAGTTGACCAATTTTTATTAGCTATGGCAATGACTGCTCTAGGATTAGAAACTCATGTTTCAAAATTCATCCAAGCCGGTATAAAACCTTTATTATTAGCATTAATCCTATTTATCTGGTTAATATTAGGTGGCTTAGGAATAACATATTTAATTACTTCAATAATCTAAGCTTTTACTTATAAAACCTAAGATATTTTCTAATAAATAATGTATTATTACTAACCAATATAAGTCTTATTTATTTAAACTATGAAACCAATAGTTAATATTGTAACTACCGCAGCTAGAAAAGCAGGAAAAATCATAGTTCAAGCTCAAGCTAATATGGGCTCTGTTAAAGTTTCTCGTAAAGAAGATAATACACTGGTCTCAAATATTGATGTCGCTGTTGAACAACTTATTATAGATAGTATTAGAAAAGCTGGATTTGATGATTTTTTTATAACTGAAGAAACAGGTGAGTTTGGTAATAAAGATAGTAGATTCACATGGATAATTGATCCTATTGATGGCACTAATAACTTTGTTCATGGATTACCACAATGCTGTATATCTATAGGCCTTAAAAAAGATGATGAAATAATTCTTGGTGTAATTTATAATCCTTTCTTAGATCTTATGTTTACAGCATATAAAGGTATGGGTGCTCAATTAAATGGACAAAAAATTAGAGTCTCCGACAGACCGGATATGACAGGAGCTTTACTATCTGTATCACTAAAATACTCAAGAAAAACTTTTGATGATTCATATCTTATTGAATTAGTAAAGTTGCATAAAGTTATTGCTGGATATAGATATTCTGGAAGTATCGCTATGGATCTAGCATATGTTGCAGCTGGTTATTTAGATGGTTTATGGACAGCTACTAAAATTAAAATATGGGATATTGCAGCTGGATACATCATAGCAAAAGAAGCTGGTGCTATTGTTACTGATATTACTGGGAAAAGTGATATAGAAAATGCAGAGTTTATAATTGCTGCTAACAAAAAAATCCAACCTAAGATTGCTAAAACTTTAGCGAAGCATATTAAAAAATAATGAATACACGAGCAATCGCTTGTGAATATATCTTAGATATTCTAGCGAAGAAAAATACTTTACTTACTTTAGATAAAAAGCTAAAAAAACTAGATCTAGATTCTCAAGACAGTTCTTTTATAAAAGCGCTATGTTACGACTTTTTTAGGAATTACTTTTCTTTAGAAAAAATAGTTAATAAATATATTTCAAATAAAACCAAAATCAATGTAAAAATACTTATAATGCTTGGGACATTACAACTTTTAGAAATGTCTCAACCTAATTATGCTGCAATAAATGAAACTGTAAATGCTTGTAAAAAACTTAAAATAACTTGGGCAACTAAATTGGTAAATGCTATTTTAAGGCAAATATTAAGAGATTTTGAGATAGTAAAACGAGATTTCTTAGAATATAAAAAGACTGATTTACCTGAATGGCTTTGTAGTAAAATAAAATCTCAATATCCTAATGATTATCAAGAGATACTTATTCAAAGTAATAAAAAAGCTCCTATGTTTATAAGGCTTAACAACCAAAAAAATAAACAAGAAGTTATGAATTTCCTAAATCAAAATAATATATCTTTTCAACAAACCTCTTTAACAGATTGTATAAGGCTTGACACTCCCTTAAGTGTTGAAAACAATGATCTTTTTAATAAAGGTTACTTTACTATTCAAGACATATCCGCTCAATATGCTGGTCATATAATTAATCCTCACAATGAAGAAAGAATCCTTGATGCTTGTGCAGCTCCAGGAGGAAAAACAACTCATCTGTTAGAAATAAATCCAAATATTTATTTAACTGCTATAGATATTATTGACTCTAGATTGCAGCTACTAAAAGATAATATTTCTCGAGCTTCTAATAGTAAAGTAGAAATAAAAAAGCATGATTTAACTCAAAAATTATCAGGAAGCTTTGACAAAATTATATTAGATGCTCCTTGTAGTGCTATAGGTGTAATAAGAAGAAATCCTGATATTAAAATATCTAGATCTTCTGAAGATGTAAAAAATATTTTAGGTATCCAAAGCAGAATACTTCAAAACCTATGGGGTAACTTAAAGCCTAATGGATATTTACTTTATATAACCTGCTCAATTCTTGAAGAAGAAAATGAAAAACAAATAGAAAATTTTTTACAGTTAACTCCAGATGCCCAAATAGAAAATATAAATATTTTATCTGAATATAAAAGGAAATTTGGTTACCAAATATTACCGTCAGAAAATCAAGGAGATGGATTTTATTATTGTTTAATCCATAGAGTCTAATTTATTCAATATATCCTCTATTTTACCAGAAATTCTTAAGTGACATACAGGATATAAACGTCCAAAGATATCCTTATCAGACTTCTCGACCACTTCAAACCCATAATTAGAATAAAACGCTAAAGCATGCATATTTTGTTGGTGCACATCAACGCATACAGCTCCATGATTTTTTAGAGCATGAACTAATAACTTTTTACCATGTCCATGTCCAAAAGTTGCAGGATCAACAAATAGAAATTCTATTTTATCTCCTATAATTCCTGAGAAACTAACGATTTTATCATTATCATCTCTTAATACATAATAAGCAATTTCTGGATTAGTGAAATATTTTTCTCTAATGATTTTTTTAAGGCTAGCTATCTCTTTCATAGTTAAAAAATCGTATGTACTAGCAACAGAATCTTCCCATAAATCAGCCATACGATCGTAATCTTTTTGTGTTGCTTTTTTGATAACCATACTAGCCTCCTCTCATCAAACGTCTAGAAAATAGATTTTTATAATTTTATGTTGTTATTATACACTAAGGCTAACCTTTAACAAGACAAACCCAAGTGTTAAGGTATTCTAGCTTAGAAAAAACTTTTTTTTAAACTTTTTATCTAGCGATAAATTATTTGGATGCGAGCCTTCCTTACCTTGAGGCACATCTAAACCATGATTAGAATATAGATCTAACCAATATTTTGAAACTTCTTGTTGCCCTTCTTCTATGTAATTTAACTGATGCTTATCAAAAAATGATTTTCCATAGTTCGCCTGCTTAAAAACTTCATGCATTAATTGCGAACAATAATATTTACCTTCGGCATCTGGTAGAAAAAGAGAATTATACTCAGCACCAATGAATTTCTTAGCATTAATAATAACACTATCTAAAATCTCTGCTAATAATGAAGTTCTTGCTATTAGATTTCTTTTATCATTATATTTACTTATATCAGTTAATATAACTCCTCTTTCTGCAACAGCCTCTATTATCTGATTATCTCCTATATATAAACTACAATGATAATAACTATATCCACCATAACCTTTCGATAAGGAACTAATATTTTCCTCGGCAGGATCTATCGTAAAAATCACATCCCCTTTTCTAAGCATTAACTAATTCCATATGTAAAATTGGAAAAGGATTACCTTGACTATCTAATGGTGAGCGACTTTTAACTTTAAAACCATATTTTTCATAAAACCTTAAAGCTCTTGGATTTTGTTCATTGACATCAACTTTTGTACAGTTTTTATTTTTTATTGCATGTTTCAATAAAAGCTGCCCAATACCCTTTCCAAAAAACTCTGGAGATATAAAAAGCATCTCAATATTATTACCTTCTGTACCAAGAAAACCTATTACTTTATTATCATTTTTCAATACTTCTATAGAAAGTTCTTGTATGTAAAAATATTCTGATCTGATGAGTTTTCTCAGCTTACTTATATCTTTAATTGTTAAAAATTCATGTGTTGTTTCAACAGAAGCTTGCCATAGATCTATCATCTCATCAAAATCTTTTTCTTGTGCTTTCTCTAACTTCACTTAAGTAACTCCTCAAGCCTATCTTCGAGCACAATCTCAACACCAAAACTTTGTGCTTTTTCTAATTTGCTCCCAGCATTATCCCCACAAACTAGGATATCTGTCTTTTTTGAAACACTACTAGTTACTTTTGCTCCCATTGATTTTAAGAGCTGTGTTAAGTTATCCCTATTATATTTTTCAAATGTGCCAGTTATCACTATAGTTTTATCTGTAAATACACTATTCTCAATCTGCTTAATAATCGCTTGCTCTTGTATTTGCACTTCAGCACTCAATAGGCTTTCAACTATATTTATATTTAAAGTATCTTGCCAAAAACTAACTATATTATTAGCTATAATTTCACCAATATCATTTATTTGAATAAGATCATCATAACCTGCCTGCCTAAAAGCATTTAATGTTCCAAAATGTTGCGCTAAAGATTCTGAAGAAACCTCTCCAACATCTCTTATACCAAGTGAATAAATAAATTTTGCTAATGTTGGACTCTTACTTTTTTCTATAGAGTCCAAAACATTTTGTGATGATTTAGAACCCATCCTTTCTAAAGAACAAAGTTCTTGATACGTTAACTTATAAATATCTGCTGGATACTTAATTAAATCAACCTCGACTAGCTGTTCAATTATCTTAGCTCCAAGTTTATCAATATCCATAGCTTTTCTAGAAACAAAGTGCTTAAGTCTTTCTGAAGTTTGAGCTTTACAATGCCAACCTCCAGTACATCTATATACTACTTGATCATTTACATTCTCAACAGCTGAACCACAAACTGGACACTCTTTTACCATTTCAATAAGAGTGGCTTTGGGATTTCTATATTCAGGTAAATATCTGACAACTTCAGGAATAACATCCCCAGCTCTACGAACAATGACCCTATCTGTTACACGAATATCTTTCCGTCTAATCTCACTTATATTGTGTAATGTTGCGTTTGATACTATAACACCCCCAACAGCTACTGGTTTTAACCTAGCAACAGGGGTTATAGCACCTGTTCTACCCACCTGAAATTCAATATTTAAAACTTCAGATTCAACCTCTTCGGCTGGAAATTTATAAGCCACAGCCCATTTAGGCGCTCTAGCTACATATCCAATAGCATCCTGTAATGAAATATCATTTATTTTAAAAACCAGACCGTCAATATCATATGCTAAATCTGCTCTCTTATGACTCATCGCTTTATGATATTTTTCTATATCAGAAAAGCTTTTTGCTAAAAACACGTCTTCACTAATAGTAAAACCTATTTCTTTGAGATAACTCATTAGCTGAAATTGAGTTTTTGGATGATTAAAATCATCAGTGAAATAACCAACTCCATAACAATACAGCTTTAGAGGTCTTTTAGCTACAATTTTTGAGTCAAGCATCCTAATACTACCTGCTGCTGCATTTCTTGGATTAGCAAAAGGTTTATGACCACTTTCAACAACTTGATTATTTAGTGCTAAAAAACTCTTTTTATCAAGAATAATTTCCCCTCTAACTTCTAACTCTTCTGGAGGATTTTCGAGGTTTAAAACTAAAGGAATATTTCTAATAGTTTTGACATTCTCTGAAACGTTCTCCCCTTGAACACCATCGCCCCTAGTAACTGCATAATCAAACTGCCCATGCTTATAGAAAATACTAATAGCTAAGCCATCCATTTTTGGCTCACACTCAAATTCTATATTTTCATATTCAATCTTATTACAGAAGCTTTCTAACTCATCTAAACTAAAAACATTAGATAAAGAAAGCATTTTCTTTTTATGCTTTATAGTTTCAAAACCAGAAAGAATTTCTCCACCAACTCTATCTAATACAGAATTTTTTGGTCTTAATTCAGGATTTTGATCTACCAAATCATTTAATAAAGCAAATAATCTATCATAATCACCATCAGATATTTCAGGTTTATCTAACGTATGATATAAATAGCTATGATGCATTAAATAATCAGCAAGTTTAGTAATTTCTGCCTGTAGATTAGTTTTATTTAATTTTGAGTAATCTTTTTGTAAAAATTCTGAATTCATATGAAAATTATTTTTTAACTTCTTCGTTATAAAGTCTTTTTATTTCTGTAATATATGATTTTATACCATCTTCTAGAGAATAGTTTGGCTGATAGCCTAAATTCTTTTGAGTTTCTGAGATATCTGCTTGAGTATAGAATTGATAACTTCCTACAAATGGATTAGGTATATATTCTTTACCTTTATCAATCTCTAGTTCTTTCTGTAATATATTAACTATATCCTCAAAACTTCTAGCTTTACCAGTACCAACATTATAAACCCCACTTTGCTTCGGTTCTGTAGCTCTAATATTTGCCTGTATAATATCTTCAATATAAATAAAGTCTCTAAGAATCTTATCACTTCCTTCAAATAGCTTTGGTTTATCTCCTTTTAATATTTGATGTCCAAATTGAACAACTGTAGAGGCTGTTTTATTCTTATAATATTCACGTGGGCCGTATACATTAAAATATCTCAAACCAACTATAGATATATCCAATTCTTTCTTTATATAGTTATATGAAATATTGTCCATCATCACTTTTGAGAAACCGTAAGCATTATTTGGTAATTCGTAACCTATTTCAAACTTATCATTTCCTCCATAAGTTGCAGCACTTGAAGCATAAATCATATTAGCTCCATGCTTAATAGCCATTTGTAATAATCTTTCATACGCATTTACATTCGTTTGGATCATTAGATCTTGCTCATTAACTGTGGTATCAGAAATTGCTGCCTGATGAAATATATAATCAAATTTATAATTATCTTCTAATTGTTTAATGATTTTTTCATCATTAATATCACCACTTATTACAACTCCTTTAAAACCAATAAGATTTTTAAAATGACCAAAGCTTTTTAAATTACCATTTGAAAAAGTTTCACCATTTCTAAACTTATCTAAAACAACTACTTCTGCTTCTGGATAATTTTTTTGAAAATAAAAAGCCAAGTTACTACCTATAAAACCAGCTCCGCCTGTTATTAAAATACTAGAGTCATTAAAATTAATATTTGTATATTTCATTACTTTTCCTTTCTCTTAATCATCTTAATAATTTTAAAACATATTATTAAATTTCTTTCTTTCCCAAGAATAATATAAATAATTAACTTTTGAATACAACGGCTTATCATTTATTAAAGTACTTTCTTTATTATCCTTATATATGCTTAAATATTTTGCTAAATCCATTGGAGATGACATTTTATAACTATCAATATCTTTAGTATTAATTTTTAGAGTCGCTTTTAATACATCTTTTTTATCAAATTTATAACTATCTTTATCTGATGATGAGTATTCTTGAGCTGTTACTCCATCTGGTAAAGTATAAACCTTAACATTAAGATCAATGTACTTAAAATTATAACTATTTACATATTTACCAAGCTGATAAACATATATTAATAAGTTCACAACATTTTGTGGCGTTATTTTCATATTAATACTAATTTCAGCACCAAATGATAAAGCATTCTTTTTATTGCTTGATAATGCTTTCTCATAATCTTTTAGAGTGTCATAGCTTATAGGATCTGGTTCTCCTCCAGATATGTCTCCATACCCAAACCAATCGTTAGATATTTTATCTATATATGGCTCCACCATCCATTTTGTAACTTTATCATTACTAACACTTTCATTGTACGTATCAAAAGTTACATTGTTAGTATTTTTGTCTACTTTTGTATAAAAGCTTATATCAGGATTATCAGTTTCATAAAACTCAATCTTATATGCATTATCAAGTGGTATATACTTAACATCTTTTACTGTAAATTTTTGATGATATACATCTTCAAGTTGTTGTTTAACTCGTTGAGCAACTTCATCCATCTTGCCCTTAGAAACTGTAGAGCATGAAACTAATATACTTAAGATAAAAACTAATGAAAAAAATTTAGTTCCAAAGAGCCTCATCCTAACTCCTCTTTGTTTTCTTATTCTAGATACTATTATAAGTGAATTTAAAAATAAGTTCTTTTATTTATGCCTTTTGTTTACTCTTAATTATATATTTGTAAGTAGTTCTTATACTTCCATCAAACCATGCAACTAAAGACGTAAAGGGAATTAAACAAGCAAATAAAAAAAACAAGAAGCCACTCAAATTACCTTGAATCATCGTAAAGTAAAGCATTTTCACTGTATTATCTCCCAGAATAGGCGATGTTATTAGAAAAAAGCCTGAAAAAATTGAAAGAAGAATAAATACCCCTTTAACCTTATTTATAACTAGAATAAGAAAAACTACCAACCCTATTTGATAAATTGGTGAATACATTATAAACGCTTCTAGGAGTCCAAAAGAACTAGAAAGAGAAACTATTATCATCCAGTTTATTAATATAAACGTACACAACATGAATACTAATAAATAATAATAAAATTTTTTATTCATTCTTCTTTTTCCCAACTTTAAAAAACATACTGTCTAAAATTTAATTACATTAACTGTTTTATACACATAATTCTATATTAGTTTT
The DNA here is from genome assembly GCF_001880225.1 of Francisella frigiditurris. Classification (NCBI taxonomy): domain Bacteria; kingdom Pseudomonadati; phylum Pseudomonadota; class Gammaproteobacteria; order Thiotrichales; family Francisellaceae; genus Francisella; species Francisella frigiditurris. The sequence goes on along the minus strand of NZ_CP009654.1, from coordinate 928,613 downwards.
AAGCTAATAAAAATGCTTATACACATATATAGATATGCTGTTGGAACTAACTCTCAACTAACCTTCTCTAAGCTTTATACATCAATACTTCTATTTTTTATAAATTAGTTTGTAGTACAAAAAGTCGCATAACTAAAACTTCTTTTTATGATTTTATTTTACTTTACCTCTTAGTTTATATACTCCTTTAAAACCTAACATTTTTACAATTTATTCAGAATCTAAATAATAATCAAATAATTTATTTGAAATGATAATGATTATCATTTACAATGTCACAAATCATAAAACGATGATAATGATTATCATTTGCAAAAAAGTATTAAATAAATTCTATAAATAAAAAAGGAGAAGAGAAAAATGTCTCACACAAATACCCCTACTATGCATATTCTTAGCCGTTCAGATTTATCTGATATTGACCTTAAACCAGCAGAGGTAATTCGCCTTGTAGAAGAAGCTTATTTAACCTATGCTAACGAAGAGTCTCTATGCCCAACAAAGCTAATGATGGATCTTCCCAACAAACAAAGGGATGCTGTTTCTTATTCAATGCTTGGTTACGATGGCTCTCTAGAGAAGATTGGATTTAAGACATCTTATCGTCAAGGTAGTCAGAGCGCTGATAAATACTACACAACAATCAGCCTTTATGATGATACAACAGGACTACCATTTGCATTTATGGACTGTCATCGTATTGGTGGCTACCGTACACCTGCAACAACAGCGATTATTGCTAAGCATTGTGCCAAAGAGAATGCTGAATCAGCATTGATGGTTGGTACTGGTGCTCAAGGTATTAATACACTCTCATACCTTTTAACTGCAGTCCCTACACTTAAAACTCTTAGATTATTCGGCACGCATCCTGATGGGATTGCAGCTAGTCTTGCAACATTTGCTAAGCACTTCCCAGATCGTGAAATAGAGCTTATTGAGGATGTTCCAGCAGCTGTTGCTGAATCTGATATTATTGTAGCAGCTTCAGGACGAGCTGCTCACCCCAAGATTCAGACAAGCTGGTTAAAGCCTGGGGGCTTGCTAGTTTCAGTTGCTAGCAAAGGAGTAGCGAGTGGCGTCTTGCAAGACGTTGATTACGTTGTAGCAACAAATAAAATGCAAATGGGAGTTACTGGGAAGCGTCTGGCTGGCTCAGATAATGAAGCATCTATCGACTCTGAATTACCTGATATTGTGGCTGGTCGCAAATCAGGCAGAAATTCGCAACAAGATAAAGTATTTGCATTTTCAAGTGGCATGATAATCACAGATATCCCTGTTGCCAATGCTCTTGCGACTAGAGCAATTTCAGCAGGACGTGGTACACGAGTTAAACTATGGAGCTAACAATGAATTCAATGAATGCTCTACAACAGAACTGGGCTATTAATATTCAACAAAATACTACTCTACTTGATAACATTGCTAACATTATAAATGGACCCTTTCATATTGTTAATCCTGAGAGTTTTGCTGATAACTTGTTAGATTTTCAGAAGGTTCTTAAGAGCCATAATGTTGATGGGCAAGTTTACTTTGGTAAAAAAGCAAATAAAGCAGGGACATGGTTAACAGAAGTAGCAAAACTAAATGGTGCTGTAGATGTTGCGAGTATTCCAGAGTTTGTTCATGCTTTGAGTAAAGGCATTCAAGGAAAAAACATAGGCGTTACTGGCGCAGCCAAGAGTGATGAACTTTTATGGTTATCTGCTCGTCATGGAGCACTAGTTGCAATTGATGCTTTGGATGAGCTTGAGCGAGCAATTAAAATTGTTACTAATACAAATGATAAGTTAAGAATCCTACTACGAGTACTTCCACCAAATAGTCCTAATAGTCGTTTTGGACTTAATTTAAAGGATATTATTACCGCATTAGAGCACTGTAAGGATGCAAAGAATCATATTATTATGGAAGGCTTTTCCTTTCATTTAGATGGTTATTTAGTAGAACCTCGCGTAGAAATGGCTTCTAAGCTAATTGATTGGTGCATGAAAGCTAGAGAATATGGTTTTCCTAGCTCATCAATATCTATTGGCGGTGGTTTTGCTTGTAGTTATGTTGAAGAAGAAGACTGGCATAGCTTTAAAGCAACTCTCAATCCTGACCAATTTCATGCAGGAAAGACTTTTAGTCATTTTTATCCTTATTATCAGTCACCAACAGGCGCAGATATGCTAAATGCAATTCTAGAATCATCGGTTGGAGATGTTAGCTTAGCAAGCAAGCTAATTGACACACAAATTCAATTATATCTTGAGCCAGGTAGAGCACTTTTAGATGGTGCTGGAATGTCAGTTTTCCCAATCCAAGGCTTCAAGAAAAATGATGAACATGGCATTGTGACTGTTGCTGGACTTAGTATGAGCTTGTCTGAGCAATGGAAAAATAGTGAGTTTTTACCCTCTCCTATTTTGATACAACGTGGCCCTTCTCGCCCGCAGAATCCTATTAGTGTAATGATTGGTGGATCTAGCTGCATGGAATATGATGTGTTGACTTGGCGTAAAATAAGGTTTCCTGCCGTTCCAAGATACGGTGATTTAATCATCTATCCAAATACCGCTGGCTATCAAATGGATAAAAATGAGAGTGAGTTCCATCAACTCCCTCTACCACCAAAGATCGTTGTTACTCAGCAAAACGGAGAATTTTTTTGGAGGATAGACTAATGATTTCTGAATATAAAACTGAAAAAGAAAAAATTATAACAGAGTTTTCTGAACTTATAGGAAGGACTCCATTATATGAACTTGCTCGTACTGGCTGTGGTAGTCGATTACTGTTAAAACTAGAACAATTTAACCCTACAGGTTCTTGTAAAGTCCGAATGGCTCGAGAGATGATTCTAGCAGCAGAACGTGATGGTAGACTAAAACCAGGCGGACATATTGTTGAACCCACATCTGGAAACACTGGCACAGGGCTTGCATTTATTGCTATTGAACGCGGATATAAATATACAGCTATTGTTGATAATCATGCTTCACGCGACAAGCTTCTTGCGATGAAAGCTTTAGGTGCTAATTTAATTTTTGTTGAGGGTGGAACTGATAAACCAAGCACTATTAAACGACGTCAAATGGCAGAAGAGATTGCCAAATCTACAGGCGCATTCTGGCCAGATCAACACTATAACCCAAATAATAATAAAGGTTATACTGGCATTGCTAATGAATTATTAAATGATTTGGATACAGATGTTGATTATTTGATAGGTGCGGTTGGTACAGGTGGTACTATGTGTGGAACTGTTAAAGAGTTACGCAATTTGGGTTCCAAAGTGACTAGTATTGGTGTTGAGCCAGTTGGATCTATTATATTTGGAGGTAAGCCAGGCAAATATTGGCAAACTGGAGCTGGTGCACCAGAAGGGTTTACTGTCGGTATAAACGTTGATCACTCATTAATTGATGAGGGGTTAACTGTCAGTGACATAAATGCCTTCAATACCGCTCGTGTTGTTGCATACCGCACAGGTATCCTTGTTGGTGGCACATCTGGAGCAGCAATTCATGTAGCACTTAAACGACTAATGCTTGTCGAACCAAATAGTACTATCGTGGTATTAGTATGTGACGCTGGGGAAAAATATCTAGATACTATTTACAATGATGAGTGGTTACGCGAACGTAATTTATTAAGTGAATCAACTCAACTATCTGTCCATCAACTTTTTGATGCTTATAAGGACTCTATACTCCTTGCGTCTAGAAATATCGCGGCCTAAACTCATGATGCTTAAACAATATCGAGAAATTATAACCCTTGCAACACCTATCATAGCGCTTCAGTTAGCTCAGGTAGCACTTACTAGTACAGACCTTTTAATGCTGGGACTAATCAGTATAGAAGCTATTGCAGCTGGAGGGCTTGCTCTAGTACTTTACAACCAAATCAGAACAATGTGTGTAGGTATGGTGACAGGGCTTGGCAATCTTGTCGCAGTAGCAGTTGGTAAGGGAGAAACTAGGACTAATAGTAATAATCTTGATGATGAAGCTATCGAAGAAGTGCGGGATTTGATAAGATCTGGACTGTTTTTGGCAACAGTTACAGCTATTATTGCAGTTGTATTTATTAGCATACTAACTAACCTCCTTGTCTACTTTGGACAAAGCGAAATCATTACTGCTCTAGCTAAGCCAATGATGCTTGCATTAGCGCCAGGCCTTTTACCCATGCTATGGCTTAATGTCTTAAGACAGTTTGCCGTTGGTATGCGCCGCGCAGGTTCTTTGTTATTTGTCACTTTGATTTCAGTTGCATTTAATGCTATTTTGAATTTGACTTTTATTTATGGTTGGCTTGGATTACCACGCCTTGAGCTTGTTGGTATAGGCTTAGCAACTACAATAGTTAATTTTTGTATCTTTTTCGTTTATCTTCGAACTGTAATGCTTGATCAAATTCTCAATAAACTCATTTCCCTAAATTTATTTAGAGCTAAACAAGAAACAGTTATACATCTCGCTAGAATGGGTATGCCAATCTCATTAACTTATGGTTCAGAAGCGGCAATTACTTCTATAGCTACTATTTTCATGGGCATATTTGGACCAATAGCATTAGCTGCATCAAATATTGTTAATCAGCTGGCATATATCGTTTATCAGCTTAATATTGGTCTGTCACATGGTTCTTCTATTTTAGTAAGTCGCGCCATAGGAAAAGGTGAAGAAAATAAAATTAGTGGGATAGCTTTACGTAGTTTTACTATTAGCTTCACTATCATGGCTATTATTGCTGTCTTTTACATTGCTACTCCAAACCTTATACTTTTACCATTTCTTGGCGGAGATAAAGCCGACTCTGCTGTTCTTGCGATAGCAACAAGCCTTCTATGGTTTGCTATTGCACACCAGTATTTCAAAGGTTCACAAAATATACTTATTGGTTTGTTACGTGGTCTTGGTAATACAAAAGCTGGATTCAATACTACAATTGTTGGCTATTGGGTGATTGGTATTCCAACAATGGGAGCTTGTGGCTATTGGTTAGCTTGGGGAAGTTATGGTATCTGGTTTGGTCTTTGTATTGGCTTTGCAGTTACAAGTATGTTGCTAGTTTGGTGCTTTGTAGGATTGCTGAAATCCAGAAGTCGGTAAATATTTTTTCTTAAGGTGTAATAATGAAATATGATTTTTGGATTAGGCAAGCCCATAAAACTTTAGGATTTTTTATAATTATGCAGTTTTCCTTTGGAATGGTCGCTTATTATATATCTTTACCAGGCTGGCTAGTAGATTTGCATAGATCTTTTGGCTATGTAGCATTGATACTTGTTATATTTCTTATAGTCGTAAGATTTATTAAACCAAATGTTCCTTATAACCCACCATTATCTATTTTAAACTACATACTCGCAAAGATAGTTCATTTTGGATTATATATAAGTGTACTTGGCATGTCTTTAACCGGTATTGTTGCCTCCATATTTTCTGCTCATGAAAGAAAGATTTTTTATTTAATACCACTTCCTCAGATTCCTAACCATGTTGAGCTATCAAAATACATTTTTAGTTTCCATAGCTTTTTTGCATATATGTTGGCTATATGTTTTACCTTGCATCTATTAGCTGTTGTATATCATAAGGTGATTTTGAGAAATAGCATTTTATCTAGGATGTGGTAGTGATAATGCTTAAAAATAATATTGTTTTTACAAAGGTCATTAATTTAGGGGATATTAAATATGTTAACTTTTAGTCTTAAAAAAATATCTGATCTTATTCCATCAGAAAAAATATCCGAAGAAGCTGCTAATAATTTATATCAAGAGATTTTAGATAATCGAATATGGAAGGTTCCTATACTGGTTGATATCAGTACAAATATAATACTAGATGGTCACCATAGATTTTCAGTTGCTAAAAGACTCGGACTTAAATATATACCATGTATATTAGTTGATTTTAACTCTTCCCTCGTATCTGTAACCTCATGGAAAACAAGAGAAAAACTTTGTAAAAGTATGATCTTAGATAGAGCTTTCACAGGCGACTTATTTGACTATAAAACTACAAAAAATATTTTACATACTAATCTAGATCTTAGGAGTAATATACCTCTCGATATACTTTAAAATAAACGTTCAGCTTTATTTCATTTTGATAATCTCAAAATGAAATAAAAGTTTGAAAATTCATTATCAACTATATGAAATACCGGGACCGGAATTAATGTATATAGATAAAACGCTTATTTTATAATCACTTCAATCACAAGTATAATTTTGAGTATGTACTTTAATGAATGTGACCCCTATTTTTGATCTGTTTTATTATTACCGAGTAACTAGATTTGTCTTTTTTACAAACCACTACAAAGAGCTTTAATTACACTTATACTATAATGGCCTAAAACGTAAGTATAAATATCATGCGTTATTCAAATACGGGTTCACTTTTGTATAATATATATAAATGATCATGAATATCATTTCCAAAAACATATTCTATGTATTTAATATATCTAATACGTTCTTCCTTGTATTTTTCTTTTATTTGTCGTAATTTTTTCATAATATTTCTTATACTTGGAATTTCCTCAAAAATATAACATGGCTTATCTAACAACATACTTGATGTAAATAATTTAGATATGGATTGTGGAACCTGAATATTATTGATATTGACACTAGAATTAAATGTTTGCTTTCGTATTACTGCAAGATATTTTAAATATTTCATAGTTTGGTTACTTATTTCTAATTGCCATTTATGATTATCTAAGTTTTTTAGTTCTAAAATTGAGACAGCTATAGATTCTAATATTCGTTCTTTATAATTAGAATTAAATGTCAAGAAAGATATATTATTTTTTGCTCTATTCATAAATGCATAAAGTTCTTGTTGAATTATATATTTCTTAGCATGAGATACTTGAAGGTGTTCAGTTTTAAATATTCTATCTTTATTAACTGAACGAAAGTTTCTTTGTATAGAGAGTATACTTTTATAAAATTTATCACTATTAATTTCACCATATTTATGTATATATTCATCTTCTTTTTTATGAATGTTGTCAACATATCTAGCATATATATCAAATGATGGCGTTGGTAATTGATCTGCTATAAATCTTAACCCCATCCCCTCTCTCATTCCAATTCTCTCATAAAATGGCGCTGCTGCGAATGTTGCTTTTAACATAAAATGATCATGATGTTTCACTATAAGCATAGAATATGCTGTTAATAAAATACTTCCAATATGATTAGCAAAGGGTTCAAAGTTATATTTTTCTCTGTTTCTCTTATCAATAGAAGAGCAGCTTTCTAAGAATAGAACTTCATTGGCTTTAAATGTTAACTTTCCTAATAGGTACCCTGACTCTTTCTGAGAATCTTTATGTATTGCTATAATTACACTCTCACTATGACTTGCGTAACTATATGGACTATCTTTTAAGATCTTAATATCATTTTTTAGTAACTTCTGATATTGCTCTATTTGTCCATGCATTATATTAAAATTTTGCATTATTTTAGGTTGCTTACCATCATGGCATATATATAAAGATACATTTTTCATTTCTAAATATTTATAGAAATAAAAATCATTATTCATATGAGCAAGAATAGGATTGAGCCACATAATATAACTATGCTATAAATTGATTTGTTTGACCTATAATACCTTAAGGCAACAACAATTTAAAATCATCTACAGGTTTATGGTTACATTTAAAACTCTTATATTAATGGCGTTTTATTTCCCTTTATTATAAGCGGACAAAACCCTAGCCAAAACCTTAGTATGTTTTCCTTTTTTATGGAATCCTAGAAATCATGGTTAGAATTCTTTTACCCTTGTGTAAACCTTGATATTTTTCTTTTTATAGATACGACAAAACCTCAGAAAGTTATTATTATTTTGATTAATTCCCTTTGGAAAACCTTACTATAGTTGCTACCTACATAAAGTTAATAAGATTTCTATTAAACCTAAATATTAATGATCTAATAATAGGGGCGTAACTATCTACCCCATTCTGCTTACACTTGGATCTTAATAAATCTATCTCATGCTTAGGTACTCTTATATGGATAGTTTCTTTCTTCTCATCAAATATAATGTTTCTATTCTCTTCCATTATCTTACTATCCCTAAATGTTGTTCTATTAACTTACCATTAGCTACTTTATATCTAGCTCCAGTTTTTGAGTCTCCAAATACGTAAGTATTGTCATCTGTCTTTACTACATATTTAGACTTCTCAAACCAGTTATATGAAGCTATTCTTTGAGTCTCTGCATTAGTGGGTAATTGATAACCGTTCTCCCAAGCTATTTCTCTTATATTTCTCATGCTATAGCTCCATATAGTCAAATAACTTAATAAGCCTTTGCTTAAGGGCTAATATCTCTTGTGGTTTATCTTTATACTCTCTATCTGCTACATCTCCTAGCTCAAACATTAGAGATACTAACAAATCCAAATCTTTACTTAGTATAGCCAGCAGATGAATGCTTAACATTTCTTTCTGTTTGGTTGTACCATCAGTTGATATTAATTCTAGACCGTTACTATATAACGTTTCGTATATCTCATTTATTGACTCATCAATTAATGTAGTAGGCTTATTCTCAATTTGATCAAAATCTATTCTTTTATCTTCCATATATCCCTCATATTTGCATTACATATAGCTTTACACAACATACAAAATGAATGTTATGTAACTTTATTAGTAATTATATAACGAGGGGGATTGGTGGGATTTTTGGAAGTATTTTTAAGTGATAGTAATCAAAAAAGTGTATTATAATTGCTTTTTATATCTCTATAGAAATTTTCATGTGAGCCTATTTTTAGAAGAGTTAACGTAATAAGCCCTTCATTATAATTGTAGCCTAATAGTATAAGCTGTTTATTTAGTTTAAATTTGTAAACTCTTAAAAAATCTAAATCTCCTTTCTTTTGTTCTCCTATGTAAGGGTCTTTAGCTATTAGCTTGACAGCCTCATCTACTTCTTTTTTATCTATTATAGATAATCTTTTAATATATTTTTTAAATGTACTAGTTTGTTTAATCTTCAAACTCATAATCATCTACCATATTATTATCCATTTCAGCCTTAGCTATTAAACTACCTATAACAAAATCATAAGGTAGATCAGGGTTATCTTCCATAATCTTACCAATCATAGCCCAGTGTTCTATCTGACTGGCACATGAACGATGCATAACCTTAGATATTGCTTTAGCCTGTGTAACTAAATCATCTGATAATCTTACTGATAAAGCCATAATATATATATCCTTAACTTTATTATACTTATGACTTCATTATACCACCTAATGCGATTATTTGCGATTTTAATATATCTCATAGTAATTTTATTCACCAGCCATTAATTCCCTTAACCAACAATTAGCCTTAAACTCTCCAGCATTAGCTTTTTGATGATCGAGTAAGGTTTGGTTATAAGCTTCTAAATATATCTCCTTATATTGCCTTAAAATTGATTCTTGCTTATCTCTAGTTTTATATCTCAGTAAATACTTTATCCATGCTTTAGTACCATTTGATTTATTCCCTCCTGCTAAATTTAAGTCTTGTAAGTAGTCATCTATAGAGAATGGCTTTTGTGGTTGCTGCATGGAATTAACTGCAGCAATTTTATTATTCCTTTTTATAGGCAACTCTTCTATATTTGAGACTTCTATTTTCTCTTTTGGTTTATCTTGATACTTAGTTTTATATTTTTCTAATCTGCTTTCTAATGTGTACATATTAATGATATTCCTATGTGGTTATTAATATTTACCCTAAGCACAAGCAGCACAACAGCACAAACTTGAAACCCTTATGTAGCAACGGTTTAAGCCATATGTAAGCCATACTTGTGCTACTCATGTGCTATAGCTATGTGGCACTTGTAAGCCTTACGTATCAAAGCTTTCAGATAGTTTGCATTGGTTGTGCTGTTTGCACTAAGGATAATATTTATATATTCCATTTATAAACCTTATTCATATAAGTAGATTTATCAGTTAGGTAAATGTAATTATGTTCATCTAATAGTTTTAAACCATCAGATATTAATTCCTTACCTACATTCCTCCACTTAATTCCTGATCTATAAATATCACTAACAGTAAACCCTTTATCATTTGAAAACTTACTCTTCCTAGCTAATACCTCTTTAGCAGTATTAATGGATAAGTCATAAGTATCATCATAAAGATATTTGGCACAATCATTAAAATACAGCATCAACATAATAACCTGCTCTACAGTCTTTACAGATATATACTCTTGGTTACTAGTTTCTGCTAAATGAAAGATTAAAGCTAAAGCATGAAAAGTATTATCAGCCTTACCTAGATACTCAACCATTAGATCGCTTTGATCTCTTCTTTGGATATCACTTTGTAAATGGTTATACCATTCAATATAGTAAGTAAATTTTTATCAACTAATGCATCAAAATACTCTGTTTTATGGCTTTGTAGCTCTATAAGTTTATTAGCCTCTTTGTAATTTCTTGGTACACCTATATAATTTTCTAACTCTTCTATCTTCTCAATAACTTTATATCTAGTTTGTGGATCATATTTAAGAGCTAGTTGCATAGCTCTTTTTTGCCAAAGATATATTGTGGTTGTTCTTTATTTTGTAAACTTATGTATGAGGACAATCCAAATATGGATGGTCCTATTTCTTCTCCTAAAATATCAATTTCGCTTTTAATATCTCTTATAATATGAGAGTGTTGTTTACCAGTAAGCTCAGCTATATCTCTAGAAGTCATAATCACTTTATTATTTAAATTCATTAATTCCATGACTATACCCCCCATATCTCTTTGTATCTTAGAATCTAGCGATGCTTCTACTTCTGTGGCTAAGAAACCAATACTAGTAGCTGATAGCTTGATAGGTTTTATAAAACTGCCTTCTGATACCCATCTATAAATTGTTGACCTTGAAGTACCTGTAAGTTCAATTACTTCTTCGATTCTCATTACTTTTTTATTATCTATTTTTGTTTCCATCCTATTTACCTGTAATTGTATTAAGCTAGCTAGACTTAGTTATTAAATTAATTGTTAACAATCACATTTTAATGGAGTTTCAAGTACTAGGATTTAGCAGCCTGTACTATCTGTCTCGCTAAGGTAAATATAAGGGTGAAAAAAAGGAAAAGCTTATAACGTTTTTAAATTACTGCTTTTGTTTTGTCCTAAAAATAAAAAATACTTGTCTCATCTCTATGTATAAGCCTTTCATATTTGTAGTTTTATGAATAACTCTAAAGCTTTCTTTAAACTGTTTCATTTCTTGACCATCATGAACAACATCACCATTTAAATACAGCATTTTTCTACAAAAAGAATGAAATAAATATTCTTCTCCAGTTGTTGGATTATACGAAGAGTTTTTAACTAAACTTTCCAAACATACTCTTTAAAAAATGAGTGCAGGTCATTTATTGTGGCTCTTCTTTTACTGAGAATATGTTGTTTAGGTGTGGGACGATTTAAAGATGATTTTTCTACTTCATTTAGAATTTTTAAAATGTACTCTAGGCTGTAATCATCCGTAATATTATGTACCAGTTGGTACAAGCTCCTTTAATATTTTTTGGGAATCACTAAGATATTTAATTAATTGCTTTTGATTATTTTTTCTCTCGTTATTTCTTTTTAATCCGTAAATATTATCATCATCTAAACTTATTAGATCTGCATAGTTTGATATATCTGAAATGAAACCAAAATTTATTTTAAGTGAGCCGATCAAACTTTTCTTTTCACAAAGTGACAACCTACTAATAGACAAGATATAACTCAAATCTTTTCTTATTATTTCTGGAACTTTAGCTTTACATATATTTGAATAGAAACTTATTCTAAAAGTAGAATATCCTGACAAACTACGCCCCTCCACAGTGTTCCCAATAACTTAAACACAGCCAAACACTTGGGAATATGTCTTTCGGTAGCAAGCCTAGACTGTGCTTAATTATTTAAAATAAAACTATAGAGTTTTAATTTGTAGAAGAGGGTTTTATTGCTGTAATGAGGTTAAGATATACATTACTATATACGATATTGAACACTCTCCATGCTATTTGAATACGAGCAATAAATTTATATAGAATTGTAGCAATCCCTCTAGTTTTATCGTTCTCACCTGTACAAGTTTTGACAATATTCTCCCTAATTACGGCTAATGGTAGAATGGAAAAAAATAAAAAAGAAAAGAAGCAAAAAAACTCTAGAGTGAAGCTTACTTGATATATGCCGATAACTCTTGTTAATAGCATCATAGACATTGATATACATATAGATAGGAAAAAAGAACATGGACCTCTAGTTCTTAAAAAATTATTTTTGCTTAAATATGAGCTTATTTGAATTACAACCCATATCGTCAACAATACTAAAATAGATTGCTACCTAAATAACTAAAAAAACCTTCTATCAAACAAGGGATTCCTATACCCACTATCACCATATATATATCTTCATACTTAATGCTTCTTTTCATCTTATATCCTCCAGCTTTGTTACATTAGAATTAGCCTTAATATTATCTATATAGTCAGCCCAAGTCTGCATAATATTAATTCTCTCATCTATATACTCATAGCCATTATAAGCATTCTTAACTTTATTATCACTAACATGAGCTAAACAATATTCAGTAGCAAGCTCTCTCCAACCATGCTTACCAGCTAAATGTTCTACTCCTGTTGTAAATATATGTCTAAAGCCATGAGGTGTTTGTTTAGGCTTATTATTTAAACCATTATATCCTAATGTATCTTGAAGCCCTTGTCTTAAAGCATTGTGTGTTATAGGCTTTTTACCATCTATACTAAATATACAACCATCTTCTTTGTAAAACCTCTCTTTTAAATCCATTAAGATTTTATAAGCCTGTTTACTTAATGGTTGTATAAAATCAGGTCCTTTTCTTTTACTATGTTGTGAGCCTTTCATTTTAGCAGCAGGAATAACTAAATGCTTACCATGTTCATTATCATTAATTTCTTTCCACTCAAGACTTAGAACTATACCCGGTCTAAAAGCTAAATAAGGTAATATTTGTAAAGCTCCCTTGGTTATTATATCTCCAGGATAGCTATCAAAATCATTAAGCATTTGGCTAAACCAAGCTTTTTGCTTTATAGGGTCTATATATGCGTAATTATCTCCCCTTTCTCTAGACAATACTCCACTAATATCTTTAACTATATTATGCTCAACAAAGCCTCTAGCTACTGCATACTGATAAATATTTGAGAATAAATCTTTCTTTTTTCTTTGAGCTGATGGAACACTTCCGAATTTTTCAATAAATTTAGCAATTTCATAAGTTTTAATAGTATCAATATATCTACTACCAAATATTGGCTTTATATCTTTATCTAATATTCTTAGCTTCCTTTTCTTACTATCATCACCAATATCTAGTTTATCTATAGCTTTAATAGCTATATTCATAAATAAACGCTCATCTTTAGTTTTAGTAAGCTCTCTATGTATCTTAGGATTTTTATTATTGGCTAATATACTATTATATTTAAATGCTTTCTCTCTTGCTTGTTTTAAAGATACGTCAGGATAAGCCCCCTAAACCCATAGTTTTACGAGCTTTATTTATTTTATATATAAATATCCATCATTTAGTATTAGACTGTATAATCTTTAAATAAAGCCTATTCCCGTCTCCATGAGTAGGTCCATCCTTAAATGTAAGACTTTTAATTTTTGTATCTGTTAAATTTCCAGCCATAATTTAAATTAATAAGCTAGTTTATTAACAGTATATCTCAGTATGTACTCTAGTATGTACTTTTTTATAGGCTTCATTGATACAACTTGATACAAGATAGTACATATAATATTGTGAAAGTATTGATTTCATTAGGTTTGCGATACGAGATGATACGCTATGAAATACCAATATGGTGCCCGGGGCCGGACTCGAACCGGCACGGAGGTTAAGCTCCGAGGGATTTTAAGTCCCTTGTGTCTACCAATTTCACCACCCGGGCATTAAGTGGAGGCTGAGGCCGGAATCGAACCGGCGTCCAAGGCTTTGCAGGCCTCTGCATAACCATTTTGCTACTCAGCCACTCATGCAAGAGTATGGAGCGGGAAACGAGGCTCGAACTCGCGACCCCAACCTTGGCAAGGTTGTGCTCTACCACTGAGCTATTCCCGCTTTATGAGAAGATATCTTACCTTATTTTTATTTATTGTCAATATAATTTAGTAGAAAAATCCCAATTAAACGTTAGTCTTCGAACCGTTCACAAGAAAATTAATATCAAAAATTTTATCCACATTTCCAAAAAACTTTAAAGAAGGTTGCTTCTCACTAACTTTCACACCTTTATCTGAAATATTATTTGCTTCTTGAAGCTTATTTGCATCTTCAAGCATCATTTTAATAGCCACATTTTGGTTAACTGGTTTTTTAGCAGTTGCTTCTATACTAATACTTTGAGGATTTTGCAAAAATATTGCTACAGAAGATAGAACCTTTCTGACAAACTGATCTTTTTGTTGAACGGCTAACAACTGAGCTAAAGCTCCATAAGAAGCTAAAGCTTGACTAGCCGGAGTATTAGGATCTGGATTTAAAAGCTTAGCAACTTCTTGTAAAAGACCTTTATTCTCAAATTTGATTTTAAATGATTTAATACAAAGTCTGTTTTTACAGTTATATAAACTATTCTTCTCTGTCTCTGATATTAATCCCAAATATGGAAGCAGCTCAAGATTACCATCAACAACTCCTACTGAGTTTCCACTCAAACTAGCTAAGCCTTGTCCACTAAAACTTGCGTTTGAATTAAACTTAGAAGAACTATACTCTTGATCACTATGAAGTTTAAATTGAATATTATCTTTTTTAGTAAAATCAAATACTGATTGAACCTTAGAATCTTTTGGAAAATCTTTTCTAGAGAATTCAAAGTTAACATCCACTAATGAGCTTGATTTATCAATATATGCTACTTTTAAAGCATCTACATAATCATCAGGTATCTCTTTTACACTAACATCAGGAAGATTTACGTCTTTTGCAAGAAAATAATATTTTAAGAAATCTTTTCCCGCTAGTTTGCCATTTGCATAAATTTTAAGATCTCTTGAATCTTTATCAAAACTAGCATTAAAAACAAATGACGGATAATTTTTATATTTTCCTAATAACTGTTCTGTAGATCTTTTTATAACATCAGAAAAATCGGCTGTTATTTTAAAATCACCAAGATTTGATTCGCTTATTGCTTTTGGTAATTCATCTCCAAGATCTTTAACCTTAACACCATACAAATCAACATTATCAAAATCAATTTTTGCAGAAATAAATTTATGCTTATTATTAGTAGAATTAATATCTAATGATAAATGTTTCTTATCATAATCATACTTAATAGAAATATTATAAATTCCCTCTCCAAGTATATTCAACAGTGTCCCATTTAGATCATCATTATTTGCAGCTCCAGCGATTGCTTCATCTTTATCATCTACAGGCACTATTTCACTTTCTGCAACTGCTGTTGGTAAATTTGTAATACTTAACCCCTCTATACTAGCCTTGAAATCCCCATCTACTGTGCCATTTGCATCTAAACCTTGGATCTCAAGTTGATTTATAGACATATTTAGCTTTTGTTTATCTTTAGAAATTATCAATAAATTTGAAGCACTAATATTTCTAGAATTATCTACTTTAACGTTCCCTACTGTAACTTGGTTTTGATATGACAAAAGTGAGCTTATATCACTAACAATCAAATCTTTAACATCATCAGCTGCAATATTCTTTTCTACTGCCTGCTTTTGGATGTCATTTTCTTTAATATCATCTGCATAAGCTGTAAATGTTAATGCTGATGATGCCATTAAAAGAGCCAAAGCTTTTCTTTTGAAATTCATTTTAAAATAATCCTTCACTACTCGTTCTAATTTAATTATTACAGTCTCTTTCTTTAAAGAAGTTATTCTTCACCATTTTTGCCGATATATCTTAATTATGAGACTGTTTTAGTATAACATTAATAAATTACTGTGTATCTTCATACAATCAAAATTATAACACTAAAATGAGAGATCTTTCAAAACTAGATATTCCTAAGAAAAAACAGGAAGAAGAAGTACAACAGAAACAAGAAGTTAAAAATACTAAGAAAAAAAAATTAGTAATAGTTATTGTTGTTTTATTATTAGCAGTGGCTGTTGGATCAAAAATAATAAACAAACATCTAAAAAACAAAAAGGCTGAAGAAGCTAAAACAATAGCTGAATCTACAGAAAGTAGTCAACCATCTAAAGAAGTCTCTCAAAAAACAGATGAACAAAATACCGAAAATAGTGATGATAAAGCTAATTTCAATAAAGATCTTGATATTAAAAATGCTGATAAAATGACATTTACTTTTTACAACAAACTAAAAAATGAGACTGTTGAAGTAGATGCTGTTCCTTCTAGTGAAAGAGCCCAATATAAGTATACATATATTTTCCAAGTAGCTTCTTTCAGAAATATGAATGAAACAAAATATTATACTCAAAAAATGGAAAGTGTTGGCTTAAAACCAAAATTTGAAGAAGTTGGCAACTGGATAAGAATGTATATAGGACCATATGACAGTCAAAGAGCTATGGCTCCAGATATTATAAAACTACAAAAAGTTGGCATTAACATGGGCTTCACTAGAGAAATAAACAAGGTCAAAATAGAGCCTGAAGATCAGAAAAAAAATGATGACTCAAAAGAGAATGCCAATAATAAAAAAGACAACAAAGATAAAGCTAACTAAAAATTATTCTTCAAATCTCTCAATTTAATAAACATTTCTTGACCCAACTTATAATTAGGTAAAGCATCACTTAGCTTATTGTCACTTAAAGACCTAATAAATATATTAAATTTACTTTCCTCAGAAAGAGTTACTATGGGTTTGTGGTCTGCCACAAGAGGAACTACTGTTTCTTTGTAATGCAAAAAAGCTTCATCATTAGGCAGAATACTTAATGCAAAGGCTAAGTTTCCTTCCCAATAATCATGTGCTGGATATAGCCTTATATCTCGATCAAGCTTAACTAATTTGGATATGGAGTGATAAAGATCTTTAACATTTGCTGTCGCCGCTTGAACTCCGCCAACTCCAGCATTAAACAATGTGTCTCCACAAAATAAAGCCTTCTCATCATCGAACAAATAACAAACATGATCTGCTATATGTCCAGGTGTATAGAAAACCTTAATTTTACAAAATCCTAAATCAAGATTATCACCTTCTTTCACATAAACATCTGGCTTAAATCTATCATTTTCCTCAAAAGCATAAACCTTAGCTGAAGGAAATTCTTCTAGAAGTTTATTTACTCCAGCTATATGATCACCATGTTTATGAGTTACTAAAATAGCTTTTAATTGTAATTTTTTACTATTTAAAAAATCACTATATATATCAGCTCTTAATGGGTCTACAACAATAGCATTTACATCATCATAAATAACATACTGATAATTTCTTAAACTATTATCTAAGAACCATCTTTTAATTTGCATCATGCTCTTCCTGATCACTATAAACTAATTTTGAAACAGATAAATCTATACCCGATGCGCCACCATTCTTTATAAAGAACTTACATAAGATATGATTATACTTTTCTCTTTGCTGAACGCTCATTTTTTCAGCAAAGTTTTTTTCTATATACTCGTTTGTATCTTTAAAAATATCTTTCTCAGACTTAATCATTGCTAACTCTAACAATACTAACATACTATCTATATTAGTATTTTCATCATTACAAACCTTACTAAATACTCTAGATAAATTAGTACTAAACGCTGTTACATAAATATACAAAGCTGATGGATTAACATTTTCAGATCGTATAAGTTTTTTCAAAACTTTTTCTGCACTTTTAAGTTCATCAAACTTTAATAATTTACTAGCATATGCTATTTCAACATCATCACTTAACTGATCAAAATCATTATATGTTTTTTTAAGATCACTTAAATTTGTAGCCCCAGTTAATGTAAGAATAGCTAAGTCTTTTCTCACTTCATCTTGGATGATATCTGAATATCTATCTAATAGTTTAAAAGCAAATTCCGAATCTTGTTTAGCTATAGCAATTTTCACAGCAAGTGAAACAATCTCTTTTTTAAACTCTTTTCTTTTCTCATTTAAAAGAAGACCATTTATACCCAGTGTTGCTTCGTGATACTGATGTCTTAAAGCTTGCGTATAAATTAAAAAGTACCTATATATAAAACTTTTAGGATCTAATTTAACTACCTCTTTTTCTAAGTCCTCTGCCTTCTCAGCTTCTGCTATTAACTTTAATTTAGCAAAAGTTATATACTCTTGTAGATCTTTAGGAACAGTCTTCTTTAATTTTGAAAGATTTATATTTAAGATCTTATCTTTATTACCTAAAGATACTCCAGAAATTATATCAGCAAACTTTTGCTCCTTATTCGCTGAAAAGAGACCTAAAAACCACTTCCCTAAAGCTATAGGAATATTTACTAAAACACATACCAATCTATATGCAAAGAAAAGTAAAAATATTAAGACCAATATTGATAAGCTGAAAAACACAAGATTCAATTTAATCACTTTTCCAGCAACCACTATCATTACATAGCCATCATATTTTGAAACCAATAAGCCCAAAACAGTCGCTAAAGCTATTATTACTATAAATTTAAAAATCTTTAGCATCTTAATTTTCCTTAATACTATTAGAATTTTGCTTAGCTTCTGATATTAACTGATTTTGTTGTTTTGTTAATTTATCTATCAACTTATCAATTTCATCACTTAAGCTTCCAGACTGTTGAGTATGCAATTTTTCAATCTCAGATATTACCTGCTTTGCTTTATCATCTTGAACAAAATAGGTTTTTAGAATATTTAATAAATTATCTTTTGCCTGTTTAATAAATGTTTCATCATTTATGTATAATGCATTCTGTAAATTTATAAGAGTCATATATAAAGTATCTGATATATATTGCTGAGATTCTTTCGTTGCTATTAATTTCTGATCCTTTGATATATCTTGAATTTCAACCATTGAGCCTAAATAGCCAAGCAATTTACTCTTATCATCACTACTATTCTGAGTTTTAGGTTGAGTTGCATTTTCAGGAGTAACTAAGGTTAAACCTGCAATTTGTCCTTCAATAACTATAAAATTTCTGATCACATCTGTCGATGTAGTATGATTTTTTAAAGCATTTCTCACACTTACTTGCTCTGATGCACTTATTTCTACTGTTGGTACAGATTGAAGCTTTTGAAAAGCTACATTAATTAAACTATTAGCCTTAACTGTATCATTTGAAAATAAAGCTACATCTTTTGCTAAAGTTAAATAATCTATAGCAGATTGTATATTTATTATAGATAAATCTGTATAAACATCTCTAGTCGGTGAAGTTACTTGCGCATTTAAATATTCTATTTGCTTTTGTAATGCTGCAATGCTTTGTGATTGAGCTTGATTTTGATCATTAAGACTAGCTAAAACTTGACCTCTTGAAGACTCTATATCTTCCAAGTTTTTTTGAAAACTCTCAATTTTAGAGCTATTAATCTTAATTTCTTGGCCAACTCCTTGATCTTGAGTTAAGTTAGTATTTTTAAAACTCAAATATGTAAACCCACTCCCAGCCAAAGCCGCTAATGAAATAATTAATGATAAGCTAGGAATAGCTTTACTTCTTTTCTGTTTTATATCTTTATTTGGATTATTAATTTCATTACCTGACATATATTAATTCCTTTCAAAAAACTTCTTAATAACATCACAAATGCTTTGATTATCAACTTTTTCTAAAAATAAAGTCTTTTTAAAGCCCTCTGCTGTTACACATTCTAGCATTTTTGTGCTTGTTATTGTAACTATAGAATTTATAGGTTTTGAATTTATAGGAAAAATTGTATTTAAAGCATTAAACACATCTAGACTTGTCGTAACTATTATTTTAGGAGATTTATTATGAAAATAATGATTATATTTTTCTAATAATTGTTCTGGATTTTGAAAATCTCGCTTATATGTTTTAATTTTTTTGCACTCGACATTTTTTGAAAGAGTTTTCTCTAAAAAGTCATTTCCACCTTCTCCACTAACTAAAGCTATCTTTTTACCATCAAACCCATTTATTGATAAAAGATCATACAGCGCTTCAGAATTATATTTTTCTGGATAGTTAACTAAGAGATTTTTTCCTAAAAGAACTTTTGCTGTACTCTCTCCTATCGCCCATATTTTAATATTATTAAGAACAACTTCATCATATACGTCAAAAAAACCTTGTACCGCATACTTACTAGTAAAAATAATATCCGTAAAGACTCTTTTATCAAAAGAAAAATCTAAATAATCAATTGAAACTGTGGGTAATATTACAGAAGTAATATTATGCTCAATTAAAATATCTCTTAAAACTTTTGCATCTTTTTCTGGACGACAAATCAGTATATCTGCCACTTTGACCATTTTAATTATATTTATTAGCTGTTATATATATAAAGTCTAACATTGATTTAAGTCCATTAGCTCTTGTAGCACTTAAATTATTACTAAAACCTATTTCTGATATAAAGCTAATATTAGACTCTACTATATCTTTAGGCCTAGCATCATTATAGACCCTTAACAAAAGTCCTATAAGTCCTGATACAATCAGAGCATCACTAGTTGCTATAAAATGAAGCCTTCCTTCACTATATTCATAATCAAACCAAACTTGTGATTGGCAACCTTTTACTATATTTTCAGGAATTTTTTTATCTTCTGGAAAAATAGGCAGCTGTTTACCTAAAGAAATAACATAATCATACTTATCTTCCCAGTCTTCAAAAAAAAACAATTCCTCAACAACTTCTTGCTGTCTTATCTCAACGTCATTAGCCATTTTGAAGCACCTAACTTTAGAATTTAATTAATTTAAAATGATAACATAATTAGCTAGAAGTGGAAAATGCTAAAAAATATATTGACTTCATATTTTTGCATAGTTATTATAGCAAATAGAAGTTCCCCGATAGCTCAGTCGGTAGAGCAGTTGACTGTTAATCAATTGGTCGGCGGTTCAAGTCCGTCTCGGGGAGCCAGATAGAAATTTGATATGCATTTATTGATTTCATAAGGGTTTATAACCCTTACAAGTTACACTTAGGACTGCCTTGCAGTTTCACATTTTCTCCTCATTTCTTATCTCATATTGTGGATTGTCAGGTAGCCCTAAGTGTATCTATAGTATTTATAAATTTTTCTTATAAGCCTTATTATTTATTTAAATATTCTTTTAATATTTATTGCTGTAAAATTTTTCTATAAAAAATTCTGGGAGTTAACTTATGATTTTATTAATATTTCTCTTTTCACTTATATGCTTGATTTCTGCTACAACTAAAAAGTATAAATTAGCATTAACATTTTTCATTATTTCACTAACTCTTCTACTTATAGTCTTTATTCCTCACACTATAAGATATATAAACATACAGCTATAAGGAATGAACTCATGGAAGTCAGGAGAAAAATTTTAAATACTTTAGATTCTATAGCAATAATAGGATTAACTATCGTTCTTTGCATGGCCTTTTATTATCAACTTTTTTTAAATGAGTTACCATGTGCTTTATGTGTATTTCAAAGAATTGCTCTTTGTTTATTAACATTTGGACTTACTCTAAATCTTATCCATGGCAATCAATCAAAGCATTATTTTTTTGTAGTACTAGTTGCTGTATTAAATGCGAGTATGGCTCTTACTCAAATACTACTTCATATTGTTCCAGGCACGGGCAATTATGGAGATGCTTTTCTATCTCTACATATGTATACATGGAATTTCATAATAAGCGCTGTATTTATAATATATTCAGCAGTTGCAGGATTATTTAGCCCAAATGAAAAAATAGATATTAAAGTTCCTCTTATATGTAAAATAGCAGTTACCTTAATAATTATATTAACCTTAGCCAATACAATTAGTGTTTTTATTGAGTGCGGACCTCATCTTTGCCCTTCTGATCCTGAAAATTATTGGCTTTTAACAAAAAAATTATAAAAATAACAATATTTATCTCATAAGGTGTTGACTCAATGTCATAATTTGCTACAATACCCGTCACCAGTTCCCCGATAGCTCAGTCGGTAGAGCAGTTGACTGTTAATCAATTGGTCGGCGGTTCAAGTCCGTCTCGGGGAGCCAAAAAATTCTTTCTCATATTTATTCGACTTAAAGAATATGATTCTAGACAGTT
The DNA here is from genome assembly GCF_001880225.1 of Francisella frigiditurris. Taxonomy (NCBI): domain Bacteria; kingdom Pseudomonadati; phylum Pseudomonadota; class Gammaproteobacteria; order Thiotrichales; family Francisellaceae; genus Francisella; species Francisella frigiditurris. Next base: position 906,322 of record NZ_CP009654.1, on the reverse strand, counting down.
TTATACTGAATAACTCCTTAGTTTTTCATAATCTCCTCAACTTCACTGTCTGGAATCATTTTTGTTATTTGATAATATTTTTTTTTGCTATAATTTAGCAACATTAAGAACTATTAGAAATAATTTGATGAAAGCCTCTCAAGCACTTATCGCTACAACCAAAGAACTTCCAAAAGAAGCTGTTCTTATTAGTCATCAATATATGCTAAAAGCTGGTTTAATTAAAAAGCTAGCTTCAGGAGTTTATACGTGGCTGCCTATGGGATTAAAAGTACTACAAAAAGTACAAAATATTGTTCGCGAAGAGATGAATAAATCTGGAGCAAGTGAACTTCTTTTACCAAGTATACTTCCGTCAGAGCTTTTGCAAGAAACTCATAGATGGGATAAATTTGGACCAGAACTACTAAAACTGAAAGATAGACATGATAGAGACTTCTGTTATGGCCCAACTCATGAAGAACCTATTGTTGATATGGCTAGAAGCGTTATAAAGAGCTATAAGCAACTTCCATTAAACCTTTATCAAATACAAACTAAATTTAGAGATGAGATTCGCCCAAGGTTTGGTGTTATGAGAGCAAGAGAATTTATTATGAAGGACTCATACTCTTTCCATGAGAATTCTGAATGTTTGCATAACACATATCAAACAATGTATGAAACTTATTCAAATATCCTTAATAAAATAGGCTTAAAATACCGTCCAGTTAAAGCAGATACTGGTGCTATCGGTGGAGATAATAGCCATGAGTTTCAAGTATTAGCAAATGCTGGTGAAGATATCATATGCTATAGTAATGGAAGTGAGTATGCAGCAAATATTGAGCTTGCTACTTATGCTAGACCAAATTTAAACTCAAGAACCAATTCTAATAATATTATTGAGAAAATTTACACTCCAAATATGAAGACTATCGAAAAGCTTTGTAATGAGATGAAGCTTGATGTCAAAAAATCAATAAAAACGATGGTTATAAAAGATAAGGATAATAATTTCTTTGCTCTAGTCATTCGTGGAGATCATGAATTAAATGAAACAAAGATAAATAAACTTCCACAAATATCTGCCCCATATACAATGGCAACTCGTGAAGAAATTTTTTCACTTTTTAATGCTAATCCAGGTTCACTAGGAATAGTTAACTGCCCTATCCAAATCATAGCTGATTATAGCGCTATGATGATTACTGATATTTGCTGTGGTGCTAATGAAGATGACTATCACTATATGAATGTAAATTGGGATAGGGATGTTAAGGATTATGAAACTTCTGATATTAGAAATGTAGTTGAAGGCGATGTTTCTCCTGATAATAAAGGCTCCTTACAATTAACTAATGGAATAGAAGTTGGACACATCTTTGAACTTGAAGACATATATTCAAAACCTATGAAAGCTGAAATTATAGGACCTGATGGAAAAAGCAAACCAATACTAATGGGATGTTATGGTTTTGGTGTAAGCCGTGTAGTTGCTGCTGCTATTGAACAATCTTATGATGAGAATGGGATAATCTGGCCAGAAGCTATAGCCCCATATCAAGTTGCTATACTACCTATAAACTATACAAAATCTGATGAAGTAAAAAAAGTAGCTGATGAACTGTATGCTGACTTAATATCACAAGGTATAGAAGTGCTATTGGATGATAGAGGTGCTAGACCAGGAGTGATGTTTGCTGATGCAGATTTGATAGGCATATCTCATCACGTGATAATTGGTGACAGATTATTAGAGCAAGGTTTAATTGAATATAAGAACCGCAAGACTCAAGAAAAACAAGAAATAACTATTCAAGAACTTAATAAAATACTAAAATAATCAATTTTTCTTACATAATAAATCTCTGTTTATATTGTCATTAAAAGCAACTGTAATATATAATCAAAATTACCTAATTTTTGAATTATTTTAAAATGATAAAAGCAAAACCATATTTAGATACTACCCCATTTGTATATGGAAAAATGGCTACAATGGCCGCTCAACATAATGCTGTTAGTTTTACTCAAGGTGCTCCTGATTTTGATACTCCTGAATGGTTTATTGATAAAACAACTTATTATATGAAAAAAGGGTTTAACCAATATGCCCCTATTCCTGGCGCTCCTAAGTTACGTCAAGCTATAAAAGAAAAAGTCAAAATCTGTTATGACACTAATGTAGATGTTGACAATATTATAATAACCTCAGGTGCTGGAGAAGCTATATACGCTGTTTTAACTTCATATATTGAAAAAGGAGATGAAGTTATATTCTTTGATCCAACTTATGATCCATATAATAGCGTTACTCTCATGAACCAAGGTATTCCTGTAAGATTAAAACTTCAAGAAAGTGGTAAAATAGATGTAAAAGCTATTGCCAATGCTATTACAGATAAAACTAAGGTAATTATTCTAAACTCGCCTCATAACCCTATGGGTACTGTTATTTCTAAAGAGGAATATCAAGAGATAGCTAAAATTATAAAAGGCAAAGATATCCTACTGTTTGCTGATGAGGTATATGAACATATATATGCTGGTGATGAATTCACTAGTGCTTTAGAAATTCCTGAATTACGTGATCAACTTGTAGTATTCCAGTCTCTTGGTAAAACATTCAATCTGACAGGATGGCGCATTGGAATCTGCATTGCTCCTAAAGCTGTTATTGAATATATTATAGTAGTAAAGCAAGTCAGCTCATTTTCCCCATCACATCCAATGCAGCTAGCTTTAGCTGATGGTATTGTAGAACATCCTGAATACTATTTAAATTTAAATAAAATTTATAAAAAGCAAAATGCTTTACTTAGAGAAAAATTAAAAAACTCTCAATTTAAATTATTGGCGTGGGAAGGCTCTCCTTTCCAGATACTAGATTATAGAGGCATATCAGATGAGAATGATATGGAGTTTTGTACTCGCTTAATTAAAGAGTATGGAGTTGGACTAATTCCTTGCTCTTCTTTTTATGAAAAACCTGAACATGGACTGTTAAGGTTATGCTTTGCTAAAAAGGATGACGCTATCATTAAAGGAGCTGAGATATTATGCAAAATTTAAAAGTAGCCGTAATTCAAAGCGATATCGTTTGGGAAAATAAGCAACAAAACTATAAAAATTTTGCTGAAAAGATTAATTCTTTGGAAAATGATGTTGATTTAATAGTATTACCAGAAATGTTCAGCACTGGATTCATTATGAATCCAACAACATCTCCAAGTAATGAAGAAGATGTAATAGAGTGGATGTACTCTCAAGTTAAAGGTAAAAATACTGCTATCGTTGGTAGTGCTGCTACATTTACCAATTCTTCTAAAATAGCAAATCGCTTATATTTTGTAACTTCAAATAAGGAAGTATTCACTTATGACAAAAACCATTTATTTGTCCATGCTGGAGAAGATAAAAAATATATCGGAGGAAATAAGCGAGAAATCATAGAATATAAAGGTTTTAAAATACTTTTAACTGTATGTTTTGATTTAAGATTTCCCGTATTCAACTGCAATAAAAATGAATACGACATATTAATAAATGTGGCTTGTTGGCCAGAATCCCGTCGTAAGCATTGGCAAGCTCTTTTAACAGCTAGAGCAATAGAAAACCAAACATTTGTTATCGCTTGTAATAGAGTTGGAGAAGACCCAAATCTTAAGTATTCTGGAGATAGTATGATTATTGACTTTAACGGAGATATCTTACGTCACGAAGAGTATAAAGAGTCTATATTAAAATCTACACTAGATAAGGATGCTCAAAAAGAACATAGACAAAAATTCAACTTTTTAGCATCTCAAGATAACTTTACTCTTCACCTCTGATAACTTGAGAAAGCTTCTGTAAAACAGCATTAACAAATAGATACCCTTTCTCAGTTCCCATATTATATGCTAGCTGAACATATTCTTTTATAATAATCTGATATGGATTCTCTAAGCACTCCATAAGTTCTGCAACTCCAACTTTTAAAACAGCTAAATCGACATAATTTATTGAATCAATACCTTCATTCGCACTTTCCTCAATATATTTATCGATATCTAACTCATAATTATTCACTGCATCAATCAATCTATAAAAAAAGTCCCAATCAGTCTCGTGCCTATCTGCATTATCTGAATAAAATTGAACCTTTAACTCATCATATGATGTTTCTGCTATTTTTCTTTGATAAAGTGCTTGAACTGCATATAGTCTCGCATTATTTCTAGCTCTTGCTGTAGTTTTCATTTTGCACCTTTAGATTTTCTACTGAAGTGGCTTTTCCCACTTATTTATTATACTATTAAAATGTTTAGGCTAACATTATACATATAAAAGCTAATTATGCACAGATGGTGGAAAGAAATTGATCTAAAAGACATGAATAATACTCAATGGGAATCTATATGTGATCGTTGTGGATTATGCTGTCTAAATAAACTACAAGATGAAGAAACTGATGAAGTTCATTACACACGTGTTAGCTGCAAATTATTAGATATTTCTAAATGCCAATGCGCTATGTATAGTGAAAGAAAAAAACTAGTAAAAGATTGTATACAACTAACATATAAGCAGCTAAAAAATCACGCTCATAAATGGCTTCCTGAAACTTGTGGATATAAAAGGCTTTTTGAAGGAAAAGATTTACCAGAATGGCACCATTTAATAACTGGCTCTACTGAAAAAATGCATGAATTAAAAAAATCAGCTAAGCATATTGCAATTTCAGAATATGAAGTCGGTGAGGATGAGTATTTGGATGATTTTATTATAAAAATTTAATAACCTATATTTAATATCTAATATATAATCCTATCACTATAACATCACATATATTTTTGATGTATCAGCAGATCAATACTCCTTTAAATCCTTTTTATGAAAAAATGATATCTGAATACTTAGGCAATGGATATTCGATTGTTGAAAACTGGCTAGAAAATGATGAAACAGATTTGTTAAGAAAAGAACTAGCCACCTTAAATAAAGAAGATAAATTTAGAAAATCTGCAGTGGGTAATAGACTTACTGAAACTATAGAAAAGAATATCAGAGGAGACTTTATTTATTGGTTAGATGAAACTAAACATGCCCATGCTTTTTTTCTTAAAATAAATGATTTTGTTAATTATTTAAACAAAACATGCTTTGCTGGAATTATTTCAAAAGAGTTTCATTATGCTATCTACCCTACAGGAACTTTTTATAAAAAACATATAGATACTTTCCAAAATGATGATCGAAGAGTTATATCTATTGTTTGTTATTTAAATAAAACCTGGACAATAAATAATGGTGGCGAACTTAAACTTTATTTAAAAGATGGAACTAAAGAAATTTCTCCTACCAATGGAAAAATAATTATATTTGATAGTAAAACAATAGAACATGAAGTTCTTCCCATATTATCGGGTAAGCGCTTAAGCATTACAGGATGGTTAAAAACTAGTTAAAATACTTTACTGAACTCCTCTGCATATTTAACCGTTTTATTTTCTAATATCTTTAGCTTATTTGTTATATCAAATACCATAAATACTTCTGCAGGAACATCATATTCACTTAGTATTTTATATTCATCTGTAGAGTGAAAGCCAAATTTTGGATAATAGTTATGGTGACCTAATACAAAAATAGCATCTATTTTTGAATCTTTTGCTGATTGTATAACCGATTTGACTAATTTTGTTCCAATTCCTTTATGTTGATACTCTGGCAAAACTGCCATAGGTCCAAGTCCAAATATTTTTATATTATCAACATCGTCACATGACATCTCTGAAAGAATTATATGACCAACCACCCTTCCTCCTAACTCTGCCACTAATGAGATAACTCCATGATGCCTAGCATGTAATAGTCTGACTAACTTTACTTCATCATCACTATCAAAAGCTTGCGCAATAACTTTATATATTTCTTCCTGATCTTTAAGCTTTTCGTTTCTTATTATAATATTCATAGCTCAATCACTCTTTAATAACTAAATCCCTAGTCGAACGCACTTCAATATTTACATGCTCTCCACTAACTTTTATTTTACCAAATACCGCAAATTTAGCTCTAATACCACCATTATATTTTAAATATTTTGCCTTTTGTGGCGCTAAAAAAATAGAAAACCTCGAGTCTTTATTTATCTTAAAAATTATTTTTTTACTATCTTCAATATCAGATATAGAAATACCTGCCGTACCGTATACAACAACATATTTATTTTTTATCTCTTCTAAATATGATCCTAACTCTTCCGCATTGATAGATTGAATATTCTGTTTTTTATATTCTCTTATCCTTTTCTCTGCTAAAAATTGTCTTTTCTTAGGCATCAAATCCAAGATATTTTCATAATTCAAATCTCCATCATTCTCTAGTTTTGATAGTAGATTTATAGACCTTTCTAAATTAGAATTCACAAGAAAGTTTAGTTTACTCATATCTTTTTTTGATTCACTACTCAGAAGACTTTTTATAACATCTTCTTTTATAGCTTGCTCAAAATATGGACACAGTTCATCATGCTCACCCTCTCCATCTACAAACACAAAATATGGATTAGAATTAGCTTTCCGAACTAATTTAACCTTAGCTTTTCCACAGTCCGGACAATAAACATTATTAAAATGTAATTTACTATCATAATCAGATACACTTATAAAACCTTTTTTATATCTTGCGATCTTCAAAATATTTCCTTAAATTCTTTTAAATAAAATATCCGATATAGGATGCTCTAAGTTTTGACCTCTTTTCTCAAATTTTGTCAAAGGACGCCACTCAGGTCTTGGTGCAAATCCTTCATACATATTTTCAAAGCTTGCATCCGCTTCTAAAAGTTTTAACACCTCTTTTGCATATGGTAGCCAGTCACTTGCAAAATGTAAGACTCCCCCTACTTTTATTTTAGAAGCAAACAATTCCAAGTTCACGTTATTCACAAGCCTTCTTTTATTATGTTTAGTCTTATGCCATGGGTCAGGGAAATATATCTGCATTCCAGATAAACAACCATCTTCTAAATTGTTTTTAAATACCTCTACAGCATCATGATTCATAATCAAAAGGTTCGAAATTTTATTCTCTTCAATTTCATGAATAATATTACCTACACCGGCTTTATGAACTTCTATCCCAAAATAATTTTTGTTAGGACTTTCCAAAGCCATTTGTACAAGACTGAATCCCATACCAAAACCAATCTCTAGAATAACATCATTATCATTGTTGAAGATTTGTTTAAAATTAATTTTATTATTTGCATCATAAGGAAGCATATACTTCTCAGAAAAATTATCTATGGCGCTTTGCTGCTTTTTAGTAACTCTTCCAGTTCTTCTAACAAAGCTTTTAACCTGCCTCAAATTCTCTTGCTTTTGCTCAGACATTTATATACATTGAGTACCTAATCTTAATGCTAATATTTTATAGTAATTTCGAACGAGGCTACAGTATAAATATAAAAAATTTGGAGGGACAAATATAATGCTAATTTTTCTATCAATCATAGTTTTGCATATAAGTTGTCTAATATTACCTGGACCGGATTTTTTTGTAACTATTAGCAACTCAATTAAATATGGATATCGCTATGGCACTATTACTGCTTTAGGCATTGGCTTAGGAATTTTATTAAATAGCTTTATCACTTATTGGCTTGGCTCATTTTTACAACATCAGCAACCATGGTTATTTAAAATAATAATTTTAATTGGTGTGAGTTACTTAATATATATTGCGATAAATCTTTTCAAAAATGTATTTTCAAAAGATGATACTAGCTCAAACTCTAAAACCCATGTAAATAATCTTCAAAACTTTAACAACATTACTAAGAAAAAAGTATTCTTGATGGGAGCGTTTACAAACCTAGCTAATGTAAAAGCTATTATATTTTTTAGCTCAATGCTAAGCTTAGTTGAAGAGCTTTCAAACACTGGGGTTTTAGCAATTTGGTTAATGATCGCTTTACTAACTGTACTTTGGTTTATGATAGTAGCTATATTTTTTGGAAATGATAAGTTAAGAGGCACATTCTTTAAGCAGCTTAAAAAAATTGAATTTGTTTCTGGATGCTTTATTTCTATTTTTTCGGTAATTATCTTAGTTGAATTATTTATATCTTAAAGAATTAGAATAAAACTTTACTCCACCCTAATTTATTTCTTAGAGTATCATAATAGTTATATCTTTTAGTATGTAATACTTTCACTTTTTTCTGAGATTTAGTTATTGTAACTTTTTGTCTGGGTTTTAATATTATCTCATTTCGTCCATCTATACTTAAAACAGGCGAAGGATCATTGTATCTAGTGACAATTATGTCAACCCTACTTTCAGATGATATAACTAAAGGTCTACTATTTAATGAGTGTGAACAAATAGGAACTATCACGATGCTATTTTGGTTTGGATTCAATATAGGTCCACCAGCAGACATAGCATGAGCAGTAGAGCCAGTTGGAGTAGCTATAATTAAGCCATCGCCCCTTTGATCAAAGGCAAACCATCCATCTATAAAAACCTTTAAACCGAACATCCTACCACTACCAGCAGTAATAGCTATTTCATTTAAGGCTACAGATTTTTCAGGAGATACATTATGTCTATTATCTACAACACTCTTTAACATAAACATATTAGCACTACTATTTTCACCATTCAAAATAGGTATCAACTCTTTATCTATGCTTTCTTCATCAGAGTTTATTGTAGTTAGAAAACCAAGCTTGCCCTTATTTACGCCTATTACAGGAATGTTATTGTATATAGACATTTTTCTAGAAGCTTGGAGGAAGTTTCCATCGCCTCCTATGATAATTGCAACATCTTTAGTTAGTGCAATTTCTTCTAAAGTCATCACACTTTCTACTTTAATGCTCAGATCTTCTGCAGATTCTTTTTCAATTGTTACAATAAAACCAAGTTTTGTCAGTTTATGATATAGGCTTTCGACCATTTCACTTACTGTCTTTCTATAATGCTTCCCTATTATTGCTACTTTCTTAAACGCTAAAGGTTTAGACATTTTTAAACTTAGTATCAAACAATCTTATGTAATCTATGATTATAACAGTAAAAATTATATTAATGAATTTAAAGATTAGTGGATTTTTTACAGCATAGAATATAAAGTTACTATATTTAGAAATACAAATCCCTTTGTCTTATGGCAGAAAAGAAACTTTTAACAAGCATTATAGTTCCAGTAAAGGAAGAGGCTGAAGGTTTAGATATATTATTCTCAAGACTTCTACCAATACTAAATGAATTACCGACTAACTATGAACTAGTATTTGTAAATGATGGAAGTACTGACAATACTTTGGAGCTACTAATAGAAAAACAAAAATCTATACCTCAAATTAAGATAATTGATTTATCTAGAAACTTTGGTAAAGAGTCAGCTCTATATGCAGGCTTTGCAAACTGTAATGGTGATGCAGCTATATCTATAGATGCGGATCTACAAGATCCTCCAGAGTTAATATTAGAAATGGTAAATTATTGGCTAGAGGGATATGAGGTTGTAACTGCTGTAAGAGAAAATAGAGATACTGATTCTTTAATGAAAAAGAAATCAGCCGGAGCCTTTTATAAATTAATTAACAAAATTAGTGATGATACTAAACTTACTCCAAATGCTGGAGACTATAGATTATTAAATCGTGCTGCTATTAATGCCTTTCTAGAGTTAAAAGAAAAAGTTAGATTTAATAAAGGTCTTCTTAGCTGGATTGGCTTTAAAGAAAAAGTCATCTATCATGCAAGAGAAGAACGTGCTGCTGGAAAAACAAAATGGAACTATTGGAAATTATTTAAATTTTCTATAGATGGAATTACTAGTTTTAGCAAAACCCCTTTAGAAGTATGGTCATACTTAGGTGTTATAATCGCCCTATCAGGTTTTTTATATGGTTCATTTATCATCTTTAAATCTATACTTTTTGGTGTCAATGTCCCAGGGTATCCATCTATAATAACTTTCTTGTTATTCTTTAGTGGTCTACAAATGATAGGCATTGGCATGTTGGGTCAATATATAGGAAGAATATTTATTGAAACTAAACAAAGGCCTCTATATATAATAAGAAAGATCTATGATGCTAGTGATGAGAAATCTAATAATCATCAAAATAATATAGTATAAAACAAATCTTTACTTTACACTTCAAAAGCTACAACTTTTTTAATAACAAAGCAGACAAAACTTAAATATAAAGTTATAATTATCATTAATTCTCTTTTTAATAAAAACTCACTGGAGCTTTTATGAAACAAACGACTCTTTTACTTATTCTAGATGGATGGGGATATAGTGAAAGCGACTATTTCAATGCTATCAAAAATGCCAACACTCCAAACTGGGACAGCATATGGAAGGCTTATCCTAAAACTTTATTAAATGCTTCTAGTCTAGGCGTTGGATTACCAAAAGGACAAATGGGCAACTCTGAGGTTGGACATGTAAATATTGGATCTGGAAGAATAGTTTATCAAGAGCTTACCAAAATAGATAAAGCTATCGAGGATGGCTCTTTTGAGAAAAATGAAGCTCTCTGTAAAGCAATGGATGATGTTGTTAAAAATGGCTCTAACTTACACTTAATGGGTCTACTTTCTCCAGGTGGAGTTCATTCTCATGAAGAACACATTTTTGCAGCAATAAAGATGGCAAAAGATAAAGGAGTTAAAAGAGTTTTTTTGCATGCCTTCTTAGATGGTAGAGACATGCCTCCTAAATCAGCAAAAGAATCTATTGAAAAAGCTGACAAGCTACTTCAAAAATTAGATTTAGGATATATTGCTACAGTATCTGGCAGGTATTATGCTATGGACAGAGATAATCGCTGGTCTCGTGTTGAGATTGCATACGACGCTATAGTAAATAGTAACTCCGAATTTATTTGTGACTCAGCAATCGAAGCTTTAGAACAATCATATTTAAGAGATCAGACTGATGAATTTGTAATTCCAACCTGCATAATGAAAAATGATGAACTAGTAAATATAACTGATGGTGATAGTGTTATATTTATGAATTTCAGAGCCGATAGAGCAAGGGAAATAAGTCATGCTTTTGTAGATCCTGAATTCTCTGGTTTTGATAGAGAAAAGCATCTAAACATAAATTTTACTACTCTCACACAGTATGATGCTAAATTAAATTGTTCCGTAGCGTTTCCTCCAGAGCAACCACAAAATACTCTTGGCGAAATACTTGCTAAAAACCATAAAACTCAATTGAGAATTGCTGAAACTGAAAAATATCCACATGTGACATTCTTCTTTAATGGTGGTAAGGAAAATGAGTTTGAAGGGGAAGATAGAATTTTAATTCCTTCACCTAAAGTAGCAACGTATGATTTACAGCCAGAAATGTCAGCTCCTGAAGTTACAGATAAGTTAATTAATGCTATTAATAGCGGTAAATACGATTGTATAGTTTGTAACTATGCAAACTCTGATATGGTAGGACATACTGGTAATTATGAAGCAACTATTAAAGCTATCGAATATCTAGATAAATGTATAGGGAAGCTTAAAGATGCCATATTAGATAATGATGGAAATATGTTTATCACAGCAGATCATGGAAATGCTGATATGATGGTTAATCCAAAAACTAACAAACCTCATACAGCACATACCACTAATCTTGTACCATTTGTGTATGTAGGTAGTAAAAAAGCTGAAGTAAACTTAGAACATGGGAAGCTTTCTGATATCGCTCCAACAATCTTAACTGTTATGAACTTAGATATTCCTAAGGAAATGACTGGCACTCCAATTTTTAAATTTTCAAAATAGGTATTTTATGTTAGATGCAAAATATGTAAAAGATAACCTGCAAGAGGTTGCAGAAAAATTAGCTACTCGTGGTTATACACTTGATATAAAAAAATTCCAAAAACTTGAAGATAAGAGAAAAGTCCTTCAAGAAAAAACTCAAGAGCTTCAAGAACAAAGAAATGCAATTTCTAAGGAAATTGGTAAAAGAAAAGCTAAAGGCAAAGATGCTAGTGATATTTTCAAAAAAGTTGGACAAATTAATGAAGAATTAAAAACTGTAGAGAAAAAGCTAAAAGAGTTATTAGATTCTATCAATGATCTAATGCTTGAAATGCCTAATTTACCTGCTGATGATGTTGCTATTGGCAAAGATGAAAGTGAAAATGTTGAAGTTAGAAAATGGGGTACTCCTCGTCAATTTCATTCAGAAGCACCCGCTAAAGATCATGCTGACTTAGGTGAAGCTCTAGGAATGATTGATTTTCAGTCTGCTGCAAAAATTACAGGTAGCAGATTTGTTGTTATGAAAAATAAAATAGCTAGATTACATCGTGCGCTAATTCAGTTCATGCTTGATACTCATATAGAAAAACATGGATATGAAGAGCTATATGTACCATATATGGTTAATAATGACAGTTTATATGGAACAGGACAGCTTCCTAAATTTGCTGAAGATTTATTTAAATTACAAGGTGAATTTGAATATAGTTTAATTCCTACGGCTGAAGTTCCTGTGACAAATTTAGTACGAGATGAAATCTTAGAAACAAGCTCTTTACCTTTACATTATACAGCCCATACTCCTTGTTTTAGAAGTGAGGCAGGTTCTTACGGTAGAGATACTAAAGGTATGATAAGGCAACATCAATTTGAAAAAGTTGAGTTAATTCATATTACAACCGCAGAAACCGGAGAAGAATCTTTAGAGCTATTAACAACTCATGCTGAAAGGATATTACAAAAACTAGAGCTTCCATACCGTGTAGTTAAATTATGTACTGGAGATATGGGCTTCAGTGCAAAGAAAACCTATGATTTAGAAGTATGGTTACCATCACAAAATACTTATAGAGAAATTTCTTCTTGTAGTTGGTGTGGAGATTTCCAAGCGCGTAGAATGAAGGCTAGACATAAAAATAAAGATATGAAAAAACCTGAACTAGTCCACACACTAAATGGTTCCGGACTAGCTGTTGGTAGAACCTTATTAGCTATTATGGAAAACTATCAACAAGAAGATGGTTCAATCATGATACCTCAAGCACTTGTAAAATATATGGGAGGAATATCAGTTATAAAATAGACTGATACTTTAAAATGTTTAAATTAATAATATATTTGAAGCAATTCTTATATAGACTAAAAGCAAAACTATGGTTTAAACCTACAGCATATTGTTTACTTGCTATATTAGGAGTTTCCATATGCTACTTTCTTCAAGAGTTTAAGATATTTAATTTATATCCTAAAAGAGTTACTGCAGAAACAGTTACTACCCTTCTTTCAATAATAAATACTAGCATGTTAGTTGTAGTAACTTTTGCTGTTGGCTCTATGATTTCTGCTTATACTTCTGCAAGCAAATCTGGTACACCGCGAGTTCTAACCTTACTACTTCAAGACAATATTTCTAAAAAAGCGACATCTAGCTTTATTGGAGCTTTTATTTTTGGGATAGTCGCAACAATAGGTGTTAAGTCAAATTCCTTCAACCATTCAGGTATCTTCTTAATTTTTGTTTTAACTATTAGTGTTATTGGTTGGGTAATCTTTACATTTATCTTATGGATTGATAGTATCGCTAGACTTGGACAAATTAAAATATTACCGATAATAACTGAAAAGCAAGCCAAATCAGCAATCGATAATTATATTAAAAATCCTTACAAAAGTTGTCATATATTAGTTAAAGACCAAATACCTGAAAATGCTATACCTATATATTCTAAATCTTATGGATTTTTAACCGATATTGATTTTGCTACTTTAAACAATTTTTGTAAAGAAAAAGATACCAATATATATATTGTAAAGCCTATTGGCTCTCACTTAACAATATTAGATAGAGTTGCTTATATCGAAACTACAAAGAACCTAAAAAGTAATGATTTAGATCAAATTTTTGATAGCTTCATCCTATCTGATGAAAGAATCTACTCTGAAGATCCTATCTTTTGCCTTGAGCTTCTAGATGAAATAGCAGGTAAAGCCCTCTCTCCTGGAATCAATGATCCAAGAACAGCTATATCTGTAATTGATTCTTCCACTAGGTTAATTGATTATTTATTAAAAAATAATAAAGAAGATAGCAATGTTATTTATGAAAAAATCTTCATGACCGAGATACCTCTTGAAGAGTTTATTAAAAGTGGTTTTGAGTTTATTAGGACTTATGGAAGTAATAATCTTCTAGTTAGTAAGAAATTACAAGCAAGCCTTTTACACATATATAAACAAGCCTCACTGGAGTCAGATAAAAAAGCTATTCTAGAATATACAGATAATTGCTACAGCCAAGCCTTAAATGAACTTAAACAAGGTTTTGAACAATTAGAGTTTAAAAATTATAGAGATTCTATTACACCAACCAAATAACTATTTTTATTTCCTTTTGCTCGAACACTGTTAAAATACTTCTGAGAGATGAGGAGATTTAATATGTCGTTTTATTCAATTAGAAATGAACTTCTAGAACATTACAAATCAGAAGTTGAACTTAAATATAAAATGCTGAATGGACTTTTTTTAGGATTACCTCTTGATAAAGAACATTATGCGAATTCAAAACTAGAAGCTTTTTCAAATTTTTGTAAAACTGAATTAGCAAATGGTAAAAACTCAATAGAGATTGTTGAAAACTCATTTTCAGAATTATCTGAAGAGGAAAAGCTTAAAATCTTTATCCAATTTATTCGATTTATAGAAAGACAAATAGTTCTAATAGATGCTCTTGAAGAGGCTGCTTATGCAAAAACACATGATTTAAATGGCGAGTACAGCATAACTAGATTAATAAGAGAAGTTGAACAAAACAAAAAACAAAATACCTTTTCAAAAGAGCTTAAAGAATATAAAGCTCGATTAGTACTTACTGCTCACCCAACACAATTCTATGCAAAACTTGTGTTACCTATAATTAATGATCTAAAAAAAGCAATTATAGAGAATGATATAAACAAAGTGCGTGATATCTTCTTACAAATGGGAAAAACCAAGTTTAGTAATAAAGCTAAACCTTCCCCAGAAAATGAAGCTAAATCTATAATCTGGTATTTAAAATATGTTTTTTACAATACCATCCCAAAAATTCAACATAAACTTACAGATGATTATACAAACATTGAGATAGGTTTTTGGCCAGGTGGAGATAGAGATGGAAACCCTTTCGTTACGGCCTTAGTGACAAAGAATGTTTCATCTCACTTAAGAAAAAGTATTTTTGACTGCTACAACAAAGATTTAAAAAAGTTAATCAAAAAGCTTACTTTTGATAAAGTTCATGAAGATCTTTTAAAAATAAGAAAAAGATTAAAGGCTGATAAATATGAAACAGTTCAACAATTTATAAATGCTTTGAGTAAAATTAAAAAAACTGTAGAAACTCAATATGATTCTTTATTTATCGGCAAGCTTAATAACCTTATCTTAAAGGCTAAAATATTTGGTTTTCATTTTGCAAAATTAGATATTCGTCAAAATGCTAAAATTCATAACGAATTCTTCACTGAAATATTTAGAAAGAATTATAAATTAAACTACAACAAATTAACTAATGACGAGAAGACTGAAGCTTTAGTAAAATTGTGTGAAGAAAAAACTCTTAATGAGTTAAAGATAAGCAGTAATTTAGCTAAAGAACTAATTGCAACTATTGAGGCCATCCAATCAATACAAGAGCAAAATAGCTATCAAGCTATTGAAAGATATATTATAAGTAATGCAAACTCTACTATTAGTATCTTAGAAGTAATAACTTTATTTAAATTATTCAATAAAGGCACTAAAAATAAAAAAATAAAAATTGAAGTCGTTCCTTTATTTGAAACAATGGATGATCTAGAAAACTCAACCACTATTATTGATGAGCTGCTTAAAATAAAACTTTATAGAGATAATTTATCTGTTTGGAAAAACACTCAAACAATTATGTTAGGATTTTCTGATGGAACTAAAGATGGTGGTTATTTTATGGCTAACTGGTCTATACTCGAAGCTAAAAAATCGCTTAGTGAATATTTTAAATCCAAAGGAATAAAACCTATCTTCTTTGATGGGAGAGGCGGACCCCCTTCTCGTGGTGGTGGAGATATGTTCTTGTTTTATAAGGGTTTATCAAATGTAGTTTCAAACCATGATGTACAAGTAACTATTCAAGGGCAAAGTATATCCTCGAAATTTGGAAATTCAGACACTGCACAATACAACTTAGAACAAATATTAACTTCTGGGTTATACGGTAAACTTAACTTACATAATGCTCAAAAGTTAAACGCTACAGAAAATAAGCTTATAACTGACATAGGTAAACTTTCCTTTAATGCTTACTCAAAACTAAAAAATCATCAAAAATTTATGGGCTACCTAACAGAGATAACACCTTTAAAATATATTAGTGATATGAATATTGGTTCACGCCCTGCTAAAAGAAATTCTGGAGAAGAAATAAAATTTAATGATTTACGTGCAATCCCTTACGGTACTTCTTGGATGCAGATGAAACAAAATATTTTAGCTTTCTATGGATTAGGAACTGCTATTGATACGCTAGCAAAAGAAGATCAAACAAACCTAGATATTCTAAAAAGAATATATAATCGTTCATTAATTATTAAGGGTATTTTTGATAATGCCCTGCAAAGCATTGGTCAAACCAATTTTGATTTAACTAAACATATAAGCAAAGACAACGAATACAGCGATTTTTGGAAAGAACTACATAATGAATACACTTTAGCCAAAAAATATTTATTTTCTATTACAAATAAAGATGAATCTTTTTTACACCCAAACCCTGTAAAAGAAAAGTCTATTCAAATGAGGGATGATATAACCTTACCTCTTGGAATTTTGCAGCAATATGCTCTTAACTGCTTAAGAAATAATCCAAACCACCGTTTTGCAGAACTACTAAAAACTATAATAAAGAAGTCTCTAGCTGCAAATATTAATGCAAATCAAAACTCTATATAAGCTTTTTATTCTTATATTCACGTAATGTTGATAAAATTATTAAAACTCTAAAATTAAAAAGAAAAATCTTGATTAAACGTATACTAAATAATCATATACTTTCAAAATCTTTACTCACAATGTTTGTCCAAGCATTGGGGCAAGGCTGTGCCTTTATCACTGCTATATTTTTAGCAAGAAGTATATCTATGACAGACTATGGATACTATATATTTGGTATTACTCTTGCAACTATATTAGCAGTAATTGCAACTATGGGGGCTGGCGGTATTTTAGCACGAACTTGGGGAAGATCTGATAAACAAGGCTTTGAAAGAGACCAGGAAACTTTTGAAACGCATAACTGGTATTTTAAAAGAGGTTTTACAATAATAATCATCACTATGGCTCTTGCTATCCTATATGGTTATTTTGAAGATAACTTTAATTATATTGAACTCTATGCTTTAGCCTTTGCTATACCTTTCTTTATGGCAAATATTTTACAGTCCTTTTTTGTAGCCAAGAGATTAGTGGTTTTTGCAAACCTTATTCAATTAGGATTACGAATCTTAATGTTAATATCAATCTCAATCTTTTTAGTGCTAAGCCTTCAGAATGTGACTTCTCTAGTTGCTTCGATGTTTATACTAATGTTTTTTTATATATTCATTATATGGTCAAAACAAATAGTGAAGTTTAACTTTAAGAGCTTGAAACCAATAGGAAGCAATATGTCTTTTGCCTTAATGCAATGGGGACTATTATTACTTTCTCAAGTAGATATATTAATATTAAAGGGTATCTCATCTGCTCAGGATATAGCGATATTTGGTGTCGCATTACAACTAAGTGCTCTAGTAGCTTTTGTTTTAAATGCGGTTAATTCAAACGTACTCTCACATATAGCTGACGATTATAAAAACTGTCCTAGAGAAGAGTTTCAAAAGAGAGTTACATCATATACTAAGATTATATTTTTCTTATCACTAATAGCTATAGTTGGGCTGTTAATATTTGGTTATCCAATAACATTATTATATGGAGCTAAATATATTCCATCATATTATGTTTTCTGTATATTAATGATAGGCCAACTAATAAATATTTTATCTGGATGTGTCGCTACTATTTTAAATATGGCTGGATTTGAGAAAAATACTTGCGTGGCTTTTTATATTGCTCTAACTATAAATGTAATTCTAGGTATAATCCTGACAAATTTTTATGGAATATACGGCTTAGCAGTAGCATCTTCAATTTCTATGGCATATTGGAATATGCATTTATTGATTGAGGTAATGTTAAAAATTAAAGTAAACCCGACTATTATAAAGGGGCTAAATAGATTTATAAAATAAAATTAAAAACCGCCATCATCTACTGTTTGTTTAGTAGACTGTCCAGCCTTTTCTAAAGTGTTACCTGCAGCATTCCCTACATCTTGAGTTTTATTTTCTGCAGCATTCCCTACATCTGTTGCTGTATCTTTAGTCGCATCCCATGCATCTGAAGTTGTATCTTTAGTCGCATCCCACGCATTCGAACTTGTATCTTTTGTAGCATCCCACGCATCTGAGCCTTTATCTTTAGCAACACCCCAAACATTTGATGCTGAGTTTTTAGTAGCTCCCCATGCATTAGATGCTGTATCTTTAGTAGCTCCCCACAAATTTGAGGCAGACTCTTTAGTAGCTCCCCATGTATCACTAGCATCCGCATTTACAAACAATGGCAAACTTATAACACAACAAACACCAGCTAATACTAACTTTTTAGTTTTATTCATACTATATACTCCTATTGCTTATATGCTATATATTTTAACACATTCTTAATAACTGAATTAAGCTTAATTTTTTATATAATACTATCTTTAAACATTTTGTCTTTTGAATGTTATAATTTAGCAGTAATAAAATTAAAACTATATAAGATCAATTTTTGAGAGATAGATGTCTACAGATATATCAAAAGAAAATAAAAAAACTGCTAGTTCATGGTTAAGACATATATCAAAACCAGCTAAAAAATGGATAAATTTAACTGTATTAATAAGTTTTACAAGTGGTTTATTATTAATTGGCCAACTATATTTATTAGCACATATTTCTTATGAAGCTTATATCAAACAATACACACTAAATCAGCTTATTAACTATTTTATAGGAATAATAATAATTGTTATTTTAAGAGCTATACTTAGTTGGGCTAAAGAAGTAGTAAGTTATAAAGCTGCTTCAATAGTGAAAAAGCAACTTAGAGAAGATCTTATAGAACATATAAATAAATTAGGTCCAATAAAAATATCTAAAATGTCTAGTGCTGAGCTTACGAGTACTGTCATGGAACAAGTTGAAGGATTAACAGGATTTTTAACAAAATTTTTACCACAAATAACTCTATCTGGATTAATGCCTTTAGCTATCTTAGTTTTTATTTTTCCTCAAAGTATAGTCTGTGGTGTAATACTGTTAATATGCGCCCCTTTAATTCCTTTATTCATGATAATCGTCGGTTTAGGTGCAGAGTCAGAGAGCCAAAAACATTTTAAAACACTAGCTAGAATGAGTAGTACTTTTCTAGATACTTTGAGAGGATTAACAACTTTAAAACTTTTTGGAAAAAGTAAGTCACAAAGCCAAAAAATATTCGAAGCTTCTGATGTATATCGTATAAGAACCATGAAGGTTTTAAGAATTGCTTTTTTATCTTCAGGTATATTAGAAATGTTTGCCGCAGCCTCTATAGCTATAGTTGCAGTATATCTAGGTATGGGATTCATTAATGCTGGAGAAAATAATAATATTTGGTGGGCTCTAAATAATATGACGCTACAAGGTGCTTTATTTATCTTACTATTAGCACCAGAGTTTTTTATGCCATTAAGAGAGTTAAGTACTCATTATCATGCAAAAGCAGAAGCTATAGGTGCCGCTTTAGAAATAGCAAAAGTCTTTGAAATAACAGCTATGGATAATAATAAAAAAACTCCCTTAGCAGATTCTATTAATAAAATTACCATACAAAATTTAGAAGTTATGTATGATGATAAAACTGCCCTAGACAACGTCAGTATATCAATAAAAGATAAAGAAAAAGTCGCTATCGTTGGTGCAAGTGGTGCTGGTAAAACAACATTAATAAATACAATCCTTGGATTTATAGATTATGAAGGATCGATTAATATTAATGATAAACAAGAGCTAAAAGAGATAGATGAAAAATCTTGGCTAAAAAATATTTCTTGGCTTGGACAAAATGCGACTTTATTTAAAGGTTCTATAAAAGATAACTTACTAATAGCAAATAAAAATGCCTCTGATGAAGACCTAAATAGCGCTTTAGAAAAAGCTAACCTTCTAGCTTTTATAAACTCTTTGCCTTTAGGAATAAATACTGAAATTGGAGAGCAAAATATAGGTTTATCAGGAGGGCAAGCTCAAAGACTAGCCTTAGCCAGAGCATATTTAAAACAACATCAATTACTTATATTAGATGAGCCAACAGCTAGTCTTGATAAAGAAAGTGAAGGAAAAATTATTAACTCTTTAAAAGATTCCTGGCAAGAGAAAACTGTGATAATTCTGACTCATAAATTAAGCTTCTTAAATTGTGTTGATAATATTATCGTGCTTGATGAAGGAAAGATTGTACAACAAGGATCATTTAATGATCTTGTAAATGATCAAAATGGAGCATTTTATGGTTTTTATAAAAATGAGGTGACCGAATGAAAAGTCTCTTACCTTTTATAAAACTTTTTAAAAATCAATCACAGTGGATGTTATTTGGGACCTTACTTGCTTGGTCAGCTATACTAATGGGTATTGGACTGATGTCTCTATCTGGCTGGTTTATTTCATACACAGGCTATTTAGCAACTACAAGTTATGCTGTTGCATCAACATTTAATTTCTTTTATCCTGCTGCTGGGGTCAGAACATTTTCTCTAGGTAGAATTGTCTCTCGTTATGGTGAAAGAGTTTTTACTCATGAAGCAACTTTTAAGATTCTTTCTGACATAAGAGTGTGGTTTTACAAAAAACTCGAGCCATTAGCACCCTCTCACTTACTCAAATATAAAAGTGGAGATCTCTTAGGTAGACTTGTAAATGATGTTGCAGCATTAGACAATCTATATGTAAGGATTATTTCTCCTACTATAGTTTTTATTTTAGCTTGTTTATCTATTTCTATTTTCTTTTGCTTTTTCAGTATTAAACTAGCTTTGACAACTCTAATCCTAAGCCTAATAACTGGCTTTGGGACACCATTCATCAGTGACCTATTAGCTCGTAAGAAATCTCAGCAATTAAATGAAAATAGTTCAGCTCTAAAAACTCAAGTAGTTGAGCATATATCTTCTTTAGCTGAACTTAAAATTTTTGATTTAGATGGTTATCACTTTAATAAAATTAAAGAGCAAAACTCTGAACTTATAAATAGTGAAATAAAGCTAAGTACAGTCTCTGGTACTGGTGCAGCTATTATGACTTTTTGTCTAGGTCTTATAATAATAGTTACTACAATGATAGCTGTATCGCTAGTTGAAAGTGGTCTTTTAAACGGAGCATTTATAGCCTTAATATTTTTGGGGATTCTTGCGTTATTTGAATCAATCATGCCTCTTCCATTAGCATATCAATATTTAGGAAAAACGATATCAGCTGCAAAAAGAATACTTAAAATAACAAACTCCAAACCTGACATCATTTTCGATAATTCAAATTATATTCAATTAGAATCTTATGATATAAGCTTTAAAGATGTAGATTTTGGATACACTAATGACAATTTAATTTTAAAAGATTTTAATTTAGAAATAGAAGATCAACAAAAAATAGCCTTGTTCGCACCTACAGGATCAGGAAAATCTACAATAGTAAATTTACTAGCTAGATTTTGGGATATCAATAAGGGCCTTTTAACTATTGGTGAGCACTCTATAAAAGATTTTAGTGAGAGTCAGCTTAGAGATATAATGACCATAATAAATCAATCTCCTCATATATTTAATGGAAGCATTAGAGAAAATTTACTATTAGCAAATGATAAAGCAACTGATGAACAATTATGGAATGCTTTAGAAAAAGTATATATGAAAGATTATGTCCTATCACTTAAAAATGGTTTAGATACTTGGACTGGTGAATATGGTAAACACCTTTCTGGAGGACAACAAAAGAGGATCGCGTTAGCTAGAGCATTTTTAAGAGAATCTCCAATCTTAATTATGGATGAACCAACAGAGGGCTTAGATAAAGAAACTGAAGTAAAAGTTTTTGAAAATATCAAAACTCTAATGCAAAATAAGACTGTTATATTTATAACTCATAATAAAAAGTTAACTTCAGCTTTTGATAGAATTTTTTACTTTTAAGGTCAAAATATGCTAAAAAAAATACTATGTATTATTTCTTTAATATTCTTTTTATCGGCAACTAGTTTTGCTCAAGAAAATAAGTTTTTAAGAGAAAGCCCTATAAATAATCCTACTGACGATACTCCACCTAAAGAAAATAGCATAGGCACTATTCTAATGACACCAATAACAATTGCTGGTATCGCTGTTGCATCTGTAATAATGATACCCGTTGGTTCTCTTACTGGTTTTGTTGGTGGTGCTATTATGTCACCTATGATTTTTGATAATGGAGACTATATAAGTCATAGAGCAATAGTAAGAGCTTTTGAGATCCCAGCTGCTGCTGGAGGATTAGCTATCGGAGGAGCAGCTTATATGACTGGTAAGCTTCCTATTGAAACAGCAAAAACTCTTAGTCAATCTGCTCAAGAAAATGGATATATGGTGTCATAATGCAATTAGCTGATAATAAGATACGTTGCCAATGGTGCAATAAATCTCAACTATATCAAGACTACCATGATGATGAGTGGGGAATCCCTAATTATGATGATAACTACTTATTTGAAATTCTAATTTTAGAAACTATGCAAGCTGGATTAAGCTGGTATACTGTGCTTCAGAAAAGAGAAAATTACCGTAAACACATTTTTTCATATTCAATTAAGCAAATATCTAATTTTGATAATGATAAGAAAGCTGAGCTCTTGCAAAATGAAGGGTTAATAAGACATAAACTTAAAATTGAATCGATAATTAATAATGCCCAAGCATTTTTAGAAATACAAAAAAATTATGGAAGTTTCTCTAACTATATATGGAGCTTCACAGATGAAAAAATTATAAAAAATGAGTTAAATACAATTAAAGAAATTGCCAATAAAACAGAGCTATCCAATCAAATCTCAAAAGACTTAAAAAAGAAAGGTTTTAAATTTGTTGGAAGTGTTACTATTTATGCGTATCTTCAAGCTATTGGCATAGTAAATGATCATATAAAAAGCTGCTGGAAATATTAAATTTATAATTAATATTTTTATACTGTATTATTTATACATACATTAAACTATCATTTATCAAATATGACTGAAAAACAAAAAGGCGTACTACGTGGGATGGTAATAGGTTCATCTATCTCTATTGCTATTATATTAGTAGGAGTATATGCAAATATACTTTCAAATATTGATAATTCATTAACAATCGCTTTTAAAGCTCTCTTATTACCTGCTTTATTTTTGATGATTTCTATAGGTAGACTTGCTGGTCATCGTTTCTTTACACCAGAAGATATAGATGGTGGGGGGTTATCTGTAGGTTCTGAAAAAGCAAAAGTTCTTCAATCATTATTACAAAATACTCTAGAGCAGTTTTGTTTAGCATTAGCAGCTTATACTGCTTGGGCTGTAATTATGCCTAGTGATACTCTATCTGTGATTATTTATGCTGCAATTGTATTTGCTGTTGGAAGAATCTTATTCTTTCATGGATATGATAAAGGCGCTCCGTCTAGAGCATTAGGATTTACCTTAACTTTTTATCCATCAGTTTTTATGTTATTAGGAACTGTTTTTTATAGTATAGTTAGTATTTCTATGTAAAAACTACATATCTTTTTTTACTTCTTCCGAAAGTATTTTGTGAACATTTCCTGTTGGATGTAAATTATCAAAAAATACATATTTAGTTAGATTTTTCTTACAGTCGCTAGTTTTATCATATTCCAATACAAAATTTAATTTATCAGCAGATAATGGAATATCTATACAAGGCTTATCAGAAATATAACTCTTATCATCAATCAAGTTATTTAAAAAAGTATAAAAATCAACTAGCTTAATATCTATTCCTTGATCTGAATATTTTTCAATAACCTTTTCTAACTGCTTATTAAGTTTTACTACTTTTTCATGTATCTTTTGTTTTTTTTCTTTGTCAGCTTGGTTAAACATTGGAGCCCTACTGATATCAGGAATATTTAGATATATGATATGTTTGGCATTTTTTTCTTTTATTAAGGTATCGATAGCCTTATCTACATTTTCTGGAACATCAACATATTTCTTTTTGCGCTCCATAATATCATTTCCACCTATACTCATTACATATAGCGTCTTATCAGGATCATATTTTTTATCTTTTTTAACGAAGTTATCTATTTGTTGTAAAAAATTAGTTGTAAGCTTATATATTACTTCATCATTAACTTTTACATTTTGATAACCATCAGAACTATAAGCGCCACCATAAGCATAATCTAAAAATTTACAATCCTTATCGGAGCTATATGAGCACAAATATTCTGCCCATGTGCGACTATTAGAAAATCTTCCTTTATACCAAGTATCTTCATTAGGAATAGTTTCTAAAGATTTTTTATAAACATTACCATTATCTGTAAGACTGTCGCCAAATGCTACTATAGTTGAATAATTTGGTTCTCCAAATGCATAGCTCCCACTATAGCAACAGCACACAAGTACTAAGGCTAAAATCAGCTTAATTTGCTTTAACATATAATTAGAGACTTGCTAATGCTACAACTTCAATTTCAATTTTTACATCTTTTGGTAATCTTGCGACCTCAACACAAGATCTAGCTGGAAAATTTCCATCAAAAAAAGATTTATAAACTTCATCAATAATAGCAAACTCTGTCATATCCTTTATAAAAATAGTAGTTTTTATAACATCTTGTAAACTTGAGCCTGCTGCTTTTAATACAGCCTTTAAATTCTCCATGACCTGTTTAGTTTGTTCTTTTATACATTCTCCTGCCAAAGTTCCATCCGGTTTAAGACCTATCTGTCCAGATGTATAAACAAAGTTACCAACTTTTATAGCTTGCTCATAAGCTCCTAAAGCCTTAGGTGCATTTTCTGTACTTATTTTTTGTTTTTTCATTATATATTCCTCGCAATTTTATAAGTTGGATCTGTTTCTTCAAATTCACAGTAAGGTCCAGCATTCTTTAATACTTGACGGCAATCTTCACTCAAGTGTCTTAAAGTCACCTTCTTACCTAAATCTAAATATTTTTTTGTAACGTCGTCAATAGCTTCTGCACCAGATATATCCATAACTCTAGAGTTTGCAAAATCTAGTATTATATTTTCAGGATCATACTTAGTATCAAACAAATTTTTAAATGATGACGTTGATCCGAAAAAAAGTGGTCCAAAAAACTCATAAACCTTAGTATTATCATCCTCTCTATGAGTTCTACTCTTAACTTGTGAACTTTTCCATGCAAAAACTAAAGCAGAAATTATGACTCCAGAAATAACAGCTATAGCTAAATCGGCAAATACTGTAATTATAGTAACTGCAACGAGTACAAACTTATCTGAATTAGGCATATAACGAATACGATTCATACTTTCCCATTCAAAAGTATTAATACACACCATAAACATAATACCTGCTAAAACTGCTACTGGAATTAATGATATATATTTTGAAAGCACTACTACAAATGTTATTAATAAAATAGCTGCTGTTGCTGATGATAATCTTCCTCTACCACCATTTGTAAAATTAATGATTGATTGCCCAATCATTGTACAACCTGCCATACCACCAAAGAAACCACAGAAAATATTTCCTGTTCCTTGAGCTATACATTCTTGATTACCACTTCCTCTTTTACCATCCATTTCATCTAAAACTGATAATGTAAGCAGAGATTCTATTAATCCGACTAATGCCACAATAATTGAATATGGTAAAACAGTAATAATAGAATTCCATGTCAAATGTATATGTGGAATAGCAAATGAAGGTAACGAGCCAGATATATCAGCTAAATCACCAACATTCTTTGTAGGTAATTTAAATGCTAAAACCACTACTGTTATCATAATTATCGCAACAAGTCCTGCTGGTATCTTATCTGTGAATTTCGGAAAGAAATACACAATAAGCATAGTTATCAACACTAAAACATACATATATGGACCTTCATTATAAAACAAAGGAATCTGTGCTAAAGCAATCACTATTGCTAGACCATTTACAAAACCATACATTGCTGGCTGAGGAACTAAGCGTATTAACTTACCAAGTTTAAACACTCCTATAGTGATTTGAATAATTCCAGCCAATATAGTACACAGTAAAATGTATTGTAAAACATATGAACTTAGTTGATCTGAGGCTGTTAAACTTTGTAACATTTCTGGTGATAAGCTATTTTTTATGCTAACCCCCAGCCCTATTAAAACTACTGCCACTGCACCAGTAGCTCCAGAAATCATCCCAGCTTTACCACCGATTAAAGCTGTAACTAAGCCTAATATAAAAGCTGTATATAAACCAACTGTTGGTGAAACACCAGCCATAATAGAGAATGCTATAGCCTCAGGTATCAAAGCAATAGCTACAACAATTCCAGATAAAACATCACTTTTAATATTTCTTCCAATAAAAGTATTTTTATAATCGAGCACGATTATTTTCCTTAATACACAAATTTGAGATATAGGTTAGCACAAAAGCCTTTCTATTTAATAGAGCAAAAACAAATTGAGATATAGCTTAAACTAAATTAAACTTTAGCAAAACACATTGATACTATTTATCTTTATGCTTAGAAATCTATTAAAGCCTGCTCAGGCTATAGCTCCCCTAGAACATAGTGAAATTATCAAAAAGTATCCTCGTTGGCGCTTAAGAATGTTTTTAGTTGCTTATATTGGTTACTTTACTTACTATTTTGGTCGCAGTAGCTTTGATGTTTCAAAGCAGTATATAACTACCCTCACCCCAGATCAACTAGGTCTAATAGGTGCAGCTTTAGGAGTTGCATATGGTCTTAGTAAATTTTTTATGGGTAATGTTTCCGATAGAAGTAATGCTAAATATTTCTTGGCTTTAGGTTTATTTATTACCGGTTTACTAAACTTACTTATACCGTCATTTCTAAGTGCTGGTGTACTTGTAATGTTTGTAATAATGCTACTAAATGGCTGGGCTCAAGGAATGGGCTGGCCAGCATGTGCTAGGATTATGACTCACTGGTTCTGTGATAATGAACGTGGAACAAAAATGGGTATATGGAATACAGCACATAATGTTGGTGCTGGTTTTCTAGCTATCGCAGTCGTCCCTGTTGGACTTTTCTTATTCAGTGGTGACTGGCATGGACTTTTTTATGTGGCTGGTACTTTCTGTATTATTATTGCTATTTTAATCATAATATTTGGAGCAGACACTCCTCAATCAGTTGGTTTACCTTCAATTGAGAAATATAGATCAAATGATCTTCACTCTGACTATCATGAAAAAGATTTTAGTGCTAAAGAAATATTCTTTGAACATGTACTAAATAACAAGTGGATTTGGACTATAGCGATAGCTAATGCTTTTGTATATTGCGCAAGATATGGCTTACTTAGCTGGTCAACATATTACCTAGTACAAGTAAAACACATGTCTACAGCTACTGGTTTATGGGGGTTTGCTTTATTTGAACTGCCTGCAATTCCTGGAACAATATTAATCGGTTGGATAACTGATAGATTTTTTAATAGCCGCAGAGCACCTGTTGGTGTTATTTGTATGATTTTATTTATTGCTGTTTTATTTGTTTACTGGCAAAGTGATACAGCATGGTTATCATTAGTATGTCTATCTCTTATGGGTGTATTTATATATGGTCCTGTGGCCTTAATTGGGATATTAGCTTTAGACTTAGTGCCTAAAAAAGCAGCCGGAACAGCCGCTGGATTCACAGGCTTATTTGGCTACTTCCTTGGCACAGTAGGTGCTCAAGCAGTTATTGGCATAATAGCTACATATATGGGATGGAATGCGGTATTTATTTTCTTAATCTCATCAAGTGTGATAGCTACTATACTGTTAATTTTTTGTTGGAACTTAAACCATAAAGACAAAAAATAATGAAAAAAAACATCCTTATTACAGGTGCTAATGGCGGTATAGGCGCTGCTACTGCACTAGCTGCATCTAAAAATGGATATGATATCTGCCTGCATTACCATAATAACGATAATGTTGTTAAACAAATACATAAAGAAATTATAAATAATGGCAATAACTCTATTTTAATTAAAGCGGATATCTCTAAAGAGTCAGACATCATAAACATGTTTCAAAAAATTAACATAGAGTTTGGAAAGTTAGATGCTTTAATTAATAATGCTGGAATAATATTTCCTAGTTCAAAACTCGAAAACTTTGATGCTGAAAGACTTAATAAAGTTTTTAGTGTGAATGCTATAGGCTACATCCTTTGTTGTAAACACGCTATAAAACTTATGTCTACCAAACATGGTCATAATGGTGGAAAAATCATAAATATTTCTTCTGCCGCTTCTAGAATTGGTTCTCCTAACGAATATATTGATTATGCTTGTACTAAAGGTGCCATAGATACATTAACAAAAGGATTAGCTCTTGAATTAGCAGATGAAAAGATACTTGTAAATTGTATAAGGCCTGGTTTTATACATACAAATATACATGCACTCTCTGGAGATCCAAATAGGATTGAAAAACTCAAAGACAAAATCCCTCTAAAAAGAGGAGGCCTCCCTGAAGAAGTGGCTAGTGCAGTAATGTGGCTATTATCAGAAGGAGCAAATTACACAACTGGCTCTTTCATAGACATTGCTGGAGGCAAATAAACATAAGTTTTATAAAATGAATGAGATGAGGAGAAAATATGTTAAAAAAATCCATAATTACAATCTTACTTGCAGGGAGCGTATCAAGCTCTTTTGCTGATGTAATAGATATTTATGCACACCGTGGATTACGTCCATTAGCACCAGAAAATAGCTTACCCGCTTATACTCAAGCAATGCGTATTGGAGTAGATGTGATAGATATGGATGTAAATATGACTAAAGATAAAGTTTTAGTTGTGACACATGATTTAACACTAAATCCAGATCTTACTAAAGACAAAGATGGGAATTGGATAACTGAAAAAACTCCTATCAAAGATTTAACTCTAGCAGAACTACAGCAATATACTGTTGGATATATTAAGCCTGATACAGCTACAGCTGAAATGTATCCCAACCATACTGGTATGGATAACGTCCACATGCCAACTTTGGAATCAGTTATCAACTATGTTAAATCACACGTGGGTAGTCGTGTACGCTTACAAATTGAAATAAAAACTAACCCATATGATCTAACAACTAGCTGGTCAGCAGAAGAAATGGCTGAAGCTCTAAACAAACTACTAATTAAAACTGACTCTACAGATATGGTTGAGGTTCAATCATTTGAGTGGCAAGCTTTAGTTGATTTACAAAAATTAAATCCAAGAGTAAAAACTGCCTATCTTACTGATCATACAACCGAACCTATGAATGCTGAAAGTGATAAAAAAATGTCTAACTATGCAAAATGGACTGCTCCTTTAAATCCAGCTGATTATAATTATGACTACCCTACTATGGTGAAAAAATTAGGTGGAACATTCTGGGAACCTTATGAAAAAGATTTAACGAAAGAAGATGTAGAACATGCACATGAGCTAGGCATAAAAGTCGTAACCTGGGGTTGGACAGAGGATGCTGGAACAGATTTTGATTATAAAACAATCAGTAATCTAATTGATTGGAAAGTTGATGGAATAATTACAGATAGACCAGCTATTCTTAGAGGTATGGAAGCATCTAAAGGATTAGATCTGCCACCTGCTTACCCTACTTTGCCTTATCCGGAAAAATATTAATTATTACAAATTTAAAATCATACTTGTCTAAGTTCATATTAGTTTTAAATTTATAGTCTAGTATTTTGACAAATAGATCTTTTTACATTAAATTCTATTAATCATTTTAAAGCTTATAGATTGCTAATTTTAGCACTCCATAAAAATTACTTTTATTTTACTATGAAAAGAAATGAAGATTTCATGTGGTCACTTAGCCTATATGGCACAGCTATTGGTGCTGGCGTGCTATTTTTACCTATTCAAACAGGAATTTCAGGAATCGTTCCAATACTTGTGGTATTAATTTTTATTTTCCCAATGGTGTTCTTATCACATAGAGCTTTGTGTAGATTTGTCATATCTAATCCAAATACTAATTCTGATATTACCGTAGTTGCAGATGATTATTTTGGTAAAATTGGTGGAATAATTTTCAATATTTTATATTTGTTTGCTATCTTACCAATACTATTGGTATATAGCGTTGGTATAACAAATACTTTAGAAAGTTTTTTTGAATATCAATTACATTACAATATAGAAAATAGGTTCCTTCTAAGTTTTTTCACCATATTATCATTAGTATTTATTATTAACTTTGGTCAAAAACTTATTATTCGCGTTATGAGTTTTTTAGTCTTTCCTTTTATCATTGCTTTGCTAATACTTTCATTATGGATGATTCCTTATTGGAATACGGAAATACTATATAATAGTTTTGAGTATAATCACACTTTCTCTGGAGTTTTATTAGCTATATGGATAATTATGCCAATACTAATATTTTCATTTAATCACTCTCCAATCATTTCATCTTTAGCTGTTTATGCAAAAAAAAGGTATAAACAAGATGCTGATAAAAAGGCCTCTAGGATAATAGCTTTTAGTAATATTTTAATGATTATCACAGTAGTTATTTTTGTAATTAGCTCTATGTTGACTCTATCACCTGATGACCTAATGAAAGCAAAAGAAGAAAATATCTCTATCTTATCTTACCTTGCTAGTCATTTTGATAATTACTCTTTAGACTATATAGCTCCATTAGTTGCATTAGTTGCCATGAGCAAGTCTTTCTTTGGTCATTATTTAGGCTCAAAAGAAGGAATAGATGGGATAGTCTGTAAAATTTCAAAAAATTCAATTAGTCAAAAGACTATAAAACCAATTACCCTATCAATAGTGTTTCTATCATGTTGGCTCGTCGCTTATTTAAATCCAAACATATTGGATATGATATCTAGTATTGGAGGTCTTGTTTTAGCCATAATTCTTTTTATTATGCCTATTTATAGTATCTATAAAATCAAGTATTTGAAACAATATAAAAAACCATTAGCTGATGCCTTTATCCTCTTTGTTGGTATTGTTGCACTGTCATCTGCAATCTATGTTTTACTATAGTTGCCAAAGGTATAAATCCATTATCTTGTTTTAAGCTTGTATCTACCCATAATTACCAATATTATTACTAATGTGTCAGTTAGATTTAATTAAGCAATGGCTATTAATTTATATTCGGAAAATGACTTTCTTAGACAAAACCAAAAGATTTCTCATAAAGAATACTTTTCAAATTTCAGAAGAGACTATGCTCGTGTAGTACATTCATCATCATTTAGAAGACTACAAGCAAAAACCCAAATCTTCCCAAATTTTGAAAGTGACTTTTTTAGAAATCG
Organism: Francisella frigiditurris; assembly: GCF_001880225.1. Taxonomy (NCBI): domain Bacteria; kingdom Pseudomonadati; phylum Pseudomonadota; class Gammaproteobacteria; order Thiotrichales; family Francisellaceae; genus Francisella; species Francisella frigiditurris. Next base: position 874,635 of record NZ_CP009654.1, on the reverse strand, counting down.
TTTAACACATTCTTTAGAAGTAGCACAAATTGCTAAGTCTATAGCTGTACGATTAAATGCTGAACATGGATTAAATATTGATTATGATCTTATTGAAACCGCTGCTCTTTGTCATGATATCGGTCATCCTCCTTTTGGACATAATGGAGAAGTTGCTCTTAACAAAAAAATGCAAAATTATGGAGGCTTTGAAAGTAATGCCCAAACACTTAGACTAATATCGCATACTGCAAAAAAAGATTTGTTAAACAAACAAAACTTTGGTCTTAATCTAACTTATCGTACTCTTGCAGCAACTATAAAATATGATTCACTCATTCCAGATAATGAGCCAGTTGTTAAAGTCACAAAAGGATACTATCAAGAAGAAGCTAGGCTAGTAACTGATATTAAACAAAAACTGTTAGAGCCACATAATATAGATCCTAAAGAAATAAAAACTTTCAAAACAATTGAGTGTTATATTATGGATGTGGCTGATGACATAGCTTACTCAACTTATGATGTGGAAGATGCTTTAAAAGGTGGATTTGTTGATCCATTATCAATGGCTAGTATTGATGATCAATTAATAAAAAGAATACAAAAAGCTACAGAATCTAAATTATCCTTATCAAAAGAAGAAATCAGAAATATCCTAAAAAACATATTTACTGGATATATGGATTTTGATAAAGATCCTAGAGAAATTTATCAAGATTCAAAAAAGATAGCTAATAATAGCTACTTGAGAACTAAAGTAACTTCAAAGCTTGTAAATGATTGTATTTCAAATATAAAAATTGATATTAATCAAAAAGCTCCTTTACTATCCCGCGTGTATCTAAGTGATGAAACTGAAAAACAAGTTGAGGTGCTAAAAAAATATATCCTTTTCAAAGTTATAACATCACCTAAACTTAATATTTTAAGGTATAGAGGACGTGAAATAATTTCTGAAATATTTGATATTTTGATAACTTCAGAACCACATTCAAGTCTTCTACCAGATGATATTGGTGCTATTTTCCACGCTGCCGATACAGATCAACAAAAAGCCCGGATCATAAGTGACTATATCTCAAGTATGACAGACAGATATATTATAGAGCTATACAATCAATTTAAATCTGATCCTTCAGCAATGATTTTTAAACCATTCTCTTAAGATTTTTTATTATAAACTCTATCTAAATAAACTGCTGCTGCACCAAAAACCTGAAAATCTCCATCTGAACTAGACCACTCTAGCTTAAGTTTCTTAGGCGATTGAGTATATGCAAAAGATCTAATTTCTTCCCACATTTCATTTTCAAAATACTCTCTTGCGGATATTATCGATCCAGCTAATATAATTGCCTCTGGATCTATAGTATACATAATAGACTTTATAGCATTACCTAAATGCTTGCCAAATTGCTTATATATTTCTATAGCATCTATATCATTATTTTTAGCTCTATTAAAAAGTTCAGCTCCATCAACACCTATTTTTTTTATAAAGAATTGACCACTACAATAATCTTCTAAGATTCCATCTAAATACGGTAACATCCCAAACTCTCCTGAGCCACAGTTAGAGTCTTGTAGTAGAGTACCATTATTAATGATTCCTCCACCAATACCTGTTCCTATAGTGATACCCACAAAGTTCTGATATTTTTTACCTTTACCATACAATCTTTCGCCTATAGCAAAACAGTTTGCATCATTATCTATATAAACAGGAACTTTAAACTCTTCTTCTAAAATCTTTTTTAGATGAACTTCTTTCCAAGATTTTATATTTTGAACATCATATATAGTGCCAGTTTTTCTATCTACTACACTAGGTATTCCTATGCCAATGCCTTCGACATCATCAGAAAAAACATTAGCTATAGTTTCTTTAATAACTTCAATAACTGATTGAGCATCATATTCACCTGCTGCAGGAATTTTATTTAAAGATGTTTTAAGTAGATTTGTACCGATAACTTTTCCAGCATTTATTTTGGTTCCACCAATATCAACACCTATTATTACCTTATTTTGGATTTCAGCTTGCTCAAATATATTCATATTACCTACTTATTAAATAATTCTCTTAGCTTAACGGTCTTATTATTTACTAATGGTTTTGCAGTTATCACTACATATAATAGAAATATTATTGTCAAATAGACAAAGCAAATACCTATTCTCAAGCCAAAAATATCTCCCATGCTACCCACAACTAATGGAACTATTGCTCCACCAATAATTCCAGTACAAAATATTCCTGAGATTGTTCCATGATGAGATTTTAGAGAATTCATACCTAGTGAAAAAACTCCTCCATACATAACAGAGGTTAAAAATCCGCATATAGGGAAAAATACTAATGCAAAGGTTGCTGATCCAAATAATGCAAGTCCTAAAGATATCAATTGCAGAGTTAAAAATACTTTGAGGATATTTCTAACATCATATAGCTTCAATAAAACTATACCTAGAATACCTCCAACACATTGCATAATCCAGAATAATGCTACAGTCGTATTACCATATGTTTCCGTATTTAACCCATGATAATCACTTAAAAATTTAGAAATCCAGACACTAATACCTTGCTCTTGGCCAACATATGCAAATATAGCTAAGAAATATATTAAAACTACCTTATTTTTCAAAAGGCTTAATACTGTTGAAAATCCTTCAAGCTTTTCATCATCTTTAAGCTTAACTTCAGGGAATTTTATAAAGCCAATAAATATTACCAATAAAAACATTACTATTGCATTAAACCAATATATAGACACCCAACTAAAATTTGTTCCTATTAGTTTAGTGAAGAATAATAAGAAATAATTACTATCGCCATTATATGGTAGGTTTATAACTAAATACGATAACACGAATGGACTTACAAAAGATGCACTACCAAAGAACACTTGTTGTAATACTGAGAAAAATGAATAATTTTCCTCTCCACCAGCAACTCTTAATAAAGGCCAAAAAGCTACTTGTAATATTGCCGCAGCAGTGCCCACTGTAAATAAACTTATTAAATAAGTCATATAGCTAACTTTAAGACAAAATAATATAGAACCTAAAGAGCCTAAAAAGAATGCAAATAGAATCATCTTCTTACTACCATATCTTTCTAGCATATACCCCGCTGGAATAGAAATAATATAAGCTATAAAAAATGCAAAAGGTAAAACCCCTGCTTGGGAAAGTGTTAGATGAAGATCTTGCGTAGCATCAGGGATTATAGGTCCTAAAATATTTGTAACGAATGATACTGCAAAAAAGCCAAGCATCACCACCCATACTATAAGATAATTCTTTTTCATAAGCGCTCTTAATTGTTATATAGTAGCTTTTCTACTAACTACTAAACCAAACATGGATATAACAATTGTAGCAACAATTAACAACATTGGGATAAAAATTGAGCCTGTCATGTTAATTAATAACATTGACACTAAAGGTATAGGTGAAGAAAAAATAAGATATCCAAAGTTATATGAAATACCTAGACCTCTACATTTATAGCTAGGTTTAAACATATTAACAATAATGACATTATACGTAGGAGCTATGAACCCTAAAATTATTGAGATAGCAATAAATGGTCCAAATACATTATTTGCTTCTAATAAGTTTTTATAAAATATAGGAATTATTGCTAATGTAATTATCAGTAATAAAGCCATCATCTTTTTCTTTGATACATAGTCACTTATAAACCCTCCAATAATACAGCTTACTGTCATTATTATAGAACCTATTAAAAGTAACTCAGATATATCTACACTTGCATTAACATATTCCTTATAGAAAGCTGGAAGAAACATATATAACTGGGTCATGATCATTGCAACAGATGAAACTAGAGCAATACCTACAAATATTCTTTTGAAAAATGTTTTAAGATCCTCCTTTACTCCTGAATCTTTATCTACTAAGAAGTCATAATTATCTGTAACACCTTTTCTTAAGAAATATATAAAAAATGTAAAAACTGCTCCTAGAAGAAATGCAACTCTCCAGCCATATTCTGATATAAATTCAGAAGAAGTAAATTTAGTCATCATAAAAAAAACTAGAGTTGTCATCATAATACCTAAACTAAGACAACTAAAAACAATACCCGTAACTAGTCCCTGTCTATTTGGAAAACTTTCCGTAGAATAAGTAACTGCAATAGGAATTTCAGCACCTATGGCAATACCTTGTATACACCGGAAAATTACGAAAAGTATTGTTGCCCAAATACCTATTTGATTAATATCTGGTAATAATGCCATTCCTAATGTAGATATAAATAATAAGATTATTGTCACTCTTAGAACAGCAATTCGGCTATATTTATCCCCAAAATATCCAAAGAAAATAGCTCCAAAAGGTTTAACAAAATAACTACCAGCAAACACTAAGAAAACCATTAGAGTATTAGTCGCAGAATTAGAAAAATCAAAAAATCTAGAGCCTATAACACTTGCAAATATTGCATATATTGCAAAATCATAATACTCAAATGCTCCACCAAGGCTAGCAAAGAGAACTTTTTTATAGTTATTCATTAACTTGATTCTAAAAAAATAGTTTACATTCAATAATAATTAAAAAACTAATATTTTCCAAGAAAAACAATTCTGAAATAAGCTAGCTTTAATTTACGTATGCTTGCGATAATTCTAATATTTCGACCGTATAAGAATATTTTTCAATTTTTATCTTATTAGAAATTAGAATTTTTCTCACTTCTTCTTTAATGTCTAAAGCTATTTCTTTCAACAAATCTTCTGTCCGTCCAGATAGTACTTTAATTGTTAAACCAATTAATTCTTTTTCTTGAGAGTTTGCTACTAAACAATAGTCATATTTATAATATCTATTTTTAAAAGTCTCTATTTTTGTCGGTAATTTTTCTAACAGAATAGACTGGCTACGATTTAATATATCCTTTGCAATATTAGTATCAAAAGAACTTGGTATTTCTAATATAATATGAGGCATTATAACTCCTATCTTAAATATCTTTTTAATGGTATCGCTAAAGAAATAGTCCTAATAATATAAAAACCCAATATAGCTAACCATAACCCATAATTTCCTAAAAATAAAAATATATAAACTAAAATCATATAGAAGAACATTGATATAATAATAGCATTTCGCATAGCTCTAGTCTTCAACATCCCTACAAACACACCATCTATCCAAAAACTAAACGCTGCAAATATAGGAAGTAATATTGAAAAAATAATATATTTATGGATCTCACTTATTACAGCTGGAATCGATGTAAACATGCCTATAATTATATTACTAAATATTGCATAACTTATAGAGAAAATAATACTTATAACCATACACTGAACTAAAGTTTTTACTATGATCTCTTTCAATCTATCTCTGTCTCGTCTTATATAAGCTTCTCCTACCATGGTTTCTGTTGTATTGGCTAAAGCATCTAAAATCATTGCAATAAAAACTGCTATCTCAACCAAAATAGCATTTGCTGCTAATGTATTTTTACCATAGTAACTAGAAAATATATAAAAAGAATTAAAGCTTACTAAAAGACAAAATGAACGGATAAAAATATTACTATTTACTTTTAAAAATGGAAGATAGCTTTCGATATTTAAAAACTCAAATTTCCTAAATATTAATATAAGTCCTATACTTTTTGATTTCAAAAAACATATAGCTGAAATTAATAGTATTAATAACAATAAGCCCTGTGAAATCAGCATTGAATAAGCTATTCCTTTTAATCCTATTGCTAGGATATTTATAAAGAAACAACTTAATGAAATACCTAGCATAGTACTCAAAAGTGATGAGACAAAAACTATTTTTGTTTTTTGAATACCTATAAAAAAACCTAAAAGTACATAATTTAATAATGCAAAAACAATACTATATATCGCCACATCATAAAACTCTTTTAATAAGAGTAAAACACTAGCATCTGTATTTATTATTGAGATTGCTATTTTATAGATTAAACTCTTAAATATAAGTATTACAAGGGCTAATGATAAAGCTACAATAATTGCTCTAATTAGCAATTCGGCTATTAGCTCAAAATTTCTTTTACCTAAACTTTGAGCAATTAAACCTGTCATACTCATTCTAAAAAAAGTAAAAAGCAAGCATATGAAATTTACTATTGCTACTCCTAATGCAACAGCTGCAAGATAATCACTATTATTTAAATGTCCTATCAACGCCGTATTCACGATTCCGAATAATGGTACTGTAATGTTGGAAATTACTAAAGGAATTGATAAAAAGAGTATTTTTTTATGCATTTGTATAAACTTTAAGCTAATGCATAACTAAGAAATGGAGATATAGCCAACATAACTCCTACAAATAATATAAAATATAAACTCTTAGATTTATAACAATGAAGTGCTGGCACTTTATAAACTAAATAAACAGGTATAAAGCAACCTACTAAACAATAAATAGGCCCAGTTAAAGGAACTAAGAAATACACATTAAATTTGAAAACAACTGATAGCCAAATCATCATAAACATTATAATATTAGCTATAAAGTTTGTGTGTGTATAATTACTCTCAACTTTAACTAGCTTGAATATCTTATAAAGAATTCCTCTCAAAGATTCACTCATTCCCGCTAAGATACTAAGAAAAGAAGTTAGTATTGCACATATATTTATAATAATTCCACATATATAAAGCATAAGATTAGAGTTATGAGTTTTATCTAAAATAACAAATACAGATTGATTTGTCTTAGAAGCTTCTACAGCTAAACCATGTGGTAAAACTAAAGCAAAAGAGAATATAAAAAAGCCTACAATAGCTAATAAAATATAAAAGCTAAATTTCATTGTTGAAACAGCTTTTTGTTTAGCTAGCTCAGGGTTGTTTTTATATTTTAATCTATAACTAATAACCATAGGACTTATAGATCCCATAAATAATATAGCTGTTAAAGCAAATGGAATCATGACTATAGTTTTAGGCATTATTTGCTTACTTTTTGGAATATACGTAATATTTTCTAGGCTCCATAAAGGTATCATTACTAAGCTAGTCACAACTATTGCTAATAATAAAACCATTACTAAAAAGCTTGAAACCCTAACAAGCAGTTTTTGGCTTTTAATACCTATATAAACCATTATTAATATTAAGAAAAAACTATAGATTATATTACTATCTAGATTTGGATTTGACGTTAGTCCAAAGATATGAAGATATGAGGCTAAGGATTCTGTTACAACCTCAGCATATATAATCGTCCAAACTACCATCATTAGAAAATAAACTATACTTAAGAAGCTTCCCCATTTAGCGCCTAAATAGTCCGTTATAACTTCACTATAGACTTTAGGTTCTTTATTTGCACATAGTGTTTCGATATAAATCTTTTGAACCAAATAAGTACCTGGAAAAGCTATAATCGCAGCAAGTAAAAAGATAAAGAACCCCACTACTCCTATACTAACCGGAGTGAGTACAATTCCAGCTCCAACAGCCATACCAAAACTGATAACTATCCAGCCGAAATCAAATTTATCTATTTTTTTTAATATTTGAACCATGAAACTAGTATTTAAAAAACTTTGAAACTAACTATAACAAAAATAAGTTTAAGGAGATAGATATGTACTTATTAATACATATCTATTTTAGAATAAAGGAAGAATATTATATTTTTGTCCAGACTTGGCCAGAACCACTATTTTGTGCAGGGTTATTACCTTGAGTCCACCAATTTGCTTTATACTTTTGGCCATTATAAGTTACTGTATCTCCAGTATTATACACTTGGCCACTACTCCATGCTCCGCCAGCTACTAGAGGAGTTTCCCATGGTCCACCATTTGCTGGGTTATCACCTTGAGTCCACCATTTAGCAGTATACTCTTTACCATTATAAGTTACCTTATCTCCACCATAGTAAACTGTATTAGAATCCCATGTCCCATTGCTAGGTGTTGGAGCTGGCGCAGGTGTCGGAGCTGAACCTACATTTTGCCATGCATATTGGCCATATATTCCAACTGGGTTATAAGCTGCACTAGAACACCATCCACCTTCTGTACATTTGTAATGACTACCATCAGAAGCTCTAACAATATCACCTGTAGCGTATGTATTTCCTGCAACATAATCAGGGTGATCACCACTAGGAGCCGGTGTCGGAGCCGGTGTCGGAGCCGGAGTTGGAGCCGGAGTTGGAGCAGGCGTTGGAGCCGGAGTTGGAGTTGGTGTTGGAGTTGGTGTTGGAGTTGGTGTTGGCTCTTCTTCATCGCCTGCATTAGCAGTTGGAAGATTAGCATTACAATTATAAAGAGAATTATTATCCAATTTGAAAGCTTTACATGTTGCTTGTAAAACTTCACTAGGTGTTGGCCAATTGTTATCCCAATAGCCCATATAATCTCTATCATATCTTTGATCTTTATAAAGATCCCACATGATCATACCTACTGATCTACCAGACTGAGCTTCAGAATTTAGAATCTTAGTCATTTGATCATTTGAAAGTGGTAAGTCATTACCAGATCCTTTAACAGGATACGCTGGTTGACCAACTTCAAAACCAAACTGAATCTTTCTATTAAGGCTAAATGTTCCTGGAGTAATACTTTGGTTTTGTAGCTTAGTAGGAGTATCAGAAGATGCGCCTAAGTAATGATAATACTCATCCATATAGTATTTAACTTGAGCCGCTAATGTATAAGATCCATTTAAATACTGTCCATCATTTTTAGATAAATCATAACTCATAACAGATAATGCATCTAAATCTTGTGCCACACTCTTATCTTTTGCAGCAACATTATATACAAGACCCTTTAAGTTACCATAATACCAAGGTCCGCCATCTTTAAGATGATCCTTAGCACTCCAAGATAAAACATTTGTAGGTACTGCACCAACAGCAGGTAAAGCAGCAGAAAGTTTAAGATTTGGGTTAATTTTTTCAATCTTATCATGAACAACTTTGATTATAGCCGCAAATTTATCTACTGTTTCTGGCATTGCTCCAGGATTTCCAGTATCAATAGCACCTTGAACTTGACCATTTACATTTTTAAGCTGATTAGAAATACCTACTTCAGCCATTAAATCCTGATAGTCCTGATATGAAAAATTGTTAGTATTCATATTTTTGTCTTTGACAATACTATCTATTTGCCACTTATTATTTAAAAGTTTTGATAAAGAATAACTATTCAAATCAGCATGCCAGAACTCTTCATAGTCAAGATCGACACCCGTAGCACCTAAATCATTTGTTAATTTAACTAAATTTTCATAAGCAAGATCAGCCTGTTTTGAAGATGCAGGATCCTCAAACTCACCTCTCTTATAGTTCTCAAAAGCTGTTCCTTGAGTATTTTCAGGAATAGGGTTAGGGAAAGTATCATATAATCCATCATCTGGACCACACATATTTGCTCTAGGAGTTTGCTGACCTAAAGCTTTTAAAGATTGTGTATATAATCCCGGATCACAACTAAAGTTCCAACCACCAACTGCCAAATACACATGAACACCAGCTGTTTCTAATTGAGAAATAATAGCTTTAAGCTTTTGGAAATCTTCTTTTGCTTTTGGATCATTTTGCGCATTTGTTATTTGTGAGCTTGATGCATTACGATCAATAAAATAACCAAACAAACCTGTCCCTGCTAAACTACCTGACTGATAGTAGAATAAGCTAGGTTGAACGAATGATAATATAATCTTGTTAAAATTTGCGCCTTGATCTGTAATTTCATCTGCTAAAATTTGTAGCCTATCTAATGAAGCCCATTTAGAACCATTATCACTATCACCTAAATAATAAGCTGTCACTAATGGCTGTTTTGCCTCATTCAACTCAGCAGCAGTTACTGCATTTGCAGCACTTATCCCACCAAATAAAGTAGCAGCTAACGCGACACTAAGCTTTTTTAATTTCATAAAACCCTCTCTTTGTGATTTTGTATCTTAAACTAATTATAAGTATTTTATTTATTCCTATTTCTAGCTGAATTTTATATTAAATAATTAAATTTAAGTAGCAATTATACAGCAGAATATTAAATATTTATAAATATATATTAATTTAAAATTAAGCAAATTGTCAAGAGAATATTATTTATTATTTGGTTCCAAATATCTTATCGCCAGCGTCTCCTAATCCTGGAATAATATATTTCTTTTCATTTAAATGACTATCTATAGAAGCTGTATACAATTCAACATCTGGGTGAGCTCTTTCCAAGGCTTGTATCCCTTCTGGTGCCGAAACTAAAGTTATTATTTTTATGCTTCTTGAACCTGCTTTTTTAAGTAAATCTATTGTTGCAATCATAGATCCTCCTGTTGCTAGCATAGGATCAACTATCAAAGCCGTTCTTTGATCAAGCTTGTCACATAGTTTTGAAAAATATGGCACCGGCTCAGCTGTTTCTTCATTACGATACATACCTACCATACTTACTTTAGCTGCAGGGATATGCTCAAACACTCCATCCATCATACCCAACCCAGCTCTTAAAATAGGCACTACTGTAAGTTTTTTACCTTTGATCTGTTTTATCTTAATTTCATCACCATTCCAGCCAATAATTTTAGTATCCTCAAGCTCAAAACTTTCAGAAACCTCGTAGGTTAACAAACTAGCTATCTCTTGTGTAAGCCTTCTAAATTCTTGCGTGCTTATGTTTTTAGCTCGCATAAGTCCAATTTTATGCTGAACCATTGGATGCTTAACTTCTACAATTTTCATCTCAGATTTCTTCTTAAAAAATTTTTTTACTATAAGAATTTTAGCAAATCTATATATAAATCAGTAGATTATGCTATTAATCCTTTAGACAAATTGTTTTTTTCTCTTCATAATGTATTGTGAGAAATGAGAAAAAAATGAGAAATTATGAGAAGCCTAGCTAATATATCAGAGGCTAATATATATGACTCTGTAAATTATATATCCTCTACAACAGATCAAGATTCATCCGCTCTAATAGCATTAGAAGCTAATGACTATCTTATTAAGTCTAATAATAAAGATTTTAATTTGATCAAAACTCAACTTAAAAATACAAAGAGTTTATACCAGAATAACCTTATTTCTGATTTGGATTATAAAAAATACAAAAACTATTACGAAATAGTTAGGCTGAAAAAAAGAATTAATGATTATAATGAGTATTTTTCATCAAACTATAAAGATACGGAGAAAATATCTATTGCAATAGATGAAATAAAAAAATCTTGTCAGAATAAAACTATACTCAAACTGCCTTACAAATATCTTAAAAAAATCACAATTCTCATAAATACATTGCAAAATGTTATAGAAAGATCATCAGACATACAAAAATCTAAGCTTTTATATAAGCTTAACAAGCTTGTAAACAATCATCTTTCTAAAGCTATTGCTTACAATGATATTTTACAAAAGCAAAGTATAACAGTTAATATAAGTCCAATAAATTCTGATTTTACTTTAAAGAATATTGATTTTTCTTCCACTGAAAACAAAAAAATATTTAATGAAAAAAAACTAACTTTAAAAAATTTACATATTCAAAACTTAAAAATAAAAGAATCTTTATATGGACTGGAAGGAGCAATACATTTCCAACTAGTCTATCCAAATAATCACCCTGATTTTGAATTTCTATTGAATGCTAGCCAACCTATTTTATTAGATATAGAAATACAAGATACTTTTAATTTTCTAAAAAAAGGTTCTAAAACTGATCGACATGAAAGACTAACTCGTTTTGTTGTAATAGGAAATGTAACCGATCTTGTAGATATTAAAGAAAAATATGAATTTAGCATCTTTTCCTTCAACGGAGATAAGACAACAACAAATATTAAAGAATTTAAAATAGAGTTTAATGATCCTTTAAAATCATTATGGAGCCTACATAAACCTACATATGTGGATGTTAAAAAAACTCTAGATGATGTAATTAAAGATAATTTCTTTTTTGAAAAACTAATCACTTTAGATACAAATAAAAGTGAAAATTTAAAAAATAGATTACCGCAGATATTTGTATCTACAATAAATAGAAACTTTTATGACTTTTTTATCGAACAATTACAAATTAATAAATGTGCAATCAAATACTTCTGTGATAAAAAAACTGGAAAAATAACTTACTATATTGTTGATAAAATTGATGATTCACTTAAAAAAAGTATAGCTAACACAGATGAAGAGTTAGAGCAAAAACTCTCTTCTTATGATATAAATAGCTTCAAAAATCAAAAACTTCTTCAACAAGAACTTATTTTCTATATAAAACAAAATGGAATTACTCCTGATATTACTTTAAATGGCAATAGAAAAGTTACCAAATCTAATAATAACTCTTCCAAACCCTTTTCATCAGTATATGAAGATATTATAAATCCTACATTTTATCATCAACATGAAGAACCTGATGAAAATAAAGAACAAGATTATTCTTATGCTCTTAAACTTAGTACAAAGAACACCCTTCCTTTTATTGATAGCGATATTAGCTTATCTAGCCTTCAAGCTGACGATCATATGCTTGGATCAAAGAATCTTAAAAATTTTTATATAAGTGAACGAACTATTGAACTTAAGAGAAGCCAATACTCTACCCAAAAACTCTATGAAGATTTAAATGATTTTCACTATAAATCTGATTCAGATTCAGACACTTATGAGAAAATTATCTTTTGTAGCTATCCTAGCCTAACTCACCAAGAGTCTATAGCATATAACCTATTAGACTATAAGGAATTGAGAGCTGATTACCCTTATTTCAGACCTTTTGAATCACTAAATATAATTGGTAAAGTTACCATTGGTGATAATGTTAATAAAGATTCAAAAAAAGCTTATAAGTTTTTCAAAAACTTTAAATCTGAGGAAAGCTCTTTTTCAGAGTTTCAAGAAAATAGTGAAAAAGGCACACCAACGATATTTAATAGTAAACTTCAATTATTTTATGCAATAGAAATACCTAAAGAAATATTAGGTCCAAAATGCTCTGAAAAGCCTATTTTATATATGCCATCTAAAATAAATGTAAATTCAGCAAACAACCAATTTATGCCTTTACGGAATGACGATATAGTTATAACCCAACTTCAGTCAATAAGCTCCTGTGAAATTACTCAAATAATCTCTAATACTGCAATATCTACAGATAAAGCACAAAAACAACTATTGCAGAGGCAATTGCTAGGAGCAAAAGAAAATTGTGAGATCGCATACACACAAGCTAGTGATGATGAAACTTACTCTGTCACTCAATTAAATGAAAAAAATGAAAGTTCTTTTTTTATAAATAATAAAAATGGAATTTTCTTAAAATATAAAGCAAAAGGAAACTAATATGAACTTTATAATAGAATACCCATTAATTACTCTATTAATAATACTTATATTTGTAGTAGGACTGTTCTTTGCTATAGCCTTTTTAAAGAAGATAATGTCTCGTCCTAAAAAACAACAATCTATTTCTACCAACATAATAAAAACGGCTAGAAAACTTATAAAAAGAAATGGTATAAAAAATAAATTAAGTGGATTATACATATTTTATGGAGATTTTTCCTCAGCAAAAGATTATTTCAATAAACTTAACCCTAATGCAAAGATCTTAAACTATAACGATTTTACTTATATCGCTATTGATAGAACAAAAACCACTGTATTAGTAAATCATGACAATATATCTAATATAAGCAAACTAAAAAGTAAACTTAACCTTCAATACTTTAAACTTAATGTATGTTTCAATATATCAGGTCATAATTATTACGAAGAGAATCATCTAAAAGAGATTTGTAAGATATTCCCAAGACAAGAGTTTAAAACTTTAGTTATATCCTTTTATAGTAATGAATCATTAGAAAGTATTGACTCTTTTAATCAAGCCATAGGTAAAGATAACACCTTTAAACTAACTAAAGATCCTAATATAGATAATAAAGCTATTAAAAATCTTGCTTCAAGAGTTCTCAACAACAAAGATATAACTACTAAAAAATATTTCAATATAGTGACTCTTAATAATATTGGGAAAACTATCTCAAATATATATCCAGAACTAAAAGCTGTTGACAAAGAGGTTTATTTATATTTTGACTTAAATAAACCAAACAGTGTTGCTATTAAAACAAGCATCAGTATTATGAAATCTCCAAAATCTATAATTATAAACTTGATTTCATTAGCTTTTGCTTCTGTTTTTGTTATAAACATATTGCAAGAGTTCGATTTAAAACAAAGAACAACTTTTAAAGATTCTCAAGAAGCCTCGAACCAAGACCTAACCTCTCTATCAGAGAAATTTAAAGATAAAGTAGATGATAATATTTTATTAAGTAGTATTTATCCTAAAAATATAAAATATCACTACATTAATCAACAATATGCTGACATTGCTTTAACACGTATTATTACAAAGCATTTTAATGAAACCACTGATTTATCAACCATTACTGCTTACTTAATATTTTTTGAGTATATGGATAATAATTATATCAACTCTAATACTGAAAATATTATTAAAGTAATTAGCAGCATAACCTCAATGTCAAAAGAGCAGCTAATGGCTGTGATACAATATACTAGCCCGTCTGTTAAGCAAGAAGTAATAAATAATGTCTTACAAAGAGTTGACAAACTATATGATAGCGGGCAGATCCAAATAGATCCAAGATCAAAAGATTATTTAAGCACCAAAGGCTTTAATATAGAGTACTTAGGAATATCAGATACACAAAGAACAAAGTTTATAAATCAAATTTACACAAGATATTTATATAGATGTACAATTGACAGTATTATTCCAGAGATGTCAAAAAACTTTGTTCTCCCTACAGTGGTGAGTAATGTATTCTCCACTTATCAAGAGAATTACAATGTATCCTCAAAAAGCTTATGCAACTCCACATTCATTGATTCAATGACAAAAAACATATCAATTGTTTTTGAAGAAAGTGAATCTAGTGAAAAATTCACAAGCTTTAACTCCATGTTAAAAAGCATTATTCACATAGTATCATCACTAGAAAAAAATAGTGCTAACGTTAAATCTGAAAATAAGCAAGCCTCACATAAAATAACGGTATCACTAATAAATTATGTGTTAAATAACATAGTAAATTCAACCTATAACAACCAAGAAATTCCTTTGACTGATCCTGTCGAAAAAGAATTATATATGAGGTTTGCCCCTAACTTTTATAATAAAGAAATATCAATCTCACCTATTTATTCAAAAGAATATGTAAGAGATAATATTATTACTTTAAATAAAAAGTTTGATCAATTATTAACTGATTTAAAAGACAACTATAATATTAACCCAGATTTTATAGCTTCAATATATAAGAACTCTGTTCATCATTATGAAAAAAATTATATACAAGCTTACAATAATATAATTGACAATCTAAATGCTGATGATAATTCTGAGCAACAAGTAAATAATAAAGAAACTTTAAACCTTTATTTATCAGTTATGACATCAAAAGATTCTTCTTTTAATAATCTGATAAAGTTTTACCATGATAATACTGATTTAATACCAGACAAAGAAGATATTAAAGCTGGTAAAAGTAGTAAAAAAGACAAAGATGGTAAGGAAACAATATATAGTAAACTTACAGATTACTTTAAAGATAAAAATAAGGAAAATAAATTTCCTTTATATTCGAATATAGATAAATATTTTAAAAACAATAATACTTATCTTAATTCCAAAGCTTATGAAGACTATAAGCAAATATTTAGCCAACTTGGAGGCCTTATTAAAGAGCAAGGTTATACAAAAACTTATGAAGAAATAAATAAAGGTTATAAACCTCTTGAAAAAGTATACTCCGAGTTATCATCTATCAATAACACTGATAATAACAATCTGTATCGACTATTAAAGACTCATTTAGATGTTGCAGTTAAAGCGATAAAAAAAGTAACTATAAATGATGCTATTACTAATCTAGATAATACAATAAGCTTGGAATATGACTTCATAAATGATCAGTTTCCTTTAAATTATGGTAGTAACAAAATTATATCAAGTGAGACTCTAACTAAACAATTGGATAGTTATGGGTATATCTATACACAAATGAAAACTTATTTAGAACCTTTACTTACTTATAATAAAGATACTGATCAGTGGGATAGCATAGATTTAACCTCCCCTAAGCAAAGAGGCTATGTAGAAAAATTCAACAAAGTTTATAAATTAAATAAAATTTTATGGGATGAGAAAGGTAATCCAAAACCTATAGACTTCAAATTAACACCAATATCAAATGAAGCAAATGACTATACTTTCTTTAGTCTAATTTTAGATAAGGAAAGTTTTGTAAACTCATTAAATATAGACTATTCAAATGGTATAAAACTGCCATATAAATGGAACTCAAATGAACCTACAACATTGATTATAAAACTTAAAAATGGCAGTACCATTCAAAAGAGTTATACAGGAAATTGGTCAATACTCAAAGCTATAAAAGATGCTAAATGTAATGATCAAAATGTATGTACATGGACTCTCCAGCATAAAGGAACTAACTATTCTATAAGTTTCAAAATAGAGTCTGAACTTCTCAACGCACTAAACTGGCAAGAAAAGGAGATATCTTAGTATGAAATATCTATCAAAAATACTCTTAGTAATAATTACAATGACTGGATTAGGAGGCTGTGCAAGTAGTGGATTATATATTGATAACAATATTCCCAAATCTAAAATTGTATTAGAAGAACAACCTGATCAGAACACGTTCTATGCTGATACTTATGAATCAGTGAGCCAAAGAATATATGATACAAATGTAAAAGTTATAAATCTTCAAGAAGGAGAAAATGATTTTCCTCTAAATAAAGATTCTAAAGAATATGCTGTGTATTTTATATTACCAATAACTGACGCTACTAAACTAGAAAACTGGAAGTTCTTAATAGATCCTAATGATAGTAATGAATTTACTATAGATAATGGAAATGTAACTAAAGATTAATAAGGAGATGTTATGTCGAAAGCAGACCATCTTTTTAACCTAGAAGATAAAGGGTTATATATAGATATAAAAGACGAAGATAAAGGCTGCTCGACCAAACTAGAGTCAGACGGCAAAATGACTACAAAAGTTACTGACACTATCGAATCAACAGCAGATAAACAAATTCTAGCAAATGTTAAAGATTCTAAAATGTCTATAACAGAAAAAGAAATAGTCTTAGCAACTAAGAATGCTAGTATCATGCTAACAAATGACAAAATTATCCTAAAAATAGGCAACTCAACTATAACTATGCAAGACTCTAGCATTTCTATTGAATCCACAACTATAAATGTAAAAAGCTCTGCTGGAATCAATATAGAAGCTGGTCAAGATGTAGGAGTTAAGGGTTTAAATAATAATATTAAAGCTAGTGTAGCAACCAATGTAGAAGGTACAACAGTTAATATAAAGGGTAATGCTACAGCTAGTATTAAAGGAAGCGCAGCTACTATGGTGGGTTAATAATGTATAATAAATTACCAAAGAATCTAGAAAACTTATATATAAATATATCTCTTTATTATAAGCAAGAGTCTGGATTTGTATTGGGTAAATTAAATGACAATATTAATTATATAGATTCATTTTGTGCAAAAAAAATTACTAGAAAAATTGATATCTATAACCTTGTATTTATTATAGAAGAAATAAGGTATTCAACAAATTATCTATTATCTTCTGAAGCAATTGTATTTAACAAATTAATTGAAGATAGTTTAGCTAAAATTGAAGCTATTAAAAATTATGACGACCTATATGAATCTTTAAAAATCTTGAAAATTCAACTATCTAAATACAAAATCATTCTAGGCAATGACTTCTCTAAAAAACTTAACGACCTAGAAAATAAAAGTCCAAAAGAAATAATTTCTGACTTGAAATCACGTATTCCTCTTAATAAGACTCTTCAGCTAAAGAACGAAGATATATTAATTGATTTATATATAAAAGCTTTTAAACATCCTGAAAGCCAACAATTAATTCAGAAATATAAAGATTTTTTTTCTGAACTTAAGAGTTTTACTAAAACACAACAAAATGTGAGCAAGCTTATACCATTAAATAAAAATCCAATTTTAAGCTTATTACGACTTGCTTATTTTATTAAGAATGGTGCTAATATAAGCAAGCCAATTTCTAGTACTGACTCTTTATTACTAAAAGCTTTTTTATCCTATGAACAAGATTTATTAAATTTAGAGTTATTAAATAACTATTTAAATCTAACGACTTCAGATATATATCTTAAAGATCTTTTTAATGAAAATAATGATTTTATAAAAGAACTTAAGGATACTATAGATTTTGGCATATTCTCCTCCTCACAGTACTTTTCAGACTTTAAAATAAGTAATATATTTTTCCCTGAAAATAATATAGCTCAAAATGATAAATTGAATAACTTAGATGAGCTTATAAGTAGAACGCATGAGCTACCAAATTTACTTTTAGATATAGATACTCTTTACAAAAAATTAAATACTCAAAATGAAATATATCATAATTGCTTCATTGAGATAGAAAATGAAAGTAATATAGAGAAGCTACTTAAAAACTCTCCTGCAAAAATATTAAGTGATATTGCAAACAAATATTTTTCTCTTCTATTAGATATAGCAACAAGCATAAACATTGCTCTTGCTAAAAAGGACTTTAAATTACTCGAACCCTTTATTCGATTTGAAGATATTTTTAGAAATATATGCCAAGAAGTTTCTGTCAACTCATCTTTAAATAGCAATAATACCCTTAGATACTATATATCATCAATAAATAAGACTACCCCTCAAATTAATCAAAATCATAGTACATTATTAAGAAAAGAAGATAACTTAGTAGAGGAACTATCAAATAATATTATCTCTGATGATATATATAAAATGGAGCTCTTCTTAGCAAAAGCAAATAGCTTCCAAACCTATAAAAAAATAGCTACTAAAGAGCGACAATCTAATAAAGAAAAACTTGATATTGAAAAAAGTCTAAAAACTATAGATAAAGATATAAATAATAACAAAATAGAAAGCGCTAATACTACTGCAAAAAGGCTAACCAACTACCTATTAAAGAATGCTTATTATAATGTGCCTAAATTAATATCAATACGAAACTTACCACCCTCTTCAAATAAGGTTTTTTCAGTAATGCAGAATATATCTAACGATAATGCTGTAATTAGAAATCTTATAGATAAACAAGATTTATATTGGAGTACATAAATGCTAGACACAAACCTTTTAGAAAACTCATTACAAAAACTAAATGGATTACAACAAAATTGGGGGAGTATTAAGGGCTCTGTAGATAGCTTAATTTCTGAATTAAATAATATAAAAAGCTTTTTATCTCCAACTAAGCTTAACATTTCAAGTAGTGCATCTACATTAACTCCTAGCATGACAGCTATGATAAAATGCTCTTTTAGTCTAGCACCTGGAACTTATTTAAGTATTAGAGTTAAAACTCTAGCCGGGAACTTACCAGGATCAAATATAACAGACTCAAAACTTGGTGTTAATATACTGCCTTTTGCTGGTTGCTCAAACCCAGCAAATCCAACTATGAATCCTTTTATGTTTCCTTGGGTATGTATCCCTAACCTCACCCCTTTTATTCCTACAAACCCAACTACGCTATTAGAGAATGCGCCCATAACAACTATAAATAGTAAAGCAATGTGCACATTTGCACCTGGTGGCATAGTTAACTTTATAAATGGTGGACAAATAAATGCTAAAACATCATGAGAAAAATATGATCAATAACTCAGCTGAAAAAGATTTAACTACAACTGAGGCTATTATACTTAAAAAAGCTTTTGATAGAATTGGCGAGGAAATAAAAGAAGATTTTGATAATAGAATATCTGACTATAGTAATAGCTTACTCTTTAAATATTATAGTAGCTTTTACTACTTCCTGCCTAAACTATATTTATTAGAGATAAAAGACAAAGGACATAATGGATATTATATTTCGCCACAAGAGTATTTTTTTATAGAAGATAAAAGAAATGCTAAAACTCTAACTTATACTACAAAATCAGAAACAGTCATTGCTCCTATAAGCAAAATTAAAACTATAAAAAATAATGATATTATAAATGTTTCACTAACTTTTGAGAATCATTTCGAATATGACTATCTAACTCTCTGGCTAGATCCTAACTTATGTGATGAAAACCCTTTTTTTGCCGTATATTTATTCAATCAAATTCTACAAAGTAATAAAAATGATGCTTTTGCTAGAATACAATTTACAAATGATACTTATACAACTAAAGATATAACAATTGAAGCTGTAAACTTAGAATTAAAGCCTACTGAAAATATTATATTAAATTTACATGCTCCTAGCTGCATATATGGATTTAATGTAAAAATAAAAGATCTTTTTAAATATAAATCTAATACTGTAGAGAAGATAGATCTTAGTTTCAAGATCTTAACTGATAACTATAATCAAGAAAAAATTTCATCTTTATTCAAAGTGAACTTAATACCTATATTCAATAGCTTTTATGACTACTCTCATGCTACATTTGCTGCCATGAATTTATCTGAAAGCAAATTAAGACATCCCGAAATAGATGATGCTTATGCAACAGATGTAATATCAATATATGAAAACAATAAGCCTTGTGATTTCAATGGCTATTACTTTGGTGGACAAAATGAATATTATTTTAACTGTAATAAACAAGCTCTTAACTATAATATAGTCTTTCCTCAGCTTGATAGAAATCTTTATGAAACCAAGATTCATACTTACTCAGCATGGTCTCAATTGACTAAAGTTTCAGATCTTATAGAGATCAATTCAAACGCTATTACATCAATAAATTGTAAAATATCTCCTTTAATCATAAGAAATGAGATTCAGAATTATAATCAAAATGCTTATTCAATATATAATATGATAGATATGCTAGTATCTGGCAATATCTACACGAAAACAACTTTTGTAGCTATCGCAAGGCTTTTAAAAACTCATGATCATTATATATCATTATTAGTCGACTTATTACAAGACTTACACTTAGATACTCTAACCAATGAACTAATATTAACACCAAGTAAGAGGTATAACGATGAACATAAATACTTTCTACAATACTTTACTGAAATCATATGCAAATTCATTAATCAAAACACTTTTAGCTTTGTAAGAAAAGTTATATTAAACACAGCAGGTAGGTAATAAAAATGTCAGATTTAAAAGAAATAGAAATCATCCTAGAAATCATTAAGAAAACAGAAGGTGTTATTAATAGTGAGAGTTATGATAATGAGCAAATTGCTTATTATAGAAATGATGTAAGAAAGAATGTTTTTTTCTTACAAGAAGAACTAATGGAAAAATACAGCGATATTATATCCAAATATATAATATTTCCAGTTCTTGCCTATGTAGATGAGAAAATGATGTTAATCCGTGAAAAATCAAATAGAAATATCCAATGGGAACTTCTCCATTTGGAGTATTATGGAAGAAAAGACGGTGGAGAGTACGTTTTTGAAATAATAGATAATATTATCTCAGATAATATATATCCTGAAACATGTTACCAAGTTATGTCTTTAATACTACATAGCGAGTTTTATGGCCAGTATTATGACAATCCTTATAATCATGATTTTCTTTCATATAAGAAAGATGTGGATAAATTCTTAAAGGATTTTACAAATAATAATTCTCTTATTTTTATTGATAGCTCATCTAATAAAAATATACCAACACACAAAAGGAACAAAAATTTTCTAAAATATTTTTTAAGAATAGGAATCCCTTTAAGTTTATTTGGTATAAGTATGTTGGTATTTTTAAACTGATTATTTTTGGAGGCACTTTATGAGTGAACTTATAGATATCCTAAAAAATTCTTCTATAGATGCTGTAGAAAAAATAAATCCCGTGAGCAATCTACAGCTCTATGCTAAATATGAAAATGCTGAGTACCAGGCTTTCTTGACAAAATTAATTGAAAATGTTGAAGACTCAAACAATATAGATATCTATAGTTTGTTTATAGCATTAAACTCAGAAATATGTCTAAATCTAGATAATCTTAACTCTATCCCAGACATTATAAACAAATATCTTATTTTTCTAGAGAATAACTTTGAAAATATCTCCCCTAAAGATAGCTCTCAAAAAAATGAATTATCTGAAAAAGGGATTAATTTATTCATTTCAGTAATAAATAGTAACCTTTCTGAGATATCTAATAACTTAGAGGTATCAAACTCCTTTATAGAATTAGTTATCAAAGATATAGAAAGCCTAATAAGTTTTTTTGAAAGTAACTCGATTAAATACAATAAAACACTAAAGCAACAGCTTATTAGTACTTTAAAAAAAATTGAAGCTTCTATAGTAGCAGATACCTTTGAAGAGGATAACGATAAAACTATAGAGCTATCTAAACAGAAAAATCTGAGAAATAAAATGGATAGTAAGAGACAACTTAATTCGTCACAAAATCAAAACTTCCGTTCTCATAAATGGTTAACATTAATAGAAAAAATTGAGGTTTTAAAAGAACTAATAGAAAATGAGAGGATATTTGAGACATCTATAGTTTATGATGATATCCAAAATCTACTAGTAAATTTTGATCCAAAAGAGTATTTCCCAGAGATATTTTTTCCTCTTTATAAGAAGATAGCTCCTCATATTAAGGATATACACAAAAATATAGACCTTTACTCTAGTAGCATTCAATGGAGCATTGCTAAAAAAATGTACAATATTGATTATAATGAATTCTTAGAAAATTATGAAAAAATGCCTGAAAATAAACTTATCAATACTCCATCTGCAGAAAGTCATTTTTATGGTACATCATCAGAAGCACAAGATTACTCTAAAGAAGAAAATAGAATCTTAAGTGATGAGGAAGCCTATAAAAAAGATATTGGTATAAATAATAAACCTTCATCTGATAATAAAGAGCACTCGCTTAAACAATCTAATGAAAAATATCTAGATAATAATGAAAATAATATTGATGAAGATAGTTATTCTTACGACGATGAAGGTTATAATAGTGAGGAAGATTTAAACAAGTTATTTGATTTTTAGTAACGCATGTACAAAGAGCCTATAAATTTAGATCAACTAAAAAAAGTTATAGAAAAAATTTCTATAAATAACTTATTGCATATACTTATTTATCATAGAATTGATGTAAAAGATATAAAGCTGATTCCTATATTAAAAAATAGTGTACCAGATTCTACTATATTAGGGATCTCATCAAATCGTGAAAGAATATATATAAAAATAAATGTATTTAAAATAAATATATTTTCTCCATTGGAAAGTAAATATCAACAATATATAAAAAATGGAAATACACAAGCTATAAATACTTTAGAATATGGTATACAAGCTTTACTTTATAGGTATGTTTTTGGTACTAAAAGCTTTCAATATCTTTTACAACAAAATGTATACAAAAAGATACCTCCTCTCTCTACTGTAAATGGCATTATAAATAGTTTATATAAACTATTTGCTGAAGACTTCTGCACTATTATTAACTATGAAAAGAAATTTATTAATATTAAAAGAGAAGTTGCTACAGTAGGTCCAGGTAATATAGGTAGTATTTTCTTAGGTGGCTTCATACCCTCATTTATTTACTTGATAAAAGTGAATATTATTTTCCTTAATCAGAATAGTAAAAATAAAAATATTTTAAACCTAGAAGCAACGATAAAGAATTTTCATAAAAATATAAAGAATGATTTCATAGATATAATCCTTGTAGCTTCAATAGAGATGCCTAAAGAAGATATAATTTATCTTGGAGATTATAAGCTAACACTTTTTTAGGTGAATGCAATAAAGAACTCAAAATTTTGACTCTCAAGGAAGGCAGAGAATACGGCACTTCGGTCTGCTAAAACAAAATCCCACTCTGATCCTTTTTTAATCTCATATAGAGTATCTAAATTATTAAGACTTATAGCAAAGTTAGTCATAGAAGTATCCACTTCTTCAAGCTTAAGTCCTGATAGAGAAAGAGTAACAATACTCTTATTTCTACTAATACTTGTTATTCTAATAACATTTTTGTTATCAAATCTCGCATTATTAGGCGCATCATGTTTTCTCTTAATAACAAAATAATGTCTTTTTGCCACAAAAAATTCATCAGGAAAGTCTTCACAAATATACTTCTGACCTTGCAAATGAAACTGTACAAAATTACTAATCTTTTTATGTTTACATATGTCAAAAAGTTTTTCTATTAATAATCTAAACTTACTAATTGGTTTATAAAAATCATATATAATATGTTGAATATTCTCTGCTCCGTCATCAGTACTAACCTGCATCAAACTATAAATATCATGAATAATATTAAAAATATGTAAAGGATTTACATTTATCCTGTTTATTTCAGAAAAACGTAATTCCCTATCTAGCCTGGTTATTAGAAAACTTAAATATATCGAAGCATACGGTCTAGATATTGAAAAAACGAATTTATTAAAAGCTTTTAATTCAGCCACTAATCTATTCATATTTAAAAAAAGATCATCCATTAAATAATGATCTAATGATAATAATGGAAAATCATAATCTACAGCTTCTAATTGACCATTATTAGACTTAAACAATGCTATTTGAATACTATATTTTACATTATAATCACGTTCTACAGATAGAGACAAATGATTAATTATATATTTATTACCTTCTTTTTCCTTAACTTTTTCACTAATATTTAAAAAAAGAGGAATTGCGGCAGCTAGCTCCTCATCTTTAACTTGAACAGATAAAGGATATGTTTTATCAAATAAAACTAAGCTTTTATCCTCTATGTAAAGCTTTAGCTCCTTAACAAGAATTAGCCCTGAACTTAGGCTCTCCATATCTAAATCGAAGCTAACTATACCCTGCCGAAGATTAGATGGGAGAAAGTTTGCATATGCAGCCTTCTCAGCGAGTGTAGTATCAGATTTATCTAAAACTTTACTATCTAATCTTAGACCGTCTTCCCAATACAATCTTTCTAGGAACATTTTAGAATCCTTACTAACTAATAACTTAAGCAGATGCTGCAATATAACCTATTTTAGCTACACCTTTATCTGTACTAGCAGCGCTACATACAGGTAAACTTCCCTTATCAGTTGTAAGTCCATCAATAGATATAATATGATATCTCATACCATCTTTAGAAACACCCATAAGCTCTGTTGGCTCTATACTAATACTAAAAGCATCAGCACTTATTGGATATAATTCAAGGTTAGATAGATCTATCACAATGCCCCACTTTTCATCTGTTTTATACTCTTGCTTTTTGTTAGAGCTTCCCAACTTAATGTTCATATCAGTAGCTCCAGCTTTTAAAATATCAGAAACTTTTTCCTGTATTTTTACTCGCGTACTAGAGTTTATTAAAGTTCCTAAAACAATACTTATAGTTGGATTTATAGAACCCGGAGTAATAGTTAAAGATATTACACTAGCTGCGGCCGTAGCATCATCAGCTTTAGTAACATCATCACCACCCTCAATAGCTACTATTTTTTTATCTATTTTTTCTCCTGCAATCTCTAATGAGTCAACAAATATTCTAGGATCAGGATGCGAGCCTATGCAAGCTGTTGTCCCAGTTCTCACTGATATTGTTTGACCACTTGTTACAGTTTGTCTTGATATTATCTCACTCATGATTATCTCTCCTCATTTATTTACTATGATGCAGCTTGACCAAATAATTCTGGCTCAAGCCTTGTGTCTATAGTCATTGTAGTATCCATTCCTTCAAACTGAATATGAGGAATAACATTTACCTTACATGAATACCAACCTGGCTTACCAGGTATTGGTTTAACTTCTATAGACACATTTCTAAACGGATATCTAGACATCTCTAATGGAGTTGGTTGATATACCGTTGTTACGAACTCTGATATCCAATCAGAGAGTATCCCTTGAATTTCTTCTGCACCAACAACACTACCAATCTTATCCCTAATAACACATTTAATAAAATGTGAAATTCTTGATATACATAAGGTATAAGAAAGATTTGCTATTAACCTTGAATTTGCAGAATCAAAATCATCTACAAACTCTTCAACCTTCTTAGTTGAGTTTATGCTAAAAAAGCAGGCATTATTTGTCCCTTTTTCACCAACAAATGGAATAAGTCCTATATTTGCTAAAGAAAGCTCCATATAGTCTGCAAATAATACATTTAAAGGAGCTTTTGTTTCTAGAACACCTTTATTATCATAAACACAAGAAGTTAAGTTTCTGACATACCCTCCACTTTCAACTCCTCTTATAAACTGAAACCATCTTGTTTTATCATATGATCTCATCATATTTTTGACTGCGTGTATAGATGAAGGCCCCCATAAATAGCTATTGTTGTCTTTATAATCAACAAATTCATTAAAACCATTCATAAGCTTTGATTGTACTGGATTATTCTCAGGATTATATGGTTGACGAAGCATAAAATCACCGACTGTTAAACCTATATAGGCTGCCACATCTAAGTTTCTGGAGTCATTCCATTCTTTATATTTAGGGTGCTCTAGAAGAGTCTCGAAACTTTTTATTTGAGTTATCTCAGATATATCTTCAACTCCAAAGAAAGATTTATCAACAGATGCTATAAATGGTGCATGAGAATTTTTTGCTACCATTCCCATTCCTGTTAACCATGTAATATCATCTGTAGAGTTATTAAAATCATAAAGTCCTAATATGACTCCATATGGTTCTCCACCATATTGATCAAACTCAGAAACATAAACTTTTTTGAAAAAATCACTACTAGAAATATCATAAAGATTTCTCTCAAAATCATACTGGAGCTCTTCTTTCTTTACATCAAGGATACTGACTTCAACCATATCATAGTCACCCTGACACACTTCTTGAACTTGGAGCCATTCTTTCTCTAAGGCTTTAAACTCATCATTTGAAATTATAGCATTCACCTGTAAATCTATTAGTTTATCTATAATTGAAATAACTTTTTGTACATATTTTTGATTATAGTTATTAATATCTTGATTATTCGCTAATACTAGCGAAAGAGCCATTAAGTTTCTGGCATTGTAATTTTCTGATAACGAAAGCACCTTTGAAGCATCATCAGAAACATTAAAATCAATATTTTGGAGAACAGTACTAACCTCTCCAAAACTCCCAAAATTACTTAAAAGCTCTTCTGTAAGGCTTAAATTATTATCTGACATAGTATTCTCCTCTTATCTCTTACTTGTCCTACTTATATTATTCTTCTATATTTTCAGATACTTCAGTCTCCTCATCTTTAGAATCTTTTATAGCATAATTTGCTAATGCTGGAATTTTCTTTTTTAAAGCATCTAGCTCTTCTTTATTAGAAAAAACATTATCTATAACTCTTTTTAAATTTCTATTATTATCAATATCTTTAGCAAAAGAAGTTAAAATTTCTTTCATTTCTAGTAAAGCTTTAATTTCTGGAACTTTTCTTGCTACAGCATCTGGTTTAAAATCTTTAAGACCTTGTAACTTATAATTGACTTTTAAATTGCTAGGCTGCTTAGATACAAAATTAGGAACTTCAAAATCAAAAGAAACATTCATATCTGCGAGAGTTCTATCTACTCCATTCTTGACTCTTCTGACTTCTCTATCTGCCAATTCCTTTTTAGCATCATCAGATCTTCCTTTTGATAAGTCGCCAACTACCAATACTCTGTATGGAAGCTCTTTTTTCTTTAGAACTCCATCAACATTAGTTTCATAATTGATCATTAACCTAGAATTAGGGATTTTATTTTTAGCCATCTCTTTTCTCCTCTTATTATTTCTTATCTATATCTCATCTCTCAATAGTCAATTTAACTCAATAGTTAATACAAAACAATGCTATTTATAGCATTGTTTTGTATAACTTTAATTAAACCCAAATCATTGGTCTATATTTTTTATTCAAACCATCAATATCTATACTTTTAGCTGGTATAGTAGCTAAAATACTAAAACCTTGGGAGCTACGAATTTCTTCATGCTCAAAACCTAGGTTTAATGCCACCTTTGCTTCGACTATATTATTTATTTTCTTAATGTAATCATCTTTGCTTAAATTACTATAAGAATATAAATTTTCCTCATCTTTATTAATATCAACAGAAACATCATTACTTATAGGATCATAAGCTAAACCTATATTAAACCCAGTTTTATCTGTATTAGTAGAGTTCTCCTGTTTTAATATCCTGAAACCTTTAAACAGCCTGTCTAAATCCTGCTCATTCAAAGAAATTGTGTTGTTATAGATATTTTGTAAAACTTTTTCTGTATTAGCCTCCCTTTCTATACTTGATATCTCACTAACTTTACCATTACTATCTCTAATTTGTGATGTCTTTATTTGAAGTCGCATCTGCTGTTCAGACATATTAACAATATCTAGAGAGTAATCAAAAGTTGATTCAAAAACGATTCCTGTCACTCCACTTTTTTCAACGGTATAACATATGTCTTTCAACAAATCTTTATTATCGTTGACTAATGTAAAGAAGATATCTGAAGGAATACATATAGAAGAACAAAGTCTTTGAACTTCTACAAAACTATCCATAAAGTTCAACATATTCACTAAAGCAGAAAGAAGCTCTGGATTATCATCAATTTTAGAAACAAGCTTCGCATATGGATCAACTAAAGATCTTAAAATTAATTTCACCATGTTCAAGTGACTTTCAGAAACATCATGAGAACCTACCCTTCCATTTCTATCCTTTGCCATTCTTCGCAACAACCTATAAAAGCCTCTAATCAAATTATCTACAGATTTAATTATCTTAGATAATTTAGTGACTGTTTCCGATGCTGATGAATCATCTTCCATTGTAAAGTTTATTACTAGACCAGTAAAATAAGCATACTCCTGAGAAAGTTCATAATCAAAACCTGGCAATCTCTCTTTCAACCAGCCTGTGAAGTTGAAGCTACTGCCACTAGAAAACAATTTTTTAACAGAAGAGCTACTCTCCCACTTAGCTTCTTTATTCAATAAAACTAGATTATCTAATAATTTCTTCTGACACTCCATTATTGGAGCTATAAATGATTTTATAAAGTCCTCTTCGTTTTCAACTCCCATAATTTCAATATATTGCTGAATAGAAAGCTTAGTAAAATATTCTTCAAAAGTTATTTTGTATTTATTTTTTTGTTTTGAGAATTTTGCTAACTCTTCTAAAGGCGATACTCCTATTCTTGAAACTCGAGAATCAAAAGCATACATTCTATTAAAACCTGCCAAACTAACGGTTGAACCAAGAGATACTGAAGAAGCATTTTTATTTTCGACTAACATTTCTCCACCAGCTTTGTTACAAAGGATATTTATAGAGGTATAACTAATATTAGATTCAGGACTTATAACTGTTAGAGTATTTTCTAAATTTTCTATAATTGCTTTTGCTTTTCCAGCATTTTCTTCCTGATTCAAAAATTCTCTAGCATTATTCTTAGCTGATTCATCTGTCATCATCTTGCATAACTGAAATAATATTGGTAGATCGCCATCACTACCAAACTCTACTATTTGAGTGGCTGAAATTTGATTATTGAAATCTTCTTTTTTCAATGTTTGAGAATAGTTAATTAAGGTATCTTGAACATAAAAAGAGTCAGGATTACTATATTTTTCGATTTTATCAAAACTCGGATTATATTGCTCTCTACTTGTTGATAAAACAGCCTCAGATGCTTTTTTCTTAAGACTAGAGGTTGATGAAATAACATCCTTTAGTTTTGACCTAAGTTCATTTAAATCACCTTCTGTAGTTCCTCCTAGAGAAGCCAATGACGAATTCTGTGATAACAAATTAAGAATGTCATTTGAATCAACATTTGTAAGATTACTCCCTATGCCTTTAAGCTTATATGTTTCATTAAGCGCATTAACAACAGAATCAAACACACTATTTTTATCATATAAGCCTGACAATATATTTTGAGCTCCTCCAAATGCACTTGTTCCGCTAGATTTTGTTAACTCAAAGTCTTTTTGCGCAGCATTTGCGACGTTCTCCATCATTGATCCTGCTTTACCTTTAGCATATTTACCAAAATCAACGTAATCTTTTGTCAAATCTGTAAATGTTGAGCTAACATCATCTTTAAAATTTATATTTTCTCCTGTAAATGCTTTTTGTGCCGTCCTTTCTAAAAGACCTGATTTATATTTTATTGCACCCTTTAGCTCATCTCTTTTAGCCATAGAGTAGCCCATTCCAGACCCAATATCACGAGAAAAAGTTGTACGACTATCATCTAACATTTTTTTAGTCATCGGAATACAAATTCTCATTGTCCTTAGCTTTGAAGCAGATTGCTTAGAATATAAGCCAAATCTTGCTTTAATTTCCATATCACTAAATTCAGATAAATTAGGAATTTTAAAAGGAGATTTGAAGCTGTCTCCAACATTCTTCTTAACTATACTATCTACCTGATTTCTAAACTTATTTACAGCTCCCTTAGCATCTGAAAAACCAATGAGGTTTTCAGCTAATATTTTTCCTTTTATTTCGCCAGACAATAAATCAAAACTTGCTGTATTAGTTGAAGTTTTTATCTGAATTAAGGGATTCTCATAGTCTCTAGAACTTGGTGAAAGAGTCATTAAACCTTCACCATTCTTATCTATGCCAAGACTATGTTTTTTATAATTACTTTTAGAATAACCAGATAAAGCACTTCTACCAAAATATATTTGCTCTATCTCTGGATAAGTATATTCTCTAATAAGATCTAATCCATCACTAGTCATTGGCACTAAGTATCTATACGAACCATCAGGAGTATTAAGGACAAAACCTAGCTCATTCAATAGCTTATAATCTTCTTTAAATTTTGGTGTATATAAAAAACTTTTAGCTTCGCGAGAGCCTTTAGCTGTAACAATCTTAAGATTAACATTTCCTCTAAAATTATCTAAAAGCTCTAAAGATTTTGAATCCAAAAAATTAAGCTTATCTAGCTTTGCCCCAACATCGACATCATAGCTAAATAAAGCTGAAGAAGCTTTTCCACTCATTCTTAAATATAAAGGAATAAAAGCCGTTACATTTTTACTGCCTGCATCATATAAGGGCAAATTAGACCAAATATTTATACAAGAACTACCTAAAAAACTTTTTTCTCCTGCTGCTAATAATTTTGCTGAAACTGATGCATTTTCTGTATTAGCTGAAGCTGTTATTTTAGCATTAAACTTAAACTTAGGAAGAGAAGTCAGCTGAGCAATATTCCCGCCTCCCAACATTTGATTCACACTAGATTTTATAAAGAAATTATAAACTTCTGTATCTGTTATACTACTCCATAGCTTGACACGAGAAGGATCTTTATAAAAAGCAAAATCTCTATCCTTTATTCGAGTAAGAATACTTCTTTGCTTATGAGAATCTTTAAGAAATTTATCAAAATACCTCTTTCTTTCTATAGAGTATGTATTTGCCATAACATCTATAGTTTTGAGTTTTTGAGCAATGATAATTTCATCCTCAAAAAACATATGTCTTTCAACATCGTTATAAAACCATGCTTTTATAAAATCAAAAAAGCCTCCATCAACCTTTTCTTTTTTTAGATCATCAGTGTCATACAATAGATCATCTATATCTTGCCCCATATTTCTTACCTCATAATTTCTCTTCTCTCCCTTTTTACTATCACATATATTTTTTAGAATTCAACATATTCCACGATTTTTTTTTAAAAAAAAGCAACTTTTTCTACCTACAAAAAATAAATACCTGTTATTTAAAAATAGATAATTCGCAATATAAAGTATTTTTCAACACCTATAATTTGAATATACTGATAAGTGATAAGAAATGGAGGAAAACAATATGATAGATAATAAACAAGAGATATATGACATAATAAACTTTAGCTCAATAGACAGCGTAAAAGAGTCAATAGAAAAAGGAATTGATGATTTTCTAGACTTTTTTCAGATACAAAAAAATAAAAATGTAGCCAGCTTGAAAGCTAGTGGAGCTTTATTAAGAGCTAAAGCCTCACTTAGCTTTACACAAGAGCAAAGTGATGTACATACAAACTATCTAGGATCAGATGAATTTAATGAAGCTACTAAACTCAAAGCCCAACTAAAAAGGACGATAGCAGAGAAAGATCTTGAATCTGACAATACCAAAGCTATCCAAGCTATTGGACTTGAACACTTCTTAAGCGATCTAGGAAGAAATTTGGTAGATGTTGGCAACTCTCAAGGAATAGGAAAAAAAGAATCCATAGGTCGCCTTAATACTGTTTATGCTTCAATAACTCTTTCTATATTTCATAACTCGTGTGTAATAGTAAACCCAGCCCCTTTAAGCAATCAAGTAACAGGGCCAAGTCACTCAGAACCTAGAACTATTACTCTAAATAGAGATAATACTTTCTATAACCTACTAGACTTACTAGGGCTTTACTTTAAACCTAACACAAAAAATAGTGAAGTACTAAAAAAGCTATACTTAATAATAGGCTATGGATTAATGGAGATCAATAATTATAAAAAACCTGGAAGCTCAAAAGATATATTTTTAAAAGAAAATAACACTATAAATTTTAAAGAACTATCTACTACAGATAGGTTAGCAGCCCTTATATTTGAGAATGGACTATTAACAAACACTAATACTTTCGATAGTTTTTTCTCAAAAGAAGAAGTAGAAAATTTTAATAAAATTGCTGCGGCAGTTAAAGATATCAACACTCAAGAAAACGTGCAAAACAAACCACTTTCTCAAGAGGTTACTAAAAACATCGAGACTACCTATTCTGAACTTATCGACCTATATGATAAAATTGATAAAATAACAGATGCTGTCAATGCATATATATTAAAATATAAAGAAAATACTGAAAATCCTTCTGCATCTAAAAATGCTCGTGAATACGCTGGTGAAGTAGCTAAAGATTATGCTACAGGAGTTGCATCTACTGCCGCGACTAGTGCTCTCAAAGCTGCTATTACTACTTGCACGTTAGGTACGGTTACAGCCGCATTCCCTCCTGCAACTATTGCAAGTTTATCTATAGGTATAGCTAAAAAAGCTTTAGAAAAACTTACCGAAAGTAAATCATATGGTATTTTTAATAGACATGGGGTTACCGGTCAAACAAGAGCTTTCTTTATACAACATTACTTAGCTAACCTTATCCATTTTTTTAAAAACCAATATCGTTATATCTTTTATGAGCTTGAAAAAGAGATAGATGTAAATACAGGCATGAGTATAAAAGATCATCGAAATAGTACTCCAAATTTTAGTAAGCAGCCATCAGGGTTATTTTCAAGAAGGTCTCTAAATCCAGTATCTATAGAGAGGCGAATAGAAGAATTATGTAATTTTCTAAAAAGAACTAAAAAGGATTTTATTGATGGTTACCGAAATGCTAGTACTAGTTTTCTTCCAAAAAGAGATAAAGAAGCTGGGGAACTATATTTTTATCTAACAATGTATGCTGATCCAACAGATAAGGAACTTCGTCCGAATTACGAGTTTATTAATGAGTGGAAAAGTCAAAAATTGAGGAGAACTAAGAAGATAATATAAGTGCAGGCTATGGTTGATAACCATCTATACTCTACTCATATACAAAAAAGTATTCAGATCTATTTGATATAAAATCAACTTTTATATACCAATATATTTTCTAAAACTGCTATATAAATAATTCTATTACTTTTTCTCTAAAATATACTAAATAAGGTATGAGAAAAAATGGGGAAAATTAAAATGCCAAAAATATCTGAATATATCCGTTTTACGTCAACTGAAAATATAAAAGACGCTATTCTTAAAGGCATAAGCTCTTTTATAAGCTTGTATGAAATACAAAATAATAAAAATAGAGTTAGTTCTACTCTCGGAAATTCTGCTATAAACATTAAGACAGCTTTTAAAAAGATAGGTGGATCAACTAGAGAGCATGTTGAAATAAATGAAATATCAGATTCTGAAGTAGAAAAAGCAAACAGGATAAGAGCGAGCCTTAAAAGGTGTGTAGATGTCTCAAACTTAGAAGATGGAGTGGCTCCTGTGGGACCAAGTCTCGATAGTTTCCTCGCTGAGTTAGGTGAGAAAATTTTAGAAGTTGAAGGAAGAAAATATAACATAAAAGACTTTACTAAAAGTAAACTAAGCAGTGGATATATCACTTCTCCATATGCTTTTATAACCCTTTCTGTGTTTCATAATGCATGCATCGTCTTAGACTATAGTAATAATATAGAAATTAATAATATAAAAAGTAATAACCCTTCTCGTGAAATAATGCTTTATAAAATTGATGACCTACTTCAGTTTTATCTAACTCCAAATACTAAACATAAATCAGTTATGAATGATTTATATTTTTTAATTGGTAGTGCTTTAAGAGAAATACAAATAAACAAAGAAGGTATTCTTCTACCTCAAGATAATGAAATCGATAGCTTAGCACTAGAAAACCTTACTCCAGCAGATAAAGTCGCTGCTGTTATGTGCTCACATAATTTGTTTGCTAATGATAAAACTATAGCCAAACTATTTAGTAGTCAAGAGAGAAAAAAATATAACAAAATATACAACCTAATAGAAATACAAAAAGAAAAAGATTTTGAAGATCAGAAAATAAAAATCTCACCTGAAACTGCTAAAACAGTAGAAAGAACATATAAGACAACTAAAGTTTTTCTTGATAATGTAAAAGCTATTGCTGATGCAATTGAAGCCTATAATATTAAATATGATGAAAATACTAAGAATCCTCATGCTGGATGGGCCACAGCAACTATGGCTAGAGATCAATATTATCAATTTGATACAGGTATTGGTAGAACAATCTTAAATAATGACTTAACCAATGCAATGGGAGGTACCGCCGCAACTGGAACATTGGCTGCACTACAAGTTGCATTCCCACCATCTTTAGTAACTGCACTTTCTGCAAATATTGTTAATAAACTAATAGCAATCTCATTTCAAACAAATGGATATGGTGTCATACATCGCCATGGTGTTACAGGACAAATAAGGTCTTTTTTACTTAAGACCTATTTAACTTATGTTACTGTTTTTATTAAAAATCACTATAGTTATATTTTCAAAATTAAACTAGAGAAACATAGAGCGCTATACTCTTCAAAAGTTCTAGCTGATGAAGATGTAAAAAAACTTACTACAGAATTTGAAAAAGCTAATAACAGCTTTATTCATGCAGAATCTGATCTTTTAAAAGCTTATATGGGAAATAAAGCTGAATATAACGAGGAAGAGTATAAAAAACTAAAAAGATTTTTAGAAGAAAATCCTGATGCCATGAGGCACAAAGAAGAATTTCAAAAATATGCAAATAGTTTAAATAAAAAGAATGAACTAAGAAATGAACTATCTACAAAAGAAAAAGCTTCCCAAAGTGCTACAGCGACATTTAATAGCTCGGATGCAATAATTTCTAGTTTAAGTAACTTTATTATTAAAGTGGAAACTAATGTATTATCAAAATATGAGAAAGCTTTAAAGGTTCTTCCAAACAAGAAAGAAAAAGGAAGTCTATATTTTTATTTAAAAATGTTTGCTTGTGCTAGTGGACAATATGATAAAGGTAATGGTGCCATTTTAAAATACCAAAAAAATGTAAATGCCATGAATGATTGGAGCAAAAGTAAATTAAAAACCATAGTAAAACATTAATTGTAAGAATACCAATTATTAACTGTCATAAACATCTTTTTTAACAATAAGTCTTATTCTAATTTCTTATTGCCTCCCTACTCCAAGATGGTTGTTTTTTGAACTTTTAGTCAATAAAAGCAAAGTATTAAGATCAACCTTTTATTACCTAAAATATTAAAAAACAGGTATTCAAATATACGCCATATAAACATTCTTTCCTGATATCTAGCTTTTAGTATACTTCCAGTTGAGAGAAATAAGAAAAAAGGAGAAGAAATGCCAAATGAAAAATTAGCAAACTTAGTCTTTACATCTATAAGTGATATAAAAGATGCTATTGATGATGGGGTAGATTCTTTCTTAGAGCTATATAATATACAACATAATAAAAATATTGTAAGTGAAGCCCTAAGCAATAGAGTTATAGATGGCCATGTAAGAACAAACCATTTATCAAATAGGAAATTTAAATTGATCTGTAAGATAAAATCTTATACTAAAGTGCTTGATGAAAGTTTCGAAGATTATGATAAAAATAATAATGTTATGGAGGAACAGAATAAAGCTAGTTTTAGGAAATTTCTTAAAAAAAAACTAGGTCCCGCTATCTATTCTCTTAGTAGAAAAGAAAGTAAAGATGGATATATAACATCACCTCTTGCATTTATTGCTTTATCAATCTTTCACAATGCTTGTATCATAAAAAATTATGAAGACATAGATAAAGTTTACAATACCTTCTCATCAGGAACTAAAATTTCATTGAGAGATGGTTCTATTGGCTATGATATGAGTAAACTGCTTACATTTTATTTAACCCCAGATACTAGACAAATAGAAGTGCTTCAACCATTATATGAAAATGTTGGAAAAGCTCTGGCAGAGCTTTCTATTCAAGACAATGCTTCTCAACAAAATAATGTTCCTCGAAATGTTTTAAAAGAAGATGATAAGTTTCATAATTTTGAAATAGACATAGATAAGATAACTTCACAAGATAAAATGAATGCTTTTCTATATCAAAAACATAAAAAAGAACTAGATCACCAATATATATCCTTATTTAAAGATAGTGAAATTAAAAAATTTGAATCAACTCTTAATACTCTAAAGCTAGCTAAAGATTATGAGAATAAATCTAGCAAAATAGTAATAGACAGAATAAATACTAGCGATATTGGAATTTCCTATAACAATGTAACAATATTTTTAGAGAATTTAAAAAAAATAACTCAAGCTCTTGAAGCTTATATCCACAAATATGAAAAAAATACTGGCAATCTTCATGCTGGTAGAGCAATTAATAAATTTTCTAGGGAGCAAGTCTTCGGATTGGGTCTTGGCGCTCTAAAGATGGAATATGTAAATCCTCTTTTTGAAAATGTGATGGGTGGATCAAAGCCTAAAGACTTGACTTATCAGCAGTTGCAAGCAGCCTTTCCCCCAGCACTATTAGGAGGTATGGTCGCAAATATTGTTACTAAGTTAATTGAATTATCACTAGAATCCAAAGGTTATGGCGTAGTGAATCGACATGGAGTTACTGGACAAATAAGAGCATGCCTTTTAAAAAATTATTTAAAGCTCATATCTGTTTTTATACAAAATCACTACAACTATATTTTTAAACTAATTAGAGACGAAGGAGATGGTAACCAAAGAGTTAAAAAGCCTTACAAAAATATACAAGAAGATAGTAAAAAAAATATTTCAGCTAATAGAAAACTAAATGGTCTTAAAAATGAGGCTCAAACAAAAAACCTACCTGTATCACATGATCTTACTAACAATAAACAAGCTTTAATGAGTTTGGACAACCAAATAGCTTATCAAGAAATGCCAAATGCTAATACACTCTCATCAAGTGAGCTTGACACAAAACGTGAACAATACACCCTACTTAAAAATATAATTGCAGAGCAAGAAAAGATAGATGAATCATATTCAAACAGTATAAGACACACTAAAATAATAGCCTTTACTAATTTTATTAATAAAGTTGCGCAGACTGACTTTATGTCTGCTTATCGTTGTGGCTTTCACGCAATTCCTAAGGGAAGTAACTTTGGGCGTGACAAGAGTGGAAGTCTTAAAAATTATTTACAAATGTATGCTGACCCTAGGACAGGCTCTGATACTAGACTAAAAACCAATCATGATGAAATACTTAAATTAGGAGATAAAAAGTTAAAAAAAATGTGATATTATATTAAGTTTCTTTCTTATTTATAGCTAAAAATAATTAACCTGCCCTAAAATCACATTTTCTCTAGCTCCAGTTGCTGATGGAATATTATTATAAATTTTATGAAGCGTTTCATTACCTAGTACAGCAAAAGCTATAGCTTCTTTGGCATCACTACTTTCACCAATATCTTCAAATATTTTGACCTTTGCTGATGATTTATTTCTCATATGATTTATAAGAAACTTATTATAAGCCCCTCCTCCAGTAAATATTATCTCATCAAGTTTATATTTACCTTCAACAAAGTTTTTATATGCTTCTAGAATTGTTTCTGCTGTAAAGATAGTTAAAGTATGTACGATATCATATCTATCACTATTCTTATATTTCTCTAAAATAGAGTCTGTATATTCTACCCCAAAAAGCTCTCTACCTGTCGACTTTGGTGGTAATCTTTTAAAATATGAATTTACTAAAAGCTCTTCTAACATTGTTGAGATAATCTTACCTTTTGCTGCTATATTTCCATCTTCATCAAATGGTTTTCCGAATAAAACTTCTACAGCTCTATTTATCATCATATTACCAGGACCAGTATCAAACGCTATAATATCATTGACACCGCTACCTTTGGGAATAACTGTAGTATTAGCAATTCCACCTATATTATGTAAAGCTCTAGTCTTATTTTCATCTCTATATAGTAAGTAATCTACATAAGGCACTAATGGTGCGCCATCACCACCAGCAGCAATATCTCCACATCTAAAATTAGAAACTACTGTAGTTTTACATTCATAAGCGATGGTTGCCGCATCTCCTAACTGTAAAGAAGACTTAACAAAATTACCTTCATTTTTATTTTGATGATAAATAGTCTGTCCATGATTTGCTATAAAGCTAAGCTCATTTAATTTAACATTAGCCTCTTTACACATTTGCTTTACAGCACTAGCATATTCTTTACCAAGCTTAAAATTTAAACTACACAATAACTTTGAATTACTTTTTGAAATATCTAAAGCTTCTTTTATATCTTCTAATACACTTTCAGAATATTTATATGTCTTAAAACTTACTAATTTTACATTCGTATCTGTAGAAGATCCTTTTATTTTACATAGCGCAACATCTATACCATCTAAAGAAGTTCCAGACATTAATCCTATACAATATTTATAATCATTCATAAATAAAAGATATTTAGCAAAGTTAAGATAAGTATATCTCAAGAAAGGTAGAAGAACGAAGAAGTAGACACTTATTTTATACTAATATATACATCCGTAACTTTAGGATCTTCGATATTTTGATAAACTTCATAACTCGGACTTCCTTTATTATATTTATAAATGGCTGCTTTACCATAGCATCTAGCCATTCCATATTTCCAAGCATTTCCTAAAAATTTCCAATCCCCAATATGTCTAATTTTCAAAGCTTTTATAACAGGGCTTTCACCCTTATAAATATCTTCTACTACTTGTATACTCTCACAACCATTAAAACTAACTGCAGTTGTAAAGTTAAACTCCATAGTTTTCATACTCATCGAATGATAGATACTAAAAAATTTTGCATTCTCTAAATTCTTCTCTCCAACAAATTCTTTAAGTTTTTCAAAATTCCTAGTCATTTCACCGGGTAAATATTTAAGTAAACAATTTTCTGTTTTTATACCAATAAAACTTTGTCCACCAAATTCAGCCGTTCCTGAATTCTCTATTTGAGAGTTCACTTTACCAATCTCAATTAAGGCCTTTAACATTTTCAGTCCCCTATCAAGATCACTTATAATCATATTCATGAAGATTTTCTTAAAAAATATTAAGAAAATTGGCATTTCTGTTTTCATATGCCAAAAAACTCTTATTGCATTAGGTTCTGGATGAAACGTAATCCATGATTTTGCTCTAGATTTAAATGGTTTAAAAAACCTAAGATCATAATAAAAAGCATGATCAACTTTTTCAGTCAGCTCAATTTCTCCTTCACCTACATATTTACTAGACCAAGTCATCACACTACCTAGCTCTTTACCATCTTTACTAATATGATTCTCAGTATTTTCATCAAGTATCTTCCAAGGTGAAAATTCTTTCCATTTATTAAAGTCTCCTATAATCTTCTTAACATCTTCTAATTCAGCATTTATATCTATAGATGTATTCACATTAACTGTAAACTTTAAAAAACTCATATTGCGCTCCTATAGTGTTAAAAAAAATTAATAAAAATCAGTCCTGAAATTCCATTTTTTATTTAAAAAATAACCTCTTAATAAAAGGATTACACAAATAACACAAAACAATGTATAAAAATGTAAAAAAGTCGCATCTGATGGTATTATTTTTGCTTCATCCAAATTTATTGTAACTAATAATAAACTTCCTATTGCCAAAAATAAAAACGATACCCTATAAAGTAAGGCTGCTAAGACCAGTCCATACATACATACAATATCATTAGCTACAAATAAGCTAGATAATGTAGCATTAGCTTCAAAATTAGCTTTAGTAAAATCAAAGTCGACTAAGCCAAGAATACTATAAGCAATGAAAATAACTAACAATATAAAAACAGCATCTCTAAAATAAGCATATTTCCTATTTTCTGAACTATTAATAGTATCAACTGTCTTTTCGAACATTACATATCCAAAAATAGCTATACATAGATACAGTATATTTATAGTTATTGCATAAGTATTATACCCTTCTGGCACAACTGAAGATCCTATATTTATAACCTCTCTTATGAGAGGTGCCATATAAGCTATTACTAAGCATATCCATGCTATTTTCTTTCTATTTGTTAAAAGTAGAATAAAAAATAGTGTAAATAAATTCTCAATTATAAAAGGTAAATATATAAAAGATGTTCGTATCACTTTAATGCTCCAGAAACTTCTTCTCACTACTAATCATTAGTCATTTTTATATCTAAATGCTTAATATATGCACGTGTCATAATAAAAATAATAGCTATTGTGAAACACATACTTATAGCAGTAACTCCCATATACACGCCATTAAAGATCTTATGATTCACTAATGCACTATAATAAAAATCTGAGAAACATCCAAATGCAAATAATAAAAAGCCTTCTAGTCTCTTAAGCATGAAAAGTACTAAACTTGCCATATCTATTAAAACAAATATCACACCTAGCTTCATATTGCTCCACATAAAGCTTAAAGCCATTGGGTGCATCAAATAGTTATATAATAAAAATATAAAGGAAGAGGCAATAAATACACCTACTAGAAAAAGCCAACTGCTTTGTTTAGGTTTGTAATCAACTTTAACATAAAGAATAAAAGCTATTATATTTAAAACAAGGTAGAAACCTATATCGCTTACCACCCCAAAAATATTTACCATGCCGATTTGATTATATTGAAAAGCTGAAGCTACAATAATATATCTAATATTCCCTATTAAATAAAAAAACCAAGCGGATGCTCGAAAATTACTTATTTTTAAAGCAAATAGGACTAAAAAAAGTCCTGAAATTAAATTTGATATTAGAAATAGTTTATATGTAAGCATATGAATAAATTATTAAAAATCATTAAAGAAATATTAATTTATCTAAAAAATAAAGTATACCTTTATAGTATCTTTTCTTAAAAAATTTTATAAGGTTTCTATTTATTAGACTTTTTATTTATTAGACTTTTTAGCTCTTCATTATAATAAGTTCAAAATTTATAACTGAGTTCTTAAGGTGAGTACTTATAACAAAAGCACTTAAACTTATCTAAAATATTCTTAACAATCTGAGATTCCGCTAAATATAAAGCAAAGATTATTAATACCATCGCTACTAACTGTAATTTAGTTAAAAATTCTCCTAAGAATATCATTGAAAATATTAATGCAAAGACTGGCTCAGATAATTCCATCAGCTGAGCTTTATTTGATGATATATATTCTAATGCCTTAGTTGTAAAATAAAACCCTAAGATAGTAGGAAAGATTGCTAATATTAAGATATCTGCCAAACCACTACTACTTGGTATCATAGGATCTGAATAAAGTAAGAATGGTATCATCAGAAATAAAGAACCAAACAATAATAGTAGGCACAAGAATGGAACAGTTGCTTTCATTTTAAAGAATCTAGATAAAACTAAATATCCTCCATAACCAACTCCACTCATAAAAGCTATCATACAGCCTTGAATACTAACCTCTCCACCAATATCAGTTAGAAGAAATATTCCTATAAGAGCTAGAATAAGACCCCCTATGCTGGTAATGCCTAACTTATCTTTTAACAAAATTGCACTAAGAATTGCTGAAGTTATTACCGAACCTACCATCAATAAAAGAACCACTTCCGAAACCTTCATATATTGATAAGCGCAAGTCTCAAAGAAATATAATACAAACAAACCTAAAAAAGCGCATATTGCTATAGGTACTGGATTTCTAAGTAACTCTCTAAACTCTCTTCTCATTTTAGCATTTGACATACATATGAAATACAAAATGAAAAAAGCAACTACACATTTATAAAATGAAGCCTGATAATAATCAAAATCCATTTGAAACAAATTTTTTACAAAAACACCTACAGAACCATTAACTATTGAAGCTGAAATTGCAAAAAAGCTACCTATTATCGCCTTTCTGCCTCGCAAAATTCCTCCTATATTTACTCTAGAATTAGTGAACCATCCACTAATCTATAAATTTTATCCATTTTCTTAGCAAGATCTTCATCATGAGTAACTACTACAAAACTAGTCTTATACTCCTCACTTAATTCTTGCATTAATCTAAAAATATTTTCTGATCTTGTTGAGTCTAAATTACCAGTAGGCTCATCTGCCAATATACAATTTGGCTTTGTAACCAAAGCTCTAGCAATTGCCACTCTCTGCCTTTCACCACCAGAAAGTTCAGACGGCTTATGATTTTCTCTCTTCTCAAGACCCACTTTTTCTAAAATTTCTTTTGCTAATTTTAGCGCATCAGATTTTTTGTATCTTTTAGTTATTGCTAGTGGAATCATTACATTTTCTAAAGCCGTAAATTCAGGCAATAAATGATGTAACTGATAAATGAATCCTAAATGCTCATTTCTCATCTTTGCCCTTTTATTTGGAGATAGATTATCAAACCTTTTATCCATCAAAAAGACTTCTCCAGAAGTTGCCTTATCTAATCCACCAAGTACATTCAGTAAAGTAGTTTTACCAGACCCAGACAAACCTAAAATAGCAACCTTTTCACCTTCATTAATATCTAAATTAATATCTTTTAATATTGAGATATTATTTTTAAATTCAGAATAATCCTTACTAACGTTTTTACAACTAATAACCACTTTACTCATATCTTAAAGCCTCCACAGGTTGTACTCTAGAAGCACTCCACGCAGGATAAAGTGTCGCAAAGAAACTTAAAATAACAGATGCAATCATCACTTTTAAAACATCCGACCACATTAGAGTCGAAGGGATATAATCAATCATATAAACACTTGCACTAATTAATTGTTGTCCAAGCACTTTTTGAATAAAGTTAACGATCTCGGTCGCATAAGTAGCTAACCCAATGCCTAGAACAACGCCTATCAAAGTTCCAATAAGACCTATAATAAATCCTTGGTAAATAAATACAGCTAATATCTGTTTAGATGACATTCCCATAGTTCTTAAAATAGCTATATCACTTCTTTTATCTGTAACTACCATTACCAATGAAGACAATAAATTAAATACCGCCACCATAATGATTAAAAGTAAAATGAAAAACATCATAGTTTTTTCCATTTTTAAAGCATCAAAGAAAGATCTATTTTCATCTGTCCAATCTTTTGCCATATAATACGGTGAAAGTAAGCTAGTATTTAAAGCATATTTTAATGAAGGAGCATCATAAACATTCTTCATAGTTAACTGTAAACTAGTTACTTTATCTCCCATTTGGAAAAGTTTCTGAGCATTTTGAAGATTTATAAATGCATAATATGCATCGTACTGATAGCTAACTGAGAAAATACCTGTAACAGTAAACTGTTTTATCCGTGGCATCATCCCAGCTGGAGTTAGATTAACCTGTGGAACAATTAGAGTGACTTTATCACCCACTATTACACCCAAACTATCAGCTAAAGCTTTACCAAGGACAACGTTATAGCCTTCATTTTTATCTAATGAATCTAAACTGCCATGGATAATATTATCAGCTATTGGTAAAACTTTAGCTTCCTCCTTTGGTGATATCCCTTGGATCTGTACAAATGCTGTTGTACTCCCTCTTTCATTAGATGTTAAAAGACCTTGAGAACTAATAAGAGGCGCGGCTGCTGTAACCTGATCAGTTTTCTTTTCTATATCCTTAGCTAAGTTTTCCCAATTATTTAATTTTCCACCTACTTCATAAACTTTTACAGGAGGAACCATCATTAAAATTTTACTTTTAATTTGATCATCAAAACCATTCATAACTGACATAACAGTAATGAGAACAGCTACTCCCAGTGATATTCCTAAAAAGGAGATTGCAGAAATAATAGAGATAAATCTATTTCTCTTTTTTGCACGAATATATCGCAAACCTATAAATAAAGGTAAATTTCTAAACATTAGTTGAATATAAATCATAAAGATGACTAGTATGATAACATATGAAAAAATTAAAAACAGT
Organism: Francisella frigiditurris; assembly: GCF_001880225.1. Lineage (NCBI taxonomy): Bacteria > Pseudomonadati > Pseudomonadota > Gammaproteobacteria > Thiotrichales > Francisellaceae > Francisella > Francisella frigiditurris. Next base: position 830,041 of record NZ_CP009654.1, on the reverse strand, counting down.
TTAAAGACTTTTTAAACTTTGTTGAAAAGTGCTGACAATTACTTACTTTCACCTAGCGAATGCTAGACTATCATCAGCGTTAACCCGTTTCACTTCTGAGTTCGGAATGGGATCAGGTGGTTCCAGGTTGCTATTATTGTCAGCAGCTGTAATGATACTCTTATAAGAGAGGATGTCAACTGTTGTTTCTTTAAAAAGAAATTTTTATACCTTGTTCTATATTTTGACGAATATTGTTAACAAATTCATAGATAGAAAATTTTTGACCCAATGTATCAAAAGTTGCTTCAACATCATCACAATCAACTTTTATTTCTAAAAGCTTACTGCCACAGTTCTGATTTTTATTTATATTCACTTTCAATGTCTGTAAAGATTTCTGTAACTGATTGGTATCAACCTCAGAGCTTCTAATCTCCAACTTAACTTTAGAAAAGCTTTGATCAACATATTGTTTTATAGGCAAAACCTTATCAACGTTTAACTTATTTCTATCACGTTGAATATCACGACTAATTTTGCCCTCTACTACTACAATGTCATCAACATTTATATTATCTTTAACTGATGCAAAGATATCCTCACTAATCAGACAGTCCGCTCTATCAAACTCATCATCTATATTAAGAATATAAAGAATTCTACCCTGCTTAGTTTTTCTTCTAATAGCAGGAGTTATCATACTCGCAATGATCCTGACAGAGTTACCATCCATGCTTGGATGTTGGATTTTCTCAAGATTGCTAAAGCTCACATACTTACGCCAATGATTTTCCTCATCAATAATATGACCCGAAAAATACATCCCTAAAGCTTTTTTCTCATTGATTAAGAGTTCTTTCAGATCCCACTCTTGTTGTAGACACTCTTTTTCTAAATCTTTATCAGTATTATGCTCTTGCTCTGTGAACCCAAACAAATCATCCTGCCCAGCTTCTGTCATATCATTCACATAACTAGCATTTTTAATAGCCGTTTGGATTGAGTTAAAAGCTGTAGCCCTATTTGTAGATATTGATTTAACTGCTCCTGCGAAACATAATGCTTCTAGTGACTTTTTATTGACTTTTCTTATATCTACTCTACGACACAAATCAAAAATAGAACGGAATTTTCCATCTTTTTCACGCTCATTAAGAATACTTTTTATTGCTTCTGTACCAAGACCTTTTATCACACCAAGACCCAAGAGAATCCGACCCTGACCAACAGCTTTACAATCATAAGAGCTTCTATTTATATCTGGCGACTCTACAGCTATACCCATATCTTTACAGTCAAGAATAAACTTAACTATCTGATCAGTATTGCCCATATCCCCAGACATGAGTGATGCCATGTACTCATCAGGATAACGAGCTTTTAGCCATGCAGTTTGATAAGCAATCAGAGCATATGCCGCAGCATGAGATTTGTTAAAACCATACCCAGCAAACGCTTCCATCTGGTCAAATATTTCATCAGCAAGACCTGCTTCGATATTATGATACTTTTCAGCACCCTCTTTAAAGATCTTTCTTTGTTGCTCCATCTCTTCAGGTTTCTTTTTACCCATTGCTCGACGAAGCAAATCTGCTGCACCCAATGTGTAGCCAGCTAATATCTGAGCCATTTGCATTACCTGCTCTTGATAAACTGGTATACCGTAAGTTTCTTGTAAAACTTCTTCTAAAAGAGGATGTAAATATATTGTCTGCTTTCTACCATGCTTTCTATCTACGAAAGTAGGAATATTCTCCATAGGACCTGGTCGATACAAAGCAACTAAGGCGATAATTTCCTCAAAATTACTTGTTCTTAGATCTTTGACAATCTCTCTCATGCCTTGTGATTCAAGCTGAAATATTCCTGTAGTATTTCCTTTCTGTAAAAGCTCAAATGTCTTTTTATCATCTAGCGGAATATCTGAAATATCTAAAGGCTTCTCATCTTTAGACTTTTTAGCATTAATACTTTTTACAGTATTATTAATAACCGTTAAGTTTTTTAAGCCTAAAAAGTCAAACTTAACAAGACCAACATCTTCAACGTCGCCTTTGTCAAACTGAGTAACTATATCGCCATCTTTATCTTCACAATAAATTGGTGCAAAATCAGAAATAACTGTAGGTGATATCACGATACCTGCAGCATGTTTACCTAGGCTTCGTGGCAATCCTTCAAGTTTCTGAGCCTTTTCTACTACTTCAGCAACATCCTCATCTATTTGCATTTCCTCATACAAAGGCTCTCCTTCATGAAGAATCTTTTTAAATGTAGTACCAGGAGTTTCTGGAATGAGTTTAGCTATCCTATCTCCAAAACCAAAACTCTGTCCCAGAACACGCACTACATCTCGGACAACACCTTTTGCAGCCATTGTTCCATAAGTAATGATTTGTCCTACGCTTTCTTTACCGTATTTCTGCTCAACGTATTTAATAACCCGATCTCTTCCCTCTATACAGAAATCAATATCAAAATCTGGCATTGATACCCTTTCAGGATTCAGAAATCTCTCAAAAAGCAGCCCATAAGGTAGCGGATCTAAATCTGTAATAAGAAGTGAATATGCAACAAGTGAACCAGCACCAGAACCACGTCCTGGACCTACTGGAATATCATTTTCTTTTGCCCAACGTATAAAATCTTCAACTATCAAGAAATAGCCAGGAAAGCCCATATCACAAATTATATCGATCTCCATTTGCAATCTAACTTTATATTTCTCAATGGTTTTCTCTTTATTTTCTCCAGACAAGCCTTCCGTGATTTTCTCAAGTCTTTTCCCTAAACCTTTATAACTTATGTCTGAAAAATACTCTCTTTCAGTCATACCATCTGGTATACCAACAGTTGGTAGACAAGGTTTTCCTAATTCAAAAGTTACATTACATCTCCTAGCAATAGCCAAAGTATTTTCAACCACCACAGGTACAGCACTAAAATTTTTATGCATTTCTTCAGATGATTTTAGATACTGCTCTCTAGTAAACTTTGAAACTCTTCTTTCATCTAAGATAGTTGTTTTCTCGTTAATACAAGCTCTTATTTCATGGATATCATAATCTTCTTGCTCCATAAAAACCGTGCAGTTAGTTGCTACAACTATTAACTGATGTTTACTTGCAAGCTCTAAAATCCCTGAGTTATACAAAGACTCATTTTCAAAACCTAATTTATGAATTTCTAAAACAAAATTATCTTTGCCAAAAATATCTAAATAACTTTGTAAAACCTCTTCGATCTTAGATTCTTGTTGTTGCAAAATAGCTTTACCAAGCTCTCCACTTATCCCACCAGATAAACATATAATCTCCGATAAATTATGCTCACTTAACCACTCTTTAGGAATAACTGGAATACCAGATACCCCTCTTTCAGCTTTTTGATAAGCAGCTGAGATTAGCTTTACAATATTTTGATAACCGATATTTGTTTCTGCTAAAAGGACTAAGTCACTAACACCAAACTCGGTATCAACTTTTAGCTCGACACCAAATATAGGTTTAACCCCTGTTTTTAAAGCTTCTTTATAAAACTTAACAGCAGAAAAAAGATTACAAACATCTGTCAATGCTAATGCAACAATGTCTTTCTCTTTAGCAGCATTAAAAAGATCAGAAATTCTAACAGTACTATCGACTACAGAATAGCCTGTATGAACTCTAAGATGAGAAATCATAAATTAGAAATTTTTTAATTATAAAAATATTCTTAAATCTTACTATAATTTAGCTACAAAATCATATATCTAAAAATGATTAAAACAAGAAAAAACTCTTTTAAAGAATTACCGTCTTATTATTATGAACAAAGACTCTATCTTTTAATAATAGTTCTAAGGCATTTGCTAATACTATCTTTTCAACGTTTCTTCCAGCGTCTCTCATTTCTTTCCAGGAATAAGTATGATTTATACGTACAACATCTTGATAAATAATTGGCCCCTCATCCAAATCATTTGTAACCAAGTGACCTGTAGCACCTATTATTTTAACACCTCTCTCATAAGCCTGCTTATAAGGATTTGCACCAACAAAGGCAGGCAAAAATGAATGATGAATATTTAATATTTTATTAGTAAATTTTTCTATAAATGCTGGGCTTAACACTCTCATATATTTAGCTAAAACTATAATGTCAAAATCATATCTACTAATAGTCTCTAAAATAAGCTTTTCATGCTCACCTCTGTCAAGACCTTGATGGGAAATAAATTCAAATGGGATATTAAACTTAGTTACCAAATCACCCAAGCTATCATAATTAGATATAACAGCAGTAATATTTGCATTAAGTAACCCTTCAGCATTTCTTATTAACAAATCTCCTAAGCAATGTAATTCTATAGTAGCTAATATAATTATATTTTTTTTAGTACTTGGATTTATTTGTACAATTGATTCTTGTGGCAAAACCTCTTTAACGTCTGCTTTTAATTTTTGCTCATCAAATTCACCACTAAATGCTGTATACATAAAGAACTTTCGATGTTCTTTATCAACATATTCAGAGTTCATTTCAATATTTAGATTATGATCAAAAAGGATCTTAGAGACTTTGAAAACAAGACCCTTATGATCTGTAGTTTCTATTAAAATTCTGTAATATTGCATAATTAATCCTTATAACGTCATTAAAAAGTAATAAGGTATTATCTAAAATTTAGAATATTTTCTGCTTTAAAACAATTTTTTGAGGGATTTATTTTAGAAAAATATTTCATAAAGCTATTATTGTTTACCACTCCAAACAATATCAAGCTCTTTTGCAGCTTTAACATCATCTAGGCGACGAACTGGTAAATTATAAGGAGCATTTTTTAAATACTCTGGATCTTTTGCAGCAATATCTCTTATCTCAATCATTGCTTGTATAAATTTCTCCATACTATCTATATTTTCTGTCTCCGTTGGTTCAATCAGCAAACATTCTGGCACTAATAATGGGAAATACATAGTTGGTGCATGCACACCTCTATCTATTAAGCACTTAGCAAAATCAGTCGCTGTAACTCCATATTTTTGTAACTCTGGTTTTAGAGTAATTATAAACTCGTGAGAAGCTCTTCTTTCTGGATAAGCTAGAGTAAAGCCTTCTTCTCTAAGTCTAGCCATCATATAGTTTGCATTTAGAGTAGCCATTTCAGATGCTCTAGATAAGCCATCTCCACCTAGTAAAGCTGCATAAACATATGCTCTTATCAAAACCCCAACATTTCCACCAAATGCCGAAAGTTTTCCTATTGTTTCTGGGACATCTTTATCTTCTAGCCATACATATTTATTTTCTTTTTTTCCAACTACAGGAATTGGTAAAAACTTCTTAAGCTTGTCATTCACAGCAACTGGTCCAGCTCCTGGTCCACCGCCACCATGAGGTGTCGCAAAAGTTTTATGCAAATTCATGTGAAGGACATCAAACCCCATATCACCAGGTCTTACTTTACCCATAATCGCATTAAGATTCGCACCATCATAGTATAAAAGTCCACCAGCTTTATGAACCATATTAGCTATAGTTTTTATTTCTCTCTCAAAAACTCCAACTGTTGATGGATTAGTTAGCATAATACCTGCTGTCTTAGGACCAAGAACTTTCTCTAAAGCTTCTATATCAATGTCACCACATTTTTTTGTAGGTATTTCAATCACCTTAAGCCCACAAACTTTAGCAGTTGCTGGGTTTGTACCATGAGCAGCATCTGGAACTATAATCTCATCACGCTCATAGTCACCTCTAGAATGATGATACGCTTTAATCATAGCAACTCCAGCGAACTCTCCTTGAGCTCCAGCCATAGGTGCTAATGATACGCCAGTCATACCAGTTAAATTTTTGATAACCTCTTGCAAATCGTATAGACAAGCTAATACACCTTGAGAATTCTCAACACTTCCATATGGATGTTTATTTAAAAACTCTGATAAAGAAGCAAACTTATGCGCAGCTCTAGGGTTATACTTCATAGTACAAGAACCTAGAGGATAGAAATTTGTATCTATACAAAAATTTTTACGAGACAACTGTGTATAGTGTCTAACCACATCTAGCTCTGCTTGTTCTGGCAATAATGGAGCCTTGCTTCTCAACATATCCTTAGGAATATCTGAAACATCACCTCTTTTATTTGGCATTAACGGTTTGGAGTTTATTCCTATAATCCTTTCAAAAATAACCATTCTCAATCTCCTAAACCTTAGCTAAAACTTCTTTCGCTGCTTGTACATACGTATCATGATCACTTTCATCATGTATTTCCGTAGAGCAAATCATTATGGAATTTTTTAATTCTGGATCATATTCACTTAAATAGTAGCCAGCCTCTATATTTTTGTCTGCCATTTGCTTAACAAACTCTCGCGCGTCTATAGGCAAATCTAAAACCACTTCATTAAAAAAAGGATTATTAAATCTAATATTAATACCTTTTATCTCAGCTAACTTATGTGCAAGATTCTTAGTATTTTCATGAGATTTACTAGCTACTCTATATAAACCCTCAGGACCAAGCAAGCTCATATATATAGTCGCTGCTGTTACCATTAAACCTTGATTCGTACATATATTAGATGTAGCTTTTGCTCTTCTGATATGTTGCTCTCTTGCTTGTAATGTTAAGCAAAATCCCTCTTTACCATTCATATCTGTAGTTCGTCCAACGATTCTGCCAGGCATTTGTCTAACATGACTCATCTTACAAGCCATAAAACCAAAATATGGACCTCCTGAAGATAGAGGAATACCTAAAGGTTGACCCTCACCACATACGATATCTGCTCCATTATCACCCCATTCACCAGGTGATTTTAATATAGCTAAAGACATAGGATTTGTTACAGCTATCACTAAAGCATCTCTACTATGAGCCCAATTTGTTAGAGCATCAACATTTAGAATTTGTCCCAAGAAATTTGGACTTTGGATAACTATAGCAGCATAATTATCATTATATTTATCTAGGGTTTCTAAATCTGTCTTACCTTTTTCAGAATCTAGTTTTACAATATCTATTTCAACTTCCTGATGTTTTGTAACAGATTTTAAAACATCAACATAAGCTGGATGTAGAGCATCTACTACTAAAATTTTTAAAGATTTAGCTTTTTTATTAGACCTTATAGCCATCAAAACAGACTCAGCTAAAGCAGTCGCTCCATCATACATTGAAGCATTTGATGCCTCCATACCTGTCAAAGAAGCTATCATTGTCTGATATTCATATATCAATTGAAGATTTCCTTGAGATGCTTCGGCCTGATATGGTGTGTACGCTGTATAATACTCACCTCTACTAACAACATCCCATATAGCTGAAGGGATATAATGGTGATATGCTCCTGCTCCAATAAAGTTTATCATCTCTTTATTTTTAGAGGTTCTATCTTTCATTATTCTAGCAAGCTTAATCTCGCTAATTCCATCTGGAATATTTTTCAAAGAATCAATTCTTAATGCGTCTGGAATTTCATCAAAAAGAGCCTCAACTGAATTAACTCCAATGATATTAAGCATTTTATTTATTTGTTCATCTGTATGTGGAATAAATGACATAAGCTCTCCTAATTAAGGCTTAAATTATTTGGAATTTTAAAGATAAAATTTATTTATTATTCTTCAATACATGCTGAATATTCTTCAGCACTAAGTAAACCTTCAACTTCTGCTTGATCTGATATTTTTAGCTTAAATAACCAGCCACTTTCAAAAGGAGATTTATTAATTTGCTCTGGGCTATCAACCAAATCTTCATTAACTTCTAACACTTCTCCACCTACCGGAGCATAAACATCAGAAGCCGCTTTTACTGATTCAACAACACAAGCATCATCACCCATCTCTAAAGTATCGCCTACCTCAGGTAGTTCAACATACACCAAGTCACCTAAAAGAGATTGTGCATATTCTGTAATTCCAACAGTTGCTACATCACCCTCTACTTTTACCCACTCGTGTGTTTTTACGTACTTTAAATTATTAGGGATATTTTCCATAGTTTTAGTCTCCTAAATATACTTACTAAGTTAAATTAATGATTTTCCATTCTTTACGAATTTTGGTTTGACAATCTCTACAGGCAAGTGTTTGTCTCTTATAACAACCTGGGGATTACTAGCATCTTTCGGAACATACGCTAAAGCAATAGAGTACTTAAGTGTAGGGGAAAAGCTTCCACTTGTTATAAACCCAACTTCACCATTATCAAATACTATTTGCTGACCAGCTCTTAAAATACCTTTAGATTTAAGCACAATACCAACCCATTTAGTATCTACACCTTCTGCTTTTCTTTTAAGAACAGCTGATTTACCAATAAAATCTCTATTTTCATCTTTTAAATCAACACTCCAACCCAAACCTCTATCTAGTGGAGAGGTCGAAGTGTCCATATCTGAGCCATAAAGATGCATACCAGCCTCTAGCCTAAGGGTATCTCTAGCTCCTAATCCACAAGAGTTAGCTCCATTTGCAACTAAATCATTCCAAAATGATACAGCTTCATCTCGTGGCACAGCTATCTCAAAGCCATCTTCACCAGTATACCCGGTTCTTGCAAACATCCATTCATCATGGAATAAAAAGTTAAATGGATTTAGAGACAAAACTCTCTCTGATACAGCTTTATCTAAAGTTTTTGATAAAACTTCAGAAGCTTTTGGACCCTGTACTGCAATAATTGCTAAATTTTCTTTAGGTGTGATTTCAACATCATAGCCACTTGAATTTTGCTTAATCCACTCAAAATCACTAGCTCTATTACCTGCATTTATAACCAATCTAAAAAAATTATCATTAATTTTATAAACTATAAGATCATCAACAATACCGCCATCTGCATTTAGCATACAGCCATATTGAGCTTCATTAGCTTGTACTTTATTTATATCATTTGCTAATAGGTATCTTAAAAAATCAGAGGTATCATTTCCCATAATATCTAAAGCGAGCATATGTGATACATCAAATATCCCACAAGCTTCTCTTACTGAGTTATGTTCTGCTATTTGTGATCCGTAGCTAATTGGCATTTCCCAACCTGAGAAATCGACCATTTTAGCACCACTTGAAACATGAGTATCATGAAGAACAGTTTTAAGCATAGTTTAGAAAAAAGTAAAGTGCTTATATGAAAGAATTTATATAATAGAGACTTAATTTGCAATCGCTTTTTTAGCGCAACTGCGAATTAAAAGGATTAACCATATAAACTGATTTTTTCCATTTTTTGATCAATGTTTGTCTCAGAATCTCTTAAAGAAACAAAGAGTCTTAAGTAAATAACAGATAGTATAACTACAAAAAGATGATCATATGGGAAAGGAACAATACTAGCCTTAGCCGCGTATGAGATTAATGATAATAATCCTAAATAGCTAATAAATATAAAGGCATCTATTTTTGCTCTCCCATATTCTTTAACCATTGAGAACTGATAAATTATCAATAAAATCAAAGATAGTACAAATAAACCTACTAAATTAGTTAGTCCTGACCAGTAAACAAATAATGTACATCCAATAAATCCTAAATACCCAAATAGTGAATATGCTTTCAATCTAAATTTTCTTTCATCATTAGGTTTATTTATTCTAAAAATCATTAATGTCACAGGGCCAGCCATACACGTAATCATCAAAAGACTAGATAAAAAGTTTACAAGCTCTGCCCAAGTAGGAGTTGGAACTAAGAATAATAAGGCTACAAAGAAATTAATCCATAAAGCAACTATTGGAACATCATTCTTATTTAACTTCTGTAGCTTTTTCCAAGAAAATACCAAACCTACAGTTTGCAATATTCTTGCTGTTACAGCTGTGAAAACATTAGCTGTACCAAGTGGAGAAATAACAGCATCTATAAAAAGAATCATAAATAAATAGTTTAAACCTAGCATACTTAATATACCAAGTAACGGAGCTGTTGCGTCAAATACAGCTCTATAATCTCCAGACATACAAAACATATATATCATTGTTAATAATAAATACATTGTTAAGCCCACTAAAACAGGTACTATTACGGACAATGGTAATGCAATATGTGGCTTTTTAGCCTCTGCTGCCAAAATTAAACCATTCTGAAATCCCGAAAAAGCAAATGCCATACCTGTAGAAGTAATAACAAACAAGATATTACTCATATTAAAAGGTGTACTGTTATAATTTGCAGTTAAATTATCAACCTTTCCATAAAGAGCTATTACAAATATTGCTATAGATAGTGGTAGTATGATTTTTATAATACTAACACCAACATTAGCATTAGCTACTCTTTTTACATGAGATGCATTAAACATCGTTAGAAATACCATTATCAAAAATGATAATACTAGTCCATGTAAAGAAAGTGTCACTTCACCAGCATTATTATTTACTAAGCTAGGAAACCAGAATGCTATATATTGAGTTGCTCCCTGTGCTTCAATCGGTAAGTAAACCACATAACTTAACCAACCTAACATCAACATTACAAATCCTAAACTCTTAGAATGAGTAATATCAAAGAATCTCATAAATCCGCCTCTGATAGGCAAAAATGTAACAATCTCAGCAAAAGTAAAAGCCACAAAAAGAATTAGTACTGCTGCAATAACCCAAGAAAGAATCGCCCAAACACCAGCTCCTTGAAATGCATAATAGGGAGAAAATAGCCAACCAGTTCCAACCATTCCTCCTGTAGACATTAATACTAAGTGAAATGGTGATAGAGATTTTTTCGTTGTTTGCTCCTTCATAATATCCTCTTAAAATTATCAAAACTATTTATATATAACCACATATCAAATAGAAATACTAATCTTATAGTATTATATTAATTCAATATTTTTCATAAGTTCTTTATAGTTTTATTGATACTATACAAAAAGTTTAATACAAGTTAATATGCTTATAAGCCCATTCAAGTTTAATGAAATTTCATGCTTCTAATTGCAATATGCTTTATATTAACAGGGATACTTGTAGGGTTATTATCTGGACTCTTTGGACTTGGTGGAGGACTAACAGTAGTTCCTGTTATGATGATTTTTTTAGCTATCTATGAGCCAACATATTCAGCTAATTTTATGCACATAGCTATAGCAACCTCTCTTTTTGTAATGATTTTCACATCTATAATTAGTACATATTCACACCATAAAGCTAAAAACATAGTCTGGAAAATTGTTTTACCATTAAAGGTTGGTGTTATAATTGGAACAATATTCGGCGCAATTGCTGCAACTTTCTTATCTAGTAAAATCTTAAAAATATTTTTTATATTTTTTCTTATATTCACTATACTCAAATGGGCATATAAACTTTTCACTCACAAAAACACTAGTAATATAATAGAATTTGAAGAGCCTAAGAAAATATTAGCTGGAATATATGGATTTATAACAGGCAGTATTGCTGTTCTTCTTGGTATTGGCTCTAGCGTTATGATTGTACCTTTTCTTAAACATCGTAATTTTACAATATCACAAGCTGCAGCAATCGCATCAGCCATAACACCATTCATAGCTCTTTTTGGAGCAATCACTTATATTATTACAGGATATAACAATGTAAATATTCCTTCATATTGTTTTGGTTTCGTATATATGCCAGCCGCTATAGGATTAATATTAGGAGCTTTTATTGGAGCGCCTCTAGGAACATTACTATCAACAAAAATGCCGCACAAGATACAAAATGTAATTTATCTTGGATTCTTAGTTTTAATCTTATTGATAATGATCTCTTAAAAGAAAAGTATTTCAAACAATTCAAAAACTTAAATATATGATATAATCAGCATTCTATTTTGCTCTTGCTAAAGTTCCTAATATGCTACACAAGCTAAAACTTTCAAGTATATTTTTACTTCTAAGCTTACCTTTAGCAACATATAGTTTTGATACAATTACAGGTAATTATTTAAATATAAATAATTTAGATGATGTAACTAAAAACACATTTAAACCTACTCCATATATAAATATAAATGGTGGATGGGGGCAACAAACTAATATGCCTAATGGTGGTGGAACTTTCCTTGCTAATATTGGTTACAGATTTGTTGAATCTTTTGCATTAGAGTTTGGCTACCAAACCTTTATTATTGATGCATATAACACAACTCAAGTTAATAATTACTTCTCAGGAGCAGGAAAATTTTATTATAAAATCAATAATTATGTAACAGCTGCTGTGGCTACAAGTGTTGGTATAAGTTACACAAATGTTAACAACATTAGCAACCAACAAAACGCCCCTGCAAGCTACTTAAGCACAAATAATCAAATAGGTGGTTTTGTAGCTTTTCCAGTGGGATTAATGTTCCCAATAAAATATGTCGATAATTTAAGTTTAAAAGTAGATTATATATATGCTTTATCTTTTAGTGGCGCATCACAAAACTTTGTTACTTCTGGACTACAATATGCATTTTAACTATTAGCTATTTTCTAAAACTTTGTTCTTTAGATAGCTCAACATCTAAGAAATCACTAAGCTTATATTTATCATTCTTAAATACAAAATTATTATAAGTAATCATATATACCAATATTTTACGAATATAGTAGCGTGTTTCTTTATAAGGGACATTCTCTATCCACTGAGGTGCAGGTAGCTTCTTATCAGTTAACCATTTAGCTACATTACCAGGGCCTGCATTATACGCAGCTAGACCTAAAATCACATTCTTATCAAACAATGTATCTAAGAAATATAAATTAGCAGCTCCTAAATTAATATTATTATATGGGTTAAATATTAATTCATCCATTCCTGCATTTTTATCACCTTTCAATTTGACTCTATATTTTTTAGTGATAAATTCAGCTGTTGGAATAGTCAACTGCATTAAGCCTTTAGCACCTGCCCAAGATCCTGCATCAACGTCAAATAAAGACTCTTTTCTCATTACAGAATATATTAGAGCCTTATCAACCCCATATTTTTTAGATGCTGCATTAACATCTGATTCAAAAGCTGCTGGAAAAAGCAAAGGAATATTAGAGTAATCACCCAATACTGCCATATTGAATATTGCCGCATAATACATTTTATTAGACTCCGCCACTTGAGCTAAGTCTTCGATTTTTGATCTTTCTCCTGCCTTAAGCTTATTTCTAATAGACGACTTCCATACATTAGAAGAATCTTTATATTGATCTATTTGGAAAAGATCTATCGATTGTTGAATTGCGTCTTCTTTTGCCAACTCTTTCAAGTCTTGTTTAGAAAGCTTCTTAGGTTGAACATGACCAAAATTATAAGGTTTACCTAACTCATCTGAGGCTAAGAATGAATAATAATCTAACTTCTCTTTTGTAAGATCTTCAAAAATTGGTTTAGCTTTAGACTCCTGCCCAGTTTTTTTATAACTATATGCCAACCAATATTTCCAAGCCTCATCAGATTTTAAGTTATCTGGAAGCTCTGCGTATGTTTTAATGAACCCTGAATAATTATCATTATATAATTCGATTCTTAAGATCCATTCCCAAGCAACATCATTCAAATATTTAGGATCAACTCTTTTTAGCCACTGTTTAGCTGCTGGTGATTGAGAGTGAGCAAAGCTAACAGCTATCATTGAAATGCTTTCATGCTTAACTTTTGTATTAAGTAATTGCTTATTATTCAAACTATCCCAAAGCTTTGCATATTCCTCATCATCTTTTTTAACCAAGCCCTTAGATATATCTAAGAAAACATCATTAAAACGTCTATATTTATGATACTTAGCTATGAAATTATCTAAGGTTGAAGGTTTTTTAGAAGCCTCTTGCCATGCTGAAATATAGTTAACATAATCGTCATTATTTTTTACATATTGTTTTAATAGCCATAGGGCATCACTAAATTTACCAGCAAACGCCAAAGTATAAGCTTTTGTAACTACATAATCCTTATTCTTATCAGCTGAATCATCCCAATATTTTTGTATAACATTACATGCTTTAGGTAAATAAATTCTATCCTGCCATAATTTACCAAAATCATTTAGTGCCGTTTCTTTGTTCCCTAATTCATACTCAGATTGATACTTCCAACACTTACCAGAAACGCCTAGATTTCCATCATAATATTTATTAAATAAATCCCATTGATTGCTCTCTGCATAATATTCAGCTAGTTTTTCTGATAATGGAGATATCCAATATTGATCTTTATATTTAGTATAAAAGTCTTGTATCGTATCTTGACTAAATAGTTTAGGATCACTAGCAATTTCTTTATATTTTAAATATGGATAAAGATCAGTATTTTTAAGTCTAGCTTTTATTGGATAATACGCATCATAATTCTTTTCATCTAGCAGTTTCAAAGCTTTTTTATATAATTCTGCTTGATTATCCGTAAGCGCATTAGCAAAACTTAAACTCGAAACAACAAATGCTCCAACTAATAGTACTCTTTTAAAAAACATAATCTTAAAAATAAAGTATTTTGATAAAATCTTAACATATAGGCGAACTTCTTTACTATTTTTTTATAGATAAAAAGACCCCTCTACTTTAGAATAAGAACAAAAGAAACTTTAAGAGTTTACTTATAATTCATGAAAAAACATGTAATCATAATCTTTAGCATTTGCTACATCAGCATACTTTTATCTTATTCTATATTTAAGAAAAATCGAAACGATCAGTTTGAAATTAATCAAAATCTACCAAAAATAACTAAAGAGATACAAATTAATGAAGTTGCCACACTGAGCAAATACCAATATAATCACGCTTCTTCAATCGCAACACTAGACAATAAACTTTTTGTAACTTGGTATAGTGGTTCTAAAGAGACTGCACCCGATACAGATATAGTCTTAGCCACAGCGAAGAAAGTAAATAGCAAATGGCAGTTTTCTAAGCCTAAAATAATAATGGATAGAGAGTCCTATCAGTCTATTTCAAAAAAATATATTCATCATTTAGGGAATCCTAGCATACTATCTCAAGGAAATAGATTATGGCTTTTTTTCACAACGTCTACTGGAGGTTGGGTAACTTCTTCTTTAAATGTAATTTATTCAGATAATGATGGAAAAACATGGAGCAAGCCTAAAATCGTTCTAACCTCGCCGGTTTTTAACTATAGTACTCTTACTCGTGGAGCTAGTATAAACTTAAATAATGGCAACTTCGGATTACCTGTTTATAAAGAGTTTAATAATCTTACTGGTAGATGGCTAATTTTTGATAAAAATGGGCAGCTTATAGACATTTCTGAAATGACTACTAATGGAGTAACTCTACAGCCCACAGTCGTTCCCATATCAAATACTCATGCTCTTGCTTTTTATAGAGAAATGAGGAGCAACAAAAAGAAAATTTATTTTAATGAAAGTTTTGATGGTGGAGCAAACTGGTCAGAAGGAAGCTTCACAGAACTTAACAATCCAGATGCTGGTATTGCGGCTATAAAAATAAATAATGGAATATTATTGGCATATAATGACTCTACTGAGAATAGGCAAAACCTTAGTCTTGCATATAAAAGTAATGATTCTGAAAAGTGGGAAAATATATATACATTCGAAAATAAAGAAAAATATGATCTTTCATATCCGTTTCTAATCACTAATAACAATAATATATTCATGACATTCTCTACAGGAGCTCCTGGAAAACTCAAAATCAAGGTGGTTGAAATCAAAGGAGAAAACATAAATGCTTAATTATTACGGCCTTTTAGCTACAAACTTATTCATAATTTATTTGATCACACGAACTTTAGGCTTCTTACCTAAAAAAGTTTTAACTATTTCAATTTTTATTTTATTTTTACTATTTAATACTATAAATGTTGAAAGTAATGTTGATATTGCTGAAATTGTTTTCGGTTTCATTGGATACCTTAGTATATCTTCCAGTTTATTATTGTTTATACTAATTTTTAACAAACTTCATAATACTAACAAAACGACTTTTACCTACACAAGTATCGCTTTCTTAATCATATTAATTATGTTTTATGTATCCTTCTTTATAAACTCATATACTTTATATGATATTGGTTTCACCCCACATATTATTCTATTTTTTATATTTGCATATGGTTTAATTTTATTAAAAGTATCTAAAAACTTTATATTGTTTAATTGTATTATTTTAATGGCTTGTGTAATCAGCTTTACAGAACTACTTCAATTAAACATTTGGAACTATTTAGTTGATCCATGTCTTCTTATAATTTGTATTATAGAGTTAGTTAGAAGTTTAGTAATAAGATTTAGAAATAGACAAAATAATTCAATAATTAAAACTTTTTAATCATCGACATAACAAAATTAGCTGATTTATCTGCTGCTTCTTTTGCAAAAATATCAAAGTTTTCTGGAGCTGTTCCATCTGCCGTATCAGAAATACTTCTTAATATTAAGCAGGGAACTCCAAACTCATTACATACTTGATTAACGCTACCACCTTCCATCTCTAAAGCTTTTGCTCCAAACTCTTTAGTAATAAATGTCTTTCTTTCAGCACTATGTATAAACTGATCTCCAGTTGCAATAATGCCTGTATGAAAATTAATATCTCGTTCTTGGGCTATTTCCTGAGCTTTAGCTAATAAATCTTTTGAAGTATGAATAGTAACATCTGCACCTGGAATCTTTCCATATGGATAACCAAAAGCTGTAATATCAACATCATGTTGGACAGTAGCCGTTGCAGCAATCACATCTCCAATTTCCAGATCACCTAATCCTCCAGCAACTCCTGTAAATAATAAAACTTCTGCGTTAAACTTCTCTATCATTACAGTTGCTGTGAGCGCAGAAAAAACCTTACCTATTTTACTATGTGCAATAACTAAATCATGGCCTTTATATTCAGCCAAATAGTATTTATTATTTGCATATTCTACAACTTCATATTCATCAAAATATTTAAGTAATGGTTTTATTTCTATTTCCATTGCTCCAAGTACTGCTATTCTCATTGCTTCTCCTCAACAACTACTTTATTTATATTTCTAAAACCTTTAGGAAGAAGTAATCCTCCTCCACTAGTTTTATCAGTAAAATACTCTTCAAAATTTTTATTATTAATTCTCATAAACCTTTTTCCAGAATTAAGTACGACTTCTTCTTTATCAGAATCAAATAAACAAACAAATTTAACTTTTTCTTTCTTATCTACTTTAATTACGCTTTTACCTTTTCCTTTTTTCATTATGGCAAAGCTAGCATAATCTCTTACAGCAACACGTCCTTCACTTGTTACAAAAACAGCTTTTTGGTTTATATCGCTATAATTTACTAAACTAAACGAATCATCTACATCAAATATATTTTTTCCTGTACTCTTCGTTGATATTAAGTCATCTCCAGGAACAATAAATCCTTTACCACTTAAACTTGTTAAAAGAAATTGTGATTTAGATGATGCAAAACCAATCCCTACTATCTCATCTGCTTTATCCAATGGAATATATGTAGTTATATGCTCACCATAACCCCTTGCTGATGGAAATTTATCAACATACATTGAATATGATTTACCAAATTTAGTGAAAAATACAGCTTTTACGTTGCTATAACCTGTAGCTGAAAGCTTAAATGAATCTTCTGGCTTATAGCTTAAGCTTGAGACATCTAAATTATCTCCTTTAGCACATCTTACCCAACCAGCTTTTGATAAAACAACTGTGATTTTTTCAGAAGGCATAATATCTTTTTCTTCTAAGGCTTCTGACTTTTCAACTTCTATTATCTTAGATCTTCTAGAATCTCCAAATTCTTGGAGGATTTCTTTAAGTTCTTTTTTCATCAAATTTCTAAATTTAATATCACTATTTAGATATCCTTCGAGTGTTTCTTTTTCCTTTTCTAACTCTTTTTGCTCTTTATTTATTTCAATTTCTTCTATTTTAGCAAGCTTTCTTAACCTGATATTTAAAATTGCTTCTGCTTGGATTTCTGATAATTTAAATCTATTTTGAAGCTCTATACTTGGCTCATCAAAGTTTCTAATAATGGATATAACTTCATCAATATTAAGGAAAGCTATCAATAAACCCTCCAAAATATGAAGTCTATCATCAACTTTAGATAAACTTTCTTCTAATCTTCTTCTAAGAGTAATTCTTCTATACTCTAACCATTCTTGTAATATTTCTAACAAATTTTTAACTCTAGGTCTATTATCTAAACCAATCATATTCATATTAACTCTAAAGCTTTTCTCAAGATCTGTAGTCGCCAAAAGGTGCCCAATAAGTTTTTGCATATTCTTCTTTACAGTTCCAGAATATAAAACTATCTTTACGGGTTCTTTATCATCTGATTCATCTTGGATATTCTTTATCCATGTGATTTTTTGCGCCTTTAACTGATTCGCTATTTGCTCCATTACACTAGAGCTTGAAACCTGATGTGGTAACTTAGTTATTATAATATTTCCATGATTATCAAAATGATATACCGCTTGTTGCTTAATTGAGCCACTTCCTGTTGCATATATCTCTTTAATCTCTTCTCTTGAGTTTATAATATTTGCCCCACCTGGATAATCTGGAGCTTCAACCAATTCTAAAACATCCTCCAAATTTGCTTTGGGATTCGATATTACATATAAACAAGCATTTAAAATTTCAGATATATTATGAGGAGGAATATAAGTAGACATCCCAACTGCAATACCCATAGCTCCATTTAGCAAAATATTTGGTACCTGTGCTGGTAAAAGCTTAGGCTCTTCTAATGTTCCATCAAAATTTTTAACCCAATCTACCGTACCCTTCTTAAGCTCGTCTAATAGCAATATTGCATATTTAGAAAGCCTAGATTCCGTGTATCTCATTGCAGCAAATGACTTAGGATCATCTATAGAGCCCCAGTTACCTTGACCATCAATAAATGGATATCTATATGAAAAATCTTGTGCCATTAAAACCATCGCTTCATAACAAGCACTATCTCCATGAGGATGATATTTACCCAAAACATCACCGACTGTACGAGCTGACTTTTTATATTTTGATAAATGGCTAAGTCCAATTTCTGACATTGCAAAAATTATCCGTCTCTGAACTGGTTTCAAACCATCAGATATATGTGGTAATGCCCTGTCTAAGATTACATACATTGAATAATTCAAATAGGCCTGTTCAGAGAATTCTCCAACCGTTTGTTGTTCTTCCAAACTAGATAATAGATCCATGAAAGTATTTTATAATGATAGATATATTTAGGCTAAATTATAACTTAACTGAATTAATGATTCTATAAACTTATTGAGAGCTATTTTGTAGTTGGTGATATTCCATAGTTTCAAGTTCTTTAGAAAGCACAAATTTATTTCGTTTTAGAAAATTTAATGTTTTAAATATATTTGCAAACCCTGATAAAACCCATGTTTTTGTTGCATAGTCATAAGTAGTTTTAGCCTGTAGATATTTACTAGTCCCTCTTCTACATTCTTGAGTTAAATAATCAGTAGCTGGAAACTTTATTATAATATGTCCCCTTTTATCATATACAGCGACTTTTGCATAATTTGATAGAGACATCAATTGCTCTCTTGGAGATTTAAAATCATCCCATGACAATACATTTTTACCAATAGAATCTTTTTCAAAACTTTTTACTGATTTAGCCTGAAAATCTTGCTTAAGTTGATAGCTCTCATCTTTAAGTCCATTAAACTTTTCTAAAAGCTCATTATATCTTTTATTTAAAGTCAATATTGAGACTTCTAAACTATCATTTTTACTCAATAACGCTGCAGTCTTATCTTTATATTTTCTTGTAGCTTTATTTATCTCTTCTTGTATAAGGTCATTTAAGTCATTTCTTAAGGAAAATATAAAACTACTATCTTTGATTTGATATTTTTCTAACTTTTCACTCAAAAGTGCTAAGATCTCATCTTTAACTGGTTTAACTACTGATAACTCATTCTCTTCTAAAGCTTTCTGCTTAGCTAAGCCTTGACTCTCTTTGAATAAAGATATTTTTTCAACTAAATCAATAATTGAAACTTCTTTACCAATTAGCTTTCTAACTTTATCAACTGTAATCTCTTCTCTTTGTGATTTTAATAATTCACACTTTTCATTAACAATTGATTGAGCTATCTTTTCAGCCATACTAAACCTTTTCTTCTTCTCTTAACGTAAGAACCTCATAACCATCTTTAGTTACTAGGATAGTATGCTCCCATTGAGCAGATAAAGATCTATCTTTCGTTACAGCTGTCCATCCATCTTTTAAAATAGATACAGCTTTCTTTCCTGTATTTATCATAGGTTCAATTGTAAAAATCATACCTTCTTTTATTTCCGCACCAGTACCAGCTTCTCCCGAATGCATCACATGAGGAGCTTCATGAAAATCTTTACCTATACCGTGCCCACAAAAAGCTTCAACAATAGAGTAACCAAATTGTTTAGCATATTTTTCTATAACTGCACCAATATCTCCAAAATGAGCACCTGGTTTCACGACTTCTATACCTTTCCACAAACACTCATGTGTAACTTTAACAAGCTTCTCTGCCATTATTGATGTTTCACCAATAATAAACATTTTACTTGTATCGCCATGATAACCATCTTTTTTAACTGTGACATCTATATTTAAAATATCGCCTTTCTTTAATTTTTTTTCTGAAGGTATTCCATGACAAACCACGTGGTTAATAGATGTACAAATAGATTTTGGAAAACCATGATAATTTAATGGTGCTGGATAAGCATCTTGTTTAGTTACAATATAATCATGACAAATATTATCAAGCTCTTCTGTAGTCACACCTTCTTTAACATATGGTGTTATCATCTCTAAAACTTCAGCAGCTAGCTTTCCTGCAATACGCATTTTTTCAATTTCTTCAGGAGTCTTTATGATTATTTCACTCATTATAATTAATCCAAAAATTATTCTTCTAAAATTACTTAGGACACATTATAAACCATAGCTTATTCAATAGATAGTTGTTGTAAAAAGCTACTATAATATTAAAATTTTTAGCAACACCAAGAAAGAAAATACTTTAATGAAAATAAAACAAGCTCAAATAGAAGTTAAAAATATTTTAGGAGAAATAGAACATCCTCGATTAGCTAGTTTCATTGCTCTAACTGAAGAGGTTGGTGAAGTTGCGAATGAAATAATGAAAAAAGAAATTTATGAAGAAAAGACTGACATAACTGATCTTAAAAATGAAATCACTGATGTTTTTCTATGTCTGTTAAAATGGTAATACTAACCAGCTTACAACTACGACGAATACTTAGTTTCTTATTCTTAACAATGCTTTTTGCCATCTGTTTTCTATCGGATGGCTTTAACACTTTTTTGTCATCAATCCCTTGAGAATGTCATGATCTAGTTGTAGATCAGCATACCTACGCTTCAGACGATTATTTTCAGCTTCTAGTTCTTTAACTTTAGTAAGCATTGATACATCCATGCCACCATATTTTGAACGCCACTTGTAAAATGTACCGTTGCTAATTCCATACTCTCGACAGATATCAACAACTGGCACTCCTTGTTCTGATGACTTTAATATCTTAACTATTTGTGATTCTGTAAATCTGCTTCTTTTCATAAAATAATGCTCCTTTATGTGTAGTCTAATATCTCTACTTTTAAATAACACTATTTTTAGGGGGCATTACCGAATTAGCTAATGTTTATGATATAGATCTTGAACAAGAATTTACAAATAAGCTTAAAAATATAGAGGCTAGAGCTAAAGAATGGAAAAGCATTAAAGAATTGCTACAAACTAAAAGAGATAAATTAAATTAATTTATAGATAAATATCTATCTTTTTATTTCTTTTTTGATTATCATCTACTGCGTGAGGATTTGAAAATAACGAAAGTTAAATTTCTTAATGTCTTTAGAAAGCAATTTCAGCTTTAGTCTTTAAGCAAATCATTCCTATCCTACCGGACAATCGAATTGTTGTCTGAATAAAGTTAAATAAATAAATAGTGAGTAAATAATAATGAGTAAATTACAAGGAACAGTAAAATTCTTCAATAATCAAAAAGGATTTGGATTTATCAGCCCTAGCAATGGTGGCAAAGATGTATTTATAC
This sequence comes from Francisella frigiditurris, assembly GCF_001880225.1. Classification (NCBI taxonomy): domain Bacteria; kingdom Pseudomonadati; phylum Pseudomonadota; class Gammaproteobacteria; order Thiotrichales; family Francisellaceae; genus Francisella; species Francisella frigiditurris. The sequence continues at coordinate 808,028 of NZ_CP009654.1, read as the reverse complement.
ATATATCAAAATTAGACAAAGTTGGCGGTACTTTAAGTGAAGGTCAAAAAGTGTCTTTTGAAACTAAAGAAGGCATGAAAGGTCCTGAAGCTATTAATGTTGAGGCTTTATAATGCCTAGTATTAGAGTTGATGATCGCAAACCTTTTGATTTAACTTTAAGAAAGTTTAAACATGCTTGTGAAAAAGCAGGTATAAGACAAGAGTTAAGAGAAAGACAGCATTACGTCAAACCTACAGAAAAGAGAAAAATTGCTAAAAGGCTTGCTGTAAAAAGAGCAAAAATTGCTACTAGAAATGCTTTCTTATCTAAATACTAATAGTTAAATTTTCTTATAATCTTTATTCCTAAAAATAACTCTGAATATTATTTAGAATTGTTTCTATCTATAAATCAATACAAATTATGAAATTAGCTATCTGATTTAGCTAAGTCTTTGATTTATTATTTTAACCATTTATCTCTATCTAATTGATAAAGAAATTTTCCTTTTTCATTAGATTCTACTTTTATAGCGCCTAGCTTTTCAACTGCCTTTTGAGATCTATAATTATACTCCCAAACATCAAAATACACTCTCTCTAAATACTCAAAAGCATAATCGAGCATAAGCTTTTTTATTATTCTATTAATCTTAGAGCCCCAATATTCTGTCGAAATAAAAGTATAACCTATCTTCACAGATTGATCTTTTGGATCATATCTATAGAATCTTGTTGATCCTATTATTTGATTCTTTTTAAGGTCAATTATTACGAAGCACCCTTCTTTATTTGCTAATCCAATATCAAAATATTTCTGGAACACATCAAGCTTCCACCTCTCATCAAAATGTTGCTCCCAAATTTTTGGATCAGAAGCTACTTTATATAAATCTTCAAAATGCTTCTCTTCCATTTGAATAAGCTGAATTGTTTCATTCTTTAGAGTTACTTTAAAGTCCATATTTACTCTACTGTAACAGATTTAGCTAAGTTCCTAGGCTGATCTACATCAGTACCTTTAATTATCGCCACATGATAGGAAAGAAGCTGCAAAGGAATAGTAAACACTATTGGAGCATTAAAGTCAGCACCACCATCTAAATCAAGCATTATACTATTTTCAAAATTTACTTTACTTTTTATTGCCTTATCAACAAATAAAATAAGCTTTCCACCCCTAGCATAAACCTCTTGAAGATTTGACAAGGTTTTATCTAGAAGCTCATCATTTGGAACTACCGCAACTATCGGCATATTTTTGTCAACTAATGCTAATGGTCCATGCTTCAACTCTCCGGAAGGATATGCCTCTGCATGAATATATGATATTTCTTTAAGTTTTAATGCACCTTCTACAGCTATAGGGAACTGAAGACCTCTACCCAAGAATATTGTATGTTCCTTATCAGAAAAATACTCACTTATTGCATCAATCTCAGCATCTAATTTTAGAGCCCCTAAAGTAAGAGCTCTTGTTTTTTTAATTTGATCAAGATAATCATTTATTTGAGTATCTGATAAAGCTTTTTTAGTCTTAGCAAGTACAAGGGTAAACAATGCTAAAGCGACTAACTGAGTAGTAAAGGCTTTCGTAGATGCCACTCCTATCTCAACACCAGCCTTTGTCATAAAAGCAATATCTGACTCTCTAACTAAAGAGCTATTTGGTACATTACAAATACACATACTACCCAAATAATTTTGCTTCTTACTTTTTCTTAAAGACTCTAAAGTATCAGCTGTTTCACCAGATTGAGATATACTCAGAAACAAAGATCCATCAACTACGACATTATCTCTATACCTAATCTCACTTGCTATCTCAACACTACAAGAAACTTTAGCATACTTCTCTAGCCAATATTTAGCTGTCATACCTGCGTTATAACTAGTTCCACACGCAACTATACAAATATGCTTTGCTTTCTCTAAAAGTTCTAAAGTTCTGTCATTAAAGTTTTCTAAATATAGCTCTCCATTTTGATCAAGGTTTGCATTTATTGTGTTTGATACTGCTTCTGGCTGTTCATATATTTCTTTAAGCATATAATGCTTATATCCATCCTTTGAAGTACTTGAAGAAGCATAGTTATACTCTTCTATTTCAATACTCTTCCTTGAACCTTTTTTATCATAAACTTCAAAGATATCTTTAGAAACTATAACCATATCACCTTCATCAAGATACGCAAATTTATTTGTTACAGGAAGTAACGATAAAGCATCTGAAGATACGAAATTTTCATCAATACCAACACCTATGACCAAAGGAGAACCTGATCTAACTGCCACCAGCTTATCCTGAAACTTTTCAGAGATAATAGCTAATGCATAAGCTCCTTTTAACATAGATGTTATTTGTCTAATATTTTCTACTATAGTTTTATTATCATTCCACTCTCTATCCAGAAGATGTGCTACCACTTCTGTATCCGTATCAGATTTAAAGGCATACCCATCTTTTATTAAAGATTTTTTTAGCTCTTCAAAATTTTCTATCACACCATTATGAACAATACAAAATTTATCAGATGCATGAGGGTGAGAATTTTCTTTTGATGGTTTTCCATGAGTTGCCCATCTTGTATGAGCTATGCCTATAGTACCTCCAAAGTCAGAAAGGCTCTCTACAGATTTCTCTAACTCAACAACCTTACCAACTTCTTTACAAATATCTATTTTAAGACCATTCATAACAGCTAGGCCTGCTGAATCATAGCCTCTATATTCTAATTTTTTCAGTCCTTCAATTAATATTTTTGTAACATTTCTTGTAGAATTAGCACCAACGATACCACACATATCTAAACTCTCTTATTTTTCAATCTTTTTAACAGGTCTAACCCAACTATCTATAAGTTTCTGTTTAGCTCTAGATATAGCCAACTGATCATCTGCAACATCCTTAACAATTGTGGATCCTGCTCCAACAGTAGCACCCTGTCCAACCGTGACTGGAGCAACAAGTTGAGAATCTGAACCAATAAATGCATGAGATTTAATAATTGTTTTATGCTTATTAGCACCATCATAGTTACATGTAATTACACCCGCGCCTATATTACATTTTTCACCAATTTCACTATCTCCAAGATATGTTAGGTGTGATGCTTTTGACCCTTTACCTAAATAAGTATTTTTGGTTTCAACAAAGTTTCCTATAACAGCTTCTGACTGAATATCACAACCTGGTCTTACCCTTGCAAAAGGGCCTACTATAGCATTCTCTCTTATAATAGAACCATCAACCATAGTATTAGCTTTAATTTTTGCCCCACTCTCTATAGTGCAGTTCTTCAGTATGCAATTTGCACCAACTACAACATTATTACCAACTACAACTTTACCTTTGATAATTACATTTATATCAAACCAACAGTCTTTACCAACTGTCAATTCACCTCTAATATCAAATCGTGCAGGATCAGCGATACTGACACCTTGAGACATTATCAGATGAGCTTGATTCTGTTGCCAGACTCTTTCTAAACTCGCTAATTGTGCCCTATCATTTACACCTAGAATCTCAAATTCTTCAATGGGATGACTTACATGTATAGCGACATCATCCCTTTTAGCAAACTTTACAATATCCGTTAAATAATATTCTTTTTGAGCATTTTCAGCTTTTACTTGAGGTAGCCATTGAGATAAGAATTTCTCATTCACACAATATATACCAGTATTAATTTCTTTAATTTGTTTTTGTATTTCCAAAGCATCTTTTTCTTCGACAATTTCTGAAACTTTACCAAACTTATCGCGAATGATCCTTCCTAAACCAGTTGGATCTTTTACAAAAGCAGTTAATACACCAAGATCTGTTGCATGCGTTTTTAATAAATCATTCAACACTTCAACTGATATTAATGGTACATCTCCATATAAAATTAAAACCTTATCATTTTTATTTATATGTGGTAAACATTGCAATACCGCATGACCTGTACCAAGCTGCTCTTTTTGATATACAAAAGTAACTTTTTTATCTTCTAAGCATTGTTCCAATTGCTCACGCAAGTGTCCAGTTACAACAATTATGTTATCTGCTTTTAGCTCTTCTACTGTATCTACAACATGTCTAATAAGTGGTTTACCAGCTAACGTTTGTAAAACTTTTGGTTTATTAGAGTTCATTCTAGAACCCTTTCCAGCTGCTAAAATTATTACAGATAAACTCATAAAATCTCCTTAACTCTACTTTGTTAGCTTTTCAGATAAAACTGTAATTATTTGATAATGGTCTTCTAGCATTCTATCACACATGCTATTTAAAATAATATCTAAAGGAACCCATTTTAATGCCTTTGCATCATCTTGAGCTTTTGTTGCTGGTAAATCCGATAAACCTTGAAAAATAAATAAACTTACATGAGTAATAGTTCTTCCTCTTACCGAACGAGCTGGATAATCAAAAACATAAGTACCTTGTCTTGCTAAAGCTAGTTGATCTATTGTTAAATCTATAGTTGTTTCTTCATAGAGCTCTCTTATCACTCCCGTTTCTATAAATTCATCATTATCTAGAAACCCTCCAGGCAATGCCCATAAATCTTTACCAGGATGATTTTTTCTCTGAACAAGAAGTACATTATTATTTATAATAACTAATGCATCTGTAGTAACTAAGACAGGTTTATATGGCGCTGTAGACCATAATTTTTTATATGCCTCAACATATTCATATTCTTCTTTTAAAAAGGTATATTGTTCAGTTTTTAAAAAATCTCTCAAAAAACCATATGTTCCTTCATATAAGGAGCTGCTTATTATGTAATCTTTTAATATTTTGCCTTTATAAAAACTTTCTCTAAAATCTGTAGCATTATAATTTTTATAATTATCAACAGATATATATTCCCACTCTGGAAAACTTTTCAAATAATAACTTGTATCATCTTTTTTATGTCCAACTATAGCTACAGTGCTATTTAAATCAGTATATTTATTAACATTATCTCTTAGGTGCTGTTCCCACTTCTCTTCTTGGTAAAAATAGTCAGCCAAAGGCTCTATATTAACTCTTGATATATCTATATTTGCTACTTCTAAATCAGATATTATCATTTGTTTTCGTTGACCAAATGAAAAAGGATTTTTTATATTTGGAGCACTAAATGAGCTTCCAACATTTATAATTATTTTATTACTATGAACTAAAGCTTTTTTTATATTATGCAAGTGTCCCACATGGAACGGCTGAAACCTTCCAATAAAAACTGAAAAATCATATTTTTTCATAATGTTTTCTAATTAATTTCATCAACTTTAGCATCACTATTATAAATTTCATTATTATCTGGTGATGTTGGCTGTATATTATTTATTTCTGAAGCAGAAGGTTTTGAAGCATCTGTACTACCACTATTATCAATTGATTTATTATATGAATCTAGTTGGAAAGAATGTAACTTATCCTTCTTACCTAATCCAAGACCTCCAGATAATCCACCTAAACCAGATTTACTAGATTTATCATTTATTTGAGATGTTTGGACTTCATCAGCCTCAGCTTGTAAATCAAAATTACTCTCATCAAGCTCTTTATTATTTAATGCTTTCCTTATTTCTGACAGAAGCCTTGAACTTTCAGTGATATTATCATCTGCTATAGTCTCACCATCACCGCTTAAGACAACACTCATAGTAACAAGACTCGATAAATTATCAACTTTTCTAGCTTTAATTATATATATAACATCTTTTTTTAGAGCTTTTACTTTAATCAAATAACCTGAAAGTAATTGTTTTTCAGTAGTCATTACTTCGTACTCATCAGGCTGGGCATGAAAATAATCATCTAATAGTTTAAGAGTCACACTTAATGGTTCTCTAAATACCAATTTCATATTATTTTTATCATCATAGACGACACTAATTGCCACTTTATACGTCTGGGCTCTAATAATTTTAGCCATATTATATGTGGTTGCAAAACTAGGTGGGAGCATATCCCTTTCTGCCTCAGCAACTTGTGATGCAGGAAACTCATTTTCCCCATCAGGCATAGTAAATCTAGGTTTAATATCATCGCCATTTAATCCGGCAGGAACTTTTAATGGCGGACTTTCTATAACTTTTCTACGCGCATAATCATATTTTCTATTTCTAAAAGGAGCCCCCTCTATAGTATCTGTCAAATTTTCATAACTAAAATCTGATTCAACACCATCTCCCGCACAACCTTGAAGTGCCATCAAAGGCAATAATAAGAGTAAATATTTTTTTATTTTCTTCATCTATTTACTAAACATAAATTACTTAGGCAACATTATAACATAGTGATATACTAATATCTTAAGCTACATAATATATATTTAAATTTTCTACTTAGGAGGCTTTTATGAAAGAAAACCTTTTTATATTATTACAACAATTATTACCTCAAGCAATTCTATCTAGAATTGTTGGAAAAATAGCTGATTGTAGAAATAAATTATTAAAAAATTATTTAATAAATTTGGCTATCAAAAAATTCAAAATTAACTTAGATGAAGCAAAAGATAATGATATAGATAACTATAAATCTTTTAATGAATTTTTTATTAGAGAACTAAAAGAAGGTATTAGACCATTAAATAATGATTCTAAAATTATTTCATCTCCTGCAGATGGTTGCTTAACCCAATTTGGTCAGATAGTTGATAACACAATTATTCAAGCAAAAAATAAAAACTTCTCTTTAAAAGCTCTTATCGCTAATAGCTCAGAAACTGATTTTAAACAGTTTGCAACAATTTATCTCTCACCTAGAGACTACCACAGAGTTCATATGCCTATAGATGGCACCTTGACTAAAATGGTTTACGTTCCTGGAAAGTTATTTTCAGTAAATGAAACCACCACTAATAACATAGATGGTCTTTTTGCAAAAAATGAAAGATTAGTTTGCTATTTTGATACCAAAATAGGTGAAGTAGCAGTCATCTTTGTTGGAGCTTTATTAGTAGCCGGTATCGAAACTGTATGGCATGGAAAAGTCGCACCAAATTATTACTCAACTACTCAAACATGGATATATGATAAAGAAAAATACAATTTAGCTTTCAAAAAAGGAGAACCGTTAGGTTGGTTTAATTTCGGTTCAACTGTAATTATTTTATTACCACAAGATAGTTTAAAACTTTCTTTCAATTTCTCAGAAGAAAGCTCTATTATGGTTAATCAAGATTTAGCTTTACTAGACTTATAAAATTTTAAATTATTTATCCAACTTCTACTAAAAATATTATTCTTTGTTATATCTCTTTTTTTACATTGTTTGATATAATCTTGTTCTTTTTTCGTCGAAAGAATATCTTCTTTCCTCTTAATTCTTGGAATTAATTTAATATCAAATCTTTTTGCCCATTTTCTTATAGTCACATGCTTAAAACCAAGAAACTTCTCAGCATCATAGTAACTAAAACCTTTCTTCTTACAAACTAGAAGAATATCTTTTGCAGAACATTTAAATCTATTTCTTATTATCTGTTCAAAATTTCCTGAGTATTGATTTGCCATCCTGGCACCTCCTATACAACGGTTAAATTAACCACTCAAAAATCTCTGTCGTTCAAGTATTACCGTAAAAAAAATTTTTATCAAGCTTTTATACAGCAACACTGCCAAGTTCACACCAAACCTACTATGATTTGATATAACTTCATTATATAAGACTTAACTTTTACAATCTTTATTCTTTTTTAAATACCTGCTATTCATTATTTTCAATTTACATCCAATCTTGTTGATTAACAATAACGATTAGAGAGTGTGACTTTTTTTTGTTATATTTTATAAACAAACATTATTCAAAACTTTCTATGTATGCTAAAAGATATATTAAAACCAAGAAAAAAGAATATTGGAAATCTCCCTATTAATAGATTACTTCCATCAGCAAAGCAAAAAATGGTTGGACCATGGATATTTTTTGATCATTTTGGTCCAATAGAACTTTCAGAAAATAAAGGTCTAGATATTCTTCCTCATCCACATATTAATCTTGCCACAGTAACATATCTATTTGATGGAGAGATTATTCATAGAGATTCTATTGGAAGTTTTCAAACTATAAAACCTGGTGACCTTAATTTAATGCTTGCAGGAAAAGGAATAGTACACTCAGAAAGAGAGCCAGAAAATATACGTAAAAATAAAAGGCTAATACATGGCTTACAATTTTGGCTAGCTCTACCAAGTGAAGTTGAAGAGACTGAGCCAGCTTTCTTTCATTATTCAAAAGAGAATCTACCAACCTTTGAAGTCAATGATACTCAAATAAAATTAATTATAGGAACAGCATGGAACAAGTCATCTCCTGTCAAAACCTACTGTGATACTCTATTTGCAAAGATAAATATATTAAAAGGTAATAGTCTAACATTACCAAATAAAGAAGAAATAGGAATATATGTTCTTTCAGGAGAGATAACAGTTGGCCAGGAGAAAATAACTCAATACGCCTTAGGTATTCCAGATAAAGAAAGTACACACATATTAGCAAACACTAATAGTGAGTTTATTATTCTTGGTGGAGTATCTCTTGGCAGGAGATTTATCGAATGGAATTTTGTTTCATCTCATGCTGATCGAATTTCTCAAGCAAAAGAAGATTGGCTTGCCCAACGTTTTGATAAAGTAGTTGATGATGAAAATGAATTTATTCCTTTACCACATAAATTCACTATATAATCTTCATCTTTTGTTAAGTAATTACTATAATCTATACTCAAACAATTCTTATTAATTTAAATATGGATCTAAACCAATTATTGCTAACTATTTTAATGGCTGGCATCCCTTTGATATTTGCTATTACTCTACACGAAGCTGCTCATGCATATATTGCTAAATTTCGTGGAGATAAAACTGCATATAATCTTGGGAGAGTGACTTTAAACCCCGTCCCACATATAGATTTAATTGGAACAATTATTGTTCCAGGACTACTTCTATTATCATCAATGACTGTTGGATTTCCTTTTATTTTTGGATGGGCAAAACCTGTTCCTATAAATTATAACAACCTTAAAAATCCTAGATCTGACATGGCCATGGTGGCTTTAGCTGGACCTCTAGCTAATTTTATTATGGCTGTAGTATGGGCACTTTTATATAAACATATAACCTTACATCCATATATACAACAAATGGCTCTTTATGGAATGATTATTAATGTTGTTCTTATGGTGCTAAATCTACTGCCCATTCCTCCACTTGATGGCAGCAGAATAGTTTCAGCTATCTTACCTCCTAAAGTAGCTTACAAATACAATAGTATTGAAAGATATGGTTTTTTTATTTTATTAGCTTTAATAATAATTCCTTTTCAAGGAGGTAACTTATTATTTTTCATTTTAAACCCTTTTATTAGTTTTACTCTACAAATTATCCAAGCTATTACTTTCTAGAATTTAGTATTTACTATACTGCTATATTTAATGATATTCTTCTAATTAGTTAGTCCTATTTTAGATAAAGTATGATTAAAACTTTAAGTCAGCAGCCAAAAGGCCTTTGGATTCTTTGTGGGGTGGAAATCTGGGAAAGATTTAGTTATTACGGCATGCGCGCCTTATTAATCCTTTATCTCACTAGTGAATTTTGGGGTATGAGTGATACTCAAGCATACTTAACCTATGGAAGCTATGTTGCTTTTGTATATATGACTCCCTTAATTGGTGGCTATATCTCTGATACCTTCCTAGGACATACTACTAGCGTAAAATATGGATGTATATTTATCATGATTGGTCATATTTTACTATCAACTCAGCAATCATTTTTCTGGGGGCTTGCCTTTGTTGTCGTTGGAACAGGTTTTTTTAAATCTTCTATGGCTACGAATATAGGCCGAAATTATAATAACTCAAATGACCATTTAAGAGATAGTGGATACACATTATTTTATATGGCTGTAAATCTAGGTAGTGGCTTAGCTCTAATAGCTGTACCACTTATTGCAAAATACTTTAGTTGGCATGCTGGTTTTGCAACAGCTGCTTTTGGAATGGGACTAGGATTATTAGTTCTATTTATCGGAGAAATTAAAAAAATAATCCCAAAAGATCATATCCTAGTATCTAAAAAAACTCATATAATAACTATTATTTCTGCATTAATAGCTGTTTGTATATTTCAATACTTAATATTTCATGCAAAAAATACTGCAAATGTTTTATATATAATGACTATCATTGTTTTTATTTATTTAATTTACAAAACCATAAAAGGTGGCAAGGAATATACTATTCCTATTCTAGCTGTATTAAAAGTTTCAATTATCGTTATGTTTTTTTGGATACTTTTTGAGCAAACAGCAACTAGTGTTTTACTATTTACAGAAAGATTTGTTAATTTAAATATTTTCGGCTTTTCTATATCTGCTGCCAACACACATGTTTTCAATAGCTTATTTATTATAATTTTAGCTCCTTTCTTCGCTATTATATGGGGAAAGTGGAATATTAGTATTTTTAGAAAAATGGGAGCTGGGCTAATAATAACTGGATTGGCAATGGGTGCTTTTGCTATTAGTGCAAATTTGGCTATTAAAGGATTTTCTCCATCTCTTCTTTGGATAGTTTTAGGATATATGCTTATTACTATGGGAGAGCTATGTTGCAGCCCAACAGGGTTAGCAGCCATAAGCAAAGTAGCTCCCGCTGATATAGTTGCTTTACTATTTGGAGTATGGGGAATTAAATCCTCTCTTAGTAATTATTTTGCTAGCTATATTGCTACTTTCACAGATGTCGGTGATATCAAAGATACTTCTTCAATAATTCAAGCTAAAGCTTATTATCATTTATTCTTTAACTTAACAATTACAGCTATAATAATAGGATTAATTATTCTCATAATATCTAAACAATTAAAAAGACTATATAACATTTAAGAGAATATTAATTAAAGCTTTGCATACTATATTTAGGCTCTAAAAATTCATAAATACCATCATCAGAACCCTCTCTACCTAAGCCTGACTCTTTAACCCCTCCAAAAGGCGCTGACTCAGTTGAAAGCACACCAAAATTAATTCCAATCATTCCTGCTTCTATAGCATTTCTAACTCTTTCTATTTGTTTAACATCATTACTGAAAAAATAACTTGCTAACCCATAAGGAGTATTATTTGCTCGAGTAATTGCTTCTTCTTCAGTTTTGAATGTATAAATGTTTACTACAGGTCCAAAAACCTCTTCACAACTTGTTTGCATATTATCAGTCATTCCATCAATAACCGTAGGCTCAAAGAAAGTACCACCTAACTCATGACTCTTTCCACCTAAAATTACTTTAGCTCCATTATCTACAGCATTTTTTATATGAGTCTTAACCTTGGTAATTGCCTGATCACTTATTAATGGACCAACTATAACACCCTCTTCTAGACCATTACCAACCTTTAACTTAGACACTTCACTAATAAGGATCTTTATAAATTTAGGTTTTATATTTTCTTGAACAAATATTCTATTAGGGGCAATACATACTTGCCCAGCGTTTCTAAATTTAGAAACTAATAAAGCTTTAACAGCAACATCAATGTCAGCTGTATCAAAAACTATAAAAGGTGCATTTCCACCAAGTTCTAATGAAATTTTTTTAACATTTTGAGAAGATTGAGACATTAAAAGCTTTCCTATACGAGTTGATCCTGTAAAAGTAATCTTTCTCACATCAATATTAGATGTCATTTCTTTACCTATTTCTTTAGAATCACCACAAACTACTTGAAATAAATTTTTAGGAATACCTGCTTCTTCAGCAAGTATTTTAGCAGCTAACGCTGATAAAGGAGTAAGTTCAGAAGGTTTAACAACCACCGCGCACCCTGCTGCAAATGCAGGAGCTATCTTTCTAGTAATCATAGCCAATGGAAAGTTCCATGGAGCTATCGCTGCTACAACACCAACAGGTTCATAAGTAACTTTTATTTCTGTATTTGGAAAAGGGCTACTAATTAATTTACCATCTATACGTTTAGCTTTTTCTGCATACCATTCAATAAAACCTGCACTATAATTAACCTCTGCTCTTGCTTCTAGCAAAGGTTTACCACTTTCAAGAGTAATAATTTGAGCTAAATCATCGATATTTTGAATCAAAAGCTCATACCATTTTCTTAGAATTTTTGATTTCTCTTTTTGTAAAAATCGATTCCATTCCTTCTGTGTATTTTTAGCTTTTCTTATTGATTCTTTTATTTCTATATTGGTATTGTTAGCTATAGTTGCTAATTTATCTTTATTAACTGGATTTATAACTTCAAAACCTTCCTTAACATTAAATTTTTTAACAACTTTAGTTAATAAGATATTCATTTTTATATTCTCATTAATTATCTCAATATTTAAATTATACGCTTATATCCAAAGAAACAAATTTATTTATAGAAAAAGCAAACACAAACAATAATTTAAGAGTCTTTTAGAACGAAGAAAGCCCCGCTAAGGATTACTTAGAGGGGCTTTAAATGGAAAAAGATGGCGACTACCTACTTTCACCTAGCGAATGCTAGACTATCATCGGCGTGTTATAGTTTCACTTCTGAGTTCGGAATGGGATCAGGTGGTTCCTACAAGCTATCATCGCCAAAACTGTGTTTTGGGTTATATATCTTTTATAAAAATATTTAACAATTTAGCATAGAAATAGACTTAAGTCTCTCGGATCATTAGTACTGGTAAGCTACACGCATTACTGCGCTTCCACATCCAGCCTATCAACGTCGTAGTCTCCAACGTTCCTTACTAGCTCAAAGCTAGAGAGATCTAATCTTGAAGGAGGCTTCCCGCTTAGATGCTTTCAGCGGTTATCCCTTCCGAACGTAGCTACCCGGCAATGCTTCTGGCGAAACAACCGGAACACCAGTGGTTCGTTCACTCCGGTCCTCTCGTACTAGGAGCAACTCTTCTCAAATCTCTAACGCCCACGGCAGATAGGGACCGAACTGTCTCACGACGTTCTGAACCCAGCTCGCGTACCACTTTAAATGGCGAACAGCCATACCCTTGGGACCTGCTTCAGCCCCAGGATGTGATGAGCCGACATCGAGGTGCCAAACTCCCCCGTCGATATGAACTCTTGGGAGGAATCAGCCTGTTATCCCCGGAGTACCTTTTATCCGTTGAGCGATGGCCCTTCCATACGGGACCACCGGATCACTAAGACCTACTTTCGTACCTGCTCGAGCCGTCACTCTCGCAGTCAAGCGCACTTTTGCCTTTATACTCTTGGCACGATTTCCGACCGTGCCGAGTGCACCTTCGTACTCCTCCGTTACTCTTTAGGAGGAGACCGCCCCAGTCAAACTACCCACCATACACTGTCCTCGCCTTCCGGCTGAGTTAGAACTTCAAACATTCAAGGGTGGTATTTCAAGGTCGACTCCACATGATCTAGCGACCATGCTTCAAAGTCTCCCACCTATCCTACACATAAATATTCAAAGTCCAGTGCAAAGCTATAGTAAAGGTTCACGGGGTCTTTCCGTCTAACCGCGGGTACGCTGCATCTTCACAGCGATTTCAATTTCACTGAGTCTCTGGTGGAGACAGTGTGGCCATCGTTACGCCATTCGTGCAGGTCGGAACTTACCCGACAAGGAATTTCGCTACCTTAGGACCGTTATAGTTACGGCCGCCGTTTACTGGGGCTTCGATCCAGAGCTTCGCTTGCGCTAACCCCTTCAATTAACCTTCCAGCACCGGGCAGGCGTCACACCCTATACTTCCTCTTTCGAGTTCGCAGAGTGCTGTGTTTTTGATAAACAGTCGCAGCCACCTGGTATCTGCAACCCTCAACAGCTTACGTAGCAAGTACTTCACCATCAAGGGCACACCTTCTTCCAAAGTTACGGTGTCATTTTGCCTAGTTCCTTCACCAGAGTTATCTCATAGCCTTAGTATTCTCTACCTACCCACCAGTGTCGGTTTACAGTACGGTCACTTATACAATATACTTAGAAGCTTTTCCTGGAAGCTTGGCATCAATAGCTTTGTCAAATAAATTTGACTTCGTCTCGTATCTCAGATTAACAAATTACCGGATTTACCTAATAACTCTACCTACATACTTTCACCCGGACAACCATTCGCCGGGCCTACCTAGCCTTCTCCGTCCCTCCTTCGTTTATATAAGCGGCACAGGAATATTAACCTGTTTCCCATCGACTTCACTCTTCAGCTACGCCTTAGGGGCCGGCTTACCCTACGTTGATTAACATTGCGTAGGAATCCTTGGGTTTTCGGCCAATAAGAATCTCACTTATTTTACGTTACTCATGTCAGCATTCGCACTTCTGATACCTCCAGCATGCTTCTCAACACACCTTCATCGGCTTACAGAACGCTCCCCTACCAATATACTATATATATTCCGCAACTTCGGTGCATAGCTTAGCCCCGTTAAATCTTACGTGCAGGCCGACTCGACCAGTGAGCTATTACGCTTTCTTTAAAGGGTGGCTGCTTCTAAGCCAACCTCCTGGCTGTCTGGGCCTTCCCACTTCGTTTCCCACTTAGCTATGACTTGGGGACCTTAGTTGGCGGTCTGGGCTGTTTCCCTCTCCACTACGGACCTTAGCACCCGCAGTGTGTCTCCTGTGCTCGAACTTCATCGTATTCTGAGTTTGCATCGAGTCGGTAAGCTCGTAAAAGCCCCCTAGTCGAAACAGTGCTTTACCCCAATGAGTTATACACAAGGCACTACCTAAATAGTTTTCGGGGAGAACCAGCTATCTCCGTGCTTGATTAGCCTTTCACTCCTATCCACACCTCATCCCATACTTTTGCAACAGTATTGGGTTCGGTCCTCCAGTTGGTATTACCCAACCTTCAACCTGGACATGGATAGATCGCGCCGGTTTCGGGTCTACTCCTAGCGACTTATCGCCCTATTAAGACTCGCTTTCGCTACGGATCCCTTATTCAGTTATCCTCGCCACTAAAAGTAACTCGCTGACCCATTATACAAAAGGTACGCAGTCACATGACTAAATCATGCTCCTACTGCTTGTATGCAAGCGGTTTCAGATTCTATTTCACTCCCTTTATAAGGGTTCTTTTCACCTTTCCCTCACGGTACTAGTTCACTATCGGTCATTCAGTAGTATTTAGCCTTGGAGGATGGTCCCCCCATGTTCAGACAAGGTTCCACGTGCCCCGTCCTACTTGTTCGTATGCTTAGTTCCACATGATGTATTTCGTATACGGGACTATCACCCTCTATCGTCAAGCTTCCCAACTTGTTCTACTATATATCATGCTAAATCATACCAGGCTCTTCCCACTTCGCTCGCCACTACTATGGGAATCTCAATTGATTTCTCTTCCTAAGGGTACTTAGATGTTTCAGTTCCCCTCGTTCGCTCCTAACTCTATATCGAGCAGGTAACTAGACTACTCTAGCTGGGTTCCCCCATTCGGACATCTGCGGATCAATGTTTGTTTGTCAACTACCCGCAGCTTTTCGCAGACTACCACGTCCTTCATCGCCTCTGAATGCCAAGGCATCCACCGCTTGCACTTATTCTCTTAAGTCTATCTCTATACTAAATTGTTAAATATCTCTATTCGCATAAATAAAATATTGGTGGAGCCAAGCGGGATCGAACCGCTGACCCCCTGCGTGCAAAGCAGGTGCTCTCCCAGCTGAGCTATGGCCCCAAAAAAATGGTGGGTCTGAGTAGACTTGAACTACCGACCTCACCCTTATCAGGGGTGCGCTCTAACCAACTGAGCTACAGACCCGTATCTTATTTACACTAAAATATATTAGCTACAAACACTCAAAAACAAACTTAAAATCAGTAATTAGATAATTTTTTATTTTCGTATTTCCTTTAAGGAGGTGATCCAGCCGCAGGTTCCCCTACGGCTACCTTGTTACGACTTCACCCCAGTCATGAATCACACCGTGGTAATCGGCCTCCTTGCGGTTAGCCTAACTACTTCTGGTGCAACCCACTCCCATGGTGTGACGGGCGGTGTGTACAAGACCCGGGAACGTATTCACCGCGACATTCTGATTCGCGATTACTAGCGATTCCGACTTCATGCAGTCGAGTTGCAGACTGCAATCCGGACTAAGAGTACCTTTGTGAGTTTCGCTCCAGGTCGCCCCTTCGCAGCCCTCTGTAATACCCATTGTAGCACGTGTGTAGCCCTGGTCGTAAGGGCCATGATGACTTGACGTCGTCCCCACCTTCCTCCGCCTTGTCAGCGGCAGTCTCAATAGAGTACCCAACTTAATGATGGTAACTATCAATAGGGGTTGCGCTCGTTGCGGGACTTAACCCAACATTTCACAACACGAGCTGACGACAGCCGTGCAGCACCTGTCACTGCGTTCCCGAAGGCACCAATCTATCTCTAGAAAGTTCGCAGGATGTCAAGACCAGGTAAGGTTCTTCGCGTTGCATCGAATTAAACCACATGCTCCACCGCTTGTGCGGGTCCCCGTCAATTCCTTTGAGTTTTAGCCTTGCGGCCGTAGTCCCCAGGCGGAGTACTTAACGCGTTAGCTGCGCCACTAGGCCCTTTACACCGAACCCAACAGCTAGTACTCATCGTTTACAGCGTGGACTACCAGGGTATCTAATCCTGTTTGATCCCCACGCTTTCGTCCCTCAGTGTCAGTATCGGTCCAGAATGTTGCCTTCGCCATTGGTGTTCCTTCTGATCTCTACGCATTTCACCGCTACACCAGAAATTCCCCATTCCTCTACCGTACTCTAGTTTGCCAGTATCAAATGCAGTTCCAAGGTTGAGCCCTGGGCTTTCACATCTGACTTAACATACCACCTACAGACCCTTTACGCCCAGTAATTCCGATTAACGCTTGCACCCCCCGTATTACCGCGGCTGCTGGCACGGAGTTAGCCGGTGCTTATTCTTTGGGTAACGTCAATTCAAAATGCTATTAACATATTGACCTTCCTCCCCAACTAAAGTGCTTTACAACCCTAGAGCCTTCTTCACACACATGGCATTGCTGGATCAGGGTTTCCCCCATTGTCCAATATTCCCCACTGCTGCCTCCCGTAGGAGTTTGGGCCGTGTCTCAGTCCCAATGTGGCTGATCATCCTCTCAAATCAGCTATGGATCGTAGCCTTGGTGGGCCCTTACCCCGCCAACTAGCTAATCCAACGCAGGCTCATCCATGAGCGGCAGCCCGAAAGCCACCTTTAACCCTTAGGTATTATGCGGTATTAACAACCGTTTCCAGTTGGTATCCCCCTCCCATAGGTAGATTCCTACGCGTTACTCACCCGTCCGCCACTCGTCAGCAACTAGCAAGCTAGTCCTGTTACCGTTCGACTTGCATGTGTTAAGCATGCCACCAGCGTTCAATCTGAGCCAGGATCAAACTCTTCAGTTTTAATCTATTCTGACTCTAACTACTGATATTTACTCAAATTTATTAAAGAGTGTTTGTATATAATATATCTCTTAAATATCTAGCCCCTCAGGACCTCCCAACTAACATCATCCGTCAGCCGGTGAAAACATATAATACGCCCTCAATTAACCTTTTGCAATACCTTTTTTTAGTTTTTTTAGGTTTTTTTTGTATTTTATTATCAGAGTAAAAAAATTAACTCTTAGAAAAACTATCAGTAGCTTTTACTAAAGCTTCAACAATTCCTAGCTCACTAATAGAATGACCCGCATCTGGTATAATTTCTAATTTTGCTGTTGGCCATGCTTTGTGCAAATCCCAAGCACTTGCTGCTGGACAAACCATATCATAACGCCCTTGTACAATTACGCCAGGGACATTCTTAATCTTATAAGCATATTTAAGTAGCTGAGCTTCTTCAATAAATAACCCATTTTTAAAGAAATGACACTCAATTCGCGCAAAAGCTAAGCTAAACTTATTTTCTCCATATCTGTCTATCGATTTTCTATCTATAAACAACTTACTAGTTGATGCTTCCCAAACACTCCAAGCTATAGCAGCTTCCTGCTTCAATTTTTCATCACCGCCTGTTAATATGCTGTGATAGGCAGATATAAAATCTTTTCTTTGCTCTACTGGTATTGGTTTTATATACTTTTCCCACATATCTGGAAAAACCTCACTTGCGCCGTGCTGATATAGCCAATTGATTTCTTTTTTACGCCCTAAGAATATCCCTCTAAGAACGAGTTCCGTAACAAATTCTGGATAAGTCTGAGCATAAGCTAATCCTAAAGTACTTCCCCAAGAGCCACCAAAAATCATCCATTTATCAATTTTTAGCTTTTTACGAATCATTTCAAAATCTTCAATCAAGTGCTGAGTTGTATTTTCTTTTAATTCAGCAAAAGGAGTGCTTTTACCACACCCTCTCTGATCAACCAAAATGATACGATACTTTTTTGGATTAAAATATTGCCTATAGCTAGGCTGAATGCCACCACCTGGACCACCATGTATAAACAAAGCAGGTTTTCCATTTGGATTACCACACTCCTCAAAATAAATTGTGTGAATATCTGAAACTTTTAAAAACTGACTATTATAAGGTTCAATCTGAGGATACAAAGGCATAGAATTTTCCCATAACTGATTTTATGAAATATTAACCCAAAATAATAGTTATTTAAAATAGATAACTCACCAAAGATAGAAATAAATGGTGGGTGCTGAGGGGTTCGAACCCCCGACCCTCGCCTTGTAAGGGCGATGCTCTCCCAGCTGAGCTAAGCACCCGACTTTTGAAATCGAAAATGGCGGAGAGGACGGGATTCGAACCCGTGATAGGGTTTAAAGCCTATACTCCCTTAGCAGGGGAGCGCCTTCAGCCTCTCGGCCACCTCTCCTTCACCATGTGAAACACAATTATATATAAATAATCTAATGTGTCAAGAGATTAACTTTAGGATTGCCCTATATTTAATTACTCAACTTAGAAGAAAATATTTCCGTTAATTCTTTGGATCTTCTAATATTTGCCTGCATTGCTTTTGCAACAAGATCCTTGATACCGCCATCATCAAAAATCTTTAATGATTCTGCTGTTGTGCCACCCTTTGAAGTAATTTTATTTCTCAAAACTTCTATGTCATCATCACTTCGCATAGCCATTTTAGCAGCCCCTAAAGCTGTTTGTGTTACCAAAAGTTTTGCCTGTTCAGATGAGAGCCCCATTCTTCTAGCTTCATCAATAACACACTCCATAAATAATAAAAAATAAGCAGGGGCTGATCCCGCGCATGCAGTAACCACATCTATTTTATACTCTTCATCGACAATAATGATTACACCCATAGTTCTCATCATATACTCAACTATCTCTTTCTCTCTATCAGAAACATTTGGATT
Organism: Francisella frigiditurris; assembly: GCF_001880225.1. Classification (NCBI taxonomy): domain Bacteria; kingdom Pseudomonadati; phylum Pseudomonadota; class Gammaproteobacteria; order Thiotrichales; family Francisellaceae; genus Francisella; species Francisella frigiditurris. The sequence continues at coordinate 788,741 of NZ_CP009654.1, read as the reverse complement.
TAAAAATATTCCACTAGCTCCACACCTAATACTAGCTGGAGTATTTGGCATAACCCTAGCGAGAGATACATCAAAACCAAACAAAGATTTATAAACTGACGAACTAATGCCTGCTGCTACAGTAATAATAAAATTACTATTTTCTCTAACAACTTCTTTAATTTGTGAAACAACATCTTCCATTTGTTGTGGCTTAACTGCTAAAACAACTACATGATTATTACTTACCATTTCTTTTAAGTTCTGACTAAAACTTACACCATATACTTCTGCAAGTTTTTTAAGTTTATCTAGGTTTCTATCAAAAACAGTTATATTACTAGGATAAAACCCATCTTCAACAAGCCCAGAAATCATACTTCCTGCCATATTCCCGCCACCCACAAAACAAACTTTAAAATCCATGATTATTTACATTTCTGTTTTATTACACATGAATAAATTTTAACATCCATACTAGCTTATTGCTAAAGTATTAAGTAACTTTTATACTACTTAAAACCCAAAGTTATCTTTTACTTAAAAGCTTATGAGAGAAATAGTTTTAGCCTCAAGCAATAAAGGGAAAATTAGAGAGTTTTCAGAAATTTTTAACAGAATCAATATTTCTATAGTCCCTCAAACCAAATTCAATGTACCTGATGCAGATGAAACTGGTCTTAGTTTTATTGAAAATGCAATAATAAAAGCTAGGCACTGTTCAAAATATACCAATTTACCTGCTATGGCAGACGATTCTGGGCTATGCGTAGAAGTTCTAAATGGAAATCCCGGAATTTATTCTGCCAGATACTCTGGTATACACGGAGATGATAAAGCAAATATCCAAAAACTTCTTTCCGAACTTAAACAAGACAATAACAGAAAAGCGGAGTTCATATGTGCCATAGCATATGTAAAAAACTATCTAGATCCTACTCCACTAATATCAGTCGGAAAATTAGAAGGCATCATAGCCTTCGATGAACAAGGAGAAAATGGATTTGGATATGACCCCATCTTTCAAATCCCTGAAGAAAATAAAACCTTAGCTCAAATATCTCAAGAATTCAAAAACAAAATAAGTCATAGAGCTAAAGCTTTAGAAAAAATGATTAAACAACTATAAAAAATAAATCTTTATATGCTAAAATGTCTCGAAGCTATAAGTTATTTTTAGAACTGTAAAAAAGGTAGTTAGATCTTGAGTAAACTTTCAAAAATATTTTACAACATATTTATTTATATATACTCTGGGCTATTTACTGCTTATATTCCTATAGTTTATATAAAAAAACTAAAAAGAAGTTTAAAAAATAAACTTTATCGAAAGAGATGGTCAGAAAGATTTGGTAACACAAAATTAAGATTAAAAAACTCTATCTGGATACACTCCGTGTCAGTTGGCGAATCCTTATCTGCTGAGCCCCTAGTTAAAAAGCTTTTAGAAAAAAATCCTAGTAGACACTTTGTTATTACTACAACAACACCTACTGGTAGCGATATAGTAAAAGAACTATACAAAGATTATAAAAATGTGTACCACACATATATTCCATATGACACTAAAAGTTTTGTAGCTCAATTCATGGCTAGAGTAAATCCTAAAATATTTATAATTATAGAAACAGAAATATGGCCAAGTATATTAAATAAATGCTTCAAGGAAGAAATTCCTGTGATTATATCAAATGCAAGACTATCTTACAGATCATTTAGAAGATATATGAAAATTCCTTTCGCAAGCGACAATCTTTTTAATAGGATATCTCATATCAGCGCTCAAACTCATAAAGACGCAAAAAGGTTTGCAACATTAGGAGTCAATAAAAATAATATAACTGTAACAGGTAACCTAAAATATAGCTTAAAGATACCAGCCAATATAGAGAAAGAAACTAAAGAGATAAAAGAAAGCATTAATAATAGACCCACTTGGATAGCAGCTAGCACTCATAGAGGAGAAGAAGAGATTATCTTAAAAGCTCATGAACTTATTTTAAACATAATACCAACCTGCCTATTAATCTTAGTTCCTAGACATAAAGAAAGATTTAATGAAGTATCAGGAATGATAAATAATTACAGCCTAACCCAACAAAGAAGAACCAAGTCAAAATCATACATATCAAATGAAACACAGGTTTATCTTGGTGATACAATGGGCGAGCTTTTAAATTTATACTTTCTTGCAGATGTGGCTTTTGTAGGAGGAAGCCTAGTCAACAATGGTGGACATAACTTTTTAGAGCCTGCAGCTTTATCTAAAGCAATAGTAACAGGACCAAGCCTATTCAACTTTCGCGCTATTGCTGAATCTTTTAAAAAATTTCATGCTCTAAATATTATAAATACAGATCAAGAACTGTTTAAAATAATCACTAGTTTATTAAACGATAGAGATCTTTTAGAAAAAAACTCTACTGCTGCTTACAAAGCATTTAAGCAAAATAATAATGTAGTAGATAAACAATTTAAAGAAATACAAAAGTTTTTATAATGGCTAATATTTCTCAAACATCAATAATAAAAGACTTTGAACAATTCTCAGATTCATACCTAAATAGCATACAGTCCCCCTCCAATAAATTAATTGAAGCAGTTAAATACTCTTTATTAAATGGTGGTAAAAGAATCAGGGCTCAATTTGTATATACAATAGGAGAGATGTTTAAAATTAATTATTTTGAATGTCACAAGCTTGCTTTTGCTATAGAGTCTATACATGCTTATTCTCTGATACACGATGATCTACCAGCTATGGATAATGATTCTTTACGGAGAGGTAAACCAACTTCACATATTAAGTTTGGAGAAGCTACAGCCATATTAGCAGGAGATGCTTTACAAACACTAGCCTTTGAAATTCTACAGAATTTAGAAACAAGCGACATTAAAAATTTTAAAAAAATAAATAAGTATTTAGCTAATTGCTCTGGAATTCAAGGAATGGTATCTGGCCAACAACTAGATATAGAAGGAGAAGATAAACCACTTGCTCTAAATGAACTAAATACCATACATACAAATAAAACAGCAAAAATGTTTTGTGCAAGTTTTATATTACCATTTTTATTAAGCTCAAAAAAGAATGATGCAGATATTGAAATAATTCTTAGTTCATTAGCTATCTCTATAGGATTATGTTTCCAAATAAAAGACGATATCCTTGATGTAACCGAAAATTCTAAAACATTAGGAAAAACAGCAAATAAAGATGCTTCTTCACAAAAATCAACTTATGTTTCGATACTTGGACTTAATGGTGCCAGAGAAGCGCTAATAAAAGAATTAGAAAGTATAAATAAATATACATCCATGCTAAAAGAATTAGGCTTTAATTGTTTAAATTTAGAGAAATTAATAAAAATAGTCATTGATAGAAACTATTGATTATTTCTGATAAAATCATCTGATTAAAAAATGTTCAAATAACTTTTTATATATGATATTAAAAAAAATATACGCCTGGTCAATACATTTATTCACAGCTTTAGGAGCTGTTTTAGGTGTATTAGCAATTATTTACTCCATTCAAGCTGCTCAAGCTAATATATTAGATAATTCAATTAATTATTCTTACTATCTCAAACTATCTTTATATTGCGTTATCATAGCTATAATTATAGATGCTGTAGATGGAACACTAGCTAGAACCGTAGATATAAAAAAGCTTGCACCTTTTGATGGCGCTTTATTAGATAATATAATAGACTTCACAACTTACTCTATAGTTCCCTGCATATGGATTTATGTATCAGGGATTGTTTCAGAGAACTGGTTAATACCAAGCATAATCTTAATAACTATTTCATCAGCTTATCAATTTTGCCAGCCAAATGCTAAAACTGACGATAATTTTTTTGTTGGATTCCCTAGTTATTGGAATATAATAGTTATGTTGATGCTATGTTTTCAAACAAATCAAGTGATAAATCAAGCAATAATCTTAATATTATCTATTTTTTCTTTTATCCCTATAAAATACATATACTTATCAAGATTAGATAATATTAGTAAGAGTAAAGTAGTTAAGTTTATAACATTAACTTACTCTATTATTGCCAGCTCAATCACTGTAATTGCTGTTTATCTTTTTCCAGAAAAAACTCCTGACGAATTTCTTTTTATAATAATTACTTTTATTATTTTCTATATTATATTCAGCTTTAAACTTAATATAAAACCAATAAAATAACATCACACAAATTAATATTTATGCTAATATAAAATCATAGTTTTATTCTTAGAATAAATAATTTTTTAAAATATGGAAATTCTGAACAGTCAAGAAAGGCAGAAACTTTTTGTTGAAAATATCTATCCCTATAAACATAAAATTCCTAGAAAAATATATGATAAGCAAAAATATCATCTACAAATTGAGTTACTGAAGCTACAAAAATGGATAAAGGAAAACAATAGAAGACTGCTAATAATCTTTGAAGGTCGTGATGCTGCAGGAAAAGGTGGAACTATAAAAAGAATGATGGAACATCTCAATCCAAGGGGTGCTCATGTAGTTGCACTAGAGAAACCTACTGAGATAGAAAGAAGTCAATGGTACTTTCAAAGGTATATAGAACATTTACCTTCTGGTGGAGAAATTATTTTATTTGACCGTTCTTGGTACAATAGAGCAGGAGTTGAAAGAGTAATGGGTTTTTGTACTGAAAAAGAATATTTCTCTTTCTTAGAGCAAGTGCCTTTACTAGAGAAAATGCTATATGATAGCGGAACAATAATTATAAAATTTTGGTTTTCAGTCAGTAAAGAAGAACAAAGAAGAAGGTTTTTAGCAAGAGAAAATGATCCACTCAAACAATGGAAACTAAGCCCTATAGATAAAGCTTCTTTGAATAAGTGGGATGAATATACTGAGGCAAAAGAAAGAATGTTTATTTATACAGATAAACCATATTCACCTTGGGTTATAATAAAATCAGACGATAAAAAAAGAGCTAGGCTAAATGCCATAAGGTACATCCTAAATAAACTTCCATATGATAATAAATGTCCAGATACTGCAATAGAGCCCGATCCGCTAATTGTAGGATCATCATCAAAAATATATAAATAAATTTGCTTTTTGATATTGACTAAGAATAAGTTATAACCTATAATTCTTTTTGTCTTTAGGGGCCTATAGCTCAGTTGGTTAGAGCGCCGGACTCATAATCCGTAGGTCGTAGGTTCGAGTCCTACTGGGCCCACCACTTTTTCGATATCTTTGATTAAAAAATTTTAATAATAAATTAAGAGACCACTGCCTCTAAATACTTTTGCTTATCTCTATTAGTTAATCTAACTTTGTTCTCGCTCATCAATACACCTGAAAATGCTTTAACAAGAGAGTCTAGCATATCAATCATAGACTCATAACAAACTTTTACATCATAGCCTTCAGAAGCTACTTTCCTATAATTCATAACCACTATTATAGACTTTACTTTAGTAATTCCTTCAAAGGTTTGAGATTCATTATCAGGCAAAATACTATATATAACATCTTTATAACTAACTTTTTGAAATATTCCTTCTGCAAACTTAATCCCATATCCTTTAAAAAAGGAATTGAGATCTTTAAGATCCATCTCTTGAAAGCTTTCAAAATAAAATAAAGAAAAACCTTGTTTCAAATATTCATATTCATTTTTATGCTCAACAATTTCAGCAGTATCAGAATCTATATTTCCTGTTTCTATAGAAAGATTAATTAATTGGCTATTTATAGCCTCTAATTTATTTAATTGCTTTTGTCTAAGTCCTTTTCTATAAAAATCTATGACAATAAGTACAACTAAAAGTAATGATAAACTTAAAATTAAAAACATAAGATAACCCTAACTTAAATTTAGTTAATAATTATATCTCTTTTACTAAAAAAAATTAACAAGTAGATGATAAAAGTTTTTGAACCTCTTCTACTATTTTAATATCGGTATCTACTATCATTTTTTTATGTATCTCATGAAACTCTGATACTATTCTCTTATTTCTAGCATCATCATCAAACAATCTCTTCAATTGAAATAAAACCTTTTCAACAGTGAAGTCTTCTTGTATTAGCTCTGAAATAATCTCTTTACCTGATAAAATATTTGGAAAAGCAAAATAACTATGCTTACCTTTTACAAGAAGCCTTGCTAGAAAGGCTGAAACTTTTGAAAGCTTATATCCAACAACCATAGGCAGTTTACAAAGCATTGTTTCTAAAGTTGCCGTACCTGAAGATAGTAGACAGAAATCAGAAGCTTTTAATATTTCATGAGAATGCCCTTCATATATTATTATTGGAAGGATATTTATTTTTTCTTTATATTCTTCAAATATTGATCTTAATGATGGTTTAGCTATAGGAATAACAGCTTTATACTTATATCCATCTTTCTTCAGCTTATCTAATGCATCTAAAAACACAGGTAAAAGCTTTGTTACTTCACTTTTTCTACTTCCTGGAAGTACTGCCAATATAGTATCTTCTAAACTTAAACCAAGCTCTTTTCTATATTTCTGTTTATCTATTTCTAATGGTATCGCCTTTGCTAGAGGATGACCTACAAAAACGGCTTTAAAGTTATGTCTTGTTCTATAATACTCTTCTTCAAAAGGTAGTATAGCTAATATAGTATCTGTTGCTTCTTTTATTTTTTTTATTCTATACTCTCTCCAAGCCCAAATCTTAGGACTTACATAATGTACCGTTCTTATTCTAGCCTGTCGTAGTTTTTTCTCAACAGTCAAATTAAAATCAGGTGCATCTATACCTATAAAAATATCAGGTTTATTTTCTTTAAAGTGATTAATCACTTTTCTCCTAATATTTAATATCTGAATACCTTTAGACAGAACTTCAAAAAAACCTATAACTGAAAGAGCTTCCATTGGATATAAAGTATTAAAACCATTTGCTACCATTTTTGGACCACCAATCCCTTCTATGATAGCATCAGGATAAGTTTTCTTAAGCTCTTTTACTAGACTTGCTCCAAGCTGATCTCCAGATAACTCCCCAGCAACTATTCCTATTCTCACTACTTGAGTATTCCTCTATCTGTTGATTCTATAACATCCACAAATGGTTTAATATAAGCATGCTCTTCAGCCATATCTTTTATTAAAGGATATGCTTCTTTAAGAGTTAATCCTTGTCTATATAACAAACGATAAACTTCTTTTATTTTACGCATTTGCTCTGTATCAAAACCTCTTCTCTTAAGCCCTTCAGAGTTTATTCCACAAGGGCTTGCATGAGCACCTCTACCAGTAACCATAATATAAGGGGGGACATCTTTACCTATCAAAGCTGCATGAGCAATAAATGAATGAGCTCCAATTCTACAAAACTGATGCACTCCTACATTAGCGCTTATTATTGCAAAATCATCTACTCTCACATGCCCAGCGAGACCAACATTATTAACTAAAGATACATAATTTCCTATTTTACAATCATGTCCTATATGAACATAACACATTATAAGATTATTATTTCCTACTCTAGTAATCTGTTCTTCTTTAGAGGTGCCTCCATGAATAGTGGCACACTCTCTTATAATATTATTATCACCTATAATAACCTGAGAAAACTCTCCTTTATAGGTGTAATCAATAGGATCATACCCTATTGAAGCAAATTGGAATATTTTATTATTCTTACCAAGAATCGCATCACTTCCAATAGTTACATGGCTTAGTAGTTCTGTACCTTCCCCAATAACTGCATTTTCACCTACCACACAGAAAGGACCAATTTTAGCACTCTCAGCTATTTTAGCACTTTCATGAACTACTGCTGAACTATGTATCACGATTAATAATCCTTATAAGCCGCCATTAACTCTGCTGAACAAACGATTTGATCATTTACTTTTGCTACTGATTGAGCTGTACAAATAATATTCTTTTGTTTTACCATTCTAGATTCAATAATTAAAACATCACCTGGCATAACCGGTCTTTTAACACGAACTTTATCTATCCCAGCTAACATAAAAGTTCTTCTTCCACCGCCATGCTTTGCAACTACTTCAGCAAATAGCTTCTCAGCCATTAATTCTCCTAGTATTGCTGTAGCTTGAGCCATTGCCTCAACGATAAGAACACCTGGCATAACTGGAAATTCAGGAAAATGTCCATTAAAAAATTCTTCATTAACTGTCACATTTTTTTGAGCAATAATTGATCTTTCTTCAATATCCCAATCAAGAATTTTGTCTAAAAGTGCAAAAGGATATCTATGTGGTAAAATTTTCTTTATACCCATAATATCTATCTGTCTACTATTTTCATTAAACTGACTCATAACAACCCTTCATTATTTATTAAACTTCTTTTCCAATTCTTTAACTCTAGCCATTAACTTATCTATCTTAGATAATCTTGCGACAAACCTACCCCATTCAATCCTAGGCTTAGCTTCAAATGCTGCATAATACATGCCTGGTTTAGTCACAGATTTCCCTATATTAGATGCACCACCTATCACTGTATTATCACAGATACTAATATGTCCCGTAATAGCAGATTGACCTCCTATCAGGCAATTATTACCTATCTTGGTGCTACCCGCAACAGCTGTTAATCCAGCAAGGGCAGTATTCTCACCAATAATTACATTATGAGCTATCTGTACTAAATTATCAATACGTGCCCCTTTTTTAATAATAGTGTCATCTATAGCCCCTCTATCAACGGTTGTACCTGCACCAATCTCAACGTCATCTTCAACTATAACTCTTCCAAGCTGAGGTATTTTTGTCCAAGATCCATCTTCATTACGTGCATTACCAAAACCATCACAGCCTATAGCAGTATTTTGATGAATTATACATTCAGCACCTATTTCAACATCATGTGCTATTGAAACATTACTTTTAATTACTGTTGCTCTGCCTATCTTTGTATTATTATCTATTGTACAGCAAGCACCTACGACAACATCATCCCCCAAAATAACATCCTCACCAACAACAGCATTTGCATCAATAGTAACATTATTACCAATAATAGCACTTGCTGCTATAACAGCTTTACTATGAATTTTACCACTAGGCTTGGGACTTTTATCAAAAAGCTCCATAACTTTAGCTAAAGCCATATAAGGATTAGATAATACAACTGCATTTGTATTACAATAAGGAAGTGCCTCCTCAGTGATTAATACTGCAGAAGCTTTAGTTTCTTTTAAATCCTTCAAATATTTTGGATTTGTACAAAAAGAAATATCACCAATTTTAGCTTGAGATAGCGTCGCTATTTTTGCTATCTCTACACTTTCATCCCCATGTACTACACCATCAAGCTTTTCAGCCAATAATTTTAATGAAAACATCAATTCTCCAACCAATATAAATCTTATTTTCTATTTATTCATTAAAGCAACTACATCGCTCGATATATCATCAATACCATTTGAATAAGCTAATGATTGAGTTGTAACAACCATATTATATCCTTTCTGTTTAGCAACACTGCTAACTGCAGCATCAAAAGATGCTTGGAACTTATTAGAAAGCTCTTCTTTTTTAGTATATTCTTTTTTCTGCAAAGCTTGAGCTTTTTCTGTGAATAACTGATACTCTTTTTGAATCTCTTCTTGTTTACTAGTCAATGCTGCCTTAGTCATAGTAGCAGAACCTTTCTGCAAATCTTGCATTTGTTGACTTATTTTATCCTGCTCCTGCTTAAGTTTATTTGCTTCTGGTTTAATTTCATTCTCAATCTGCTTAACACTAAGCGACCCTAAATTAGCATCATTAAAGATTTGAACAGGATTTACAACCGCTATTTTTGTCTCCGCATAAGATGCTGTAGCACCCATCATAATTACAGATGCCGCTAATAATATTTTCTTTTTCATTACTGTCTCCTTTAGTTACTAAAAATTTTGTCCTAGTGATAGCTGGAAATTTTGCACTATATCACCAGGTTTAACATTAAATGGTTGAGCTATAGATACTGCTAATGGGCCTACTGGAGAAGCCCATCTAAACTCTAAGCCAACAGAATACTTTAAGTTTGCGAATGATGGCACCGTATCCTGCGCTGGAGTCGGTGCAATAACCCCCGGTGGCAATTGATAGGTAGTATAAGTATTTCCTAAATCAAAAAAAGCACCAACTCTCATATTTGAACTATCTTTAATAAATGGTACTGGAAATAATAAATCATAGTTATTATAAATATTCAAGTTCCCACCAATAGCATTACCTATTGTTTTTGTTTTATAATCAATATCTCTTGGACCAAAAGAACCCTGTGAGAAGCCCCTAACACTTCCCCAACCACCTCCGTAGAAGTTTTCATAGAATGGCAAATTTGCTGTATCTCCATAACCACCACCATAGTCAACACCCCCTCTTATTGTGAGAGCTGAAAATTCCGTGTTTGGTACAGCAATATTATAAGTTCCACTAGCTTGTATTTTATAAGCCTGTATTCCACTAAGATATGGAAGGTTAACAGACCCATTTAAATTAAATGTCCCTCCAGCAGTTGGAAACATGTATTTATTTGAGGAATCATAATTCCAACCTGCAGTAATTGCCGGCTCATTAAATTGATGTTTACCACCATTTTGAGCTATAAAATAATCAACAATTGATGAGTTAAAACCAGTAGATTGCTTTACATTATTATTTGCATAAGTTATACCCCAAGTTACATTATTAAATGCCGAAAGAGGTACTCCATACATTAATCTTGCGCCAAATGTATCTAACTGATAAGCTGCTATCGCATCTGTTTTTGCAAAGTTAGACCTATTAACATAAGCTGAAATACTTTGACTTATTCCAGATGTAGTTAAGTAAGGGTCTATATAACTGATTGATAAATTTTGGAATGGTATGGATAACTGTGCATCAATATTAAATGTATTACCCGTACCAAAAACGTTAGGCATATTTAGCTTACCGCCAATCATAAATCCATAAAGATCTGAATAACCTAAACTACCACTAATAGAGTTAGCGTTTCTTTCTTTTATATTATAATTAACATCAACTAAGTCATCGCTCCCTTCAACTGGAACCAATTCCATATCTGCCGAAGCAACATATGGTAACTGAGAAAGTCTCCTTTGAGATTTATCCATTGCCTCTTTATCGTATTGACTTTGCTCATAGTATTGCAGTTGCCTACGGAAAACATAATCATTCGTAACGTTATTACCATTAATATTAATTCTATTTACATAAACTTTTTTACCAGCATCAATTACGATTTTAAAAGCAACTGTTTTTTTATCCTTATTAATCTTTGGAATTGGATTAACTATTGCAAATGCATAACCCTTACTACCAAGTAAAGTTTTAATAGCCTCAACAGTATCAACCAAATTCTTTTTAGAAAAAACTTGTCCTTTATGTATTTTTATAAGAGCTTCTATCTCAGATTCTGGAACTATATATTTCCCTTCAAAAGTAACATCTGAAATTTTATAAACATCTCCCTCAGACACATCAAAAGCCACATAAGAATGCTCTCTATCTTTTGACATCGAAGCTTGTTTTGATGTTACCTTAAAATCTAAATAACCTCTGTCAAGGTAATAATTAGTTATACCTTCTATAGACTGATCCATCCCAGCTGGTGAATAACTATCAAACGGTGCTAAGAACCCCCAAAGGTTCCAAATTGAAGGTACTTGTAATGCAACATTATCTTTAATATCAGAATCTGGAAAACTTTTATTACCAATGATATTTACGGCACCAATGGTAGCAGGCTTACCTTCTGCTATATCTATAGAAATATCAACTCTATTATTTGGCAGTTCTCTAACGTTCTCATCTACTGTCGCACTATATAAACCCATCATAGAATATTGCGTCAAAAGAGACTGCCTTATAAGAAACATAGTGTCTGGACTATATATATTACCGACATATACCCCAGCATCAGTAAATAATTTATCGAGCTCTTCTTTTGTTATTTTTTTATTTCCATTAAAAGAAAAACCTGCAATGATAGGTCTTTCTTTAACATTAATAAATAAGTCTCTGCCTTTGCGAGAAAGATCTATGCTATCAAAAAAGCCAGTTCCATATAAGTTATTTATAATTTGATTAGTGTCTTCAGGAGTAATATAACTTCCTTTTTCATAACGAAGTCTACTTTTAACAACATCTTTACTAATGCCTTCTAAGCCATTTATAGATACATCTCCTAATATGAAGCTATCTGTAGCAGCCTCAGATATAGAAATTATTCCTATAACTAAAAATATTGTTAAAATTATCTTTCTGATAAAAAAAGACACCTAATTCTCCCCAAGCAAAGCCCTACTATATTCACGGGCTTTTTGATCTATAACAAAAACTTCTTGTAAATCACTAGGATTTTTAAATCTCAGCTTTTCTAAAATGGCTTTATTATATTCAATTATATCTAAATATTTAATTTTATTATTTAAAAAGGCCTCTACAAAAACCTCATTAGCAGCATTAAATATAATATTTGCTGCATAATCTTTTTTTCTCAAATTCTTAAAAACTATTTTTAAAGCCTCAAACCTATCAAAACATGCTTTTTCAAAAGTTAATTTCAAATTTATAAAATCCAAAGGAGACACATTAACATTTTCTCTATTTGGATAATACATAGCATTTGCTATAGGAATTCTCATATCTTGAGATCCTAATTGAGCAATATAACTACCATCTATATACATAACCATAGAGTGTATAACACTCTGTGGATGAATAAGGACTCTTATTTTATCAGCAGGAACATCAAAAAGCCAGTAGGCCTCGATAACCTCTAAAGCTTTATTTACCATAGTTGAGGAATCTATAGATATCTTTCTACCCATACTCCAATTAGGATGCTTACAAGCCTGTTCTGGAGTTATTTCAGTTAGCTCATCTAAGGACTTATTCCTAAAGGGCCCACCTGAAGCAGTTAGAATTATTTCTTTTACACTTCTAGAAAACTTTGTTGTCTCTAAACATTGAAAAATAGCATTATGCTCACTATCGACAGGAATCAATCTAGCAGAATTATTATTAACCTCATTTATCAATAAATGCCCCGCTGTAATTAAAGCTTCCTTATTTGCTAAAAGAATAGTCTTACCAGATGTGGCTGCGGCAAAAGTTGGCTTTAACCCAGCTATGCCAACTATTGCTGACATTACAACATCGACATCAATATCACTAGATACTTTTTCTAAAGCTTCTTCTCCAAAAAGAATTTCAACCTCAACATTTAAAATCAAATTATTTAATTGATCTTTAGCCTCTAAAGTTGGAACTACTGCATATTTAGGAGAAAACTCCATACACAGTTTTGCTAGCTTAGAAATATTGCTAAAAGCAGTTAGAGCATAAACATCAAAGTCCTGCCTTTCTCTAACTATTGCAAGTGTACTATCACCTATAGAGCCAGTAGCTCCGAGGATAGTTATTTTCCTTTTAGAAACCATAAACTTCTATTACTCAAGAACTTCTTCTATCTCTTCATCCACAGACTCTTCACAGTCCTCATCCATAGATTGTTTTACTACTTTTAAACTAATGAGTTTTTCAGAATTTCTTAAGTTAATTAGCCTTACGCCTTGAGCAGAGCGACCACACTCTCTAACTTCAGATGATGATGTTCTAACCAAAGTACCATTATTAGTGATTAACACTATATCTTCATCTTCCTCAACCAATACAGCCACAACAACTTGACCATTTCTTTCTGAAGTAGAAATTGCTATAACGCCCTGGCTAGCTCGTTTAGTTTTTCTATACTCTGATACTGAAGTTCTTTTGCCATAACCATTTTCTGTTGCAGCAAGAACAACTCCCTCATCTGGGTTAGTAACAAGCATTGAAACTATACTTTGCCCTTTTTGTAAACGCATGCCTGTCACACCTTGTGCAGAACGACCCATAGCTCTTACATCAGACTCATCGAATCTAATAGCTTTACCAGCATTTGAGAACATCATTATTTGCTTATTACCATCAGTTAAAGCAACATATGAAAGCTCATCTTTTTCAACTAGCCCAATAGCTATTTTGCCAGTTGATCTAGGGCGGGCGAACTCCGATAAATCAACTTTTTTAACTCTACCAAGCTTTGTAGCCATAAAAATAAAGTATCCAGGAGTAAACTCAGAAACTGGCATTAAAGCAGTAATTTTTTCATCTCTTTCTAAAGGAAGTATATTATTTATTGGTCTTCCTTTTGATATCCTTCCCGCAACAGGGAAGTCATAAACCTTAGTCCAATAAACTCTACCCAAGCTTGAGAAACAAAGCATAGTATCATGAGTCGAAGCCAACATTAACTTAAAGATACTATCTTCCTCTTTAGTTTTTGTTGCTGATTTACCTACACCACCTCGTTTTTGAGCATTATATAAACTCAATGGCTGACTCTTAACATATCCATCCATAGATAATGTTACAACCATATCTTCTTCAGCAATCAGATCCTCTCTTGTCAAATCTAACCTAGATTCTATAATCTCTGATTTTCTTGCATCTCCAAAGTTTTCTCTTATCTCAACAAGCTCTTCTTTTACAACCCTAATAAGTTCTTCAACATTACTTAAAATACCTATTAAATATTTAATTCTATCAATTAATTCTTTAAATTCTGACACAATCTTATCTTGCTCAAGACCAGTTAATCTATGCAATCTTAAAGCTAATATTGCTTCTGCTTGCTCTTCTGTTAAGTTATATAAAGCATTTTCTTGAATACCATAGTGTAATGACAATGTCTCTTTTCTATACATTTTAACATCAACACCTTCTAACATACTCTTAACTATCGCACCATTCCAAGATCTAGCAAGCATTGATTCTTTTGCATCTGCTGGACTTGGTGAAGCTTTAATAAGCTCTATCATCTCATCAATATTAGATAAAGATAGCAGCAAACCTTCTAAAATATGCGCTCTTTCTTTTGACTTCCTTAATTCAAAAACAGTTCTTCTAGTTACAACTTCTTTTCTGTGCTTTATAAACTGCTCTAGAATTTCTTTAAGACCTAAGAGTTTTGGCCTATTGTCACTAAGAGCAACCATGTTTATACCAAAGCTACATTGTAGTTGTGTTTGTGCATAAAGACTGTTTAAAAGAACTTCAGGAGACTCATCTCTCTTAACATCTATAACAACCCTTATACCATCTTTATCAGACTCATCTCTTAACTCAGAAATACCGCTAATTTTTTTATCTTTAACAAGCTCAGCTATTTTTTCTACTAATTTAGCTTTATTTACTTGATATGGTATTTCTGTAACTATAATCTGAGATCTGCCACTAGCTTCATCTTCCTCTATAGTCGCTCTAGAGCGCATAATTACACGACCACGACCAGTCTTATAAGCCTCTAAAATACCATCTGTACCATTAATTAAAGCTCCTGTAGGAAAATCAGGGGCAGGAATATACTTTATTAAATCTTCAGTTTCTAAACTTGGTTCATCTATTAATGCCATAACTCCATTAATAACTTCTGACATATTATGTGGCGGAATATTTGTTGCCATACCAACCGCAATACCTGAAGAACCATTAACTAAAAGGTTAGGAACTCTAGTTGGTAAAACGTCAGGAACCAATTCTGTATTATCGTAGTTTGGAGAAAAATCTACAGTTTCTTTATCTATATCGACTAAAAGCTCATGCGTAAGCTTTTCCATTCTAATTTCTGTATAACGCATCGCAGCTGGAGCATCACCATCAACAGAACCAAAGTTACCTTGACCATCAACAAGTGTATAACGAAGAGAGAACGGTTGAGCCATTCTAACTATAGTGTCATAAACAGCTGTGTCTCCATGAGGGTGATATTTACCTATAACATCACCGACAACCCTAGCAGACTTTTTATAAGGTCTATTATAGTAGTTAGATAGTTCATTCATCGCAAATAATACACGACGATGAACTGGTTTTAAACCATCCCTAACATCAGGAAGAGCTCTCCCAACTATTACACTCATCGCATAATCTAAATATGATTGCTTAAGCTCTTTTTCTATATTTACAGAAGAAACTTCTTTACCAAAAGCTGACATTTACCACTTTCTCAAAAACTAGAGTCACATGGCAAATATTATAACATACACTATCTCAAAATACATCCTTTGAGCCAACAGGAAGCCTAGCTAAGCTTATAAAGCCCAATTTATTGGATCCAATCCTTTTTTAATTAAAAAATCATTACATTTAATAAAATGATCACATCCTAAAAAACCTCGATGTGCAGATAATGGTGATGGGTGCGTTGACTCTAAAATTAGATGCTTAGAATTATCAATTAGATCTTTTTTCTTACGAGCATGACTACCCCAAAGCATAAATACGACATTTTCTTTATTATCTGATATTTTTTTTATAACTGTATCAGTAAAGACGCCCCAACCTATATCTTTATGAGAATTTGCTTTATGGGCCTCCACTGTAAGGGTTGTGTTAAGCAAAAAAACACCTTGCTCTGCCCAACTCGTAAGACATCCATGACTTGGTTCACTAAAACCAGTCACACTTCTAGCAAGTTCCTTATACATATTTTTAAGAGATGGGGGAACATCAACTCCTTCTTGAACGGAGAATGCTAACCCATGCGCTTGATTAAAGTTATGGTAAGGGTCCTGCCCAAGTATAACAACCTTTAGATTCTCAAACCCTGTATATTTAAAAGCATTAAAAATATTTTCTTTAATAGGAAATATTATTTTACCTTGCCTAATTTCATTTGCTAAAAAGTTTAATATCTCATTAAAATAAGGCTTCTGCTTTTCTTCCGATAAAATATCTGACCAAATCATATCTTAACTCCAAAACTTTGAAACACTAGGAGTTTTAATACCAACTCCTTCAGAAGTAACAAAAATCATATTATCGCCACATTTCATTACAATCTGCTTCTTATTCTGTACAATCATACAATCTTTACTAGTATCAATATACTGCTGAGCTTCCTCTGCTGTTGGATTTTGTGAGAGCTCATTATTTTGCTCAGTTGCAGCAACCAAGACACTTGGAGCCAATACCACTAGTAAAAAACTTCTTCTAAAGAATTTCATAGAAAATTTAAAGAATTTTATTTACTTATAAGTATAACAAAATAGGATAAATAAAAAGATAGAAAGCTTTAGATTAAAAAAACTTAGAGAGTAATTATTTTTTCTTTTTTTGAGGAGGAAGATCTGTTGCAGTACCTTCAAATACTTCTGTAGCCATCATTAAACTTTCAGATAAAGTTGGATGTGGGTGAACTGTTAATGCGATATCTTCAGCATCACAGCCCATTTCAATAGCTAAAGCAGCTTCTGAAATAAGCTCACCAGCATTAGTACCAACAATAGACGCACCAATAATTTTGTGATCTTCATCAAATAATACTTTAGTCATACCCTCGGATCTTCCAATACTTAAAGATCTACCACTTGCTGCCCAAGGGAACACACCCTTTTCATACTTAATACCTTTAGTTTTAGCAGAAGTTTCAGTCTCACCAACCCAAGCAACTTCAGGATCAGTATAAGCAACAGAAGGAATCACCAAAGGATCAAAACTATGGTTTAAACCAGAAATAACTTCAGCAGCTGTTCTTCCTTCTGGCACAGCCTTATGTGCAAGCATTGGTTGACCAACAACATCACCTATTGCAAAAATATGAGGAACATTAGTACGACATTGTTTATCTACCGGAATAAAACCTCTCTCATCGACTTTAACCCCAGCTTTCTCAGCATCAATAAGCTTACCATTTGGTTTACGTCCAATAGCCATCAACACTCTATCATATCTTTCTTCTTTAGCTGAATGTTGACCTTCCATAGTAACATAGATACCATCTTTACGAGCATCCATAGCTGTAACACCTGTCTTTAAACGGATGTCATAACGAGAATTCATTTTCTCATAAGCTTTTACCATATCTTTATCAACGCCATTCATAAGCTGATCAGCAAATTCAACAACAGTAATCTTAGTTCCTAACTCAGAGTAAACTTGAGCCATCTCAAGACCAATAATACCACCACCAACTACAAGCATAGTATCTGGGATATCTTTCATTTCAAGAGCACCAGTAGAATCAATAATACGATCATCTTTTGGCACAAAAGGTAAATTAATTACACTAGATCCAGCAGCAATAATACAGTTTTCAAAAGCTACTTTTTTAACCGATCCATCTGGAGTTTCTACAGCAATTTCTTTATCAGAAGTGAATTTACCATAACCTTGTACAATCTCAACTCCTCTTTGCTTAGCCATTCCTTTTAGACCAACAGTTAATTTCTTAACAACATTAGCCTTATACTCGACAACCTTATCTTTATTAATTTTAAGATCGCCCATTTCAATAATACCATCAGCTGCTAAATGTCTAGCTTCATTAATAACTTTAGCAACATGTAAAAGTGCTTTTGAAGGAATACAACCAACATTTAAACAAACACCACCAATATCAGCATATTTTTCAATCAATACAACTTTTTTACCTAAATCAGCAGCCCTAAAAGCAGCACTATAACCGCCAGGCCCACTACCTAAAACGACAACTTCAGTTTTAATATCACTCATTTTATTATAAACCCCGTTACATTATAATTTCACGCAAATCAGAAAGAATCTGACAATATCTTGTTAAGAATTTAGCCGCATAAGCACCATCTATTACTCTATGATCTGTAGATAACGATAGAGGAAGCATAGATTTAGTAACAAACTCCTTACCATTCCATACAGGTTTAATAGCTGTTTTTGAAACACCCATAATAGCCACTTCTGGCATATTAATGATAGGAGTAAATGAAGTTGTACCCAACACGCCTATACTTGAAATAGTAAATGTAGCACCAGTCATATCTTTACTACCTAACTTACCATCGCGAGCTTTACCTGCCAAATCCATAATATCTTTAGAAATTTCAATAATTCCTTTTTTATCAGCATCTTTAACAACTGGAACCATAAGACCAGCTGGAGTATCTGCAGCAAAACCAATATTATAATATTTCTTAATAATCAGATTTTCACCATCAGCAGACAAAGAGCTATTAAATTTAGGAAACTCTTTTAATGCAACAGCAGCAGCCTTTATCAAGAAAGATAAAGGAGTTATTTTTATTCCAGTTTTATCAGAAAATGCTTTCTTAGATTTTCTAAATTCTTCTAAATCAGTAACATCAGCATCATCATAGAATGTAACATGAGGAATCTTAACCCAGTTTCTGTGAAGATTTTTTGCACTAATTTTATTAATACGAGTTAAAGGTTGAGTCTCTATCTCTCCGAACTTAGAGAAATCCACAACTGGATCAGGCAATAAATCCAAGCCAGCACCAGAATTAGAAGATGATGCAACTTTACCACTTTGCACCTGTGTAACAGCAGTTTTAATATAGTTATAACAATCTTCTTTTGAAACTCTTCCTTTACGACCAGTAGCTTTTACTTTTGAAAGATCTACATTTAAAATTCTAGCTAATTTTCTCACAGATGGAGATGCGTGAGCATTAGAATTATCAACAATCTCACTAGAAGCCACAGGAGCTGCATCTACAGACTTAGGCGCTTCTTGTTTAGCTGGTGCAGATTTTGATTCTTGAGATTGTGTAGCAGTAGATGATACTGAACCCGCCGTTTTGATTTTCAAAATCAATGAGCCCTGAGAAACTTTATCTCCAACTTTTGCAATGACTTCTACAACCTCACCAGATGCTGGAGATGGAACTTCCATACTAGCCTTATCTGTTTCTAGCGTGATTAAAGAATCTTCTTTCTCAACTTTATCACCAGCTTTTACAGATACCTCTATAACATCTACTGAGTCATAGTCACCTATATCAGGAACTTCCACATCAACTACTTCAGAAGAAGCTGCTTTAGAAGAACTATCACTAGCTGATTCTTGTTTAGCTGGAGCTGAAGAGGCAGAATCACCAGATTCAATTTTTAAAATAATGCTTCCTTGGGAAACTTTATCACCAACTTTTGCTATAACTTCTACGACTTTACCAGATACTGGAGATGGTACTTCCATACTAGCTTTATCTGTTTCTAACGTTATTAAAGAATCTTCTTTCTCAACTATATCGCCAACTTTCACAGATACTTCTATAATATCAACCGAATCATAGTCACCTATATCAGGAACTTCTACTTCAACTATTTTTGATGCCGCAGTACTTGAAGAATCAGCCGCTTTTGGAACTGCATTATTTTCTTCAGCTTTACTTTCTTCTGCTGAAGCAGCACCTTCAACTTCTACTTCCATAATAGCAGCACCTTCAGAAACCTTATCTCCAACTTTAACAGTTATTTTAGATATTTTTCCTGCCACTGGAGATGGAACTTCCATGCTAGCTTTATCTGTTTCTAACGTTATTAAAGAATCCTCAACAGAAACAACATCTCCCACAGAAACGTTTACTTCAATAACATCAACTGAATCATAGTCACCTATATCCGGCACCTTAACTATTTCTAAAGACATTAATATCTCCTTTAATTAGCTATACAGAGGAGCTACACGCTCTGCATCAATTCCGTATTTTTCAATAGCATCTTTAACAACAGAAGCTTGAACTTTACCATCTTTAACTAAAGCGCCCAATGCAGCTACTACAACATGATATCTATCGACTTCAAAGAAGCTACGTAAAGCTGCTCTAGTATCAGATCTACCAAAACCATCGGTACCTAAGTTTACATAATTCTCAGGCATAAACTCTCTTAACTGATCAGTGTAAAGCTTAATATAGTCAGTAGACACAACAACAGGACCTTTATTATCTTTGAAGCACTTCTCTATATAGCTCTCTCTCTTAGATTCTGTAGGGTGCAACATATTCCATCTAGCTACATCTTTAGCTTCTCTATAAAGCTCATTAGCACTTGTCATGCTCCAAATATTAGAAGTAATACCATATTCATCTTTTAACATCTTAGCAGCAGCTTCAACTTCTTTAAGAATTGAACCTGAACCTAAAAGTTGAACATGTTTATCAGCTGGTTTATTATCTTCAATCTTATATAGACCTTTAATAATTCCTTCTTCAGAACCTTCTGGCATTGCTCTATGAGAATAGTTTTCATTCATGATAGTTAAGTAGTAATAAACCTTATCACCATCAATATACATGCGCTTCATACCATGCCATAAAATCACCGCCAGTTCATAAGCATACGTAGGGTCATAAGAAACACAGTTAGGAATTAAGCCCGCTTGAATATGGCTATGGCCATCTTCATGTTGAAGACCTTCACCATTAAGAGTTGTACGACCTGATGTACCACCCATAACAAAACCTTTTGCCATAGAGTCGCCAGCAGCCCAAGCAAGATCACCAAATCTTTGGAAACCAAACATTGAATAATAAATCATGAAAGGAATCATAGGTACTCTATGCACAGAATAAGATGTCGCAGCAGCTAACCATGAACTGAATCCACCCTGCTCATTTATCCCTTCTTGTAAGATTTGACCATCTGTAGATTCTTTATAAAACATTAACTGACCTTTATCTTCAGGAGTATATTGTTGACCTTTAGGATTATAAATACCCAACTGTCTAAACAAACCTTCCATACCAAAAGTACGAGACTCATCAACCGTAATAGGAACTAAGTGCTTACCTAACTGCTTGTCTTTTGCCAAATTAGTCAACATACGAACAAAAGCTGTCGTTGTAGAAAAATCTCTATCTCCGCTTGACTCCAACAATGCTTTTGCAAAGTCTGTATAATGCGGAATAGGTAAAGCATCATTATTTTCAAATCTTGCTGGAATATATCCACCTAAAGACTCTCTTTTAGCTCTTAAATACTTCATTTCTGGAGAATCTTCAGCTAAAGAAAGTAGTCTATAATTTTCAACTTGTTCATCTGTAGCTGGAATATTAAATCTATCTCTAAGATATCTTAAAGCTTCTTTATCTAATTTCTTAACGTTATGAGCAATATTTTTAGATTCGCCATACTCTCCCAAACCAAAACCTTTTACTGTCATTGGTAGAATTAAAGTTGGCTTACCATTTGGCGTAACTGCTTTTTTATAAGCAGCATAAATTTTCACAGGATCATGACCACCACGACGAAGTGCTTTCAAATCATCATCTGTCATGCCTTTTGCAAGATTCTCTAAATCTTCATCTCCACTAAATACAACTTGACGACACTCTCCGCCACCATGAGCTTTAATTGTATGGAACTGGCCGTCATTTAATGAACTTAATCTATCTTGTAATTTTCTACCTGCAACAGGATCTTTAAGCAATTTATCCCAATCACTTCCCCATAGAACTTTGATAACATTCCAGCCAGCACCAGTAAACACCCCTGCCAACTCTTCAACAATATTACCATTACCATTTACAAGGCCATCCAATCTTTGAAGGTTACAGTTAACAACAAAAATAAGATTATCTAAACCTTCTCTTCCCGCTCTAGTAATAGAACCGATAGATTCTGGCTCATCCATCTCACCATCACCACAGAATGCCCAAACTTTACGTCCATCTGTTTTAGCAAGACCACGAGCCTCTAAATACTTCATAAATCTAGCTTGATAAATAGCTTGTAATGGACCAAGACCCATAGATACTGTAGGAAACTGCCAATATGTTGGCTGCAAATATGGATGTGGATAAGAAGATACTGCATTCTTAGGATCAAATGCTTGTTTTCTAAAATTCTCTAATTGCGCCTTAGTAAATCTTCCTTCTAGATATGACCTAGCATAAACAATAGGAGATGCATGTCCTTGATAAAAAATTAAATCTCCCGCTTGAGTTTCATTAGGCGCTTGGAAAAAATGATTATATCCAACCTCATATAAAGTTAAAGCACCAGCACCAGTACCAATATGACCACCAATACTACTATCAATATTATTTGCTTCGGCAACTATAACAACAGAGTTCCAACGAGTAATAGACTCTATTCTCTCTTCTAAAGAAAGGTTTCCAGGATAATCAGGTTGATCACTGACATCTATAGTATTTATATACTTTCTTGTCTGTGTATTAGCATACGTATTTTGTATTCCTAACTCAGCTCCTCTATCTAATAATTTTTCAAAAAGAAATCTTGCTCTTTCAACACCTTCTCTTTGAACTACATCTTCAAAAGCTTCAAGCCATTCTTGAGTCTCTAAAGCATCTATATCATTAATCAAATCTGACATCCTTTATCCTCCGAAATAATCGAGATTATCAAAGTTTAGTAAAATCACTATTTGTTGATTATAAAATAACATCTTTACAACATCAACAAATAGCTACTATGAAAGCTATCTATTATTTTTAACTATAACAAGTAATCTAAATTATCATCATTATCAAAAACTTCTAGTATTTCATCAACACCTCTAGAAAAGCAAAACACCTTAAATGTTTCAGCTAATTTGTCTCCCAATAATAATTCTTTTAAATCCTGGGAGTATTTGGCTAAATATTTTTGATCGAGTCGCTTTCTAATTTCTAAAAAGATTTCAGAAACATTTGCTCTTTTAAGAAAATTCGCTTGCGTCATATAGCCTTCAATTTCAAATTCACAATCATTAACAGCTTCTGCCACCGATGTAAAATCAACATGTGCTGTTATATCCTGCTCACCAATATTTAGAAATGGATCATAATTAACTTTATGCCTATAATAACAAGCTAAAGTACCCATATTTCTTTCAGGCAAATAGTATAGGCTCCTGTGATAACCATAGTCACATAGAAAAACTACCCCTTGTTTTAAAGCTTCTGAAATAGACTTAATCCAAGGTTTAATCCAAGTATTTAACTCACTAGTGTAGTCTTCGGAAAAAGTTATCCCATCAGCCAAAACTTTATCAATTTCAGAACTAAATCTTTTATCATTTATTGGTAAATCAATCAGCTTCAACTCTCCTTCTGAAATACTTACTCCTTGTTGAAATATTTTCGTATCACTTTTTCTAAAGATATCTACAGGCATCGCATCCAAAACCTCATTTGCAAATATAACTCCTTTAATCTGCTCTTTCGGTAATTCTGTTAGCCAAATAAATTTATCTTGTAAATTTTCAGGCACATGTTCCTTAATATATGCTTGCTGTCTAAACTTAAGATCATTACTTAACTCAATTATAAAATATTTTTGTGGAAGCACATTAAGCCTATTCAATTCATTCATACAGTCGACTGCAAACTTCCCAGTTCCAGCACCAAACTCAACAATGTTAGAATCTTTACCGAGCTTTTTTAAAACATCTGCAAACTGATTAGCAAAAACAGTGGCAAAAATAGAAGTTTGAGAAGTTGCCGTTATAAAATCACCATATTCGGAAACTTTATCTTTTGATGAGGTATAATATCCTAGACTAGGATAATATAAAGCCATATTCATAAAATCTCTAAATGAAATAAATTTTTCATCAGACTTATGAATTTCTTTTTTAATGATATCTAATAAAGAGATTTCTCTCATTAATTTACTTATGAAATATATTATTTAATATAGCAATTTTAAGCTTAAGTAATTTTTTTATCAAAAAATATGTGACTTTCAATGAAAATAATATTAGAATTTTGTTTTTGATATGAATATGAAATTTGTCAAGATTAAATGTCAATAACCAACACTTATCCTATAGGTATCACAGGCGGCATAGCAAGTGGTAAGTCAACAGCTTCTGCTATACTTAAAGAAAAACTCAACTTAACTGTTGTTTGTGCAGATCAAATAAGTAGAGATATTACTAAGAAACCTACAGTAATAAAAAAAATTGCTGAACAGTTTGGTGAATCTGTAATAATCAATAAACAGGTAAATAGAGCTAAGCTTAGAGAAATTATCACAAACTCAAAAGAAGCTAAAAAATGGTTAGAAGATTATCTACATCCTGTTATTAATAGAGAACTAAGAAAGCAAGTTAGAGAATCTGAAACTGAATTAACTATTGTTGACATTCCTCTTCTAAGCCCCTACAACATAAAGCATTATGACTACTTAAAAAAAGTCATCGTTGTAAAATCTGAGCTAGAAACGAGAATCAAAAGGTTAATGGATAGAGATGGTAAAAATAGACAACAAGCCGTTGCATTCATAAAACTTCAAATATCTGATGAGCAGAGAGATAAAATAGCAAGCTTCACTATTGATAATACAAACTTATCTGAAGAAGAGCTAGAAACAAAATTAAAACACGTAATAAAAGAAATCGAAGGCTTGACTAAACAGGCTTAAATAAACTATAATAAAATCTCAATTTAAGCACCCATAGCTCAACTGGATAGAGTACTCGGCTACGAACCGAGCGGTTGGAGGTTCGAGTCCTTCTGGGTGCGCCATATTAACTCTTACTTCTCCATAAAAATGCTTTTAATTTTCAGTATGAAAAATCATACAAAATGTCTTGACACCATAGTGACAAAATAATAAAAAGCACACACGCCAATACTAATTGTTATAAATGTTGATAAAACTGATACTAACATCATTGTTTTTTGTGGCTTCCTACAATCTTTATCATCAAACATCTCTGGAATTAAGAAATAAAGCCTACTATAAATAAAAGTTATTCTAAAAAACTTTGTTGCAAAGCCTGAAACAAACTTGTTTTTTTCTTTTATAACTAACGATACAAAAAATATGTAAAAACAATCGTAAAAAGAATTAAAAATAAGTAGATTAAAATACTTTACTAAAATCGGATTCTTACTTATTTTTATTTTAAATGACTCTATTAATCTTTGTTCAACTGTATATTCTGGAGTATCTCTTAAATATAAAAATACCTTATCAAAATTCTTATCATCAAACTTTTTAAGATAAATATTATTAAAAAAGTACATCATATAAACAAAACCAGAACTCAATAATATGAATGGTACAATGGCTTCTTGATAACTGACAATTTTACCTCCCAAAATAAGAGTTATAGGAAAGTATATAAATACGAATGAAACACCAATAAAAACAGCTATAAGAATATATCTTAATCCTAAACCCATATAATTAAAATGATTAAACTTTGAAATATTATTTCTGTACTCTTAAAAGACGATAAACTCAATAAGCTACCAAAAATACCTAGAATGAGAGCTAGAATATAGAAAGCTTAGCCATCTATAAGCATCTTTTCTATTTTCTTCCGTAGCATATCTTAAAAAATATTTATCTTTTCTAAAGATCCAAATTTTTGTCCAAAGCTTTTTATATTCTTGGCCATTCAAATCAATTGTATTCATTGAGCGCTTTTAATTTGTAAAAATAATCTTATGTATATGTTAAAATTTTAAAATTAATTTTTATATTATTTTTTATAACTATAGGTAAATTCAAAAGATGTCTAAAAAAATTGTTCTTACAGGGATAACCCCTTCTGGCACTCCTCATTTAGGAAATTATGTTGGCGCTATTAAACCTGCAATTGAAATGTCTAAAAGTGAAGATTTTGACTGCTTATATTTTATAGCTGACTATCACTCACTTATAAAACTATGGGACAAAAAATTAAGGCAACAATATACTCATGAGATAGCTTCAACATGGTTAGCTCTAGGATTAGATCCAAATAAGACTACATTTTATAAACAATCTGATATTCCTGAAATCATGGAGCTTAACTGGATATTGTCAACAGTTGCTTCAAAAGGTTTATTAAATAGAGCACATGCTTATAAAGCTCTAGTTGATCAAAATTTAGCTGAGCAAACAACTATGGGACTTTTTAATTACCCGATATTAATGGCTGCCGATATTCTGATGTTCGATGCAGACTTAGTTCCTGTTGGAAAAGATCAATTACAACACATAGAAATAGCTAGAGATATTTGTAATCGCTTTAACCACATTTACAAAACATCTACTTTAAAAACTCCTACAGGGTTAACTGATGAAGAGGGTCAAACTATATTAGGTCTAGATGGGCGTAAAATGTCAAAGAGCTATGACAATACCATACCAATATTTTCAGCTGAGAAAAAACTTAGAAAACAAGTAATGAAAATAATCACCAACTCTCAATTGCCTGAAGAAAAAAAAGACCCAAGCAAATGTACAGTTTTTGCAATATACAAAAGTATTGCTAATCAAAGTGAAATAGCTAGTTTAGAGCAAAAATATCTAGAAGGTGGTATGGGCTGGGGCGATGCTAAACAAATCCTTTTTGAGAAAATTAATGAATACCTTAAAGATGCTAGAGATAAGTACGACTTTTATTTTAACAATCCTAAAGAAGTAGATGACATTCTTAAACAAGGGGCTGAGAAAGCTAGAATTATTGCTAAAGCAAACTTACTGAAAGTAAAAGAAGTCGTTGGCATATAAATGAAAAATATTATCATTGCAAATTTTAGTATAAATAGTATAGCTCTTATAGAGTGGGCTAGAAATAACCTAAAAGAAGACTTTTGTGTTCTTTCAGTAAATACTGGTTTTCAAGCTGATAATTGGGATAAATACCTTACGGAAGTTTTCAATTGGTTGGAAAAAAGAAAAATTAAACACTTTCATCTAACTGCAGAAAATGACTTCTCAACACTTGTGAGAGCCAGAAAACAATTTCCCTCTCAACAGTTTAGCTGGTGTGCAGGATTCTTAAAAGGTATCACCCTACTTAATAAAATTGATGAGCTAGATCCAGACTGTGAAGCTACGATTCTATTACCTCATAGAAAGAATTTATCAAAAGCTTCAGCTTTATTAAAAGAGCATATAGAAGAAGAGGAAAAATATGATTATAGAAGCGTATGGTATCCTCTTATTAATCTTTCCAAAAAGGAGATTGAAAATATTACCAAAGACTTACTTTTCTGCCAGTCGGTTGAGAGAAGCTTAGAGTGTCAACCATGCATTCACATAACAGAAAATGAAGCTAATAAAATAGCTATCAAAGATATAAAAAAAGTAATAGAATTAGAGGATGAAATTAAATCCTATATGTTTGGTGATCAGACACTAGATACCATTTTAAAGTCTGATTTTTTTAAGAAAAATAATAATATACTAGAAGAACTCTCAAAAGCTTGTAGCTGGGAGTATTCTTGCGGTCTGTAAGGAATAAAATAAAAAATGGATGCATACTTTCTCTTCAGTTTATTAACTGTAATTACTGCTTTATTAAGCTATATAAATACTAAATTTTTAAAGCTTCCAAAAGCTATTGGGCTAACAATACTATCAATAACCTTTTCATTATTGTGCGTATCTCTTCTTAGCGAAACAAATATGTTTGTTGTAGCAATATCAAGCTTTGATTTCCAATCCACTGTTTTACAAGGAATGATATCATTTTTGCTTTTTGCTAATGCTCTTCATTTTAACATAATTGACCTAAAAAAAGAGGTAAAAGCTATCTTTGCTCTAGCAAGCATTGGCCTAATTCTTTCAACATTCTTTACTGGCACATTGATCTATCTTGTATGTTTATTGCTTAGCGTAAAATTAAGCTTTGGCTATTGCTTAGTATTTGGTGCATTAATTTCCCCAACAGATCCAATAGCTGTAATTAGTACATTAGCAAATAACAAATCCATACCTTCAAACATTAGAACCAGAGTAGTAGGAGAAGCCCTTTTTAATGATGCTACCGGTATCGTACTATTTGTTGTTTTATCAAATATTGTATTCTTTAGCCAAGCCACTACCGTTCTTGAATATCATGGCGCTGAATATATATGGATAGTTACAAAACAAATTTTAATTGAAGCTGGTGGTGGTATTGTCCTAGGATACATATTTGCACAAGTAGCATTAATATTTTTAAGAACTAGCAATGATACAGAAGTAGCAATATTTATTACTTTAGCTGTGGCTAGTATGGGTTATTTAATAGCCCATGTTTTAAATGTATCAGGTCCAATTGCCATGGTTATTGCGGGACTCTTTATTGGTAATCAATTGGTTGAATCTAAAAAATCATGCCCTGACCAAGTGAAAAAGCTTGATCGGTTTTGGCTATTAATAGATAACATGCTAAACTCATTCCTTTTTATCTTAATTGGTTTAGAGTTAACTAGCATAAACTTCTCTGACAGTGCAATTATTGTAGGAATCATAGGAATAT
Source organism: Francisella frigiditurris (assembly GCF_001880225.1). Lineage (NCBI taxonomy): Bacteria > Pseudomonadati > Pseudomonadota > Gammaproteobacteria > Thiotrichales > Francisellaceae > Francisella > Francisella frigiditurris. The sequence goes on along the minus strand of NZ_CP009654.1, from coordinate 759,755 downwards.
TTATTGTAACTTTTGCTAGATTTATAAGTGTTTCAATTCCAATTACAGTAGTTGATAAAAGACTTTCTAAGATTTCAGCAAAAGATAATTTACTTATAAGCTGGTCTGGAATAAAAGGTGGGGTATCTTTAGCTCTAGCTTTAGCTCTACCTGATGAAGGACACGTTATAGTAAGCATTACTTACATCGTAGTAGTTCTATCTATATTATTACAGGGATCTACACTTAAAATTGTTTTAAACAAAATCTATCCACCAAAAGTTATCAAAGCAGCTAACGATGAGATAGAAATAAAGAAACTATAATTTTCTACTCATACGAGTGGTTATAGTAATTACTAAAATGAGGAGCTAATAACTTATCTACTTGAATAGCTCCTGGAGTAGAGTCAGTAGGTCTTCTTGGATGCACCCTGTCATTTATCCAGTTTTCATTCCAAAGACCAGTTGTCTTAATACACTGCTCTGCGTAATCTTTTATTAAATAGCGATCCTGAATCTCCAAACACCCATTCATAAACAGATCAACATACGATTGAATAATTGGATATTCTTTTGTTGCTTCATGTATTTCTTTAGGGTCTGTAGCATAAATCCAATATTGTCCTTTAGGTAAATTTTTCAACCCTAGTGACTTAACATCTTTTTGTTCAAGTTTATATCTACAATAATCATGCTCTCTCTCATCTGCTGCTAAAACACCATCTGCATCTACAGGATAGTACACAGCATTAAAGCTACTTCCCTCTGAAGGAATTGCTAACAAGAATGTCCCTCTAAAACTTCCTCCAGATCCTAATCCCCAAACTCGTTTAAAATTCTTAACTTCTACAGGATATACGTTTTTTGCTTCCGGATTAGTTCTCTGTCTAGACTTATCATTTATCAGACTACCATAACCCACTATAAAATTAGCCTGACTTTCGTCAATCTTCGGATGACACTCATCTGCTACTGCAAAACCAATACCCAAAACCCCAATCATTGAACCTAAAAATAGTTTTTTCATATTAAATCAACCTCACTTTCTATATTCTTGTATAATAACAAACATATTCTACTCAATAAAAGATGATATGGTAAAAAATGTTTTTTTTGACCTTGATGGCACTCTCATAAGTTCATCTAGAGATATCACCTTAGCTATAAATAAAATGTTAGAAACATTCTCTTTACCAGCTGTAGATATAGAAACTATAGAAAATATCATCGGCAAAGGTTATCCAACAACAGTTAGAAAAGTTTTATCGCTTTTTATAGAAGATTTTGGACATATCGAGACAATAGCTCCAAAAGCTATAGAAATAGTTTCAAAAACATATAAACAACTAGATGGCGCTAATACAATATTATTTCCGAATGTATTAGAGATATTGGAATATTTTCAATCTAAAAATATAAAAATGGCATTGGTAACTAATAAAGATGAAAAAGCAGCTATTAAAATTATTTCAAATTTAAAACTTTCAGATTTCTTTGAAATCACTATAGGTGGAGATTCTACTAAATACTATAAGCCTCATCCATTACCATTATTACATGCCATGAAAGAATTAAATGCAAAAGCAGAAGAAAGTATTATGGTAGGCGACTCAATTAATGATTACTTATGTGCTAATGAAGCTGGAGTTAAAACAATTCTAATATCACATGGATATAACAATGGAGTCAACCTAAAAGATCTAAAACCATTTGCTTTCATAGATAATCTTATTGAACTTAAAGACTTAATATGATGTTCCCATTAGCTTATCATTATTTCTAGCATTATAGTTCATAATACCCATTTGCATATTAGAAGACATCAAGTGGTTATAACCAAAGTTTCTACCATAGAAATCAAAATAGTTATCTGTAAATCCAGCAGGGAATTCACCCTGTAGAGTATATGGATTACCATTTGAAACATAACCCTCTGCACTATGTTTAATGTCATCCAGCATTTGCTTATTTACATTAACTGTATCAATTTTTGTAACTGGCTGATCATCTACATTTACACTTGTCACATTAGTAGTTTTTTTACTATCTGGTTGTTTATTTGAAAAAGTAGGTGTTCCTTTATCATTCCACTCATAGACAGTATCTGCAAAAGAAGTTGAAAAACCTATAAACATTATTAAAAAAAATACTTTTTTCATATTTCACTTCTTAACTATAAAATTATTATTCTTACTTAATATTGCCAAAGCTTGAGCATAATCACAATCATTTAAAATCATTACTATAGCAGTTTTTACAGACTTTCCAGCTTTTTCATAAGCTTGCTCTGCAGTACTATAACTCACACCTGTAGCTTCAATTATTATTCTTTTTGCTCTCTCTACAAGCTTATTATTACTTGGTTTCACATCTACCATCAGATTCTGATAAACCTTACCTATAGAAACCATAGATAATGTAGAAATCATATTTAATATTAATTTTTGTGTTGTTCCAGCTTTCAATCTAGTAGATCCCGTTAAAACCTCTGGGCCAGAAATAGCTTCTATAGCTAAACTTGCTTCTTTTGAGATTTCAGCATTCCCACTACAACTTATTGCAATAGTATCTGCTCCAATACTGTTAGCATATCTAAGCCCTCCTATAACATAAGGAGTTCTACCACTTGCCGCTAATCCTATTACAACATCCTTACTATTCACATTTATATCTTTTAAATCTTTTTCTGCAGCTTCAGCAATATCCTCAACACCTTCTTGAGCTTTTATAAATGCTTCTTCACCACCAGCAATTAATCCAATCACAGTATTATAATCCACACCAAAGGTTGGTGGACATTCAACAGCATCTAATATCCCCAATCGTCCACTAGTACCTGCACCAATATAAATAATTCTTCCACCATTTCTAAGTGCGTTTGTTGTTTTCTCAATAGCCTTTGAAATATTAACTTGCTGACTTTCTAAAGCTTTTATAACATTAACTTCTTCATCTATCATAAGTTTTACTGCTTCAAGCACACTCATTGAGTCTAAGTTCATGCTACGAATATTTCTTTTTTCTGTATTTATTTTTTCTAACATTTTAAACCTTAATTAGAGAATATTCGCACTACACCCAAAGGATATAAGTCACGAATATCTAAATATATATTTCCAAAAGAGCCATCTTTTTTGTCTTCTTTTTTATTCTCTGAGGCTTTATCATCTCCATCACTTGGCTGCTCTTCAAGAGTAGCTGCTGCTTTTTGTTTAAGTCCATTAGGTGAAATATAAACTTTGCCATAATTAGCAGAATCACCCTTATCCAACCCCATAAGAAATTGTGGAGCTGATACATCACCTTCTACATCAATTGCTCTTATTTCATTTAACTTAAAATCATTTTGATGTATTTTCTTATTTGTAAAGACGAAGTTATATCCAAATTTTGGAACCACCATTGATATTTTCTCACCAAAATAAGTTTTATCTTTCTTATCTTTTAGATTTGCTACTCCTGTTGTATATTCATACTGATGGACTGTATCTTTGTCATATACTGTAATATAACCCTGATTTGCTTGATTTTTTGAAACCATGGATGGTTTACCAAATTCTTTTGCAGCTATATATGTAGAAAGACCTCTACCTATTTTGTAATCTCCGCTATAGTTAAAATCACTTACACTAGTTAATTCAGGACTAGTATCATAAGGGTAAAACAATATGACTGTACTAGCATTTAAATTTGCTTGAAGGTCAGGAACAAGCATATAAGTACTTTCTTCTTTTATTTCTCTATTTCTAAAACTTAAAGAATCTGAAAAATTTGCCTCATACTTTTGTTTACGAGTATCATATTTAACATTATAAAACTCAAGCTCACTAACACTTTTACTTTTCTTTGAGCTTCCCATTTTAGTTTTTTCATTTTTTCTAGAAACTAAAAGACTAGGGGCTTCATCAGGTTGATCATAATACCATACTGCTTGTAGAATATTATCTTTTAAAATTCTATTTTTTACTTTCTCAAAACCATCAGGATCACTTATTACTTGCTCCCACTTCTCTAGATCAGTAGTTGTTTCTAATGGATCATCCATAAGATTTCTCAATGAAGTTGAAGTTATAAATATTTTCTCAGAATCATAAAGTGCAATAAAAATATACCATCTCCCATCCTCCAAATTCCAACCCAATAGAACTTTATACTTCTCACTTAAATCTTTTGGAACAATTATATCGTTAGAACCGGAGCTAGTATTAAAGCTTAAAGTATCCTTGTTTTTCTTTATATATCCTATATAGCCCTTTTCTTCATCATCTATTTTTTTATCATCATTGAGCCTATATTTAATTTCATTAGGATCAGTTATATTTGCCAAGCTAAGAAGAGGAACATTTATTGGGGTATATTCCTCATCATATTTAAGGTAGGAATTAGCCACTAATTTATTAAAAATAATTTTCCTTGAAAATTCTAATTCATCTTTAAGATCATACCCTTTAAATAAAGATAGATAACTATAATATTCTTCGCTCTGATATAGTTCAGCATTATTATTTTCATGAAAAAAAGATTCCGTTTTAGATTCATCTACTTCAACTTTGTATATGTGTCCAACCACACTATGTTCATTTGTTGTTGTAAAATCAATATTATTAATATTTTGATTCAAATATGTCTCGCCAAAAAACTCCTTAGTTTCTTGCTTTACAATACTTCTAGTCGTTAATAATCCTATCTTAGCTGAATACAAAAGTGCTGCAATAGTCGCCATTACAATAAATGAGAAGATCAAAGCCATGACTAAAACAGATCCCTTTTGATCTTTATATAATCTCATTTACTACACCTTATCCAATAACACTATTTGCTCAAAATTTCTGTCTTTTATTTTAAAAGAAAATTTTAAGGCTGCTATATTTTTAGAATCGATATCTACATAAGCTTCCTTAACTTTTTCCCAAGTAACTCGCTGACCATTTTTCAAAAACTTCCTAGAAACGTATTCTATAGTGAAATCACTAATTCCACTAACAAGCTCATAAGAAGTCCCCTCATCAGATCCTTGTTTTATATATACATAAAGTGAATATATTGGCTCATTATTCTCATCAGTTTTCCCCGAATCTGCCACATAGTAAATATCTAAGGAATATTTACCAATGTAATCTCCAGCTTTGAAATTTCCAGTAAGTGGTGCTGTTAGAGCCACCTCCCCTTCATTTTCAGTTGAAAATACTTTTGCCAAATCACACTCTGCTTCATTACATATCAATAGATAATTATCTTGTGTTATTTGTAACGCTTGCTTAACTTCTTCACTTACTTTTAGAATATTTGCTTCAGGAGCCCCAGAAAGTGTAGCATCTCCATCATCTCTTTGAAGCATTAAATAATCTGTACCTGGCTGAAAACATTTTTCTTGCTCATACCTACATGCGCCAGATTGAAGCGACTCTGGAAGGCTTGATGATGGAACAGGAAGTTGTCCTATCGTAATAGCTCCATACTTACCAAAGACATCAAGATAATCTCCCGTTTTGTCTACAAAGTGGTGAGATAAATAGCCAAACCTTAAATTGAAACCACCATTTTTTATAGTGTTATATAATGCTTGTTTAACAACTAATTGAGTAGAGTTCTCTTCTTGAATCTTATTAATCTTTTTATATTCTTTTTTTATAGAAATGTATATTCCTATAGCCATGCTCATAACTATAGCTGCCACAACCATAGCAACCATAAGCTCAACAAGAGAAAAACCATTTAATCTACGATTTAATTTCATTTTTATTATTATTTTTTGGCTGCTCAACTACTGTAATAGATTCTTTAATACCCGATGCCTCATCTAAAGCATAGAATCTAACTATTCGGTAGTTTTGTTTATTTGTAACTTTAATATCTTTAAGTTGTTCCGCCTTTTTTATTTCTTGATCAGTAACATCTTTCTGTATAAAAATGACTTCTCCATCTTTATTAAGATCAAAAATACCTGACAATCTATACTCATTCACTCTTTTATCTAATTCTCCAGCTATCTGATCACGTTTATTTTCAATACTCATACTAGCTAAAATACTACCAACAATCATAATCGCAGCAGAAAAGGCAAATAATAAAATCAATGAAGCAATCAAAGCTTCAATTAAAGCCATACCTCTATTTTTGTTTATAACTGATAGCTTCATGAATTAATTTAACATAAAGAAAACTATCATATATATTAAACTTTTAGCTTAAGTATTTCTAGAAAGTAAACAACGAAATATAAGAATAAATAATTAGGAAATTAAGCTTCAACAAATTGTCCGAAAGACATTAACTTTTTATATCTAATTGAGTTTCTTTGATCTACTGACAGACCACATAAATTATTTAACTCTTTAGATAAAGCTTTTTTGATATTTTCAGCTGTAGCATTAAAATCTCTATGTGCTCCACCTAATGGCTCAGAAATAACATCATCAACAATACCCAACTCTTTCAGTCTACCTGATGTAATATTCATCATCTTAGTTACTTCAGAAGCTTTTTCTGCTGTTTTATGTAATATTGTTGCACACCCTTCTGGAGAAATTGTTGCAAAATAACTATACTGCAACATCAGAAGTTTATCACCAACACCTATTCCCAATGCACCACCTGAACAACCTTCTCCAATGACTAGACAAATTACAGGAACTTTAAGTGCACTCATTTCGAAAAGATTTCTAGCAATAGCTTCACTCTGACCTCTTTCTTCAGCTTTAATTCCAGGATAAGCACCAGGAGTATCAATAAATGTAACTATAGGCATATTAAATTTCTCAGCCAGTTTCATTAATCTAAGAGCTTTTCTATATCCTTCTGGATGCATCATCCCAAAATTATGCTTAATTTTACTCTTTGTATCTCTACCTTTTTCCTGACCGATTACCATAACAGGCTTATTATTTAATTTTGCTATGCCTCCTATTACCGCAAGGTCATCACCAAAAGCCCTATCACCATGAAGCTCTTGAAAATCAGTAAATACTAAAGGTAATAAATCCTTAAAATAAGGTCTATCTGGATGGCGAGATAATTGAACTACTTGCCAATCTGTAAGCTTTGAATAAACTGATTCCATAAGCTCCAATCTTTTTTTATTAAGCTTTTTTAACTCTGCTTCTGCTTTTTCATCCTCAAACATATGAGACAGTGAAGTGATTTTCTCTTCCACTTCTTTTATTTTAGATTCAAAGTCTAAATAATTCATCGTAATACCCCAACTATCAAAATAAGTTATAAAAATAAAATTCTTCTAACGATTTTAAAGTATTTTTAGCTATACCGTCAAGGTTATTTAAATAAAAGTAGATATAAAAGATTATGCAGCCTTTATTAAAAATTAGTTTTTGCTGTAAAACCAATCTGATAATTGAAACTAACTAATGCTAAAATTAATTAAAACTTAAATATTTTAACTAACATATTGTATACGACTAATTCAAATATTAACTTTTTGTATTTCAATTCTCTGGCTACCGTCGCTATATGCCAATACAATCAAAAGCAATGATCTTATTTATCATACATCATTCCCTATAAAAGATAATGATTTAAGCATCGATCACTTTACTACAGATACAGACTTTGCCAATACGATTATTATGTCAAACATCATAGCTGGTGTGATGTATGGAAAAAGTATCCAGATATTAAAAACTTTAGCTGAAAGTATTAAAAGAAAAAACTCTTTCTCCAATGATTATATCTCTAATAAAAATCAAGGAGGTACCTCAAAAGCTTTTAGAGTTATAAATAAACTCATAAGTATATTTATAGAACAACTTAGAGATAAATATTATTAAACAAATTATTCTTCAGATTAAATACTTTAATAATTATTTTAAATCTATTTCTAAAGTTTTTGTTTGATTATTAATTATCAAAAAACCTAACTCGGTCCACCTCTTGAGGTAACCGACGGTGAGGCTTCGGTAGGGTAGCTAAAACCTTTTCCGTCCACTTGAGGGTCACTTAACCTTTTAACTTCTAAATCTTCCGTCCTCCAAACTTTTAACATAATAACAACCACCAACAACGTTAAATAATTATAAAAAAACAATCGTCCAAATTCTTTATTAACTACATTAACACAAATGAGAGTAATTTTTCTATGGAAAAGTTTATATAGTATTCATTAAGAGAGAAAAACAAGATATTTCCCATCAATTTCAGATAATAAGATTGATAAACCATCAGGAGCTAAAAAGTCCATAAAAGAGATAGAAACTTCATATCCTGATAAACTCGGAACTTATGAAATTGGAACAACTGTTTCTTATAATAGCTCTATATATACTTACAAGATCGTTAGCTGGTGTAATCAGTCGGCTTTACACCAGACAGTGAATATAGCAAATTTGTTTGGCAAGAAACTATTTAGCATTCCAAATCATTTGCAACAAGGAGTAAATGATCTTAGGAAAAATACTAAAGAAAAGTTTATAAGTAAAATCTGCCAACTTTATGAGTACTTACTAAATGTTATGAAAACAACCAAATACGTAAGGACAGATGCTAACTTAGAGATAAATATTATTAAACAAATTATTCTTCAAATTAAATACTTTAATAATTATTTTATTACAGTCTCTAAGCTGTTTGTTTAACAGCCACTGAACCGCCTTCCTCTAACTGGCCCCAGTCGTGACGGGCCCTGTGCTAGTCCCTGTTTCGGTATTTTTATAAAAGTTTTTCCCTGTAACCTCTATCTTGTCTTCTATACACAATTTTAAGGTTAATTCATCTTTATTCCAATTTTTCTTCATTTAGAACTCCATTTCTTTTTGAACTATGAAAACTATCCGAGACAATAACCGTACTCTTTACACCCTCCTCTTCACCTTACTTATCTGGCATCTAAAAAAGCCTATTTCATCTTTACTTTTTTATTCTAACTTAAAACTATACTATAATCATGGATAATACATTTGTGAAAATCTTAAAGTCTAAAATGCAAAATATAGAATCGCACACCCCAATGATACAACAATATTTAAAAATAAAATCTCAGCATCCTGATATTTTATTATTTTATAGAATGGGTGATTTTTATGAACTCTTCTTTGATGATGCTAAAAAAGCTGCTAATTTATTAGACATAACTTTAACAGCACGTGGTAAATCAAATGATGAACCTATTCCAATGGCTGGAGTCCCTTACCATGCTGCAGAAGGTTATATCGCAAAAGTAATCAAGAAAGGATTAAGTATCGCTATCTGTGAACAGATTGGTGACCCTGCAACATCAAAAGGCCCTGTTGAAAGAGCTGTCACGAGAATAATAACACCAGCAACAGTTTCTGAGGAGATGTTCTTAGATACTAATGAAGACAGTTTTTTATTTACTATATTTAAAAAAGGAAATAAATTTCATATTGGTTATGCCAACTATACTCAGGGTAAAATATTTATATTAAAGCCAGTAAACAGCTTAGCTGCACTTACAAACGAAATATTAAGATTGAATCCTAAAGAAATAATAACCAACGATATCAGCATATTCGAAGAAAACCCTACTACCATACCATTTAAAGCACTAGAGGAATGGGAATACAAAACTAATAATTGCAAAACTAAAATTAAAGACTCTCTTCCGACATCAATTACTAATAAGTTTCTAGAAAATGCATCTAATGAAAAGATTATTGTTGTTGGGTCTTTACTTTCATATTTAAACAATAATGTTAAGAACTCTCCAAGTCACATACATACCATATCTGAAGCTGACTCATCCAATATTCTTAATATTGATTACAATAGTAGAATCAACTTAGAAATTGACAATCCAAACAATAAAAATACTCTTTTACACATAATAGATAAATGCAAAACGAATCTTGGAAGTCGTTTATTAAAAAATTTTTTTAAAAATCCTACAAAAAATTTAGAAGAGATTGCTATAAGACACTCTATTATTAATACTTTCTTGAAAGAACAAAAATATTCAAAAATACAGAATATACTTCAGTACACTTCTGATATTGAAAGAATCATTTCCAGAATCGCTTTAGGGACAGTTAAACCTAAAGATCTTATTTCTTTAAAAGAAACTTTAGAGGTTTTACCTAACCTTAAAAAAGAATTAGATCAACTTCAGAATAAGCAAATAGAAAACGTAAATCAAAAAATACACTCTCTTCAAGAGGTTTATAACAAATTACACATCGCTATTGTAGATATGCCACCAGCAACAATTCGTGATGGGGGGATTATAAAAGATGGTTTTGATGCTGAGCTTGATAAATTAAAAAGTATAAAAGAAAATGCCTATGAATTCTTATCTAAACTTGAACAAGAAGAAAGAAAGAAAACCAATATAAATGCCCTTAAAATTGGTTATAACAGAGTTCATGGATATTATATAGAACTTTCAAAGCAATATTCTGATCAAGTTCCTAATGACTACATCAGACGCCAAACATTAAAAGGCAGTGAGAGGTATGTAACAGAAGAGCTGAAAAATTTTGAAAATGAGATCCTTTCCAGTAAAGAAAGAGCTTTAGCAAGAGAAAAATATATCTATGAAAATTTATTAAAAGATATATTAGAGTTCTATACTGAAATCCAAGAAACATCAGAGCAAATTGCTCAATTAGATGTGCTTTCAAATTTTGCAGAAAGAACACATACTCTTAAACTAGTACAACCATCTTTTAATAAATCAAATTTATTAGACCTAAAGCAAGTTAGACATCTTGCAATAGAGCACAATATTGATGAACCTTTTATTCCTAACGACACTCTTCTATCTAGAGATTCTCATACTCTTGAAATAATAACAGGTCCAAATATGGGCGGTAAATCAACCTATATGAGACAAATTGCTCAATTAATATTTCTAGCACATACTGGGTGTTTTGTACCAGCGTCAAGTGCCGAAATTTGCGACATCGATGCAATATTTACTCGGGTAGGAGCTTCAGATGATATAGCAAGCGGACGATCTACATTTATGGTTGAAATGACTGAAACAGCTTATATCCTAGATAAGGCGACTAGTCAAAGTTTAGTTATAATGGATGAAATAGGTAGAGGAACTAGTACTTTTGATGGATTATCACTTGCCCAAGCATGTGCTGAAAAACTAAGCAAGATGAATTCATTTACCTTATTTGCTACTCACTACTTTGAGCTTACAGATTTAGAAAACAAATATAAGAACATAAAGAACATTCACTTTGAAGCTAAAGAATACAAAGATAATATATATTTCATGCATCAAGCTAAGTCCGGTGCTGCTAAAAAATCTTATGGTATCCAAGTTGCAAAACTAGCAGGAATCTCAAATGATGTTATAAATAGTGCCGAAAAAATATTAAAAGGATTGGAAAATAAAACAAGTTTAAAAACTATAGAAACTCCTCAAAAAAATTTATTTCAAGAACAAGATAAAAATTCTTTAAATATCAAAAACAAACTAAAAGACATTGATATAAGTAAAATAACTCCCTTAGAAGCCTTGATTATATTAGATGAACTCAAAAAGGATTACTCAAACTAAACTCTACATAATAACTACCTTATTTGTTATAATAATCAGAATAAGTAAAATTAATTTTCAATTTTGAAGGATCTAGTTAATGGAAGATAATCAAAATCAGCCATCTTTTGTGATACAAAAAGTATATACAAAAGATGTTTCTTTTGAGTCTATGAACTCGCCAGAAGTATTCAAACAACAATGGAATCCAAAAGTTGATTTCAACTTAGACATAAATTTCAAAAAATTAGATGAAAGTAATTACGAAGTTGATTTAACAATTACTGTAAATACTAAAAATAATGAAGCTAATGCCTATATCGCTGAAGTTACACAGTCTGGAATATTTACTATTACAGGAATGAGTGAAGAACAATTAGATTCAGTATTAAATACATACTGCCCTAATACTTTATTCCCTTATTCTAAAAGAGTTTTAGATAGCTCTATTCACCGTGGTGGCTTCCTCCCTCTCAACCTCTCTCCAATAAATTTTGACGCAATATATTTGCAAAAGAAAAATTCCGCTACACCAGCAGAACATTAATATTTTTTTTAAAAGAGAGACTTCTACAATGCACAATACTCAAAATAGCAAGATTAGAATATTTGGTTCTATTATGATAATAGTTGGCACCATGATTGGTGCTGGCATTTTAGCTTTACCAATTATAACTGCAAAATTAGGGTTTTTATTGAGTTCTCTCATTATAATCATTATGTGGAGCATAATGACTTATACAGCATTAGTAATTACAGATGTCTCTTGCTCCATGCCTTATGGTAGTAGCTTTAAAAGTATTACAGAACGTTATCTTGGAAAGATTGGTGGTGCTGTAGCTTCTGTTTCTTTTCTTATACTTATGTATTGCATTAGTACTGCTTATATTTCGGCGGCAGCCTCTTCTTTAACAGCCACTTTTCCTTCTTTACATGAAAATGTCTGTTCAATTGTATTTGTATTAGTTTTCGGAAGTATTGTTGCATTTGGAACTAGAATTGTAGATTATGCGAACAGAGTTTTTATTATCTTAAAAATATTAGTTCTAATAATATTATGTTTCGTTTTAAACAACTATATTGACACCTCTAATTTGCTAGCATCTCCTGTTGAATTAGGTGCTTCCTTATTAATTGCTATTCCAATTTTTGCTACTTCTTTTACATCACACATTATCGTTCCAGCTTTATCTGATTACCTACATAAGAACCATAAAGATATGAGAAAGGTAATAATCATAGGTAGCATTATCCCGTTGATATTATATTTAATATGGGTTGTAACCATACTAGGTGTTCTTCCTTTACATGGTCCAGTAAGTTTTATGCAATCAATATTTGATAAAACTCCAGTCCAAGATGCAAATATAGGTGATATTCTTAGAGCATTAGGCAGTAAAGTACATACTAAAACTACTGATATAGTTCTACATGTATTTACATATGTCGCTATAATGACATCTTTTTTAAGTGTTAACCTATCTTTATTACACTTTAATATTGATAGTTATAATCTTGATAAATTAAAGAATAAATATATTACACTAGCTATAGGAATTATTTTGACCTTCTCTGTACCATTAATAATAAATCAGGTGAATCCAAATATATTCATATATGCTATGACTTATGTTGGAGTATGTATTGCAGTACTACTTATGATCATACCCTCTCTTATAGTTGTGAAAAAGAGTTCTTTAAAAGAAAGTTTTAATTACAAAATTAGTAAAGTTAAAACATTCTGGATAATTTCTTGGATTTCTGGGATCATTGTTATACTTTGTGTTTTATTCTAACTTTTAAGATTCCGTGGACAATTTAATAAATAAATTTCTTGATGATCTAAAATATCATAAAAACTATTCTCCACGAACTATTGAAAGCTATTGTAAAGACTTAAAACAATTAAGTGCTTTTTTAAACACCTATAACATAAAAAATACTTCACCTTCAGATATAACAAATTGGATAAGAGATTGCCACTCTAAAGGAGATTCCTCAAAAACTCTACAGAGAAAAATAAGTTCTGTTCGTAGTTTCTTTAACTTTTTAATAGATTTAGATTTTATAAAAAATAATCCTACTTTTGATATAAAGCCTCCTAAAGATTCTAAAACTCTACCAAAAACAGTTAATGTTGATGAGTTAGCATTTCTATTAGATATAAATCCGAGCTCAAAAACAGAAGTTCGAGATATTGCTATTTTTGATATGATATATAGTTGTGGAATAAGATTATCAGAACTATCAGGTTTGACCATATCAAAAATAGATTTCTCTCAACAAAGCTTAAGGGTTTTGGGGAAAGGAAATAAAGAAAGAGTTGTCTACTTTGGAACAAAAACTAATAATACTTTAAAAAAATGGATAAATATTAGAGAAGAATATAATCCTAAAACTGATTACTTGTTTATAAATAACAAAGGCGAACATTTATCAAATCGCTCAATACAAAAAAGATTAGAAATTTTTGCAAAAAAATATGCTAGTAAACATATTCATCCGCATATGCTTAGACACTCATTTGCCACACACCTTTTAGAATCATCTAAAGACTTGCTTGCAGTAAAAAAACTATTAGGACACTCCGATATATCTAGTACTCAAATATATACTCATTTAGATTTTCAGCAACTTGCTGAAGTTTTTGATAAAACCCATCCCAGAGCAAAAAAGAAATCTTAAAATGATTATAGTACTAGATAAAGAAACTCAAGCTTATATAAAAAGCATAAATCCAAATATAGATATCTGTATTAATAGCAATGCAGAAAAGTTTCTATGCTTGGAGGATAAGGTTTTAACTTTACACAATATAGATCAGAAACTATCTATAGATTTTTCTAGCACAGATATTCTAGAAAGAATAAATCCAAAAACTAAAAAATGTAATGTGGTTCAGGCTGTAGAAGGTAGAAGTAAAGGTATCCTTAAAATACTTGATACAACAGCTGGGCTTGGGAGAGATGCTTTTACATTAGCATCAAGAGGTCATTTAGTTACAGCCATAGAAAAAGATACTTATATATTTTTATTACTGTACAACGCATTAGAAAGGGCAAAAAATAATACTCATCTAGAAGAAATTGCCAATCGAATGGAATTATTAAATACTGATAGTTGTGATTTTATACTTAAAACAAATACCTCTTTTGACTGTGTATATCTCGACCCTATGTTTCCAGAAAGAAAAAAGTCAGCAAAAGTAAAAAAAGAAATGCAAATTTTTCATAAAATAGCCTTTAATGAAGATGAAAATAACTCAGAGCTTTTAGAAAAAATAATGACTCACAGAATAGCAAAAAAAGTTATTGTTAAAAGACCAATCAAGGCAAACTTTTTAGCTAATAAACAACCAACTTCTCAACTTAAGGGTAAAGCAAATAGATTTGATATTTACTCTATTTAAAAGATCTATTTATTTGAGTATATTTACTAACTAAAGCTATGCCCGCAATAAAAAGAAATAACGCGGATAATCCGTAACATATAGAAAATGAAGTTCCATTAACTGGCATATTTTTAGTCGCCATAGCCACTTGTCCATATGACAAAGCATAACTTATAAATACTACAGCAATCATAAGTAAACTATATATAGTTCTAAATGCTAAGAAAACACAGCCTATAACAAAAATCATATAACATAGATACCCAAAACCAAAAAGCATTTCAAAAGAAAGAATTGCTGGATTTATCAATTTATAAACCGCAAATACCCATAAAGTTAATAATAAAGCAGATATTAATAAAGCTTTTATAAATATTTTTTTATTCAATTTGATGAAGTAATTATTCTTAAACCAAATAGTCGCTACAAACAAAACTGCTAATATTTCTGCTGACAAATACACTGTTGAAAGGAGTACGCTATATTTACCATAAACATATATTTTCATTAAAGTAGGCACTAGTAAAAATAACCAGCTAAATCGTTTTTCTTTCATTAAAAGAATAGAGAATATTAATAAAAATAAATTAGCAATAGTCTCCAATACAACATAATCTAAAGTAACCAAAATTTAACCTTTAAATATATTAATTAGGATATTTATTTTACCATTTACACTTTGTTTGTCATTACTTTAATAATATAATCACTTTTAGGTTAACTTTTTTACTAGTTTTCTTAGGAACCTTATGAAAAAAATCATAATATCATTTTTTACGGCGCTAATTTTTAGCTCATTCTCATATGCAAGTCCAGTTTATTCTTGGGTAAGTGAAGATGGAACTACTGTTTTCTCTGAGAAAAAACCTCCTGCAAATATTGAATATAGAGAAGTTGAGGTTGGTAAACCAACTGTTGTTGATGTACCATCTCAAGCATCTAAAATAGCAAACCCTAATACAGAAAATCAAAATGTAGAGATAGACCAGTCAAAACTATCTACGTTAGAAAATTCGCCTCAAGCGAAACAACAAAATGAAACTCTACAAAACGAATTTAATAGATACCCTGTGACAATCACTTCCCCATCAGAAGGACAAGGAGTTTTCTCTAAAGAAGATGTTATAGAGGTTAAAACTAATCCAGTATTATCAAAGGATGATAAGCCACAATTTATAATAGATGGAGATGTTGTTCCAGCTAAATATGCAGATGGAAAATGGACAATAGCTAGACCAATACCTGGAGAACATAAATTATCAGTTGGTGGTCAAACTAAAGATGGTAAGAATATAAACTCTACAAATAATGTTTCTTTTAATGTGTTCACTGGCTGGATAACACAATCAAAAAATACTGGAAATATAACTAAAAAATCTTAACTACTCTTTATTTATCCATTTAACTTCAATAAATCTTTCAGGATTTTTTTCTTTTAAGTAATCTAAATTTGGACATTTAGTTGTATGGATAACAACACCCTTACCAACACTCATATATCCAGCTATGTCATCATTAGGCTCAGGCTCACAACATTTAGCAAAAACATATTTCATCCCTGAATATCCAGACACAAGAATACTTTTGGGCTTACTTGGATCAACTTTATCATTTTTGAAAGAAGATCCTCTTTTAACAGTTCTTTCTTCAGCCGAATAATTATCTAATATATGATTAACTAAACTTTTTAATCTAATAGTTCCATTTTCAACACTAGCAAAAAGAGTATCTGCATCAAGCATATTAAACTTTTTTGCTACTTCAGTATAGTCCGGCTCTTTTAAATTATAACCTTTTAACTCTTTTGTTAATCGCTCTTTGCCTAGAGCTATATTATCTTCCTTATTCTGCTCATTAAACCATTTAGTCACTCTTGATCTATGTCTAGGAGAAAATAAAAACCCTTCACTTTCTAAAGCCCAGTCTTTACTTGGATTTGGTAATTTATTAGTTAATATCTCAACCTTATCACCAGTCTGTAGTTTTGTAGTTAGAGGAACTATTCTACCATTTAGCTTAGCTCCTCTAGTTCTGTGTCCGACCATAGTGTGAACAGAATAAGCAAAATCCAAAACTGTAGAACCTATTGACAAATCAACAAGCTCATTAGCTGGAGTAAATATATAAACTCTTTTATTAAGTTCTTGAGATATCGACTGTTCTTCTTGATTGATATCTTTTTCCCATGCTAATAATGATCTTAGCCATATAACTCTCGCCTCATAACTTGGATCGAACTTAACTCCCTCTTTATATCTCCAATGAGCAGCAAAACCAAGTTCTGATTCCTCATGCATTTCTTTAGTTCTTATTTGAACTTCTAACACTTGTCCATATGCATAAACAACAGTATGTATTGATTTATAACCATTCGCCTTAGGACTCACGATATAATCTGTAAATTCTTCAGCTATAGGCTCCCATATATCATTAACTACAGCTAAAGCTTTATAACATTGATCAATAGTGTCAACAACAATTCTTAGAGCTGTAATATCAAACAGTCTATCTAAACCAGCATACCCTTTATTTTTTAACTTTTTCCAGATGCTATATATATGCTTAATTCTTCCATTTATTTCAGCATGAATATTCTGCTTATTTATAGCTGTAGCTAAATCCTGCCTTGCTTTTTCAAGTCTACTTTCTCTTTCTAATCTTGTTGAACCTAAAGCTTTTGCTATTTTTTTATAGTCCTCAGGATTTAGAAATGAAAAAGCCCTATCTTCTAACTCCCATTTAATTTGGAAAAGGCCCAATCTATTTGCTAATGGAGCATAAATATCCAAGGTCTCTCTAGCTATTGTTAACCTTTGCTCATCCTCTAAAGATTTTATATGTCTAATAGTACAAAGTTTATCTACTATTTTTACTAAAACTATACGGACATCTTCTATTACTGTAAGAAGCATTTTTCTGAAAGTATCTATTTGCTCTAAACTTATACTTTCTGAACGATACATCTTAATTGCGGTCATCTTTTTAGAGCCTTGAAGAATTTTTAAGACTGAAATGCCACAAGCATTTTCCACATCTTCATCGGAAATAACAGATCTACTATATATATCATATAGAAGCCCTGATGCTACTGAATCCTCATCAGCTTTTATTTGGAATAAGATATAAGCCATTTCTATGGCATATATGTATACATTTATTCCAGTAATATGCCTAACAGTTGGACTACTATTTTTCTTTAATAAATTTATAGCTGATTCTATTAGGGACAACTTCTCTGAAGGGAAAAAACTTTTTAGCTGAGATAAAAATAACTCTTCATTAATATGACCATTACTATCAAGTAATTTAGAGTCTATAACTTGCATTTATTTTTTCTTCCCTTTTTAGATAAATAAAAAACAAAGTTAGTCTATAAGCCGGGTTCTGTAATAGACAGTCATTTATCTAGGCTTACTGTCACCAGCAAGCTCAAGCGACCTACCCTGCTACGATGCGAGCAACATCATAGTAGCACTATTTGGTCTTGCTTTAGATGGGGTTTACAATGCCATTGAGTGTTACCACCAATGCGGTGCGCTTTTACCGCACCTTTTCACCCTTACCAAACTAAAAAAGATTGGCGGTATATTTTCTGTTGCACTTTCCATAGGCTCACGCCTTCCAGGTGTTATCTGGCATCCTGCTCTGTAAAGCCCGGACTTTCCTCAGTAGCAAGCTACCGCGACTGTCCGACTAACTTTGTATCTCTTTAAAATTAACCTAGCCTTTTCCTTAGCTCAGTTAACTCTTTCTCCATATTAGATTTTACAGAATTATATTCCTCATGCAAAGAAGTAATCTGCTTTCCATATAATTTCTTTGTATCAATAACCTGAGCTTCTAAGGCCATTCTATCATTGATTAGCTTTCTTCTATGTTTAGTATATTCTTCTTGGCTCTTTATTCTATCTAACCTTACTAACTGTATAAGTTTAAAGATATCTTTTATTTCTTTTGCTTCTTTATTTAACTGATCAATGTTAAATTCATATTTTTTAGTAGTGAATATCTCTTCAGAATCCATTTTATTAAAATCAAAATTTGGTTTTTTCATATTTTAAATTAGGCCTAATTTTCTTAAGGAAATAATGAACAATTATATAAATATTATATATGTGCCAATTTACCAAATGAAACTAGCAATTGCAATGTAATAATACCAACTCCGCTTAAGAGTATCACTAGTAAATACAGCTTACTAACAAAGTTATTAGTTTTATTTGCTGTTCTTAATGACCATGCCATCATAGCTGGTTGTATTATTAACAAAAAGGCTACGAATATACTTGCGTAACCTAATGCTGATATAAAACTATCTACAAAATAAATGGCAAAAAATAAAGGGGGAGCTAGAGTTATACATAAAATAAGAAGTCTTTTCGCTATAGTTTTTGCCTCAATATTATAAAGATCTTTATTAAAAGAAAATAATGCTAATGCAACGCCTAAAAAAGATGTAACAATAGCAAAATTTTCAAAAAACTTAATAAATAAAATTACAGATATTTTATCTTGAGCCATATAACCTTGAGCTAAACTACTACCATTTTCGACAAGCTCAACAAACCCATTAGAACCATATAGAGGAATCGTTCCTAATGTTACAAAAACCCAAATCAAATACACTATGAAGGGAGTAACCGCCCCTATACTGACTACCTTCTTAAAGACCTTATCATTTTTATAGTAATTTCTAATAGCTGGAATAACTATATGAAAACCAAAAGATGTAACTAGAATCGGAATAGCAAACCATCCGTAACTAAAACCAAAATGACTTTCTTTTAAAAATGAGGATTTAACATCTGGAATAATAAATAAAACAAACATCACAAAAGCTAAAATTTTTAAAAATAAGAAAAATTTATTAACGTAAAAAGTTGCTTTTGTACCCATAAATATACAATAACCAAACATCACACAAAAAACTACTTTAGACCAGTCATTCAAACCATCACTTATAGGTTTTAGAATATAGTCCGAAAATAACTCTCCTCCCATAAATATATAGGCTGTAAGTAAAGAATATAAAAGTAATAAGTAAAATACTAAATTGAAAGCTTTCCCCCACTTTCCAAGTAAGTTATAGGCTATAGAATCCATATCTACACCTATAGGTTGCGAAGAGCTTATCTCAACTAAAAGCATCGCAGTAGCATACATAACCACCCAGACAATAAGTAGTAAAAAAACAGCAAAATAAAAGCCTGTAGCTGCAACTGCGAAAGGGATTCCTAACATACCAGCTCCAATGGCAGTTCCTGCTATAATTGAAACTCCACCAAGCTGTTTAATAAAAGAGACTTCTTGCATCAAAAATATAAAAGACTAACACTTAATATTTAAATTTAGCACATTTTGACAATAATAAAAAATAAATCAGAGAATTAAATCTATCTATAGATTTTCTCTAATATTCCTCATTCCAAAAAATATCCAGAGAGCTAGTAATATTTGAATAATCGCTGCTGAAAGCACTACTGCATAATAAGCCTCTGAGAAAACCTTCTCCCAATGATGATCTGAACCTAACATATGATAAAAATCATATGCCAATGTAAATGCTGTTAAAGCAAAAGCTGATGAAATCATATTACTTGAATTCTTAAGGGTATTTACACTATCTAGCTTACTTTTATCTATAACGGTGTACATTACTGCATTAGACGAAGTTTGATACATTCCCAACACAAAGCCATATGCCATAGCCATCAAACAGAAGGTGAAATAATGATAATGAATATCAAAAACTATAGATAAAGATAAAACAAATGCTATTCCAATAAGGCCTACTATCATACAAAGCTTATATCCATAATGATATATAAGCTTTTTAGTTACTTTCTTCGACACTATAGTACCCAGCATCAGAAATACTGACATGATAGATATATAAATAGTGTTTAAATGACTTAGATTATAAAGAACCACAGGCCAAGCAAAAAACACCCAATAAACACTTAGTCTGCATAGAAAATTTGTATAAAAAGGAATTTTAAAATCATGATTTTTAAAAATACTAAAATCTATGACAGGATCCTTTATCTTCCTATAAACAAAAGCATATAAAGATACTGAAAAACATACACCAACAGCTAGGCTAATTTTAATCCAAACTGCCACATCTTTTAAAATAACCTCACTCAGAATAAATAGAAATGAGATCGATAAACCAATTATAGTTAACCCTAAAAAATCGAACTTCCTATCTTTATTAAGTAAATCCTCCTTTGGAAAGATTTTATATAAAATGAGAATGGCAAATAATGCAAAAGGAACTTGCAATAAAAAAGCTAATCTCCATGATTCTGGTGAGATCGAAGCGAGCATACCTCCAAGTATTTGCCCTACTACTGCCATTATTAAAGTATAGTTAGATAGAGATGCTGTACCTTCCAACATATTTTCTGAAAATTTAAGATAAGCTAAGCTTGCAACAGGAGCTGAGAATGCAGCAAATAAACCTTGAAAACCTCTGTACGTAAACATCTGAATATCTGATGTTGCTAAACCAGTCATCATGGAGAAAAAACCAAAACCACTTGCCGCAAAAATCAATGTCTTACGATAGCCTACTTTCTCTGCAATCCAAGAACTAATTGGTAAAAACATACCCATGATAATCATATATATACTAATACCCATCTTTAAATGAACTGGAGTAACATCAAAAGTTTCAGCTATTTTGGGTAAGATATTATTCATAACTGTAGTATCAATAAGATCCATACCCATAATAGTGATAATGGCTAAAGTTACTAGTTGAATATGTGTTTTTTTCATAGATGAATATTTATTTAAAAAGATTTAGCATAATTTATATACTATAGCATAGCCTTAAACAACTTCTTTAGTTTCTTCTATACGCAAATCTGGACTGTTTAGATTAATTGGAAAACCGTTATATCTCCTCCACAATTCATAACCTAAACTAACTTTATTAAGCATTACCCAAGCTTTCACTCCAGTACCAAGACGTAAAATATCTGGAGAAGGCCAATTTCTATCGCCGGCAGGCTTAACAAAGATCTTATATTCGCCTAAGTAATTATTTTGTGGAGAAATAAACATTACTTCCCCCTCAAAAGTACCAATTGCTATCTGAGGCCATCCACTAAACTGAACAGCAGGCCAGCCCTCAAACTGCAACATCACTTTATCTCTCAGCTTTATCAAAGGAATATCCATATTTTTAACCCATAACTCTACAATACGAGTTTTACTTTCTGGAACTATAGTTGCTAAAACGTCAGTCTCCTTAACTATTAGACCCCCAACACCATGAACTCTATCAACAATTACTCCATCAACAGGAGCCTTTACTAATCTACTTTTCTGCCTTGCTATTGAAACCTTAACCTTTGCTAAATTAACTCTTTGTATCGCAAGCTCTTTAGTATAATTCACTAACTCAAATTCTGACTGTTCAATTATTCTCTGAGTACTTGCTCCAGTTTTAACAAGGTGCTTATGTCTTGCAACATTTTTTTTAGCATTCTTAATTGCTAGTTCTGATGATGCTATGCTAAGTTCTATGGCTTTTTTTTCTTCTTCTAATCTGGATAATACTTCAGGATCTAAATCAATAACTTCAACAATGGGATCTCCTTTTTTTACTTTCTCGCCTTCAAAAACAAACCATCTACCAAGACGTCCCCCCATAGGAGCTGATATATTTTGCTGTCTTTCAGAAGGTGATAGCGTAGTAACATATCCATAGCTAGCAGCTGTCTGTTGCCATGGAACAAATGCTAAAATTGTTACTAAAGAAAATACAACTATAAAAACTACTATAATTACTTTTGCTAAACTAGGACTTTTTTTAAGCAATCTCTGACTTTCTAACATTTGAACCCTGCCTAATTATTATCGTAGGAATTTTTAACTCATTTAATAAATTAATTATTTTATTTTGTAGTTCAGTATTTAAAAAATAAAAAACGTCAACAATAAGAATAAGCTTAGGATCCATCATTATTGCTCTTAAGATCATCAAAATAACTTGATCATTATAATCAATCTTGTATTTGACTATTTGTGAATCAATTCTTTCATAAAATATCTCTTCAAGATACTCTAAATCAAGTTTTACTAATACTTCTTTAAGAAACTCTACCTTAAAACTCTCTAACTGACCTAGTTTTATATTTTCAATAACTTTTGCATCATATAACTCAATATTTCTAATCAAAATTAATTTTTCATTCAAACTACTTTGATCATATATAGAAAGATCATGATCATTAATATATAAAGAAAATGATTCAAATTTATTACCATCTAGCAGACTCAGACATATCTTATTAGTACTTTCCTTATCTAAAACTAACTGTTCTATATTTTTATTTTTGAAGCTTACATTTAGCTCTATATCTTTATCTAATATTTTAAGCCTATCAATACTAGAGACATTTAATGAGAGTTTTTCTATTTTCTCAAGTTCCGAAATCTCAAATAACTGTTTTATCTTTATAGCACCAACAATAAAGTCGTAGCAGTCATCAAGATAGTAGCTAAACTTTAACATTCCAACAAGAACAACATTTATTAATAATTCTGCAGCTATTAACTGACCAATAGATAATTGACCTTTAATAATCAAGTATGAACCTAAGCTTAATAAAGCTATATTTATCAAAATATAAGTTATGCCAATATAAATATGATGCCTTAATAAAAATCCAAAATGCTTTTTCCTATAGCCTATATAATCACATAAATGTTTATCTAAAATTTTTAAACTCAAATCAGCATTATTTGCTTGTCTAAAGGAAATGGGATTATTAGCTAACTCCTCAAACCAGGCAACTATTTCATACTTGCATGTAGACTCAGCATAGGCTGTTTTACAAGCTGAGAAAAAAGGTAAAAATAAAGATAAAAAAACTAAAGTTACTAAAAGAATGTCAAAAGTTAAAAAAAGAGGATGGTAAAACCCCAATATTATGACACAAAATATTATCTGTAATACTATATCTAACAATGTTATAAATATTATTGAAACAGATTTCTGTAACATTGGTAGCTCAAAGGCTCTATTAACTTTTTCTGCTACATTAATATTTGTAAAGTTATAGAATCTTATTTTATTGATTTTCTCTAATATCTTGACTGATAGATTAACAAACAATCTTCGCTCTATATGCTCGACTAAATAAATCTGAAATATTCTAATACAAAAAGCTGTTGTTAATAGAACAAATAAAATAATAGTCAGACTAATAATGGGTCTTGTAGAAATACTGACATTAACCAAGTTCACAAGAGTCTGAACAGAAATTGGGATCGTTAAAGAAAGAATTCCCAACAAGATACTATAAATAAAAAATATATAAACTGTACCTCGAGGTATATCTAATAAAGATTTTAACTGTTTATAAATCATTTAATAAGTTATTAAATAATAGTATACTGATTTAGTATTATATAAAAATATAGAATTTATACAACTTCTAATTTCTTGGATTAAAATCCATTAACTCCTTCATCTTATCATAAAACTCTTTCTTTTCATTTGTATCTGCTGCAGGTAATTTGACATCATAAACAACATAGAAATCAGCTCCTGCAAGACCTTTACCTTTTATTCTCATTTTACGTCCAGACTGAGTATTCTCTGGAACTTTCATTTTCTTCTTACCGAAAGGAGTATCTATCTCTAATGAAGTCCCTAATGCGGCTTCCCATGGAGTTATATTAATATGTTCATAAACATCATTATCTTCAACCCTATAATTACCGCTAGCAACTACTTCAATCTTTATAAACAAATCTCCAGCAGGAGCATTTGTGCCTATACCAGCAGCACCCTTACCTTTCAAGCGAAGCTTTTTACCATTACCTATCGCTTTTGGAATAGTTACATCAACATTTTCATGTTTAATTGATGGCATACCATTAGCTCCAACTTCTTGATAGCTAAAGGCAACATTTTTCTTACCACCATTTAAAGCTTCATCAACAGTTAATTTTAGAGAAATTGTTATATCTTCACCTTTTTGAGCTCTTTGACGACCACCAAAGCCACTAGCTCTGCCACCGCCTCCACCAAAAAGATCGCCGAAGATATCTCCTAAATCCTCAAAATTAAAACTCTGCGAAGAACCACCTGCTCCACCGAAACCTCCGAAGCCCCCTTGGCCTCCGCCAAAGCCTCCTTGTTGTACCTTATCCCAATTATCTCCATAAGAATCATAAAGCTTTCTTTTTTCTGGATCTCTTAGAACTTCATAAGCAGTTTGAATTTCTTTAAATTTATCCTCTGCCCCAGCATCTTTATTAACGTCTGGATGATACTTTTTTGCTAATCGTCTATATGCCTTTTTAAGGTCTGCTTCAGAACAACCCTTACTGACACCTAGTAATGAATAATAATCTGCCATTTATATAAACCTTTTTTAAAATATTAATCTTATATGAACTTTCTCAAATATACATATAGTGGCAATATTAAGAAAAACAAGTATAAAACTGAATTTAGGCAAGTATAAATAGTAAAAACTAATCGCCTTTATAAATATTTAAACTCCAATTATAGTTTTGATAATTAATTTTATGGGTCTTTTGAACATATTCTTTTACTTTTGGATCTTTTGAATAGTTATATATATAATCTGCCATAGATTTGTTACTTCCAAAATCAGCATGATACCAGAAAAAAATCTTTGATATTAATAAGCCAGTTCCATCAACTTTTACACCTTTAGGGCTATTAATAAAATTACTAAAAGCATCATATAATTGCTTATCAATTATATTTCCTTCAAATGCTTGTGTAGATAGATTTGGACAACTAATAGATGCACAATTCAAGGTTGCATGAATACGTGGATCTTGCCATATTGGTCTTAAAATACGATGCTCTATATCATTTAAAGTAATATCTTTACCTTCTATTCTAATTACTGGCTTATCCCAAACTCCCGTAGATGCTCCAAACCATTTAGGATCAATTTGGCGAATTGAAGTTATTCCTTTATTTTTTAGAATTAAATCAACGGTTAGCATATTATACATATTTATCCAATATGCTAATTGCTGATTAGAGTTATAAGACAATATATTAAGATTACTATAATCATCTATCGCTTTTTCTAAGTTTTCTTGATCTTCCTGTGACACCTGATCATATTTCACATATGTTTGATCACCTATATTAACAAGATATTTATTAAGAAATTGCTGCCATGGATCAAAGTTTATAACTTGTTTTGAGTCTTTATCCCAATGATCCCAATATTTCCATTCTTCTGATTTTTGTGCTGAAAAACCCAATATAGTCCAGAAAACCAAAATACACGCTACAAAATATTTTCTCATCACACCCTCTCTATAGTTTTATCATAAATAAAACCTGCTAAAAATGCCCATGGAAAATTAAATATAATATTAGCATAAAATAACCCACTATCAGCATTTGATGCAAAAAAGCCATCTCCTGAATAAGGCATTCTTATCATATAATTAAAAAGTATAACTATTAGAGCAATAATAGTACTTTTTACCCATATATTTTTTGAGATAGGTAAAGCAAAAAGTGTCGCCCAAACTCCACCCCAGATCATCATGCGATAGATTTCAAACTTAAGCTCTTCTGTCAAATTTAGATTGTGTGTAGTTGCTAAAATCCATAAAAGCTCAATAACTAATGCACTTACTAGACCAGCCATATAAGCAATAAAAACTTTATTCAGATACTTTTGCATAATATATGCTCCTAAAACTATTGAGAGTCTTATCCCTTGGCAACCTTAGCATATATTACAGCGGCCAATAATCCCCATAAATAATTAAATATAATATTCATAAGAAAGACTTCCGTACCCGCATTAAGTGCAAAGAAACCTTGACCAGATAAAGGCATTTTCACTAAGAAGTTAAAAAATATAACTGCTAGCCCAACAATAGAGCCTTTAACCCATATATTCTTAGACAGAGGTAATGCTAATAAAATACCCCAAACTCCTCCCCATACCATCAAACGGTATAACTTAAATTTAAAATCTTCTGACACAGGAATTTGTTGCTTCGCAATAAAAGTAAAAATGTATACCAAAATTAAAGCACTTATTAATCCAGCCATATATGCTATAAAAACTTTATTCAAATGCTTATGCATAAACTAATCTCCTTCTTGACTTGAATAACAATAAAACTCATAAACTCTATAAATTGTTGTCCACAATACTAATATAGTGAAAACCAAACCTAAATACAAAGTTGTACTAGGCAAAAGAATCATTACAATAAAAAATATAAATGTCTCCGCTCTCTCCATAAGCCCTGGACTATAGTAAAAACTTTTATGACTTTGTTGCTGACTAAAAATTCCAACCAACAAAAAACTACTTATACAAACGATTATTGACATCATCATAAATAAACCAACCCAAGCAATATATGGTTGATGGATAAATATAGCAATGATTATAAAAGCCTCTACAAATCTATCACTTAGAATATCTAACATAGTACCAAATGATGATGACTTTCCTTGTATCCTAGCAACACTTCCATCTAATATGTCAAAATATCCCGAAAGTAAAAGAAAAAAGACGCTTATATATATATCAATAAATATAAATATTGCACTTATAAAACCAAATATAAATGAAGCAATTGTTAGACTACTTGGAGAACAATATTTAGATAAAGCCATAGCTACCATATCAACAAAATATCTCTGAAACCATGGTCTAACTTTTTGCTCTATCATATTCTTTTACCAAGAATCTTTAATAAAATTTTAACAATTGTTTTAACTTTTTTACTATAAAGCATAGGAGTAAAATAGCTCCCAGCAACTCTTTTGTTTAATTCACTTAGAGTTGGATAAGCTACTATATGTGAAGTCATTTGCTTTATTTTAAATTTATTTCTAATAGCTATTGTCCATTCATTTATAAGCTCGCCAGCACTCTCTCCAACAATTGTAGCCCCAAGTATATAACCTTTTTTATCAACAGCTACTTTTACCAAACCTTCCGTGGACAAATTAGCCTGAGCTCTATCATTACTACCATAATCAATTGTTAGAATTTTAGCATCCTGCTTATCAGCTTCTTTTATAGGCATACCTGTCTGAGCTAATTCAGGAGTCGTATAAACTACAAAAGGAAAACTCTTATAATCAACCTTAACAGGAAGCTTAAACAACATATTCTGAATAACTATACCTGCATGATAACCTGCTGCATGTGTAAACTGATATGGACCAGCAATATCTCCTATAGCATAAATATTTTTATAGTTAGTTCTTAGTGATGAATCTACTGTTACACCTTTTTCTGTATGAACAACACCAACTTCTCCAAGATTTAATTTCTTTATATTTGGTGCTCTACCTGTAGCTACTAGAAGATGTGTTCCAGAGTAAACATTAGTATCTGTTTTTACATAAATAGTGTCATTATCTTTATAAATCTCTTGTATCTTGGCGTTTGTGACAACATTTATACCTAACTTTTTAAATCCATTTAAGATTACATTTCGACAATCTGAATCAGCAAAACTTAAAATATCAGAAAAAGCTTCAATAATAGTTACCTCACAACCTAATAAAGCATGAGCCTGAGCTAGCTCTACTCCTATAGGACCTCCACCTAAAACAGTCAACTCCTGAGGTTTATCTGATATATCGAAAATATTTTCATTTGTATAATAATTAACTTCATCCAGACCTTTTATAGGAGGTACTTTAGCTCGTGAGCCTGTAGCTAAAACTATATATTTAGCTTTTATGATTGTTTCCCCAGCTTTGACTGTATATCTATCGACTAATTGAGCATACTCTTTTATTACATTCACCCCTAAGCCTTCAAACCTTTCTACAGAATCATGAGGAGCTATTTTAGCTATGACATTCTTAACGTGCTGCTGAACCTTTTTATAACTTGGCTTTACACCATCTATCTCTATCCCAAATTTATGTGCTTTCTTTGTATGATAAACAACCCTAGAAGCTTCGATCATTGCCTTAGATGGAACACAACCATAATTTAGGCAATCTCCACCCATTTCTCCGCCTTCACAAAGAACAACCTTTGCACCCATTTGCACTGCTCCAGCAGCGACAGATAAGCCTCCTGAACCTCCACCAATAATACAAATATCCGTTTTAATTTCTTTCATAAGACTTATCTCTTGTTAATTTCTTTTTTATTACAGGAATTAAAGAAAGTAATGCTAAAGCTAAAATTGGTAAAATAAATTCTTTTTGAAAAATAATACTAAGATTAAGCTCTTGCCCTTGCTTTATAGCGTAACCAAGACCCGTACCAACCCATACATAAATCACCGAACCTGGAATTATTCCTAATAGTGTTCCAAAGAAAAAATCTTTTAGCTTTATATTTAAAACACCACAAGCAATATTAATTACAAAAAAAGGAAAGATTGGCACTAGTCTAAGTACTAATAAATAATTAAAAGCATTATCAGAAAATCCTTTTCTCATCTTTTCAATGCTACCTTTTGCTTTATCCTTAAGCATTTCTCCAAACGATGTTTTCACAGCTAGAAATAAAATAACTGCACCTATTGTTGCTGATGAAACAACTAATATTGAGCCGAATACGATACCAAAAAGAAAACCTCCTAGTAAAGTCATAACAGCAGCGCCAGGTATAGAAAAGGCAACAACTAAGATATAGCAAACAGAATATATCAGAGAGCTTAATATTAAGTTCTCGGAAGTGAAATGAAGTAAACGATCATAGTTTTGCTTAAGAGTTTCAAGCGTTAAATATTTATAACCACCAAGCATAAAAAACGCTAGCAAACCAATAACTAATATAATTATGGGAATCAATTTATACTTCTTTCTCATAGATTTTTCTCAAAGAATAAGTAATTTCTTCAATTATATAGGTTATAGAGAAATATATTTAACTAAATTTATACCTATAAACTTTTCATTCCACTCTTTAAAGAAATTCTTAGAAATATCTCTCAATAAAAAATATAATATAAAAATATTTAAATTCATTTAAGAAAGTAATAGTGTCTAGTAAAATTTATTCTTGGACTGTCATTGGAGCTGGCTGTGCTGGTATAGTTGCAATAGCAAAACTACTTGATGAGAAAATATTACCTAATGATATTTTATGGATAGATGAAGATTTCAATGGTGGAGAAATAAACTCTAAATGGTATGAAGTTCCCGGAAACACTATTGTTGAAACCTTAAATGATTCATTCTATAGCTTTAAATCAATTAATTATAAAGAACTTAAATCTGATCTTAAAAACCTCAATCCTAATGATGTCTGTTCATTAGGATATTTAGCAGACGCTTTAAAAGATGCATCTAAAGAACTTTTATCCTCTGGTTTAAATACTTATAAAAGTAAAGCGATCTCTATTTGCGATAAAAGTGGAATTATTGAAATAGAAACACTTAATAAAACTTTTAAAACAAAGAAACTTATTTTAGCTACAGGAGCTAAGCAAGCCCAACAAAATACAAACAAAAAAAGCTTAAATCTAGAAATTGCATTATGTCCAACAAAGCTAGCTCAAGAAAACCTACAAAATAAAAAAATTGGTGTAATAGGATCTTCTCACTCAGCTATTCTTGTATTAAAAAACTTAATAGATGCTAATGCTGAGAATATTGTAAATTTTTACAGAAGTTTCACAAAATATGCTATGCCTTATAACGATAAGATAATTTATGATAATACAGGACTAAAAGGTCTAGCCGCTGCCTGGGCAAAAGAAAACTTAGAGACCTCAAAGCATATCAAAAGAGTACATATACAAGACCCTTCCTATAGTAAAGAATTTTCAGAATGTGATTTACTAATTCACGCTATGGGATTTGAAAGTAGAAATATTCCTATTAATGGAGTAACTAACTATAAGCATAATCCTTATCATGGAACTATAGCTCCAAACATATATGGAATAGGAATTGCGTATCCAGAAATTGCTTGTGATGATTTTGGGTATACTGAGCAGAATGTAGGAATGCTTAAGTTTGTAAAATATATAAATAAGGTTTTCCCTATATGGCAGATGTAGTTTTATACTCAAAAAACATAAAATCTCCTATTGGAGATCTTATAGCTATTGCAGATAATTCAGCTTTGTTAGCATTAGGGTTTGGTGAAATTAATATAAATCAAAAACTTGCTAAGCTTGACTTAAAAGCCTTAAAAATAGTAGAAGAAACTAATGAAATCCTTGAGACAACTGCAAAAGAATTAGATTTATACTTTTCTGGTATACTTAAAAAGTTTACTATCCCGTTAAAACTAAATGGTACAGAATTTCAGAAAAACGCTTGGAAACAGCTACAAAATATACCTTATGGAAAAACAATTAGCTACTTAGATGAAGCTAAAAACATAGGAAATGAAAAAGCTTTTAGAGCAGTAGCAAATGCTAATGGGAAAAATAATATTCCCATAATAATCCCTTGCCATAGAGTAATAAATAGCAATGGTAAGCTTGGTGGCTTCACTGGTGGTATAGAAAAGAAAATATGGCTCTTAGAACATGAAAGTAAATTTATATAATAAAAAAACATAGCTATATATCCTAAAAATACATTTTATTATCCTGTATGATAAAGTAATTAAAATATAAAAATCTCAGAAAATGGATTTACAATATACTCTTCTAAACTTTTTTAAAGAAAATTTTAATCTAAACCATACACTCTCAATAATCCTAGTAGAAATATTCTTAATATCTTGCTTGCTTGGTATTGGTCTTATCGCATACTGGGTATTAAAATTTATAAATTATATATATACAAAGAAATTCCTAGATCGATTTATTAGGCAAGCATCTATTGATGGCAGCTTTGAGAAAAGTCTAGTTGGAACTCTACTTAAAATAATACCGGGTATTATAGTTTTTATTGGATCTAAAGTTGTAATTTTCAATCAAGTCTCATGGACTAGAGAAGTATCTCAAATAGTTAAAAGCCTAGCTCTTCTTTACATTTTGTACATGTCACTAAAAACTGTCTTCATTATATTAGATATTTTCTGCGACTGGCTTAGAAAGAAAAATCATACTAGATACTACCTAATTAAAAGCTTCATTCAAGCTCTTAAATTAATTATTGTCTTCTTAGGGATAATATTAGCTATTTCTATAATTATTGAAAAATCTCCTTTAATACTACTAACGGGATTAGGAGCTCTATCAGCAGTACTGCTTTTAATTTTTAAAGATAGCATTGTAGGATTTGTAGCAAATATTCAGGTATCAACCTATGATACAGTTAGAGTTGGTGACTGGATAACTATCCCGAGTCATGGTGCTGATGGTACTGTATTAGATATCGCAATAAATACAGTTAAAATCCAAAATTTTGATAAAACCATAGTTTCCATACCCACTGCTGCTTTAATTAGTGGTGGTGTAAAAAACTGGCGTGGAATGCAAGAATCTGGAGGGAGACGAATTAAAAGAGCCCTAAAAATAGATATAAACACAATTCGCTTCTGTGATGATAAATTAATAGATAATCTTAAACATATAGATCTGTTAAAGAATTACTTAAACAATAAAGAGAATTGTAAAACTATTACAAATGCGACTTTATTTAGATATTACATAACTGAATATTTAAAAGCTTTACCAACTATAGAGCATTCTAACTTCTTAATGTTAGTAAGACACTTAGATCCTAGTGAAGTTGGTTTGCCAATAGAAATATATGCTTTCACAAACACTACCGCTTGGGCTGATTATGAAAGCATTCAAGCAGATATTTTCGACCATCTTTTAGCTATGATTAACTCATTTGATTTAAAAATTTTTCAATTAGATGATTATAGAAAATGGAAAATTAATAGCGATAATTAAAAGTAATTAAGCAAAACACATATAAATAATATTAGCCCTACCCAATGGTTATCTGAAAAAGCTTTTATACATTTCTCTATGCCTAGTTTCTTATAAACAAAATAGTTATATATAAAAAATAAACTTGCCAGAAATAATCCCACATAATATATCAACCCATATTTACAGATAATTCCTAATAAAATTAAGAAAGCTATAGATATAAAATTAAATATAAATATAAAACTAAAAACTCTTTTACCAAATAATATAGCTGATGAATTTATACCTATTTCCAGATCAAATTCTCTATCTGCTAATGCATAAACCGTATCATATGCTATGGTCCAACATATAGTAGCTAAATAAAATACCCACGCTTCTATCGGTAATTTATTTTGTATCGCAGAGAAAGCCATCAATATCCCAAAGTTAAAAGCCAAACCAAGTACAAATTGAGGCATGGCAAAAAACCTTTTACAAAACGGATATAAAATAGCTAAAAACAATGCTATAAAAGATAAAACAATTGTAAACATATTCAAAAATAAGACACATACAAAAGCTACAAAAGATAAAACCAGGCATAAATTTACAGCATTCCTAACTGTTAATTTACCAGTAGTTAATGGTCTAGAACTTGTCCTTGCCACATGCCTATCAAAGTCTATATCAGCAATATCATTTAAAATACAGCCAACTGTTCGCATCACAATTACACCAATAGCAAATATAAATAAATATTTAAATTCTGGTATACCATGAGAGGCTATCACTAAAGCTGTTAGCGTTGGCCATAGTATTAAAAGTATAGGAATTGGTCTATGCAATCTCATTAGCATCACATAGGCTTTTAAAGTCTCTTTATTTAACATTTAAACTTCTTTTTTCCACTAAATTTTTAATTCCTAAAAAATATTCTGTAATTAGAACTTTTAAATTATTTTGCTCTTTTAAAGAAAATATAGAGCTCCGCGAGAAAACATAATCATTTGTTACACTTCTATTCGTTTCTTGCTGAAATTCTTTATTTGAAAGCTTCCTTACAATAAAGTCACTTCTTAAAAAGTTATCATTATTATACAAAAAGCTCTCGCCTATTGGATTTTCTCCCAAAGATTCAAATCTTTCTTTAAAAAAGACATATGTATCAATAGGAACAATTGTCCTTGCATACACCAATTCTTTTTCATCTGAATTTAAACTAATTTTTCTTACTATGCTATTATCTTTATTCAGCAAATTACGCTCAAAGCTATTTAAATCTTCTAACTCTTGAGAATGTTTTGTCAGAGTAATTTCACTATAATATTTTTTTAAAGCTATTGTTAAATGCTTAGCGTCCCTTAACCAAAATTCATAATGTTTTTCATCTATATTTGTTAGTATTTCCATCTCACCAAAAATTATTTTAACTGCTTAATTGTTTAAAAAACAATTCCTAAAAGCTATTATTGATAACAATTATACACATATATACTAATTTTTATATTAAACAAGGAGTCGAAATGAGACCTAGTGGTAGAAATAATGACCAACTAAGGAATTTAAAAGTTACACATAATTTCACTAAACATGCTGAAGGTTCAATACTAATAGAATTTGGCGATACTAAAGTACTATGTACAGCCTCTGTAACAGAAGGTGTGCCAAAGTTTAAAAAAGACTCAGGAGAAGGTTGGTTAACTGCTGAATATGGAATGCTTCCTCGATCTACACACACAAGAATGGATAGAGAAGCTGCTCGTGGTAAGCAGTCAGGAAGAACTCAAGAAATACAAAGACTTATTGGTCGTGCTCTTAGAGCTAGTGTTGACCTTACTCAAATACCAGAATATACAATAAAAGTAGACTGTGACGTTATACAAGCTGATGGAGGAACTCGTACAGCAGCTATTACAGGTGCATCATTAGCAATCAAAGATGCAGTTGAACATATGAAAGAAAAAAATATGATTCCTGCTGAAGCTAAACCTTTAAAGGCTCAAGTAGCTGCTATTTCTGTTGGAATATATAATGATAATCCAGTTTTAGATCTAGATTACGATGAGGACTCTAATGCTGAAACGGATATGAATGTCGTAATGAATTCAAATGGCGGTTTAATAGAAATTCAAGGTACAGCAGAAGGTAAAGATTTTTCTGAAGAAGAGTTTGCTAAAATGCTTACTCTTGCTAAAAAAGGAATAAAAGAAATTTTTGAAAACTTATTCTAAATCTCACTAACTCTATCATTTATTTTTGCTAAAAGATCAAAATCCTTACTTTTTAATTCGATTAAGAATTCTTGTAAAGGTTCACTTTTAGCAAACTGTAATCTTTGCTCTAGCTGTTTTATTTGTTCTACAACATCATTTCTTTCTTCATATAATGAGGCTAAATCACTATCTGCATGTTTTAGAAAATTACTTACGGAGCTTTCTTTCTTAGCTTGAAGTTTATTTTTTAAATTATTGCTTGATGTAACTGCTCTATTTGTTGTTAAAGTCTTTCTTGTTGATAATGATAACTTTTTTCTTGGCTGTTCTTGTTCTGACATTGATACCACTTATTATTTTTTATTTATATTATTTACCGAAAAAAATCATAAAGATTTTGGCGAATGCACTCTTCAAATTATATTACATTTGAAGTGAATTTTATAGATTCTAGAAAAATCTTTATTTAACTAATTTTATTAGGTGTCACTTTTAATGAATCTAAATCAATCAAAGCACCATAACTGTCATCTGCCCCTGCTTCCCTTAGAGTTAAAGTTTTACCAGATGCATTAGTATTAGTTAAATCAATATTAATACTTTGCCAACCTTGTGAAAAATTATCATGAGTATAAACAAGTTCATCCCCAAGATAAACCTGAAAATTACTTGACTCATTACCTGTTCTTGAATAGTAATCAAAAGACATTTTCATACTATCAAAACCTTTAGATGCAAGATCATGAGAAAAATCAACTATTTCATTCCTATCACCATCTAGCTCAGCAACATTTGGACGTGCATCATCAATATTCTCAAAATCATTCCAGATTTCTACTTCTTCATCCCCTCCAGTAATATACCATTTTCCAAGAAAGTCACTATCAGTATTTACTTTACCCCAACCATTCTCATTAACAGGCATATCATCATACTGAAAATTATCTTCACTGAAAATCATGTTATTCTCTTTTAGAATTCTAAAGAAAGTTGCGTCACCTAATATACAATGACTAGGGAGGCTAGACTGAGTTAAGCCATCTCCGGCAACAACACAACGCCACCTTACAGAATCCTCCGGTACATCTTCTGGACGTACCATGATCTCTCCATATCCATTAATTATACCACTTCCAGTTGTGCCAATATCTTTAGTCAAAGCTGCATATTCATTAAGTGCGTCATTTCCCTGAAGAGAATAAAAATCATGACCATTTCTTTTAAGATCATATATTTCTTTTGCTCTAGCTGTCTGTACAGAAACTTCTGCTGCTATTTTTGTTCTTAGCACGTAGTTAGAATAGACTGAAGTGGCTATTGTAGCTATTATAGCTACAATAGCCACTGAAACCATAAGCTCTACTAAGGTAAATCCAGCATCTTTTTTGAAGCTTCTATTATTCATAATCACAAACCTTTAACACTTACACCTATAGACTGCAATCTATTCTCTAAGCTTGGATGTGTAGAAAACATATCTGACATATCACCGCCATTAAAACCAGCACTTAATGGATCATATATATAAGAAGCTCTACGAAGATTCTCATTTTTATTATGTTTATACTCATTTTGTGCTTCAGGAGTGGCGCTGTCTTTTGATATTTTCATCAATGCATTTGCCATTGGCATATTTGTTCGCATTAATTCTACAGCTCCCGCATCTGCCATATACTCTCTTGTCCGACTTAAGAATAGCATCATAAATATAGTAAATATTTGCAAAACATATCTTAAAATAATAATTATTAAGAAAAATACTGCAGCATTATTATTACGATTATTACTACTTCTATTATTTCCAGAGAAAAGCACTGAATAAAATAGGAAATCCATAATAATAAGCATCATATTAGATAAAACCATAGTAAAAAGGTTTAATTTAATATCTTGATTTCTGATATGGGTTAATTCATGTGCCATAACAGCCTGCAATTCATCTCTAGTTAAACTTTGAGCTAACTTAGCAGTTATTGCAACCATTGCTGATTTCTCTGAATATCCTGATGCAAAAGCATTCATATAGTTTGCATTAATAAGAAACACTTTCGGCATATATCTCATACCTGCAGCAACTTTCATTTCCTCGACAACATTATAAATTTTCCGAGCTAACGGATCATTATTATCTGCTGTTATTTCCTGATAGTCTGTACCAGAAAGCATTATCTTATCATACATTGCAAAAGTAATATAAAGCCAAACAACTGTTATTGCTGAAATTATAATAGTTGCATAAGGAATAATTTTAAACGTTGCAAGCCATACAAAGACCTGACTGATAGAAAGCTGTTGGTGATAATATTGATAATATGAATTCGCTAATTCACTATACCTATAAACAGTATCTACAAATATACCCAGTAAAAAGAAAACAATTAAAAATACTGCTATAACTAGATATGTCTTTTGCGTGTTTTTACGTACTACTTCTCTCCAGTTTGCTGAGCCGTAGTGTAAATTTTCACTCATCTATAGCTCCACTCTTGCTTCTTCTAATTGAGCTTTCTTCTCTTCAGAAATATTCCAATAAATAAAATTCTCATCTAACTTCTTAAAGAGACTTACTACTACTCCAGCAAAAAATGATTTCTTATGGGCATTATATCTTTCTATAGAATCATTAAGCGCTTGCTTAGCAAAAGCTAATTTATTCTCAGTCGAAGTTATTTCTTCTTGTAATTGTATAACATTCTGATTAGCTTTTAATTCTGGATAATTCTCAAATTGAACGTTTATGCCTCTAGCAAATTCTGAAATTTTATTTTCAGCATCTATTCTTTCTTGTACGTCGCCATTTTCTTTTGCCACATTTGCTTTATTTCTTAAAGCTACTACTTGTTTCAATGTAGTTTGCTCATAATCCATATATTTTTTAACCACATTCACTAAGGAGTCAAAAACCTTAGCACGACGATCAAGTTGCACATCAATTTGTTTTTCTGAATTTTTAACTGTTTCTATTTCAGCAATTAACTTGTTATACGTCATAACCACATATACACAGATAGCAGCTATCACTAATAATAAAATCACTCCAAATGTCATAAGCCATTCTCCTTTACTCAAAAATATCAATTTACTTAATATAATTTATATGCTCTTTAGCATACTTTTTCAAGGATAATTGAATAAAACTAGACTGAATGAATAAAATCAGAAAATGCTTTAGTAAGATTTGTATGATATTTTTTCTTATTAAGAAGTAAATAAAACTCTCTACTTAGATCTAACTCTTCTACTTTTAAAATTTTAATTTTTTGTATATCTGAAGACTCCTCGACAATTGCCTCTGATAAACACGCAAGTGAATCACTATGTGAAACATATTGCTTTATAGCTTCAGAATTATTTAACACCATTAATTGTTTCAAATCTTTTGCATCTTTACCAAGCTCTTTATAGAAAATATCAAATGTTCCTGAGCCCGCTTCTCTTGTTACCCACTCATATTTAAGAATATCTTTTATCGAAACCTTTTTCTTTTTTGCTAAAGGATGATTAATAGAGCAAAAGACTTTTAAGTTATCTTTTCTCCATAATTCCACATCTAGTGCTTGACTATCACAAGCCCCTTCTACAAAACCAATATCGCACCCAAGCATTTCAACTTGATGGATAATTTCTTTTGTATTTCCATTAATAATCTCTAATTCAACATCAGGATATTTTTGTTTGAATTGAGCCAAATATTTAGGCAAAACATAACTAGCAAGAGTTGTACTGGCGCCAACTATTAGTTTTCCAGATAAATGCTCATTATCAACAGCAAATGATTCAAATTCACTGACTTCATCTAAAATGCGAATTGCTTTTGATAATAGGTTTTGACCATTATCATTTAGTTTCATCCTTTTTCCAACTCTATCAAATAAGGTTGTATCCAACATACTTTCTAGTTGGGATAATGACATACTTGCCGCAGCTTGTGAGATAAAGCACTTTTCTGCACCAATACTAATAGATTCTGACTTAGCAGTATTAACGAAAACTTGAAGTTGCTTAAGAGTTATTTTCATAAACTATCTTGTTATATTTGACACCTTATTAGTTAAATAAGCATCAAAACCAATAATTAATATCATTTTAACTTATATGTTTTATAAAAAATATCTATTTAACCTTTTATAATTTATAGATAATATAGATATATTAATTAATTTTGTTTGTATATATTATGGATTACTTACTAATATTCTTATTTATGGGGTTTCTTATCAGCTTCCTCGCAAGAATAATTAGTATTAAAGAAGATCTAATTCTAATATTACTTTTAATATTAATTATCGCTGATGATGGTTGTATTATAAATCACAACTATAGTGATATAGCTGTTAATACATCTCTAATTATAATACTATTTAGCTCTTTAATTAGTATAAGAAATCTACATAAATCAAAAGGTTTAAGTTGGATACTTGCAACAAATATTATTCCAGCTACTTTAATTGGTGCTGTAACCAGCTTTGTTTTTTCTGATGGAATTCAAATGATAGATGCTGCTGCCATTAGTGGAAGTGTACTTCTTTTCTTAACACTATTAACTATTTACAATTTAATAAAACTCTCCCAAAGAAATAATACTCTAAATAAAAATCTAATATTTCGTTTATTAAAACTTGATAGTAGTAAAATTCTAAATGTGATAATGTTTTTAGCCTTAACTATTTCAGTAGCATTAATAAGCCTAACTATTATAGAAGATTATGAAAGCTATAATTTATACTCTCCAACTTGGATTATAAAATGGTTAGCAATCTTATGCATATTACCAATAAAACTAATTGGCTCTTATTTAGGTTCAAAATATTTGCATAGACTATCTAATAAATACTCAAAATTTTTATTTGCTGGAATATTAAGTATTATAGGCTCTACTTTATTGTTTATTTAATTTTTAGCAATCTTAGTGCATTCATAATTACAACTAATGTTGCTCCCATATCAGCCACTATTGCCATCCATAATGTAGCCACACCCGCTATAGCAAGAGTTATAAATAAAGCTTTTATGGTTATTGCAAAGATAATATTTTGCTTAATAATATTTACTGTTCTTTTTGAGTGCTTAATTAGCCAAGGTAACTTACTTAAATCATCAGACATAAGCGCAACATCTGCTGTTTCTATAGCAACATCACTCCCTATTGCTCCCATAGCAATGCCTAAGTTAGATCTTGCTAAAGCTGGTGCATCATTTATACCGTCACCTACCATCGCTACTTCTTTATATTGCTCAACAAGCTCTTCTACTTTAGAAACTTTATTCTCTGGCAATAATTCAGCATAGACTTTATCTATCCCACTTTGTTTACCAAGAGCTTTTGCTGTACCAGAGTTATCACCTGTCAGCATAACTGTTTGTTCTATACCTAACTCTCTCAAATTATTTAAAATTATTTGAATGTTCTCTTTTAGAGCATCTTGAACAGCTATTATTCCAATTATTTCCTTATCATTTCCCACAAAAATTAATGTATGTCCCAAATTTTCTAACTTAACAGCTTTTTCATGCATTGAACTATTTTCACACAATTGTTTTTCATGGCTAAATACATGGCTACCAAGCCAGTATTCTTTTCCCTCTACTTTTCCTGAAACACCTTTGCCGCTAATAACTTTAGTATCATCACTATCTACTAATCCTATATTATGTTCTTTAGAGTAATTTAAAATAGCCTCAGCAATAGGATGATCAGTATTTTTTTCTAGGCTTCCAGCAATTTTAATAAGCTCCTCTTCTGATATATTGTTAGTTATAACTTCTCTGACACTAGGCTTACCTTGTGTTAAAGTTCCCGTCTTATCAAAAGCTATAGCTTTTAATTTAGCAGGGATCTCAATAAAGGTTCCTCCTTTAATTAGCACACCATTTCTAGCAGCACTAGCTAAAGATGAAACAATTGATATTGGAGTAGAGATAACCAGCGCACATGGACATGCTATAACTAAAATAACTAAAGCTTCATAAATCCAGCTTAGCCAAGCCCCTCCCAAAAATAATGAAGGTACAATAGCGATTAAGATGGCTAAAATTAACATAGCTGGTGTATACACTCGAGCGAAACGATCAACCCATTTTTCAGACTCTGAACGCTTTGATTGAGCATGTTCTATAGCTTGAATAATTTTAGCTACAGAAGAGTCTTCGGCTGTTTTTGTAGTTTTTATTTCTATAGTTCCATTACCATTAATACTACCAGCAAAAACTGTATCACCTACTTGTTTCTGTATTGGCATTGACTCACCAGTTATAGGCGCCTGATTCAAGAAACTACTACCTTTTATAACTTCACCATCTAAAGCTACCCTTTCACCCGGTTTAATAAGAACTCTTCGTCCTATGTTAATTTCTGAAATAGGTTTTTCTTCAAACTCTTTATCATGGCAACAATAGACTAAAGCTTTATCTGGAGTTAAAGTTATTAATTTTGTGATAGCTGATCTAGCATTACCTACACTCCAAGACTCTAAAGATAGTGAAAATGCGAATAAGAAACTTACTATTGATGCTTCAAACCACTGACCAATTGCTACTGCACAGACAATAGCTATAACCATTAGCAAATTCATATCTGCATCAAACCTTTTCAGAGCTGCCCATGCTTTAGGGAAAACAAACCAGCTTCCAGAAATTATAGCCAGTAGATAAAATACTTGTGAAACTATTGGAAAAGCTTCTGTAGCACTTGATTCACCAACCACTAATGCATGAACAAAACCATGTAAAAAACCATGATATAAATATGCTGCTACTATAAATAATCCGCTAAATAATGTTGTTATTAAACGCAAATGACGCTTCCAAAAACTTTGATTCTCATCATTATTTTTTATGTGCTCATCCCATGTTGTAGCTTTTAATCCAGACTTTTTAATCAATGCCACAATCTCTTTGGCTGATATTTGATTATTTGGAGATTGTTCAATAAGCAACTTACTATTTAGAAGGTCAAACTGAAGTTGATCTTCAGGCACATTTTTTGCAAGCGCTTTTTTTATTATATTAACTTCTTCAACACAGTCTAAACCATAGACTTTAAAGCTTAAATAATTTTTAGTTCCACTCATATTGAAACTCCTTCTTTAGCATGTACCTCTGGAAGATGCTCCAGACTTTGTTCAACCATTTCTTTAATTAGTTTTAGATCTTGCTTCACAGTAGCATCATCTTTTAGTGCTTCTAGAAGCCATTTTAATTCCTCTTTATATATAGAATTAAAATAGAAATAGTGGAATCGTCCCTGCTTCCTCTTATGGATAAGTTTATTACGTCTTAAAATATCAAGATGTTTTGATAGAGTAGAATTAGCTAATTTAAAAATATGAGCTAAATGACATAAACAAAGCTCATGATGATAAATAACCATTAAGACTCTAATTCTAGTCTCATCCCCTAAAGCTTTTTGAAAATCTACAATATCAGCTAATTTCATTTCTACTTCCCACTATATGTTTCGTTATTTGACGAAATATAGTTATATGATAAAAATATTTTAATTAAACTTCAATCTTTACAGCAACTTTTTATTTACTTCTCTCAAAGTGAAATATACAATCCTCTCACCTTGATCATAAACCAAGCGAAGAATATAAAATGATCAAAACACTACTTAAATTTCTAACAATTACTCTAATATTTATGAATTATGCATACTCATATCAGAATTTTGCTGACAAAAATTTTATCGACAAAGTTGTAAAAACATTTGATTTACCTTCAGATAAAAATATAACTATGCTGAATATCCAAGATTATCAACAAACAACTGACTATACTTGCGGCCCTGCTGCTATTATGACTTTAATGCACTATTACGGTTTATTAAAAGATTCAGACATGAATAAAGAAACTGAGATGAAAATAGCCA
This sequence comes from Francisella frigiditurris, assembly GCF_001880225.1. Taxonomy (NCBI): domain Bacteria; kingdom Pseudomonadati; phylum Pseudomonadota; class Gammaproteobacteria; order Thiotrichales; family Francisellaceae; genus Francisella; species Francisella frigiditurris. Next base: position 717,052 of record NZ_CP009654.1, on the reverse strand, counting down.
AAGAGTTAAAAACTGATGATGACTATGGCACCACTCCTGAAAACATGGCAAATTGGTTAAAAACCCATGGTCTTGAGGTTGAGCAAGGAACTAATGGCAATATACAAATGTTAGTTGATAATCTTGATAAAGGCATACCAACGCTTGTCGATTGGATTGATTGGGGTGGACACTGGACTTTAGTAACTGGCTATCAAAAATTAGGAAACTCCATTGATGACGATAAAGACTTAATTTTATTCACAGACCCGGCTGTTCATTTTAACAATGAGAAAACTATTAATGGTCTTACTAAAATAAACCCTGATCGCTTTCAATATATGTGGTTTGATTCAAAACAAGTTCCGGGAATTTATATAACTGCATCAAAGAAAGATTAAATTATTAGTTATAGAAATTTATGATTTAAATCAACCTACTTTATCAGTACTTGCTATTAATTATGAAAATAACTAAATATGTAAGAACAGATTTAAAATTACAGATAAAATACTTTAATAATTATTTTATTACCGTCTCTAAGTCTTTTTGTTTGACAGACCCCGCCCGCTTTATTAACTTGGGTCGACAGTATAAAGACCTACATCTCTTTCTATTGTTCCAGACTGTTTTTCCTTCTATTTCACGACCACTATACCCTTAATAGCAACTATCTGGGCTGGTTTGATACCTATCTCTAGTATCGATATCGACGGACCTTCTGTAATCTCTTACGCAGCTTCGCTACGACAAGCTCCAAAATTTACAAAGTAACTCTACTTTCAGATCATTTTTAGACGCTTTTTTTACAATTAACTCTTTACATTAGAAGATTATATTTTCAATATAAATATAATATCATTTTAATTATAAAAATAATGAAAAGACCTAGACCCAATTTTACATTTAATATTGAGACATGCGCTCAAGTTGCAGAGCGACATAGGATTGAGGAAGACAAAGCTCTATATGAATCAGGTAAATGCCTAATTTGTAACGATAATTTATCAGAAGCAAATCTTAACATATGTACTCCATGTACTTTATTAGGATTTGAGGATCATATCGTAAGCACTGATCACTTAGGCGTAAGAGGTAGTAAACTGATACATACTATACATATTGTTTCAGAAATGCCAGAAATAAGATTAAAAGGATTCTTACAGTCATTAATATTAAGTAATTTTAAGGGAATTATATGGACCGACCTTAAAAATATGAAGAGTTTAGAATATGTATTATCTAGTTACAAATTAAGTAATAAATGTGAAATTAAAAATATTGAGATTCTTCTCAACAACTTTTTAGATAAAAATAATTCTCTAACATATTTAAATTATAAGACAAAAAAAAGCATACTAGGTTTTATTCAAGCAGAATTAAATAGTGTATTTGGTAAAGTAGCATATGCTGTTGATATACTTAGAATGATTGTTTTACAACAATATGGTGGGTTTTATATTGACTCAAACGTTAGAATTCTTAAGAGAGAGATACAAACCGTAAACCATTTAGGTAAAGAACAAAGACATAGTGGAATTATGTATTTAGGTAGAGGTGATGTATCGCATAATGCAGAAGAAGCTGATGCTACTTCATATAAATTATATGAAAAATTAAGAACCAAACCAGGAAGTAAGAAGTTTTATCCTCATGAATGCTCTGCTATTTATGCTAATAAAGGTAATATATTTTTTGATTTTGTTCTATATAATTTTTTTGATGTATATATAAAGAATCCTATTTTTTCACACGAATCTGGAATTTATAATGACTCTAAATATAACAGCAGAACTCCTAGTATTATTAATTGTATGATGGTAGCTCAATATTTAATGGAAATTAAGTTTAATCTGAGAGATTATGATTTCACATTAAAAACTGATGAATTTATAGAGGCTAAAGAGATAAAGCTTAAGGATTATTCGTTTGATGCTGTAAATTATATAGGAGTCTTACCATTTTCAGCTTTTGGTTATAACTGGGGAAAATATTATTCACATTCCCATAAAACAAGTCATGAATTTACAGGAGAAGATTACAAAACTTGGTAATATTTGGCGGATTTGGGCGAATAAGACACCTTTTGACATATAACCTAACCTATTTGTCTTGTGTTACCGCCTTCATTAGAATATCATGAGGAATATTATTAAATAGCTATTTAATACCAAACTCAAGCACCTAATTATATCGCAAACATCTTTTCCATGTTACGCATATCGCATCCAATGCAGATTTATTAGATCCGTAACCATAAAAATCATCTAAAAATATGGTTCAACTTGTGTCTCAAATGATGGCTTAATCACCATTTGAGCTATTCTGTCACTTCAAGTTGTAACTCTTAGCATTCTAATACTACTTGATTTCTTTGGAATTTCCACTACCATGACTGGTGGTGGAAAATAACTACCTGATAATAATCTATTCCAAATTTTGTAAAGGTTACTTTTTGATTTTCCTCAAAATCTTTAAGAAGCAGTTGATCTATACCAGCAGAACTGGCGTTCGATTTAAAAAGCTTATAGGCTTGATCCTTTGGTATCTCAAATGCTTTTGTCATTCCTTATATATCCTCCTAGTATTTACCAGTTGTATATTCAATTTGACAGCCCTATCCATTAACTAATGATGTTTAACTAAAACTGGTAAAATGCTATAGATACAAAATTAATTCGAACTTTGGTAAATTATACTTTTGAAAAGAATGTAGATTTTATAAATATTTACCAATGTAACACATATACTACATCAAGGAAATTAAATAAATGCCTTACTCTATAGCTTATACAGTAGATTATAGTTCTAATCATCACTCTGAAGAAAAGTGAAAACTTGTTATATATGAAGTTCAAGAATTTGGCTCAGATAATTTTGATTTAGATAATGAAGAATCAAAAAAACATAGAAGCGAAAAATATAAATGTTCGACCCCCATGGGAAAGTGATGTGTCAGTAAAGAATGCAGCTAGAGAGTATGAAATATCTAGAAAAAATAAATATATAAATTCTCCAACAATAGGAAGACAGCAAAAAAAGTTAACTGGGATTATTATAATGATGGTAAAGATTATACTGGGTATGAATCTTGGCATAAATACTTAGAATATGATGTAGATAGATTAATAAGAACCATAGGGGATTCTTTTGTAAATATAGCTATTACAAATATTTACGGCATAATCCATAATAACAATTAAGTAACTTTTTACAATAAAATAAAATTTAATCTTAGCTATAAATCTAGCTTATTCTTTCTGTAGCTAATATATTTGGTACAATATCTATATAGATGCATTACTACAGGTTATAAAAAATGAAAAAAAATATTTTGGTATTAGGGGCTGGCTCATGGGGAACAGCTCTTGCTTTACAACTTGCCTATGCTGGCCATAAAGTAAACATAAGTTCTTGGAAAAAAGAGCATAATGAACAAATGTTAGCCAATAAAAATAATGCTAAATATATTCCTAGTATTGAAAAGTTTCCAAATAATTTAGAAGCAACTGTTGACTGGAAATCTTCTATTAATAATTTTGATGAAATACTAGTAGCAGCTCCTAGTTCTGGATTTAAAAGCACTCTACAAGAGTTAAAAGGTTTTATTAAACCTCATCAAGGGATTATCTCCGCAACAAAAGGTTTTTGTCATCAAAGCTATAAACTTCTTAATGAGATAGCAAAAGAGTTTTTACCTGACACTAATTTTGCCATTTTAACCGGTCCAAGCTTTGCAAAGGAAGTAGCAAATAAACTTCCTACTGCTGTTGTTATAGCATCAGAAGATATTGAATATGCTAAAAAAATCCAGCAACTTTTTAGTTCTGAAACTTTTAGATGCTATACAACTTCAGACATTATTGGCGCTCAAGTTGGTGGCGCTGTAAAAAACGTACTAGCAATAGCTGCTGGTATATCAGCTGGAATGAACTTTGGCGTTAACGCTCATGCAGCCCTTATAACTAGAGGATTAGCAGAGATGAAAAGACTTGGTTTAAAACTAGGAGCTAAGGAAGAAACTTTCCTTGGGCTTAGCTGTCTTGGTGATCTTTTACTAACATGCTCTGATAATCAATCAAGAAATAGAAGATTTGGTTTATATGTTGGTCAAGGCCATAAAATAGAAGAAGCCTTAGCAATGGTTAATAACGTTGTAGAAGGATACTTAACTGCTGAAGTTGTATACCAATTAGCTAAAATAAATAATGTTGAAATGCCAATTGCTACAGCTACTTATAGAGCTTTATATAATAAAGAAGATCCTAAAACTATTGTAAAAGAACTAATGTTAAGAGAATTAAAATCTGAATAATCTTTATTATTGATCACCTGCGACTTGTTTTGGTACATAGTCTTTTAAATTGACTTCTTGCATTTCAATTTTTGTATTATATGCATGATCTCCTACTTTAGTAAAAATTGGAGCTAGCTGAGAATCTTCCCAAAATTTACTATCTTTAACATAATCGATAGAACTAATTGTTGAGCATATTATTGAGAATATTAAAACATATTTAATAATTGCAATAAAAAGAGCAAAAAGAGTATTTCCTATACCCTCTTTTTCTTTATTATTTTTCATGAAAATTTTCATAATACCGAAAATTATTAAATATGCGCAGATCAAAACGAATAAGAAAGAGACTACATACGCCACACCAGGATCTTCTATTATTGAGCTCATAAAACCATCTCTGATCTTTACAGCAAGTACTCCAGCTGCAAGTACTGCAAAGATCATCAACACAAATGAAACTATATTTTTAAATAAACCTTTAACTGCCGAGAACAGACTTAAAATAAAAATAGCTATTATCATAGCTATATCTAGGAAATTTAAACTTTCAAGGAACTCCATATTTACACCTATTTCAATATCTCTTTTAATTGATTCAAATTAGTTATAGTAATTAAATCTATACCTTCTGATTCTAACGCTTTTGTTACATTTGCTTTAGGCACAATTATTTTTTTAAATCCATGCTTCCTAGCTTCATTTATCCTCTCTATACCATATGGAATAGGTCTTATTTCTCCCGAAAGTCCAACTTCACCCATAATCATCATATCTTTAGGAATCTCAATTTCTTTAATACTTGAATAAATGATTAGAACCAATGCTAAATCTATACTAGTTTCAGCTATTTTAATACCACCAACTACATTTATAAATACGTCTTTTTCATATAAATCAATATGCATATATCTTTGGATAATTGCTAAAATCATGGCTAACCTATTTGTATCTATGCCAACACATAACCTTCTTGGTGGCTGATTTATATTTTTATCAACAACTAAAGATTGTAGCTCTACAAGCAATGGTCTAGTTCCCTCCCAAACTGAAACTATAGCACTTCCTATTAGATTAGTCCTTCCATTATTAAGAAATATTGCTGATGGGTTTTTAACCTCTTTCATCCCCATATCTGTCATTGCAAAGACACCTATCTCATTAACGGCGCCAAATCTATTTTTTAAAGCTCTCATAAGACGGTATCGACCATTATCTTGAGCTTCTAAAAATATAACAGCATCTACTATATGCTCTAGTACTCTAGGTCCAGCAACCTCTCCAGATTTTGTAACGTGTCCCACTAAAAAAACTGCAATTTCATTTTGCTTAGCTACCTGAGTAATATAAGCTGAAGACTCTCTAACCTGTGAAACTCCACCAACCATTGACTGAAGTTCTGGATTATATATAGTCTGAATTGAATCTATAACAACAATCTCTGGCTTCTCTGCAACTAAATAATTGGCTATTATTTCAACATTAGTTTCACACATAACAAGTAAATTGTCTGAAGGAAGTTTAAGCCTCCTAGCTCTTAAAGCTATTTGCTCTAAAGACTCTTCACCACTTACATAAAGTACTTTTTTTTCTTGAGATAGATGAGCCATTACTTGTAGCAATATAGATGATTTTCCAATTCCCGGATCACCTCCTACCAAAGATACAGAACCTCTAACGATTCCTCCCCCTAGAACTCTATCAAACTCTTTAATATGAGTAAGAATCCTAGCCTTACTTTCATTTGTGATTTTATCTAAAGTTACTGCTTTTGAGGTATTTCCAGAAAATCCTTTTCGAGAAATACTATTAGATTTATTCTCTTTTACCTGAATTTCTTCAACTAAAGTATTCCATTCCCCACAATTATGGCATTGACCTTGCCACCTAGGAGAGTCCATACCGCAGCTTTGACATACAAAGACTATCTTTTGTTTAGCCATTTACTGCTTCTTACCTTTATATCCCAACAAATATCTAGAAATTACTTTTTCTGTTTCTGATGCATTAGGTCCTATAAACTGAACCCAATATTTATGAGCATCTTCATTATCTTGTTCTATAGCCCTGACACTTTTAGGTAATACAGAAATCACTCTAGCTTCACAACCTACCTGCTCATGAAGTTCTGTTAAAGTAACAGATACTCTAATTATGCTATCTAATTCTAAAATTTTATTACTCTTTATTTTAATACCGCCATCTTTAATAACCCTTAAATACTTGACATAGGCATCTTCTCTATTTTCAAAAATATAATTAACTTCTAACTGAATATCTTCTTCACTATAATCAAATCCCGAATATCCTTCTACGATAGAAGATTCCTCTTCTTGTAAATCATCTACTTGCTCAATGATTTCTTCTTGCAGCTCATTTTCTAATATTTCTTCTTCCACGAAGTCACTTTTAATATCAGATACTTCACCTAAATCTATCTCAATAACATTTATAGATTCATCTGTATCTTCATCACTATCAACTTCATTATTTTCTATATACTCAGGCTCCAAATCTAAGACGTTTTCAAGCTCTTCTTTTTCTAGAAAGTCATCATCCTGAATATCTTCTAACTTTGGATGCTTTTTCTTTGCAGTGCCTAATAAATCTTTATCTGTTGTTCCTTTCTTAGAATCTGAGCCACCCTTTTTGGATGAGCCTTGCTTTAATAAATCTAACCTACTCATTTATTTCTCTTTGTCCTTTTCACAATCTTAAAAATACAAAAAACAATGGTGGATATAAATAGCAAAATAACAAATGAAATAAATTCATGCTCTTTTATCCATTTTCCTAAATGAAAATGAGAAAAAGCTCTTAAAACTGCATGGCCCGAAAAATATCCTATTGTTATATAAATAAAAGACCACACAAAACTGCTTAGAAAATCAAAAGCAAAAAATTTTAATCTTTTAATCTTACTTATCCCTACCACAAAAATAGTGATAGTCCTTAACCCATATAAAAACCTAATACTTAAAATAGCCCAATAATCATATTTATCTAATAAGCTTAAAGATTTATTTACTTTTTCATTCCATGATGGACGTTTAAGTAATATTTTTTCTCCAGCTATTCTAGAAATAGTAAAGACTGTATTATCATGTAACACCGCACCTAATCCAGATGCTAAAATTACTAAAGGATAATGAAGTAAGCCAACAGCTGTCGCTATCCCAACGACTATTAAGAAAATCTCACCCTCAATCATAACTCCAACAAAAACGGCTAAATAACCCCAGTGAACAATCATATCCCAGAATTCGTGGCTCATTACTTCTCCCTATCCACTTTAAAGGTTACTGTAACTTTTAGTTATTAAAAACTCATCCATTAGTACTAAAGCTAACATTGCTTCGGCAACTGGCACCCCTCTAATACCCACACAAGGATCATGACGACCTTTAGTTATTAAAGTAGTATTTTCTCCATGAATATCTATAGTACGACCGGGCTGTAATATACTTGAAGTTGGTTTAAAGGCCATTTTAACAATAATATCTTGACCAGAAGATATACCACCAAGGGTTCCTCCTGAATGATTTGATAAAAATCCGTCTTCCTTTGTAATTTCATCACGATGCTGACTGCCTTTCTGAGATACAACATCAAAACCGTCTCCGATAGAAACTGCTTTAACCGCATTTATCGATAACATAGCATAAGCTATTATCGCATCTAATCTATCAAAAACTGGACGACCCAAGCCAGCTTCAACCCCAGTTGCAACTACTGTAACTTCTGCACCTATTGAATCACCTTCTTTACGAATTTTATGAATCAGCTCTTCACACTTAGGCACAGCATTTTCATCTGCTAGGAAAAAAGGATTTTGAGATATAAAGCTTCTATCTTTAAGTTCTGCCTTTACATCACCAATTTGTGAGCAATATCCAAAAATATCTATACCATGAGCTTTTAATATTTTTTTAGCAATAGCTCCTGCAGCAACTCGCATAGCTGTTTCTCTAGCTGATGATCTACCACCACCACGATAATCTCTTATTCCATATTTTTTAAAATATGTATAATCTGCATGTCCTGGTCTAAATTTATCTTTTATATCACCATAATCTTGAGATTTTTGATCTTGGTTTTTTATTACTAAACCGATTGGTGTACCAGTAGTTTTACCTTCAAAAACTCCCGATATTATTTTAACTTCATCTGGCTCTTTTCTTTGAGTTGTATATTTTGATTGTCCTGGCTTTCTACGATCTAATTCTATTTGAATATCCTCTTCAGTAAGAGGAATGTTTGGAGGACAACCATCTATAATAGCTGCTAAAGAATCACCATGACTCTCTCCACATGTCGTAACTCTAAATAAGTTTCCAAAGGTATTACCCGACATAAGAATATATAGTATTTAAAATATGATTAACTAATATAATAACATAAAAGAAAATTCTTTCAGATATAACACTCTACTTACTAAAATAATTAATAAATAAACTCTTATACTTAATTAGCTCTTCATAAGTTAATAAAAATACTCCATCACCACCTTCGGCAAAACTTAACCATGTGAATGGAATATCTGGGCACATTTCCATTAAAGCATACTGACTATTTCCGACTTCAACGATTAATATTCCTTCTTCAGTTAAGTGCTGATCAGCTTCTAGAATAATTTTCTTTGCTAGATCTAGACCATCTTCACCAGCTTCTAATGCTAATTTAGGCTCAAAATGATATTCTCTAGGCATTGAATCTATATCTTCTTTATCCACATACGGAGGATTAGAGATTATTACATCAAATTTTTTATTGCCAAGATTAGCAAATAAGTCAGACTTAACAGTTTTCACTCTGTCTGTAAGATTATGTTTTCTAACATTAAGCTTAGCTACGCTTAATGCATCATCAGAGATATCAACTAATGTAACATCTGCGTTTTCAAACACTGTCGCACAAGCAATCCCTATACAGCCACTCCCTGTACAAAGATCTAGCACTTCTTTAACATCGTCAACATCTGCAATCCAAGGAGTAAAGCTATTTCTTATAAGCTCTGCCACAGGAGATCTTGGTATAATGACTCTCTCATCTATATCAAACTCCATATCAGCAAACCAAGCCTTTTTTAAGATATATGGTAAAGGCTTTCTCAAATAAGCTCTTTGATAAACATATTTAATTATCTTCTCTTTTTCTTCAGTAAGAAGATTTGCACCTATCATATTACTATCAATATCCGTAGAAATGTTTAAAGCAGATAACACTAAATGTATTGCTTCATCCCATGCTGTTTCAGATCCATGTCCAAAATAAACTTTTTGTTGAGTCATCTCAGAAATAGTCCAACGGATATAATCTCTTATAGTAGTTAGATTTTTTATAATATCTTGTTTTTTTACATCACTAAACATTTATTAGCCTCTTTTCCAAATTGTGCCTTTAGCAGTATCTTCTAAAACAATTCCTTGTTTTAATAAGTCATCTCTTATTTTATCTGCCTTAGCATAATCTTTATTTACTTTAGCTTTTACTCTTTCATCAATTAAATTTTGAATTGAATCAACATCTATATCCGTAGCACTATTAAAGTACTCTTCAGCACTTGTAAATAAAATTCCTAATACATCACATAGCTTTCTCAAAAGGAAAGCATATCCTGATGCTTTGTAAGCGCTTTTTGTTTTCAATACATTGATTTCTTTAGCTAAAGAAAATAATACTGCTAAAGCTTCTGGGGTATTAAAATCATTATCCATCGCTTTTATAAACTTAGTTTCATATTCTTCAGCATCATCTGGTAAATTAATTTCTACAGGCTCAATATCTCTTAGAGCTGTAAACAACCTTTCTACAGATGCTTTAGCATTATCTAAATTCTCTTTAGAATAGTTTATTTCACTTCTATAATTTGTTAATGCCAAGAAATATCTTATAACTTCAGGATGATATTCATCTAGCACATCAACTATCGTAAAAAAGTTATTTAAAGATTTCGACATCTTTTCAGCATTAACTTTTACCATTCCTGAATGCATCCAGTAATTAGCAAAAGTACATCCATTACATGCCTCAGACTGAGCAATCTCATTCTCATGGTGAGGGAATCTCAAATCCGACCCACCAGCATGGATATCAAAAGTCTTACCAAATAATTTTTTAGACATTGCTGAACACTCTATATGCCAACCTGGTCTACCAGCACCCCATGGTGAATCCCAAGAAGGCTCGCCCTCTTTAGACATTTTCCAAAGAACAAAATCTAAAGGATTTTCTTTTTCCTCAACCACATCCACTCTTGAGCCCTGCTGTAAAGCATCAAGGTTTTGTTTACTTAACTTCCCATAGCCATCAAACTTACTCACTCTATAGAAAACATCTCCATTAGCTCCTTGATAAGCATATCCTTTATCAATCAGGTCACCTATCATAGCTATCATCTCTGGAATAGTCTCAGTTGCTTTAGGCTCGCTACTTGGTCTTAATATGTTTAACTTATCAAAAACATCATGCATCGCTTTTATATTTCTAGCAACAAGATCAGTTGTTGATTCATTATTTTCATTTGCTCTTTTGATAATTTTGTCATCAATATCTGTAATATTTCTAACTAGATTTACATCATAACCTCTATATTTGAAATACCTATTAATAACATCGAACGCTATATATGTTCTAGCATGTCCTATATGACAATCATCATATACTGTGACACCACATGCATACATTTTTATTTTATTAGGTTCTATCGGCTTAAATTCTTCTTTTTGTCCACTAAGCGAATTGTATAAAATCATTAAATTTTTCTCTTACTAAATAATTTAGAATAAAAATATCGTACAAGTATAACTAATTTTCAAAGCATTTAGAATTGCTAAAAAATTAATAGAATAATGGCATACTCTGCTTTTGATTACTTCTAATTTGTGCTCTACATTCTTCTATATCTATTTTCTTCTGTTTTGCTATTTTCTCTAAAACCTCTAAAAGTAAATTTGGCATACCAACCTCATTTTCAGGTTGCTTATTTAACCATGGCCACGCTGAAGGATTATCTGTTTCTAATAAAACTCTATCAATAGGTAACAGCTCTAAAATCTTTTGGATTTTCTCACTAAATAAAACCTCTAATCCAATAGTAAAATATCCTCCCAAAGCCAAATAACTATCTAATAATTCCAATGACCCATTATACCAATGGATAATAAATTTTTTGTGTCGATATTTTTGAAGGTAGCTTAAAACATCCTCCTCTGCTCCACTAGTATGTAAATTTAAAAGCTTACCCTTCACTAAAGAACTAGAAAGAATATATTCAAAAACATCTAACTGATCATTATATGGTGCTGCATAATCCAAGAATCTTTTATCTAAGCCAATTTCACCTACCATTGTAGATTTATCTAAATACTCATTTATAACTTCTATATTTTTAGAATACTTCGATGCCATCCATGGATGGACTCCAAATGAACTTTTTATAATATTCGGGTTTAATGACTCTAATTTCACATTCCTCAAATATGATTGAATATCCATGCTAACAGCGAAAAGTTTTATATTAAGCTTTTCACATTGATTTATAACTTTTAATAGCTGATTATCCGTATAAGCATCAACATGAATATGCGCATCTACTAACATTAGTTATTTCTCTTTTATAGAACTAGCTTTTATGTTAAAACTAATAACAAAATATTTCTAAACTTTATTTATGCATTTATTAGATTTTATTACGATGATTGTTAATCTGCTATGTACCTATTTATTAGCAAAACTTAATATTTTAGGTTGGCCTGTTGGGGTTATTGGATTAATTTTAAGTTCAATATTATTTAGCCAAGCAGGTTTATATAGTGATGCTATATTACAAATATTATTAATAGCATTTTTTCTTTATGGTTTTTATAACTGGTATAAGCATGGCTATAAATCAACTTTTGAAATAAAACGATTATCTTTCAAAGGATACTTCTTAACAATAGCATCAGTTGCTTTTGGAAGCATAATTCTTCACTATATTTATAAATATTATGGCATTAATGTAATTTGGCTAGACACTATTGCTAGTATTTTCTCAATTGTTACTGTTTATTTAAGCGCCAAAGAGTATATTGATAACTGGGTCTGTTGGATTTTTATAGATGTAACCTACTTAAGTCTATACGTCTATAAGGAAATCTATTTTGCAGCAATAACTACTGCAATATATCTGATAATTGCTATTAGGGGCTACAACTACTGGAAAGCTCAAGAGAAATCACACAAATCAAGCATCTAAATTCTTAATCTCTAGAATAACTTCTTTTGCATATTTGTTCTTTACTTTATTAACTCTCAAATCAAAAGCAGGTTGAGACCATGTATCTCCAACCTTATGGGGTACGGGTAAAACTTGTTTTAATAAGTCCTGCACAGAATCTGCTACATAATCAGAAAAATCAACCTCAGCAAGCTTTTCAATAGCATATACTGGCGATTTTGTATTAATTAAAAACACATTACTAGATAAAGTTACCCAAGGCTCCTTAACAAAATGAAACTCATCTCGCATTTTCCCAATCAAAATTGTCAATAAGTTATCTAATGTAATAAAACCTATCAAGCTATCTTTATTATATACAAGAGCAAAGTGTGGCTTTCCTTGTCTAAACTTATTTAATAGCTCTATTAATGGCGCATGATGCGAAACTTTAACGATAGGACGTAGATTTTCTTTATAAACTTGATAGTCATCGCCTTTTCCCAATGCACATAAAATATCTTTGGTATGAAGAATACCTATAATATTTTCCTTATTTCCTTGATAAACTGGGTACCTTGTATAAAGTGATTCTTGAATAACTTTTAGTTTATCCTCAATCGAAGAGTCAAAATTTAAGCTAACCATTTCATCCAATGGTCTTGTAGCGTCAATAGCTTGAAGTCTCGAAAATTCCATCATCCTAAGCAACATAACGCGATGCTCTTCCTTTAGAGGCTCTCTTAAATGACTACTTTTTAGAATTAACTTTATTTCTTCAGCCGTATATCCATGCTCACCTTCGGGAACAATATTTAATCTAAATAGTTTAAGAAGTAAGTTAGCACTTGTATTTAATACCCAAATAAATGGAAACATTATCCAATAAAAGACATATAGCGGCACAGAAGTAAAAAGCGACCATCTCTCAGCTTGACGAATAGCCATTGATTTTGGCATTAATTCACCAATAACTATATGAAGAAATGAAATAATAGAAAATCCAGCGAGGAATGATACAAATTTAACAAGCTCTCTTGATGTTATTCCAAAACCAGCTAACACTGGCTCTAATAGTTCTGCAAAGGCTGGTTCACCAACCCAACCTAAACCCAATGATGCTAAAGTAATACCTAGCTGACATACTGAGAGATATGAGTCTAAATTATTATGAACTTTATATAATATTCTACCTTGCAATCCTTTTTTATCTTTTATAACTTCAGCTCTAGAATGCCTTAACTTTACCATTGCAAATTCTGAAACAACAAAAAAAGCATTAAGTAATACAAAGCCAAAAGCTAACAAAATAAAAAATAAATTATCGTATTCAATCATTTCATTTTTTTAAATTAAGTTCAAATATTAACTTCTAGATTTCCCAAGTATAAGTACACACAAAATAGTATTTAAAAATAACAAAATACTAGGAATCATAGAAAACATATAAATTGAGAAATCATTAGAATCAAAATATCTAATTATTGAGAAAATTGCTACCAATAAACCAAAGCTTGAAAATAATATTTTACCTACATGCTGCCTTAATATGACACTCCATGTATCATCTTTTACTTGTTTCTTACAAGTTGGTTTCCAACCCTGTGGTTTTTTTAAATAGAAATTAATCTCAGCCTTAATACCACACCAAAAGACAAATGAAGAAAGCATAAAGTTTGATATATATATCTGCCAAATTTTACTAAAAATATTTCCTTTAAGCTCTCCATAAAAATAGTACCAGATACTTAATATTATAAGAGGCAATAATGTAAGATTTATTAATATTGCAAGTCCCAAATCATTCCTTGGGAAAGCCACTACCAATAACGCTAAAAATGGAAATCCTGAAACAGCAATCTTAAATAAGAGGTAAAGCATATCTAGCTTTACTCTAAACGTTACATTAGATGAAGATAACATTCTTTTAATATGTTTATGCATAACCTGCATACCACCAAAAGACCAACGTAACCACATCCTTTCAAACTCTTTTAATGAAGTTGGCATCCATTCTCCAGTTTTAAGGAAAATGGGCTTACTCTCAAACCCTGCCTCATAACATCTAAAACCAGCAGCAATGTCTTCTGTAACCATTACTTCACCACGATAATACTCTTCCCAAGGATCTGTCTTATCTAAAGCTTCTTTACTCCAGATACCATTATGTCCTTGAAAGTTACAATAACCATATTTACCAGTAAACTCATTAAAATATCTAATAGTATTCTGAAATATGCTAGTAACTCTTGTCATCAAATTAACTTCATAATTAGTACTCTGTATTAAGAAACTTACAAAACCTAATTTTTCTACTTTCTCAAACTCTTTCATTCCAACGTTCAACGCTTGTTTTGGTAAAGTCGAGTCCGCATCAAGAAACAATACATAATTAAAAATTACGTTATCTATAGCTATATCTAAATTTCTAGGCTTGAATCCTTCAACACCATTTCTATGAATAAACTTACACTTATTATCACCATAAATTTCTTTATGCTTATTAACGTATTCTTTCCATTTATTTAAATCTTTAAATTCTAAATCACTATTATCTACTACTATTATTTCCTTTAACTCTACCGGGTAATCTAGATCATGTGCTGAATCAAAAGTCATTTTGCATACTTCAAAAGGCTCATTTCTTGTAGTGATTACAATTGAGCAGCCTTTAGTAGGCTTATTATCTAAATCAGGTATATAATATCTATCATTAAAACCAAATATACTTTCATAAAGACCATGAGAAGCTAAAATTATTCTATAGCTTAATAAAAATAAAGTTGGAAGCAACAGAGTAACTATAATTATTGATGTAAAACCATTATTTGCATAGTTAACTTTTAAAATCTCTAAAATAGCTAAATTTGTAAAAGAATAACTAAAAAGTATATAGACAAAAGTAGTTAATTTATTTTTCTTACTTTGACTTTTCTTACTTATAGAAAATATATAAATTAAAAAAACAGATAAAGTTGAAACTAATAAAGTATATATATATATATAATCAAAATAAGACAGAAAAAAGCCAAGTAAGATAAAGAGAAATATTAGTGTTACTTTTTTCATAAAATAAGCTGAATGTCACATTGAGCAAAATAATACTTTAATAGCATAAAACTAGCAATAAAAACCTATTTATACTTTTCAAGAGCTTCTTTATACTTATCGAACTCTTCTTCTATTGATTTTTCTGGCTTCCCAGTTAACAAACTTGCAATAACTATCCCTAAACAACTTGCACTAAAAGCAGGAATCATTGCATAAACCCCAAACATATATCCCAAGTCTTTAAGCCATGGCCAGACTAGTACCGTTAAAGATCCCAATGCAATTCCTACATAAGCTCCTGTTTTATTCATTCTCTTCCAGAATAAAGAAAGTATAATGACACCTCCAAAAGAAGAGCCTAATCCAGCCCACGCATATGCGACTAAATCTAAAATGCTACTTTCTGGACTATATGCTAAATATATCCCTATTATAGTTATAACCAAAACTATCAGTCTACTGACATTCAACATCTCTTTGTGAGATGCATTTTTCCTAATAAACTTATGGTAAACATCAGCTGAAAATGCACTAGACAATGCTAATAACTGTGCTGATGAAGTACTCATAACAGCAGATAAAACTGCTGCTAATAGAACACCTTCTAACCAAGGATTAAAAAATGCTTTAGATAATTGTAAAAATACTGCTTCTGGATTCTCAAGCCCGTTCTGATAATATGCTGCTCCTAACAAACCTACTGCCATAGCCCCTAGTAAAGCTAGAATCATCCAGATCATACATATCCACATTGCTTGAGTGGTTTTTTTAGGATCCCTTATAGCCATAAATCTAACAATAATATGTGGCTGACCAAAATATCCCAAGCCCCATGCAAGTAGAGAAATTATAGATAAAAAAGAAACTCCTGATGTAATATCAAAGAAACCATGAATTTCTCTGGAAGAAACAGCATCTGCTAAACTTGTAAAACTTCCAAAATATCCAAAAGCAACAGCAGGAACTACAAGTAATGCAAGCAGCATCAAAGATCCTTGAAAGAAATCTATCCAAGCAACTGCTAAAAAGCCTCCTACACACGTATAAGTAAATATAATGACTGCTGTTAAAATCAATGCTTGATGATAATCAATTGAAAACATAGAGCTAAATAACAAGCCACCAGATACAAAACCTGCACTTATATATATAGTAAAAAATATTACAAGAACTATGGCAGTCAATGCTCTAAGATAACCCTTAGTATCATGAAATCTATTCTCAAAATAAGCTGGTATAGTTATAGAATCTTTAGCCACTTCTGTGTAAACTCTTAATCTTTTTGCGACAACTCCCCAGTTTACAAATGCTCCGATTGTCAAACCTAAAGGAAGCCATATTTGACTAATCCCAAGAGCCATAAATGCACCAGGAAGTGCTAATAAAAGCCAAGAACCCATATCTGAAGCACCTGCCCCAAGAGCAGCGATTGGACCACTCAGTGACCTACCACCAAGCATATAGTCAGATAAGTTTTTTGTTTGAAAGTAAGAATAAAGACCTATAGCAAATATTATTGCTATATATATTATAAAAGTTATCCAAAGAATAGTCGTATGACTCATTTATTTTTGTCTACTACCTGTAGCCTTTTTAAAAATACATTAGATTTATCCTACCATAAGAAAGAGGGCTTTTCTAATTTATTAGATTTATAAACATACTCATAAAAGTTATGACATGAATTTCTCAACACCTTCTTTAAAGTCAAAACTATGCTCAGCTGTGATATGGCGAACTGTTTTAGTAGTAGATCTCATCACAATACTATGCGTTACTGCATACGATCCTCTACGAGAACTATTAACTCTTTTAACCCCTTTTAACATCGCCCCATCAGTCACTCCTGTAGCTGCGAAGATTATATTTCCTGAGGCTAAATCATCTATATCATATTTTTTGTTTAGATCAGTAATACCCCATCTATGGGCTCTAGCTATTTCATCTTTATCATTAAAGACTAGTCTCGCCTGCATTTGACCACCCAAGCACTTCAATGCTGCTGCTGCAAGTACTCCTTCAGGAGCCCCTCCAGTACCGATAAACACATCTATACCAGAGTTTTCTGTAGCTGTTGAAATCACGCCAGAAACATCACCATCATCGATTAAACAAACTCTAGCACCTGTTGCTCTAACTTCTTTTATTATCTGCTCATGTCTAGGTCTATCCATAGTACATACAACTAAAGCAGAAACATGGACTTTTTTAAAATCTGCTATTCTTTGTAAATTTACTGCTACAGAATCATCTAAATCAACTATTCCTTTTGGAGCATTTATTCCACCAACAGCTATTTTTTCCATATAAACATCTGGTGCATTTAAAAATCCGCCCTCATCAGCCATAGCTAAAACTGTTAGAGCATTTGGACCGCCTTTAGCTGTCAAAGTTGTTCCTTCTAATGGATCTAAAGCTATATCAACCTTTGGACCGCCTTTCCCAACTTTCTCTCCAATATATAGCATTGGAGCCTCGTCAAGCTCTCCTTCACCTATAACAACTGTTCCATCAATATCTAACTCATTAAGAGCCTTTCTCATAGCATCTACAGCAACT
The DNA here is from genome assembly GCF_001880225.1 of Francisella frigiditurris. Classification (NCBI taxonomy): domain Bacteria; kingdom Pseudomonadati; phylum Pseudomonadota; class Gammaproteobacteria; order Thiotrichales; family Francisellaceae; genus Francisella; species Francisella frigiditurris. The sequence goes on along the minus strand of NZ_CP009654.1, from coordinate 698,966 downwards.
TGATCTGCGGCAACTTTATCACCTCTACCCATCATACTCCATGATGCTAAAGCCGCTAACTCTGTTACCCTTATTGCTTCTAAAGCTATATTCCTACTCATACTACTCATTTTCAATATCTCCTAAATTTTACAATGTCTTTTTTATTGGTTCTAAAAAATTTTCTATTACTTGCTTCAAATCAACTAATCTTCCATGAAAAAAATGACCTACCTCATTCATTTTTACTAATGTAAGCTCAGACTTTATTTTTTTCATAGTAAAATCAAAAACAGAATCAGGATTCACCGTATCATCATCCATTCCTTGAATAACAAGCCAAGGGATATTTTTTGGTTCTGGATAATTAGTTAAATCAAATCTATCAACAGCTGGTGCAACAGTTATAAGCATTGATAAATTATCTATTTTCTCAAATGCTTTATAAGCTATAGCTCCGCCAAAAGAAAATCCACATAAGACTATTTTTTGACCAGGTTTCTCTTTCTTTACCCATTCATATACTGATAAAAGATCATCCAGCTCGCCAAAACCATCTCCATACTCACCATCACTAGCCCCAACACCTCTGTAATTAAATCTATAGCTTTCTATTCCAAAAGTACGCATAGCTCTAGAAATAGTAGTTACAATCTTGTTATGCATAGAGCCTTGATATAAAGGATGCGGATGACAAATAATAGCGGAAATATTTTCTAATTTATCTTTTTTGATATCATCATGAATAGCGTCAATATTTCCAGCTTTCCCTGAGATAAAAAAATTATTCATAGCTAATTAACTTCTTCGAGTTAAATCACATTCTTCTAGTTTAACGACTTTTGTTCCTTTTATAAACTTATATCCCAAATATATAATAATAAATACTATTAAACCTATATATGTCGATATAAAGTTAACAGCTAGACTTTCCCAGGTTAAGCCATGCTGTTTAAATATATATACCCCTTGTCCAACGATAACTATAGAAACTAAAGTAAGAGCAATAATTGGCGCCCAAGGAAATAACTTAGACTGATAAGGCAAGTCTTCTAACTTCTTACCTTGTCTTACATATGCACGTCTAAATCTATAGTGACTTAAAGCTATAGAAAACCAAGCAATAAATCCTGCCAAACTAGAAACATTAATAAGCCATGTAAATACTTTTCCACTATCCAAAAATGATACAAAAAAGAAAGAACATCCAATTAATGCTGTTGCTAATAAAGCCATAACTGGGGTACCTTTAGAATTGATCCTAGCAAATATACTAGGTGCCTGTTTTGTCTTGCCTAAATGCCACAAGATCCTTGTTGCACTATACATACTAGCATTACATGCTGACAAAATTGCTGTTAATATTATTAAATTCATAACAGTAGCTGCTGAATTAAAACCAGCACTCTTAAATACTTCTGTAAAAGGACTAACAGATGCATCATGACTATCTGCTGCTCTTATAAGTATAGGATCATTATATGGGATAAGAAAACTTATAACTGCTACTGATAAAATATAGAATAAAAATAATCTCCAAAATGTTTGTTTAACCGCTTTAGGAATAGAATGCTCAGGGTCTTTAGCTTCTCCCGCTGTAACACCTATAAGCTCACTACCCTGAAAAGAAAATCCAGCTATCATAAAAACAGTCAGGAATCCCCAATATCCATTATGAAAAGGAGCGTCTCCTATAATCCAATTATCGAAACCTACTGGCCCACCGATTCCAGTTAAACCTATGATTGTTAAAGCCCCAACTATTATAAATATTACAACTGTAGAAACCTTTATAAAGGACATCCAGTATTCTACTTCACCATAAATTTTAACTGAAAAAAGATTTAACCCAAGAATTAGTAAGAAAAAAATCAAACTCCAAATTATTACAGGAACATCTGGATACCAATATTGCATAATTAAGGCAGCTGCAATAACCTCTGTTGCTACAGTAATAGCCCAATTAAACCAATAATTCCAACCTGTAGAAAAGCCAAAGGCAGGATCAACATACTTACTCGAGTATTCACAAAATGTTCCTGTAGTTGGTGAATAAGCAGCCATCTCACCCAAACTAGTCATCAGAAAATACACCATTACGGCAATTATAGTATAAGCAACGACTGTTCCTCCAGGACCCGCATCAGCTATAGCACTACCTACTGCTAAAAATAATCCTGTACCAATACACCCACCGAGTGCAATCATAGACATATGTCGACTTTGTAAACCTCGATTAAGTCCTTTTGACATCAAACCTCCTGCGGTTCTTAAAAAGCTATTAGTGGAATAGATAAAATTTTGAAGATCGTATTAATAGAAAATAGGAGACATAAAATCCACCTTTCCTAAATATTCCAAATCTCCGCCATAAAACTATAACCCAAGTCCATAAAAGCTACTTATTTATAAAAATATATTTTCATTATTACCTGGAACTTAAGAAAAAGCAACGATTTAGAATAAGATTGAGGTTCTATGATTTTTTTAATTTATTTCTATACATAATCGCATATATGACCCATGTCGATATATATACGAATATCCCACAGAAAATAACGTCACTAAAGAAATGTCCTCCTTGAGCCATTCTCATAAGCCCAAGTCCTCCTCCAGCCAATATAGCAACACTAAAAGCTATAGCTCTCTTTTTTCTAGTAGCCATAAGTGGCATCAACGCAAAAAGCCAAAAACCTACTGAGGCATCTCCACAGACAAAAGAACAGTTCGAGGAACATTCTGAAGAAATTACAAAAGGTTGTTGGAAGTTCTTATCTCCATCAAATTGTTTTACCATTTGAGGTCTTGGTCTACCCCAATGATCTTTGAAAATTGTATTTACAATTAAACCCGGTCCAACTATTAAACAAATTAAAACAAAGAATATTTCTTTTCTGTATTTAGTTTGCCACACTTTAATAAAAATAGAGCCAAGTAAAAACAGTGCAACCAATATTGAGAAAACTATTGGAAAAATTCTTACAAATTTATTTAAAAATGTAAAAAATAAAACACTTTGACCAGTAAAGAGATTATCACCACTATTATAAAAATTACTAGCTAAAGTGATATCTAAATGTGGAAAGCATAAGAAAAATACCCATGCAAAAAAACATACTACAAAACCTAAAATTATATGAAATCTAGCCAATCTACTGTCTCCTGAGAAATACAATTCTCTTTTACTAATACCAGTTACTCTTTATTAAGTTTACAAGAAGTTCATAAAACAGGAAAGCATGGCTAGTAAATTAACTAACAAAACAGCTTTATTTTTTGCTAAAATTGTAACGTTAAATTTGAACTCTAATTAATTTTATATATTAAGTTATGGCTGAAAAACAATTAAAAAACACAAATCATGCTACTGGAAGACTAAAAATAGCACTAGTTGTAAGCCTTGTTGCTATTATTATTTATCTAATAATAGCACTATTTTCTTTCAACATTAATGATCCAGGCTGGTCAACAGTTTCATCTGAAAAAGAAATACAAAATTATGCAGGACCTGTGGGTGCTTATATTGCCAGCGTTATATTATCAATATTCGGTATATTTGGGTATTTAATACCTTTCTTTCTAATTGATCCTATTAGATCTTTACTACTTAGAAATGATAAACCTAAATTCAATTATTTAATGCTTTCTATAAAAATCTTAGGATTTGTTATATTACTTCTGTCTGGCTGCGCTCTAGCTGAGCTTTACTTAAATTTTTTCAACTATTGGCTTCCTCAAAGATCTGGGGGAATAGCTGGCTATGAAGTTGCGAAATATTTTGTTAAATATTTAAACAATGTTGGTGGCTCATTCATATTACTTATACTTTTCTTTGTTGGACTAACTCTTTATTCTGGAACAACATGGATACATCTTTGTAAAACAATCTATAATTTTGTTACTGGATTATTTTCTAAAAAACCAGAAATAAATAAAAAAGAAGAAGATTTCATGTTTGGTGACTTTAATAGTTTTCAAAAAAATGATGATAAACCTTTAACAAAAAATCAAGCATCTGTAACAATAGAAAAACCAATAGTTAAAGAACCCATATCTAATATAAATGAAGATTACAATCATCAAGATTTTAACAATGATGAAGAGCTTTATTTTAGTGGAGAAAAAAATTATGAAGAAGAGGATTTTGCCTCTCTAGAAGAATTACCGGAAAAAAAAACTAAAAATAAATCACCAACGTTAAATAAAAGCATTAGCTTGCCCTCCTTAAATCTATTAATCGAGCCTGAAGAAAAAAAAACCATCGTTTCTAAAGAGCATTTAGAACAAACTTCTGCTTTATTAGAACAAACTTTAAATGATTTTAATATAAGCGCTAAAGTTGTAGCGGCATATCCAGGACCTGTTATTACAAGATATGAAATTGATCTAGCACGAGGAACTAAAGTTAGTAAACTTACAAATATATCTCAAGATTTAGCAAGAGCTTTATCAACTACAGCAGTAAGAGTCGTGGAAGTAATCCCGGGAAAGCCGTATGTTGGTTTAGAACTACCAAATAGTGAAAAACAAATAGTAAGAATAAAAGAAGTTCTATCAGCCTCTGAGTTTATAAGCTCAAAAGCACCAACAATGATGGGAATAGGTGTTGATATATCAGGAAAACCAACATTTGCAGAACTAGCAAAAATGCCTCACTTATTAGTTGCAGGTACTACTGGCTCAGGTAAGTCAGTTGGTGTCAATGCGATGATTATAAGTATGCTTTATAAATGTACACCTGAAGAACTTAGATTCATTATGATTGATCCCAAAATGCTAGAGCTTTCAATTTATGATGGTATTCCTCATCTTTTAACTCCAGTTGTTACAGATATGACTGAAGCTGCCAACTCCCTTAGATGGTGTGTAAAAGAAATGGAAAGAAGATATGCTCTGATGTCTGCAGCAGGTGTTAGAAATATTGCTCTACTAAATGATAAGATTGAAAGAGCTGAAAATGCTGGTAAACCATTAAAAGACACCATGTTCATTAAAATGAATCCTGAAAGAGCTCATGAAGCCCCTACTCTTCAAAAAATGCCTTACATAGTTGTTATTGCAGATGAATTCGCAGATATGATAATGGTTGTAGGTAAAAAAGTAGAAGAGCTTATTGCTAGGCTTGCACAAAAAGCAAGAGCCGCTGGTATTCATATTATTTTAGCAACACAAAGACCTTCAGTTGATGTCGTTACTGGTCTTATTAAAGCAAATATTCCTACTAGGATGTCTTTCCAGGTTTCTTCTAGAATAGACTCTAGAACAATCCTTGATCAACAAGGTGCCGAACATCTTTTAGGTCATGGAGATATGCTATATCTTAAACCAGGCTTAGGGGCCCCTATGAGAGTTCATGGAGCATTCGTAGATGATGATGAAGTTCATAGAATAGTTGAGTCATGGAAATCTTATGGAGAACCTGAATATATTGAGAGTATTACAAATACGGCTGATGATGAAGGTGGAAATAATCAAGGATCTGACGAATCAAGTGAAGATCCTTTATATAATGAAGCCGTTGAGATTGTAATAAAAACACAAAAAGCCTCAATATCGGCTGTCCAAAGAAAATTAAAAATAGGCTACAATCGCTCTGCTAGATTAATGGAAGAAATGGAAGAAAATGGAGTCGTTTCCGAAATGAATTCTAATGGTATGAGAGATGTACTAATAAAGAGAGAATCATAAATGAAAAAGATAGTCATTCTTATACTTTTAGTCTTTTCGATGAATATTAGTTTAGCTCAAAGCAGTACTGAAAGTCTAATTTATAAAATACAAAATATTCATTCTATGTCTGCAAACTTTTCACAAACCTTAATAGATGGACAAAATAATAGCAATATTACAAGTCAAGGAAATATGTTTTTAGAAAAACCATCTTTCTTTAATTGGACAACTACTAGCCCCAATAACCAAGAAATTATCTCCAATGGAAAGAATCTTTGGTTTTATGACGCAGATTTAGAACAATTAGTAATTAAAAATCTATCAAATGATATAGCTCAAGCACCCTATTTAATACTACTATCAAAAAATAGTGAAAAATTAGACACCCTGTTTAAAGTTAAAGTAAACAAAGACAACAGCTATACTTTAAAACCCAAGGATAACGATAGCATAATAAATAATATAAGAATCAAATTCGATGATAATAATAATCTTAAATCTCTAGATATCAGCACATCACTACATCAATACACTAAGATTGAATTTTCAAATGTTGAAACAAATGTAGAAATAAGTAAAAATAAGTTTGAGTTCTCTGCTCCAAAAGGAACAGATATCATCAATGAAACAAAGAATTAACTATCTAAAAAACTAGTTTCTTTCCTAGGTTCTCTTTTATGAATATTCCTATGTTTTAGAATCTCTTTCTTTTGAGAAGCTGACTTTTGAGGATTATTCTTATCAAATTCAGTAAGAAGGATATCCGCATCACTAACGTATTGTCTATTTTTTTTGTTATCAAATAAATGTAACATCTTAAAAAGAATCTTGTTCATTAAAGCCTCACTATACAATTTAACTTGTAGCCCTTAGTTAATTATACTAAACTAAACATCAAAGTCACCTACAAAATACCTTAGTCTAAGCATCAAAAATGGGTTTAAGTCAGAAGCCAAAAATTATTGGCGTATTTTTAATGTTTCTAAGTATAACAATGCTTACACCCATTGGCATAGACTATATATACGATGAGGGAAATTCCACACCTTACATAACAAGCTTTTTACTAACTTTTACATCTGGTTTTATTTGCTGGTTTATTGCTAGAAAATCTACAAAAAAACTCACAAATAGAGATGGTTTTATAATTGTTGCTCTAGTTTGGCTGATTGTAACCATTTTTGGTGCCATTCCCTACATGATGTTCCCAGATCTAGGTCTACCATTTACTAAAGCAGTTTTTGAATCAACCTCGGGATTTACAACAACTGGTGGCACAGTTATTGTAGGATTAGATAATCTTTCTCATAGCATTTTGTTTTATAGACAACAAACTGAATTCCTTGGTGGCATGGGTATTATTGTATTATCTGTAGCTATCTTACCATTACTTGGTGTTGGGGGCATGCAATTATACAAAGCCGAGATATCAGGACAATGGAAAGATGAGAAATTAGCGCCAAAGATTTCAAGCACAGCAAAAGCTTTATGGTTTGTTTATATCTTATTCACTATTCTATGTTTCTTTTCCTATCTAATCGTAGGATTAGATCCTTTTGATGCTATATGCTATACATTTTCAACAGTTTCAACAGGTGGCTTTGCCCCATCTGATGCTAGTATGACAGACAAATCCAATGGTGTTCTATTAGTATGTATGATTTTTCTATTTTTAGGAGCCACGAGCTTTAAAGCACATTTTATTGCATTAACAAGATTTAAAATAAGTCATTACTTTAAAAACGTAGAATTTAAAGCTTATTGTTATTACCTATTCTTCGCAGCATTTATAGTAGCTATTACACTAATTGCTAACACTAATGATTTATCACAAATTCCTAAAATCATCTGGAATAGTGCCTTCCAAGTTATAGCGATAAGCTCTAGCTCAGGATTTGTATCAGATACAAACTATTACTTATGGCCCTCTTTCCTTCCTGTAATGCTGATGTTTTTAGCTATCATTGGCGGCTGTGGTGGTTCAACTGCTGGAGGCTTAAAAATGATAAGAGCAATCTTATTTAAAGAAAAAGCCGTTCTTGAAGCAAAAAGAGTAATACATCCCCAAGGGGTTTTCTCAGTTAAACTTGGAGATATACATATCTCAGAACAAGCTCTCAATAGAGTCTCTGGCTACATTTCTGTATATGTGATAATTTTTGCTGTCGGCTGGTTAGCGTTAATAGGATGTGGTCTTGATATGACTACATCTTTTTCAACTATTGCAACTACTCTATCGAATGTTGGACCAGGATTAGGTGATATTGGATCAAATTTTAGTAAACTGTCTGATAATGCTCTATGGATTTGTAATTTTGCTATGATTGCAGGACGTTTAGAAATATTTACCTTGTTAGTTTTATTTATACCAGAATTTTGGAGAAAATAAATTAAAATACCGATGCTTCAGCAAGATAAGAAAGATTACCAACTATTTTATATTTATGCTCACCAGCCCTTATATTAGCTTTATAATCGATATTCGAGTACTTTCCATCACATTGAATCTTCATAAGCGATTTATCTAATAAATAAGCTGTAAAAGATCCAGTTTCAGATATACTTGATTGATCATTTGGTGTTTTCATATATATAAATTTACACCCTTTATTATCAGTAATATACACATCCACATCAAACGGGGTAGGATCACCTGAAGCAATATCTTTAACATCATTAGGAACTTGCCTAAATCCATAGACTTTATATGATTGTTTTATACTTCTATCATAATCATGGCCAATATCTCTAATATCTACTGTACTTTCAATATTAGGATTTGTTGCTGTACACCCAGATAAAAACAATAAACCTAATAGTATATTTTTTTTGGAATTTAATTTCATAGCAAACTCTTTCTTAAATATGTTATAAAAAACATAAATTAATTTAAATCTTAAGGCTAATTGTTTGCAAATCGTTTTATAGCAGAAACTATTCGTTTTCTGTACTTATGTCTTCTTGATTCTGTTGTTTTTTATGCTCATAGTAATCTTTCATACTAAGGCCTTTAGCTCTAAATTCAGCTTTTTCTGCAATTTCATCAACTCTTCTTTTAGAATATTCAATATGCTCAGGAGCATAGTCTTCTACTGGTTGTCCTTGCAAGTTAAATCTCTGCTTAAGCTCAAATACTGCTCTATGATAACGTGTATCACCAACATAGCGACGAAGAACATTTCTTAAAACCATTTTATCAATTGGTGCAAAGTGTTCGTTTTGATAAATTAATTCTATATCTTCACTTATACCTATTTTTAGAGGTTTTTTATTTATTGGACCAAAACAATTAGGAAAACGTGTACATAACCATTTAAATAATCTAGCTTCTTCTTTTTGTCTTTCTTTTTCAACATCTATAGAGATCACTAGTTCCTCAACATCATTAAGACTAGGACTCTGTAATTCTTTTATGACATTGTTACTTATTCTATGTCCATACTGCGGAATTCTTATAAAGTCATCAGATTTCAATATTTCAGCATTTTTCTTAGGAGATTTTATCTCTTCCTTCTTAATATCTTTAGCCTCAGATATATTCCTATCTCTAGCCTGTCTCATTCTTGAAGTTTTTTCTTCAATCTTAGATGAGCCACCAAGTAGTGACTGTAATAACGAAAAATCGTTTAATTTATTTCTTCCTTCAGACATATCTTAATTTTCATTCACTTTTAGCCGGAATTTCATATAAAATTCCTTAAATATTATTTAGATAATATCGTACTATAAAAATACCATAATAAGCAAGATATAATATTTATTAACAATTATTTTTTAATTTTATTCCTTGACAAGAAACTAATTTTTACAGATAATATGCTCATCTTTCGTGGCTATGTAGCTCAGTTGGTTAGAGCACAGCATTCATAATGCTGGGGTCACTGGTTCAAGTCCAGTCATAGCTACCACTTTCAATTGAATCAAAATATAGCATTAGCTTATTAAAATAAAAACTTTATTTTAAAATCTGAAGAAAGTTTATAAGAGTTTTAGATTAAAAAAGACCTACTAAAACAACATAAATTAGAATTATAATAGCTCCTATTGCTCCACAAACAGCTACCAAAAATAACGTATACAAAGTATCACTGAAGATTTTAGAAAAAATGCTATCAGGATTTTTACTTTTTATTGAATGAAAAAAATTTCTTATTTTATTCATAATTAATTCCTATAGGTTTTACAATATTTATAATTTAGAGTTTAAATCAACTCTTTCTAAATCATATTAAATAGCGTTTAATTTTGCAAGAAAAGATGCTTCACTAAACTCTTTCTTATCAAACTTTATATATATAGCTTCTTCATCTAGATTAATATTTGATTCATATATCCCTATCTCTTTTGAAAGAATATTTTCTATAGCCTTTTTTTGTTCATTAGAAAGATTAATATGATAGATTTTAGAATTAAGATACTGGATATCTCCCATTGTAAGAGAAACTATAAACCATAATACGCCAAAAATAGTACAAAATATTAACACTCCTGCAATACTATAAAGCTCAAAAACTACTCCTCCTAAACTACCTCCTATAAAAATACCAAAGAACTGAGCACTCGAGAAAATACCCATAGCAGTTCCTTTAGTTCCAACAGGAGCTGTTTTTGAAATGACCGATGGAAGAGTCGCTTCTAGAAATGAGAAAGATGCAAAAAATAAAGTTAAAAGCATCCCCATTATAATAACATGTTGAAACTCAAATAAAATTCCTAATACACAAAGTGTTAAAGTAATAATCGCTACTATAAAAAGTAATTTTATTTTACGTTTAACTTCACCAATAATAATAAATGGAAATACTAAAGTAAATGATATCACTAAGACTGGTAAATAAAATAACCACTGATAATCAGGTGCTATTTCTATTCTATTAGTCAATATAATTGGAATTACAATAAAAAGTGCTGTCAAAATTGCATGTAAAGCAAAAATTCCAAAGTTCAACCGTAAAAGTTCTTTATGAAAAATTACACTTTTAATCAAATGAAAAACTGGCTTAGCTTCATGATGAAAACTTGGCACTCGAGGTGTTGGAATTTTTAAGAGCATAATGATACCAACCACTCCCATAATAGCTGTTACCCAAAATATACCAGATAACCCTATAATACTATTTAAAATTGGGCTTATCATCATAGCAACCATAAATGACAAGCCTATACTCATTCCAATAATAGACATCGCCTTAAGTCTATTTTCTTCTTTTGTAATATCAGCTATCAATGCTGTTAAAGTACTCCCTATTGCTCCTGCTCCTTGAAGTGCTCGTCCTATTATGATTCCATATATATTAGTAGAACATGCTGCTATTATACTACCCAGTATAAACAGCAGTAAACCAAACAGTATAATCTTTTTACGACCTATATAGTCAGATGCTATCCCTAACACTAGTTGAAGAGAGGCCTGTGTTAAACCATAAATTCCTAAAGCTAAGCTAATAAGAAAAGGAGTAGCATCTTTTAAATGATCTACATACAAGCTAAAGATTGGAAAAATTATGAATAACCCAATCATTCTAAAACTATATATAAGAGAAATATAAAAAGTAGATTGAAATTCTTTAGAATACATTATTTTTAATTAAAATTTAGAATTCTTAAAAGTTTAATAAAAAAATCTATAGAATTAAAGATTTAATAAATTATAAAAGGTTATTTATGGATTAAAAGCTATTAACTAACCCATTGATAAGCAAATTACAGTAATAACCCAAACTGATGTTAAGAAAACTTTCTTAGACCATTCTTGCTCATCTTCAAGATTCATAGCTTTTATTGAAATAAATAGCCAAAAAATCGCCACAAACATTGTTATTATAAAAGAGATTATATCTGCTGTTCCGATGATAAAAGGCAGAGTACAAGATAATATAAATAACACCATATAAACTAGTATCATTTTTTTAGTAATATCCAGACCTTTAACAATCACTAACAGAGGTATTCCGACTCTTTTGTAGTCTTTCATATGTCTAATAGAAATTGCATAAGAATGAGGTATTTGCCAAAAAAACAATATTAGAAATAATGATAAGGCATTTAAATCAAGCTGGTTTGTTAATGCCGTATACCCAGCCACAGGAGGAATAGCTCCTGAGATACCCCCTAATAAGGTCGCATGTACAGAAGAACGTTTCATAATAGTATAAACTACAACATATACTACAAACCCTATAAGAATTATCCATAGCGTCAAAGGATTAACGAAATAATATAAAACAATACTACCTGCCACTAACAAAATCATTCCATAAATAATAGCTGAAAATGTAGAAATTTGACCTGTTACTAATGGACGATTCTTAGTTCTTGTCATTCCAGCATCAATATCTTGATCTATACAGTTATTGAAAACACAACCAGAACCTATCATTAAGGCAACACCAATCATAACATAAAGATATAAACCAAGATGCTCAAAGCCAATATGCCTATGCGCAGCTAATAAAAAGCCACCCGTTAGAGTAATCAAATTACCAAAGATAATCCCTGGCTTTGCTAATTGAAGATATTTTTTAAAAGACATAGAAAAAAGTGCGATTAATTTTAATTACATCATCATGTCATAAAGGTCGAACATGATCCACATAGTACCAACAATTATGATAACAACTACTAGAAGCGCAAAAACTGCACTTACCAAGTTCCAGCGAGCTTTTGAGTCAGTACTTAAGTGTAAGAAAAATATCAACTGCACAAATAACTGTATTAGAGCCAATATAGCTATTGCTACACACAAACCTATAGGAGATAAAACTTTAAACCCAACTAAAGCAAAAGCTATAGTAGTAATTACGATAGATAGCACAAAACCTGTTACATAACTCTTATGAGTACCGTATGCTGCACCTGTATCATGATCATATAAATGTTCTTTAGCCATATTATATCGCTCCTAACAAGTAAACTATTGAGAATACAAATATCCATACGATATCTAAGAAATGCCAAAACAAACCTAAATATGTAAGCTTAGTTTTTGCCATTGGCGTCATACCGTATTTCTTAAGTTGCAAGATCATACTTACTATCCATAAAAGACCCATAGATACGTGTAATCCATGCGTTCCAACCAAAGTAAAGAAAGATGATAAAAACGCACTACTTGACCAAGTATGGCCTTCCATAGCTAGTTCATAAAACTCATGAACTTCCATAATAATAAAGCCTAAACCTAAGAAGAAAGTAACTAATAGCCACTTTATTACATGATTTATGTTGCTAGAATTACGATTAAGCATTGCTAAACCGAAAGTAAAACTACTAACTAGTAGTAACATTGTTTCTACAAAAACATATGGCAAACTAAATAGTTCTTGAGCATCCGGCCCACCAAATGTATTTTTATGAAAGACTGCATATACAGCAAATAGCGTAGCAAATAGCACGCAGTCACTCATAATATAAATCCAAAAACCAAATACGTTTTTAGAACCATCAAAATGATGTTCGTGATGATGGTTATTATCCGCAGTTACTGTACTCATACTTGTAACTCTCCTTGTTGATTATATTTACTTTCAACATTTTTAACTTCGTCAGCTTTTACATAGTAGTCAATATCATAGTCAAACGATCTGTATAATACTGTACCTATCATACCAGCAACACCAACAACAACTAACCACCAGATATGCCATACTGCAGCAAATCCAAATACGAAGCTAAATGCTCCTATTATAACCCCAACTGCTGTATTTCTTGGCATATGAATATCTTCATATTCTTTAGCTTCAGTTAAAGGTCTATTATCTACACCTAGTCCTTTTTCTTTATGATCCCAATAAGCATCACGCTCTTCAACTACAGGATCATGAGAGAAATTATAGAAAGGAACTGGAGATGGGATACCCCACTCTAAAGTACGACCATAACCCCAAGCATCAGCACCAACACGATTTTGATCTCTATTTTTGATACTTACAATAATTTGTAATACTTGGAAAAATATACCTAATCCAATTATCATAGCTCCAAACCAAGCCACTATAAGTAATGATTGGAAACCAGTTGATGCATCATAATGATACAATCTTCTTGTCATACCCATAGCACCTAATAAATATAAAGGCATAAATGCTACAAAAAATCCTACTAGCCAACACCAGAAAGCATATTTACCTAAACGCTCATTTAGTTTAAAACCAAATATTTTAGGGAACCAATATGTAAGTCCGGCAAATGCTCCAAATACTACACCACCAATAATTACGTTATGGAAGTGAGCTATTAGGAATACACTATTGTGCATTTGGAAGTCAACACCTGGTAAGGATAATAATACACCCGTCATACCACCTACTGAGAAAGTTATCATAAAACCAACTAACCACATCATAGGCGTAGAGAAAGTGATTCTTCCACGGAACATAGTAAATAGCCAGTTAAATATTTTAACTCCAGTTGGAACAGCAATAATCATTGTCATAATACCAAAGAAAGCATTTACGTTCGCACTTGCTCCCATTGTAAAGAAATGGTGAAGCCATACAGCAAAAGACAATATAGTAATTACTATAGTTGCCCAAACCATTGTTACATATCCAAATAAAGGTTTCTTAGAAAAAGTAGCTGCAACTTCTGAGAATACACCAAACATAGGAAGTACAAGAATATATACTTCAGGATGTCCCCATATCCAGATTAAGTTTACATACATCATTTGATCCCCACCGCCTGAAACAGTAAAGAAGTGAGTACCGAAGTATCTATCTAAAGTAAGTAAACCTAAAGTCACAGTTAAAACTGGGAATGCTGCCACAACAAGTATAACAGAACATAATGAGGCCCAAGTAAATACTGGCATCTTCATTAATGTCATACCTTTACAACGCATTTTAATAATTGTCACAAAGAAGTTAATACCAGTCATTAATGAACCAATACCAGATATTTGAAGACCCCATATATAATAATCGGTCCCTACCGTTGGACTATAAGTTATTTCTGAAAATGGTGGATATGCTAACCAACCAGCATGAGCAAAATCACCCACCAATAAAGAAATATTTATTAGCATAGCTCCAACTACAAAAAGCCAAAAACTTAAAGAGTTCATATAAGGGAATGCTACATCACGAGCACCAATTTGAAGAGGTACAACCCAGTTCATCAATGCAAATATTAATGGCATTGCAACGAAGAAGATCATAATTACGCCATGGGCAGTAAAGATTTGATCAAAATGTTCTGGAATTAAATAACCTGTACTGTCACCTGAAGCTAAAGCCTGTTGTGTTCTCATCATAGCGGCATCCACAAAGCCACGGAACATCATTACTAAAGCTACGACAACATACATTGTCCCTATTTTCTTATGGTCAATAGTTGTAAACCATTCACTCCATAAGTAACCCCATTTTTTAAAATATGTGATACCACCGACTAATGCCACACCTGCAACCACTATACCTATAAACATACCAAGTATGATTAATTGTTGGCTTACTGGCTCATACAGATATGGAAAAACCAAATGTGGATCACTTAGTTTTCCAATTAATGCTTCTAGCATATTGCTCTCCTATTTACCGTACTATTTATAATTTATTACTACATATCCATATGATGCATATTACCCATCTTTTCCATGTCGCCAGGTTTATAATTAGGCATCATATAAGACATAGTAATATCATTAAATAAGTTCTTATCAACATTTGAATAGTAAGTTACTGGATTATTTACAGAATCTTTAACTAAATTATTCCAGAAATATCCCCATGTCAATGATGGATCATTTGAGCTTTTTATTTCTTTAACCCATTGATCAAAATTATCTTGATTCACCACCTCAGCATAAAATTGCATCTCTGCAAAACCATGACCAGTATAGTTAGCAGAAAATCCACGATACTTACCATTGTTTGTACCTATAATATGCAATTGTGTAGTCATACCAGTCATTGCATAGATCTGACCACCTAGCTCAGGTATGAAGAAAGAGTTCATAGGCGCAGCTGAAGTAATTTTAAAATTAATTGGTCTATCTTTTGGAATTCTTATGTAATTAACTGTGGCAATACCTTGTTCTGGATAAATAAACATCCATTTCCAGTTTAATGCTACAACATCAATTTCTAGAGGCTTTTTATCAGACTCTAAAGGCTTATATGGACTAAGTGAGTGAGTAGTCTTCCATGTCATAATAGCTAATATAAGAATTAAAACACCTGGAACACCCCAACACACAACCTCCAAAAGAGTACTATGAGTCCATTCAGGACGATATTTTGCATTTGCTCCTTCGCGATAACGCCATGCAAACCATAAAGTTAAAATTATCACAGGTATAACAACTATAAGCATAAGCAATATAGCATATACCAAAAGCTTCTGTTCACTTGCCGTAATAGGTCCATTAGGATCTAAAACACCACTCTTAACACAGCCTGATAAAAACAATGTAGTAAACGCAACTATTAACGCTAATATATATTTTTTTTGTTTCATACTATTAACCTTAGAACTATAAATTAATTTTAAAATAGTTATTCCGATATTATTCTAGCAGAATATATAACAAATAAGAAAAAAAAATAACTTTTTTTACAACTCTAAAGCTAATTAAAATACTTATATGCATGCTCTTACAATAACAATGCAAAACAAAAATCTAGACTTTTATTGATATGAATAGTTTAATAAAACATCATACAACCTTTATTAAGCCACAAAGGAACAACACATGAAAAAATTAACAATCGCTTTATTAGGAGCATCTGTAATATTAATGAGCGGATGTTCAGAGCAAAATACAAAAAGTAACACAGAAATTACAACAACCAAAACCGACACAATTAATTATGCTGAGCATATTGCAAACCCTGAAATTATAAATCAATTATTAAATGATAATAGAACTCCTTATTTAGGTAATAAAAATGCTGAAAAAGCAGTTGTTGTATTTTTTGACTACGGCTGTGGTAAGTGTGCTGAAATTTCTAAAGAGATAAACTCTATACTTAAAAACAACTCTGATATTAAGATCATATTCAAACCCTATCCTTCATCAAATCGCGATATGAACGTTGCAAATTACGCGAGCTTAATTGCATATGAAGCTTATACTCAAGGAGGTCCAGCATTATTTGATGAATATAATAAATCTATATTTGAAACAAGAATATCAAAAGGTGAAATAACATTTGATGAAATAAATTCCATTGCCGATAAACTAAGTATAAAAATTGATAAAGCCCAACTTAAGGAAGCCGCAAAAGAGGAACTTGAATCGCGTCAACTAGGAAAAGAAATTGGTTTTGATGGACCTCATGCACTTATTATTCTGCCAACAAATTTAGCGAACATGGACAAAAACGAGCTCGATAAACATTTAAATGAAATTCATGTAATTGCAGACAAACACACAAATAACGCTGCCAGCTCACCTAAAGATGCTGCTAACTGGGTGTCTAATCAAATTCAAAATGCTCTAACTAACTCTTAACTTAATCAGGGATAAATAAAATCACCACATCTTTATATAAAACATCTTCTTTTAATTCCCATGGCTTAAAGCATTCAAAATGCAAAACAATCTTTTGAGGAATCTTCTTGAACCTATCATGCACAGACATTTTAAAACTATCTAACGAACCATATTTAGATTTCTCAACATTAATACTTTCATGCTGATATGAAACCGCTTTAATATAATCATAATTATACTCTGTCAAAAACCATCTATAGCCAGAGATAGAGTCAACCGGTAATTCTATATTTATAGTTGCTTTATTTCCTTCTATAACTATAGGCTTTGAATAAACATCTTCTAGATCTGACTGCTTCATTTCAGCAAAAACAAAAAATGGAGAAATCACAAAAATAATAATTAATGACAAATATTTACTCATCGCTTTAATTCAAAATCATTTTATAAATACCTCTAGTTATTATACAATTACACAAATTTAATAGTAAATGTAAAGAAATTTCTAAATATGGCTCTAGAAAAATTTGATTTAGAATTAGTGTCTTTTAAAGATTTAACTCCAAATGTTAGACATTTTGTTTTTAAAAGAACAGACAACAAGCCTTTAAATTTTGTGGCTGGACAATTTATAACATTCCTACTAAAAGATAGTGAGGGAGCTCTAAAAAGAAGAAGTTATAGCTTAGGTTCTCTACCTACCAACAATATGCTTTTAGAAATAGGTATTACTTATGTTAAAGGAGGAGCTGCTTCAGAATTCTTCTTTAATATGAAAGAGGGAGAGACCGCTCCAGCAATGGGTCCTGCTGGTAGATTGATACTAAAAGATGAAGAAATTAACAAATTAATCCTAATTGGCACAGGTACTGGAATAGTTCCTTACAAATCAATGTTTCCAGAATTATTAGAAAAAGCTAACAACACAGAAATTCATATATTATTAGGCGTACAACATAGAAAAGATGCTCTTTATGCTGATGAGTTCATAAATTTTGCTGAGAGACATGAAAATATTCACTTCAAACTTTGTTTAAGTCGCGAGAAAGAAAGTTTAAATAGTTATGAAGCTTCTGGATATGTACAAAACCAATTAAGAGAATTAAGCCTAAATCCAGAAACAGATGTTGTATATCTATGTGGTAATCCAAATATGATAGATCAAGCATATGAGCAACTTACAAGCGCTGGATTTAATCCAAAAAGCGTAAGAAGAGAGAAATATATTTCCTCCAATTAAACTTGATACTTACTTTTAATTGAGTTAAAATTCGTGAGTTATTCTACTTTTTAGGGATATGGTGCCTAATGAAATAGCTTAGGTGGCGATGTCAAATTATAAAAACAAGGAAATAAAAAATGAAACAAGAAATTCACCCAAAATATAATGAAGTTACAATTACTTGTAGCTGTGGAAACACTTTTAAAACAAAATCTACAATCGGTAAAGATGCTTTAAATATAGATATCTGTTCTGAATGCCATCCTTTCTATACTGGTAAGCAGAGAGTAGTTGATACTGCTGGTCGTGTTGATAGATTTAACAAAAGATTTGGTTCTCTTAAGAAAATCTAATTTATTTATCTTATTATTTCTATCTAAAATTTATCAAATAAAAATCAATTTCTAAAATAAACTAAATACAAACTGATTTGTAGTATTTATCTATATACTCGTTTAAAGATAAACTATCATATTCTCTAAGTATTCTTTCTGCATCAAATGATTCAGCCACCTGCCTTTCTAATAAATCTATTTCAGTATGATCTAGTTTATTTTCCCTAAATTCATTAGATGCTTGTTTAGATAATTCTAAGACTAAGTTCTTATAACCCTTATCTTTAGCATGATTAGCTAAAATAGCAGAAGGAGTTTTTAATACATCAAGGACCTTTTCTTTTTCAAGAGAAACTGCATCAATATACTCCCGCCCCATTTGTAAAGCAGTTTTCTCGATAGATGTAAAAAGTTCAAGAGCATAATCTTTTAATAGAACTTTTTCTCCTGTACAAATCTTTATAAGCTTAGAAGATGGATTTCTCCCATTAATTGCCACTTCGGTTAAGTTAGATTTAGCAGCTTTTACAAAATCTTCGCTATATTGATTAAAATCTCTCATGAAACAAGTCATTAGCATAACCTCTATAAACAATGAAGTTTGCTTATCTATTCCAGAAGCAACAAAAGGATTTACATCAAGCACACGAACTTCTATATACTCAACACCTCTATTCATAAGCGCACAAGCCGGTCGCTCACATCTTTTTGATAGCTGTTTAGGTCTTACAGGACTATAATACTCATTTTCAATTTGTAAAATACTATTATTTAACTGAATACGCTTACCTTGATCATTATATAAGCCTATTCTTTCATAAGGTGCGAACTCTTCTTCTGTAGCACCTATTAATCCCGTAACATATGAAGTTACATCTTTATAAGATATATGCAAATTCTTCTGTGCTGGACTAGTATAGCCTAAATCACTCATCCTTAAACTTGTTGCATATTCACCAATATAAAATTCATCATCCAATTCATTTAAATAGTTAGGCTTATTTTTAACAGATGCTTTTGCACAAATCGGGCTTGCTCCAAACAAGTATGGCAACAGCCACATATACTCAAAATAATTATTTATTACACCAAAGTAAACACCAGACTTTGTTAAACCCAGCTCTTCAGATTTCTGAGCGACTAACTTCTCATCAAAAGAAAAATTATAGTGAATTCCTGCAATTACTTGCATCACCTTACCATAACGAGCTTCTAAACCTCTTCTATATACCTGTTTCATTTTTCCAGAATTAGACTCTCCAAAATCAGCAACTTGCACCTCTTTTTCTGAAACAATTAGTGGCATACTCAAATTTAATATAATTTCATTTACATCCATTCTTTGCAAAGTAAAAGAATGGAGTTTATTAAGCTCTTCCAACACATGATCTATACTTTTTCTAGGCTTTGTTATAAGCTCCAATAAATTTTCAGAGAAATCTACGGTTATACTACTATTAGTAAGCTTATGTCCTAATTTACTAGGATGTTGGCTATTAGTAAAAATTCCATCTTCACTAATCCTAAGAGTTTCCCTTTCTATCCCTCTAAGATTATTTATATTCTTTAAATCATACATTACAAAAAAAGTCTTATTTCCATATATACTTTTTCTAGTATAAAGTATTACAGATAGTTTTAGAAATCCTAATGTTTAATGATTAAATATTTTTTCACACCTAATAATAGCGTAATGACAATATAACTCATTGCTGAAAGACTAATAATAAGAAAAAGTCTTAAAAATCTTTCTAATAATGTCATTTGAAACCATACATCTATATTTAAATCAAAACTAAACAAAACCAATATCATTACACCAATACTAATAAAAATTTTTAAGAAGTAGCTTTTAGAGAAGAATAAGTTTATAAAAATCGTAAAATTAAATTTAGCTAATATGATCATTTGCATCATCAAATTTAATAAAGCTACTAAAGATGTAATAATCGCCAAGATAAAAAAAGCATAGGTATCATCTGATAAAAAATATATAACCAGAGCATCTAATACTATATTAACTAATAAACAAAATACACTTATTCTAAATACTATATTAGTTTGGCTACTAATATACAACGCAGATGTAATAATTCTAATAACCACAAAACAAAACAAAGAAACAGCATAGCCCATTAAAGCCATTTGAGTAAAATTAACATCTTGCTCACTAAACTTTCCATAATTAAATAATGTCACAACAATTGGTTTGGATAAAATTACCAGCCCCACAAGAGCTGGAACTGTAATATAGATAGCAAAATTAAAAACCCTAGAGAAAACATACCGAAAGTTAGAATAATCATTTCTATATTGAATCAAATAAGGAATAACAACTGTAGCTATAGCTGTGCCAAAAACCCCATAAACAAATTGGTTAACTCTGTCTGCATAATAAAGCCATGCAAGACTCCCAGATATCAAAAATGAAGCAAAAAAAGTTTCAACTAATGAGTTTATTGATAAAATTGAAGCTCCTACAAAAGCTGCTGGAAACTTTCTAAAAAAAACAATTACCCTAAGATCCCTCATAAAGATCACAGACTTACTAATATCTATTTTTCCAACAAGCTTATAAAGTGAAATCATGGCTACAATTAATTGAAAAATACCAGCTATTAAAACTGAATAAGCTACAACATATATTGGAGTATTAAACTTTGGTGCAATCAGAACTCCCATTATCATTGATATATTTAGAATTAAGGGAATTATAGAGGCTATTACATAACGCTTATGACTATTCAAAATAGCTGATATTAATGCTACAAGAAATATAAATAACACATATGGAATCATTATTATAAATAATGTAGAACATAATTTAAAAATCTGGTAATCATCCATAATTCCTGTAGCAAAAATACTTACCCATAAATTAGAAAAAGCAATTCCAAGTAAGATGATAAAGAGAAGAGAGATTGAAACAAAAAATAAAATAGTTGCAACAAATTGTTTCTGTTGATTACTAACTCGACCTTTAATATATGGATTTAATATCTGGGTTATTGCTCCTGAAGAAGCAACTTTTCTCATAAATTCTGGGATTCTAAAAGCTATTAAAAAAGCTTGCATTGCAATACCAGTTCCAAAAAAACTAGCTAGTAAGATATCCCTAACAAAGCCTAAGATTTTAGACAGAAGAAGAAAAAATGAAACAATTAAGCTATTAGAGAAAAACTTTTTCATTTAAAAGTTATCTTTCGATATAATCTTTAAAATAAGTTAGCGCTTTTTTATAAACCTCTTGTTTAAAATAAACAACGTGATTTATAGGATACCAATAGCTTACCCAACGCCAATTATCAAACTCTGGTGTTGCATTAGCTTCAAGATCAATATTGTTTTCTGAAGTTTTTAATTTTAATAAAAACCATTTCTGCTTTTGCCCAATACAACAAGGACTATTTTTTCTAACTAAAGATTCTGGTATATCATAAATAAACCAATCTCTTGTTGATGCTACAACCTCAACATCATGAGGCCTTAAACCAACCTCTTCATAAAGCTCTCTATACATAGCTTGCAAAGGAGTTTCGTTTGGATTAACCCCACCTTGAGGAAATTGCCAAGATGTCCGATTTTTTCTTTGCCCCCAAAATAACCTATTGCGGCTATTAAGCAACACTATTGCTACATTTGCTCTGTAACCGTCTTTATCTATCATGTATTTATAAATATAAATATAAAAGCCTAATATTTATTCTAAACTAAAAAAAATAGGTTTTATATTAATTAAAGAGAAAAAATTTAAAGAAAAATTTACATTTTAAGACCAAGCTCTCTCAGTCTTTCATTTAGAAAAATCTCTGCCTTTGGATATTTATCAGATAAATAAACTTCTGCTTTTGGATGAATGAAACATGGAGTTGATAATCTATCAACGTTTTTTGTTTCACCCTCTGGTTTAACAACTCTATGTTTTGTTGCTATATATTCCCCATTTGTCATCTCTTGAAGCATATCACCTATATTAATAATTATAGATTCACTATCACAAGGAACATCATACCACTGATTGGTAACTGGAGATAACACCTGTAAGCCTGGAGAAGAAGCAATCGGCAGTAAAGTAATCAAATTAATATCTTCATGAGCAGCTGCTCTTACTGCCCCAGGCTCTTCATCACCTTTCATCGCTGGATAATGTAAAACTCTCAACAAAGTACCTGGTCTTGATACAGTATCTTTCAATCTTTGAGGAAGTCTCTTAGCTACTTCTGGATCCATATAATCATCTATCCACTCTAATAAAGTTTCTCCTAACTCCATCATCTGGTCGAACATTTTTTTAGCCGCATCGCTGACCTCTTCAGGGTATCTACCCCATGGAAAATATAAATGATAGAAATGTTTTATATCTTTAACTCTTTCGCCTTTAGCAACTTCAGAAACATCTTTAGGGAAATAGCCATCTTGCTTTTCTCTATCAAATAGATACTTATCAGCATTTCCAGACTTCAAAAAAGCTTCCCACTCTTTATAAACAGTTTGTATAAGATTCCAATCAATTGGATGAGTCTTCAAAACAGCAAAACCTGTTTCTTTTAATGACTTTGTAAAATCAGATGGTGCATTATCCGCATAATAATCAACACTCAAAATATTCATACTCTCTCCACTTAAAATAAACTTTCCGTGTAAATTATATCAATAATAGTCTTAAGCTTGTATAAAATTATAAGCTAACCTCGTGGATGATGCTTTTGATAAACCTGCTGTAATCTATTCTGAGAAATATGAGTATATATAGTAGTTGTAGAAACACTACTATGACCTAAAAGCATTTGAACAGATCTTAAGTCCGCACCATTATTTAATAAGTGTGTTGCAAAAGCATGTCTTAAAGTATGTGGAGAAATTTCAGAACTTATACCTGCCAATAAAGTATAATTCTTAATCCTATGCCAAAAAGACTGTCTTGTTATTCTTTTAAAATGCTTACTTAAAAATAAAGCCCTTTCTTTTAAAGATTCTAATAATTGTGGTCTTACTTCACTCATGTACTTTTGTAGGTACTCTAAAGCATACTCTCCAATAGGAACTATTCTTTCTTTAGAACCTTTTCCTAATACTCTAATAAGACCTATATTCATGTCAATATCATCAATATTTAGACTTACTAATTCGCTAACCCTTAGTCCAGTAGCATACATTAGTTCTAACATAGCCTTATCTCTAACTCCAATATCCTCTTTTAGATCAGGAGCTTCTAGAAGTTTCTCAACGTCTGCCTCTGTCATATCTTTAGGTAAGCTTTTTTGCAACTTAGGCAATTGTAGTTTTATAGCAGGATTCTCAGAAATATATTTATTTTTATACAGCCATCCATAGAATTTTCTAAAAGTAGAAATCATTCTAGCATTTGATCTACTACTATAATTATTACTAGCCCTATATGAAATAAACTCATAAAGATGATCAAAGTCTATAGTTGAAATATCTTTTTTAGAATAGTATTTTTGAAGAAAATTAAGATCAGTACGATAAGAAGAAATAGTGTTTTTGCTTAATCCAGCTTCCAGCCACAGATTATCTAAAAAAATATCTATCAAGCCAGATACACTATCCATTTTAATTTATTATACTTTTTCCTTAATTCTAGCAGCTTTACCTGTACGACCTCTCATATAGTAAAGTTTAGCTCTACGAACTTTTGCTTTTTTCTCAATTGTGATACTGTCAATAAGAGGACTATGAGTCTGGAAAGTTCTCTCAACACCAACATCTGAAGACATCTTTCTTACAGTAAATGCTGAATGTAAACCTCTATTTCTTTTTCTTAAAACAAAGCCTTTGAAAGCCTGTACTCTTTGCTTATCACCTTCTCTAATCCATAGATTAACTGTGATAGTATCACCAGGGTTAAACTCTGGTAAGTCTGTTCTTATTTGAGATTTCTCTACTAATTCAATAAATTTATTTTTCATTTTTTACTCCTTTTGTGCATACCATATCTTTATATTTTTTTCTAAAAATTCTCTATCTTCTTTAGATAGGCATTGGCACTCTAATAAATCATATCGACGCTCATAAGTTCTTATCAACTTCTGATTTCGTCTCCATTTTTCTATATTTGCATGATTACCTGACAATAATACTTCAGGAACTGCTTTTCCATTAGGAAGCACAGCTGGCTTTGTATAATGCGGGTAATCCAAAAGTCCATCATAAAAAGAATCCTCTAAAAACGAATTCTTATTACCTAAAACTCCTGGCAGTAATCTTATTATACTATCCATAACAACCATAGCAGGAAGCTCACCACCACTTAAAACAAAATTGCCAATAGAGATTTCCTCATCAACATAATCTTCGATTAAGCGTTCATCAACTCCTTCATATCTACCACATAGCAATATCAATGAATCATTCTGAGAAAGCTCTAGAGCTTTAGCATGATCAAAAATATCACCCTGTGGCGACAAGTATACTACTTTTGCATTAGAACCTAAAGATTTTTTTGCTTCCAATATAGCTCTCTCTAAAGGCTCATATTTCATAACCATACCAGCACCACCACCAAAGCTAGTATCATCAACAGTAGAATATTTATCTTTAGTAAAATCTCTTGGGTTATAACATTTTAGCTCAACTTGCGACTCTTTAACCGCTCTAGAAGTTATGCCAAAGTTAGTTAAAGCTTGAAAGATTTCTGGAAATATTGATATAGTGGCAAACTTCATATAAATAAATTAGTAATCATATTCCCAATCAACTATTATTTTTTTATTTTCTAAATCAACGTCCAAAATATAGTTATTAATGTATGGGATCAAATACTCGTCTTCTGATTTTTTACAAATAAGAACATCATTATAGCCAGTCTCCATTATATCAATAACTGAACCAAAACTATCCTTACTCTTATTATAAACCTTCATGCCTATAAGATCAGTCCAGTAAGTTTCATCTTCCTTCAACTTTGGTAAAGCTTCTCTTGGAACACCTATAAGTGCATTAGTAAATTTCTTAGCATCATTTATATCATCAATGCCTGCCAATTTTATATAGATTTTATTTCCTCTCCTAAAAACATGCTCGTCTTGTAACTCATTCCAAGATATATCATTTTGAAAATTCAAATACCATTTACCATAAGACAAAATAGTTTCTATATCATTAGCAAATGGATAAAGTCTAAGCTCTCCATTTAGCCCATAAGTAGAACCAATTCGAGCTATCTCAACGAAATTTTTAGACATCTAGAAATTTAAAGGATTTTAAAAGAAAATTTAATTAAGCTGCTTTCTTAGCTTCTTTCACAAGAGAAGAAACTCTATCTGAAAGTTGTGCACCGTTAGAAACCCAATGATTAACTCTATCTAAATCAAGCTTTAATCTTTCTTCACCACCTTTAGCTAAAGGATTGAAAAAACCAAGTCTTTCAATAAATTTACCATCTCTAGGACTTCTTTTATCAGCTACTACGATTTTATAAAAAGGACGCTTCTTAGCACCACCGCGAGCCATACGAATTACTACCATAATCTTCTCCAATTAATATATTTAAATTTTTTAATATTTTATATATAAAGTCTTAAAATAAACAAGACTCATAAAAATAATAGCAATACTTTAAATGCTATAACTAAAAAAGTCAAGTGTTGACTATAGTTTGTAATTAGTTATAATGCTCACTTAGTCGCTATATTTAACAAACAACTTGCTTGCGACAGAAAATAAAAAGCTAAAGCGTTTCTTAAAGTTTAACCATTACTTTTTTAGGGACCTTTTAGCAAAAACTAAAAGGGAGCAATATATATGTCAAAAAATTATTTATTTACTTCAGAGTCTGTTTCAGAAGGTCATCCAGATAAACTTGCTGATCAAATATCCGATGCCATTCTTGATGAAATATTAAAACAAGATAAAAATGCTAGAGTCGCATGTGAAACTCTAGTAAAAACAGGAATGGCTCTAGTAGCTGGTGAAATCTCAACTACTGCATGGGTTGATATTGAAGAACTTGTAAGAAAAGTTATTACTGAAACTGGGTATGATGATGCCAACAAAGGTATAGATGGAAGAACTTGTTCCGTAATAAATGCAATTGGAAAACAATCTTCTGATATTGCTCAAGGAGTTGATAGGGGTGCATTAGAAGATTTAGGAGCTGGAGATCAAGGTCTAATGTTTGGTTTTGCTACAAATGAAACTCCAACGCTTATGCCATCTGCTATATATTACTCACATCTATTAATGAGAAAACAAGCCGAACTAAGAAAATCTAATAAATTAAGTTGGTTACGTCCAGATGCTAAAGCACAAGTCACATTAGCATATGAGAATGACAAACCCAAATTTATAGATACAATTGTACTATCTACACAACATGATGAAACAATCTCTCAAAAAGATTTACACGATGCCGTGATTGATGAAATAGTTAAAGCTACTATTCCAAAGGATCTAATTACAAAAGATACAAAATATCATATTAACCCCACTGGAGTATTTCTAATAGGCGGACCACAAGGTGACTGTGGTCTTACTGGTAGAAAGATTATAGTAGACACTTATGGTGGAGCTGCTCACCATGGTGGTGGTGCTTTCTCAGGAAAAGATCCTTCTAAAGTAGACCGCTCAGGTGCCTATATGGGCAGATATATTGCCAAAAACATTGTAGCAGCTGAATTAGCGGATAAATGTGAAGTTCAAGTTGCTTATGCCATTGGTGTAGCGAAACCAGTTTCTCTTATGGTAAATACTTTTGGCACAGGCAAAATTTCTGATTCCGCTATAGAAGAACTAGTTAATGAAGCATTTGACCTAAGAGTTGGCAAAATTATTGAAAATCTAGACTTACTAAGACCAATCTATAGAAAAACTTCTAACTATGGACATTTTGGCCGCGAACTACCAGAGTTTAGCTGGGAAAAGATTGACAAAGCAGATACCCTTTTAGAACTATATAAATAGCTCTCTATCAATTAAATGGATATACAATAGGTATTAGCAAAATACATGTTGCTATATATACAATAGATACAGGTACACCTACTACAATAAAATCTCTCCAACGATAAGAAGTAGCATTAAAAACCATAAGATTTGTCTGATAACCATACGGAGTCAAAAAGCTTGCAGAAGCAGCAAATGCTATACCTATTATTATAGGAAAAGAATCTATTCCCACCCCTTGAGCTAAATTAGATGCAACTGGAAACATTATGGCTACAGCCGCATTATTTGTAATTAGCTCAGTAAGAAGCATAGTAAGTATAAAAATACCCGCAAATATTACATACGGTTCTAAATTCTGTAAATAATCTGCTGAAAAATTTACTATCACTTTAGCAAGTCCAGTATTTTCCATACTAGAGGCTATACAAAGTGAAGAGGTAACTATCATCCAAATCTTTATTGGAAGAGAATTTCGTATTTCTGAAAGTGATAAACATCCTGTTATTAAAAGTAAGGCCAGCAGTAGAAAAGAAGTATTAAACAAAGATTCTCCTGTAATAACGGCATACCCCACCATTAGGATAAATCCAATAACTGTCAATTTTTCACGCCATCCAGATAATATATTATGGAGTTCTACATCTTCGTCTATAAGATAAAAGTTTTTTCCAAATTTTTTATTATTAGAAGTTGATTTTCTAGTTGCTAAAATCAACATATCGCCAGCCTTCACTTTTACATCATTTATCTCACTCTCAAGAGAATTCTCAGCTTTTTTAATTCCAACCACAGTCGCATAAAAATTTCTAGGAAAATTAATAGCTTTAATGGATTTACCTCGAAGCGGTGAAGTTTCTTTAACTATAACTTCTACCAACTCAACATTATCAAAGCCTTTAGACATCGCATGCAATGTTAAGTCTTTAATCTGAGATAAAATACTTATTTTTGAAATATCGCCAACAAATATTAACTTATCTTCACTTTTTAAGACTGTAGTAGCTCTGATTTGAGCTATTCTTTTACCATCTTTTCTTATTATAGTTTTTAAAGTTAACCCATCCAAATGCCTAATACCTGCTCCGCTAACACTTAAATCTTCTAGCTTTGATCCAGCTTGCAGCTCTACTTCAATAAAATAACCTTTATCTTTAGTATTATCGGATTTTATTTTAGGAAGAAATAAGCTTGTAAAATATAAAACCAAACATCCTAATAGCGCAACAACTAATCCTATTGGGGTAAATGTGAAGAAATTAAAACCCTCATGCCCTTCACTTATATACATGCTATTAACAATTAAATTAGTCGAAGTTCCTATTAATGTTAGAGTCCCTCCCATAATAGTAGCAAAAGACATAGGTAACAATAGCCTTGAAGGAAAATAAAGCTTAGTCGATTTAATAGCATTAATTAGTACAGCTGATACCGCCGTATTGTTTAATATCGCTGACGATATCGCAGATATACCTATGATTCTTATTAAAGTTTTACGTTCATTCTTTCCAAAAAGTAGTCTTTTAAGTTTCTGTAAAATACTGGTTTTTGCTAAAGCCACTGCGATTAGCATCAAAAATACTAAAGTTGCGAGCCCAGAATTAGATGCGTTTTTTATTAAATCATCCTTACTATACCAACCAAGCAAATAGCATATCAACATAGTAATAGAAAAAACTAGTACTGTTTTCTCTTGATACTTGACTAAGAAAACCAGCATAATAGTAAGCACTATAAATAATGCAACCTGACTGTACAACATATTTTATAATACGAGAGATAACAAGTTTATTTTACTATAGCAAAATAAAAGAATTAAAACATAGAAAATTTAATGTAGGTTAGAAGAATTATAAGAACTAAGATGCTGTACTAGCTTGATAGCTTTTCTTAGACTCAACAAACTCAACTTTTAGATCTTTATATTTTGACTTAATTACTTTCACATCAGCTTTAGACAACACTTTGTCTTTCTTTGCCTTTAAATACTCCTGCTTAGCACTATACATACTCTTCATATTTGAAACAAAAGCAGCATATTTTTCTTCAATCGCAGAATGCTTAGTTTTATTTGTCGATTCTAAAGCCTGCTCTAACTTAACTTTAGCTTTAGCAATTTCTATTAAATGCTTTGGCGTAGTTTTAAGATCAGTACACCAACCTAACTTAGCACAGCCTGCGATAAGCCACTTAGATGGATCAAAATCAAAGAATCTAATACCATTTCTATAGTCTCCAGCAAAAGCATGATGATAATTATGATATCCCTCTCCGCCAGTAACAAGAGCTGTTATAAAACTATCTCTAGCTGTATTCTTTGTTGAATAAGGTCTTCTGCCTAACATGTGAGCTAAAGAGTTTATACAGAAAGTTGCATGATGTACCAAAACAACTCTTAGAAACCCTCCTAATAAAACACACGCAATAACTCTACCTGTAAACAAACCATATAATGCTGGTAAACCAAAACATGCTAATATTGCTAGAATAGTATAATGCTTATCTTGAAACACTATAGCTTTATCTTTCATTAAATCATTTACACCTCTAATCTCTTGAATATCTGGCGTACTATACTTTAGGAGCCATCCAAAATGAGAAAACCAAAAGCCTCTAGTTGCCGCATATGGATCTTTTATAGGATCATCAACATCTTTATGATGTTTTCTATGATCTGAAGCCCATTGCAATACACTGTTTTGTAAAGCAGCTGTACCAAAAATTAATAATATGTAACTAATAACCTTATTAGCTTTATATGCTTTATGAGACCATAATCTATGATATCCCATAGTTATACTCAATCCTGTTAAAGCATAAAATATAGCTAAACAGATAAAGTCAGATGTTTGGAAACCATAAAAATATGCATATAACGGCACAGCCACTAGCGTAAAAGCAGGTATAACTATTAAGCCGAAAAAGCTTTTCCAAACGATAGAACCCTCTTTCTCGAAGGTTGTTGTTAAATTTTTATTCATGAAAACCCTTTTTTATTGTAAAGATTAAATTTTATTCTGTCTAATTAGACACCTTAAGCATAGCATAAAACATCGCCGGATAATAGCCTAGATTTTATACCTCGGAAAAACCTCTATATCTAAGCTCTCAATTCCATCTCTATGACAGTATCTATATCCACCAGCTAAAGCTATCATTGCACCATTATCAGTACAATATTTTAATGGTGGAAAAAATATTTGAAAATTATGATCATTTGCCATCTTATTTAAACTTTCTCGCAAGTAAATATTAGCACTAACACCACCTGAAACAACAAGACGTCTAAAACCAGCCTGACCCAAAGCTTTTTCACATTTATACACTATTACATCAATAGCAGCTTCCTGAAAAGCATAACAAAGGTTTGCCTTATTTTCTTCAGTTTTAAATTTTTCATTTTGCCAAGCATTTAATACTGCCGTCTTTAGTCCACTAAAACTAAAATTTAAATCAGGGCTATTTTTCATTGGTCTTGGCAATATGTATTTCTTCTTATCCCTTGCCAACTCAGCAAGTTTTGCTACTTCAACGCCTCCAGGGTAAGACATCCCTAACAACTTAGCTGTTTTATCAAAAGCTTCTCCTACTGCATCATCAATAGATTCTCCCAACAATCTATATTCAGCAAACTTACTTACCTCAAACAATTGAGTATGACCGCCTGAAACTAATAAAGCTAAATATGGATACTGAATATCACTATCTTCATCCAATAGTGGAGATAATAAATGCCCCTCCAAATGATGAATTGGTAAAGTAGGAATATCATAGATATAACCGATACTTTTTGCAAAAGTAGCCCCAACCATTAATGCACCTACAAGACCAGGTGCAAAGGTATAAGCAATACAGTCGATATCTTCCAAAGAAAGTTTAGCTTTAAATAAAACATCTTTAGTTAGAGAGTATAATTTTGCAATATGTTCTCTCGATGCAAGCTCTGGAACAACTCCTCCATAACTTTGATGCAACTTTATTTGACTATATAAAGAATCTGCAAGAAGTTTACCATTGCTAGAATCATAAATAGCTATTCCAGTTTCATCACAAGAACTTTCTATACCTAAAATTAGCATAATTATTTCTTGGCTGCACCGCCATTTGTTTTAGTTATTTGTATAAATTTAGTTATAAAAGATCCAAATACTAATCCTAAAACAAAAGCTATTGTCATTAACACAATCAAAGGTAAACTAGCCGTTCCAAAAATATAATCGAAGCTTACCTTATCAGTGTTCAATATAGATAAAATAACAATAATAATAATAGTTGCACCAAAAAATAATTGCCAAAATAATTTAATTATCATATCAAACATTTACCATAAAAATTAATAAATAAAAATTGGTATAATTATAAATTAAAAGAAAAAATAATTAAAAGTTTTTTATAAGTAGAAGAGAAACTATTAGAAGTCTAAAGATTCAAGAGCATTTCTTAACGATTCTTCAATATCATCATTCACATTGCTATCGTCATTAACATCACCAAAACTCTCAATGCCATTTTCCTGAGACGCAAATTCAGAAGCAATATTATCAAAGATAGCTGAATCATCTACGCCTAGATCTTCTCTCAGTTTCTCAATTTTAGCTGTTTCTTTTCTAATTGCCAAACCTGTACCTGTTGGAATCAATCTGCCTATTAATACATTCTCCTTTAAGCCTCTTAAATTATCTACCTGACCATTTATAGAGGATTCAGTAAGAACTCTTGTAGTTTCCTGGAATGATGCTGCAGATAAGAATGATTCCGTAGATAAAGAAGCTCTAGTAATACCCATTAACACAGGATCAAACTCTATCAACCTCTTTCCTTCAGCTGCTAACTTATCATTTTCTTCTAATATTCTCACTAATTCAACAGCTTCATCTTTAACGAATTTACTATCTCCCTCATCAAGAACTATTGCTTTTCTCAACATCTGTCTTACTACGGTTTCTATATGCTTATCGTTAATAACAACACCTTGCATACGATAAACAGACTGAGCTTCAAATAATATATAATCAGCAAATTCCTCTAATCCTTTAAGCTTAAGTAACTCATGAGGATCCGTTGGACCGTCAACTAAAACATCTCCTTTAGATATAGTTTCCCCATCAAATACATTCAAATGTCTTGATTTTGGCAACAAAATTTCATCTATCAAGATTCCATCTTTATCAAAAATTTCGATTCTTTGTTTTTCTTTTGTATCTCTATTACCTAACTTAACTACACCGTCACAAGGAGCTAGTATAGCAGCCTCTTTAGGTCTTCTAGCTTCAAACAGCTCTGCAACCCTAGGAAGACCTCCTGTAATATCTTTATTCTTAGAACCTTCTAAAGGAATCTTAGCAACAATATCTCCAATCTCAATTTTTGAACCATCAGCAACGTTAAGTACTGCACCAACTGCCAAGTTAATGATTTTTAGCTCTTTTCCTTTGGAATCTAATATTTTAACTACTGGTTTCATATGCTTAGTAGTTGCTCTTTGAGAAACTGAAGTTATCTCAATTGTAAGCTGACCTGTTAAATCATCGGACTTATGTCTTGATGTGATACCATCAATAACATCTTCTAATATAACTGTACCAGCAACATCAGTAATTATTGGTTGCGCATGAGGATCCCAAGACGCTATAACATCACCAATATGAACCTCACTACCATCAGTTAATGGTAATATTGCTCCCATATGTACTTTATGTTTTTCTCTAGTTCTTCCCATGCTATCAGAAACTATTAATTCTCCTGCACGAGATACTACAACTTGCTTAGCTTCTTTATTAGTTACCGTTCTTATGTTATCAAACTTAACTGAACCACTAGTTTTAACTTTAATATCACTAGCTGTTACTCCTAGAGATGCCGCACCACCAGTATGGAATGTTCTCATTGTAAGCTGAGTACCTGGCTCACCAATAGATTGAGCAGCAATAACTCCTACAGACTCACCAACGTTAACTTGTCTTTCACGAGCCAAGTCTCTTCCATAACATTTAGCACATAGTCCTCTACGAGTATTACAAGTAATTGGTGAACGTAGTTTGATCATATCAATGCCGTTTTCATCAAGCAACTCAACCAGATTTTCATCAAGTAAAGTACCAGCTTCTAATAAAACTTCATTCTTATTATTATAAACATCAGCAGCCAAAACTCTTCCTAAAGCTCTTTCTGCTAGTGGAACTTTAACCTCACCATCTTCAACTATTGCTGAGAACATTAAGCCATCATCCGTTCCACAATCTTCTTCAATAATTACTAAATCTTGTGCAACATCTACAAGCCTACGAGTTAAATAACCAGCATTAGCTGTTTTAAGAGCCGTATCTGCTAAACCTTTACGAGCACCATGCGTAGATGTAAAGTATTGAAGAACCGATAATCCTTCTCTAAAGTTAGCTGTAATAGCTGTCTCAATAGTTGTACCATCTGGTTTTGACATTAGACCCCTCATACCAGCAAGCTGTCTCATTTGGTCATAAGATCCTCTAGCACCAGACTTCGCCATCATATAAACTGAGTTGAAAGATTCTATTTCTTTTTCTTTACCATCAACTAAAGCTTTTTCTTTAGAAATAGCTTCCATCATTGAAGCACCAACCTCATCAGAAGTTTTACTCCATATATGAACTATATTATTATATCTTTCATTTTCAGTAACTAATGAAGACTGATACTGTTCTGTTATATGCTTGACTTCTTTTTCAGCTTTTTCAATTTTTTCTTCTTTATCTGTTGGAATAACCATGTCATCAACACCAACAGATACACCAGAAATTGTAGAATATTTAAAACCAGCGTACATTAAATGGTCAGCCAAAAGGACTGTTGCCTTACCACCAAGGATTCTAAAGCTTTGGTTTATAATATTACCGATTTCTTTTTTAACAAGCACTCTATTGATTAGAGAAAAAGATAAACCGTCTGGTAAAATATTGATTAACAATGCTCTACCTACAGTAGTATCAACTATTCCTTTTTCACTATAAGTATTACCCTTAGTGTCAAATACTTGTCTATTCACTCTAAATTTAATTTTTGCATGAATATCTACAGTTCCTGAATTATACGCTCTACTAACATCTTCATAGCTAGAAAACAATTTGCCTTCGCCTTTAGAGCCTTCTTTTTCTCTAGTTATATAATAAAGTCCAAGCACTATATCCTGAGTAGGAGTAATAACAGGCTGTCCACTTGCTGGAGACAAGATGTTATTTGTAGACATCATAAGAACTCTAGATTCAAGCTGAGATTCCACAGTTAAAGGAACATGTACAGCCATTTGGTCACCATCAAAGTCAGCGTTGAACGCCGCACAAACTAATGGATGCAATTGAATAGCTTTACCTTCAATAAGTTTAGGTTCAAAAGCTTGAATACCTAATCTGTGTAATGTAGGAGCTCTGTTAAGAAGAACTGGATGCTCTCTAATAACAGTTTCTAGAATATCCCATACTACTGACTCTTCTAACTCTACCATTCTTTTAGCTTGCTTAATAGTTGTAGCATAGCCACCAAGTCTTAACTTAGAATAAACAAATGGTTTAAATAATTCTAAAGCCATCTTCTTAGGCAAACCACACTGATGTAATTTTAAAGAAGGTCCAACAGTAATTACAGAACGACCCGAATAGTCAACACGTTTACCTAATAAATTTTGACGGAAACGACCTTGCTTACCTTTAATCATATCTGCTAATGATTTAAGAGGTCTCTTATTAGAACCAGTTACAGCTCTTCCTCTTCTACCATTATCTAAAAGAGCATCTACAGATTCCTGAAGCATTCTTTTTTCATTTCGAACTATAATATCAGGAGCATTTAGATCTAATAATTTTTTAAGCCTATTATTTCTATTAATTACTCTACGATATAAATCATTTAAATCAGATGTTGCAAATCTACCACCTTCAATAGGCACAAGAGGTCTTAAGTCTGGTGGAAGAACTGGCAATACAGTCATAACCATCCACTCAGGTTTATTACCAGAAGCTTGGAAAGTCTCCATAAGTCTTAATCTTTTTACAGCCTTCTCTCTTCTCGCTGTTGACTTACTTTCTTCATACTCTGCCTGAAGAGCTTCAATTTCTGAATCCATATCAGTTTCAGAAAGAAGAGCATAAATAGCTTCAGCACCCATAGAAGCTTCAAACTCATAACCGTAGTTTTCTAATGCTTCCGCATACTCTTCATCCGTAAGAAGTTGTTTTCTTTCTAAAGGTGTCATACCAGGGTCTGTTACTATATATGATTCAAAATATAGAACTTTCTCTACATTTTTAAGCGGCATATCTAAAAACAAGCCAATTCTAGAAGGTAATGATTTTAGATACCATATATGAACAACGGGACAAACTAAATCAATATGCCCCATTCTTTCTCTTCTTACTTTAGCTTGCTCTACTTCAACACCACATCTTTCACAGACAACACCACGATGCTTAAGTCTTTTATATTTACCACATAGACACTCATAATCTTTTACAGGGCCAAAAATTTTAGCACAAAAAAGACCATCTCTCTCTGGCTTAAAAGTTCTATAATTTATGGTTTCAGGTTTTTTAACCTCACCATGTGACCATGAACGAATAACTTCAGGCGATGCCAAAGAAATTTTGATTATGTCAAATTTTTTGCTATTGTAATTCTGATTCAGGATACCGTTACTCAAGGTATATTCTCCTATAATTTATTTATTTTGATTACAAACAAAATATATGTTTATAAAATGGGCTTTTACTCTTCTTCATCTGAAGATTGATCAAAGTCCATGTCAATACCTAATGCTCTAACTTCATTTCTTAAAACATTAAATGATTCTGGTACATCAACATTCATAGTTAATTTACCATCAACTATATTCTTATACATTTTAGATCTACCAGTTATATCATCAGACTTAACCGTTAGCATTTCTCTCAATGTATAAGCAGCTCCATAAGCTTGAAGTGCCCAAACTTCCATCTCACCAAATCTTTGGCCACCAAACTGAGCTTTACCACCTAATGGCTGTTGAGTTACCAAACTATATGAACCTGTTGATCTAGCATGCATTTTATCATCAACCAAGTGATCTAGCTTAAGCATATACATATAGCCAACTGTAACCTCTCTATCAAAAGGTTTTCCAGTACGTCCATCGTATAATCTCATTTGCCCATTAGTTGCAAATCCACCTATTTTAAGAAGCGACTTAATATCTTCCTCTTTAGCGCCATCAAATACAGGAGTTGCTATTGGAACACCTGCTTTAAGGTTATTTGCCAAAGTTAAAATCTCATTATCGCTTAAGCTTTCAACATCAACTTTCTTATTTCCAACACTATTATAAACTTCATCTAATGTTTTTCTAAGATCCGCTGCTTTTTTTGAATCCTCTAAAGCTTTATCAATTTTCTTACCTAAACCATAAGAAGCAAGACCCAAATGAGCTTCCAGAATCTGACCAATGTTCATACGAGAAGGAATACCCAATGGATTTAGACAAACATCAACAGGTGTTCCATCCTCCATAAATGGCATATCTTCAATAGGTAATACTCTAGAAACAACACCCTTGTTACCATGTCTACCAGCCATTTTATCGCCTGGCTGTATTCTTTTTTTAATAGCAACAAAAACTTTAACTGTCTTAAGAACACCTGGAGAAAGATCACTACTCTGTGTTACAGATTTTTTCTTAGCTTCAAATCTACTTTCTATAGCAATTTTAGCTGAATCGTAATACTCTTTTGCTTTCTCTACTTTTTCATTAATTTTTTCAGACTCAAATTCAATTTCTAACCACTTAGAGAAAGGAAGTTTGTCTAAAAATTCTTTAGTTACAACAGCTCCTTTTTTAAGACCTTTAGATTTCGATACTTTTTGTCCAACAATTTCTTTTTCAATAGAAGATCTAACTATAGACTCTATAACAGCAAACTCTTCATCAAAGTCTTTCCTAATTTTAGAAATCATTTGTTTTTCAATTTCTAAAGCTCTCTGACTTTTACCGCCTTTATCATTTTCAAATACCTGAACGTTAATAACTGTTCCAGATGTTCCACTAGGCATTCTTAATGAGCTATCTGCCACATTAGCTGCTTTCTCATTAAAAATAGCTCTTAGAAGCCTTTCTTCTGGAGTAAGTTGTTGCTCAGCTTTTGGAGTAATTTTTGCTACAAGAATATCACCTGACTCAACGTTTGCCCCAATATGAACTATTCCAGATTCATCAAGCTTTGACAACCCACTTTCACTAACATTAGGAATATCTGCAGTAATCTCTTCAGGTCCAAGTTTTGTATCACGAGCCACGCAAGTAAATTCTTCAATATGAATACTTGTATATTTATCATCTTTAACAACTCTTTCAGATAATAAAATTGAATCCTCAAAGTTATATCCATTCCATGGCATGAAAGCTACCATCAAATTATGACCTAAAGAAAGCTCACCAAAATCTGTAGCAAAACCATCAGCTAAAACATCACCTTTTTCAATTTTATCGCCAACGTTAACTATTGGTCTTTGATTAATACAAGTATTCTTGTTAGATCTCTTGAATTTTGTTAGATTGTAAATATCCACAAGATTATTTGCTTTAGCTTTCTTTGTATTTACTCTAACCACAATTCTATTAGAATCAACTTCTTCTATTGTTCCTGGATTTCTAGCAACGATACAATTACCTGAGTCTCTAGCAACAATCTTTTCCATTCCAGTACCAACAAGTGGCTTTTCTGACTTAAGTGTAGGAACAGCTTGACGTTGCATGTTTGCTCCCATCAATACCCTATTTGCATCATCATGCTCCAAGAAAGGTATTAAAGCCGCAGCAGCTGAAACCATCTGCTTAGCAGAAACATCCATATACTGAACTCTACTTGATTCAGTAAAAATAGCCTCACCACCTGAACGACATTGAATCAATTCATCAACAAAGTGATTATTTTTATCTAACCTAGTTGATGCTTGCGCAATTACATATTTTCCTTCATCAATAGCTGATAAATATTCTATTTCATTAGTAACTTTACCATCTACAACTTTTCTATAAGGCGCTTCTAGAAAACCATAATCATTAACTCTAGCATAACTAGCTAAAGAGTTAATTAGACCAATATTTGGTCCCTCTGGCGTTTCAATAGGGCACAACCTACCATAGTGAGTTGAGTGAACGTCTCGCACCTCAAATCCTGCTCTATCACGAGATAAACCACCAGGCCCTAATGCTGAAATTCTTCTCTTATGAGTAACCTCTGATAATGGATTATCTTGATCCATAAATTGAGATAATGCTCCTGAAGTAAAGAACTCCTTAATAGCCGCTGTAATAGGTTTAGAGTTAACTATATCCTTTGGCATAAGTCTATCTTTATGAACTAAAGACATACTTTCTCTAATACCTTTTTCAACTCTATAAAGTCCTATTCTGAACTGGTTTTCAACCATTTCACCTACAGAACGAACCCTTCTATTTCCTAAATGATCAATATCATCTACATTACCTTTGCCATCACGAATATTAATAAGCTCTTCAAGAACACCAATAATATCGCTATTTTCAAGAGTATAAATATCTTTTGAAACTTTATCGCTATTTAGTCTAGCGTTTAATTTCATTCTACCTATATCAGATAAGCTATACCTGCTTTCAATAAAGAAAAGACCTTCAAACAGAGCCTTAACTGATGCAGCAGCCGGAGGATCACCCGGTCTTAAAACCTTATAAATCTCAACAAGTGCTTCTTCTGTAGTTTTAGTTAAATCATATTTTAAAGTATCAGAGATATATCTACCTCTTTCTGTTGTTATAAAATCAACAACATTTAATTCTAAAACTCCTGCTCCTGCACATTTTTCTAACAGACTATCTGTTATATCATCATTTGCAGATGCTATAACCTCTCCTGTTTTTCTATCTATTATATCTTCAGAGACTCTAAGTGTTTTAACCAAATCTAAGTCAATAGATATTGATTCAACACCAGCATCTTTAATTTTCTTAATATCTCTCGTAGTTAACTTCTTATTTTTCTTTATAAGAATTTCACCTTTTGAATCAGATATATCAAATTTAAGCACTTCACCTTTTAATTTAGCAATATTGTCTAATTTAAGTTGAAAGTTTTCACCATCAAACAAGATAGTTTCACTAGTAGAAAAGTGCTTTAATATTTCCTCTTGAGAATATCCTAATGCTCTTAATATAACCGTAGCACAAATTTTTCTCTTTCTATCTATTCTCGCCCAAATAATACCTTTTGAATCAAACTCAAAATCTAACCAAGAACCTCTATATGGTATAATTCTCGCAGAAAAAGCACCTTCTTCAGAATCATCTTTACTAAAGAAAACCCCTGGAGAACGGTGAAGCTGAGAAACAACCACTCTTTCAGTACCATTTACTATAAAAGTACCATTACTAGTCATTAATGGGATATCACCCATATAGACAAACTCTTCCCTTATATCTTCTACTATTTTCTCGCCAGGAAGAGCTTCTTTATTATAAACGACTAGTCTAAGTTTAACATTAAGAGGAGCATCATAAGTCGCTCCTCTTATTTGGCATTCACTTTCATCAAAAGTTGGCTCACCTATTTCATAATCAACATAATGAAGCTCATATTGTCCATTTTTACTTTCAATAGGAAAAGAAAGCTTCAATACAGCTTCTAAACCAGATTTTGCTTGAGCATCTTTATCTGCATCAAGTTGCAAAAATTTTTTATAAGATTCAGTCTGTACAGCCAGCAAGTACGGCACATCCAAAATATGAGGAAGAACTCCAAACTCTTTACGAATTCTCTTTTTCTCAGCGTATGAGTAAGACATCAAAAACATCCCTAAGATTTTTGTTTAAACAAATAACAAAACAAAAACGCAAATATGAATATATCTGCACCAATCTATATCTTCAATACTAGAAAGACTAGGAGCCAAAAATTGACTACTAGTCTAATATTTCCTTTAAATTTTATATTTAAAATTATAATTATTTAAGCTCAACTTTAGCGCCAGCTTCTTCAAGTTGCTTTTTAAGAGCTTCAGCATCGTCTTTAGAAGCAGCTTCTTTAACTGTAAAAGGAGTACCTTCTACAGCATCTTTAGCTTCTTTAAGACCTAAGCCAGTCGCCGCTCTAACTGCTTTAATAGCAGCAATTTTATTTGCACCAGCATCAACTAAAACAACATCAAATTCAGTCTTCTCTTCAGCAGCTTCAGCAGGACCAGCAACAGCAGGACCAGCAACAGCAACAGCGGCAGCAGCAGAAACACCAAATTTTTCTTCCATCATTTTAACCAATTCACATACATCCATTACACTCATTTCAGCAACAGCATTTAGGATATCTTCTTTTGTTATAGCCATTTTAATAACTCCTTTTATTTAACAATTAATTCTTTAAATAGCTTTTTCTAATTTTACAAACCAAAGTAATATTTTACTTACTATCTCCAACAGCAGCAAAGACTCGTACAGCTTGAGTAGGAATCTCATTAAGAGTACGAACAAACTTAGCAACTGGCGCTTGCATAACACTAAGTAATGTAGCAAGAGCTTCCTCTCTATTAGGAAGCTTAGCAAAGTCATCCAATTTCTCAGGACCAAATACTTCACCAGACATAGCTAAATTTTTAACTTCAAAAGCATTATGATCTTTTGCGAAGTTTTTAAATAATTTAGCTGCTGCACCTGGCTCATCCTTAGAAAGAGCAAGAACAAGAGGACCTTTGAGCACTTCACCCAAACACTCCAACTCAGTTCCCTTAATTGCTAAACGTGCTAAGTTGTTACGAACAACTCTTAAATAAACCCCTGACTCGCGCGCTTGCTTTCTTAATGAAGTCATTTCATTAACAGTCAAGCCACGATAATCAGCTACCGCTGCAGACAATGCTGAGGATACATGTTCAGCAACTTCTTCAACTATTGCCTTCTTATCCTCTATTCTAAGTGCCATAATCGACTCCTTATGTTTATTGTCCACACTCATTTATTTATTAACACGATATTTAAACCAAAAAAGGTTGTCAAACATCGTCTGCGTAGGATAATTATTAAGCCAGAAATCCAGCTCCTACGGTCTTTGATCGTTGTATTTTCACACAACCCAAAGAAATTGCAAAAGCAAATTTTATATAGTTAAATCAGAAAAGTCAACATTTATTCCTGGACCCATAGTACTAGATACAGAAACTTTCTTTAGGTATATCCCTTTAGAGTTAGCTGGCTTAGCCTTTTTAAGATCAACTAATAATTTTTCTAAATTTTGCTTTAACGCATCAGAAGTAAAGTTAACTTTGCCAATAGTAGTATGAATTATACCAGCTTTATCAACTCTATATCTAACTTGACCTGCTTTAGCATCTGTAACTGCTTTAGCAACATCCATAGCAACAGTACCAACCTTAGGGTTTGGCATAAGACCTTTTGGACCAAGTATTTGTCCCAACTGACCAACAACTCTCATAGCATCTGGAGACGCTATAACCACATCGAAATCCATGTTACCTTTTTTAACTTCATCCGCTAAATCTTCCATACCAACAACTTCAGCACCAGCTTCTTTTGCCGCATCAGCTGCAGGACCTTTAGCAAAAACAGCCACTCTTACTGATTTGCCAGTTCCATTAGGCAATACAGAAGCTCCTCTAACTACTTGGTCAGATTTTCTAGGATCAACACCAAGAGCAACCGAAACATCTACAGACTCAACAAACTTAACAGAAGAAACGTCTCTTAAAATATCAAACGCTTCTGCCACATTATATTTTTTCTCAGCATCTACTTTAGCTGAGATATTTTTCATTCTTTTTGAAATTTTAGCCATCATTAAACCCCTTCTACTTTTACACCCATGCTACGAGCACTTCCTGCAATAATTCTTACAGCAGCGTCTAGGCTTGCTGCAGTCAAATCAGGATCTTTAGTCTTCGCAATCTCTTCCAACTGTGCGCGAGTAATTGTTCCCACAAACTCTTTTGAAGGGTTTGAAGAACCAGATTTAAGCTTAATAGCTTTCTTAATTAAATAAGAAGCTGGTGGCGTTTTCATCTCAAATGTAAAACTACGGTCACTGTAAACTGAAATCTCTACAGGAATTGGAGAACCTGGCTCCAAACCTTGAGTTTTAGCATTAAATTCTTTACAGAATCCCATAATATTAACACCATGCTGACCTAAAGCCGGACCAATAGGAGGACTCGGATTAGCTTGACCAGCTTTAACTTGCAACTTAATAATAGCTTCTACTTTTTTCTTAGCCATTTTATTTCTCCAAAATTAGGTTAATAACACTTGTGACTTAAACACAAGCTCCCCAACAAACCCTAAATACTAGGATTCTTTCTCAACCTGAGAAAACTCAAGCTCAACAGGTGTTGATCTACCAAAAATAGATACAGCAACCCTAACCCTTGATTTCTCATAGTTAACTTCTTCAACCACGCCAGTAAAGTCATTAAATGGCCCCTCTAGAACCCTAACAACCTCACCAACCTGATAAGTTTTTCTAAGCTTCGGCTCAACCTTAGCAGCATCACCTTCTACAAAATTTAAAATTCTTTCAATTTCTTTTTTGCTCAAAGGAATTGGCTTCCCTCTAGAACCAACAACCGTCAACACTCTAGGAACCGATTTTATCAGCTGCCAAGCGTCAGTAGTCAAATCAGCTTCAATCAAAATATAACCAGGAAAGAATTTTCTTTCACTTTTTCGTTTTTGACCACCCCTCATTTCAACAACATTCTCTATTGGAACAAGGATTCTACCAAAACTCTTTTCGAAACCAGCTACTTTTATATTCTCTTCAAGCTGCATTTTAACTCTTTTTTCATAGCCAGAATGCACCTGTACAACGTACCAAAGCATAAAAAACCCTTAATCAACCTAAGAAAA
This sequence comes from Francisella frigiditurris, assembly GCF_001880225.1. Lineage (NCBI taxonomy): Bacteria > Pseudomonadati > Pseudomonadota > Gammaproteobacteria > Thiotrichales > Francisellaceae > Francisella > Francisella frigiditurris. The sequence goes on along the minus strand of NZ_CP009654.1, from coordinate 655,536 downwards.
GCTGAATAACTTTTCCAAACAACATTCCAAACAAGTAAATAAATACTGAAAAAATCATAACAACTACTATCACCATAGCAGTAATTGTCATAGTCTCTCTTCTAGTCGGCCAAACCACCTTTGCCATCTCAAGCTTTGATGCATTAAAAAAAGCCCAAAATCTACGCCCTTGATTAGTAAATCTAGCAATGACCAGTGCCACCAAAACCGTAATAACTGCTATAGATGTTATATAAGCCGAATCCAAAGCATTAAAATAATTACTTGTAAAAATTCCAGTAACTATAACAAGTAAAGAAATCACCCACAACATAAGATTTGCTGGCTTAGAAATAGTAGCGGATTCAGAGCTTTTAACTGCTCCACTAACCCAAACTTTATTATTAAAACCTTGTTTACTCACAAAAGCTCTCCTTACAAAACGTAGGGTATAAAATAACACAGAGAAAAAATAATATCAAGATATAAAAAAGGCGATGCATACTTTTGTACACACCGCCTTAATTATTTGGCAGGCCAGGAGGGACTCGAACCCCCAACTTGCGGTTTTGGAGACCGCTGCTCTACCAATTGAACTACTGACCTTTTTTAACGATTACTCGATAATTTTAGCAACAACACCTGCACCAACTGTTCTACCACCTTCACGAATAGCGAAACGTAAACCTTCATCCATCGCGATTGGGTTGATTAGTGTTATAACCATTTTAATATTATCACCAGGCATAACCATTTCTACACCTTCCGGAAGCTCAACAGCACCAGTAATATCTGTAGTACGGAAGTAGAATTGCGGTCTATAACCTTTAAAGAAAGGAGTATGTCTACCACCTTCTTCTTTAGATAATACATAAACCTCAGCTTCAAACTTAGTATGAGGCTTAATTGAACCTGGCTTACATAATACTTGACCACGCTCAACATCATCTCTCTTAAGACCACGAATTAAGACACCAACGTTATCACCAGCTTCTCCACGATCTAAAAGCTTACGGAACATTTCAACACCAGTAACTGTAGTTTTTTGAGTTGGTCTAATACCAACAACTTCAACTTCATCACCAACGTGAACAATTCCACGCTCAACACGTCCAGTAACAACCGTACCACGACCAGAAATTGAGAACACATCTTCTATCGGAAGAATGAACGGCTTATCAGTATCACGCTCAGGAGCAGGAATATAGTCATCCATAGCTTGAACTAGCTCAACAATCTTCTCAACGTACTTCTCATCACCTTCAAGAGCTTTAAGAGCAGAACCCATAACAATAGGAGTATCGTCACCAGGGAACTCATACTGATCTAAAAGTTCACGAACTTCCATCTCAACTAACTCTAATAACTCTTCGTCATCAACCATGTCACATTTGTTTAAGAAAACAACGATATATGGTACACCAACCTGACGAGATAAAAGGATATGCTCACGAGTTTGTGGCATAGGACCATCCGCTGCAGAACATACAAGAATAGCGCCATCCATCTGAGCAGCACCAGTAATCATATTTTTAACATAGTCTGCGTGTCCTGGACAATCAACGTGAGCATAATGTCTATTTGGAGACTCATACTCAACGTGAGAAGTATTAATAGTAATACCACGCGCTTTTTCTTCAGGTGCATTATCGATTTCATCGAACTTACGAGCAGAACCACCGTTTTTCTCAGCCATAACCTTAGTAATAGCTGCAGTAAGAGTTGTCTTACCGTGGTCAACGTGACCAATAGTACCAACGTTTACGTGCGGCTTCGAGCGTTCAAATTTTTCTTTAGCCATTTTTTTACTCCATTTTTATTAACAAAAACAAAAAACAAATATGGTGCTCACAACCAGACTTGAACTGGCGACCTCTCCCTTACCAAGGGAGTGCTCTACCAACTGAGCCATGTGAGCTTAAACATCTATTTTATAAAATTCTGTGATTTAGGTTGGAGCGGGTGATGGGAATCGAACCCACGCTATCGGCTTGGAAGGCCGAAGTTCTACCATTGAACTACACCCGCATGGTGGAGGGAGCAGGATTCGAACCTGCGAAGGCTGAGCCGTCAGATTTACAGTCTGATCCCTTTGGCCGCTCGGGAATCCCTCCCCTAAAACTTGTACTACTATAAAGCTTATTTTATTAAAAATCAAGCTTTTTTAGCGTTACTTAAAACAATTCAAAAATTGAAATTTATGGGACTTTAACCCCCTAAAAAAACAAATATATAATACTTATTTTATTAAACTATGTAAAGCCCTAAAACTACAAAACAACAACCTTATTACTAGATCTAGTTAATGCAACATATAACATTTGTTGCATTTCTCGCTTTTTAGAGTTTAGCAAAATATCTTTCAATAAGATAAAAACAGTGTCATAAGTTGAACCTTGAGCTTTATGGCTTGTTACTGCAAAACCATAATCAAGATCTTTTTTTATTTCATTATTTTTAAACCTATTAGAACCATCTAAATTTTTTAAAATATCAGTCATTAGTAGATTATTTTTTCTAAACTCATAATATGAAACCCAATTTTTATCTGCTCTAGACACCGCCAGTAACTTATCATGAATTTCTGCATAATTGTATAAATTCTTAGCATCTAAATGATCTACTATAAAAACGTGCTTTTCATCAAAGGTTTTGAAAATTTTTGACTTTTCCAAAAGAAAAACATTATAACCAAAAAGACCATTTTTATTACACACCCTATCCGAAATAGAAGAAACCATATAATCAACGCAATTATTAATAATAAAATTCTTCTTAGCAGCATCCCTTACTGCCCTATAACCTGTTAATATATCGCTCTTTTCTAATAAATTAACTTTTACACCAAAAGTTAACTCTCTTATAATCTGATTGGACTTCATAACTGTTTTATTTCGCCATGCAATGAGCTTAGCATAATTAATATTTTCATTAAAATTTGACGCTTCAAAGCACTCTGATATTTTCTCTCTGAATTCTTCATTTGAAGAACAAAAATAAATACCTTCACCCTTTGCATTTAATAAAGTTTGTCTATTTAAAATAAATTCTGGCAATTCTCCATTATTTAAAGAATATCTCAACTCTTTACTTAACTTAACTAAAGGGTTATTTTGTTTTTGTCTCACAAGACTAGTTAATTCATAAAAATCTTCAATTTCAAAAACTACGCTCTGATCTTCATCAATTGGCGGGATCTGTGCTTTATCCCCTATAAAAATAATTTTTGTTGTCAAAGATTTATTAACTTCAAATTTTATAAGATCAAATAAAGAGCCATTTATCATGCTAGCTTCATCAATAATAATAAGATTATATCTATTGATTAAAGCCGGCTCCACTTGTGAAAACTCAGGATCATTCGGATTAAAACCCTCCAGTTTAACATCAGGGCGAAGCCCAAGTAATGTATGAATAGTAAAACCGTCAAAAAGTGTTGCTTGTGAAATAACCAAACTAGCTTTTTTTGTTGAGGCTGAAACAATCGCCCTCCCCCTATACTTCTCTAAAATCCTCTTTATGATAGTTGTTTTACCTGTCCCAGCATATCCTGAAAGCAGAAAAAACATTTTTGGGCTTTTTAAAAAATCATTTATCGCTGATATAGCAGCAATCTGTTGTTTGTTTAATAAAATTTTTTGCCCATTAGCTAGATATAAAGACTCTTTTTCTTTATTTAAAAGATTTTTTTGCATCAAAATTAAACTTACTATGAATATCCATAACTTAGTTTTATAAACTATAAAAAGATTAATAAAAGTTACATATAAAAGTCAACTCTCGATTACTTATGACATAATCTTTTACTTGCCTTACAAAACATACAAAACGATGCAACTTATATCTCAAATGACAACTACAAACATATAAACAGTTGCAACAGATATAAAAATAAAATAGTCTTCCTACAATTGTTCTATATCTAATTATATTTGGAAACTTAAGCAAGTTTTATGAATACATCAAGAAAATACTTAATAATTCAGCTATTTGGATATTTATTTATCTGGGCAGGAATGACTTCACTTTTTTATAACCCCTCAGCCATAGCCATGGATGTAGCAGAAAATATAGCATGGTCAAATCACCTGAGTATAATGTATGACATTCATCCAGGGTTAGGAGCTTTTTTAATAAGAACTATTTTATTCTTTACCAACAATGCAATTTTATCTGCAATGCTCTCTACTGGATTATGCATGCTAATTTCTTTGATATATATTTATAAAATTAGTAGAAAATATTTTTCTGAAGAAGAGTCAACTTTTATAACAATTATCACCACATGTAGCGGATTTTATATTCTACAATATTTTTTAATGTATAATCAAAACAAAATATTGTTACCTTTTTGGGCAATTACATCTTATTACTTTATATCAGTTATTGAAAACAACAAATATAAAGACTGGATATTACTAGCAATATTTACAGCTTTAGGCGTTTATGCTAAGTTCCAAATTTTACTATTATCAGGCATAATGTTTGTCTATATACTCTGTACTTTCAAGAAAGAATACTTATTTAAGATAATTACAGCAGCAATTATTTTCTTTATTGCAATAACCCCTGCCATTATCGGCATAATCCAGCAAAATTACACTCCAATCTTATGGATATTTAAAGATGCAAATATAATATCGGGCGATCATAAAGATTTAAGTATTTTATCTAAACTTCTAACAGGACAATTAAACAATTTTCTTAATTTTGCATATGTTTCTGCGCCATTAATTATAATTGCAATTTTTATCAAAATAAAAAAAATAAAATGCGATAGCTATAAGTTTCTATTAAACCTAACACATCCTTTATTGGTATTGTGGGCATATCCTCTAATTTTTGTTTTCGCACTACAAAGTTATTATGGAAAAATTCCAGACGGGTGGCCATTAGCTATTATGTCTTTATGCATCCCTGCAATATATAAATTATTTAACCTTAAACAAGTAAATAATATAAACTTCAAAAAACTGGTTATTACACTATTAACATTACAGTTTATAGTATTTGCAACCTATAATACTGCAAAATATTTTAATGACATAATTCTTTATGAAAACATAGGTGATGACCTTGCTAAAAAAGCCGATATATTTTGGGATAAATACTATGACTCCTCAATGACATATGTTGCTGGCTTTTATCCATACTATTTAGCTGCTTTTTCTAAAAGTAAGCCTAGATTCCTAAGAGATCCTTATTTAGCAGATAAGAACTCAACTATTCTTATAGCTTTTGGAGATTGTAACCCTAACAATTATAAAAGCTTAGAACCTGATTTTAAAATATTACATAATGAGTGCTCTCAGATTACAACAGTTAACAAATACCATAGTGTTAAAACTAATGTTTCTTTCTATGTAGTTAAGAAAATAAACTAAGTAAAGCTTATTGTTTGAAAATAAATATTTCTAAACACATAGAAAATAAAAAACTTTAATTAACTATTTTGAATCTAGGTATCTAGTAACCACTCGAGACATAACTATACTATTTGATAAAACAATCTCATCTCCACTATCTGATTCTAGCTTTGTATAAAGAAAACCAACTGACTTAACAACTCCCAAAGAACCTCCTATATCAACTTTCTCACCTATTGAAAAGGGTTTACTAAAAGCTAGCATTATACCAGATGCAATAATACTATAAGATGACTTTAAGGACATTGAAACACCAAACACTATACCTGTTAAAACACCGGTAATTGGCGATATTGGAACGCCTAATTGAGCAATAGCAATAACTACTACTAAAACTATTAAAATAACATTAACAAGACTAGATAAAAATCTAGCCATAATTTCATCATATTGTTGTAAAATTTTATTTATTAGATTTCTTACTATTTTAGATATAAATATTCCAACTATTAGTATAATTGCAGCAACAATAAGCTTCATAAAAAAATGATCTGAGTTTAAATAAATCATTTTGCTTTAATCCTTAAATAATATTTTTTCCTTGCTTTAAGCAATATAATCAATGAGATAACATGAAAACCAAAAACCACTAAAGATGAAACTATATCATCAAAGTCATACTTAGCTAACCAAAAAACATCTTTAGCTCCATGTCCTAAATCATCAATAATTTGACAAAGCATATAAAAAGCAAATACTGAAATAGACATCGAATATCTAAACAAAAATAAAATTAAAGCTGTTAGCAAAATCATTGGATATACAGCAACACTAAGAAACTGTCCAGTCGATCCATAATATTGTAAAGTTGTTAAAGAGTAATAACTAAGATCTTCAGAGTCTATAGCTGAAAAATAAATAAAAACCGCAACTAGCAAAACTGATATTGCCGCTACAGTGTTTCTATTTATTATAGTATCTGAGAATTTTCTATAACCCTTCTCAGAAAACAAAAGGCCTACAACAGAGATCATGATTGTTCCAGAAAGGAAGCTATTATAACTATCTACAGAAGTCGGAAAAAGCTTATACAATAAATAACCATATAAGCTTGGCGAAATAGAAAATAACAACATACAAATCCAAAAATAAGGATCATCATTCTTTTTATTCTCAAAAATCCTACTCATAAAATGACTTGCTAAGAATAAAGACAATCCAATTAATAGCTGCATCACAATGTTTGCGATTAAAAAATTATCCAACTAAATAACTCCCTTACTCTTTAATAACAAATAAAATCCTGCTGCCAAAGAACAACCAATTAAAGGTCCTACAACAGGTATCCATGCATAACTCCACTGACTTGAGCCCTTACCTTGTATTGGCATGATAGCATGAAACAACCTTGGCCCAAAATCTCTAGCCGGATTTATAGCATACCCAGTAGTTCCCCCAAGTGACAAACCTATAGCGATAACAACAAAAGCAACAGGTATGCCCCCTAAAGATCCCATATCTACAGGATATGCTGTGACTAAACTTGTTGAGTCTCCTAACTGAACAACAACTCCATGCATCATCAAAATAGCTAAAACTAAAACGAATGTACCTATTATCTCACTTGCCAGGTTTGAAGGAATATGCTTAATTGCTGGAGCAGTACAGTGTGTAGCAAGTTTTAAATCAGTATTATCTGTTACAGAATAGTGTGGATAATACATAACCCAAACTAAAGCCTGTCCAAACATCGCTCCCAATATTTGTGCAAAGATATATGGTGCAACACTTCCCCAAGGAAACTTACCAGCAATTGCCAATGAAACACTAACAGCCGGATTTAAATGTGCTCCACTAATAGGCCCAGCAACAAGAACACCTAAAAAAACTGCCAGCCCCCAAGCAAAAGTTATAACAATCCAACCACCATTATGAGATTTTGTTTTACTTAGCACAACTCCAGCAACGACACCATTACCTAGTAGAATAAGTATCATTGTCCCTATAAACTCGCCTATACAAGCTTCAAACATAAATCACTCCGAAAATAAATTAATTTGCATAAAGATATTTAGCATCATAAAGCTTACTAAATTCCAAAAATGAGTTTACTTGATTTTCTTGCCAAGCCTCATCTTTGCCAAGCTCTTTTGCTAAAAGCTTTGCAACTAAGCTAGCAGACTCTTTACAAGCTTTAATATCTAAAAAAGCAGCCCTAGTTCTTCGTGCTAATACATCTTCAACTGTATGGACTTTTTCATGTCTTGCCTGATAAATAACTTCTGCTTGAAAATAAGGTAGATCCTTATGAATAAACTCATAATTATTTTCTTCTTTTTGAATGCTCTTAATTTTATCTACAAATTTACCATAAACTCTTAGAGGATAGACCTCATTAGAATTTATAGCATCAACCAACTCTATCTGTGATGTTTTAGAAGGTTTTTGACCAGTTTTACCCAATTGAATATGATCAATAACATCTTGACCCATTCTTCTAAAAATAGTCCACTTACCACCAACGATAGTTATCAAACCATCTTCAGACTCTATAATCTCATGCTTACGAGAGATTTTTGCAGAACTTTTTTGTTTTTTTGGAGAAACTAGAGGTCTTTGACCACAATAAACAGCTTTAATATCATTAATTGTTGCTTTAACTTTAGAATACTCATTAAATGTATCCAAAATAAAATCAATTTCCTCTTTATCTGCTTTTGGCTCAATACAAGGCTTTTCTTTTTTTATATCTGTTGTACCTACTATCAAATGATCATGCCACGGAAGTATAAAAAGTACCCTTCCATCAATAGTTTCAGGAATTAAAATAGCATGCTCTGTAGGAAACATCTTTCTATCAAAAACAACATGTGTACCTTGACCAACAGATACATATTTATGTGCTTCTTTTTCACCAGATAATCCAATGGTAACATCTGAAAAAGTTCCCGTTGCATTAACAATATGCTTTGCTGTAAATACTTTCTTTTCTCCCGAAATAGTATCTACAACTTCAACGCTATCAACCTTTGAACTATTATTTGAGCTAAAGATCTTTTCAACTTTATGGTAATTTAAAGCTGTTCCACCTTCACTCTCAAAAGTTTTCATTAATGAAACTAGTAGTCTTGTATCATCAAACTGACCATCATAATAAACTAAGCCTTTATGCAACTTAGTATCATCAATATTTTCTAATTCATTTATAGTTTCTTGCTTATTAAGAACATAGCTTTTGCCAATTTTATATTTACCAGATAAAAACTCATATAATTTAACTCCTACAGTATATTTAAGAGTTTCATAAAGAGTTCTAGTAGGAATAAGATAAGTTTGTTTTTTAGTAAGGTGTGGAGCATTATGCAGAAAAGAAAATCTTTCCTCCAAACCTTCTTTAACTAAAGCAAAATCAAAATTTTCCAAATATCTAAGTCCTCCATGTATAAGCTTTGTTGACTTAGATGACGTTCCTTTACCAAAATCATAAGCTTCTAGAAGTAGCGTTTCATAGCCTCTTGAAGCTGCTTCTAAAGCACAACCAAAACCAGTAGCACCACCACCGATTATGATAATATCAAAATCTTTACTCATTATTCAGCCCATGCCTTACTTCTTTCAACAGCTTTTTTCCAACCTTTATAATCATGACATACTGTCTCTAAGTCTTTTTTAGGCTCAAAATTTTTCTCAATATTGACTAATGTTTTAAGTTCTTCTTTATTCTTCCAAAAACCTACCGCTAGACCAGCTAAAAACACAGCTCCTAATCCTGTTATCTCATTAATTTCAGGCTTAGAGATATGTGTTTGTAAAATATCTGCCTGGAATTGCATTAAGAAACTATTCTGCACAGCTCCGCCATCAACTTTTAATCCAGCAAGATCTAATCCCGTATCTTCTTTCATACAGTCTAAAACATCTTTAGCCTGATATGCGATAGCTTCTAATGCTGCTCTAATAATATGCTCTCTCTTTGTATCTCTAGTTATACCAACTATAGTACCTCGAGCATACATATCCCAGTAAGGAGTCCCCAGCCCAACGAATGCAGGCACAAAATAAACCCCGTTAGTAGAGTCAATTTTTGTTGCATAGTATTCACTATCTTCTGAAGAGCGAATAAGCCCAATACCATCTCTAATCCATTGTATTACTGCTCCAGCAATAAATACACTACCCTCAAGTGCATACGTAGGTTTACCATTTTCACCCCAAGCAATAGTTGTTAAAAGTCCAGCATCTGAAAATACTGGCTTATCACCCACATTCATAAGCGCAAAGCATCCAGTTCCATAAGTGTTCTTAGCCATACCTTTCTCAAAACAGCAATGTCCAAATAGTGCAGCATGCTGATCTCCAGCTACTCCTGCTATAGGAATTCTTGCTCCAGCTAGAGTTCTTTCATCAGTATGTCCATAAATTTCACTAGAGTTTTTCACTTCAGGGAGCATTGATTCAAGAATACCTAAATGTTTAAGAATCTTTTTATCCCACTCTAGTGTATTTATATTAAAGAGCATAGTTCTAGAGGCATTACTATAGTCTGTTGCATGTACTTGCCCTCTAGTCATATTCCAAATAAGCCAAGTATCAATTGTACCTAACAACAACTGTCCTTTTTCAGCCTTCTCCCTTGCACCCTCTACATTATCAAGAATCCATTTAACTTTTGTACCAGAGAAATATGCATCAACAACTAGTCCAGTATTTTCTTTTATATATTTAGTTAATTCTTTATCTTTTTTTATTTCATCACAGATATACGATGTTCTTCGACACTGCCAAACTATAGCATTATAAATAGGATCTCCAGTTTCTTTATCCCAAACCACGACGGTTTCTCTCTGATTTGTAATACCTATTGCTGCTATCTGATCTGGTTTTATTCTAGACGATTCTAAAACTTCTCTTAAAACTCCACTCTGTGTACCCCAAATTTCCATAGGATCATGCTCGACCCAACCACTTTTTGGATAAATCTGTGTAAACTCTTTTTGAGCGATTTTTTTAATACCACCTTTATTATCAAATATAATTGCTCTTGAACTGGTTGTTCCTTGATCTACTGCTAAGACAAATTTTTGAGACATTGATTGCTCTCTTTCGAAAAACACTTATGTCAAAGATTATATAACTAAAGAGGTAATAAATTAATAAAAATAAGAAAATTAAGCTCTTTTTTCTTTTATAAAAAGCGCTAATAAGAAAGATAAAAACATTAATATCGGCAGTATAAACAATGCTAGTTTAAATGACGCAATTTCACTAAAACCAAAACTTTCTAATTTTGCTACAGCAAAGCCAACAAATGGTTGCAATATAGCTCCACTTAAAGGAATGAATAAGTTAACCATAGCTAAACCTGTAGCAATATATACAGGACTAACCTGAGTTCTTAAGATAGTGAAGTTAAGCACATGGACAGCCTGCATACCTCCCCATAAAACACATAAAACACACATTAGTATAGGATTTATATGGAAGTAAACTATAGCTGTAACAATAAATATCCCAAAGACAGATGCCCACACAAGAAGAGACTTCTCCTTATTAAAGATTGTCGCTATAAAACCCCATAACGGACTAAATACGGCTATTCCAATAAATATCATTGATGAAGCTGCTCCAGCATAATGTTCAGAATAGCCTTCTAAAGTCAAAAACCTAAAGCTCCATAAATCTGCAAATAATGCTGTAGTACCATAGATAGTGAAGCAAAAAAGACCATTTAACCAAATTTGTTTATTCTTTAAAACTACAAGAATATCAGCTGGCTCACTATGCGCATCTGCCAAAACATCAGTATCTTTCTGATTATGTGGCTCTTCTGACTTTATGAAAATAACAGTACACACAAATAGTACTATCGATACTATTAATATCCCAGCCATAATTGTCTGAATACTATAATGATTAGATAAGATAACCAAAGGCAAACCAGTCAAAGTTCCTGCTGTATACATCAACATCTGAGTAGCTCCTGTAAACATAGGAAAAAGTCTACTAGGTAACCATATCGCTATAGATTTCAATGCAGATAAAAAGGCAAAACCACCACCTAGACCTGCTAAAATTCTATAAATAACTAAATACTCCTGAGATGTGGCTTGAGTCGCAATAAACACAGCTAATGAAAACATAAATGTACTAATCATCATGACTTTCTTAATACCAAATTTATCAAGCAATATACCCGCTGGTAGCTGTGCTGCCACGTAAGCCCAATAAAAAGCTGAACTAAACAAACCAATTTGCTCTGGAGATAGATTATATGGATCAGTCAGAAAATCATGATATAAAGAATTACTTGATGCTCTAATAACGAATTCTAACGCATAGAAAAACGCACATAAAAACCATATAATAAAACCAATTTTTGTAACTTTTTTCATTTATACATCAAGAAAGTTGGGTTATTGATAATTCGATTATGGTTTAGATTTCGATAGAAGTAAATAGAATGAATTTATTTGAATTAAAAATCCCATTCAAACCCTGTTTTTAGCATTCTTGAACCTCGATAGTTTGCTCCATCAAATCCATTAAACATCGTAGTATCATTTGCCATCTGACCAGTTAGGTTATATTGCCCTTCAAATATTAATCCAAAAGATTTAGAAAGATTATATTTTGCTCCTCCTCTACTTGAAGCAAACGCTGCTACTCGATCTTGAGCGTTATAAACCCCACCAATATTGTTTAATACATAAGGAGAAGCTCCCAATACTGTACCACCATAAAGTTCAAACTTATCATCTAATATTTTTTTAGTTAGTTTAGTTTCTTGAGTATAGAATTTTGAATTTTGGACGACTCCACTTGTTCCAGCTGTTAGCATACCTTCTGAACTTGTCCAAGAATTTAACTCTAAAGTGTCGATCAATTTTAAGCCTTCTGCTTGTGTATTTAAAAATAAAGAACTATTGCTTTTATCTACAACCTCATTTCCTCTTTCTGAGCTAGATCTATAAAAGCCTTCACTTCCAGTAAAAAATTTGCCTGTTTGAGGATTATATTCTGAAGCCTGTAAAGCTGATAATGAAATCATAAAAATAATCAAAGCTAAAATATTTTTCATAAGCCTCTCCAATGATTTGCCTCTTTATTATATCACAGCGTAGTAACACAATAACTTATAGACAATAAACTCTGTAACTAGTAAAGTATCTACATATTTTCAAAAAGATACATAGATGAAAAAAACAAATTTTTTCTCAATACTAACTATAGGTATTAGTTTTTATTGTTATGAATTCTTCCTAAGAATACTTACTGGTGCTTACCAAGAGCAAATAGTTAATTATTTCTCAATAAACACTCATACTGGATTCTCATTTCTAGTATCAAGTTACAATATTACCTATCTTCTAATGCAAATACCTGCAGGAATATTACTTGATAGATTTGGTAGCAAAAAAATTCTTATCTCTGCAACACTCATATGTGGATTAGGCAATATACTATTTGTCCTTGGCAGCTATAATATGGCTCTTGTCGGTCGTCTCTTAGTTGGTATAGGATCATCTTTTGCTTTTATTGGGGTACTTAAACTAGCTAGAGAGAACTTAAGTCTGAAATACTTTGGGTTAGTTGCTAGTATTGTGATATCTCTTGGTACATTGGCTGCTGCTTTTTCTCAACAATTAAGCGTCTACATATCAAGCTATAATGCTTCTTGGATATCTGTGTTTATTTATTCTGGGATTTTAGCTGTTCCATTATCTTTATTATTTTTGCTGTTCTTACCATCAAATGAAAACACTATAAATTTGATGCCAAAAATTGGAGATATCTCCAATCTAACAAAGAAACTTTTAAAAGATAAGACTTTATGGCTGAATGCTAGTTGGGCTAGTTTGATATATATACCAACCGTTGTTTTAACCTCTCAATATGGAGTTTTTTACTTTAAATCTATTTATAATATAAATGATTTATCTGGAACTACTCTTATAACATCATTATTTATGGGATGGGTTATTTTCTCACCAATTATGGCAACTATAATTCACAAGTTTGGTGAAAGAAAAACTATCCATATCTGCATTATAGGAATGCTTATTACAATAATATTACTAGATGCTAAAGTGCTTGGTAATAACCTTATATTACTCACTTTTCTATTTGGAAGTTTTTCTGCTGTCCAAGTACTTGTATGGCATTTTTTTAATAAAATATGTCCAACAAATATATCTGGTCTTGGTATAGCAATTACGAATATGATAATAACTCTAATAACAGAATTAGGACAATTAGCTGTTGGAGTTTCTTTAGATGTGACTAAGGTAGTTAATTTAGATTATCCTTCAAAAACAATAAGTGCTTGCTTCTTAGTATTTACTCTTTTAGGATATTATTTAATAATTAAATCTCTTAAAAAATTTGATAATAGACAAATCGGCTAATCTAAATATTCAGCTTGCTCTTTAACTGGCTTTTCCATACCAGTTTTCCAAACCCAGTAATACACAGGCTCACTGCCTCTGAAGCTAATTACTTTATAGTTATCTTTAGCATCAATAGCATGCAATGTTAACTCATCAAGATATCCATGCTTGAGCCTTTTCAAATCATTTGCTGCTTCGTATACAGCTTCTGTAACACTCATTCCCATCTTTTGATATAACACTATTGATCTAGCAGTTGAACATCTTATAGCCATCTCACCTGTATGAGTACAAGCTGCCGCACCATAACGAGAATCAGCATATGATCCTGCTCCAATTATTGGACTATCTCCTAATCTACCAGGATAACGCCAAGCCCATCCAGAGGTGCTAGTTGCAGATGAAATTTTGTTTAAATGGTCTCTAGAAAGATAAACCGTAGTATCAAAAATCTTTTCAGGATCTATCGCTTTTTTACTTAACTCAATTAGAGCAATATTTGGAAACTTCTCACCCTGCTCTTTTGTTAAGTATTTTTCTATATGATTCCTCCACGCTGTCTCTGCAGATTCTATTAAATTATTAGATTTCTTTGCTCTTATTTCTGCAGCAAACCTATTAGCACCTTCGCCTACTAAGAGCTCATGATTTAATCTTTTAAATACTTCGTAAGCTACTTCAACTGGATTAAGAAAACCTTCTAATGCTCCTACAGCGCCTGTCTTTAATGAGTCTCCATCCATAACAGCAGCATCTAATGTAACATGCCCCGTAACATCTGGCCATCCACCTTTCCCAACTGTTCGAATATCCGTATTCTCTTCAACTAACTTAATTCCTTCTATAATCGCTCTTAAGCCATCTTGATTAGCTTTTAGCAATTCAAAAGATTTATTAACTCCACATTTACCTTCATCATTTGCTATTAAAATCATGCTTGAAATTCCTCTGGACTCTTTTTAAACCTTCTCAAAAGGTAAATTATTATAAATAAAAGTATAGCCATAAATAATGCTGCTACTGCCAATTCAAAAAAACCCGATGAAAATAATTTAGTTGGATTACTATCTGACTTTACATCTTTTGTAATATGTGAGCCAATTATACCGCCGAAAAATCCAGCATATGCACTAATAGTCCACCAAACTCCCATCATTGTTGATTTCAAATGCTCAGGAGCCACTCTAGTAACCAAAGCCAACCCTACAGGAGAAATACATAATTCTCCAAAAACTAACATAAGGTATGCAGCTGAAACCCATAAAACACTTACATAGCTAAGTGAGTTTATAGCTGAATAACCACCCACAGCTAAAAATGTAAAAGATAAGGATAAAAACACTAAGCTTAGAACAAATTTAATCTCATCTGAGGGTTCTCTATTTATATCACTAAGTCTCTGCCATAAGAATCCAAAGAGTGGTGTGATAATAACCAAAAGTGTTAGCTGAATGCCCATAACTGTAGTTACAGGCAATTGATATCCGAAAATATTAAGGTCAACACTAGTCTTTATAAATAATGGAATACTAATAGTAGTTTGATTACTTAAAGACCAATAAAACAGCATAAATATAGATAATAATAATAAAGTTGCTATTCGAGTTTTTTCAGCGGTTGTTAAAGATCTCCACAAAAAACTAAGATAAACAAATAAGCCAATACCAGACAAACTAATAACAATCATAGAACTAGTAGGATGAGCAATAAGATAGCCAAATAAAACTGCAAAAAATACTACACTCAAAATGATCAGTCTCCACACAGTAATTCCGAGAATGAGTTTTTTATTCATAACTTTAAAATTAGGCTCATCACAACTTTCAGGAAAATGCTTTTTACCTTTTTCAAAAACAACTAACCCTAAAGCCATACCAAAAGCCGCTAACATAAATCCATAATGCCAACCTATCTTCTCACCAACATAGCCAACTATAAAAGTAGCTAATACTGAACCAAAGTTGATCCCTGTATAAAAATATGCAAAACCACTACTTCTTAAAGCTTCTTTTTTATCATATAGACGCCCAACCATAGTTGATACATTAGATTTAAAAAATCCTGTTCCTGCTGATATACATCCAAGTCCTAAAAACAATGCAGTAGAATTACTGCCTAATGAAGATAAAATTATGTGCCCCGCCATAATAGCAAGACCTCCAATTAGTACACATCTTCTATAGCCAATAATCCTATCAGCTAAGACTCCTCCAAAAGCGGTAGTAATATAAAGATAAGTCACATAACTTCCAAAAATAACAGTAGCATTATCTTCAGCAAAATTTAAACGACTTGTCATATATAGAACTAATAATGCTGAAAGCCCATAAAAACTAAAACGCTCCCACATTTCTGCAAAAAATAGATACTTTAAACCACTAGGATGCTTTAAGTGAAGGTGACTACTCATAATAAAATTCCACAAGAACAATATAAATCTGTAATTTATATTTTTAGTATTAATTTCATTATGTTAGAGAAAAAATTCAAAGACAAGATGATTGCACCAAATAAGCTTGGTACCTAATTAATTATAGTTATGCTTTATTTCCATATTCTTGCATATGCTTAGCAATACGTTTATTTGAACCATACATGAAATGGTTTTCCATTCTTTCTTTATACTTACTACCTGGTACGGTTAACCCAACAGCATCTGCAACTTCTCTAATTAACATAGGGCTAGCTCCACAACAAACACCTAAATAATTCACTCCAAAATCATAAGCCTCTTTTGCAAACTCTCTGATCTCGTAACGATTACAGTATAAGGGATCAAGCGCTGTTGGAAAAGTTCTTCCATGAGGTGCTGGACAGCCACAACCATTGTTGTCTGGCAAGTTAAAAAATGTTGGATGATCATTAGTTGTTCTATATGGAATAGGAAGACCTGCCACATGGCACTTAACAGCTGTTCGAATTTTCTTTAAATCTGGAAGCATTGTTTGAGGGCCTCTAAAACAATTAAGTCCTACAACATCAGCGCCACGCTGCTCTAGCTCTTTGCAAGTATCTATAATTGACCATCCATCTCTCATTGTATTTTCAGCCATTGGTGCGATTGTTAATACAGTTGGAAGATTGGTTTTTTTCATAATTTCTAAAGCTCTAAAAGCTTCTTCAGCATAATAAAACGTTTCTCCGATTAAAATATCAGCCCCTTCTTCAGCTGCCCATGTAACCATTTCATCAAACATTCTAGTTACTTCTTTTTGTGATGTATTATTTCCTTGTTCCCAAATATTTGAGTTAGAAATATTTCCAGCTAATAAATTTGGTTGAACACCTTCTGGTGTTGTATCAGCAACTCTTTTAGCTATTCTAAGAGCCTCTCTATTTAACTTTTCAAGCAGACGCTCTTTTCCAATAACTCTTAATTTTTCTCTATGGCCGTTATAAGTAAAAGCCTCTACAATATCTGACCCAGCATGTTGGAAGTCTCTATGCAAACTTTCTAAAACCTCAGGATGCTCCAAAGATACCATAGGCACAAATTCACCTGATGCCATATAGCCTCTTCTTTCTATCTCAAATAGAAAGCCTTCCGCACAAATAACAGGCCCTTTATTTAAACGTTCAACTAAACCTTCTTTAACACTCATTTTTATACTCCTCTTAGTTTTTAAACCACATATAAAAAATGATAAATATGTAGCATTTATTAAAAATTAAGGCTTTTTGGAAACTTTTTAGAAAAGTTGTTTCAAAAAAACCATCTGCAAAAGCGGATGGTCTATAAATGAATATTAAAGACAACAAACTACGCTTTAGCAGAATTTATAAAGCGCTCGCAAGTTGATATATTAAATCAGCGCTTGTCTTTTATCCTAAATTAGATTTCACAATTGTTAAAACTTTTTACAGCAATAATATTAATTTCTTTAATTTTAATTTTTCTATCTATCATATAAAAAGCTATACATGCATACACACCAACTAAAGAAACTATAGCCATATAAACAAAATATAGCTGATATCCTAATACTCCAGGATAAGTTTCTAATAAATAGCCATTTAATATAGGTAACAATATATCCGGTGAAAAAGATAACATAGCTGCTACACCTATAGCTAAACCCAACATTTCTTTTGGAAAACCACACATCTCTATAGTAGACCAATAGGTTCCTCTAGCTGCGTAAGTTACGATTCCAAATAGCATCACAATACCAATAATCACTGATGTATTATCAAAAAACATCGGAATCGCTATAGCTGAAAGGCTTAATAAAAATAAAGAGATCATTATTAGTAATAAAGTTTTCAATATACAAAGCTTATCAGCAAAAATTCCGGCACATATTGCACCAAAAGGTTTTGTCCAAAGCTTCAGAGCTATAATACCTCCAACCATATAAGCAGTTAACCCAAAGCTTGATTCATTTAAATAACCAGAAAAACTATACGTTGCCCAAAATACTTGATATGCCGAAAAAATTATAAGAACAACATACTTAAATCTTCTATTTTTAAATATAATCTTTAAGTTCTCTAATAAATTACCTTTAACTATTCTCTCAATTTTCTTTATATCTGGACTTTGCTTAAAGCAGAACCAAAAAATTATACCGACTAAAATACAAACAGTTG
Source organism: Francisella frigiditurris (assembly GCF_001880225.1). NCBI lineage: Bacteria > Pseudomonadati > Pseudomonadota > Gammaproteobacteria > Thiotrichales > Francisellaceae > Francisella > Francisella frigiditurris. The sequence goes on along the minus strand of NZ_CP009654.1, from coordinate 637,214 downwards.
AATACATCAATATTACATTTATTAAGGCTTGAGGATCTTTATCAGAAGTTTTTTCTGCAGTTACAAAGTAAATATATACAGCCGCGGTTGCTAAGATAGCCTCCACAAGACCTCTACCTCCCTCAAAAGCCCCAAAAAATCTACCCTGAGCATTTTTACCAGCAATAATATTTATCAGTTTCAGAGAAGCTGCAGAAAATGATAAGCCTGTAGTTATACCCCATCCTAAATATACAAAATATAAAGAATAAAAAGATGGAATGGTTGAAAAATAAAAACCAATACAACCTGTACCAATTAGAGAAAATGTAATTAGCTTTTTCATTGAAATCTTATCTGCTAGCCAACCACCAGGAACATATCCCAAGAAAAATGATAATCCCAATATCGAATACAAATTACCCAATTGAAAAATACTTATACTAAAGGTTGTAAGCATTTGATCCTGAAAGTTTTGTCTAAGATAAACTATTGGATATATAACTCCTCCAGCTAATATTAATAACAGAAGTTCTAATGTTTTTTGTCTGCCCATTTTAATACCCTCAAAATAGAGACTATAAAAAGAGATATAGATTTAAGCCTTATCCCCATACGCTTGTATATGCTTAGCTATTCGCTCATGTGTTCCATACATGCTATGGTTTTGCATTTTTTCTCTATACTTACTTGCTGGTACTGTTAACCCCACAGCTTCGGCAACCTCTCTAATCAAAGCAGGACTTGCCCCACAACAGACTCCTAAATAATTAACTCCAAAATCATAAGCCTCTTTAGCAAACTCTCTTATTTCATAGCGATTACAGAATAATGGATCTAATGCTGTAGGGAATGGTCTACCATGTGGTGATGGGCAGCTACAACCATTGTTATCGGGTAGGTTAAAAAATGTTGGGTGATCATCTGTTGTCCTATATGGAACAGGTAGTGCTGCAACATGGCATTTCACTACTTTACGAATCTCTTTTAGATATGGAAGCATTGTCTGAGGGCCTCTAAAACAATTTAAACCAACAACATCGGCACCACGTTGCTCTAGCTCTTTACACGTATCAATAATTGACCAACCATCTAACATAACATTCTGACCAAATGGAGCTATTGTTAAAACTGCTGGCAAGCCAGATTTTTTGATTACTTCAACAGCCTTAAATGCTTCTTCTGCATAAGAAAATGTTTCTCCTATTATGAGATCAGCACCTTCTTCAGATGCCCAGGTAACCATTTCATCAAACATCCTCTCAACTTCTAGTTGAGCATTTCTATCTCCTTGCTTCCAGATATTTGAGTTGCAAATATTACCCGCCATCAAATTTGGCTGCACTCCTTTAGGAGCAGAATCAGCAACTTTTTTAGCTATTCTAAGAGCCTGTCTATTCAAGTCTTCTATAATATGCTCTTGCCCTGCTACTCTAAGCTTTTCTCTATGTGCATAATAAGTTAAAGCCTCTACTATATCAGATCCCGCATGCTGAAATTCTCTATGCAATCCTTCTACAATCTCTGGATGATCTAAAACAACTGTTGGAACAAATTCACCTGACGCTAAAAATCCACGTCTTTCTAATTCAAAAATAAAACCTTCGGCACAGATGACTGGACCTTTATTTAGACGTTCAACCAAACCTTCTTTAACACTCATTTTTATACTCCTCTTAGTTTTAAACCACATATAAAAAAATGACAAATATGTAGCTTTTATTAAAAATTAAGGCTTTTTGGAAACTCTTAGAAAAACTGTTTCAAAAAAAACCATCTGCAAAAGCGGATGGTCTATAAATGAATATTAAAGACGACAAACTACGCTTTAGCAGAATTTATAAAGCGCTCGCAAGTTGATATATTAAATCAGCGCTTATTTTTATCCTAAAGAAAAATAAATTTATTTATACTATTTTTTACAGCAATTTTTATTTTTCAGAATTTGCTGTAGAATTTTTGACAACAGCATACTTTACAGATTATGATGAAAAGTATGAATTTTGTTTCATATTAGTCTACAAGTTAAATTTTGTAGGCACGTGTTGATTTGATAACTCAGCTTGCGGACACGAAAAATAATCTGCTAAACGGTTGCTGGATATTCCATCCTCCCATACTCAGATTTTCCCCAAGCTAAAGAGTTTTATAAATAGGAGAAAACTATGAGTAAATATTCTTTAGAAACTTTAGCATTACACCGTTCAATTCCTGATAAGAGTGGATCTGTACAAACACCTATTCATCAAACATCTAGTTATGTATTTGAAAGTACAGAACACGCTGCAAACCTTTTTGCACTAAAGGAATTTGGTAATATCTATTCTCGACTGACAAACCCAACTGTTGATGAATATGCCTCAAGGCTGGCTAGCTTACATGGAGCTGCTGGTGGCTTTGCCTGTTCATCAGGTCATGCTGCTCAATTTTTAATATTGCTTAACTTACTACAAAATGGAGATCATGTAGTCGCTTCAAAATACTTATATGGTGGCTCTATCACACAGTTAAGCCATACATTTCCTAGACAGTTCGGATGGCAATCAACTTTAGTTGATATAGATAATCACTCTGAAATAAAAGCTGCAATCAAAAATAATACAAAAGCCATATTTATAGAATCTCAATCTAATCCTACAGGAGTAATTGCAGATATTAAAGCTATTGCAGATATAGCTCATGAAGCTGGAATCCCTCTAATTGTTGATAATACGATAGCAACACCATATTTACTAAACCCCATAGAACATGGTGCTGATATAGTTTCATATTCTCTAACCAAATATTTAGGAGGAACTGGTTCAATTATTGGTGGTGCTGTAGTCGATGCTGGGACTTTTAACTGGTCACAAAATGATAAATTTCCTTTATTATCTAAACCTGATAGTTCATATAACAATATCTCTTTCCATAAAACTTTTGATAAATTAGCATTTACTGTCAGAGGTTTGGCTGTTGGTTTAAGAGATATCGGAGCCACACTTAGTCCACATAGTGCTTTCTTAGCAATTCAAGGATTAGAGACGCTAGGAGCAAGGCTAGATAAACATGTTTCAAATGCACAAATTATTGCTGAATTCTTAGATAATCACCCTAAGGTAAAAATAGTTAATTATGCTGGGCTTACAAACTCCCCATACTATAACTTGGCAAAAAAATATTTTCCTAAAGGCCAAGTGGGTCTATTAACTATAGAACTTGAAGGAGGCTTTGAGGCTGGCAAAAAACTTGTAGAACAAACAAAGATATTCACTCACTGCGCCAATATTGGTGATGCTCGTAGTTTGATAATACACCCAGCATCAACAACACACTCTCAGCTGAGTGAGGAAAAAAAAATACAAGCTGGTGTAACTAATGGGTTAGTGAGACTATCAATAGGTTTAGAAAATCCTGATGACTTAATTTCAGATTTATCTCAAGCTCTAAATGCTTAAGGAGAAAAGCTATGTCCGTAAATGTGAAAGAATCATTTGAATGGCTCAAAAACTTAAAGTTTAACTTTCCGACTCAAATTAACTATAAAAATTCTAATAATATTCGTCACTTACGAATAGCTATAGTAAATTTAATGCCAACCGTTAAAGAAACCGAAAAACAATGGACAGAGGTTCTATCACACAATCCTAACACAATTGTTGACTTAGTCTTTTTTCATTCTTTAACAAGACCAAGTACTCGAGTTGACAAAGCTCACTTAGAACAAAACTACCACAATTGGCAAGATTATGATTTTAATGATCTAGATGGAGTTATCATTACTGGAGCTCCAGTTGAGCTGCTAGAATTTGAAGATGTTGATTACTATAAAGAAGTTTGTGACATAATAGCAAAAAGTATTAATCATGATCTCTCTTTAATGCTAGTCTGTTGGGCAGCACAAGCAGCTTTATATTATTTATATGGAGTAAAAAAAGTTTGTTTGGATAAGAAACTGTTTGGAGTATATGAGCACAAATTACTTAAACCTGATCATCCTTTATTGAAGGGCATTAAAGATAATCAGATTAGAGCCTGTGTCTCAAGGCAAACAAAAATAGATCATACAGATGTATTAAAATATACAGATCCAATTCTAGGTTCATCTATCGATGGTTTAGATTGTTTAGCCGATAAAAACTCTAATATAACCTATATGTTCAATCACTTAGAATATATAGCGAACACTCTAGAAGGCGAATACTTAAGGGATCTTGAAGCAGCTAAAAATATAGAAACACCTCATAATTATTATGATGAACAAAATAACATAAACTTTTCTTGGCAAAATGATCGAAAGGTTTTTTATTCTAACTGGCTAGATATTTTAAAAGAGAATAAGAATTAAAACCGATCAAACAATTTTTGTATTTCTTCTGTATTACTTGTTTTCAACAAACATAAATATAGATATATTCTAGCTTTTTCAGGAGTTAATATATCAGAAGACACTAAATCAAATCGTCTATCCAAATCATTATAGTTTTTAGATACTTTTCCAGAACGTACAAAAGTTGATCTCACAACAACTATACCTTTGTCTCTAGCTTTCTTAAGGAAATAATATTGATTAGATGGGATATTACCATTTCCTGGTTCCACAATTACAATTCCCTTGAGATCCTTAATATTTCCGATACTTTCTAGATAATCTGATGATATATCAGCATGCTCATAAATTATCTCTACTTTTGGAAAAGACTTAACTTTTTCTAAATCATTATTTGCTGCGAGTATTCTTCCATGGCTAGCTATAATAGAATCTTTGTCATCAATAAGAATAGGATTAGTAAAGCCAAACTCTTTAATAGAGCCAGCTATCTGTAATACTTGATCATCATTATGAGTTCTTGAATTATTAATATAAGGTATTAAATCAGAAACTTTTTTAATTTTATTTTCGTAGAAATTCATTAGGAAGTATAAATATAATTTCTTTAATTATAAGTATACTATTGAGATAAGTTAGGACTCTTAGGCTTATGAGCCCCATGCATAGTTAATTACATAATCGACATCTCCTAACTTGTCGATTAATGGTTTTGTTATATCTTTCCATTTAGCACCAAAGTCTTCGCTCAAATATACTTTATTTGTTGTTAAGCCTTTATCTATTAAAACAATACTTCCTTCCGAAGAAGTTATCTGTTGTATTGAATTTAAATATGCTGTACCTCCATCTATCAAGCTAAGGCTATTGTGCTGCTTATACGTAGCTGGCAAACCTTTATTTTCAGATCTATAAAATCTTTGACTATTTTTAGAATAAACTACTACATCATTTTTATTAAATAAATAATGTGGTAAATCATCTACCGAAATATCACTTACTAATTTAACATCTTCTCTATTTGTTGAAATATATTGTTTATTATTTTTAGTTGCTAGATATACATACTCATTTTGTGTGTACATCGCTGAATATCCATCATCAGAATTACACTCCATTGTACCCATCCAAAAACCATCGTTTTCTCTATGAAAAACATAGTTGCTTTCTGCACTTGATCCGTAAATTCCAGAACTAGATTTATCTATATTAATTAAACTATTAGATCCTACACTAAGTGATCGTACATCATCATTATTTAAAGACCATGTTATACCATTGTCGTATGAAATATAAAATTTAGCTGTATATCCACCTTCAGCATCATTAAAACCAATTGTTAAGAGACAAATATCTTCAAGCTTTTGACTATATGGTGCTAAGCTAATTATCCTTTCTCCTTTTAAAACAAGCTTCCAACCATCATCAAAAGAGAATCTATATAAAAATTCTCCACCTTCTCCGCCAGCATAACAATAAAAGTAAATATTATTATTTATTGTTATAAATTTTACTGGCTTTCCTGTTTCCTTAATTCCTAAGTCTATCTCTTTTGCACCTTGGCCCATACGACCTCCAAAAAGCTTTATATGTCCACTTTTATCTTTGTATGCATAACATTGATAATCGGCATGGAAACATCCTATAAACCCTGTTAATTTATCTGGTGTTTTTAAATCTTCAAAAGCTCCAGCTTTAGGATTATATAGACAAGCTATATCCTTAGTTTTGCTATTTGCCATTATTAAATTAAAAAAAGCATTTTTCATTTTTATCTCCTTTTTGATTAACTCACTTTCAACTGTAACACTAATAAATATTATTTTCAGCTTCTAGAACAAATCTCCACAAGCTTTTTTATAATATTTTCTATTACAGTAATTTCTCTTTCTTTTTTTATTTGAGACTTTGAGCTCTTCGTAAGGTTTAAGATTAGTTAATTCACTTATTGGAAATAAGCTTCTATTTCCTTCAAGCATAAAAACTATATCTTCCTCAGCTGTGTTTTCCCATAATTCATAAGCTTTTAGAAAGCTTAAAATTAGACAAATAGTAAAACCCTCTACAATACATACATATCAAGGCTTTCATCAAAAATTAGCTCCATTCGTAACGCTTCCCGGCTTATAGGAACGAAACCCCAACTTTTTATATTTTAATTAAGAATAGAAAGAAAGTGACTTACTATAGACTATAATAAGTTTGGAATTCCATAGGATGAGGAATAAGCTCAATCTTAGTTAATTCCTCTAACTTAAGCTCGATAAATGCATCTATAAACTCATCAGTGAATACACCACCTTGCTTCAAGAATTCTCTATCTGCATCAAGTGACTGTAAAGCAATTCTCAATGATGGTGCAACCGTAGGAATCTTAGCCAATTCAGCTTTTGGTAATTCATACAAGTTTTGATCCATTGGAGCACCTGGATGAATTTTATTTTTTATACCATCTAAAGCTGCCAACATTACTGCTGAAAATGCCAAATATGGATTAGCCATAGGATCACTAAATCTAATTTCTATACGACGAGCCTTAGGATTTGCTATATAAGGAATTCTTATAGAAGCAGATCTATTTCTCGCAGAATATGCTAACAATACAGGAGCCTCATATCCAGGAACTAATCTTTTGTAACTATTAGTTGAAGGATTTGTGAATGCATTAAGTGCTCTAGCATGCTTAATAATCCCGCCTATTGCAAATAGAGCTGTTTCTGAAAGACCTGCATAATCATCACCTGTAAATAGATTTTTACCGTCTTTAAATAAAGATAGATGTATATGCATACCAGAACCATTATCAAAAGGAATTGGTTTAGGCATAAATGTTGCTGTTTTACCATACTCATTTGCAACGTTGTGAACTATATATTTAAACTGCTGAACTTCATCAGATTTCTTAGTAAGTGAGTTAAATTTCATACCTATTTCACTTTGCCCACCAGTAGCAACTTCATGATGATGTACTTCTACTTCTTGACCAACATCTTCTAGAACTTTACACATCTCAGCTCTAATATTATGTAAATGATCAACTGGAGCAACTGGAAAGTAACCACCTTTAATGCCAGGACGATGTCCTTTGTTACCAAACTCAGTCATCTTGTTTGAATCCCAAGCAGCATGGTTTGCTCTAATTCTATACTCAGAACCTTCCATATCAGACTTAAATGTAACATCATCAAATATAAAGAATTCTGGTTCTGGACCAAAATAAGCATCCGTAGCAATACCTGAAGTTTTTAAGAAATCTTCTGCATTTCTTGAAATACTTCTTGGATCTCTTTCATATCTATCTAAAGTTTTAGGATCATAAACATCACAGCTTAAAACTATAGTTTTGTCATTATAAAAAGGGTCAATATAATAACTAGCCAAATCAGGCTTTAATATCATATCTGATTCATTAATTGTTTTCCAACCAGCTATAGAAGAGCCATCAAACATTTTACCATCTTTGAAAAAGTCTTCATCAACACAAGAAGCTGGAACAGTAACATGATGCTCCTTTCCTTTAATATCCGTAAATCTTAAATCTACAAATCTTACTTCTTCTTCTTTAATAAAACTTTCTAATTCTCTAGTATTCATTTTACCTCCAAATAATTGACAAAAACAATGATGTCAAATTCAATTCTAGCATAAAATCCAGAAGCCAAGCAACAACTATATTTTGACAAGATTTGCTATATTAGCTAGAAGTATTTTTTGCCCCATATCTGGACCAAAATCTACAGTATAAAACTGTTTCTGACCTTGCTGCTGAGACTTAATAAAGATACCTTTACCAAAAACTTTATGAAATACTTTATCACCCTTTTTGAAAACTAATTCTTTAGAGTTATTTTTTAGAAAGTCAAAAGGTGAAACTCCAAAATTCTGTTTTTCTTTTTGCTTTGGTTTTTCCACTATTTTTTTAGATATTAACTTTTCATCATCTATTTCTCTTAAGAAACGTGATTTAACTTGAAAGCTACTTCTACCAAAAATATTACGTACTTCTGCATGACTTATTGTCAAACATTTCATTGCTCGAGTAATTGCAACATAAAATAGTCTTCTTTCCTCTGCAAGCTTCTCCTGGATTTTTTTTGAAGAAGCTTCATTATAAGCATATTCTTCTGAATTTATGACTGCCGTTGGAGGAAACACTCCCTCTTCTGCAGCAACAATAAAAACATATGGAAACTCCAAACCTTTTGCCGCATGAACAGTCATAAGTTGTACACACTCAACACTTTCTTGTGCCTGCATTTCACCAGACTCTAAAACAGCAAATGAAAGAAAATCCTGAAGAATATCTACATTATCATCTAGTATCTCTATTTGTGGCTCAAAATCTTTTGCCGCACTTATCAATTCTTTTAAGTTATCTATTTTCTGTCTATCTTTTTCTGTATCTTTATCTTCATACATTGCTAATAAACCAGACTCTTGAATAGCAAACCCTATTAATTCATCTAAAGATAAAATACTTAACTGCTTAGAAATTAAATCTATCAATGCTATAAAGTTTAATAGTATTGTTGAAGCTCTTTTTGACAGCAACCCTCTTTGAACAACTTCTAATGAAGCATCCCAATAGGAAATAATATTTATTTCTGCATAATTTTTTATTATATCTAATGTTTTATTACCCAGACCTCTAGTCGGTGTATTAATTATTCTTTCAAAAGCTAAATTATCTGATTTTGAAACTGCTAATCTTAAATATCCTATAGCATCTTTCACTTCAGCTCGATCAAAGAATTTAAAGCCCCCATAAATACGATAAGGAATACTCGCATATATACAGCTTTCTTCTAAGACACGAGATAAATAGTTAGATCTATAGAGAATAGCTATATCATTGTAACTAACACCCTGATCATTTAACTCTCTAATTTTTTCTATAATGTACCTAGCTTCATCCCTTTCATTAACAGCATCATAAATATCAATTTGTTCACCTTCTTCAGCTGCAGACCAAAGTTCTTTAGTCATCCTATTATCATTATTTTTAATTACAGCATTTGCTGCTTTGAGGATATTCTTTGTTGATCGATAATTCTGTTCGAGTTTTATAATTTCAACATCACCGAAATCTTCAACATACTTATGAATATTATCTACTACAGCGCCTCTCCAACCGTAGATAGACTGATCATCATCGCCAACAGCCATTACATAGTTATTTTCATTAACTAAAAGCTTTAGCCATAAATATTGCACTTTATTAGTATCCTGAAATTCATCAATCAAGATATATTTAAAAAGCCTTTGATAATAATGTCTAACATCCTCATTCAATAAAAAAAGCTCATATACATATAACAACAAATCAGCAAAATCTAAGGCATTATCTAGTCTTAATTTTTCCTCATAGGCTTTATATAATTCTGAGTAATTAGAATCATAAGAAAAAGTTTTCTCTAACTTATCACTACGTATTGCATCATCTTTCTTCTTATTTATAAAATTCTGAACTAATTTAGGGGGATATTTTTTATCATCTAAATTTAGAGATTTTATTATTTTCTTTATAACTTGTGTTTGCTCATCCTGATCTAGGATTCTAAAGTTTTTATCTAACCCTAATTCATGAGCATGTTTTCTAAGTAATCTATGTGCAATACCATGAAAAGTTCCTATCCACATACCAAAAGTCGAAAAGCCTAATATTTTCTCAACTCTTTGCTGAATTTCTTTAGCAGCTTTATTTGTGAAAGTCACTGCTAATATATTTAATGGTGAGATACTTTGCTCTCTACAAAGATATGCGATTCTAGAAGTTAAAACCTTAGTTTTACCACTGCCCGCTCCAGCTAGAATTAGTGAATTTTTTTCCCCAATAACTACTGCTCTATGTTGGGGATCATTTAAATCTTTTAGAAAAGTTAAAGACATTAATCAATTAATAAAAACTTTTATTTATTATATTCTAACAAATTACTTTTTTTATTTAAGGATAAGTGCGAATTATAATATTAAGATTCTATAGAGAATAAAGCCTCTGTGAAATTTTCTGCATCAAACTCTTGTAAATCATCAACTCCTTCACCAACTCCAATAAATCGAAATGGTAGAGAAAACTTCTTAGCAAGAGAAAAAACCATTCCGCCCTTTGCTGTTCCATCTAATTTTGTAACTGTTATACCTGTTAATCCTACGGTTTTATTAAAAACTTCAGCTTGTGCTAAAGCATTTTGTCCAGTTGTAGCATCAAGGACAAGCATTATTTCATGAGGTGCAGACTCATCTATTTTCTTTATAACTCTAACAACTTTTTTAAGCTCTTCCATTAGATTATCTTTTGTATGCAATCTTCCTGCTGTATCTGCTATTACAACATCAACTCCTTTTGTCTTTGCTGAAGAAATAGCATCATAAATAACAGAAGCACTATCCGCTCCAGTATGTTGCGCAACCACAGGAACATGATTTCTTTGACCCCATTCTTTTAATTGCTCAACAGCAGCAGCCCTAAATGTATCTCCAGCAGCCAAAATTACACTTTTTCCTTGAGCTTGTATTTTTTTAGTTAGTTTACCTATAGTAGTTGTTTTACCTACCCCATTTACTCCAACTATTAAAATAACATAAGGCTTCTTATTTAGATCAACTTCTAAATGCTTTTGGCAAGGTAATATTATTTCATGTAATTTCTGTTTTATTATTTCATTTAGCTTATCTGCTGTTTGGATCTCTTTCCTAGACACTTTATCTCTAAGATAAGAAATAATTTGATCTGTTGCTTCTATACCAATATCAGCAGTTAATAACTGCATCTCAATATCATCTAATAGTTCCTCATCAACTATTTTCTGACCCATCAGTATAGTGCTTAAGCCACTACCTAATTTACCTGCTGTTTTAGAAAGCCCTTTTTGTAACCTAGAAAATAAGCCTTTTTTATCTTCGATTGAATTATTTACTAAGTCTTTGCTAATATCTTCTGAGCTTTTATTTTTTTTGAAAAACATTAGAATTTGAAGAAGAAAAAATAATAATTACAGATTTTGCACTAAGAGTTGCTTATTTGCAACAATTGAAAAAATAAGCTATTCGAAATATCTATCTCTTAATTTAGCTATCTTCTGATGAAGAGGATCAAACATGCTTACTATTCCTTTTGATTTTATGAAATGCACCTCTCCATCAAAAGCTATCTCATCACCAGCTCTTGCATAAACTTCTAAAAGTTTATATCTTAAATCAACGTTATTAGAATCAGTTTCTAATGAATCTTGTAGAGTTATACTCGCTTCAACAAATTTTTCACTATCTAAGTATTGATCAACTAGTTCAATAACATATAACTGTTCTTGCTCTTTAAAATCTTCATAACCTTCTTCATTATTAGAGCTAGAGCTTTCATCAGTAGTTAATGATTTATTTTCACTTGTTTCAAAGATTACGCCTCTATCAGTTCTAACAGCAATATTTCTATCCTTCTCACCATAAACAACATCTGAACTTACTTCTTCAGCATAATTATCTATTGGTAAAGAATCTTCACCATAATCTTCTTCATCAAGGCTTGCTGATGACACATTATTGTTATTAACATTTGAATTTTGTTGATTCTCTCCACTACCTGCGAAAAAATCAAACTCAGCTTGGGCATCATTTTTATCAGTTCTATAAAATTCCACATCTGAAACAACAGGTGAAATTCTTGACATCAAATGATCTCTTCTTTTTTTAGAAATAAGTTCAAGTTCTTTTTCTTTCTTATCATTCCTAGAGTCCAAATATTTTTTCCCAAAAAATCCAACCACTCCAAGGAATAAAAGAAACGCCACTATTCTTAAAAAACCACTAAAACCTGAAGTTCCTGCTTTTATTTCAGACTCTACACCTTGTATTTGGGTATCTAAATCATGACCATATTTAGTTGCCACAGATTTACTATCTTCAAAGATAATCCCTGGAACATTATGCTGAACAGAATTTGTAGATGACGAAGATGATTTAGCAATCATACTTTTATCACCCAAGTTATCATCGATCACTTCTGGAACAGAATTCACATTACTAGCTACAGAACTTCCTGTATCATTAGCTACACCTTGAGATCCATCTGAAGAATACTGGTTTCTTAATAAAATTAAACCATCCTCAACCTCAGATTTTGTTGTAGGTATTGCAATTTTATCTCCAACACCTATTCTGTTAGATAAAATATCTGGAATTTCTGGTTTATTTATTCCTTTTATAGCATCAACAAGCTCAGAATTGCTTACTCCTTTTATGGAATGATTAGCTGCTATTTTATATAAATAATCATTAGACTGTACTGTATAGATATCCATACTAAAAACATAATGACTAGTTAGAAACACTAGCACAACAGAACATATCAACTTCTTGACAATATCAAACATTCCTAATTCCAAAATACTTTTTATAATAAATCACACAAAATTATATCATATTTTTTTAGCTTAAAAATAGGTGTATCTAGTGTTCTCTAGTCGCACTAAAAATAATATCAGGATTTTTTTCTTTTGCTAACTGCAAATTAACATTAGTAGGAGCTAAATATGTCAAGTATCCTGCGCCATCATAAGCTATATTTACTTCATATTTCTTTTTAAATTCTGCTAATTTTTTCTCGTCTTTACAAAAAATCCATCTCGCTAAAGAAACATTCACTCCTTCATAAGAGCATTTCACATTATACTCTGAAGCTAACCTTTGAGCTACAACATCAAACTGTAAAACACCAACAGCACCTAAAACCAAATCATTAGATATAACTGGTTTAAATACTTGTGTAGCACCCTCTTCTGATAATTGAATAAGTCCTTTTTGTAACGCTTTCATTTTTAAAGGATCATTTAATTTAACCCTTTTAAAGATTTCAGGAGCAAAGTTTGGAATACCTTTAAACTTAAGTTTCTCTCCTTGAGTGAAGCTATCACCTATTTGGATACTACCATGGTTATGCAATCCTATAATATCTCCAGCAAATCCTTCTTCGACCTGCTCTCTTTCACCTGCCAAAAAAGTAAGAGCTTTAGAAACTTGCATAGTTTTACCAGTTCTTTCATGAAAAATTTTCATACCTTTTTCATATTTTCCTGAACAGATTCTGAAAAAAGCTATTCTATCTCTATGTTTTTCATCCATATTAGCTTGGATTTTAAAAACAAATCCAGTCAACTTATCTTCATCAGCTTTAACAACTCTTTGATCAGCTTCACGTGACTGCGGTGCTGGAGCATATCTTGTAAATCCATCCATCATTTCTTTGACACCAAAATTACTTAAAGCCGTACCAAAATATACTGGAGTTAAAGTTCCATCCAAAAATTCTTTCTCATCAAATTCATGGCTAGCTCCTTGCACAAGCTCTATTTGCATTTCTAACTCATCATATAAGTCAGGGCCAATAGCTTCCTTAGCATTTTTCAAGCCTTTTACTTTTTTATAAGGGTGAATCTCATGACCATGCCCGCCTTCAAAAAGGGTAACTTCATCTTGGTATAAATCATAAACTCCTTTAAAAAACTTACCCATACCTATAGGCCAATTCATAGGAGCACATTTGATTTTTAAAATATCTTCAACCTCATCCAAAAGCTCTAAAGGATCCCTAGTATCTCTATCAAACTTATTCATAAATGTAACAATAGGGGTATCTCTTAGGCGACACACATTCATAAGCTTAATAGTTCTATCTTCAACACCCTTTACAGCATCAACCACCATCAGTGCTGAATCAACAGCTGTAAGAGTTCTATATGTATCCTCTGAGAAGTCTTCATGTCCCGGTGTATCTAATAGATTAACCACCCTTTCATTGTAAGGAAATTGCATAACAGACGTAGTTATAGAAATTCCTCTCTGTTTTTCCATCTCCATCCAGTCAGAAGTTGCATGAATACCACTTTTTTTTGCTTTTACTGTACCTGCTGTTTTAATAGCATTTCCAAAAAGTAACATTTTTTCTGTAATTGTTGTCTTACCCGCATCTGGGTGAGATATGATCGCAAAAGTTCTTCGTTTTGCTATTTCTTTTAACATTTCATTCATAACTTTATTTAATAAATAATTATTGGACCTAAAAATAATGTATAAGATTCTACTAAAACTATAAAAACAAAGAAACTAAAAATACTTATCTAATATCTTTGATAAATCCTGTTTAATTTCCTCTAACGAATTACTTGCATCTATTTGAAAAGCATTATCATTTTCTTTAACTAAGTTTTGAAATACTTTCCTAGCTCTTTCAAAAAACTCTAAACCTGCTTTTTCTATTCTATCAGGAGAACCAACTTTTCCAGCTCTTGCTAAGCCTACAGCTGGATCAATATCTAAATAAATAACAATATCTGGCTCACATTCGCTTAAAAAAGTTTTATTTAACGCTTCTATTTTTTCAAACCCTAGCTGTCTTCCTCCTCCTTGATAAGCAAGACTAGACCAATAAAATCTGTCTGAAACAATAGTTATTCCATTATTTAAGCTTGGCTTTATAAGAGCTTCAACATGCTGAATTCTACTAGCATACATCAGAAGTAATTCAGTATCTGAAGCAACTTGCTCACCATCATATTCTCTAAGTGCCAACTCTCTAATTTCTTCAGCAACTTTTGTACCACCCGGCTCTCTTGTAAAAACTGCCTTACAGGCTTTTTTCTCAAAATACTCTTTTATAAATCCTATAGCTGTACTTTTTCCAGCTCCATCAAGACCTTCTATAACTATAAAAAGTGGTTTCATATAAAATCCTCTAAACAAAAACTCCAACTACAACTGCTGACAGAAGACTGACTAATGTTGCTCCATAAAGTATTTTCAAACTAAATTTACTTACTTTTTCTACAGCCACTTTATCTAAAGAGTAAATTGTTCCAACGATAATTCCAATAGAACTAAAATTAGCAAATGATACTAAAAACACAGAAATTACTGCCTGAGTATGTAAAGATATTTCAGTCAAATGATCTTTCATCATAAGCATAGCAACAAACTCGTTAGATACTAACTTTATTCCCATGAGTTTACCCGCAAATAACATTTCATTTGATGGAATATTTAAAACCCATGCAATTGGATAAAAAACATACCCTAATAAATCTTGAAAACTAATTCCTATAATAAACTCAAAACATGAATTTAAAGTTGCAATTAATGCCATAAAACCTATTAACATTGCAGCAATAACAGTGGCTATTTTAAAACCATCTATAATATACTCGCCTAGAACAATAAAAAAAGCTCTTTTACTATCAGTATCATAATCTATTTCTAATTCTTCATAAGAAGTTTCTTTTTTAAAATCATATGGATTTATAATATGTAAAACGAAGAATGTACTAAACATATTCATAATAATTGCTACACATACATATTTAGGATCTATCATAACCATATAAGATCCCAAAATAGATAGTGATACTGTAGACATTGCTGTAGCAGTCATAGTGTATAAAACATTAGGTGATAAATGCCCAAGAATATTTTTATAAGCTATAAAATTCTCAGCCTGACCCAAAGTCAATGAACTTACAGCATTAAATGACTCTAACTTCCCCATTCCACTAACTTTTGATAATAGATATCCAACTCCTCTAATAATTAAAGGTAGAATTTTTAAATACTGTAAAATACCTATTAATGCTGAAATAAAAACAATTGGCATTAAAACATTTAAAAATAATACAAAGCCATTATCTTTATTTTTATCAATATTTCCAAATACAAATGAAATACCTACTTGCGCCTTATCTATCAAAAAATTAAAAGCATTAGTAACACCTTTCATTATCAAAACACCAATGTGTGATTCTAAGAGAATTCCACATAAGATTAATTGAATAAATAACAAAATAAAAAGCCATCTATACTTGATATTTTTTCTGTCAGAACTAAATGCAAAAGCTAAAATAAAGACAAGAAAGATACCTAATAAAAAGAAAAAAATTCTTTCTATCATTTAAAAACCCTTAAACAACGAAACCAACAACACAAGCAGATAAGAAACTTACTAATACAGCTCCATATAGTATCTTTAAACTAAACTTCGCGACTTTAACTGAAGCTTCTTTACTAAGAGCTTGTATTGCTCCAATAATAATCCCAATAGAACTAAAATTAGCAAATGATACTAAAAACACAGATAAAACAGCCGTTGAATGCTCTGTTAATTCTTTAGCATGGCCACTCATCATTTGCATAGCAACAAATTCGTTAGTAACCATCTTAGTTCCCATAATCTTACCTGCTAGTAAAAGTTCATTATTATTAATATGTAAAACCCAAGCAAATGGATAAAATATATAACCCAATATATCTCTAAAAGTAATACCAAATATACTACTAAAAATACTATCCACTAAATGTAGTAATGCTATGAACCCTATTAACATAGCACATACTATAATAGCCACCTTGAAACCGTCTAATATGTATTCAGCAAGCATTTCAAAGAAGTCTTGTTTTTCCTCTTCAAATTGCTCATGTAGCTTGTCATAGCTAATTTCTTCAGATTTTTCATATGGATTTATAATAGTCAAAACAAAGAAAGTACCAAACATATTCATAACCATTGCAACACAAACATATTTTGGCTCAAGTAATGACATATATGCTCCAGCCACAGCTAAAGATACCGTAGACATTGCTGTAGCAGCCATAGTATATAAAACATTAGATGGTAGATGGCCAATAATTTTTTTATAATTTATAAAGTTTTCTGATTGCCCAACTGCTAAAGAACTTACGGCATTAAAAGATTCTAACTTCCCCATTCCAGTAACTTTTGATAAAACCCAACCTATACCTTTTATGATCAATGGCAATATTTTAAAATACTGTAAAATACCTATGATTGCTGAAACTAAAACTATTGGCATTCCGACATTAAAGAAGAATATAAAACCATTCTTATTCATATCTGTAAGACTACCAAATATAAACTCAGAACCATCATGAGCACAATCTAATAAATGTTCGAATCCTTCCGATATTTTACTAATAATAGTAACTCCGATATCAGAGCGAAGTAAGAAAGCTGCAAGTCCTAATTGAACAAGTAAAATTATAAATAAATATTTATATTTAATTCCTTTTCTATCACTACTCCAAGCAAAAGCTAAGATAAAAACAGAGATAATCCCTAATAAAAAAAACATAAACTTTACAAACATCTCTAACCTTAGCACATGAAAATGACACAAACTGAGTAAATTTTACTAAAAATAAATATCTTTTTGGAATTTTTTTAGAGGTTTTAAGAAGTATTAATAACTATTATTAGCTTTCTGAGTATTAAGAAGATTATCTAGTAAGCCACTAACACCAAGCCTGAATGTTTTTGAATCAATATAGTCTTTGGAAATTATTTTTTCTGCTAAATTTATATAACTAACTGCTTGATCATAATCTCTAATTCCACCTGATGCTTTAAAACCAACTACTCTATTTGCTTTAGCAATAGTTTGCAGCATGATTTCAGCAGCTTCGGTAGTTGCTCCCACCTTCGTTTTACCAGTAGATGTTTTAACAAAATCAGCTCCATTATCAATCGCATCTTGAGTAGCTTTAAGAATTAGCTCTTTACTCTCTAGCTTTCCAGACTCAATAATGATCTTTAACACTTTACTACCACAAACTTTTTTTATTTCAGATATGATTTCACAAGATTTTGCTGAAGATCCTTGTACGTTATATTCTTTATAGTCTATAACTAAATCGATCTCATCTGCGCCTAAAGCTAACGCCTGTTTAGTTTCTGCTAATACGCTTTGTAAGTTAGCTTCGCCTCTAGGAAAATTTATAACTGTTGCGACCTCAAATTCATCAAATAGTTTTTCTTTAACTAATTCAATAAACTGTTTATGAACACATATTGCAGCAACTCTTCCAAGTTTATTTTCTGCCTTTGAACAAAGTTTTATAATATCTTGCTCGCAATCATCATCGCCCAATAATGTTAGATCCATCAGAGAAACTATTTTTTCTTTACTAATCATTTTGACCTTTACTTAAAAATTGACTTACCATTCTCTAGAGCATCTAAGCCAAGATAATCAGCTATACTTTGACCAATATCTGCAAATGTGTCTCTAATCCCTATACATTCACTCTCAATACTTTTACCCCAAAGCAAAAATGGAATATGTTCCCTTGTATGATCACTGCCTGGCCAAGTTGGATCACAACCATGATCTGCCGCCATAATGACTATAGTATCTTCATCAAGAATTTCATCTAGTTCTGGTAACCTTGAGTCTAAATATTCTAAAGCTTTACCATATCCCTTAGGGTCTCTTCTATGTCCAAAACTTGAGTCAAAATCAACAAAATTAGTAAATATTAAACTATTTGCCGACGCTGTTTTATATTCTTGTATCGTTTTATCAAATAATTCTTCAAGACCTGTAGCTTTGACTTTTTTAGTTATACCTTGATTTGCATAAATATCAGCTATTTTACCGATGGAAACTACATTCCCACCAGCTTTCTTTAGCTTATCTAAAAGTGTGGGAGCTGGAGGTAAAATAGAAAAATCCTTCCTATTACCAGTACGCACATATTCATCTGCACACTCTCCAATAAAAGGACGAGCAATAACCCTACCCACACACATACCTAATTCATCTAAAACTTCTCTAGCTATTTTACAAATCTCTAATAATCTGTCTAAGCCATAATAATCTTCATGCGCAGCTATCTGAAAAACACTATCTGCAGACGTATAAATTATTGGACTTTTTGTTATACAGCTTTCACAACCTAGTCTTTTTAAAACCTCTGTACCTGAAGCATGTCCAGCATCAATAAAACCTTCGGTAAGGTTAGCTCTCTCAACCCAAAGATCTATAAATTTTTTATCAAAATAGCTTCCACCTTCTTCTTTAGGAGAAAAATAATACCAATCAAACATTACTGGCACACCAGCTATTTCCCAGTGTCCGCTAGGAGTATCTTTACCTTTACTCACCTCTGTACAACTACCATATTTAGAATTAATAACAGTATCATTTCCATCGGTTATATCTAATGACAACTCTTTACCACTACTTAATTCAGCAGCTTTTTTTAGGCCTTTTTTTGATAGATTGGGCAAACTCAAAGACAAACCATTGTTTTTAAAATAATCAACAATATGTCCAAAAGTATCAGATCCTACATCTCCAAATTTATCAGCATCAGGAGCATGTCCAATACCAAAAGAATCGAATATTAAGATTATTACTTTTTTATTTTTTAACATTTACTCACCTGCAGAATTATTTAAATATGCTGTTCTAATACCTCTTAAAATCAAATCAGGAGATATTACATCAAAAATACCCTCATCCTTAAATAAATGAGAGAAGCCACCTGTTGCGATAGTTAAAACATCAGAATCACCCAGCTCTTTTATCATTCTAGATTTAATTTCTTTTATCGCTCCTAAATGGCCAAAGTATAATCCTGATCTGATATTTGTAGTAGTATCATACCCTGTCGCCTTACTCGCCTTAGCTATAGTAATTGATGAAAGTTGCGATGCTCCAGCACATAATGCATTTAATGATAGCTTCATCCCTGGCAATATTGCCCCACTCAGATACTCTCTATTTTTAGTAACTATATCAAGAGTAGTTGCCGTCCCCAAATCAATAACAAGCAAATTCCTATTTGGATAGTCTTGTATTGCTCCAATACAGCTTGCGATCCTATCAGCACCAACTTGATGAGCTTCAACATTTGACATATCAAGCTTTAATTTCACATCCATATTTACAAAAAATGCTTTTTGCTTGAAGTATTTAATAATAGCTGAACCTAAAGAATAATTAATATGAGGAACAACGGAAGAAATAGCACATCCTTTAATATCAAGAGGATCTATATCATTTTCTCTAAGAGCTTGTCTTAAGAAAACACCTATTTGGTCTGAAGTAGAGTCAACTGATGATGTTGCATATCTAAGCTGGCCAATAATTTTATCTTTGTCAAAAACCCCTATATGTATATGCGAATTTCCAACATCCATTACTAATAACATAATAACCTCTTAATGGGCTTGCTCCCAGTTATCACCAATATCAACATTTACCTCTAATGGCACACTTAAAGTGACAACCTGCTCCATAATGTTTTTTATTTCTAGCGCTAGAGTTTCTGCTTTTTCTTTTCTCACCTCAAACACTAGTTCATCATGAACTTGCATTATCATTCTTATATTTTGATTATACTTACTAACCAAGTCTTTTTTAACTGCAATCATAGCTTTTTTTATAATATCTGCGGCTGTACCTTGCATAGGAGCATTTATTGCAGCTCTTTCTGCAGCATTCCTTTGGGGGACATTTCGTGAATTAATTTCAGGCAAATATAATCTTCTACCCAAAATAGTTTCAACATAGCCATTCTTTTTAGCAAAATCCTTTGCTTGTTGCATATACTCTTTTACTGCTGGATATCTATTAAAATATATATCTATATAATTCTGTGCTTCTGATCTAGAAACTTCTAATTGCTTAGCCAAGCCAAAAGCGCTCATCCCATAAATTAGTCCAAAATTCACTGCCTTTGCTCTTCTTCTTTGCTCTGAAGTGACTTCTTTTATATCAATATCTAAAGTCTCAGCAGCAGTCGCAGCATGGATATCTAAACCTTGATTAAATGCTTTTAAAAGATTTTTATCTTTAGAAAGATCTGCCATTATCCTAAGCTCAATCTGAGAGTAGTCTGCAGCAACTATATAGAACCCTTCTTCTGCTACAAACGCTTCCCTAATTTTTCTACCTTGCGGACTTCTAATTGGTATATTCTGCAAATTTGGATCTGAAGATGACAATCTTCCTGTTACCGTTCCCGTCTGATTATATGAAGTATGCACTCTACTATTAGAATCAACCATTTTAGGTAGCTTTTCTGTATACGTGTTTTTTAACTTAGATAAATGCCTATACTCCATTATTAATCTAGCAACTTCATACTCTTCAGCTAATTGTTGTAAAACCTCTTCAGAAGTTGATGCCTGTCCTCCTGAAGTTTTTTTGACTGCTGGTAAATTCATTTTCTCAAACAGTATTTCTCTAAGCTGTACAGGTGATGACAGATTAAACTCTTGATCACACAGAATAAAACACTCTTTCTCTAGCTCATCAATCTTAGATTGCAGATCGTAGCTTTGTTGCTCTAACTTCTCAACATCAATTTTTACACCAAGCTTTTCCATCTCATTTAATATGAGTAATAAAGGCATTTCCACATCTTTATATAACTTATATAAAACATCTTCTTTCTTTAGTTTTTCAAGAAAATGATTGTATAGCCTAAAAGTAATATCAGCATCTTCTGCTGCATATTCAGAAACTATTTCTATTTCTATACAATCTAGAGTTTGTTGCTTTTTGCCAGTTCCTGCAATACTAATATACGGAATCGGCTCTATTCTTAAATTTTCTTTTGACAGACTATCCATATCATGTCTACCTGTACTTTTAAGAACGTATGCCATAATCATCGTATCATGTATGTCTCCACATATCTGAACACCATATTTTGATAAAACTTTTTCATCGAATTTAAAATTATGTGCTATTTTTTTAGAATTATTTGCAAATATAGGCTTTAACTTATCTAAAACAAAATCTAATGATAATTGCTGAGGAACACCTAAATATCTATGTTGTAATGGAATATATACAGCCTCTCCTTCTTCATAACAAAAAGACATTCCAACAAGTGCTGCTTCTTTAGTATCTAGAGAATCAGTTTCAGTATCAAAAGCAAAAACCTCAACAGTTGAAAGTTTCTCAACTAGCTTATCAAGGTCTTCTTCTAAAAGAATTGTTTTATAGCTTTTAACAACCTCTTTCTTAGAAGTATCTTTTACTTCGAACTCTTTTAATAATGAATTAAACTCATACCTTTTAAAAGCTTCTTGCAAATACTCTTTATCTGCCTCTCCTCGTTTTAAAGTCTCTAAGCTTAGTGGTAAATTTAAATCACACTTAATTGTTGCCAACTCATATGAAAGTCTTAATAATTCAATATTATTTCTAAGATTCTCACCAACCTTTCCTTTTATCTCATCCTGATGAGCAATAACACCTTCTATATCATTATAGGTTTGCAACCATTTTACTGCTGTCTTTGGACCAACATTTGGTACACCTGGAATATTATCTGAAGAGTCTCCCATAAGCGCTAAATAGTCTATAATTTGTTCCGGTGTTACACCAAACTTCTCAACCACCTTAGCTGGATCTGTAACAACATCTTTCATAGAATCAAAAAGTACAACTTTATCCGTAACAAGCTGAGCCATATCCTTATCTCCTGTTACGATAACAACTTCGAAATCATCTTTAAAGTTTCTAGCTAAAGTTCCTATTACATCATCTGCTTCAACATTCTTTTCAATAATTAGTGGAAAACCCATCTTCTCTATAATCTCAAGAAGTGGCTTAATTTGAACTCTTAACTCATCATCCATTCTCTTTCTATTTGCCTTATAATCAGCAAACATATCATGGCGAAAGCTTTTCCCTTCAGCATCAAAAACAACAATTATATGATCTGTTTGATACTTTTGAGTGAGTTTTTTTAACATATTTATTACGCCAAGAATAGCACCGGTAGGCTCTCCTTGACTATTACTAAGGAATGGTAAGGCGTGATATGCTCTAAATAAATAAGATGAGCCATCTACTAATATTATTTTTTCCACGAGAAAATATTTCTAAATTTAATTTAATTGAATTAATTATATATGAGATAATAAATCAAACCAAATGTGCTTTAATAATGAAGATCTAAAAAGCTAATTAAACTACTTTTATATCCTTACCTCTTGTTTAATTACGTATAGTTTATGATTATTACGATGCTGGGCCATCAGCACTCGGAGTAATCGTTGTTTCATTATTCGCTGGTTGATTTTTTCCTTGTTCGATAAACTTCCCTCACTCAAAAGCTTTAAAAACAATTCTTCTATATTAACTGGAAAGCCCGCATATGATTATACTCCTGTGACGCATTAGTATAAGTCTTACCAGCTTCAATTACAAATTTCTCTGTCAATATATTAAATTTAATTCTCAAGATTTCCATTCTTTCATCTAACACATCATCCTACTCTTTGGTCAATACTATAATACAAAAATTGATTAACTAGGGCTTAATAGAGTTCCATAATTAGGATCAGTAAACTCTTCCGATCCTATTACATCTTTACTACCCTCGAGACTAATATTAGTAATCACTTCTAAAAATATTTCTGAAGAATTCCAACTTTTCATTTATTGCCTAGGCTCACTAAATTTAAACCACATCATATACTAAACATAAACTATCAAAATTTATATTTATTGAAATATCTAAATACCACCAGTTTTCTTTTGCAAAATTTTTACACTTAACAGCATCTTTATAGGTCATAACTATTACATCATCACCATCAAACTCTATAAAATCACACTCTTTAAATTTATAATGATCTTTAAATATTTTTCTTTTAGTAACAACCACGCCAAGTTCCTCTAAAGAGTTAAAAAACTTTTGTGGATTACCTATACCTACGATAGCAGTTAAATTAATTCTATTAAATTCGCTTAAGCTTTTTCTTTCGCCTGTTTTTATATTTACAAATTCTTTAGGAATAATTTTTGTGAAGAGAATATTTTTGTTAAACTCTTGTAATAGCTTTTTATCTTCATCTTTACAGTTTCCAATAGCTATAACTGCATCAACCTCTTTTATTCTCTCAATCGACTCTCTAAGAGGTCCTGCTGGAAAAGTTAATCCATTTCCAAACATCCTTGTTGCATCAACAACAACTATCTCATAATCTCTCGCAATCTTATAATGCTGTAAGCCATCATCAGATATTATTACATCTATATTTGGATACTTTTCTTCTATAAACTTTATAGATCTAGTTCTATCCACATCTATAATTATCGGAACTTTTCCCTCTAGAGCATCATACATCATACAAGGCTCATCACCACATTTTGATGGTTTAGTATTTTGATCAACCTCAAAAGGATAAGTATCTGCTTTAGCCCCATACCCTCTACTGATAATAGCTGGCTTTTTATTATGAGAAATAAAATATTCGCTTAAAGCTCTTACTACTGGCGTCTTACCTGTTCCACCAACAGAAATATTTCCAACAATTATAATAGGAATATTTGATTTATATTGTTTTTCTTGGAGCTTTTTTTTTCTATGTGATGCTATTTTTGAGAAAATATAAGAAACAGGCTCAAGTATGGTTGATAGTATTGTTTTTTTTCTTGAGTACCAGTGCTTCTCAATCATTTTTTACTCTAGGCCAGATTGATATAACCTACTATACAATCCACCATTTTTTATAAGTTCTTCATGCTTTCCACATTCAACAACTTTACCACTATCCATCACTACTATCTTATCAGCATTTTCAACTGTGCTTAATCTATGAGCTATAATAATAGTAGTTTTTGAATTAGTGAGATTTTCTAATGCTTGCTGAACCACTCTTTCAGATTCATTATCTAGCGCACTAGTAGCCTCATCAAATATTATTACAGGAGCATCTTTCAACAAAGCTCTAGCAATTGATATTCTTTGTCTTTGCCCACCAGAAAGTTTAGATCCATTATTTCCAATACTTGTATGCATTCCTTCAGGCAAAGTAGCTACAAACTCTAAAGCATTAGCCTTTTCTAGAGCTTTTAAGACCTCTTCTTCAGATACATCTCTATCAAGACCAAATGCAACATTATTATAAACAGTATCATCAAATAAATGAACATTCTGAGAGACCATTGATAAGTGAGATCTCAAATCTTTTAAAGTTAGCTCTTTTGTATCAACACCATCCAAGAATATCGCACCTTCATCTTGTATATAAAATCTAGATATTATACTTGTAAGAGTTGTTTTTCCACTTCCTGATTTACCAACAAAAGCTACTGTCTCACCTGAATTAATATCAACATTAACATTATCTAGAACTTTTTTATCTCCAAATGAAAAAGATAGATTCTTTATATTAATTTTACCATCGGATTTAGTAAGCTTTTTTGTTCCTGTTTCTTTTTCAGCAGGATAGTCTAGTATATAAAATATATCTTCTGTAGCAGCAACCGCTTTTTGTATAACCACATTAACTTTTGTTAGATTTTTTATAGGTTTCAATACTGCAGCAGCAGCCGCAAAAAAAGAGGCAAAAGAGCCTGCTGTCAACCATGAAGAACCACTTTCATTTGTCCCAAAAATAGCTATAGTAAACAAAGAAAAAGCTAAAACTAATGAAGCTATAATCTGTATAATTGGTGATGTTAAAGCATCTAAAGCAATTGTTCTTACTTGCTGAGAATACGTATAATCCAGATTTTTAAAGAATTTTTTCTGTTGCTTTTCTTGAGCTCCAAATATTCTTATCTCTTTGTAATTTCTAAGAGTTTCCTCAGCAGTATGAGTCACATTTCCCATAGAAGACTGAGTATTTCTGCTCAATGACCTAAATTTTTTATTTATCAAGGTAATAAACAAACCCAAAAAAGGTCCAACTACAATCAAAAATAAAGATAGCTGCCAGCTTGAAACAACCATTACAATAATAAGCCCAATAACAAATGTACCATCTTGGACAACTGTTATAATAGCTGTTGATGTTGCTTCAGTAACTTGGTCAACATTATATAGAAGTCTAGAGATAATCTGCCCAGAAGAGTGCTTATCAAAAAAGCTTGCTGGCAAATCCATGAACCTTTTATAAATATCTTTTCTAAACTTATAAACAACTTTTTGACCTAATGAACCTATAAAGTATTGAGATAGAAACGAGCCAACTGAGCGTAAAAATAACAGCCCAACCATTCCAAGTCCCATAAACATTAAAACTTTCGCACTTTGCTTAGTTATGTCTCCGCCAGCTCCAAACCCATAATTCAATATTGGATTTATCAAATAGATCATAGAAGCATCAGCTGCTGAGAAAAATATACTTCCTATCGCTGCTATAGCTAAAAACCACCAGAGGTGTCTAACCTGATAAATAAGCCTCTTATAAAGAGTAGTTACTTTTTCTTTACTAGGAACACCACTACTAAAATCATTCGCTGGAGAAGACTTAATATCTATTTTATCTATAGAATTTGACATATTTGTAAAAAAGTAGACCTATTATAAAAACACAACTAGAATTAATTATACACTTTTTTATGCTAACATAAAGTTTAAGAAAGTCATTTCATATCTTTTATTCACATGAAAATCTACTTAGTTGGCGGGGCAGTTAGAGATATTCTTCTAGGCATAACTCCAAAAGACAAAGACTGGGTTGTAATTGGAGCAAATGAAGAAAAAATGCTTACTTTAGGATACAAAAAGGTCGGCTCAAACTTTCCTGTTTTTATTAATCCAAATACTAAAGAAGAATATGCTTTAGCTAGAAAAGAGAAAAAAATAGGAAAAGGTTACTGTGGATTTGAAACAATCTTTGACAAAAGCGTAACTCTAAAAGATGACTTACTAAGGCGTGACTTAACTATTAACTCCATTGCCATGACTGAAAAAGGAGAAATAATTGATCCTTTAAATGGAATGCTTGATATAAAAAAAAAGATTTTACGTCACACTAGTTTAGCATTCACAGAAGATCCCTTAAGAGTCATAAGAATAGCAAGATTTAAAGCCCAATTATCAGACTTCAACTTTAAGATTGCTAAAGAGACTAAAGAGCTTTGTATAAAAATAGCTAATTCTGGAGAGCTTACTGATCTAAAAAGGGAAAGGATAAACATCGAATTCATAAAATCTTTAAAAAATCCTAAAATATTTTTTAATACTCTTAAAAACCTAAATAGTTTAGAAATTCTTTTTCCACACATTAAGCAACATTTCTCCAAATTACCAAAGAAAAGCTTTTTCATATCTAGCACATATGAACAAAGCAGTATAGAAATTAAAATCGCTTTAACTTTTTTTGCTTTTACACCGGATCAAATAGATAAATTAAAAACTGAACTTTATTTAAACAATAAACATTCAAAAATTATTAATGCCACTTGTTGTTTATTTCAAATAAGTAAAGTGACAAACCATGATGAAATACTTCTCCTAATAAAACAATCAAACGTATTAAGAGACAACATTCTTTTACAAAAAATTAAAATCGTTATGAACAAATTAAAAGAACTCATAAACTTAAATAATTTGGAAGAAAAAATAGACTCCACTTTTGAAACCGTTTCTAAATTACTAAAATTAAATTATAATAACGCTTTCTCAAAAGCCTCCTCTACAGACAAAAAGAAACTAGCTAAAACCCTGCAGCTGAATATTATAAAAAAACATTTTAAATTATGATACAATCACAAACTACTAAATGTTTGAGCAAACATACCTTATAAGAGTTATCAAATATATGAGAATTTTTTTAGATAAGCCTTTTCTGACAAACATAATAATATGCACTTTTGTTGAGCTAATAATTATATGCCTTGCACTCACATTAAATTTAACCCCTTGTCCATTATGCATATTACAACAATTGTGCTTAATTGGTATTCTTGTACTAAGCATTGTCGGGCTATTTAAATTCAAAAAATACTGGTTTATAACTCTAGCCATAATACTTTTTTTAGCTATTTTAGGGATATATTTCTCTGGTGCTCAAGTATACCTACAATACTTTTCCCCATCTAAAAAAATTGCTGCCTGTGATACAGTAACTAACTCTTTCATTATAAGCGCTGTAACGTCCGTATCAGGATCAACAAGTAGTTGTTCAGCAACTTTGAAAGAAATTCCTGGGCTATCTTTAGCTTCCTATAGTTTAATTATATTTATATTAATTACTTGCTTAAATATAGTCTCATTTTTAAGAAAAATATTTACTAATTCGAAGGAATCATAGATGTCTGAGAAAACAAAAGCTTTTTTATACAAAATTAAAGATAAATGGAATAAATTCTACGAAAAAATTAAATCCAAAAAAATATATTATGTTTCTTTTGTAATTGCAGTACTATTTATAGCTTGGTACTTCTTAGGCTCTCTGGGCTTAACTGTCGCTCTAATTTACTTCATCCAAAAAATTAATTTTGTTAAAAGACAATTTTTAAAACTAAAGAATAATCGACAAGCTGCTGGAATAACAATTGCTGTAACTACAGCTATAATGTTTGGTTTGGTTTTTGGATTTTCACAATTAGTAAAATCAATGATACAACAAGGCATGGCCTCTTATGTGCCTCAGCCTACGGCAGTTACTTCAGTTTTAGTAAAAGAGCAAGATTGGCAACCAATTATAAATACAATTGGTGAGGCTCAGGCCATTCAATCAACTGCCATCTCCTCTCAGTCTGGCGGTATAATCAGCGAAATTGCTTTCAAAAGTGGGCAAGAAGTTAAAAAAGGTGATCTACTCTTTAAACTTGATACTAGTCAATTAGAAGCAAGCTTAGAAGAAGCTCAAGCAAATCTAAAATTAGCTAAAATCACAGATGAAAGATATAAGCAACTTGTTGCCCAACGTGCAACCTCTAAAGAATCAGCAGATAAAGCAAATGCTGATTACCTTTCAGCAAAAGCTCAAGTTGACAACATAAGATCACAAATTGCATTTAAAGTCATAAGAGCTCCTTTTGATGGAAGAATTGGTATAAGAAACATAAACTTAGGGCAATATTTTAATAATGGTGATAATGCTGCAACGCTTACCACTATATCTCCTATCTTTATAACATTCCCAATCCCTCAAAACAAGGTTAATTTAATTAAGGTTGGCGACATTATAAGTTTTTATTCTGACACATTCCAAAATGAAACTTTTGAAGCAAAAATAACTGCTGTGAACTCTTTTATTAATAGTTCAAATAGATCTATTATGGCTCAAGCAATTTATAAAAATAAAGATCACCGAATATTACCAGGTATGTTTGTAACTGTTCATATAAACCTACCAATAGAAAAAAATGCTATAGTTATCCCGAGAAATGCTATAAATTACAACCTTTATGGCGAATCTGTTTACACTTTAAAAACAATTACTGATGATGACGGGAAACCTACAAAAGCATCTTATACATCTACAGCAGATGGAGGCATGAAAACGGTACAAACTGAAGATACTCTATACAAAGTTGGTCAGGACAACATAGAAGTTTTAGAAACTAAAGATAATCTTGCACTAGTATCTGGAGTAAAAGCAGGGGAAACAATAGTAACATCTGGTCAAAACAAAATAAGAAAAGGTGCAAAAGTTATCGTAAATAACTCTGTAGAACTAAGCAATGACATCTATAATGGAGATATTCAATAGTGGAAACAGAAGCTCCAAAAACTAATTTTATTAAAAAGCATTTTATAGACACTTTCATAAGAAGACCCGTTTTATCCCTTTCTATAAGCTTTATGATAATAGTAATAGGGATAGGATCCTTTTTCACATTACAGATTAGACAATATCCTTACATTGATAGTGCAACAATAACTGTTACAACAAATTATCCTGGCGCTAGTCCAGCAAACATTCAAGCTTTTGTTACCAGACCAATTGAAAACTCTGTTGGTGCTGCAAAAGGTATTGATTACATGACTTCTTCGTCAGCATTAGGAACAAGTACTATAAATGTTTATGTAAAACTTGGGTATAACACAAATGACGTTCTATCTGAAGTAGTACAATATGTTAATGCTGTTATAAATAGATTACCTAAAGATGCTTATTCTCCATCTATACAGGTTAACCCAGCAGATGACTTCCCTTCTCTAATTTTTGCTTTTACAAGTGATGTCATGACTCCTCCAGATATCACAGCATATATAAACTCTGAGTTAACACCTAGGCTATTAGCTAAAGGTGGTTTATCTAAGGTTAGTGTTTGGGGAAATAAGCCTTATGCCATGAGAATCTATCCTAATAAAGAGAAAATGGCTGAATATGGTATAACAGCTACGGAGCTTGCTGACAGTATTGGATCAAACAGCTTAATAGCTGCTGGAGGCGCTATACAAGGCCCATATCTTAACTATGTTCTTAATCCTGAAACTAGTATGTCTACAGCTCAAGATTATAGAAACCTAATAGTTAAGAAATCTGAGACACAAATAATAAGGCTAAAAGATGTAGCTAGAGTAGAATTGGGCGCACAAACTTATGACTCATCAGTAAAATTTGATGGTAAAACAGCTGTTCTAGCTGGTGCTGTTGTATCTCCTGATGCGAACCCTCTTACTGTTGTAGCTGCTCTTTTAGACGAACTCCCATCTATTAAAGAAGGACTTCCAAATGGACTAAATGTTGATGTAGCATTCAATAGTACATTATATATTGAAAGTTCTATCGAAGAGGTTTTACATACTCTATTTGAAGCAGTGATTATTGTTTCTATTGTTATGTTCCTGTTCTTAGGATCTTTTAGAGCAGTAGTTGTTCCTATTATTGCTATTCCGCTATCTATCATAGGCTCATTTTTCCTAATGAAGGTAATGGGATTTTCAGTAAACCTCTTAACTCTATTAGCTATGATTTTGGCTATTGGTCTGGTTGTAGATGATGCTATTGTTGTATTAGAAAATATTTATCGTCATATAGAAGAAGGAATGGAACCATTCCCTGCCGCTATTAAAGGAGCTAGAGAAATAGCTAATCCAGTTGTATTAATGACACTAACCTTAGTAGTAGTATATGCACCTATTGGTATGATGACAGGATTTACAGGAGCATTATTTACCGAGTTTGCATACTCACTAGCTGGAGCTGTATTAATATCAGGTATAGTTGCATATACACTTTCTCCAATGCTCTGTTCAAGAGTATTAAATAGAGAAATGCTTGATTCCAAATTAGTACATTATATAGATAGTTTTTTTACTAAGCTAACTGCCAAATACACTAGCATTCTAAAATTCGTACTAGAAGTTAAGCCATCTATTGCGATAGTCGGTCTAATTGTGACAGCAAGTTGCTTCTTTATGATGCGAGACATTAAATCTGAACTTGCCCCAATAGAAGACCAAGGCTTTATAGCGATAATGGGATCTGCTCCATCTTCTGCTAACATAAACTACTTAAATACTTTTAGTAATCCTTTAGCTAAAATATTAACCAATATTGAAGGAGAGCAGAACACATTCATTTTAAATGGTGTAATGGGTTCAAACGTGATATTTGGTGGATTTATTATGAAACCTTGGGATGAGAGAACAATTCTGCAACCCCGAGCTGCTCAAAAAATACAATCTGAAGTAACAAACATTGCAGGAATACAGACCTACACATATCAAACACCTTCCTTACCAGGTATCCCTAGAGGAGCTCCTATGACATTTGTTATTCAAGGAGTTACTGATTATGAGGCGATTTATGACATTGCCAATGATTTCATCGCTAAAATGATGAAAAGTGGTTTATTCGTTTTTGCCCAAAGTGATCTTAAGTTTGACAATCCTGTTACTGATATCAAGATTGATAGAGAAAAAGCAGGAAACTTAGGGCTCTCGATGAAAGATATTTCTAGCGTATTGCAATATAGCTACGCTGGAGGATACATTAACTATTTCTTCCGTCTAGGATATAGTTTCCAGGTTATTCCTCAACTCCCTAGAATGGATATGCTCACACAAGAGCAACTGGGAAGCATTTATTTAGACATAAAAACTCCTATAGAAAATATGTTTAACTCTCAAATTCCAATATCTGCTTTGGTTCAGTTTAAAACGAAAGGGCAACCACTTACATTAAATACTTTCCAACAGTTAAACTCAGCTACTATTTCAGCAGTTATGGCGCCAGGAGTCACTCAGGGTCAAGCAGTAGACTATATGGAAGAGTTATCAAAAGCAGAACTTCCAAATGGATTTTCATATAACTACTCTGGCTCTGTTAGACAATATATAGAAAACGGTAATACAATGATGATTGCTTTTGCTTTTGCCATTATCCTTATTTTTTTAGCTCTTTCCGCACAGTTTGAAAGTTTTAGAGATTCTTTAGTTATTCTAGTGACAATTCCTATGGCTATATCAGGAGCTCTACTACCACTGTTCTTAGGTCAATATCTTGGAGCATCATGGGCTTCCCTGAATATTTATACTCAATTAGGACTAGTTACACTAATAGGATTAATATCTAAACAAGGTATTATGGTTGTTGAATTTGCAAACCACTTGCAAAAAGTTGAGAAATTAAACAAGTACGATGCCATAGTAAAATCATCTTCTCAAAGATTAAGACCCATTCTAATGACAGTTTCAGCAATGGTTGTTGGTGTAATACCTCTAGTATTCTCATCTGGTGCTGGTGCTGTAAGTAGAAACTGTATTGGGGTCGTTATATCAAGTGGATTAGTAGTAGGTGCTATATTCTCTCTATTTGTTTTACCAGTTGTATATATGTACGTTGCTGAAGATAAATCTAAATTCCTAGAGAGAGAAAAAAAGGAAGATGAAATAATAGAAACTTTACAACAATCTGATCACTAATCCTCATTTACTTCTTTTATAAGATGCTATATATTGAAATTATCATAAATAATTTTGTATATTACTATGAATTCAGAATCACATTTACCTGACTCAAAATCACTTATGGCTCTAGCATGGGTTATTTGTCTAGTAACAACACTTTGCTATAGTTACGACTTCTTTATAAGAGCCGCTCCTGGAGTTATGGCAACAAACTTAAAAGATGCCTTTTCAATAAACGATACCCACCTTGGTTTTTTATCTTCTGCTTATTTTATTTCATATACAATAATGCAAATTCCAGCTGGTGTTGTATTGGATAAATATAATAGAAGAGTTGTTATAAGTGTTGCAACAGCATTATGTGTGCTAGGTAACTACCTCTTTTCAGCTACAGATTACTATGAAGTAGCCTTTTTTGGCAGAATACTTATGGGAATAGGTTCAGCTTTTGGTTTCATTGGCGCCGCTAAAATGGCCGCTATGTGGTTACCTCAGAGATTCTTTGCAACATTCATTGGTTTCACTACAGTTGTAGGAATTCTAGGTGGTCTTATGACTGATACAATCTTATCTTCTTTAGTACACAATTTTGGTTGGAAATCCGGAAATGCTGTATTTACATATATTGGGATAGGAATATTAGTCCTAGTTATCACGTTCGTACGAGACAACCCAAAACATGTAGAAAAATTTACACACTTAAGTGAAGCAAATTTTAAAGAAACAATTTTTAAAGTACTTAAGATTTTTGGAAATTCTAAATTTTGGGCAGCTAGTATTATAGGTGCCATATTGTTTATTCCAATAAATGTTCTAGGCTCTTTATGGGGTGTTGGGCTAATACAAGCAAAATTCGGGATAGATCAAGCAGGGGCATCTTCTATAAATGGTTTCTTATTTATTGGATCTGCTGTGGGATTTGCAATAGCTGCAATCATAGCTTCTATGACAACTAGATTTCGTTTTATGTTAGTTGTAAGTATCACGGCATCATTTACTCTGCTAGCTATAGTTGTATATCTTCCATTAAATATACAAGCATTCACTATATTCTATGTGCTATTAGGTGTAGTTGCAGGTCCTCAAGCAGTAACTTTTGCTATTGCAAAAGCAATATCTCCGAAAGGTACAGCTGGCTCGGCAACAGCTGGTGTAAATATGGTTAACAACCTTATACCTGTCTTTTTACTACCTTTAATTGGATATATATTGACTCACTATGGTACTTTAATGGTTCACACAAATACTAAGCTTGAAGTTTATACTATATCTAGTTATCAAACTGCTCTAAATATGGTATTAGTTCTTCTATTAATCTGCTTACCTATCTCAATATTTATACCAAAAGAAATAGAAGATAAATAAATCTTTTTTATCTAAAGAATCCAATTATTTACAAGAACATGCTATATCAAGAATTTCAGATAGTCTTTCATCTGAATCTGCTATAACTAATATCATAACTTTATTATTAGCTTCTAGATTTCCTATACAGGTAATAATAACCCCTTCTTTATCACCATAACTATAAGCTATACCTTTAGATTTCAAATAATCATGATAGTCATCTATAGTATATCCTTTTGGAACCAAAACATTATTATGACCCACCCAAGGCTTATACTCGCCATCTCTTAATTCATGCGCTAAGAAACCAGCATATATAGCACCTGTTTGACGAGCATTTACCTCTAAAACATATGGAATAATTTCTCCAGCAATTTCTCTTATAAGCAAATCAACTCCAACAACACCTCTTACACCGTGCTCTCGAAGTATTTCTGTCACTTCTGAACAAAGTTTTTGAACTGATGGGTATTTTTCAAACCTTGACTTATATTTATTTCCCAAGTGAGTTTGACCATCTAACATTTGATCACTTAATCCCAAAGAAATATCATCTTCTTTCTTATCCGCAATACATATCTGGAAAGCTGGAGAACCTAAATTATCAAGCCAAGGATCAATCATAAATACTTCGACCTTACTCATCAATTTTAAAACTTCTTTAAGTTCTTTTTCACTTTCAAATCTATGAATACCATATCCGGAACATGCTCTTGGAATAATAACTGCACATTCATAAATACCATGATTTTCATACTCTCTATATATCTCAAGAGATTTTTTTACATAATCATCACTAATTGTAGAAACCATATTAGTACTTGGAACCAATATGCCTCTATCATGTAACATTTTTCTTAAGAAGGATTTATCATTAAGGAAAACAGATAAAGATGTGCTTAATCCATACTCTTTACCATATCTAATTCCCATTAACTCTATTGATGTAGATGAAGTAAAAGGAACAATAGATACAAACTCCTTATCTTTGAATTCAGGAATTTGATCAGCATAGTTCATTACTAAAGTAGAAAATCTATAATGCTGCAATATATCTTCTATAAAAATGAAATTATCCATAGATATATAGCCAAGGCCAATCTCTTTAAAGTATTTAACCATTTGCTCTGCGACTTTCATGCTAGTTCTTGGCAATACAATCTTATGATCTTTTGCCAATAAACAAAGTGTTCTTGTTATATAGTTACTAACAAATGAGCTAACCAAATCTGCTCCATAAATATCAGTAGTATTAGGAATATGTATAGCTTTTTTGCCCCACATTTTTTCAGATAATGTATTTGTTATTTTTGTTGTAGACATATCTCACCTCTTCTTTTTTCTTTTAATTGCATGTGGGCGTCATAAATAGCTTTAGAAAAAATAGCTGTCATCTGATTTAATTTGATCTCATCTATTTCTAGTTTTGCTAAATCATAATCTGTGTCACTTGTTACTTTTTTTGACAAAAAGTCCTTAGGTAGATCTATACACACAGTACCAAGCTCACAAACTAAATAATGAGCAACTAAATGCTCAGCTAGTATATATGGTTTATCATACTGGATTTCTATACCTTGATCATGAAATTGCTTCGCTAAAGCATCTAATAGCTCTTGATTTGCAAAAATACCATTACGATGATCACCTGTAAAAAGCTCTGTTAATCGTAGCTCTCCCTCTTTATGACTATCTCTAAATAGCCTTATATATTCTTCTAAATTATCAGGTGTCTCTATGATCGCCTCAGCATACCTTTCTTGAATAATATTTGGAGAATATGTCGACATTGTATGCAAATC
Source organism: Francisella frigiditurris (assembly GCF_001880225.1). Classification (NCBI taxonomy): domain Bacteria; kingdom Pseudomonadati; phylum Pseudomonadota; class Gammaproteobacteria; order Thiotrichales; family Francisellaceae; genus Francisella; species Francisella frigiditurris. The sequence continues at coordinate 601,370 of NZ_CP009654.1, read as the reverse complement.
TATAGATACTGCATTATAGCTTTTTGCTATAGCTACAGCATGACAAAGATGCTCCATATATCTATCGTAAAGCTTCAGCAACTCTGCTTTAAGTTTTGGATGTTGATTATAATCTATTACGTTTCTCAAACAGTTTGGATATAATCTACCAGCGTCTAATATTGACCTAGGAAAAGATGGCTCTATTATTAAAGTTTTTAAATTAAATTTATTATAAAGAAATTTAGCTATCTCTTTAGCCAATTCTCTTGTACCAAAATCACACTCAATTTCTAGAAATTGCTCAAAAGCAACTTTATCAAGCTTTATTAATTCAGCAAATATAGGATAATCAAACTCTATAAAATCGCGTCCCAGCTCAGAATGTGGGCAAGTTAGCAAAACATCAAACTTTAAATCATCATCGGAATAAAAGTAAAAAGTCGCACTCTCGTGATATTTTACATATGATGGTTTATCTATCAAATTCACAGAAATATTAAGTTTAATTTAAAAATTATTATTAGAAAATTATAACAACTATATAAACAATAATAAAATCTAATTTTTTTTGGCATTCTTTACGTTTATACTTAATAGACACAATATTTTTAATAAGAAAACTTCTATGGATGATATAAAAGAAGAAAAAAGTGGATCCATTTTTGGCTTCTTGATAACTTCTTTTACTGTTTTTTTTGCCATTCTTATATTTACTATATCAATAATTATTTTTCACCAGATAAAGAAGCAAAGTGATTCATTATTTGACTATCAAATGCAGGTATCAGCTAAAGTTTTAGAAACCGTTTTTAAAATATATCCAACTTTAGAAGCAGCAGAAGAAAGTGTAATTTTTAATAATATGTCTAAATCATTTTTAAACGTTGAAAACTATAATGAAAATGTTGCTATTAGAGTTTATGATCCGAAAGATAAGAAACTTATATTAAAAACCTCTAATCTGCCAGATTTTGAAAAAAACAATATGCAGATAAACCAAGGCTTTGAAAGGATATATACAGTATTAAACGGAGGTCAGAAAAAATATTGGTACACCTATACTTTAACTACCGATAATGGAAACCTTATAACCATCTTTATTAATGATGCTGTTAAAGATAAAATATCTCACTCTGTAATTGTTAAAGCTTTAGGTTTATTAATTCTTACATACCTATTTTTAGTAGCATTTACATACTATATTTTAAGCTTAGCTCTCAGACCTTTAAAAAGAATTAATAAAAAAGTATCAAGACTTAATCCTAGAAGTAATGATAGACTCGATATGGATGAAACCCCTCAAGAAATAATGCCATTTGTTCAACAAATTAACTCTCTTATTGATAAATTCCAAAATATTCTTGAAAGAGAGAAGAGATTTTCTGGTGATGCTGCTCATGAGCTTAAAACACCAATAGCTGGATTACGGACACAAGTTCAAATTGCTCTAACTAGTGACGACCTCACAGAAATAAAAGAAAAACTCAAAAAAGTCTTAAACTCAGCAGACAGATATTCTCATATAATTGACCAATTATTAACCCTTAGTAGAATTCAGCCAAATGAGCAAATTTCTTTTGCTAAGAAACTAGGAATTAATAGAACAATAGAAACAGCATTAGCTGATGCCGCTATTAAAGCTATAGAAAAAAACATAAATCTTATATTTAATCCTTATAAAAAAGAGCTTTACTGTCAAAGTAATGATTATCTAATAAATATTTTAGTAAAAAATCTTATTTCAAATTCAATAAAATATACCGAACCTAATGGATCTGTAGAGGTCACAACTTATCTCAAAGATAAAAGTATTATGATAACAGTTAAGGATACTGGAATAGGTGTTCCTAAGGAAAGTCTAACAAGAATATTTGATAGATTTTATAGAGAAACCGGAACAAAACAAGAAGGTAGTGGATTAGGCCTAGCAATAGTCTCTGAAATAGTTAGACTCCATAATGGAGAAGTGTATGCAGAAAATAATCAAGATAAAGGAATTACTGTTACAGTAAGAATTCCTCTTATAAATAATTAACCTTTAATTACAATATATTTTGCTGCCTCTTCTTTACTAATTATATCTGTCTTCATTAAAAGCTCAATACTAGCTTCCATAGTAGACATCCCTTGAGCACTTCCTGTTTGAAGAGAGCTATAAATTTGAGAAAGCCTATTATCTTTTATCATATTTTTTATACCAGAATTATTAACCAAAACCTCATAAGCTGCTACTCGTCCACCGCCTTTTCTTTTCAAAAGCCTTTGAGAAATAACTATTTGTAGCGATTCTGCTAACATATTTCTTACCAGTTCTTGTTCCGCTGGAGGAAAAACAGAAATAATCCTATCTACAGTTTTTATAGCTGACATTGTATGCAAAGTTCCTAACACAAGATGTCCTGTTTCAGCAGCTTCTAATGCGAGCCTAATAGTCTCTAAGTCTCTCATCTCACCGACAAGAATACAGTCTGGATCCTCCCTTAAAGCAGATTTCAAGGCGGCATTAAATGATCTAGTATCCCTCTTAACTTCTCTTTGATTGATCAAACTCTTTTGACTAACATGTACAAACTCAATTGGATCTTCTATCGTCAGAATATGGGCTTCTTCTTTTTGATTTATTTCACTAACTAAAGCCGCCAAGGTACTACTCTTACCAGAACCCGTAGGACCCGTAACAAGAATTAAACCACCTCTTTTTGCCTGTACCGTTTTTAAAACTTTTGGCGCACTAAATTGGTCCAAAGTAGGAATCTTATTTTCTAAACGACGAAATACTGCTCCATAGCCTCTATTATGAAAAAAAGCATTTACCCTAAATCTAGCATCATTCTCTTTATTATCTATTGAGAAGTCACACTCTAGCGTATCTATCAGCTCCTCTTTTTGATCCTCAGTCATTATTTCCAATAACATCTGACTAATCATCTTGTCATTTAATACTGGGGAGCTTTCTATATCAACAAGATCACCATCTATTCTATATCTTGCTTTACAACCAGAAGATAAATGTAAATCTGATACTTTCTTTTGAACACATAAAGTTAGAAGTTTTTCTATCACAAGCGTACTTTTATAATAAAAATCGATAAAGAAACTTTACCATTATTAGCAAATAAAGAAAATAAGGATTACAGAAAAATTAATAAAGAAAAATTTATTTGAATAACTTCTTGAAGAATCTACCTATCTTAGTAAAAGGACAACTACAAGATTTAGAAGATTCATCACCAGACATCATAGCCTTAAGAACTGTCTGTAAAATTCCTCCATTCTTCAAGTAATCAACGTCTACATCAGCATCTAAACGAGCTAACGCTTCAAATGTAGTTGTATGAGCAGTTGTAGGATGTACTGCTTCTACAACAACTCTTTGTCTTGGTTTAACTCCATCTAGGTTTTTAATGTTAAACATCTCAGAACCATCTAGTCCAAGTGTTTTAGCATTTTGCCCATCAACATACTCAAGAGGTAAAACACCCATACCAACCAAGTTAGAACGATGTATTCTTTCATAGCTTTCTGCTATAACTGCTTTAACACCAAGTAAGAATGTACCTTTAGCCGCCCAATCACGAGAAGATCCTGTACCATACTCTTTACCCGCTAAAATTACTAGAGGAATACCTTTCTCTTTATACTTCATAGCAGCATCAAACACATACTGTTGAGAACCATCTAAATGATACTTAGTATAACCACCTTCAACATTATCTAGCAATAAGTTACGGATACGAATATTTGCAAAAGTTCCTCTCATCATAACTTCATGATTTCCACGACGTGATCCATAAGAGTTAAAATCTTTTTTCTCAACACCATGAGCTTTTAGATATTGTCCAGCTGGATAATCTTCGGGAATTGAACCTGCTGGAGAAATATGGTCTGTAGTAACAGAGTCACCAAGCATCAATAAAGTTCTTGCTCCTTTGATATCTAAGCTACCAGTATTCTCACCAGCAAAGTTTTCAAAGAAATTTGGACACTGAATATAAGTAGAGTTTTTATCAAACTCATATAGCTTACCTGTTGGAACTTGAAGCTCTTGCCAGTCTTTTGTTCCATCAAGAACTGTTGCATATGCTTTCTTAAACATTTCTGAATTAACAACATCAGCTTGAATTGTCGCAATTTCTTCAGTACTAGGCCAAATATCTTGCAAGAAAACATCATTACCTTCAGCATCTTGACCAATAACATCTTCTACTGGATCAAAATCAACACTGCCAACTAATGCATATGCTACAACATGAATTGGAGAAGCTAAATAATTAGCTTTAACATGAGGGTTAATACGCCCTTCAAAGTTACGGTTACCAGAACTTACAGAAGATACTACCAAATTAGCTTCATTAATTGCATCAACAACAGGTTGATCTAATGGACCAGAGTTACCTATACATGTTGTACAACCATAACCAACCAAGTTAAACCCTAAATTCTCTAACTCAGATAAAAGTCCTGCTTTTTCTAGATATTGGGTTACAACTTGTGATCCAGGTGCTAAAGATGTCTTAACAAAAGACTTAACTTTCAACCCTTTCTCATTTGCTTTCTTCGCTAATAAACCAGCGCCTAGTAAAAGAGATGGATTTGATGTATTTGTACAAGATGTAATTGCAGCTATCGCCACTGAACCATGAGTAATAGTCTCATCAAGCCCTTTAACCTCTACTGATTTTTCCAAATCAGCTTCAGTTAAACCAAAACCATGTAAACCTTGCTCATGAGTTAGAGCCTCTTTAAATGCTTTTTTCATATCATGAAATGATACTCTATCTTGAGGTCTCTTAGGACCAGCAAGGTTAGACTCAATCTCAGACATATCAATTTCAACTATACTAGAATACTCAGGCTCTTCTGAAGAGTTTTCTCTATATAGAAGTTGTTCTTTATACATTTCACGAGCAGCATCTACAAGTTCTGCACGGTTAGTATTTTTAAAGAAATCTAAAGTTACTTCATCAACAGGGAAGAAACCAATAGTTGCTCCATACTCAGGAGCCATGTTAGCAATAGTCGCTCTATCTGGTAATGATAGACTTTCTAATCCATCACCATAATATTCTACGAACTTACCAACAACACCATGCTTTCTTAATACTTCTGTAATTCTTAAAACCAAATCAGTTGCTGTAACACCAGTTCTTAATTTTCCAGTAAGTTTTACACCTACTACATCTGGTAAAACCATATAATATGGTTGACCTAACATAACTGCTTCAGCTTCGATACCACCAACACCCCAGCCAACAACACCAACACCATTGATCATGGTAGTATGAGAATCTGTACCTACTAAAGTATCAGGATAAATGATGTCTTCACCATTTATATTTTTAACTAAAGCACCTTTTGCTAAATACTCTAAGTTAATTTGATGGATAATCCCCATTCCTGGTGGAACCACAACAAAATCATCAAAAGCTGTTTGCGCCCACTTTAAAAGACTATATCTTTCACCATTTCTTTCAAACTCTTTAGCTACGTTTTGCGCTAAAGCAGTTTTCGTACCATAATAATCAACTTGAACAGAATGGTCGATAACCATAGCTGTATCTACAAGAGGGTTAATCTTATCAGGATTACCACCAGCATCTTTAATCGCTTTTCTCATAGCAGCTAAATCTACTACAGCTGGAACACCTGTGAAATCTTGCATAACTACTCTAGCAGGCATATGAGGAATTTCTGGTCTATCTTTAGATTTAGCATCCCAGTCTAAGACTTTATGCATATCTTCTTCTTTTACTTTATAACCATCAATATTTCTAAGTTGGTTTTCTAGTAAAACTCTTATAGAGTAAGGAAGACGAGAAACATCTTTTCCCAACTCTGCATTAAGTTTCTTTAAACTATATAGAGAATACTTTTTACCCTTGTCCTCTATTTCTACTTTTGCGATATTCTTAATATCAGCCATGCACTATCCTCCGTAGATGAGTAAATTTAAAAAATACACGATTAATATTTTAACCTGTTTAAGTGATTTTGTATAGAATAAAGAGTTTTAGTTAATGACTCTATTTTTGAAAAAGAGATATGTCTAGCTTTCCTTTTTTAAATGGTGGACACCATAGATAACTAGTATTCAAAATTTTTGAGAATTTAAATACCCCGTCTATTATTCCATCACCATCTCCAAGCATTCGACCCATTTGTAAATTAAATGATCTAAATGAAGAGGCAAAACATGAGAACATAAATCCTCCATTTAGACTACCATCAGACCAAGGCATCGATTTTCTTAATAAATTAGCTTCTGGTGAAAAATTCTCTTTTGCCGATCTACTTATATGAGCATAATCTTTCAAATTTGATAACTGATGAGAATCATCCATACTTCTTCCTATACAACCCTCTTTCTCTGACTGACTAGCATTCATAAGCCAATTAAAATCATGCTGCCATTGCTGTAAAACCCAAAAGCTTGAACCTTCCAACAAGCCCTCATTAATTATTGCCACAGGAACAACTTCATCACCTTTTGGGTTCTCTATACCGTCTTCGAAACCAGATAAATCAAATTTACGATGATATGAATAAGCTGAAACAGCTTTCTTAAAATCAAAAAATTCTAATAATGCTTTTCTTATATTGAAAGCATGATGAAATATGACTCCCTTATCTTCCTCTTTTATCCATAAAACAAGATCATATCCACTGTCATCTTGCATCAAATTCGAGTTAAATTTTTGTTTTTTATATAAATCCACCTTCAGAAAATGCTTTATTAGATTATTCCCAAAACCTGCAACTATTGTTTTTCCATCAACAAACTTTTGTAAAACTTTTAAACCAAATTCAAGATTTTCTTCATTAGCTATATTAAACATCATGTACATAGCTGAAGATGTATTAGGCTCAACTATTCCTAATTGATACTTTATTATTTCCATCTTAAAACCTTAGATAATTAATCACTTATAGTTATAATATAAGCAACCAAATTTAAACTCCACAATAAATGATAAGAAAGCAACTTTCATATTTCTTAATAATAGGTATTCTAGCCTCTATATTAAACTTCATAATAGTCTTCATTTTAGTACATCTAAATATAGCAAAACCCCTTGTAGCAAACTTTTTTGCTTTTCTTATTGCTTTTAATGTGAGCTATTTTGGTCATAGATACTTAACTTTTTCTGGAACCACCAAATCCCATAAAAAAGCCGCATCTCAATTTTTCATAAATGCGCTTATAGGGCTTGCTTTAAATGAAGGAATTTACTTCATACTTCTTCACTTTAATATTCAATATTTAGTAGCTCTATTTATTACCATGTTTTTAGTAGCTCTATATACATTTATAATTAGTAAGTTATTTATCTTCACATCATAGCTCTTTTATCTTTATCATATTAAAATACAACCTTATAAAGCCTATCTTTAGACTCTTAAATATGTTTAAAATTGATAAATACATAAGCATTTACATCCATTTCCCTTGGTGCGTTAAAAAGTGTCCTTATTGCGACTTTAATTCGCATGCAATAAAGGATGATTTATATTTATCTGATACATATTACAAAAAACTTATAGAGGATTTTGATCAACACCTAGAAGATATTCAGGGTAGAGAAATTATAAGCATATTTATCGGTGGAGGCACTCCATCCTTATTCAAAGCTGAATATTTAGGAAAAGTATTAGAGCACATAAAAACAAAAGCCAAACTTGCTAGCAATTGTGAAATAACTCTTGAGGTCAACCCAGGAACAGTTGAAAGAGGGTCTATAGACAGTTATTCAAAAATAGGAATAAATAGAATCTCTCTTGGAGTACAAAGTTTTCAAGATGATAAACTAAAAACCCTTGGACGAATTCATAATAGTCAAAATGTGTACACAACCATAGAGGAAATACATAAATCAGATATAAATAATTTCAATATAGATATAATGCATGGTCTTCCTCAACAAAACTTAGCTGACGGATTATTTGACCTTTCTGAAGCAATAAAAATGCTTCCCTCTCATCTATCTTGGTATCAGTTAACTATCGAACCAAATACTATGTTTGCCGCTCATACACCCTCTCTTCCAAATGAAGAAATCCTTGAAAAGATAGAAATCCAAGGCAAAGAACTTCTTGACTCAAATGGATTTAAACAATATGAAATCTCAGCATATGCTAAAGACAATAAGAACTCTATACATAATACAAATTACTGGTTGTTTGGAGATTATATAGGTATAGGAGCAGGAGCACATAGCAAAGTAACAAATCTAGACAAGCATACAGTTAAAAGAGTATGGAAACATAAACATCCTAAGGTCTACACTCAAACAACAAATTTTGTAAAAGGATCAAATATTCTCACAAGAGAAGATCTAATTTATGAGTTTATGCTAAATGCCCTTAGATTAAAAAATGGCTTTAATCTAAATAAGTTCACAGAGACTACTTTTCTAAATATAAAAGATATTGATTCCAAAATAGCTCAAGGAATTAAAAAAGGCATACTGTCAAACGAAAACAATATATTAAAACCTACAGATAAAGGTTATATATTCCTAAATGATTGTATAAATATTTTTATATAAAATTTGAATTTTTGGTATCCCGTAGGGGATTCGAACCCCTGTTGCCGCCGTGAAAGGGCGGTGTCCTAGGCCTCTAGACGAACGGGACATAAGACTTTTCATCAATCAAATGATGTGAAATTATTATATATTTATTTCAAATCCTGTCAATATTTTTTTAAAGGCCTAACAGAACTTAGATATAGCTGTTTGTATTCTTGAAATAACTCTTTGTTTCCCCAAAAGCTTTAAAGTTATCCCAATATCTGGCGACTGTCCAGAGCCTGTAACAGCGATTCTAATTGGCATACCAACTTTGCCCATTCCACACTCACACTCTTCTGCTGTTGCACTTACAACTGAATGAAGTACAGCTTCATCTTTCCAGTCAGCATCATTTAAGTTTTCAAACTTACTTAAAGCAACTTTCAAGATATCACCAGTTGTAGCTTTATAATGTTTCTTTATAGATGCATTATCATAAGACAACTCATCTGAATAAAAATAGCTAGACTTCTCAGCTAACTCTTTTAAAGTCTCCACTTTTTCAGCCATTGCCGGTACAAGTTCAGATAAAACCGGTCCATCATTAATATTTAAACCTGCTTTTTCAAAATGATATTCAACCTCATCTTTTATATCTTTAAAAGGAGATGTTTTTATATAATGCTTATTTATCCATCCCAGTTTCTCAAAATCAAATCTAGATGGAGATGCACTAATATGCTCTAAATTAAATTTCTCTATCATTTCCTCTATAGAAAAGATTTCCTGATCCCCAGATGACCAACCAAGTCTCACAAGATAATTTAATATAGCTTGTGGCAAATATCCATCTTCACGATATTGCATAACATTTACAGCACCATGTCTTTTAGAAAGTTTTGCCCCATCTGGCCCCAAAATCATTGGAACATGTGCAAAAACTGGTACCTTTGCACCAAATGCTTCATAAATATTTATTTGCTTAGGAGTATTATTTATATGATCATCACCACGAATTACATGAGTTATAGCCATATCTATATCATCAACAACTACACAAAAATTGTATGTTGGCGAACCATCAGACCTTTGAATAATCATGTCATCCAACTCTTCATTGGCTATAGATATTCTACCTTTTACAGCATCATCCCAGCTAACAACTCCACCTAATGGATTCTTAAATCTCACCACATATTTGTCACCATCTTTAGGAATATAATTAGACTCTCTACATTTTTCATCATAACCAATTTTTAAATGATTCTTTTGTTGAGACTCTCTTAGCTCATCCAACCTTTCTTTTGAGCAATTACAATAGTAAGCTTTCCCATCAGCAACAAGTTGCTTAACTTTTTCGTGGTATCTATCAAATCTTTTTGTCTGATAGTAAATCTCGCCATCGTTTTCTAGCTTAAGCCATTTCATACCATCTAAAATAGCATCTACTGCTTCTTGCGTAGACCTTTCTAAATCAGTATCTTCTATTCTTAATACAAATTTACCATTATGCCTTTTTGCATAAAGCCAACTAAATAATGCTGTTCTTACACCACCTACATGTAAAAAACCTGTAGGACTTGGAGCAAATCTTGTTACTACCATGACCACTTTCCCTTTTAATAAAACTATAATCTAAAATTCAATATAGGTAACTTGCTACTTATATTGCTAATTAAATTCTCAATTTTAACACAATAACTATATTTAATATTAGAAAAAGCCTTATGTTTTAAAATACTTTTCTCATAAAAATTTATTTTTTTGATTATTTATTAAATATATATAAAAGCACTTAGTACAAGGAATTACATTAAGGAAGACCCTTCATATACACATTAAAAAATAAAGATAATTTCATTTTTGCTGTATAAAACTATAAAAACGAGGAAATATTATTTTATTATTAAATTAATTTAAGTATAGATTAATTTAAATTTATTTAAATTTTAATAAACTATGACAAAAGAGGTGACTTATGAAATTGAACAAAATTACTCTATTTATGGGGCTAAGTTTATTGGTAGCAAATCAGGCATATTCTCATGGATATGTGGAAAGTCCTGCATCTAGAGGATACTTTTGTAAACTTGGAGAGAACAAAGATTGTGGTAGAGCTCAATGGGAGCCTCAGTCAATTGAAAGAACAAAAGGTTATTTTAATTCTGGCAGTCTAAATAATAATATGGGAAGTGCTGGAGTTTCTGGTTTTGAACCTTTAGATGAGCAAAGCAAGAATAGATGGGCAAAAACTGTAATTAGACCAAATCAACCGCATAAATTCACATGGTTTTTTACGGCAAACCATAAATCAAATGCTTTTGATTTCTATATAACAAAAGCTGATTTTGATCCAAACAAGCCTCTTACAAGAGATAGTTTTGAGAAAGAACCTCTTCACTGCTACAACCCTACTCCTTACTGGATTGCCCCTAATCAACCAGCAAAAGATGGACAAAGCTTCACGTGTGACCTACCAGAAAGATCAGGCTATCAAATCATAATGTCCGAATGGGAGGTTAATGATACTGTAAATAGCTTCTACAATTTAATTGATTTAGAGTTTTCTAATGCTGAAACTGAAGGAAGTATTATAAAACCAGGATCATCATCTGATGATGACAATGGCGAAATTCCAGCATGGAGCTCAAACTCAACGTATGCTACACCTGGCACCAAAGTCAGCCACAATGGTAAAATTTATCAAAATAAATGGTGGGCAGGATCATCAGATATTCCTGGTCAAAGTGCAGTATGGGAAGAGATTCAAAACATTCCAGATGAGCCTACACCTTCTGATCAATTCCCTGTAGAATCATTTAGACTTGATATTAATCCAACAGATTTGAAAGAAGGCGATAAAGTTTCATTATTCGTATTTAGTCAACAAAATGGTTCTCAAGAGTTTGATTTAATAACTGTGCCAAAATCACCAGACTCAGGACAACTATTAAAATCTATAGCTGAGAAAATCAATGAAATAAGTGCAAATAGCTTAAACAATAAAATCATTGCTGGGGTTAAGAAAAATGGTGTCGTCTCACCTAGCACAGAGAATTTAATGATCTATCAAACATTAGGTAATACATACTCTCAAGTAAACCTTAAGCACGAAATTGCAGATCAGAACCTTATTAATGAATTACATTTGATGAATGTCCAAGATGAGTATGCTATAGATGATTATGGCAACATACAAATAAATGTTAGCTTAATGTCTCATAGCTCTGAGCCTGTCGAGGCCTCAGTTACTTTACTTGATAGTGAAGATAATCCAATTAAAAGAGAAGATCATATTAAAATAAACCCTTATGATACTGCCAATGTAATTTGGAGTATCGAAGACTTAGAAAAAGGTGATTATAAGTTAGCATTCACAAGTATTCTTACTGGTGCTCCAATCTGGCAAGAAACCAAAGATATTAAGATTGTTGATTCAGAAGAAGAGTCTAATACTCCAGTGAACGAGCTACATTTAATGGGCGCATTAGATGAATATACCATAGACTCAGATGGCAATGTTCAGATCAACTTTAACATCATGTCTCATAGCTCCGATCAGGTTAAAGTAACCGTTAAGCTATTAGATAGTGAAAAAAATGTTGTTAAAATAGAAAAGAATATAGCAATAAACCCTAATAGCTCAGCTAGTCTTAACTGGAGCTTAAAAGGACTTCAAGAGGGTAACTATAAATTAATTATAGTGAGCAAGCTAGAGGGTACTAAAAATTGGAAACAAACGAAGAATATTAAAATATTAGCTTATGCGGATGAGCCAACGCCAACGCCAACGCCAACGCCAACGCCAACGCCAACGCCAAATGATTATCCTAAATATGTTGCTGGTACAGCATATAAAGCTGGAGATATAGTAAGCAATGCTAGTGGGAACTATAAATGTAAGCCGTTCCCATATTCTGGATGGTGCTCACAAGCACCTAGCTATTATGCTCCAGGAACTGGATCCGATTGGGCAGACGCTTGGGACAAAGTCTAAATAATAATGGGGGTTAATCAACTCCCTACAATTCTTTCTAACCCTTTCTTTTTATTTCAAATAAATTTCACAAAATATTTTAAATATCTAAGTAAGTTTATAAAACAGTTAAACCAAAGAAATAACCAACAATAATGGTTAATCCCATAATTGTCAGAAAAGCGTTCAACACAGTGTATCTATAAGCTTTATACTTTGTATTTTTATATATAATTATTACCGGCAATAAATATAATAAAAACGCCACAGCTGGAGCAACTAATAAACCAATAATATCCAGTATACTAAAATTACATATTACACTTACCCACAAAGTGAGAAATATAAGAAATGTTGCTAAACGATTTATTAATCTATTAGGAATTCTACGATTTAAGAACTTATTTAAAAAAGTATTAAGTAAGCAATGTAACCCTTCTTTTGAACCTATATAGCACCCAACAAATGAACTCACTATAGCAGTTAAAACTATCATAGGCCCTAAAAAATCAAGAATCTGACTATCATGATACTTACCTAAAATAGTTACTATAGATAAATTATTACAAGCACCATTAAGAATATCTTGCTCAGGAACACTCAAAAGACAAGATGTTACAAATATAAGCACAAAAATAAATAATGATAGACTGCTTATTTTCATTATCTGATTAACTTTATCCTCATTATTAGGGTAATTAAGTCCTACTCTATCCCTATAAAATATTACCAAGCTAGATATCACTGGAGAATGATTTAATGCTAAAACTAAAATAGGTAGCACCATTAATATTCCTCTCAAATAAGAACGAAAATCAAAACTGCCAAAATCTAAGTAATTAATATTCCAATAAGGAATCATATATATGGAAAGGAATATAACAAGCAATATTAAAACTATTACTATAAGTTGCATAACTCTCAATATTATTTTTATACCAAATGAAACTAACATAAATATAAAAAACAAAAGCAAAAAGCTAAACCATATGTGATTTGATAGATTTACACTAGTAATTCCTTTTTCATAAAGAAAATTAGAAATTTCATTATTTAAACCAATAGCATATAAAGGCATATTTAAATATATTGCTAAAAAATACAATAAAACACATATTGTACCGAGAACATACCCCAAAGTGTCTGAGAAAGTATCTGTAATATCTTCATGGTTTTTACTCTTTAAAACTATCCTAGACATATTTCTATGAGACAAATATGTTAAAGGAAGTGCAAAAATCATAACTGTAATAATTGCCCAAATACCACTTTTACCAGCTTGTATCGGTAAATATAATAAACCTGCCCCTATTGCTGTTCCGAATAATGTAAAAACCCATTGAATGTCTACTTTAGTTATTTTCTTTAGATCATCCAAACCTTAGTTTCCCCAATCCAAAATTACTTTACCACATTTGCCTTCTTTCATAATTTCAAAAGCCTTTTTATAATCATCAACATAAAATCTATGTGTGATAACAGGATTTAAATCTAATCCTGCCTGAATCATGCTAGCCATAAGATACCACGTTTCAAACATTTCTCTTCCATATATCCCTTTCAATGTTAATCCTTTAAATATTATAGGACCCCAATCAAGGGTTATATCTGTACCAGAAATACCTAATAAAGACATTTTGCCACCATTATTCATAGCATCAATCATCATTGTAATAGCAGAATTAAACCCAGACATTTCTAGTCCAATATCAAAGCCTTCTGTCATACCTATTTCTTTCATCACAACTCTCACTTGCTCTGACAATGACTCTTTAGTCTTATAATCAGAAACATTCAAAGCAAAAGTTGCACCCAAATCTTTAGCCTTTTGTAACCTATATTCATTAACGTCTGTAATCACTATTCTCCTAGCTCCACAGAATCTAGCTATCTTTACAGCCATTAATCCTATCGGACCAGCTCCTGTTATTAATACATCTTCACCTGCTAAACTAAAAGACAAAGCTGTGTGTACAGCATTTCCTAAAGGATCAAAAATACTTGCTATCTCATCGCTTATCATATCAGGCACTTTAAATACATTAACAGCAGGAATCGTTAAATATTCTGCAAATGCCCCCTGCCTATTAACCCCAACACCTATAGTTTCTCGACAAAGATGTCTTTTACCTGCTCTACAGTTTCTACAGTGTCCACAAACGATATGCCCTTCTCCTGAAACTCTATCTCCAATTTTTAAGCCTGAAACACCTTCTCCCAAACCAACTACTTCTCCAACAAACTCATGTCCAACTATCATCGGAACTGGAATAATCGCCTGTGACCATTTATCCCAGTTATATATATGTAAATCAGTACCACAAATCGCAGTTTTTTTTATTTTAATCAAAACATCATTATGACCAAAAGTTGGGATAGGCGCATCATCAATCATCCAAATTCCTGGCTCTTTTTTTAATTTAGATAATGCTTTCATTGTTTGTTTTATACTCATACAATTCCTTAATAACTAAATTATTCCCAACTCTTTTGCTGCTTTTGTAAAGCCTGAAACAGCTTTATCTATTTGCTCAAAAGTATGTGCTGCAGACATTTGTGTCCTAATTCTTGCTTTTCCTTTAGGAACAACAGGATATGAGAAAGCAATAACATAAATACCATAATCTAAAAGTTTTTCTGCAAATTCAGCAGCTTTTTTCTCATCATATATCATTACAGGTATAATAGGATGCTCACCAGGAACTAAATCAAAACCAGCGGCAGTCATTTTTTCCCTAAATCTATCTTTATTTGCCTCAAGTTGAGTTCTTAGTTTATTAGAGCTTTTAACTATATCTAAAGCTTTTAGAGATGTCTTAGCAATAATCGGTGCCAAAGAGTTAGAGAATAAATATGGTCTAGAAAGATTCTTTAATAAATCAACAACTTCCTTTTTAGCACAGATATAGCCACCTGAAGCTCCACCTAAACCTTTTCCTAAAGTTCCTGTTAAAATATCAACCCTACCCATTACATTACAATGCTCTATAGTTCCTTTACCATTTTTACCAACGAAACCAGAAGCATGAGAATCATCAACCATTACAATAGCATTATATTTATCTGCCAAATCACAAACCGCTTCTAAGTTGGCAATAATTCCATCCATTGAGAAAACACCATCTGTAGCAATCATTTTAAAGCGCGCTCCAGCCTTATCTGCTTCTTTTAATTTCTCCTCTAAGTCTTGCATGTTATTATTATCATATCTAAAACGCATAGCTTTACACAGTCTAACTCCATCTATAATACTAGCATGATTTAGCGAATCGCTAATTATTGCATCTTCTTTAGTCAATAGCGTTTCAAATAAGCCTGTATTAGCATCAAAACAAGATGGATATAAAATAGTATCTTCAAACCCAAAAAAATCACTTAGCTCCTTTTCTAATTCTTTATGAACACTATTAGTCCCACAAATAAATCTTACTGAAGCCATACCATAACCATATTCTTCGATATGATTCTTTGCATATTTCACAATATCTTTATTATTAGCAAAGCCCAAATAATTATTAGCACAGAAATTTATTAATTCGCTTCCATCTTCTAGTTTAATTACAGGATCTTGGGGGGTTACAATAATCCTTTCACTTTTATATGTTCCAGCATCTTTAATCTCAATTATTCTAGTATTTACGTTTTTATAAAATTCTCTATTCATAATTTATAGACCTCTCAGGTTATTACTATTTTAATTATTAAACTAAGCTTATGAGTTGTGGCAAAGACTTACCAAAAATGATATTTATACTTAAACTATAATTTTTTTTCCTGCCGGATACAAGCAATAGAAATACTCTCTTTGATTTACTAAACTAAAGAATTGAAATTACTCTATTTCTTCCTGATAATTGATATTTGCCAATATAAAAGCTGATATATCTAAGATTAGCTCTATTAAAACAATAAATATACTAAAGGCAAATGAGAAAGTGATAATATCTGAAATTAAAACAATTATAAAAATCGATTTTCTTCTAAGTTTCACAGATCTAATATAACATATATAATACAATGTTAATGTTGACAAAACCTGAAGAGATGTAACTATAAGTATTTACACTGTTAAATGTAACACCAGAAGGATCAGCATAGGCAGAATACAAATATATATTAAGAAGAATATAAAGAAAGTTAAAAACAGCAGTATTAGAAAGGTCTTTACTTAAACTATAAAAAAACCATTTTTAGGTCTTATTGAATAGCCTGATTTATTATTTCTAATATTTTCTCTTTGTTTTTGCCATTCAGGTATATTATTTTCGCTCATTTTTCTAATATTAAAAATATTACATAAAATATAAGCTACAGATTAAAATGGTAGAGTTCAAGAAAAAATATTATTCAGGATCTTTTGAGTAATAAATACCTTTTGATGAATTTAAGGCTTTTAATCTAGCGTCTGCCTCTTGAAGTCTTTTCTTAGCGTCTTCAAGGCTTAGTTTAGAAGAATCAGGATGTTTAAGAGCTTCTTCAGCTCTTGCTTTAGCCTTTTCAGCTTCAGCATGATTAAGATTTTCAGCTCTTTCCATCTCATCAACCATTATAGTAACTCTAGAAGGAGTAACTTCTAATACTCCCCCAGAAACATAAAGAACTTCTACATCATTATCTTTCTTAATAGTTACCACACCTGCTGGCATAGTAGATAGTAGCTCAGTATGTCCATAAGCTATACCCATTTCACCTGCACTACCTCTTAAGCTAACAATATCAGCTTCTCCAGTAAATACAGAACCGCTAGGGCTAACTACATCAACTTTTATATAGTTTTTAGACATAATTTTTTCCTATAGAGTTTTTGCTTTCTCGATAGCCTCTTGAATAGAACCAACCATATAGAAAGCTTGTTCTGGTAAATGATCATATTCGCCATTAGCTATAGCTTTAAAGCTAGCTACAGTATCTTTTAATGGTACAAATTTACCAGGGTTTCCAGTAAAGACCTCTGCAACATGGAATGGCTGAGATAAGAATCTTTGAATCTTACGTGCTCTATCCACAGTTTTCTTATCTTCGTCAGATAACTCGTCCATACCTAAAATAGCAATGATATCTTTTAATTCTTTATATCTTTGTAATATTTTCTGAACTGAACGAGCTGTTTCATAATGCTCTTGACCAACAACTAACGGATCTAACTGTCTAGATGTAGAATCAAGTGGGTCTACAGCAGGGTAAATACCTAACTCAGCGATTTGACGAGACAATACAATTGTTGCATCCAAATGCGAGAATGTAGTAGCTGGTGATGGATCTGTTAAGTCATCTGCAGGTACATATACAGCCTGTACAGACGTAATTGAACCAGTCTTAGTAGATGTGATACGCTCTTGTAAAGCACCCATCTCAGCAGCTAGAGTTGGCTGATAACCTACAGCAGATGGCATACGACCTAAAAGAGCTGAAACCTCAGTACCTGCTAAAGTATAACGATAGATGTTATCAATAAACATTAATACATCACGCTTCTCATCACGGAAACCTTCCGCAATTGTAAGACCAGTTAAAGCTACTCTTAATCTATTTCCTGGCGGCTCGTTCATCTGACCATAAACTAAAGATACTTTATCTAATACATTAGATTCTTTCATCTCATAATAGAAGTCATTACCTTCACGAGTTCTCTCACCAACACCAGCAAAAACAGAGTAACCACTATGCTCTTTAGCAATGTTATTGATAAGCTCCATCATTGTTACTGTTTTACCCACACCAGCACCACCAAATAGACCTACTTTACCACCTTTTGCAAATGGACAAATCAAATCTACGACTTTGATACCAGTTTCTAAAATTTCTGTACTTAATGCTAATTCATCATATGCTGGAGGAGCTTGGTGAATAGATCTAGTCTCTTCATATTGAATTGGACCAGCTTCATCAATTGGCTCACCTAACACGTTCATAATACGTCCTAAAGTTCCATGTCCTACAGGAACTGATATAGGAGCATGAGTATTAGTTACTGCCATACCTCTTTTTAATCCATCACTAGTTCCCATAGCGATAGATCTAACAACGCCATCACCTATTTGTTGTTGAACTTCTAATACTAAACTAGCTTCTTCAACTTTTAATGCATCATAAACTTTTGGTACATTATCCCTTGGAAATTCCACATCGATAACTGCACCAATTACTTGAATAATTTTACCTGTACTCATCATATATCTCCTAAACTGCCGCGGCCCCAGAACAAATTTCTGCAAGCTCTTGTGTAATCATAGCTTGACGCACTTTGTTATAATCTAACTTAAGTTTCTCAATAATATCGCCAGCATTATCTGTAGCGTTTTTCATTGCTAACATCCGCGCTGCTTGTTCACATGCAGCATTTTCTAAAATAGCACCTCTTACTTGAGCTTCTATATATCTTGCACACAAAGCATTTAAAACCTCTTCAATATCTCTTTCATAGATATAGTCCCAATGACCTTTACTAGCTTCAGCTTTATTTTCTGCCTTTTCTTCTTCAGTAAAGATATTTTTTATTGGTAATAAAGTCTGCTTTTTAGGCTTTTGTTTTATAGTGCTTACAAATTCATTACTATATAAAAATAATCTATCAATCTCTTCAGCTTTAAATTTGTCTAGCATAACTTTAACAGCGCCAGCAATCATTTTGATGCTATTTTCCTTATCCTTCTCAACATAATGAGCTGTTGCAATAACTTTCACATCTTTTAGCTTTCTAAAAAATGCTTCTGCTTTTGAACCAATAACACATACATCGATCTGCACTCTATCTTCTAATAAATCTTTTATATCTTTTAGAACATGCTTGAATAAATTTATATTAAGACCACCACAAAGACCCCTATCTGTTGAAGTAACAATAAAGCCTACTCTTTTAACAGGTCTTTCATACAAAAAAGGATTAGGATAGTCAATGCTAGCAGCCACAACGTTTTTAATTATTGTATTTGCACACTCTACATATGGACGTACATTATTCATAGAAACTATAGCTCCGCGCATTTTACTTGCGGCAACAAGCTCCATAGCCCCTGTGATTTTTTGCGTATTTTTAACACTTTGTACTTTAGAGCGTATCTCTCTAGCGTTAGACATTCTTCACTCCTACCAAGCTTGTGTTGATTTACAATCTTCAATAATAGCTTTTAATTTATCTGCTATTTCAGAGTTATAATTGCCAGTTTCATTAATTTCTTTTACAACATCCGCATACTTATCTTGTGCTAAAGAATGTAATGCTGTTTCAAAAGGAATTACTTGATCAACATCTAAATTATCTAAATAACCATTATCTGCTGCATATAAAGATAAAGCCATAAGCGCTATAGATAAAGTCGCAAACTGATTTTGCTTTAATAATTCAGTAACTCTTTGACCTCTGTTTAACTGAGCTCTAGTTGCTTCATCAAGATCTGAAGCAAATTGTGAGAATGCTTCTAACTCTCTATACTGAGCTAAAGCAAGACGAACTCCTCCACCAAGCTTTTTAATAATCTTAGATTGAGCAGCACCACCCACACGTGAAACAGAGTTACCTGGATTTATAGCAGGTCTTAAACCAGCATTGAATAAATCAGTTTCTAAGAAAATCTGTCCATCTGTAATCGAAATTACGTTTGTTGGTACGAAAGCAGATATATCGCCCGCTTGTGTTTCAATTATCGGTAAAGCTGTTAAAGAACCAGTTTTACCTTTAACTTCACCATTTGTAAATCTTTCAACGTACTCTTCATTTACTCTAGCTGCTCTTTCTAGAAGTCTAGAATGTAGATAGAAAACATCACCAGGATATGCTTCACGTCCCGGAGGTCTTTTTAATAATAGAGATATTTGTCTGTAAGCCCAAGCTTGCTTAGTTAAATCATCATAGATAATTAAAGCATCTTGACCTCTATCTCTGAAATACTCACCCATTGAGCAGCCAGAATAAGGAGCTATATATTGTAGTGCTGCAGAATCTGAAGCTGTAGCAGCGACTATAATAGTATGGTCTAAAGCATCATGTTCTTCTAGTTGCCTAACTATATTTGCAATAGAAGAAGCTTTCTGCCCAATGGCCACATAAATACATTTAACACCAGTATCTTTCTGGTTGATGATTGTATCTATTGCGATAGCTGTTTTACCAATTTGTCTATCACCAATAATTAACTCTCTTTGACCTCTTCCAATTGGAACCATAGAGTCAATAGATTTAATACCTGTTTGCATAGCTTGATCTACTGACTTTCTCCAAATCACTCCCGGAGCAATCTTTTCAATAGGAGATACTTCACTAGTATTTATCTCGCCTTTACCATCAATAGGATTACCTAAAGCATCAACCACACGACCAAGTAAAGCTTCGCCAACAGGAACTTGTAAGATTCTTCCTGTACAATAAGCTTTTTCGCCTTCTTTAATGTGCTCATATTCGCCTAAAACTACCGCACCAACTGAATCAGAATTCAAGTTAAGCGCTAAACCATAGACATCTCCTGGTAACTTAATCATTTCGCCAGCTGCAACATCGTTTAAACCATAAATGGTCACGATACCGTCAGCAACACTAACTATAGTACCTTCTGATTTAAGTTCAATAGAGTTATCAAATTTCTCTATTCTTTCTTTTATTAAACCACTAATTTCTGATGGACTTAACTGCATAGGTTCCCTCTTCCCACATACTTTATGATAATAAAATATTTTTCATTTTATCTAGACGACCAGATACAGAATTATCTATAACTGTATCCCCAACTCTCACAATTGCACCACCAAGGATTTTAGAATCTATCTTAACATCCATATCAATAGTACAATTAAATTTTTTCGCAAGTTTTTCTTTAAGCTCTTTCAACAAAGTCTTATCAGCTTCATAAGCCAAAATAACTACAGCTTTTTTATTACCACTAGCTAAATTTTTAAACTCTTCAAACAAGTCTTTAACTTGCGGAATAATCAATAATTTATTCTTCTCTGCGATCAGCTTTAAAAAATTTAATATTTTTTGATCTACCTTATCAGTCAACTGATCAACTATAGCGCTAACAATTTGTGTCTGAGAATATATTGGACTAGATATTAAATTTAAGACATTTTTATCTGTTACTAAAGCTTTAAATACTGTCAATGCTTCCAACCATTGATCGACAACACCATCTTTGCTAGCAAACTCGTAAGCTGCTCTAGCATATGGTTTTGCAATAATATTTAAATTTGTCATCTCAGCTACCTTATATCGACTTATAACTTAGAAACAAAATCATTTAAAATTTCATTTCCACTTTGCTGATCTACTTTAGCAGAGATAATTTTACTAGCTCCAGCAATAGCAAGTTCAACAAGTTCTTTTTTAAGCTCTTCTCTTGCTTTCACTTTCTCTTGTTCTATCTCAGCCATAGCCATACTTTTTATCTTATCAGCAGATGCAATTGCTTCTTCTTTTGCTTGCTCGTCTATTCTATGAGCTCTAGAATAAGCGCTATCAACTATTTCAGCAGCCTTTTCCCTAGCTTCACGAACTATATCAGCAGATTGCCTTTTAGCTAATTCTAGTTCTCTAGACGCCCTGTCAGCAGAAGCTAATCCTTCAGCAATTTTCTCTCTACGCTCATCCAAAGATTTACGTAAAGGAGGCCATACAAATTTCATTGTAAAGCCAACAAAGATTGCAAAAGTAATCATCTGTCCAATAAGGGTGATATTTATATCCATTCTAAATCCTTTCTAAAAAGATATTTACTTTAAAAATAGTCTATTAATTATGCTCCAACAACTTTAGTTGCTGCTTCTGCTAGTCCTGGTATAGCTAATGGATTTGCATATAAAACTAAGAAACCAATTGCTATTGAAATAGCTGCGAAAGCATCAACGAAAGCAGCTACGATAAACATACGACCTAAAAGCATACCGCCCAGCTCAGGCTGACGAGCAACACCTTCAAGATATTTACCGCCTAAAACACCAAAACCAATTGCAGTACCCAAAGCAGGTAAAGAAATCAGAAGCGCTACTGCTATAGCTGTTAAACCATTTAAGTTACCTAAAACTTGTAAAGACATGTCCATTTATACTCTCCTTTTATTAACGTTATATTTACATTTTTAAACTAATGATCATCCTGAGCCATATTTAAATAAACTACAGTCAACATCATAAACACAAAAGCTTGAATCAATACAATTAAAATATGAAATATAGCCCATATTCCACCCAGCATCCACTGGAACCACCAAGGCAAAAGAGCAATAAGTATGAAAATTAATTCTCCGGCAAATATATTACCAAACAAACGAAGTGATAATGATACCGGTTTAACTATTTCATCAACCAACCTAAAAAAGATATTAAGTGGAAATAGCCAAATACCAAAAGGCACTGTCAAAATCTCTTTAAGAAGACCAAAGCCCTTAGCTTTTATATTATAAAAAACAACTAATAAAAACACTGTAATAGACATGGCAAACGTAACATTTGGATCAGCTGTTGGAACCACTCTAAAGTAAACATGATGACTATCTGTGAAGAAAGATATTATCCAACCAAATAGATCCACTGGAAGCAAATCCATAAGATTCATAAGAACAACCCAAACAAATATAGTCAAAGCCAATGGTGTCACAAAATCACGCTTTCTATGATAGTTTTCAGCAACAAGACCATCCATCCACTCCCAAACAGATTCAATCATATTTTGAAATCTTCCAGGAACGCCAGATGTAGCTCTTCTAGCTACAAAAAACATCATTAAAATAAAAAAACAACCTAAAATTGCACTCACCAAAAGAGAATCTAAGTTTAATTGCCAAAAAGATCCTTCTCCAAGGCTAACTTGCCAGTGATGCAAATGGTGCTGTACATACTGAGTTGCTACTTGCGAACTAGATTCACTACTTGCCATTATCTTTTACCCACCACACTAAAATAACTTTAAAACAAACATACCTACCTACTTCACCTTAACAAGAAACATAGGCACAAAACACATGACTAATTGTAACGAAATTAAACCAAAAATGTAAGGAAATAATTTAGGTTTTATGTAAATTGCTAATAATATTGTTATCAAGGCAACCAATGTTAGCTTTATTGCCTCACTTAAATAAAAAATCAAAAGCTCAATCCCTGGATTGAATTGCTTCCTCATCAAGAATCTAGAAAAGAATATAAAGTTGGCTAAAAAAATTACCCCCCCTCCTAGTAAAAATGAAAACAAGTACTCAGAACTATATAAAAAATAAGTAATGCAAGATCCTAAAATCAAGACAAAAACCTGACTAAAAACAAATTTTCTTATATCCAGCCCTACATTCGCTAACATTCCATTTCACCTCAAAAAAAAGAAATCTTATCATAATCAGAACAAATAATATCAAAAAAACAAAAATCAATAAACTAAATGATCCTTGAATTAATCTTTATAGAAACTTAAAATAAACAATACTGACTAATTTAAAATTTTCTCTACTCTTTAATGACTGAAAAAATACACCAGATAAAAGGCTATGCTTGGATAATAATAGCTTTAAGCTCATTTTTACTTTTTGACAAATATGTGATGCAAGTTTTTCCAAGCTTAATTACTGACAACATGATGTCTAGCTTTCATATTAATGCAACTGAAACTGGAGCTTTAGGATCAGCTTTTTTCTGGGCCATTATAATTTGCCAGCTTTTCCTTGCTGGTCCGATTATAGATAAGTTTGGTTTTAGAATAATTAGCCCCATTTCTATATCTATATCTGCAGCTGGAGTTATTCTTTTTGTCGTCGCAGCATCTCGCGGCAATTTATATTTAGCATACTTTGCCAGGATCATAACAGGTCTTGGAGTATCTTTCGCAACTATTTCATATATAAAAGCAGTATCTGTTTGGTTCGAGCCTAGAAAATTTGCTTTCGCTGCAAGCTTCTTAGC
The DNA here is from genome assembly GCF_001880225.1 of Francisella frigiditurris. Lineage (NCBI taxonomy): Bacteria > Pseudomonadati > Pseudomonadota > Gammaproteobacteria > Thiotrichales > Francisellaceae > Francisella > Francisella frigiditurris. The sequence continues at coordinate 577,022 of NZ_CP009654.1, read as the reverse complement.
TACAGCAGCCATGATAGGTGCCTTATGTGCACAAGCTCCTTTAGCTTGGCTTATTTCATCATTCGGCTCTTGGAAAGAAGCTATGCTAATCTTCTCAGTATTTAGCTTATTTATAGCTGTTATATATTATGTTTTAGTAAGAGACTTTAATCCTCAACAGCCTCATGCTAACTGCCCAGAAAGTAGACCCTCAACCTTACAGGGACTTAAAGAAGTAATAAAAAGCAAAGACAATTGGTTACTTGCCTTTTATGTTGGCTTAAGTTTTACAGCTGTTGATGCATTTGCTGGTTTCTGGGGAAATGCTTACTTTAGAGAATCCTATCATATATCTAAAGAGCACGCTGCATCTATAATATCTATGATTTTTATAGGAATGGCTATTGGATCTCCTATATTAGGTAAAATATCTGAAATTCTAGATAGTCGCAAAGGAGTAATGATAGTTTTCCATATAATAGGAACAGTTGCTCTAAGTGTTGTATTACTTTTTAAAACAACCATTTTACTTTCATACATTCTATTGTTTATTTTTGGCATTTGTCTAGGTATTTATATGCTATCTTTTGCTATAGGTAATCGCATAAACCCCATAGCTATAGCTGCAACCGTTGCTGCCTTTATAAACACTGGGGAACCAATACTTGGTGCCATATTTGATCCTCTCATAGGATATTTCCTTGATTTCTCTTGGGGTGGAAAATATATAAATACAGCTGGGGAAATAATAGCCCAAAGAAGCCATGTATCGGATATAAAGTATTTCGACTTATCATCCTATCATTTTGCTTTTATTTCATTAGTATTAAGCATGATTGCTTCTTTAGTAATACTTTTCTTCATTAGCGATAAAGAAATAAAACAAGATTAATTTATAAATCCAAGATTTTTTTAATTCTTGAATCTAAATCAGCCTTTACATTTACTTTCTCTTTCTTCTTACTATCAAAAAATTCCAAACTATAAGCATGTAACATTAGTTTATCAACCTTCAAACTATTAAGATCCTTATCTTTGTCAGAATCTCCATATTTTTTATCAAAAACAATAGGATGACCAGATACTTGACAATGCACTCTGATTTGATGAGTTCTTCCTGTTTCAAGCTTTATCTCTAGAAGACTATATTTTTTTCCAATATATGTAACATTTAATATATTTGTAATAGCTTTTTTACCTTCTGTGTAATCAACTTTAACAATACGCTCCCCAGACTTAGATAAAGTTCTACTAAGAGGTAAATCAATTTTGTTCATATTTTTATCCCATAGTCCATGAACAACAGCAAAATAAATTTTATCGACTTTTCTTTGTTTAAAAAGATCAAAAAAATAAACTAATGAGCTATGTTTTTTAGCTAAAATAACGCATCCAGAAGTTTCTTTATCTAAACGATGAACTAAGTCCAGTCGCTTAACTTTTGGACGAAGTTGTCTAAGTCGCTCAACTAATCCGCTATTAACTCCCGATCCTCCATGAACAGCCATCCCTGAGGGTTTATCTACAATGATATAGTCATCTGTTTCGTAAAGAATTCTATTTTCTAAAAAATCTAAATGTTGTGAGGGAATTTTTACCACGGATTCTTCAGCTTCTAAAACAAACGGAGGAACTCTTACTATATCTCCAGAAGTAATCTTATCAGTCTGCTTAACTCTTTTTTTATTTACCCTAAGCTCACCTTTTCTTATCCAACGATAAATTAAAGATTTTGGCAGCCCTGAAAATTTTGAGATTAAAAAGTTATCTATTCTTTGTTCAATTATATCACTATCAACCTCAATATATTGCACTCCGGACATTTTACATTTCCCCAAAATCTTCAGATTGCATATCATTAAGCCTACTTACTGTCCTCTGGAACTCAAACTGAAGCCGTCTTCCTTGATAAATAGTTTTAAAATCTTCAGCTGCTAAAATTATAACTTTTACATCCTGATCATAACATTCATCTATTAATGCTATAAATCTTCTAGCAATACTTTCATCAGAAGTACTACAATCACTACCATCTTCAGGACGCATAGGTTTTAACTTATATAGAAATATACTTCTATATTTACTACATATCTCTATATAATCAAGAGCACTTCTTCCTGAGCCACATATAACTGCTACATCAAAACAAATAGAATTTTCACCAACAAGAAGGGCCGGAATTTTTCTATTAATTATTTCTACCTCAACATCTTTATCAAAGCTAACATTTTCTTCAAAAAATCTAGTAAAAAAAACTTCTCTCATTTCAGTATTATAAGGATAAAAATAATTCAAGTAACTAACATCTTTACAGAATCTATAATCAACCCCAGAATCAAGGTTTAAAACATCAACATTTTCTATCAACACATCTATAGCAGGCAAAAAAAGTTCTCTCTGCAACCCGTTTGAATAAAGTTTACTAGGATGTATGTTTGAAGTAGCAACCAAAACAACACCTAGATCAAACAGTTCCTTAAAAACCTTGCCAAGAATCATTGCATCAGCTATATCTTCAACAAAGAATTCATCAAAACATATTAATTGATTTTTCTTAGCTATTTCATAGGCAGCTTTTGAAATTGGATTTTTCTGACCACTATATTTCTTAAGTAAGAAATGCATATTTTTCATAAAATGAGAAAAATGTAATCTACTTTTATTTATTATAGGAACATTATCAAAAAATATATCCATGATAAAAGTTTTACCTCTACCAACACCTCCCCACATATAAAGGCCGATTATAGATGGATACAAACTTTTACTAAAAAAATTAAATTTATTTCTTTTTTTTGTTTTAAGCTGATTAGTAATTCTATCTAAGCTTCTAATCGCTTCTAGTTGTAATGGATCAGATCTTAAATGAGACTGTTCTATCTTTTTTTCATAAACTTCTAAAAGCGACATATATTATTTTACTTCTTTATCTTTAACTAAGAACAATAAGAATAAAGCTATTATCATACTTATAATAAGAATAATAAAGGCATTATGATATGCTTGTATATTAAAATATCGATGAGCTCCATCAATAGCTGAGTTTACAATATTATTATGTATGTCAATATATTGACCATTCCATGTAAAATCTAAGAAAAATCCAATAAGAGGATCAAACAATGCTCCTAAAAGAGGCTCTCCCGTATTAATAAGAGCAGCTACTGTTGCAGCAACAACTATAGGATTAACACGATTACCTATAGCAAAAGCCAACATATAAACACCTAAACAAAAGCCAAAAATGAATAATAAGACAGCCGAGATTGTCGGAGTTAATTTAAACTGCAAAACGATAGCTAGAGATATAGTTGCTATCACATGAAATGACAACATTATTCCGACTCTATTATCAAATCTCTCTGAAAGCTTACCAACGAAAGGAGAGCCTATTGCTAAACCAAGAAACATCATAGAAACGATATATGAAGCCTCTTTAGAGCTCACATCATAAAGCTCTCGAAAATAATTGTTACCCCAAATACCTCCAAAGACATCTATAGTTGTAAAGGTCAGACCAGTATAAAAAGTTAGAAACCAATTATTCCTATTTAACAATACCTTCTTTATACCATCTAAAGTACTAGTCTTTTTCCTTAAATCATCAGCAAAAGAAGCATGTGGATTATAATCTCTAACAAGAGCTAAATATAACAAAGCTATGACTATACTAAAAAGTGCGTAACTCACTAATGCTTTATGCCACGAACCTGTAAACTCAATAAGATAAACTAGTGGAGCCTGACCCATCAATGCACCAGTCATCGCTGCAGTCATCAGGAAACTACAAACAAAAGCAAATTTCCTAGGCTCAAACCAAACCGCGGCTGCCTTTATATATCCAACAGTTGCAAATGAGGCTCCTATTCCTATCATTATTCTAGAAATACAACCTAAAGCAAAACTATGAATATCTGCAGCCAAAACAAACAATAACAATCCCATGGCTGAAAGAATTAGAGATGCAAAGCTGACCTTTCTAAAACCTAACTTATCTATAATAGGTCCAGCCACAAAAAATTGACAAAAAACAACTGCCCATAGAAACAGCGATACCATAGCACTCATTTCTGTCGCATTTATCGAGAAACTTGTCATAAGCTCATTTGCTATTAAGCTTGGTGACACATTCATTATATATTTATCAATAAGTAAGAAAGAGCTTAATATTACTACAATCCAAGCATATCCTCTTATATTGTGAATTTTCATTTATCTCACTTTTTATAAAAATATTTAAACTAACCTATATATTTAATTCTTTATATAAAAATTCTTCCAATAATGGAACCTCAACACCGACCTGATCTCTTCCATCCTGTAGAAACTTAATTGTTACAGAATTATTCTCAAGCTCTTTTTCTCCAATAATTACAGCTAATCTTGCTTTTTGCTTATCAGCTTTCTTAAATTGAGACTTAAAGCTTCCTAGTTTCAAATCCAAGTCACATTTAAAATTTGTATTAAAACGTATTAAATCAACTATAGGCATAGATTGTTGAACACTCTGTGCTTCTAAAATAAAGAATATATCTAAATCATTATTTTCATTTGGTAATAAATTTAATTCCTCAAGAAGAATCAACAACCTTTCCATTCCTATAGCAAAACCTATGGCAAAATTATCATCACCACCAAGATTTGCAATTAAACTATCGTACCTACCACCTGCACAAATAGCACTTTGAGCCCCTAATTTATCTGTTGTCCACTCAAACACTAAGCCGGAATAATAGTCTAAGCCTCTAACTAAGTTTTTATTTACTTTATATTTAATGCCTAGTTTTTCTAAATAATCACAAGTCTTTTCAAAATCCTCTCTCACTTCATCATCAATAAAATCTATAAGTTTAGGGGCATTTTGTAGAATCTTTTGTGTTGATTCAATTTTCGAATCTAATATTCTTAATGGATTATTATCTAATCTTTTAACAGAATCCTCATCTAAATCATTATGATATGGTTTTAAATAATCTAATAATGCCTGAGTATAATTTTTCCTATTCTCAACTGAACCTAGATTATTTATTTCTAACACCACATGCTCTGTTATACCGAGTCTATTAAATAATTGCCAGCATACTGAAAGTATTTCCAAATCTATACCCAGTCCTGAATATCCATAAGTTTCAACACCCAGTTGATAGAACTGTCTATATCTACCCTTTTGAGGTCTTTCATACCTAAACATTGGACCTAAATACCAAATCTTCTGAGTTTGGCCTCTTGAAGCAAGATTGTTCTCAACAACCATTCTCACACATCCAGCAGTACCCTCTGGACGTAAGGTAAGATTCTCTCCATTTCTATCTTGAAAATCATAAGTCTCTTTAGAAACTATATCTGATGTTTCTCCAACACTTCTATGAAAAAGCTCACTTTTCTCTAATAATGGCAATCTTACTTCTTTATAATTATAAGAGGATAAAACACTTTTTATTATTGATTCTAGACATTGCCACTTATAGCTATCCTGAGGAAAAATATCATTAAAGCCTCTGATAACTTGAATTTTCTTCATAGGAATCTATCTCAGTTTTTCTACTTTATTCTCTTTTTGATGACTTTCGTCTTCAGATACTTCTTCTTTATCATGCTTTATAAACTTAGCATCTTGTTCCAAAGCTTCATGAATTTTTCCTTCCATTTTCATACCATACTCAATGGAATCATCATATATAAATTTCAATTCTGGAACTATCCTAAGTTTTAAATCCTTCGCAATTGAAGATCTAAAAAAACCTTTAGACTTTTTAAAAGCTTCTGCAACATAAGGAATATCTTCTTCAATTAAGCAAGAATAATAAACTTTTGCAAAAGATAGATCTTTAGACATTTCAACTTCAGTAATAGACACTAAAGAAAGTTTTGCATCCTTAACTTTAGAACGAAGTAATAATGATATTGTTTTTTTTAGTTCACTAGAAACCCTTAGAACTCTACCTTCTGCTGCCATTTACAGCTCCTTAGCTACTTCAATAACTTCAAAAACTTCTATTTGATCACCTGCTCTTACATCATTATAGTTTTTGACACCAATTCCGCACTCCATACCTTTTTTAACTTCGCTGGCATCATCTTTAAACCTTTTTAAAGACTCTAAACTACCTTCATAAATAACAACTTGATCTCTAAGTATCCTAATAGGATTACTCCTCTTAACAACTCCTTCAATAACCATACACCCAGCGATAGAACCAAATTTAGAAGATCTATAAACTTCTCTTACTTCGGCAATACCTATGATTTGTTCTTTCATTTCAGGAGATAATAATCCTGTCATTGCTTTCTTAACATCATCTATCAAATCATAAATAATATTATAGTAGCGCAGCTCAACACCATCTATCTCTGCCAACTTCTTAGCAGCACTATCAGCACGGACATTAAAACCAAATATTACAGCGGTAGAAGCTACAGCTAAAGTTACTTCAGATGAAGTAATACCACCGATACCACTAGAAATAATATCAACTTTTACTTCATCAGTAGAAAGCTTAAGTAATGAATCTCTTATAGCCTCAACAGAACCTTGAACATCACCTTTAAGTATGATTTTAAGAGTTTGTTGCTCTCCTTCTTTGCCCATATTATTAAACATGTTAGAAAGTTTAAGCGATTGTTCTTGAGCAATTTTAGCTTCTTTTTGTTTCTGAGCTCTTAATGCAGCAACTTCTTTTGCTTTCTTCTCATCCTTAATAACTGTCATCTCATCACCTGCAGCAGGAACTCCTGATAAACCAAGAATCTCAACTGGTGTTGAAGGACCTGCTGTCATTATCTTATTTCCAAGATCATCATTCATCGCTCTAACACGACCAAACTCAGTACCACATAGGACTATATCACCTTGCTTAAGAACCCCGTTTTGCACTAAAACTGTAGCAACTGGGCCTCTGCCTTTTTCTAGGCGCGACTCCACTACAGTACCTTCAGCATGTCCGCCTCCAAAAGCTACAAGCTCTAGAACTTCAGACTGTAACAATACTGCATCAAGAAGCTCATTTACACCCTCTCCAGTTTTAGCAGAGACATTAACAAACATAACTTCCCCACCCCAAGATTCAGGTATAACATCCCTTTGAGCAAGCTCACTAACCACTTTATCTGGATCAGCTTCTGGTTTATCTATTTTATTAACAGCTACCACTATAGGCACTCCAGCGGCTTTAGCATGCTGAATAGCCTCCTCTGTTTGAGGCATCACACCATCATCAGCCGCAACAACTAGAATAACGATGTCCGTACTCTTAGCTCCTCTAGCTCTCATAGCAGTAAAAGCTTCATGTCCTGGAGTATCTAAGAAAGTAATTGAACCCTTCTGAGTTTCTACAGAGTAAGCTCCTATGTGTTGTGTGATTCCACCAGCCTCACCCGCTACAACTCTAGCTTTACGAATATAATCTAATAAAGAAGTTTTACCATGGTCAACATGGCCCATAATTGTTACAACAGGAGCTCTAGAAACCTTTTCATCAGAGCTTCTATCTACAGTAGTTACTGCTTCTTCCAATACATCTGCTTTATGTAAAGCATATGAATGTCCCAATTCTTCTACTATCAAAATAGCTGTATCCTGATCTAAAGATTGGTTTATAGTAGCCATAACACCCATATTAAATAATAGCTTAACTATTTCAGCACCTTTAACTGCCATTTTCTGAGCAAGGTCACTTACTGTTATGCCTTCATAAATCACTATATTCTTAACTTCACTTTCTACAGGCTTTGTAAACTCCTGCTTCTTAATTTTTGACTTGATATGAGCATGTTTATTTCTCTTACTACCAAACTCATCAAAAGAATCAAAATCACCAGCCAACTGTGATAGCTGCTTAGGCGAAGCTTTTTTAAATGACTTAGATGTCTTCTTAACAGCTGCTCCCTTAGCCTTTCTACCCTCTTCTTCTTCTCTTTTGTATTTAGTATTCGTAGGACTTACAACTGAATCTGCTGAGAACTTTTTCTTTTCAGATTTCTTTTTAGAAGATGCATCTTCATCTTCTTCTTGTGTTTCTTCAACATTCTTAGCTTTTTCTGGCATAGAGGTTATTTTAAAACCACTAGTCTCTACCTTTTTTTCTTTAACAGGCACTTGTTCTTTCTTAGAAGCATCAACGTTGCTAACTTCTGAAGCTTCTTCTTTTTCAACTTTAGCCACCACTTCTGGAGAAATCTCTTTTAGAACTTCTTCTTTCTCCTGTTGATCGCCTATTCTTTCTTTTTCTTCAGCATCTAACTTTTCAATATTTAACTTAGCAACTCTTCTTTTTTTCTTAACAGAAACATTAATCTTATGATTACCATCAAGCTTAACTGTCTTAGTAACCTTTTTTCTTGTAAGATTTCCTTTGGAACTATTTATTTTCTCCAACAAAGTCTTCATTTCATCCTCTGTAAGAGTGTCATCCTTACCTTTTTTATTTATACCAAAAGAACTAAGCTGCTTAAGTAAGGCATCTTCATCCTTTTTAATTTGTTTAGCTAGCTGACCAACTGTAATATTTGCCATGAACAATCATCCTCTTTTCTAATTTTTGTCTTTTATCCTACTCAAACCAAGGAGCTCTTGCCTTCATTATAAGTTCAGCACCTTGTTCTTCAGAAAGATCAACAATATCTAAAAGCTCATCTACTGATAAATCAGCCAAATCTTCCATAGTGCAAATATTGTTTTTAGCTAAAGAATTTGCTAAATCTTCTGTCATCCCATCCATATCAAGTAAATCTTGAGCAGGTTTTTTATTCCCTAAAGCTTCTGTAAGCAATGCTGTTTTAGCTCTTTCTTGAAGCTCATTCACTATATCTTCATCAAATCCTTCAATTTCTAAAAGCTCCTCTTTATCTAGATAGGCAAGATCTTCTAATGTTTCTATTCCTTCCTCTATCAACACTAAAGCAAAGTCATGATCAATATCTAGGACCTCAACAAATCTTTCCACTATTGAAAGTTGCTTTTCTTCTTGCTCAGAATCCGAAAGAACGTTAATTTTCCAACCTATCAAAGCACTAGCCAATCTAACATTAACTCCATTTTTACCAATCGCTTTTGATAGACTATCTTGCTTAACTACAATATCCATTGATGCCGTTTCTTCATCAACATTTACTTCTATCACATCTTCAGCATCTACAGGCGAAAGTGAGTTGATAGCATACTGAATAGTATCTTCATCCCAAAGAATGACATCAACTTTCTCGCCACTTAACTCATTCATTATCGAATGAATCCTAGAACCTCTAACACCAACACAAGCACCGCAAGGATCTATTCTTCTATCATTACTTTTAACAGTAACTTTTGCTCTAAATCCTGGCTCACGCACAACATTAACTATATTAATAAGCTCTTCTTCAACTTCAGGAATTTCCAATTCAAATAAAGCTTTCAGCATAGTATTACTAGAACGACTTAAAACTATAGTTTGTGCACGACCATCTTCATCATAGTCTATACCTTCAACACAGCTTCTTATTTTATCTCCAACCCTAAATCTTTCTCTAGGAATCAGATCCTTTTTAGATAAAATACCTTCAGCATTACTTCCAAGATCTATAACAAGCAACTCATAAGTCGCTCTCTTAACTTCTCCATATACAATAGATCCAATTTTTTCTTTATAAACCCTAGCTGTTTTCTCACGCTCAAAGTTTTTAATTTTTTTCATCAAAATCTGTTTTGCTGTAGTCGCTGCAATACGTCCAAATTCAGCAGCTTCAACAGGCTCTCTTATCACATCTCCTGCAGAAACATCATAGCCTTTTTCTCTAGCAACATCTTCATATAATTCTTTAGAATAATCTATTAAATCTCTATCTTCTGGAACTATATGCCATACTCTATCTGCAGTATATTCTCCAGTATTTCTATCTATATGAACTTCTATATTCATATCGTCATTAAGTTCTTTTTTAGTAACAACAGCTAATGCTTCTTCCATAGCTTGGAATAATAACTCTTTTGAAATATCTTTTTCATTAGCTACTGTCTCTAAAACTAAAAGTAATTCTTTACTCATAATAACCTCTCTAAAAATTAAAATACTGGAGAAACTCTCATTTTCTTTAAATTATCAAAATCAAAAGCCAGCTCTTGGCCATCCTCTTGCTTCAAAAAAACATTATTTCCTTCGACCTTAGTTAATTCACCCTTAAATTTAGTCTGCGAATTAACAGGCTCTAAAGTTACTGCCTTTACATTAAACCCAATCAAAGCCTCTGCTTGATTTATATTAAAAATCTGACGATTCATGCCAGGAGAAGATACTTCTAAAACATATCTTCCAGAAACTGGATCTTCAACATCAAAAATAGCACTAACTTCTTTACTAACAGTTTGACAATCATCAACAGAAACACCTGTTTCATGATCTATAAATATACGAATAGTAGTTTTACCACTACCCTCAACTTCTATTCCCCATAGAATATAGCCAAGGTCATCAACAACTGGCTCAACTATTTCATAAAGCTTATCTAGAATCATTTTCTAAGAATCCTCCTTAACAAAAGCATGAAATCATACCTTCAGATAGCAAAAAGGCCCTTATAGGGCCCTTAATGAGTCTTAATATTGGTAGCGGGGGCTGGATTTGAACCAACGACCTTCGGGTTATGAGCCCGACGAGCTACCAAGCTGCTCCACCCCGCGTCTATGTGTAATATAATAACAGTATATTTTACATTTACAAGGCTTTTTATATTTTTTCTAAATAGTGCTCTGCCTTATCGCATCAACCATAACCTTAACTTTCTCTGGATCCACATCAGGATAAATCCCATGACCTAAGTTAACGATATAATTATTCTTTTCATCCTGCTTTATAAAGTCCATATTATGCCTAACAGTATCTTGAATTTGCTTATCACTAGCATATAAGAATGCTGGGTCAAAATTACCCTGTAGAACAAACTTATTCCCCACCTTATTTCTAGCTTCAGGCAATGTTATATTCCAATCAATCCCTATACCATCACATAATGAATTAGCATATTCTTCTAAAAACATACCACCACCTTTAGTGAAAAAAACTATAGGAATATTAGGAAATTCACTTTTTACATCATTTGCTATTTTATTCATATAATTAAGAGAAAATTCTTTATACTGTTGCACAGGAAGAACTCCTCCCCATGTATCAAATATCATTAGGGAATCAGCTCCGGCTCTTATTTGTTCTTTCAAATAAAGAACAATTGTTTCAGATAGTATAGATAATAGCTTATGCATTAATTGAGGTTGTGAATACATCATCTTTCTAAGCTTATTAAACTGCTTAGACCCTTGACCTTCAACCATATATGCAGATAAAGTCCACGGACTCCCTGTAAAACCAATCAGTGGTACATTTATAGCTTTCTTTGTTGTTTTCACAGCATTATACACATACGACAATTTATGGTTTACCTCATCTAGTGATGCAAAGTTTCTTAAATCTTCTTCTGACTTTATTACATCATTAAAGATAGGACCAACTCCTTTTACAAATTTTAAATCAAGACCCAATGCCTCAGGTATAGTCAAAATGTCAGAAAAAACTATTGCTGCATCAAGATCATATCTTCTAAGAGGTTGTAATGCCACTTCACAACAAGCATCTGCATTACGACACATATCCATAAAATCTTCAAATTTTGATCTAACCTGTCTATATTCTGGCAAGTATCTCCCAGCTTGTCTCATTATCCAAACAGGTGGAGCAGATAACTTTTTTTCTCCAAAAGCATCTAAAAACAACCTTCTCATATAAATCCTTATTAATTTATAACTCTATCTAGCTTTCTATAGCTTATAGCTTCTTGAATAGACTTTTTATTAATTAGCTCTATTCCTTCTAGATCAGCTATAGTCCTGGCTACTTTTAATATTTTATAATATCCCCTAGCTGACAATCCTAATTTATCTATAGCTTTATTTAGAATATTCTTACTTTCTACATCTAGCTTACAAATAGTATCAATTTCTGTGCTTGTAAGCATAGTATTTATTTTGCCTTGTCTTACTAATTGTAAGTTACGAGCTATCTCAACCCTTTCTCTTATAGGCTCACTTCTTTCACCACGCAAACTTTGATTTGTTAAATCATCCTTTTGCAACTCAAGCACTTCAACATGCAAATCTATTCTATCCAACAATGGTCCTGATAGTTTACTCTGGTATTTATTAACCGATTGCTGAGTATCTGTACATTGCTTATATTGAGAACCCAAATAACCACAAGGACAAGGATTCATTGCAGCCACCAACTGAAACCTAGCTGGATACTCAACCTGATTTTTAGCTCTTGAGATACTTATAGTCCCTGTTTCCAAAGGCTCTCTTAGAACCTCCAAAACCTTTCTATCAAACTCTGGAAGCTCATCGAGAAACAATACTCCATTATGTGCTAAAGAAATTTCACCAGGCATTGGATTACTGCCACCTCCAACTAAAGCAACTGCTGATGATGTATGATGTGGCTGTCTAAAAGGCCTCTTATAGAAACTATCTGCGATATCGGTCTCACCCTTTATAGAAGCAATCATTGCTGAAGATAAAGCTTCTTTCTTATCTAAGCTTGGAAGAATAGAATTAAGTCTACTAGCCAACATTGTTTTACCCGTACCAGGCGGTCCTATTAATAAAATATTATGACCTCCAGCAGCAGCTATTTCTAAAGCTCGTTTAGCTTGATACTGACCTTTAACATCCTCTAGATTTTCGTATAGATTGCTAAAGTCTAACTTATTAGTTTTATCTAAATTAGCTAATTTTATTTTCCCAGAGAGAAACTCAACCACCTCTTTTAGACTACCTAGAGGAAAAGCTTTAACTTCGCTAACCAACTGAACCTCTTCTGTATTGTCACGAGGTAATATTATTTTCTTATCAGCTTCAGAGCTTTTAATTGCCATAGGAATAACACTAGATATTCTCTTAAGATCACCACTTAAAGATAGCTCTCCAGCAAATTCATATTCATCAATCGATAAATCACTCGCAATTTCTACTTGTCCTGAAGCATAAAGAATCCCTAAAGCTATTGGAAGATCAAAGCGACCTCCACTTTTAGGCAGATCTGCTGGTGCGAGGTTTATGGTTATTCTCTTATTAGGGAAATTAAAGCCTGAATTTATTATTGCACTTCTAACTCTATCTTTACTTTCTTTAACTGCAGTTTCTGGTAAACCTACAATTGATAAACTTGGTAAGCCATTGGATAAATGTACTTCTATAGATACAGAAGGTGAGTCTATACCAAGCTGCGCTCTACTTTTTAGGACAGCAAGACTCATCTTTTAACTATCCTTTATTAATAATTGATCAATTTTTTTCTCTAGCTCTTCTAATTTCAATCTTGTCTTTGCTAGTATCTTTTTCTGAATTTCAAACTCCTCTCTGCTTACAACATCTAATTTTGACAAGCTTTTTTTGACTATTTTATCACGAGAGTTTTTTATCGTATCTTCTAAAGAATTTAAAATATCTTTCATCTTATAAAACCTTATTTAGTTTTATAAGAGTATAAAAACTACAAATCGAATTAGCAATTAAAAGATTAAGAAAGAAAATTATATTACGTTAACAACTTGAGCTAAAGTTGATAGCAATGCTAAAGGCATGATACCTAATAACAATAAGAATAAACCATTAACACTTAAAGCTACAAGTGTAGATTTATGTGCTTTAACTTTTGTGTCATTTTCAGGATCATCAAAATACATCACCTTAATAACTCTCACATAATAGAATGAAGCAACTACAGCCATGAATAATACAAAACATGCTAAAACGTAATCACCACTATTTATAAGACCAACTATCAGAAATAATTTAGCAATAAACCCACCAAAAGGAGGAATACCCGCCATAGAAAACAACACTATAAGCATAATAAATGCAAGCCATGAGTTCTTAGTATTAAATCCTTTTAAATCATTTAATGTTTCAACTTCATAACCACCAACACTAATTGCTGTTAAAGCTCCAAATATAGCCAAGGCAGTAAAAACATAAACGATTATATAAAAACTAGCTGTCACTAAAGCATATTCTTGAGGATGTAAGCTAATAGCTAAAAGTATAAAACCAACCTGAGAAACTGTTGAGTATCCAAGTAATCTTTTTACATTCGTTTGAGATAAGGCCACTAAGCTACCAAAGAAAATCGACAATATACCAATTACCCTAAATAAATATATCCAAGAATCTTTTAGTGAAGGAAAGCCTACAAATAAGATATTAACTAACATTGCAAATGCTGCTATCTTTGGAATAGTTGCCACTATAGTAGCCACAGCATTCGGAGCACCTTCATAAACATCTGGAAGCCACATATGAAAAGGAAATGCTCCCAATTTGAATAAAAATGAAGATATCATTAACACAACACATACTAATAAAAGCTGTCTCTCAATACCTGTAAAGTGACCTGCTGCTAATGCCTTAGCAATATCCGTAACATCTAATTGACCTGTGATACCATAAACAAATGACATCCCGAAAAGTAATAACGCTGAAGCAATAGCTCCTAAAACAAAATACTTAATTGATGCTTCAAGACCTCTTCCAGAGCTTCTATAAATAGCAATTAACGCATACATTGGTAATGATAAAAGCTCTAAACCAATGTATATGCTAACTAAACTATGTGCAGCTGTTAGAACCATTGCTCCTAATATACATAGCATCAATAAGGTATAGAAATCACCATCTGAGATTTTTCTATCCTTGATATACTCTCTTGAATACAGCGTAACAAAAAGAGCCAAAATTAATATCACAATCTGCAAAGTATAAGCAAATCCACTAAATACAACCTGACCCTCAAAAGTAACCCCTGCTTGTAAGAAACTATCTTTAGCAAAAGTCGCCACAAGAGCTAAAGCTATAAATATTTGCGCAAAAATATAATTAATATTTTTTATTTTTCCATGCAAAAATAACCCAGAAAACATTACAACCAAAACACCTACTGCTAGTAATATTTCTGGTAATACGTAAAAGATCGATAAATTCATAATCAAATCACCACCCTATAGAGATAAACCAACAATATGCGCCGAAGCAGCAGATGATATTTTTAATATTGGCTCAGGATAAAAACCAAAGAATAATGTTGGAGCCGCTAATAATATAAACACAAATAACTCCATCTTGCCTAAATCTTTTAGCCCTGCAACCTGAGGAGAAATAACCTCTCCAAAAAATACTCTTTTATACATCCACAATGTATATACAGGAGCTATTATTAGAGTTAACCCAGCTATCAATGCAAATAAAGGAGAATATTGAAAAACTGCTAATAGAATCATAAATTCACCAACAAATCCACTTGTTCCTGGAAGACCGACGTTAGCCATACAGAAAAGCATAAAGAATGCAGCAAATATTGGCATTGTTTTAGCAACACCTGAGAAATCTGATATCTCTCTAGTATGCATTCTCAAATATAAATACCCAATCCCAATAAACATACCACCAGAAGAGAACGCATGGCCTATCATTTGAAAAACTGCGCCTTGTATAGCAAGCTGCGCATGAGTTTCACCTAATTCTGGACTAGCGTTCTTCAATAAAAATATAGAGAAAAGCCCTAAAGTTACTAGTCCCATATGAGAGATAGATGAATATGCTATTAACCTTTTAACATCTGTTTGAGCAACAGCAACTATTCCTACATAAACTATAGCTATAAGAGACATAGCTATAAGTACATACTCTAACGATGATGCAACTTCTGGCAACATCGGAATAGCAAATCTTAAAAAACCATAAGCTCCTAACTTAAGCATTAGTGCAGCAAGTATAACCGAACCTCCTGCAGGGGCTTCTGAGTGAGCATCTGGTAACCATGAGTGGAAAGGCCACATAGGAATTTTTACTGCAAATGCTAAGAAAAATGCTCCAAACACTAGCCACTGCGCTGTTAATGTAAACTTAACAGCCTCATCTAAACCTTGTGTTTGAGTTGCCCAAGCTATAAAGTTTTGTATTGAATATGTATCTGCGTTTACAAGAGCGCTAGCTGGTTGCTGAACGACTTGAGACTGTAGATATAATATTGCTGCTAATAAAAATACAGATCCAAAAAATGTATATATAAAATATTTAACAGCCGCATATGCTTTTTTATTACCGCCCCAAATACCTATACCTAGAGTTGTCGGAATAATTAAAGCTTCCCAGAAAACATAAAAAAGGATTGAGTCATTAGCACAAAAAACCCCATTAGTTAGACCACAAGTAATCAAAAAGATCGCCATATATTGTCTGACTTTAGTTTTAATGGATGTCCAAGCTGATAACACAATAACTAATGTTGCAAAACAAGTTAAAACTATAAAAAGAACTGAAAAACCATCAACCCCTAAACTATAATAAATATCATGGTTACCAAATCCCGTAAACCATCTATAGCTTTCCTGATACTGCATTTGGTAGCTACCCACATCAAAGCCAGTAACTAATGGAATACATAGTAATAAAGTCATCACACTAAATACTAATGCGACCCAACGTGCTGCGTCACCATGCAGCTCTTCTGTTTTAGTTGCGAGCACTGTAAAGCCACCAACTATCGGTAACCATATAATCAAACTCAATAAGTGTTGACCAATATTCATAATAAAACTTACCCTCTATTAGCTAAACCGTTACTAGCAATAATATAAATAATAATACCCCAACCATCATTACAAAGGCATAATCAAATAAATATCCTCTTTGTAGCTTTCTAAAACTATCCCCTGTTTGGTATATTAAGTTTGAAGACCCATGAACGATTGTCTTATCTATAATAAAGATATCTATGACTTTCCATAAAAAAGCACTAACCAATAAAAATGCCTTTGCAAAAACCACATCATACAATAAATCAATAAAGTACTTTTTAACTAAAATATTATAGAAAATTCCTACACCAGATTTTGTCTTAGAAAAGAATTCGGGAACGCTTGGCAGCCATATATAAAGTACATATGAAAGAATAAATGCTCCAAAAGCCAACCAAAAAGCCAATGAGTGAACAGAATGTTTCACAAATGTTAATGGCGTAGCAGTAGCTTCATCAGAAGCTAAATGTGCTGTAACACTTAAACCACCAAGCCCTTGCTGTGCGTAAGAACTAATTGTATCTCCAAATAATCCATTAGCTTGAGATAATACTGGCTCAAAGAAATACCAACCGATCAAAGCTGATGGGATAGCTAATAACACCAAAGGTATTAATATTGATAATGGAGACTCTTTAATATGAGATTTTTCTTCTTCAGTCATTCTTTCTTTACCATGGAATACCAAGAAAAACATTCTAAATATATAGAAAGAAGTTACAAAAGCGCATGCTAAAACCATTGCATACGCAAAATCATGGCCAAAAACTTTAGTACTACCAGCTGCCTCGATTATTAGATCTTTTGAAAAAAATCCAGAAAAAGGAGGTAGTGCAGCCAAAGCCCAAGCACCTATAAACATACAAACATATGTAAGAGGTAAATATTTTCTTAAACCTCCCATTCTTCTGATATCTTGCTCATGATGCATAGCAACTATAACAGAACCTGCAGCTAAGAATAAAAGTGCCTTAAACATAGCATGAGTCATAAGATGGAACATACCTATAGAAAAAGCGCCAGCTCCTTGAGCAACCATCATATAGCCAAGCTGAGAAAGAGTACAGTATGCAATAACTCTTTTAATATCTGTTTGTACAATAGCTATCAACCCCATAAACAAACAAGTAATAGCACCTACTATTAATACAAAACTCAATGCTGCTTCAGACATCACAAACATTGGTGAAAGCCTAGCAACCATAAACACACCAGCTGTAACCATTGTAGCGGCATGTATAAGAGCTGAAATAGGAGTAGGACCCTCCATAGAACCCTCTAACCAAGAATGTAATGGGAACTGAGCAGACTTACCCATAGCTCCAATAAAAAGTAAAACACACATCAATGTTACTGGACTAAAAGATATTCCTAAGAATTCTACAACTTGTGTATTATCTATATTCGATAAACTTGCAAAAACAGTATCATAGTTTACAGAGCCTGTATAAAGTATTACTGCACCTATACCTAGTAAGAACCCAAGATCTCCTACTCTATTTACCAAAAAAGCTCGTAAACTAGCCACATTAGCTGAATCTCTATTAAAATAAAAACCTATTAATAAATAAGAGAATAAACCTACACCTTCCCAACCAAAGAATAATAATAAGAAATTATTTCCCATAACTAGGCATAACATCGCAAAAGTAAAGCCCGAAATATAAGAAAAGAATCTAGCATATCCTTTCTCACCTTTCATATAACCTATAGAGTAAACATGCACTAGCGTTGAAACAAATGTAACTATAAGCATCATATATACTGTTATTCTATTAACAGTAAAGCCAACATCTAGCGAAAGCTTGTTAGAAATAGGAGCCCAACTATAATATGTAGCACTATAAACATCTCCATAGAAGAAAACACCATAAGCTAATACAGCACTTAATACAAAAGATATAGAGCACAGAATTACTGTAAAAAAGTTTACACCTTCATTTTTTATAGATTTACTAAAAAATCCTGCAGTAATAGCTCCAACTAAAGGCGCCAAAACTATAATTGCAATTATTATAGCTGCTACTTGATTATTTATCATCATTGCCTGCCTAACCTTTCAATGTATTAAGTTTACTCAAATCAATAGTTTTTCTCTTACGCGAGATTGCTACCACAATAGCAAGACCTATAGCCGTTTCAGCTGCTGCCACCGCCAATATGAAGAAAACAAAAACTCCACCCATAGCCTGTTGATGCATATTAGCAAATATCAAAAAATTTGTATTTACAGCTAAAAGCATAAGCTCAATAGACATTAAGAGAATTAGAATATTTCTTCTATTTATAATAATTCCAGCAACACTTATAACAAAAAGTATTGTACTAAAAATTAATCCATGAGTAACTGGGATTGTAATGCTATTCATTAGTCACACCCTCTTGTTTTTGCTCTTTATCAGTTCCTATTTTAACCATAGTTAAACGATCCTTAGCTCTAACTCTAATTTGCTCAACAGGGTTAACTGATCTATTATCTTTTCTTTTACTTCTTAAAGTAAGAGTAACTGCTGCAACCACTGCAGCTAAAAGTATAAAATCGACAAGCTCAAAAACGTATAAATTACTATCATTAAACATTGTAGAGCCTATTATTTTTAATCCTCCAATACCCTCTTTCATAGTTGCTCCAGAAAAGACTTGGGTCACTGCATAAGTTATTATTGTTGCAAATATAGCACATACAATAATTGCTGAAAGCGCATAAAAAAATCTACCAACTCTTCCTTGCTTCTCAACATGTAAATCAAGCATGAATACCACAAATAAGAACATAACCAATACGGCACCAACATAAACAACTATCAAAAGTAAAGCTAAATATGTTTGCTGAAAAGTAATCCATACTGCAGCTGAAAAAATAAACGTTGAGATCATAGCTATCACAGAATTAACTGGATTATTGCCTAGCACCAATACCAAAGCCGAAATAATAGCTAGAGATGCAAATATATAAAATAAAATATTAACTATCACTTGTAACCTCTCTATCTAAAATTTTTATCTTGCAATCTATCGGCAGCAATTTGAGACTCATATTTATCACCAATTGCTAATAGCTTAGCTTTAGTCATAATATTTTCACCTCTTTCTTCAAAGTGGTATTCCAAAATATTTGTCTCAACAATAGAATCAACCGGGCAAGACTCCTCACAAAAACCACAAAATATACATTTAAATAAATCTATTTCATAACTTGATGTTCTTCTTGAACCATCTTCCCTTTCAGTTGAATTAATTGTAATTGCTAAAGCTGGGCAAACCACCTCACAAAGCTTACAAGCAATACATCTTTCTTCACCATTTTCATATCGTCTTAAAGCATGCAAACCTCTAAATCTATTAGAGACAGGAGTTCTTTCATCTGGATACTGTACAGTAACTTTTCTAGTAAAAAAGTGTTTTCCCGTAACTGTAAGCCCTTTCAAAAGCTCCCATAGTAAAAATGTTTTAAGAAAACTTGTAACATTTCTCATTTCTTTATCCTTTTTACCACCAAGGCCCTACATTAAATCTTACCATACAAGCAACTACAACAACCCAAGCAAATGTTAGTGGAATAAATATTTTCCATCCAAGTCTCATTATTTGGTCATATCTATATCTAGGGTAAGTTGCTCTAACCCATAAAAACATAAACATAAACACACTAGTTTTACCAAATAACCATACTACGCCAGGTACTATTGAAAATATGTGTTCAAGAGCTGTTCCTTCAAAAGGAGAATTCCAGCCACCTAAAAACATTATCGCAGTCAAAATACTAATTAAAATCATGTTTGCATATTCTGCCAAGAAAAATAAAGCAAATCTAGCTCCTGTATACTCTATGTGAGGCCCTGCAACAATTTCAGACTCTCCCTCAACAACGTCAAAAGGGGCTCTATTTGTTTCAGCAATACCAGAAATAAAATATATAATAAACAAAGGAAATAAAGGTATAAAATACCAATGTAGTATTCCTCCAGCTTGTGACTCTATTATTCCTGTTATACTCATAGATCCAGCAGCTATTACAACACCTACTATAGCAAAGCCCATAGAAAGCTCATATGAAATAACTTGCGCTCCAGCTCTCAGTGCGCCAAATAAAGAGTATTTACTATTTGATGCCCAACCAGCAATAACTATTCCATATACAGAAAAGGATGTCATCGCTAATATATAAAGAAGTCCAAGATTCATATCTGAAACCACCACACCTTTAGCAAATGGGATAACTGCCCATGCAGCATATGCTGGTGCAAACGCTAATATTGGAGCAACAAAAAATAAATATCTATTTGATTTTGTAGGAACAATTATCTCTTTTAAGAAAAGCTTTAAAGCATCAATTATCGGTTGCAACAAACCAAAAGAGCCAACTCTGTTTGGACCAATTCTATCTTGCATATATCCAATAACTTTTCTCTCAGCATACGTATAGTATGCAACTACTAAAATCAAAGGAATGATTATAAGAAGAGTATAAAGAGAAATCCATAAAACATACTCTAGCATACCTACTCTCCCTTATCGTTAACTAGTCTTATACTAATATTGTTGTCACTATACAAAAATGGCTCCATTTTTTTTCTAGGAATCATTATATTCTTTGAATGAAGAGCATCATCTACAACAAAATCATATTCAACTGAATTTTCTATATTATAAAATTTGATTCTACCAACTTCATTATCAGAACCAATCTTATCTGCTAAAGTTCTAGAAATTCTTACTCCAGAATACCTTTTAGCATCTTGAGTTTCCTGTAAAGGTTTAGATCTTCTTATTAAGCTAGTATTATCGTACATACTACTAGTAGCAACAAAGGTTATATCTCTAGCTTCTTCCAAAGGCAACTCTTTCAGTTCTTTTTTATAATCTATTTCAACACTACTATTATCTTGCTGATTATTATAAGCATCTGTAGTGACTTCTGAGATTTCATTATATTCGAAACCTTTCAGATCTAACATATTGCCTAAAACTCTTAGAATTCTCCAGAGCTCTTTATTTTCAGAATAAGGCTTTACAACTTGCCTGAACTTCTTAATATTTCCAAAAGCATCCACAAAACTACCAGAAGTTTCATAATGTGAAGCAGTAGGAATGATAATATCTGATTGCTCTTTTATCAACTCATCTGTATAAGCACCAAATGAAACTACAATATCTATATTTGATAAAGCTTCTTTTAATTTAACTTCACCAAGAACACTATCTTTAGCAGGCTCAGTATTAAATAATAACAATAATTTTGTATCTGTATTTCCACTCAAACACTCTTTCACAGAAAACTCCGTATCGCAACTAAAACCAGGGACCACTCCTGTTCTGACAGCGCCTACCGAATTAACATTTGTTGGCAAGAATCCCCCTTTGATATTTATAACTTCTCTTATCATAGAAATAATGATTGATACAAACCCAAACTCTTTTGATCCAACTATATCTTGCCCAACAAGGATTTTCGGTGAATTTGCTTCTAAAATTTGATCTGCAACTTTTCTTACTTCTGCAGCAGGATCAACTTTTCTTAAAACATCATCTAAATCAAAATGGCTATAGCTAATATTAGCCCTAGTAAGCAAGGCTTTAAGTAAACAAAGAGTTAGATATCCCGCATCACTCAGATCCATTTTTGTTTGAGCAACTGGGTAATTAAACTCATAATCACAGATATTCCAAGCAACTACCTTAGCACCTTTTTCAACAGCTTCTTTTACTCCATAATTTATTAATGGATATTCTTTTCTCAGGTTTGAACCTAGAACAAATATAAAATCAGACTTTTCAATTTCTTTTAATGAACAATCCAGTCCAATACCAGATGAAACTCCTTTTTTAGAAGCATTCTCTCTTACTCGAGAATCTATATTTTCAGAGCCTACAGCTTTCAAAAGTTTTTTTGTTAAAAACATTTCTTCTGAAGTAGAGCTCTCAGATATTACAGCAGCTATTTTATCAGCGCCATCTTTTTCAACTGTTTGACTAATAGCTACTTTCACAAAATCCAAAGCCTCTTCCCAAGAGACAGGCACCCAATCACCTGATTTTTTAATCATCGGCTGCTGAATTCTATCTTCGCTATAAAGTCCTGCATACTCAAATCTATCTCTATCAGCTATCCATGTATTTCCAGCCTCATCTTCTCTAGGCACAACTCTAACTAATTTATTTTGATATACGTGCGCGCTCAAATCTGTAGCCACACCATCTCCAGCTGATATAGCCGGATACTGCTTAAGCTCCCAGGCTCTTGCCTTAAATCTAAAAGGCTTAGAAGTAAGAGCTCCAACAGGGCAAAGGTCTATAACATTTCCAGATAATTCAGAATTAACCATATCGCCAGAAATATAAGTACTAATTTCAGAGTGATCACTTCTTCCCATAACACCAAGCTCTTTAACACCAGCGACCTCTTCACCAAATCTAACACAACGTGTACATAGAATACATCTAGTCATATCAGTAGATATCAAAGGACCAAGCTCAGGATCTGCAACAGCCCTTTTTGTTTCTTTATAGTCTGATGTAGTATTTCCGTAGCCAAGAGCAATATCTTGTAACTCACACTCTCCACCTTGATCACAAATAGGGCAGTCTAATGGATGATTTATAAGCAAAAACTCCATAACATCTTTTTGCATCTGCAAAGCTTTTTCAGACCTTGTTTTTACTTTCATTCCCTCCATAACTGGAGTTGCGCAAGCTGGTGATGCTCTTCTAGCACCTTCAACATCAACCAAACACATACGACAGTTAGCTGCCACAGAAAGCTTTTTATGATAACAAAATCTAGGTATATATATACCATTCGCATCTGCAATCTGAATTATAGTCTGATTAGGTAGTGCTTGATAACTTCTACCATCTATCTCTACATTAACTTTTTTGGATTCTTTATTGTCTGACACAAAACTTCTCCAACAAATTATTTATCTACAATACTTCTGCCTTCATTTTCAATCATATAAACAAATTCATGTCTAAACTTATCTATATAACTCTGCACAGGCCACGCAGCAGCATCTCCTAAACCACAAATAGTATTCCCTTCTATATTTGTAGCCACTCTAAATAGAGTATCAATATCTTCAGGCTTACCTTCTCCATGAATAATTCTATGCAATGTACGAGCTAGCCAACCAGTTCCCTCTCTACAAGGCGTACATTGACCACAAGACTCCTCATAGTAAAAATCTGCGAGTCTAGCTAAAGTCCTAACCATACAAACAGTCTCATCCAGGATTACAACAGCACCAGAACCTAGCATGGAGCCAGCTGCTGCTATTGATTCGTAATCCATAGTAACATTCAACATTTCTTCGCCTGTTAGAATCTTACTTGAGCTACCACCAGGAATAACAGCTTTAAGCTTATTACCATTTCTAACTCCGCCACACATATCAAGCAAGTCTTTAAATGGCATACCCATGCCCACTTCAAAAACCCCTTGCTTCTTAACATGACCAGAAACACAGAATAATTTAGTTCCACCACTTTTCTCAGTGCCTAACTCACTAAACCACTTACCACCATTTTCTAAAATAGGAGGAACTGAAGCATAAGTTTCAGTATTATTTATATTAGTTGGTCTATCATACAAGCCTTTAAAAGCTGGAAAAGGTGGTTTAAATCTAGGACGTCCCTTCTTCCCTTCTAAAGAGTTAAGAAGCGCTGTTTCTTCACCACAAATATAAGCTCCAGCCCCAACAGCACAATACAGATTAAAGGTCACACCCGACTTTTTAATATCAGAACCTAAAAGACCAGCCTGATACACCTCTCTCAACGCATCCTCAAACCTTTCTATAGGCTCAAAAAACTCTCCTCTAATATAGTTATATCCAGCCGTGGCTCCCATAACATAACCAGCGATAGCCATACCTTCTATCAGCTGATGAGGATTATTTCTTAAAATCTCTCTGTCTTTACATGTTCCAGGCTCACCTTCATCAGAATTACATACAACATATTTTTGACCAGGAACACTTCTTGGCATAAAGCTCCACTTCAAACCAGCTGGAAATCCCGCACCGCCTCGACCACGAAGACCGGATGCTTTTAACTCGTCAATAATAACTTCTGGAGCTATTCTTTCATTCAATATCCTATTCCAATAAGAGTATCCACCAACAGATAAATAAGACTCCAAAGTCCATGGCTTATCTAAATGTAGCGTACGAAAACAAACTTCATTAGCCATAACTACTCCAGCCCATCTATTATCTTATCAACCTTTTCTATAGTAAGGTTTTCATGAAACACTTTATCAACCTCTAACATAGGAGAACCACAACAAGCACCCAAGCACTCAACCTCTTTTAAAGTTATTCTACCATCTTTAGTCGTCTGACCAGGCTTAATACCCAATTTATTTCCAATGTGCTCAACTATTTCATAAGCACCATTTAGCATACAAGATACATTTGTACAAACATTAAGCTTATGTTTTCCTACAGGCTCTAAGCAATACATACTATAAAAAGTAGAAACCTCATAAACATCAACCTTGCTGACCCCAAGATAGTCTGCTAAAGCAGTTTGTAACTCATCTGTAAGATACCCACCATTTTCATCTTGCAGAATATGTAAACTTTCTATTATTGCCGATCTCTTCTGATCCGCTGGGAATTTGCTAACGACCCTATCAATATCTTCAATGACCGCTGCTGAAACTATTTGTAATAAAGACATTCTATATCCTCAAACTATCTATCAATATCACCAAACACAATATCTTGTGTCGCAATAATTGCTGGAGCATCTGCCAACATATGCCCAGAAAGCATCTCATCCATCGCACTAATATGCGCAAACCCTGGAGCTCTCATTTTAAGTCTATATGGCTTATTAGCGCCATCAGACTTCAAATAAACACCAAATTCACCCTTTGGATGCTCTGTACCAACATAAACCTCTCCTTCTGGAACACAATACCCTTCAGAAAAAAGTTTAAAATGATGAATAAGCTCTTCCATATTATTTTTCATACCATCTCTAGTCGGAGGAGCGACCTTATAATTATCAGAAATAACCCTTCCTTCATTCACTCTCAACCAATCGATACACTGCTTAATAATCTTATTAGATTCTCTCATTTCAGCCATTCTCACAAGATATCTATCATAGCAATCACCCGTAGCTCCGACAGGTATATCAAACTCTAATTTATCGTAAACTTCATATGGCTGCATCTTTCTTAAATCCCATGCAACACCACTTCCTCTAAGCATCGGACCAGAAAAGCCTAGTGCTTTTGCTCTTTCTGCAGAAACAGTACCTATATCAACCGTTCTCTGCTTCCAAAGTCTATTATCAGTCAGCAAAGTATCTATCTCATCTAAAGACTTTTCAAAACCTTTAACAAAGTTATCTAAGAAATCAAGCATACTGCCTTCCCTAGCCTTATTGATTTTCTTAGCCTTTCTCTTACTTGTAAATCTACTTTCTTTATATTTAGGCATTTCTACTGGCAAATCCCTATACACTCCACCAGGTCTAAAATATGTAGCATGCATACGAGCACCAGAAACAGCCTCATAGCAATCAAACAAATCTTCTCTAACTCTAAATGCATACAAGAAAATTGTCATCGCGCCCAAATCTAGACCAGAAGCTGCAACCCATAACAAATGGTTCAACAATCTTGTCATCTCCGCAAACATCACTCTAATATACTGGGCTCTTTCAGGAACTTCTATTTCCAAAAGCTTTTCTATCGCCATGACATATGAATGCTCATTACACATCATAGATACATAATCAAGCCTATCCATATAGCCAATACTTTGATTATACGGCTTAAATTCAGCTAACTTTTCAGTACCCCTGTGTAACAAACCAACATGAGGATCCGCCCTAACAACCATCTCCCCATCTAATTCCAAAATTAGTCGCAATACACCATGAGCAGCAGGGTGAACTGGACCAAAATTTAACGTGTAATTCTTATATTCTGCCATACTCAAAAATCCACATTTATTTACGAATAACTCTAGGAGAGTTTACTCTATCATCTATTTCAACAGGCTCATAAACAACCTTTCCTAGGTTTTCATCATACCTCATCTCAACATAACCTGTTTGGGGAAAATCTTTTCTTAAAGGATGTCCAACAAAACCGTAATCTGTAAGCACTCTTCTTAAATCTGGGTGATTCCTAAAGTAGATACCAAACATATCATAAACTTCTCTTTCCGCCCAATTCGCTGAAGGCCAAATATCAGAAACAGAATCAACCAAGATTATTTGAGCATTCTTAAGCTTACACTTAACCCTTATACGAACATTCTTCTTAAAGCTCAATAACTGATATATCAACTCAAATCTATCGTCCGCATCAGCATTTCTAGTAGCTTGCTTTCTTCCCCTAGAAAATCCTGCTTGAGAAACAACATTACCAGTATCCCAATCGGCTTTACCATAAGTAAGATAATCAACCGCCGTAATATCAGTTAACTGCTCAAAAGAGTATCTCTTCCTAAGAGCATCTAACACTAAATAAATATCTCTTTGATCACTTATAGAGATATTTATTTCCTTATTTGCAATATAGCAAGAAACTGCCCAACCTTTAAACAGGTTAGAAATATTATCCAAATGTGTTTGCAAAGAATTACTCACAATTACTTCCTCGCTATAGTATTGGTTCGAATTATTTTATTTTGAAGCTGAATAATTCCATAAACTAGAGCTTCAGCTGTTGGCGGACAACCTGGAACATATATATCAACAGGAATAATTCTGTCGCACCCTCTCACAACCGAATAAGAATAATGATAATATCCGCCACCATTTGCACAAGATCCCATAGAGATAACCCATTTTGGATCAGGCATCTGATCATACACCTGTCTCAATGCAGGAGCCATCTTATTACAAAGAGTCCCAGCCACCAACAATACATCAGATTGCCTAGGACTTGGTCTAAAAACAACCCCAAACCTATCTAAATCATACCTCGAAGCTCCTGCGTGCATCATCTCAACTGCACAACAAGCCAAACCAGTTGTAACCGGCCATAAAGATCCTGTTCTAACCCAGTTAATCAAAGCATCAGCACTGGCCGTAATAAAGCCCTTATTCTCGCCACCTACTCCCATTCCAAAGCTCCTTTTTTCCAGCCATAAATAAGACCAAGAAACAAAACTACTAAAAATATTATCATTGCAACGAACGCACCATTTGAAATAGCTGGAGAATCTACGCTAGCTCTTATGTTTATTCCCCATGGAATAATAAATGCCAATTCTAGATCAAGAACTAAAAATAAAACTGCCACCAGATAAAATCTAACATCCAACTTTTCTCTTGCATCACCAAAAGTAGGGAAACCACACTCAAAGGTTTCTCCCTTGCTTTCACTCGGTTTATTAACACCAACTATAATGGACAAGATCTTACCAATCATAGCGAATGCAACACCTATAGCTACCGAAATAATTAGAAAAATTAAAATTGGAGCAAATTGCTCGTAGACACTATTTGCCATAAGCCAAATCAATATATACACAATTAATACGCAAATGATAACATAATTAGGAACCAACTACAAAGTTAGTAGTAAATAAAAAGCCGCCAAAGCAAGTACCTAGAAGCTTCTTAGGAAGCTTAAAATATATATAGATAAAATCTAGCTTGCTACTATTTTTTTTTCTAATACAATAATTTCAATTAAATTATATAATTAAAACTATAAAGTGACTCAATACAAAATCTTTGACAACAAATACATAAAGGACTTTATAACATCAGATAACAAAAATACTCCTTGCTACATCTATGACACAACCCTCCTAAAAGACACTTTCCATGCTGCATCCAAGGCTTTAAATAAAAAGTTTAACAATGCGTATATTCATTACGCAATAAAGGCAAATACTCATCCCAAAATAATAGAATTAGCAAAAGAATATGGCATGGGAATAGATTGTGTAAGTAGCGGAGAAATACTACAAGCATTAGATAGTAAAATCCCCCCTAGCAATATTGTATTTGCAGGAGTTGGCAAGACCAACCAAGAAATAGATATTGCTTTAGAAAAGGATATTTTTAGTTTCAACTGTGAATCTATCCAAGAAATCGAAGTAATTAATGAGAGAGCTAAGGATAAAAATAAAATTGCTTCTATTTGTATACGAATAAATCCAAATATTGACGCAAAAACTCACCATTATATCAGTACTGGACAATTTGATGATAAATTTGGTGTATCTTTCTCAACTACTACTGAGTTTCTACAAACTCAACTAGAAAAACTTAAAAATATTAAATTTATTGGCTTACATTATCATGTCGGCTCCCAAATATTAGATAAGGCTGTATTTGAGTCATTAGCTAATACAGTCAATGAGCATTTTGAAATTTTACTTAATATTGGAATAAAAGTTGAACATATTAATTTTGGTGGCGGACTAGGAATAGACTACATAAACCCAAATCAAAACCCTATAGTTGATTTTAATAATTATTTTGGAACTTTTGTAAAAGGATTTAAATTTAAGGACAATGTCCAAATACATTTTGAACTCGGAAGGTCTCTTGTTGCCCAATCAGGAATAATTGTTTCTAGTGTACTATTCAACAAAACGACTCACCTGACTAATTTTTTAATAATTGATGCTGGAATGACAGAGTTAATTCGCCCAGCACTTTATCAAGCAAAACATCATATTGAATCGCTCAGCATGAATAAAAAAATAAATAAATACCATGTCGTAGGTCCTATTTGCGAATCTAGCGATATCTTAGCTAAGAATATACAGCTACCAGAAACAAACAGAAATGATTTAATAGTAATATACTCAACTGGCGCCTATGCAAAAGTGTTATCAAGCCAATATAATTTGCGACCTAGCGCCCCTGAATATTTTATTTAAATCTTATAAGATTTGTTTTTAATCATTATTTTAACTAAAATTTCAAATAACTACCTTCTTACTTAAGATATATAAATGTCTAACAATGTAAAAACTATCGGTATCTTCACACTAGCCATGCTTAGTGTCTCAGCCATATTAAATCTAAGAAACATTCCCGTAATGGCATCTTTGGGGCTAGAGGCTATATTTTTTTATACTATTGCCACTTTATTTTTTCTAATTCCAACATCAATGGTTAGTGCCGAACTAGCAACAAAAATTCCAACTAATGGTGGAGTTTACTCATGGGTAAAAGCTGCCTTAGGAGAAAAACTAGGATTTATAGCTATTTGGCTTGAATGGTTTAATAACGTTATTGCCTATCCTGCAACACTAGTAACTATCGTGGCAACTTTAGTTTTTACGGGACTTCCATCCTTACAAAATAGTAAATCTCTAATGTTCTTAACCATGATGATCATATTTTGGGGATGTACTTTTTTTAATTTAAGTCAGATTAAGACTTCTACCAAATTAAACATTATTGGGGCATTATTTGGCACAATATTACCAGGAATACTAATTATAGGCTTAGGCGCGATATGGGTGCTTGCTGGAAATCAAAGCTCCATAAGTTTAAATGATCAAATAATACCCTCTTTTACCCCTTCAAATTTATCTTTACTAGTAATAGCATTTTCAAGCTATTCAGGTATGCAACTATTAGCCTTTCATGTCAAAAATGCCAAAAACCCTACCACCACAATCCCTAGAGCAATCTTGATTAGCGCTATAATCATTCTTTTTATTAGCACAATGTCAGCTCTAAGTATCGCCACAGTAATACCACACAATGAGCTAAATATAACGAATGGCGTCATTGATTCATTCTCAAGATTCTTCTCTATATTTCATCTAAAATTCTTAACACCTATATTAGCTATCTGTATAGTAATTGGTGCAACAGCAAGCTTATCAGCATGGTTGCTAGGACCTGCTAGATCACTCCTTGTAGTTGCTCAAGAAGGCTATTTACCAAAACCTTTAGCTAAACAGAATAAAGCAGGAATGCCTGTAAATATTTTATTATTACAAGGCGTTATTGGAACAATATTTTCTAGTTTGTATTTATTCACTCCAACATTACAGGATGCCTTTAGTCTACTCATAGCATTGACTTCACAATTTACTGTAATGATGTTTATTCTGATATTTATTTCAGCTATTAGATTAAAATACACACATCCTCATAATAATGGTTTTAATATACCATTTGGAAAACTTGGTGCGTGGATTATTTGTTTAGCAGGTATTACAGCATGTTCAATAGCTTTTGTGATGGGACTATTCCCTTCAAGCTCAATAAGCTCAACAATTTCGATTCATGAATATCTTACATACATGCTTATAGCGGATGCCATAATAATAGGCATACCTCTAATATGGATAACTTACAAAGAAAAAACCAAACAAAAATAGTAAACTACTGCTTAACCCATACTAATTTATCTGTCTCAAAGCCAAGTCCTTTTGCTTTTTTTACAAAATCTTCTTTAACCGAGTCTGGTACAGTTGGAGTTCTAGATAACAACCATAAATAATTATAATTATTACCTGCAATATATGCATATTTATAACTATCTTCTAAATCAAATATTACATAAGCTCCATAGAACGGTTTAAAGAAAGAAACTTTCAAGTAGCCAACATCATCTTTTTCAACAAACTTAGCAACCCCTTTAGCATAAGTTCTTTGCTCAGTTATAGGATTAACTCCACTATTAACAACTTCTATTGTTCCATCTGAATTTAAGCTATATTCTGCATAAACCTTAATCAACCCTTTCTCAAAACTATTATCAAACCTAGCGATTTCATACCACCTACCTAAATAATTTTGAGGATTGAAATTTTCCACTGGCAGAATGTTATCTGGCTTATGAACACAACCAACAAGAAAAAGAGTAATCAACAACATAAAAAATCTTTTCATAATACAAATATAAAAATTAACATCAATAAGCTATATAATATTTGTAGCTAAAATATAACTCAATAATTATCTACTATGGAATTAGATTACTTTGGCTTCATGGATAAGCCGAATATAGCTGATTATAAGCTATTTCTTATAAGTGGCGATGAACCATTACAAAAACATAATATTATTGAGAAAATAAATAATTCTTTTAAAGAAAAAAATTATGAAATAGCTCGCTATGATATTAGTGAACAAAACCATGATGTTTTATACCATGAAGCAGATAGTTTAAGTCTATTTAGCATGGACAAATTCATCCAATTCACTCTAGATAAACCGCCTCTGAAAAATCTACAAAAGGCTCTAGTAGACAATCTTTGTAAGCCTAGTGATAACTCATACCTTGTTATCTTCAGCGGGTTAAAAAAGCAAAATCTATCTACTAAATGGTTTCAATCATTAAGTCAAAATGCCATACATGTACACATATATGACCCAAATATAAATGTAGCGATAAGAATAATAAAAAGCGAAATACTTAAAGAAAATGAGCTATCACTTTCTGATGAAGCTATTCAGATGCTAGCACAAAAAACTGAAGGTAATTTAATTGCTACAAAACAAATACTAAAATTATTAGGAAGACAGAATCAGAAAACCTTTGATGAACAAACTATAAAGCCATTTTTACATGAGCACACAAACTATAACGTTTTTGACTTATCTGACGCTATCATTGAACAAAAAAAAGCAAAGGCTCTAACTATATTAAACCACATACTCTTAGAAAGAGATAAAGCTACTCTTATACTATGGACACTCAAAAGAGAGCTTAGAATAATTTTCCAACTACAAGAAACTAACCCTTCTTATCATCAAAAAGTATTTAGAGAGAATAATATATGGCCGTCCAAACAAAAATATTATTCATCATTAATAAATAGAGTTCATAATCAAAACATTATCTTAAACCTACAAAAGTGCCTTAATACAGACCTTTGTATAAAAGGAGTAAAAAAAGGAAATGTAAAAATAATGCTCAATGAAATAGTTTTCGATTTAATTAAATAAGAAATATTATAGTTATTTCAACTTGCCAAATTTTTCTTCAATATCTTAAAACAGTTAGCCAAAATTCAGCAAACACATTTTTTACTGCTTTGTCTAGAAAACAAACTTTACGCAACTTTTTCAAGAGTTGGCTTAATACCCTCATAAGCACTAGCTACAGCAACTCCATTCATTGGAATAGAGCTTGTAATATTAATATCTATTACTTCTATAATATTTGCTAATTTCTTTATGATTTTTTCTATTTTAATTTCTGTACTATGAACCACTAAATTAAAATGTGAAATCCCTTTATTTGCAGTTTCAAAAACCGTCATTTGCTCTATATTCACGCGATTACGTGACAATATAGATGAAATTCTTTGTAATACGCATAGAGTATTTTCCGTATTTATTGCAATAAAATAAATATTCTCGTTCATAATCTATTACTCCTCTATTCCTAATCTGGTATCACTGATAGAGGCTCCTGCTGGAACCATTGGAAATACATTTTCCTGTTGCTCAACCACTATTTCTAACAAATAAGACTCATCTGAGCTTAACATCTCATCTATAGCATTAGATAAATCTTTTCTTTCAACAACTTTTTGTGCTCCAATATCATAGGCTTCTGCTATTTTTATGAAGTCTGGAGAACTTATTTTAGTATATGAATATCTTCCATCAAAAAACATTTCTTGCCACTGGCGAACCATTCCAAGAAAACTATTATTTAAAATAACTATTTTAAGATTTATATTTTCTTGCTTAAGAACTGCTAGCTCCTGAATATTCATCTGGAAGCCACCATCACCAACAACAACTATAACTGTTTTTTTATCTTTAACTCCCATTTTTGCTCCAATAGCTGCAGGAAGAGCAAAGCCCATAGTTCCTAAGCCACCTGAACTAATATGGGAGTTAGTATCCATAAATCTATAATATCTAGCTGCTATCATTTGATGCTGGCCAACATCAGAAACTATAACAGCCTCGCCTTTAGTCTTTTCTGAAAGAAGATTAACTACTTCTGCCATTTTTAACTGACCATCTTTCGGCTTTGTTTCATTCTTTATTATAGCATCAACTTCTTTTTGATACATTTCTGAGAAAAGCTTATGCCAATCTTCATGAGAGTTTTTACACACATATGGAGTAAGAGCCAATAAAGCTTCTTTTGCATCCGCATGAATAGGAACATCAACCACAACGTTTTTGTTGATCTCTGAAAGATCTATTTCTATATGTATAATCTTCGCATTTGGTAAATAGTTATTTAAATCACCAGTAACTCTATCATCAAATCTCATACCTACAGCAATAACAACATCAGCTTCATTACATAAAACGTTAGCTGCATAGTTACCATGCATACCCAACATACCCTTATATAAAGGATGCTCAACAGGAAAAGAAGACAATCCCAATAAAGTACTAACTACTGGAAGACTTGCTTTCTCTGCCAATGCAAGCATAGCTTCTTCAGCACCAGATAACATAACACCGTGTCCGGTTATCAATATTGGTTTCTTTGCATTATTTATAAGCTCTGAAGCTTTTAATACACTATCCATATTCATAACAGGTTTTCTTGTCCATTTTGAATTAGGAGTGCTTTCTGCTTCTTTATACTCCATCATTCCAACCTGCGCATCTTTTGTAACATCTATAAGAACAGGTCCTGGACGACCACTTTTAGCTATTTCAAAAGCTTTCTTAAATATATAAGGAATTTCATTAGGATCCGTAATTTGATAATTCCATTTAGTCGCTGCGACAGTCATTCCTATAATGTCAGCCTCTTGGAAAGCATCTGTTCCTAAAAGAGAACTAAAGACTTGTCCTGTAATACAAACAACAGGAACTGAATCTATTTGAGCATCCGCTATTCCTGTAATAAGATTTGTAGCACCAGGTCCTGAAGTAGCAATAGCAACTCCTACTTTCTCAGTTGCCCTTGCATATCCAACTGCGCCATGAATCGCAGCCTGTTCGTGCCTTACCAACACATGGTGTACGGTATCATGTGCATCATGTAAAGCGTCATATGTAGGCATGATTGCTCCACCTGGGTAACCAAATACGCAATCAACACCCTCTGCTTCTAAGCTTTTTACTATAGCTTGTGAGCCGGTAATTTGCATTTATTATTCATCCTCCACTAAATTAGAGATATTA
This sequence comes from Francisella frigiditurris, assembly GCF_001880225.1. Taxonomy (NCBI): domain Bacteria; kingdom Pseudomonadati; phylum Pseudomonadota; class Gammaproteobacteria; order Thiotrichales; family Francisellaceae; genus Francisella; species Francisella frigiditurris. The sequence continues at coordinate 542,390 of NZ_CP009654.1, read as the reverse complement.
TTCATTCTCTACACTATTTTTCTAGCCTTAGAGATTTTAGAACTCATCAGCTGTTATAAAAACTTATAACACTCATTCTGCATTTTGTGTAAATATTTTTATATGAGTTTTACAGCGTTAATTGTAATAAAAAGAAGCTACTTTTCTTAGCTTTTAAAAAAAGTATATCGTTTAAAATAATAAAATAAAGAAAAAACTATAAATCAAGTAAAATTAGTCTAAATCAGTTACACATCCCTGAGATGCTGAAGAAACTGTCATAATATATTTTTTCAACGTTCCTCTAGTAGCTTTATATGCGGGAGCTTTCCACTTAGCTTTACGCTTAGCTAATTCTTCATCTGATAAATCAACATTTATAACATTCTTCGTTGCATCAATTGTAATTTTATCTCCATTCTCAATTAAAGCTATCACACCACCTTCTTGAGCCTCTGGTGCAATATGACCAACAATAAACCCATGAGAACCTCCGGAAAAACGTCCATCTGTTATCAATGCCACATCTTTTCCAAGGCCCGCTCCCATTATCAGAGAAGTTGGCTTTAACATCTCAGGCATACCAGGACCGCCCTTAGGCCCTTCATAACGTATAACTATTACATCACCTTTTTTAACTTGACCTTTCTCTACTGCTTTAACCATATCTTCTTCTGAATCGAAAACATTAGCTATACCTGTAAATACTTCACCTTCTTTTCCAGTGATTTTAGCTACTGAACCTTCAGGGGCAACGTTACCTTTCAATATCTGTAAATGACTTGTTTTCTTTAACGGATTGCTTAATGGTCTAACGATTTCATTATTTTCAGGTAAATCAGCAACTTCTGCTAAATTTTCAGCCATAGTTTTACCAGTAACAGTCATACAGTCGCCATGAATCATACCCTCTCTTAGAAGCATTTTCATAACAGCTGGAGTTCCACCTATAGCGTGTAAATCTGCCATAACAAACTTTCCACTTGGCTTGAAATCCGCTAGTAATGGAGTCTTATTAGCTATTTCTTGGAAATCATCAATATTTAAATCCACACCTACAGAACTAGCTATCGCCAATAAGTGAAGCACAGCATTAGTAGATCCACCAAGTACTGTAATTACAACCATAGCATTCTCAAATGCTTTTCTAGTCATAATATCTCTTGGTTTTAAATCAAGTTCTAATAAATTTTTAATAACCTCACCAGCTCTATCACATTCTTTAACCTTCGCAGGAGATGTTGCTGGCGTAGATGAACTAAATGGTAAGCTCATACCCATAGCTTCTATAGCACAAGCCATAGTGTTTGCAGTATACATACCACCACAAGCACCCGCACCAGGACAAGCCTTTTTAATAGTTTCTACACGTTCCGACTCTGTAATACTACCAGCAAGACATGCACCATAACTTTGAAAAGCTGTTACGATATCTATAGGTTGCCCACGAAGAACTCCCGCCTGAATAGTTCCACCATATATAACAAAACCAGGGCGATTTAGACGACCCAACGCCATCATACATCCAGGCATATTCTTATCACACCCAGGAATAGAAACTAGACCATCATACCAATGCGCAGACATTACTGTCTCTATAGAATCAGCAATTAAATCTCTAGATTGAAGAGAGTAGCTCATTCCATCCGTACCCATAGATATACCATCACTAACACCTATAGTGTTAAATCTCATACCTTTTAAATTAATTGCCTCCACACTGTTTTTAACAAACTGTGCTAATTGGTTAAGGTGCATATTGCAAGTATTACCTTCATACCAAACACTTGCTATACCTATTTGAGGCTTACTCATATCTGTATCAGTCATACCAGTACCATATAGCATAGCCTGAGATGCCCCTTGAGATTTATCTTGCGTAAGAACCTTACTATATTTATTTAAAACTTTATCTTTACTCATTATTTTACCCTTTAATGTTTATGGATATGCAATATTATATGCATCTATAAATGCTTCAACAGAAGCCTGAATAATATCCGGAGATACTGCTTTACCTATAGTCTTTATGCCAGCTTTATTTAGGCTCATCTCAACATAAACAACCGCATCAGCCCCTTGTCCCCTAATCTTAACCTTATAATCAGTCAATTGATAATCAATACTGCTTGGACACGCCTTTCGTAAGGCATTTAATACAGCATCTACTGGACCAACACCTATACTTGAAGCAAAAAATTTCTGCCCATCTATTTTTACAATCACCTCTGCTTTAGATTGCTGATCTTGCTCAACAGCCACTTTAAAAGATTCAACCTCAAGCACATCGCTACTTGTACGATCAACCATTTCTGTAGCATCTTGAATAACGTCCTGCAAATCTGAAATATAAATTGCCTTTCCTTTAGCTAAAAATCTTTCAATCTGCTCTCTAACTCTAGTAATGAAGCTTTCATCATAATTAGCTCCGAAAACTTCAGCCAATACTTTCTTAATTTCCTCGATTGTAGGTAACTTATCAAATATAACCTGACTTTGTTCTACAAATATCATCATCTTATTATCAAAGAACTTACTATCATATAATTTGTTAAAATCTCTTTCATTAGGATAAATAATTGGTGGCTGAATTGCTGATTTAAGCACAACGCTAGGATCTTTAAGCCCTTCTCCAGAAAGCACGCACACAACGGTATCGCCTTTTCTGATTTCACCATTTTTATGCTTTTTAAGTAAATGTGCTACTGTTGATGCTGAAGCCACCTCAACAAATAAACCCTCTTTTGTAGATAGAATATATTGAGCCTCTAACATCTTCATATCAGTAACTGAAGATGCTTCACCAGCTGTATTATAAATAGCATCTATAGCCTTATCTCCATCTATCGGATATGGAACAGCTATTGCCGTTGCTATCGTATCTGCTCTAGTTAAGGCTTCTACTCTATTTTGATTTTTCTCAAAAGCTCTTACTAAAGTATCTGCTCCAGTTGACTGAACACCTGTTAATCTTGGCATTTTATCAATCAATCCAAGCTCATTATACTCAGTAAAACCTTTATAATAGGCTGTCATATTAGTTCCGCACCCAATTGGAATAATTACCTCATCTGGCACTTGGAAAAGCATTTGATCAACTATTTCAAATGCTGCTGTCTTCTGACCCTCCACCCTAAATGCATAATCGCCTGCCAAGAAGAATTTCTTAGATTTAGCTATATCATAAGCTAGTTTAGCTGCATCATTATAGCTTCCTTTCACCTGAATGATTTTCCCACCAAAAGACATAACTTGTGCTAGCTTTGACATTGAAACACCTTCAGGTACTATAATAAAACAAGGCATTTTCGCAGCTGCCGCATAACAAGCACAAGAAGCCGCCATATTACCAGTTGAAGCAAGTATAATACCTTTTGCTCCCAACTCTTTAGCTATCGTGATATCAACAGCTGATCCTCTATCTTTAAACGATCCTGTTGGATTTTTACCCTCAACTTTAAAATATAGTTCTATACCCAGCTCTTTTCCAATCACCTTACTTTTAATTAGAGGTGTTGCATTTTCTCTTAAAGAAACAAAATTAGCTGGTTCTTTAATTGGCATTAATGGCAAGTATTTTGATAAACAAGGAACCGCCTGCGTGAAATAATCTAAATTAATTTTGCTTCTAACTTTTACCATATCCATTTGCACTTCCCACGGAGTACTCTCCCCAGCAAATACAAAATCATCTGTAGAAACTTTTTCTTTAGTAATAAAATCTATTATTTGATACATATTAAATAACCTTTAAACAATCTTTTAAAATAGAAAGTTCATAATCGAACTCTAAATACTGCTCATTATAATTAACTGTTGTATGTTCTTAAATAGTTAATTGCTCCCAGCCCACATATTTTTTATAAAAACCGTGAAACATTTAGACTAAATCATTATCAATTCATTATTTATGGGATATAATAAAATCCTTTTGATAAAAAAGATTCTTTCTATTATGTTGCTTAAAGAAATTTTGAGATTCACTGATGATAATACTGAAGACAGAAATGAAGCGCCAACGCTTGAAGCTATTGGTATTACACAAGAAGTTCTAATTGGTGTAGATAAGTGGGCCAGATCAAAAACTAATTATGGAAAACCTGCAAGCTATATACCTGAGCTTTTAAAATATGATATAAAAAATACAGCTCTTGCAGTTGGAGATTTGCACGGTAATATTTTAACTGCAGGGAACGCCCCAACCTTTAAAGCTAGTATCCAATCTGTTGTGAAACCATTTCTGTATGCTTATGCTTTAGAAAAAGGGACTCCTCCTGATGAGATTTCTTCTATTGAAGCTACTTCTTTGCAATTTAATATAGATAAAGTATTGCAACCAAATTCTGGAATAACTAGACCTGGTCACCCTTTAAATAATGCTGGGGCAATTTCTTCTGCTGGAGCTATAGAAAACTTCAATGATTTTTTAGGGTTCATGAGAGAACTAACCGGCTCTCCAGATTTAAATATAATAGAAGATATTTATCTTTCTGAAAGCTCTACTAATTATAATAATCGTGCAATGATGTATCGCCTAGTAGATACTGGCAGATTTAAATCCGCAACTCGTGGCATCAAGGCTCTAGATAACTATACTAAAGCTTGCTCTATTGGACTAAATGTCTCTGAATTACTTCAAGCAGCTCTTGTTTTTGCTAGCGGTGGTGTAAAGAATGGAAAAAGACTTATAAGCCAAAATAATGTTGTTCGTGCTATTAATGTTATGAACTCTTTTGGTTTATATGAAAATACAGGCGCGCTATCATTATTAGCTTCTGGAACAAGAGCCTTGTCATGTAAAAGTGGTGTTGGTGGATTCATTATTAACATAGATCCATTTAGAGGAGCAAGTTGCTCGTATAATCCTTTATTAGATGTTTCAGGAAATAGTGTTTATGGAAAGTTAACTCTTGTTATTTTAAACCATCTACTATCATCTGCTCATGCTATGAGGCTAGATGATCAAGAAACTCTTAGACTACTTTCTTGTGAGTATGAAGTCTCTATTGAAAATAAATATTTCTGCTATGGCTACAAAGCCGAAAAAATAGACATAGATAACCCTTTATAACTCAATCCTCTTATTGCTTTTATTTACTTAGTTGTATATCTTTGCTTGAGATAGCAAGAAATTCCTTATGGATTAAAAATGAATAGCAAATTAGCAATAGCTCTTGAAAAATTTATATTTGGCATACGTTGGTTACAAGCACCTATTTATATACTATTATCTTTCATTCTTATAGCTTTTATCTATGAGATATTTAATGAATTAAAACATCTATTCATGTCTTTATCTTCATTTAATGGAGAAAAGTTAATAATTCTAACTTTAACTTTATGTGATGCTGTTTTAGTGGCGAACTTAGTAGTTATAGTAATAATTAGTGGATATGAAAATTTTGTTTCTAAAATAAACATGAGAAAACAAAATGGTCAACCCTTATGGATTAAAAAACTATCTCCAAATGCTGTTAAAATAAAGATCGCAGGATCGATAATTGCTATCTCATCAATATCTTTATTAAAAAAGTTTTTAGAAATATCTCAAACGACAGATAGAGAACTTTTATGGGGCACAATAATTCATATTGTTTTTGTATTATCAGCCCTATTAATAGCTATCACATCTTATATAGAAGGTAAGTCTCATAAACCTAGTTATGATGAAGATTAACACCAGGCAAAATAAGAAGATTATTTATCTTTAATATTCTTAATTAATACCACATTATTCGCAGGAGTTCCTTGAGAAACTAAATAATATCCTGCTGATGAATTAGTATCTATAGCTGACTCTACTTTACACTCTCCGGATGCATCACAAGAAGAAATCACTCCAGAGTCTTTAGGATCTCTTAATTCAACTTTAGCTGATCCAAAAACAGGATTAGAATAACTTAAAAATGCCACATTTTGATTTTTACTATCTTTTAATGGGAAAGATATATTATTTGAAAATAAACCTGCGTCACAGCTTGTTTTGACAGTTTTACCATCATTACTAATTACTTTACAGCCATCTGTAACTTTTTCCACCGTTCCAATACTTATATTACCACTATCAACTTTCGTAGTGAAAGCTTCTGTAGCATTTGAAATAGCTGGTAAAAGTAAAGTCACTGTTGCAATACCTAAAATTTTCTTTTTCATATTTATTTTCTCCTATTTAACTCATAGACAATATTGTCACTATTTATTGTAAGATGAGCTGCCAATTTATAGCAATAGCTTTATTCAGCAGCTACATTTTTTAACAGAATAAGAGGAATAAGCTTTTTATACTTATAAATTAAGAACAAATATTATCTGAGGTATTTTTTATAAAAAAATATCTATTCCGGCTTCATATGAGGGAATAAAATTACATCTCTTATAGATTGAGAATTTGTCAGATACATCACTAGCCTATCAATACCTATACCTTGACCAGCTGTTGGAGGCATCCCATATTCTAAAGCTCTTATATAATCTTTATCATATGGCATAGCTTCGTCATCACCAAAGGCTGCTGCCTCTACTTGTTTTCTAAATCTGGTTGCTTGATCTTCTGCATCATTAAGCTCAGAGAAGCCATTAGCAATTTCACGTGCACCAATAAAGAATTCAAATCTATCTGTAAATTCTGGATTACCATCACTCCTTCTCGCCAATGGTGAAACAACAGCTGGATAGTCTGTAATAAATGTAGGTTGAATTAACTTAGCCTCAACAGTTTCTTCAAATATCTCATTAATTAAATGACCTAATTCATGAAATGGTTCAACCTTAATATCTAACCTTTCAGCAATAGCTTTTGTTTTATCAAAACTTGCTAAATCATCTTTTGAAATATCTCCATTATGCTTAACTATAGAGTTAACCATAGAAATTCTTTCATATGGTGCTGCGAAGTTTACTTTAAACTTCCCATACTCAAGTTCTGTAGTTCCAGCTATTTCTTGCACCAGCTTAGGCAGCATATCTTCTGTCAAATCCATTAAGTCATTATAGTCAGCATAAGCCATATAAAACTCAAGCATTGTAAATTCAGGATTATGACGAGATGAAACACCTTCATTTCTAAAATTACGATTTATTTCATACACTCTTTCAAAACCACCAACAACTAGTCTTTTTAAATAAAGCTCCGGAGCTATTCTCAAATATAATGGCATATCTAAAGCATTATGATGTGTTTTGAAAGGCTTCGCAGCTGCACCACCTTGTAAAACGTGCATCATTGGTGTTTCAACTTCCATAAACTTATGATCATCAAAATATCTACGGATAAAGCTAACCACTTTTGAACGAACTTTAAAAACTTCGCGTGATTTCTCATTAGTAATAAGATCAACATATCTTTGACGATATCTCATTTCTTGATCCGCAAGTCCATGGAACTTGTCTGGTAGTGGTCTTATAGCTTTTGTTAGTATTTCAAAATGATCTGCATGAACAGAAAGCTCACCAGTATTCGTTTTAAATACCTTTCCTGAAACCGCTACTATATCACCCAAGTCACATAAGTTCTTAAAAGTATCATACTGCCCTTCCGGTAAGTCATCTTTTTTCAGATATATCTGCACTCTTCCAGACATATCCTGAAGCGTGAAGAACGAAGCTTTCCCCATCACTCTTCTTAAAACAACTCTCCCAGATACTTTATAAGTTTTTTTATCTTCAGCATCCTCTAGCTCTTGCTTTGTTTTCTCTGCATATCGAGCTTGTAGACACGCTGCAACCACATCCCTTTTAAACTTATTTGGATGGCTTATACCATTGTTCTGTCCAGCTAGTGTTTGCAATTTTTCTTTTCTTAAAGCTATTTGTGAATTCTCTTGCATCTCTTCTATATGCTTTCTTACAAATTCAGGCACTCTCTCATGAATATCTAAACTATGCTCATGCAAATCTTTTTCAGCCAAAGTTTTTTCAACCTGCTCTCTTACTTTACCTCTTACAGCATCTTTTATGACTATATCATTAGCCTCTAAATATTCTTTTATTGATGTTTTAATTAAATCTTTTAGTTTACTACTCATTCAATACACCTTATAAACCACTTTTTAAACTTGCTTCTATAAATCTATCCAAATCACCATCAAGCACTGCTTGTGTATTTGTATTTTCAACTCCTGTTCTTAAATCCTTAATACGAGACTGATCTAAAACATAAGAACGAATCTGACTTCCCCAGCCTATGTCAGATTTTGACTGTTCTAAAGCATTTTTCTCCGCATTCCTTTTTTGCAACTCAAGCTCATACAATTTAGATTTTAACTGTTTCATTGCCTGATCTTTGTTTTTATGTTGAGACCTATCTGCTTGACATTGTACCACCACGTTTGTTGGAATATGTGTAATCCTAACAGCAGAATCTGTACGGTTAACATGTTGCCCACCTGCTCCAGATGCTCTATAAGTATCAATCCTTAAATCAGCTGGATTAATCTCTATATCAATATCATCATCTACCTCTGGAGAAATAAATACTGATGCAAATGATGTATGCCTTTTGTTATTAGAATCGAAAGGAGACTTTCTAACTAGCCTATGGATTCCTGTCTCTGTTCTAAGCCAACCATAAGCATATTCTCCCTCAATCTTTAAAGTACAACCTTTGATACCTGCAACATCTCCATCAGAAACATCATCAACTGTTACTTTAAAGCCATGACCATCTGCCCAACGCATATACATTCTCATCATCATCTGCGCCCAGTCTTGTGCCTCTGTACCACCAGAGCCCGACTGAATATCTAAATATGCATTATTAGCATCCATTTCACCAGAAAACATTCTTCTAAACTCTAGCTTTTCAATATCCGCTGTAACTTGCTTAATATCTTTTATGACTTCTTCTAAGAAACTTTCATCTTCTTCAGCCAACTCTAAAAGTTCAGATAAAGTTTCCAGACTTCCTGTAATTTGCTCACAGTTTATAACGATATTTTCTAGTTCAACTTTCTGCTTTCCAAGATTTTGAGCATACTCAGGATCATCCCATATAGAGCCATCTTCGAGCTCCATTAAAACTTCTGTTAGTTTTTCTTTCTTTGCATCATAGTCAAAGATAACCTCGTAAAGATTCAATACGAGCCATTAGATCTTTTAATTGAGATTTATAGTTTATAGTTTCCATTTGCATATTTTTTATAAAAATTTGTTTCTAGATTTTATATTTTTGTATAAAAAATCACAATCAATTTACATTAATTCAGATTTTATCTTGACTTAGTTAGATAGGGGGGGGGGTATATTAATTTACGAAGATGTCAAACATTTTACAGCAAAAAAGGAATATATAATGAAAATATCAAAAACTTTTATTTTAGGCTCTATGATTGGATCTAGCTTAATATTAGCCAGCTGTGCTAGTTCAGAAACAGGATTAAAACAAGCAACTGCAAACAATATTGGTGGAGTACTAAGCAATGATGTAGCAGTTAGTGATATTGATAGAGGCGCAACAACTGTCTCATGGAAAGCTAAAGTAAACAATACGAACTATAGTTGTGAATCTGATGACATGGTAAGAAAAGTTAATTGTGTCGCTAAAAAATAATAATAAGAAAGATAAGATAAAAACACTCATTGTTGATTAATGCGAAATTAAGATAAACGGCAAAAATATTACTCAACAACCAGGTTTACAGAAAGTTTTGACGGATAGTAAAATGCATGAAAAGGAGCAAATAAATGAACTGTACAAGTTGTAATTCAGAGAATACTCAAAGATTAGAAGTTATATATGAAGATGGCACTCAACACATACACACTAAAAGCAAGACTGCTGGGACAAGTCTTTTTAATCCTATAGGAGGACTATTTGGTGCTAAAACAACTACCAAAGGAGTTTCAATGTCATCAGCAGCAAAAAAAGCTGCTCCTCCTATTAAAAAATCTTTTGGCTGGCCCATCATTATGATTATTGCTGGCATAATATGCTTTAATGGTACCATTGGCGTTATCCTTATAGGCTTATTACTGATAGCTAGCGGAGGATTTCTAGGTTATAAAAACTTTAAATATAATAGCGAGATTTTTCCTCCATTATATAGTAACTGGCTAAATTCATGGATGTGCAACAAATGTGGCTCCATTTTTACTACTGAATAAATTTTTACTCTTATTCTTTTAGAATATCTTTGCTATCATTGTTAATAAGTTTTTTATTATTTTTAATTTTCACACGCCAATATGTCATACCAAGCTTTAGCGAGAAAATATAGACCTAAATCATTTGCAGAAGTCTGTGGTCAACAACATGCTCTAAACAGCTTAGTCCATGCTTTAGAAACACAAAAAGTACATCATGCATATCTCTTTACTGGCACAAGAGGTGTTGGAAAAACAACATTAGGTAGACTATTAGCTAAATGTCTAAATTGCCAATCTGGCGTAACTGCAGACCCATGCAATGTTTGTGAAAGTTGTACAGCCATAAACAATGGGACTTTTATAGATCTTATTGAAATTGATGCTGCATCTAGAACAGGTGTTGAAGAAACCAAAGAAATTCTAGATAATATCCAATACATGCCCTCTCAAGGTAGATATAAGGTCTACCTAATAGACGAGGTGCATATGTTATCTAAACAAAGTTTTAATGCCTTGCTAAAAACTTTAGAAGAACCTCCTGAATATGTCAAATTTATTCTTGCTACGACTGATTATCACAAGATACCAGTAACTATACTTTCTCGATGTATACAGCTACATCTTAAACATATCTCACAAGAAGATATTAAAGCTCAACTTAAAGAAATACTTCAAAAAGAAAGTATTGATTCAGATGAACAATCTCTAGAATATATCGCATACCATGCAAAAGGTAGCTTAAGAGACGCATTAAGTATTCTAGATCAAGCAATTAGCTTCTGTAATGGAACTCTTCATCAAGCTAAAGTCAGAGAGATGCTAGGCATTGTCGACAATGAAGAGATATATAGCATTATTTATTCAATAATAAATAATGACCCTCAAGGCATATTACCCGCTATCAAAAACTTATCACTAACAGAAAGTAATGCAGAAGCTATTTTAGATAGAATCTCTGAAATCTGGTTTAGCTGCTGTCTTTATCACTTTACAAATAGCTTAGATACAACCAATGATGTAAGTCTAGAAGTTATTAAAGACATCTTAGGTAAAATATCTGTTGAAGAAGTTCATTTATTATATCAATTAACAATTTCCTCTAAAGAAGATATTCATTTAGCACCAAATTTTGAAACTGGTGTAACAATGGCTTTACTCCGCCTTATAGCTTTTCAAAAAAAAAACTTAACTGAGAGTGAAACTACCAATATTCTAAAAAAAACAATAGTTGAGCCGAATATTCAACAACAAATAAATCCACCCTCTGAAAAAGTTAACTCTCCAAAACAACAGAAAACTTCTGAGCAAAATGATGAAAATCATTCAGATATAAATAATGATCAAAAGTGGTTTTCTATTTTAAATAAAATTAAGCTAAAAGGCTTTACAAAAACTTTTGCATTTAATACACATCTAATAAGCTTAGATAAAGAAGAAATAAGAATAAGTCTAAATGAAGATGCTAAAAAAATTCTTGAGCTTAATCCAAACAGTTTAGAGAAGTTACAAGAATCTATTAGAACTCACTCAGAAAATGAAAATATAAAAATCATAATGGATAACCATTCTCAAAACTCTAAGAATGCAAAAAAAACACCCTCTGAAATAAAGAGGGAAAATGCAGTAAATAAAGTATTTAATGATACAAATGTAAAAATAATTAAAGAAACTTTGGATTTAGAAATTCAAGATCAAAATATTGTATTAACTAACTAATATATTCCCACGCGCTTTTATCAGCAAAAACAGCATGTAGAAGTCTATTATTTAACGTATGTCCTGATTTATAGCAATTAAAGTGTCCTAAGATGTAACCGCCAACATAAAAGTCACCAATAGCATCTAAAAGCTTATGTCTCACGAATTCATCTTCATAACGAAGGCCTCCTTCATTCAACACACCCTCATTAGTAATACCAACAGCATTATCTAATGATGCTCCTTTAGCCAAGTTATTTTGATGCAAATATGCAAGCTGCTCATAAAATCCAAATGTTCTAGCTTTTGAAACCATCTCTATATAAGCATCTAAATTATGCTCAAACACAATATGATCCTTAGTTGCAGCTATTACAGGATGATCCCACTTAATTTTGAATTCATATTTAAGAGTATCACTTGGTAAAACCTCTGCAAACTTTCCTTCATGTTCAACTTTTACAGGTTTTAAAATTTTAATGCCCTTTCTTTTACTATCTTGCTCAACAACTCCAGCCTTATTTAAAAGTTGAGTAAATTCATAAGAACTACCATCCATAACTGGAAGTTCAGGAGCATTGACCTCAATTAAGACATTATCAATTTCATACATAGCAAAAGCAGACATCAGATGCTCAATAGTTGATACAGAAAGTTTCTCATTTCCATCTTTAGTAAGCAAAGTACACATAATAGCTTCTTTTATATTAGAAATGCCAACTTTTATATCAACATTAGGACTTAAGTCTATTCTACGAAAGACTATTCCATGATCAACATTTGCTGGAAGGACTGTCATAGATACATCAACACCAGAATGTAAACCTATACCAGTAACCTTAAAAGGCTTTGAAATTGTTTTTTGATGCATATTATCCCCTTTTTCCTGAAAAAGAAATTATCTTCTTCTTAAGAAGCTTGGAATATCTGCTTGACTAGTTTCTTTAGCCGACTCTTGTGAGTTGTTTGAAGCAACTTCCGTTTCTTTTCTTAAGAAAGATGGAGCAGATGGACTAGAAGATTCTCTCGCTGAAGAACTTTTTTCTAAACCAAAACCTTTCTTAGAAGCTACTTTTTCTATACCAGTAACAACTACAGTGACTTTCATAGTCTCAGTAACTTCAGGATCAATAACTGTACCAGCTATAACTATAGCATCATCAGAGATAAATGATCTAATCACCTCACCAACTTCTTCAAACTCACCGATAGACATATCCATGCCAGCAGTAATATTAACAATTACTCCTTTAGCACCATCTAAATTAACATCTTCAAGTAATGGACTTGATATAGCAGCCTCAGCAGCTTCTCTAGCCCTATTTTCACCAGAAGCTTCTCCCATACCCATCATTGCTATACCCATATTAGTCATCACAGCTCTAACATCCGCGAAGTCGACGTTTATTAAACCAGGCTTCGTTATAAGCTCAGAAACCCCTTTAACAGCATTTCCTAATACATCATTAGTTGCTTTGAATGCATCTAAAAGGCTAGCTCCTTTACCAAGTACACTTAATAATTTTTCATTTGGAACAGTTATTATTGAATCAACATGTTTAGTTAATTCCTCTATACCAAAATCTGCTGCTTTCATTCTTCTTGGTCCTTCAAATGGGAAAGGCTTTGTAACAACAGCTATAGTAAGAATACCCATTTCTCTAGCAACCTCTGCAACGATTGGAGCTCCACCAGTACCAGTACCGCCTCCCATACCAGCGGTAATAAATACCATATCAGCACCACTTAAAAGTTGCTCAATTTTACTTCTATCTTCTGTAGCAGCTCTCTTACCTATTTCAGGATTTGCACCAGCTCCAAGGCCTTTTGTAAGATTAGTACCAATTTGTAGAACATTTTCCACTTTAGATCTAGATAATGCTTGACCATCAGTGTTCATTACATAAAATTCAACACCCTCAACCTCTTCACACATGTGCTGCACAGCGTTACCGCCACCGCCACCAACGCCAACAACTTTTATAACAGCATTCGACACCATTGAGTCATTAAAATCAAACATTCTTCAATCTCCTTTTATTACCTTTATAAATTAATTCTTAAAAATTATTGGAAAACCAACCTTTAACAGAAGATACTAAACCTTTTTTATCAACTTTACTCTCATCTTCTGATACATCAACTTCTTTACTGCTACTTACAGATGATGGGGAATCTACACTATTTATCGCTGCGTATTTTAAAAGTCCCACAACAGTTGAGTAAGAAGGATTATGAACCACTTCATTAGCCCCTAACACATCAATAGGACCTCCAACTCTTACTGGAAGCCTAAACATTTCCTCACCCAATCTAGCCAAACCTTTTAATTTTGATCCTCCTCCTGTAAAAACAATCCCAGAAGACAATGTTTCTAATAATCTATTCTCATCTAATTTAGAATAAAGCATCTCAAAAACTTCTTCCATTCTTGCTTCAATTACTAGAGAGAGATCTTGCACAGATATTCTCTTTTTTGCATTACCTAGAGCATTAGGAATATCTATTTTTTCATCCGGATTTTTCAAATGCTTGCTTGTAGCATATCCATACTGTAACTTAAGGCTCTCAGCAGCATCAACAGGAAGCCTAAAAACTTTAGAAATATCTGAAGAAATACTATTTCCACCAACTTTCAGTGTATCAGTAAAACAAATACTTCCTTCAGAAAAAACAGTAACACTTGTTGAGTCTGCTCCTATATTAACTAAACAAACACCCATATCTTTTTCATCTGATGTAAGCACAGAACTACTACTAGATAAGTGTTCAGCAACAATATCAGAAATTTCAAAGCCACATCCCACAATGCTTTTTCTTATGTTCTGCAATAATCTTGATGACACAACGATTATATGCACATTGGACTCTAACCTTACAGCAAACATTCCTATTGGCTCTGTAACTCCAGGCTGTCCATCAACAACATAGTCTCTCTGCAAAACATGCAACATTTCGGTATCAGCTGACATAGGAACAGCTTTTGCTGTTTTAATTGCCATTGCTAAATCTGTCATAGAAACTTCGCCACCCTCAACAGCAGCTAACCCATAAGAATTAAAACCAGCAACATTGGGTGCACTTACACCTAAAGTTACTCTATTAATATCAACTCCTGCTATATCTCTAGCCTCATCTAAAGCTGCATTTATAGCTTCCATTGCCATTTCTAGATTTATAATAGCGCCTTGTTTAACACCTTTTGATCTCTTCTGACTTACGCCAAGTATTTTTATCGTTCCTTGTTCAACCAATTGACCAATAGCAACTGTAATTTTTGAAGAACCTAAATCAAGCGCACAGAAATTACCACTTTCAAAAGCCATACAATACCCACTATCCTAACCATTAATGGCAAAGTTAATATAATCTAGTATACAATTATAAAGGTTTAGCTAAAAAAAACCAATTGCTTTACATAATAAAATAATATCTAATATTTCACAACAAAGCCATTATCATATCGCATATCAAAATATTTTACACTCTCATAATTTTTAACTTGCTCATAAAATTTGAAAAATTTCTCAAATCTTTTAATAAGATCTTTTGAACCAAGCTTTACATAAAAACCATCCGACAGCTTCACTGAAAACAAATTCCCCTCATAATCCATATCAATTATCTCAACATTGTTTTTCTGAGCAATTCTTTCCAGATCTAAATATTCGCCGTATATATAATCTTTATTCTTATCTGGACCATTGATGCGAGGTAGATATTTATCATAATTAAAGACAGTTGGAGAAATAATAGTCATATCATCTAAAAGAACTTTTTTTTCGCCCCAATATGCAATAGGCTCTCTTTCATAAATATAAACAACTAACGTTGATGGCCATATTTTCTTCACCAAAGTATAATCCGTTCCTTGAAAGTCAGAAATATAATACTCCAAAGACTCAGCATTGAAATCAAGCCACCCCTTGTTGCTTGACTCTAAAATTTTATCTATTAAATCTTGTTTAGATATATAAAAAAGCTGATCATTTGATACAACATCAACTTTAGATATATTCTCATCTATCCTTGTAGCAAAAAACAAGATGATCAACAGAATGGCTACACAAATCAAAAATAAAACAAATCTTTTTACAATCTTTATCATTTAGCCTGTTCTACAACTTTTTTAACTAAATCATTAAAACTATAGCCCAAAGCTTTAGCTGATTTTGGAGATAAACTATGTTCTGTCATGCCTGGGGAAGTATTTATCTCTATCAAATAAAACTTATTATCTGAATAAATAAAATCAACTCTTGCATGCCCCTTACAGCCCAGAACATCATATGCTCTTTTCGCCAATTCTCTTATTTCTAATTCTTTATCATCAGGCAATCCACTTGGACTATGATATATGGACTGACCACCATATTTTGATTCATAATCATAAAACTCATTTTTAGGCTCTATCCAAACAGATGAAAAAACTTCATCATTCAGAACGGCTACAGTCATCTCTTTCCCAGTGATCCACTCTTCTATCATGACCTCGCCATATTGAGCAGCTTCTTTATAAGCCAACTCAAGCTCCATCTCAAGATTTACTTTCGTAATCCCAATACTCGATCCAGTACTAGTAGGCTTTATCACAACTGGAAAATTAAGCTCCCCAGATTCTTTTAAGCTCTCTGTGAGAAGCCTTGCCTTAGGAGTAAGGAGACCATTTCTCTCCCATATCTCTTTACTTAGCATCTTATCCATAGTAATCACACTAGCACGAGTATCAGATGCTGTATGCTTAATTTTCAAAATCTCGAGCAATGCTTGAATGCGTCCATTCTCACCATCTTCACCATGCAAAGCTATATAACATACATCTGGAGAAATTCTTAAAATCTCTTCAACAAGCTCCTTAGAAAAGGCGTCAACTCCCTGAACATCGAAGCCTTCTTGCTGTAATGCAGCTAAAACAGCTTTTCCTGACTCTAAAGAAACTTCTCTCTCAGGAGAATCTCCACCATATAAAACAACTATCTTTTCTTTTTTCATACAATTATTTATTTCTTCTTTCCAAAAAAAAATCTTTTAAAAGCACTTCACATTCTTTCTTCATCAATCCTGATCTAATACTTAAATTATGATTCAGATCCTTATCTTCATAGTATCTTTTGCGAGAAAAAACTCCAACTCTACTATCAGGTGTCGCAAAAACTAATTCATTCACTCTAGCTTGAATCAAAACACCCAAACACATTATACACGGCTCTAATGTTACATACAATTTAGTATCATTTAAACGATGATTATTTAACCTAGCAGCTCCCATTCTTATCGCGAGCACCTCAGCATGTGCCGATGGATCATTATTAGTTATAGTACAATTATGAGCTTTCCCAATTATCTCTCCATCCCTCACCAAAACCGCACCTATTGGAATTTCGTTTTTTTCTTTAGCCAATAGTGATTGACTATAAGCCTCTCTCATAAAAAAAATATCAGATTCATTAAAAAGCATCAAAAATATATAACTAAATAATTTTTTACTTGAAGTCTCACCATATCATAAGTTAATATTAAAGACTACAATTTTGTCTGCCACTATTTTTTTAATAACCAGTGGATAGTGTCAGATTATTGTTTAACCAACCACACTGGAAAATGGAAACACATATATGTCAGAAAATTTCAAAGAACTATTTGAACAGTCTCTAAAACAAACAGAAATGAGAGTAGGTAAAATAATCGAAGCTACTGTTGTTAGCATAGATAAAGATTTCACTATGATTGATGCTGGATTGAAATCAGAATCTTTCATCCCTACTGATTCATTAAAAAATAACGACGGAGAATTAGAAGTTTCTGTTGGCGATAAAATCAATGTTGTTTTAGATGCTTTAGATAATAGTCATGGTGAAACTAGACTTTCTAGAGACAAAGCTAAGAAAATTGAGCTTTGGCAAAATATTGAACAAGCTTTTGAAAACAACCAAACTGTACTTGGTAGAATCACTAATCATGTTAGAGGTGGTTATACTATGGAAGTACAAGGTTTAAGAGCTTTCTTACCAGGATCTTTAGTTGATGTAAGACCAATTAAAGATGTTGCTCATCTAGAAGATAAAGATATCGAACTTAAAGTAGTTAAAATAGATACTAAGAGAAACAACATAGTAGTATCAAGAAAAGCTGTTATTGAAGAAAATAACTCAGGTGATAAAGATGCTCTTCTTGAAAAAATCTCTGAAGGAAGTGTTGTTAAAGGTATTGTTAAAAACATTACTGACTTCGGTGCTTTCGTTGATCTTGGTGGTGTAGATGGTTTATTACATATCACAGATATTTCTTGGAGCAGAATTAGCCATCCAACAGATGTTCTTTCTATTGGTGAAGAAATTGATGTTAAAGTAATTAAGTTCGACAAAGAGAAGCAAAGAATATCTCTAGGCATAAAACAGTTAGGTGAAGATCCTTGGTTGAATATTGCTAGAGAATTACCTGTTGGCACTAAATTAATGGGTACAGTTACTAACATCACTGATTATGGATGTTTCGTAAAACTTAAAGAAGGAATTGAAGGCTTAGTTCATACATCTGAAATGGATTGGACGAATAAGAACGTTAATCCTCATAAAGCTGTAAGCATTGGTCAAGAGCTTGAAGTTATAGTTCTTGAACTAGATGCAGACAACCATAGAATATCTTTAGGTATAAAACAATGTAGACCAAACCCTTGGAATGAATTTGAGAAGAACTTCCAAGTTGGTGATAAAGTTCATGGCAAAATCAGATCTATTACTGAATTTGGTGTATTTATCGGTCTTGATGGTGGAATTGATGGTCTAGTTCACATATCTGATGTTGCTTGGGATAATCCTGCAAAAGCAATTAAAGAACTTAAAAAAGGTGATGATGTTGAAGCTGTGCTTGTTTCTGTTAATACTGACCTAGAAAGAATAGCTCTTAGCATGAAGCAATTATCTGAAGATCCTTTCAGACAATTTGCAGAAACTAATCCTAAAGGATCTTTAGTTAAAGGTAAAATCATCAAAGTCCAAGAAAATGGCGCGGTCGTTTTACTTGATGAGACTAATAATATTGATGGATTTATTAGAATATCTGAAATTTCAGTTAATCACACTAAAGATGCTAGAGATGAGCTAAACGAAGGTCAAGAAATTGAAACTCGCATAGTAAACATAGATCCTAAAAAGAGAAGTATTGCTTTATCTATAAAAGCAATAGAAGAAGGTGATGTTGCTAAAGCTAAGTCTAACTACAAAGTTGAGCAAATGACTCCTACAACTCTTGGAGATCTAATTAAAGAGCAGTTAAGTAAAAAATAATCTCTTTATTTATTAAATTTGTTTATTCATCATAGCCCATAAATCAAAAGGTTTTTGGGCTTTTTTATTCTTAAAAATAAAGTAAAATATCAATAATTTATATATAAAAATAAAGTTATATTGTGCTTACATCTAAAATAGATGAAATAATAAAAGATTTGAAAGAAAATAAAATAGTAGCTATTCCAACAGATACTATTTATGGTTTTAGTTGCTTAATAAATGAATCAGCAATCAAATCCATTCTTTCTCTAAAAAGAAGAGAACCAAGCAAAGGTCTTATAATCATATCATCAAACCCAAAACATTTAGCAAATTTCATTAAACTTGAAATATTATCAAAAGCACAGCTTGACAAAATATTCTCTGAAACTTTAGAGCCTACTACTTGGATAGTCCCAGCTAAAAATACTGAAACGTGGCTAACAGGGGGAAAAGATACTATTGCTGTTAGGCTCACAAATAATGAAACCATAGAAAAAATAACATCTAATCTAAGTCAAGCTATAATTTCAACAAGTGCAAATTTATCTGGTAATGAAAGCTTATCTACCACATCTATGATAGATAGCGCTTTTCCGAATATAAAAATATTAGAGACAAATAAAACCTTAAATACTAAACCTTCAAAGATAATAGATATCATAAAAAACATACAAATACGCTAGCCTTTCAATAGAATAAAATTGATAAAAATATAAAAATGTAATAGCATATGAGTGTGTAACAAATTCCCGAGATTTTTGTAAAAGGAAAAAAATGAAGAAATCAAAAGAAATAGATCATAAAGATATTCAAGATAAGCTTTGGAGCCATGATGATGAAACCAACTTGTCGAATGAGCAGTATAATACTCTACTTATAGAGCAATATAGAATGTATGTCGAGTCTGCTGACAGAACTAGCTTTAGAAGAATCGTTATCAATTTATTCTTCCTAGTGACGAACCTTTTCATTGTTGGAATCGTTGCTCTTGCTGTAAGCAATAATATAAATATTAATAACCCTCCATCTCCAACTTTAATCGCTATACCTTTCTTCGCTGGTATAGTTTTCTGTTATGCATGGTGGAAAATTGTAAGATTCTTTAGACATCATGTGCAAATAAAAAACACTATTGTCCCTTCTATAGAAAGAAGATTACCATCAAAAGCATGGTTAACTGAAGAATATATAGCTGGTCAAAAGGGTTCATTTAAGCCTATCAGAGTACTTGAAATATACATGCCTTTCATTTTTGTTGGCATCTATACAGCTTTCTTCATATTCATCCAAGTTTCTTGGTTAAAAGTCTCTTAAATAAATTTTTCTCTAATTTATATTGCCTGAATAGCTGTTATAGCTATTGTATATGTAATATCATCTACAGTTGCGCCTCTAGATAGATCATTTACTGGCTTATTTATACCTTGAAGAACTGGTCCGATACTTAAAACATTCGCACTTCTTTGAACGGCTTTATAAACAGTATTTCCAGTATTTAAATCAGGAAATATTAAAACTGTTGCTTTACCTGCCACAGGACTACCTGGAGCTTTTTTCTTAGCTACACTCTCTATCATTGCAGCATCATATTGCAAAGGCCCATCAACTAGTAACTCTGGCTGTCTATTTTTCAGCATTTCAGTTGCCTTGCGAACTTTTTCCACCTGCTCTCCAGAACCAGATGTTCCTGTACTATAGCTTATCATCGCTATTCGTGGCTCAATACTAAACTTTTGAGCAGATTCTGCACTTTGTATGGCAATTTCAACAAGCTGCTCTGCTGTAGGGTCTTGGTTTACAGCACAATCTGCAAAAACAATAACCTCTTCTGGCATACACATAAAGAACACAGATGAAACCAGCGAAATTCCTGGTCTTGTTTTAACTAATTGCAACGCAGGTCTTAAAACATCTGCAGTTGTATGTTCCGCACCAGAAACAAGACCATCAACCTCTCCAAGGTAAAGCATAATTGTTGCTAAAATTATTGGATTTTTTATCGCATCTTTAGCAATATTTTCAGATAGTCCCTTATGTTTTCTTAAATCTAGTAGCGTTTTTAAATATCTTTTTTCTGAAGCTTCATCTATTTCTATTACTGTTATACCTTCCGGCAAAGAAAAACCATTTAAATGAGCAACCTCATTAATTTTAGTTTTATCTCCAATAAGCACGCAATCAGCTATACCTTGTTCATAACAGTTTTTAACTGCCTGCAAAGTTCTAGGCTCATAACTTTCTGGCAATACTATTCTTTTCTTAGCTTTTTGTGCCATTTTCAACAAATGATACCTAAATGCTGGCGGTGACATGATTCTATTTTTTGCTATAGAATCTTTCGTTATTTCTTTTAATATCTCTTTAATATTAACACTGGCTATTATCGAATCTTTAACTCTTTGGATTCTTTCAAAATCATCTTTAGGAATACCCATGAAATCTAATTCTGTTATTTTAACAATAGTACTAGTACTTCTATTTTCTGTAGTAAGTATAGCTAATCCACTCTTCTCAGCAATTTCTAAGCATAGCCTTTTAACATCATCATTAAGTCGCTTTCCTACAGTTAAAACTATCCCAGCTATTTTCATACCTTTATGAGCAGCTAAACAAACTGCCATCAATATATCAGATCTATCAGCAGAAGTTATGACCATTGTATTTGGTTCCAAATCTTCTATAAAATTCTCTATATTTCGAGAACACATAGTCACTCTATGAACTCTTGTGTCTAAAGTTACATCTGTAATAAGCTCTAACTTTAATCTGTTTTTGATATCCAATATCCTAGGATAAGTCTTCTCTTTTGACCAATCAACACAACCAAGAAATCTTATCCCATCTGGTTTTGAAAATATTGATAGCCTACTTACCTCTTCAGGACTTATTCTTACTGTCCCGCTTGATTCTCTAGTTTCTTCATCAGTCAAACTAAAACCGATATGTCCATCCTCATCATAAGGAGCATTTACCTTAGTTATAATAGCTCCTAGCACTTCTATTTTTTTAGGTAAAGTTCTATATTTATATTCCATTTCATCGTTAATATCTTGTAAGGTCTTGTTGCCATGATAAGATGAAATTATTACTTTTGCTGATAATGCCTTAATCAGCTCTCTATTTAACTCAAATAAACTACCATTTAAGGAATATAGCTTATGTGTGTAGTCAGTTTGTCTAAATAACCCACACACTATTGCAAAATCATAACCTTGAGCTTTCTCATAAAATTTTTGTAAAACCAATTCAACATAATCTTTAACTCTATCATTTAATAAATATTTCTCTATCTCTTCAATGGTCATATCCATATCAAAAACAGGGTGAAAGGTTTTTATCTTTAGACCTTTTTGTTGAAGTGCATAAGCAATACTGCTTGCCAACATTCTTAAGCCTGTGAATTTAGATGATGGTAAAATAAAAATTGGTGTATTCATATTATTAAGATTCCAGATTTTTTAAGAACTAAACTGTTAAACTAATTGCAATGTATCTTTTGCTATCATCAACTCCTCATTAGTTGGCACAACCATTATTTTATGACTTCTATCACTATTTATATAAATTTGATCTTTAGCATCATTTTTAGCAGAATCTATCTCAAATCCAATATTTGATAGTTTATCAACTATGTTCTTTCTAATTGTATTAGCGTTTTCACCTATACCGCCTGTAAAGACTAATGCATCTAAAGTATCAAAATAAATCATATAACTTGCGACAAACTTGGCTACTCTTTGAGAGAACATTTTAATAGCAAGGCTAGCATCAGTATGCCCCTTTGCCGCTAACTCACGAATTTCTCTCATATCATTATGACCACATATACCTAACAAACCACTTTCTTTATTTAAAACACTAGAAATTTTCTCAACATTCCAGCCAAGATTTTTTGCTAAAAAACTAAATATTCCAGCATCTATTGAACCCGAACGAGTTCCCATTATAAGACCATCTAGAGGGGTAAACCCCATACTAGTATCTACACTTTTCCCATCAACAATAGCAGATAAGCTACATCCATTACCTAGATGAGCAACTATAAAATTTCCTCTCTCTTTATTTAAAAGCTTTGCTGCTTGTTTAGAAACATAGTTATGTGAAGTACCATGAAAACCATACTTTCTTATATGATACTTATCAGTTAATTCTCTGGGAATTGCATACTCTGCAACATATTTCTCTATAGTTTGATGAAATGCTGTATCAAATACAGCAACTTGAGGTAGTTTTGGAAAAATTCTCTCACAATATTCTATACCATCCACATTTGCTGGATTGTGTAAAGGTGCTAGAGTAATACATTTCTTAATTTTTTCAATAACATTTTCCGTAATTAACACAGAACTATCAAAATATTGCCCACCATGTACAACTCTATGTCCAACAGCCGAAACAGTACTTAAATAACCATTATCTTGCATATAAGCTTTTATTTGTGAAAAAACATCCTCATATTTACCATTTTCTATAGCAATCTCAATTTTTTTATTTGCTTTAAAGCTAACTTTACAATTTTTTTGAGAAATATTTTCAGCCAACCCACTAAAAGCTGTCTGATTTTTCAAAGGATTTATAAGGGCAAATTTAACTGAAGAACTACCACAGTTTAATACTAACACATTACTCATGTGCGATTCCTTGAAGAATATTTTATCTAGAAAGTATTATACTAGAATGGGATGTCATCATCAAAACTAGTAGAATTTATTTCTGCAAAATCTGGTACATTATTCTGTTGAGGACGTTGCTGGTTAAAATTATTATTTTGCGCGGGTTGATTACTTTGGAAACCAGAGTCCCCACCAGATGAATTACCACCGCCTACAAATTGAAAATTACTAGCAACAACTTCTGTTGTATATTGTGGATTTCCATTCTTATCTTGCCATTTATTGGTTCTAAGCCTACCTTCTACGAAGAGTTGAGACCCTTTAGTAGCATATTTTTGAATTGCCTCTGCAGACTTACCAAAAACAACTACTCTATGCCACTCAGTAGTTATATTATCTCCAATTCCATCATTAGTTGCCAAACTTAATGTAGCAACTGAAGTTCCATTTTGAGTAACTCTAACCTCAGGATTTGTACCAAGTCTACCTAACAATATAACCTTATTAACTGTTCCTTTAGCCATTATTATTTCCTCTTTTAATTTTAAAAAACTTATACAAAGCTTACATGAAAAATTTGTAACAGACTAGATTTTACCAATATTTAGTTTAAAATTCTAAAATTGATCCCATTAGATAAGTTCCATAATGAAAAAGCTTCTTTTTAGGTTACTAATATTATCTATTTTTGCTGTTTATACTCCCTTATTTGCAGAAGTAAATTTTACAAAAACACATATTGATTATGAGGATACAAATCTACTTGCTGAATATATTAAAAAGCATCCCGATGGCTTTACTCTCAACCCATACACACAAGAAGCTCCATCAAAGGGTTATGTTGTTGCACCAATCAAAGATGCTGAAATTAAAATAAAATATTCACAAATAGATAGTAAACATCTAAAAGAATATATTAGAAATTTAGAAATAATCGAGAGCTTATCCAAAGAACAAGTTTATGCTGGTGGTTGGCTTAACAACGATGATGGCTACTACTATCTTGATGCAGTATATGTTGTAAACGATGAAAATCAAGCTCTATATATTGCTAGTGCCGCAGATCAATTAGCTATATATAATTTAACAACTAGTGAAGATATTGACACAATTAAAGCTTTAGAGAAAATTAAAGAAAATAAGACTTTTGATGACCAAGAATATAAATTAGTATCTGACAATATAAATAAACTAACTAAAAAATATGATATTTATAAAAATTCAAAAATGAGCACCTTTTAACTTACATCTTCTTAATATATTCAAAAGCATTATCATCTAAAGATAAAGTTCCCGTATTTGAATCATAATTGATAAGCTCCGCATAACGAGCCCAATCAATAAATGTATCAAAAACTCTTTCAGCAACTTCAGTTGGAAAATGATCATCAAGTTCTGCTAAAAATCTTGATTTTGGTGCAGTATGAGATTCTCTTTCTTTTAACACCTTAACAACATGTCTTGCCAAAGGAATATATTTCAAAAATAATCTACCGAAAATAAATTTTCTCTCTTCAATCTCTCCATCAATAAATTTACGTCCTAATGCTGTCATCTTAATATCACCTTCTGATACTTCGGCAAATCTTAAAATTGATAATATTTCTATGATAGGGAATAAATCATTAATATCTAAATGAAGTTCATCTGCAAGTTGTGGCAAATCAATAGCTTCTGCATCCTTAATATCATACATCTCATCCAATAAACCATTCATTTCTGAAATATCAACATCTGGGATTCTATAGCCTATAGTCATTGCTGTTTTCTTATTCATTCTTTCAGCAAGCTCTTTAGTTTGAGCCGTTGTCATCATACGATAAACTTCATCTATCAAATCAGCAATTGCTGGATCTTGGCTTGTTCTTGGGTGAGGAAGTCTAATTTTAAGCTCTCCGCGAATAAATCCTGGATTACTTCCAAAGATAATAATTCTATCGGCAGTAAGGACAGCTTCTTCAATACTATGAGTCACATATAAAATACCTTTCATACTCTCATTCTTTTGCCACAAATCAAGCAAGTCCTCTCTTAAGTTTTCAGCTGTAAGGATATCAAGAGCAGAGAAAGGTTCATCCATTAAAAGAACATCTGGCTCTAAAACAAGTGCTCTTGCAAAACCTACACGCTGCCTCATACCTCCTGAAAGCTCTTTAGGATAAGCATTTTCAAAACCGTCTAAACCAACCATATCAATTGCTTTTAAAACTCTAATTTTTCTTTCCTGAGCACTAACTTTTCTTGCCTCTAATCCTAGCTCCACATTTTGCATGACCGTAAGCCACGGCATAAGAGCAAAGCTTTGGAAGACCATAGAAATATCCGGAACTGGTGCACTAACTTTCTTTCCACGATAAGTAACTTTACCATCTGTTGCATCCATAAGCCCTGCGATAATTCTCAGCAAAGTTGACTTACCCGAACCTGATTTACCTAAAAGAGCAACTATTTCTCCTTCATGCAAGGTAAAATCAACAGTGTCTAAAACTTTTAAAGGTTGCTCACCCTTAATTTGAAATGATTTTGAAACTTTCTCTACTTTTATAATCTCTTTTGACATATTCTCGTTTCTCCCTTTTACCTTACATATTCATACTGAAACGATTTTCTGCATAATTATATAATTTTCTCCAGAAAAGCTTATTTGAAAGCACTACTAGAATGCACATAACTATAACACCTAATAAAACATTGGCCGTATGATCTCCCGCCAAATTATATTGTTGTGCTATATAAGCCCCTATTCCCGAAGCTTGTATAGTTGAATCCGTACCCCAATTAATGTATTCACATACAATACTAGCATTCCATGCTCCACCTGCAGCTGTGATAGCTCCCGTTACATAGAAAGGCATAATTGAAGGAAATAAATATTTAGACCATTTTATAACTCCCTTTAATTGCATATTTTTAGCAGCTAACTTAAGTTCATTAGGTATTGCTGAAGCTCCAGCAATTACATTAAATAAAATGTACCACTGTGTCCCCAGAGCCATTAAAACAATACACCAAATATTAAAATTCAGGTTAAATGCAATTACAACTGTTCCGCATACTCCATATAAAACATTAACTGGAAATGCTGCAGCCATTTGAGCATATGGCTGAACTTTTTGAGCAATTCTAGGTCTCATACCAATCCATATACCAATAGGCACCCAAATAACTGATGTAATCAAGATAAGTGCAGCTACTCTTAAACCAGTTAAAAGCCCATAATAAAAAACTTTTACGGTTTCTTCTAAACCAATACTACTATCACCACCATATATTGTTTGATAAGCAAAAAAACAAAGTGCAACTATCACAACCCATAAAGCAATTTGCCAGATAATTCTTTGGAAAACAGTTTCTTTTATCTCAGTTTTTTGGTGTTTTTGCTGATCAAAAGATTTTTTCAAATCCTTTTTAAAAGCCTTAATATTTACTATTCTACTAGCCAAAGTATTTAAAAAATTATTAAAAAACCTAACTAGAACCGACTTTTGTAATGCTTTTAAAAACCAAGAGTCTGAATAAACCTCTGATTGATTTTCACTAAGACCAAATTTTTCTGACCATGCTACTAAAGGCCTAAACAAAAGCTGATCATAAAGTACAATAACAATTAGCATTGTCAAAATAGCCATGCCAACTGCTAAAAAATCTTTATTACTATTTGCTGCGTCAATAAATGATCCTATTCCAGGAAGATTCACATTAACTGACATCGCCGCACCAAAATTAACGACTATACTTTCTGATGCGACTATCATGAACCAGCTTGCAGACATTGACATCATAGTATTCCATATAAGTCCAGGCATAGAAAAAGGAACTTCCAACTTCCAAAATTTTTGCCACGCTGATAACTGATACATATCTGCAGCTTCTTTTAATTCTTTAGGAATAGTCTTCAGTGACTGATAAAAGCTTAGAATCATGTTCCAAACTTGTGCCGTTATTATTCCAAATATAACAGCTGCCTGAGCACCCCATAGAGAATGAGGAAAAAGTAACAAAAAACCTGTTATTGTTATCGCTAAAAAACCTAGTATAGGAATCGACTGTAATATATCTACTATTGGGATAAGTATGCTTTCAGCTCGCTTACTTTTAGCAGCCCATGCGCCAAAAATGAAAGTTAAAAACAATGAAAATCCTAATGCAATAAACATCCTCATTGTCGTTTCAGCAGCATAATATGGTAAATGATACAAACTTAAAGAAATTTCTGAATACTGTTGTACGCTAGTTTGATCTTTATAATCTATACTTCCGCCTAAACCATTTGTTGTCCAGGCTATTACTGATATTAGAAGTAACACAACCAAAATAGCAAATAAATCCCATTTAGTGCGAGTAACTTTACTAGTTACATTATTATAGAATATCTTTTTCATAAACTTTTCTCACTTTAAAGCTATCGTGGTTAAAGCTTTATTTTTGACTTCTAAAGTCTTATATTACACTCTTTTTATAACAATTGAGAGCTTGATTTTTCTATTTTATTAAATAAATAAGTGTTTTTTGCTATAATCAAATTATATTTAAGCGACTTATCCTGAGCCTTTAAATAATGGAAAAAGAACAAAGAATAATCAAAGTAAAAAAAGGGGAGCGTGTCAGCTGTCCAACAAAACATCGTGAAGCGTGGAATCTTCATCCGCGAGTTTATATTGATCTTAAAGATAAAGATATAAATACTTGTCCCTACTGCGGAACCGTTTTTAAGGTAGAGAAATAAAAAATGTTAAAATCTAAGAAAATCTTAGTCATAGCTCCGAATTGGATAGGAGATATGGTTGGTGCTCAGTCTCTACTTATATCACTCAAAAAAAATGATCCTGATTGCATTATAGATGTCGCTGGTCCTAAGCCATGTTTAGAGCTAACTAAATTTATGCCTGAGGTTAATGAAACATTCGTACTAGACCTAAAGCATGGACAAGTTAGTTTTAAAACTCGACTAAAAGAAGCGAAAGAAATAAAGAAAAAAGGCTACGATCAATGCATCATCTTACCTAATTCTTTAAAATCGGCTATAATTCCATTTCTTGCTAGAATAAAAAAGAGAACTGGCTGGCTTGGTGAACAAAGATACATACTTCTGAATGACCATAGAAAGCTAGATAAAAAAGCTTTTCCCTTAATGGTTGATAGGTACAATGCTTTAGCCTTCGCTAAAAATATAACCCCGTCTAATACTCCTTTACCAAAATTAGTTGCCTCTCAAAAAGATATAGAGAACGTTGTCAAAAAGCTTAATATAGATACTTCTAGATCTACTATCGCATTATGCCCTGGAGCAGCTTATGGTCCATCTAAACAATGGCCCGCAAAATATCATGCTGAAGTCGCAAAAGCCTTAATAAATGATGGCTACCTTGTCTTTATACTGGGAAGTCCTGCCGATATTGAAATAGCGAAAGAGATTGAAATTAATGTAAAAAACAATAATCTAATAAATTTTACTGGAACGACATCTATGGCAGAGGCTATAAGTATATTAGCTACGACTAGTTTTTGTCTAGGAAACGATTCTGGACTATCACATATATCTTGGGCGTTAGGGAAAACAACATTTATCACTTATGGCTCCTCAGAAATCATTGCTCCCCCAGATAGTGAAAATGCTATAAAACTTTTCGTTGATAACTTGGTTTGTAGACCCTGCAAAAAAAGAGTATGTCCACTCGGACATTTTAAATGTATGATGGACTTAACTCCAGATATGGTCTTAAAAACTATTTATCAGAAGATTCAGAACTAACAGACTCATCTTTATTGGTTGTTTCCTTATCTTGAATCCCTTCTATATGATAAGTATGCTCACCTTTATACTCAGTATCATAAATATTAACCTTTGTTCCTTCAGGGAAGTTTTGGCTAGGATATTCCTCGAAGATTATAGGATCTGACTTCCCTTCTTGTAATACATCATATTTATACTTACCTATAAGATCATCTTTATTCGCAACATATACATAACCGCCACCAGCGCCAACAAGAGCTCCTCCTGTAGCACCTACAACAGCTCCGCCAACTGCTCCTGTTCCAGCGCCAATAGCTGCCCCACCACCTATACCTGCTGCCATACAAGGCGCAAATCCTATACCTAATGTAGCAACTGTGCATATACCTCCAAAAAGAGCTCCGATTAAACCTCCAAATACTGCTCCTCCAGCAGCTCCCACACCAGCGCCACCTACAGCTCCTACACCAGCGCCCACGCCAGCACCTTTAAGAGCATCAGATTTTTCTATATCTGATTTCGACTCTAGTTGAACTTCTGACTGAACAGTTCCTTTACCAAGCAGCGTTGTTTCTGGCTTAGTAGTAGCACATGATGTTAATAAAACTGAAAGTAACAAAACTCTTTTTTTCATAAAAAAATCTCCCGACCTGACTTTGGAGGCTAATTATGATCCAGTCAGAAGTATAAGTAAAACTAGTATTTTTTATAAGATATATAAGTTAGATTGATAAAAAAGAAACTATTAATTTGAATTAGACTGATTTAAAACATTAAGAATCATATTTTCTAACTGGTGAATCTTAGACATATCCATTTCAGCAGTAGTTGTATCATTTCCGATCTTTATACCTAATAATGAGTTGCCATTCCCATGATCAAAAGCATAAAACTGAATCTCAACTTGCTTATTATTTTTATCATATGTATACATATAGATTTCTGCCTTTGAAGGGCTATAGTCTTTTGCTATTATCATAAATTTATTTTCTTCAGCAACGGTTAAAAAAGCATTATACAGCTGCTTAACTGTCACACCTTGCTCTTCAACATTATACACTCCATCATTTGACTCAATAGTTCCATCGTTGGCTGCTAAATCACCAACCGCCCAGATACAACCACTTAAATTAAGCACTAATACGCTAGCAAATAAAATCCTAATAACTCTCTTCATAAGACATCCTTTTTTATTTAAAGCTCATTATATAGCTAATCGCGTAAAAACCACATATAACTGCAAATAAAGAAATAAATACACTAGCTAAAATATATCCAAAAGCTAACCATACTTCTCCCCTTTGAAGCAAGTTCAAAGTATCTAAGCTAAAACTAGAGAATGTTGTAAAGCCGCCTAAAAACCCAGTAACACATAAAGCTCTAACATTAGCAGACATTACTTCTGTAAAAATTTGGGTTTTTATTAAAAACGCTGCTATTATCCCAATAATAAGAGAACCAACTATATTACAAATAAATATTCCTACAGGAATTTGATGAGAAATACTTGAGCTTAATTGCGTTACTAAAAACCTACAAATTGCTCCTATACCACCGCCTATACCAACCAATAAAACTAATAATCCCATTTATATTATCTCTCCAATATTTTATATGCCCCAAGACTAATCATCTCTTGAGCTAACTCTTTACCCAATTTCACAGGATCTATACCTAAGGCACTTTTCCTTAATAAATCTTTACCATCACTACTAGCCACAACAGCTTCCAAAAATATTTTCTCTTTCTCTATCGTTGCATGTGCAGCTATTGCCACATGGCATCCACCTTTTAACTCTTTATTAAAAGCTCTTTCAGCAGCTATAGATTTATATGTATTTTCACAAGTAAGTTTATTTAAAGCTGTTTTTAATGACTCATTCTTTTCCAATAATTCTATTGCTACTACTCCTTGCCCAACTGCAGGCAAACAAATCTCTTTTGAAATATATTGAGTTATTCTATCTTTTAAATTTAAGCGTATTAATCCAGCACTTGCTAGAATTATCGCATCATACATTCCTTGATCAAGCTTTCCAAGCCTTGTCTGCACGTTCCCTCTAAGATCTTTCACTCTTAAGTCAGGTCTATAATTAAGCAACTGAGATTTCCTTCTTAAACTCGAGGTTCCTATTACAGCACCATTAGGCAATTCATCTATCGAACCATAAGTATTAGAAACAAAGGCATCTCTAGGATCTTCCCTTTTAAAAAAAGTGGCTAAGCAGAATCCCACTGGTAGATCATAAGGAATGTCCTTCAAAGAATGAACAGCTATATCTGCTTTTCCTTCTTTAATCGCTACCTCTAACTCCTTCATAAATAGTGCTTTACCACCAATTTTATTTAAAGGTTTATCAAGTATAATATCTCCCTGAGTCTTCATGGTTAAAATTTCACACTCAATACTTAAATGCTTTTCTATTTCAGCTTTTGCAAAATTAGTCTGCCAAAGAGCCAACAAACTTTCTCGGCTGGCTAGAATTATTTTTTTCATTATATTTTTAGTGCCTTATTCAAAAAAGCTGATAAATCCTTTATTTCTTCAGGACAAACGCTGTGTTGCATCAACTGATATTCTTTATAGTCATTATCAAAACCATTTTCATCAAGTATATTCGAAAGATTTTTACCAAGCAATGAAGGTAAAACTTGATCGTGCGTACCATGGCAAACAATAACAGGCTCTCCTTTATTTTCTTTTGTTATTTTAGACTTAAAATCATCCCAAGCAGGTAGATAAGTAGATAAAGCTATAAGTCCTGCTAATTTCTTTTTACTAGTTATAAATGTATATGTTGCTATAACACCACCTTGGGAAAATCCCGCTAGAATAATTTTTTCAGAAGCTATTCCGTCTTCTATCTGCTTATCAATTAAGTTATTTAATCTTGATATAGAGCTATTTATTCCTTCAACATCAACAATTCTATTTAAACTATTTGCATCTAAGCTTTTAATATCATACCAAGCTCTCATCTGCATTCCCATATTAATAGTTATAGGCATAACCTCTGCATGTGGGAAGATAAAACGAACATTTTCTTTTTGTATATTTAAGTGAGGAACTATATCTACAAAGTCATTACCATCGGCACCTAAACCATGAAGCCATATTATACAAAACTCAGGTTTTCTAGTAGCTTCTATTAACTCATATTTCATAGGATAAAATTTTGAATATATTTCTACAAATGATACATTAATTTACCTAAAATTTAACCTCTTTGAATCAACAAGAGTGTTACGAAGTCCTTACACCATAATGTTATTAAATACCTCAAACAAAAGTAAATACCAATTTTTCACATCTGTGGATAACTATGTTTATATCTATGTAAATTTTTTGTTATAAATGCTAATTATTTATAATAATCAATAATTTATAAAACCTAGAAATCCCTTATAAACAAAGGACTTAAGATACCTTAAGAAAAAATGGAAATAAAAAATAATCAAAAATCAATAGTCTGTGGATAAAATTGTGTATTTTTTGTGAAAACCTAGTTAATTGTTTCTAAAACCTTAAAAAAGGCCTCTTGCACCACAAGGTTTACAGAGGTATTCTGTAGAAAAATTTTATCATCTTCTTTATAGCTATCTGAAACAACTAATTTCTTCATCATAGCTAATTTATTAATTGAGACAAATACTTTTCCTTTCTGAATTTTTTCTACCACAGTTGCCTCACCTGACCAATTTTCATTCTGCATTAAAAATACCAACTTCCAATGCAAATTAGAGGCTCTTTCTGTTTGTCTATTAGCTTTAATAGGGATATCCACTTCAGCTATAAGTTGACGAACCTCTTCTGAAGAAATTAATTCCAAATGATTTAAATATCTTCTTAATTGATAATGAACTAATAAATCTAAATATCTCCTAAGAGGGCTTGTCACTTGTACATAATTTTCTAACCCCATGCCTGCATGTTTCCCAGCTAAGACAGAGTATTGTCCTCGCTGCAATTTTTTCCTTGTAGCAAACATATTAGATAAGGTATCTAAGTTATTTATCTCATCCTCTGTAAGACTATGTTCAGCCTGAACTGAGAAAGGAACTGGAATGTTATGTTTAAGGCAAAACTGTCCTACAGCAACACCCGCCATCAACATAGTATCTCGTACCAAAATTCTAGAGCCTAGCCTTGGAAGATCAGAAATTTTAACGATGCTTCCTTCCTCAAGCTTTATTTTCACTTCTGGAAAATCTAGCTCTACTGCACCATTCTCTAATCTTTTTTTTGTAAATCGTTGAGCATACAAAAGTATTTCACCCAGATCCAAAGCATTTAAATTAGCTTCAGCATATTCATAACTAAGTCTAGACACCTTTATATTACTAAAACAAATTTCTATACTATTAATATCCCCGTTTTCATCTACTTTAAAACCAATAGATAATGCCGGAGAAATTTCAGTTAATCCTAAACCTAAGTTATCCGTTGCTTTTTTAGGTAGCATAGAGACAATAGCTTCAGGAACATATAAATTTGAACCTCTTGCTCTTGCTTCTAAATCTGCTGAACTATTAAAATCTATTATGGATGTTGGATCTGCTACATGGACCCACATTTTATTATTATGTCCATCCCAGCTAATAGCATCATCAGGGTCATGACTATCCTCATCATCTATTGCATACGCTTGCAAATGAGTCAGGTCAACTCTATCTGTAGAATCATTAGATTGAATTTCCGCTGGATTATCTTTTAATTCAGCACCATACCTTTGCAAATAAGGATTATTATATTCATTCCAATAACCTATCTCTAGAAGTAGCTTATATGCGTTACTTTCATTCTCTTCCATAGATATATTTTTAAAGAATCTACAGGTTGTGCTTTTTAAAGTAGCTAGATTAACAATTTCTTTTATAAACTTTTCATCTTCTGGGAGATAAGTTTTATTATTAAGTCTTTCTAGGAAGCTATTTATTTCTTGCTCTTTTCTTTGTTTCTCAAGCTTCTCAGCTATTATTTTTTTCTTTTTCTCTTCTGAATGGATATTTATTGATAAATCTTCATTAAAACTAAAATACTCTCCTTCGGAAACTAGAAGCCAAACTGTATAAGCTTCATTAATACTAAGCTTATCAAATAATAATTCACCGAGCTCCTCTATAGAAGAATGCTCTTGCTCTTGTAAAAGCTCCCACGTTGTTTCTAATTCGGACACCTCAAGTTGTTTCAAACTCTGAAGATTAAAATCTTTTTCATTTTCTATCAATAAATCAACATTCTTGGGAGGAAGCTTTATATTTTTACCATCTAAGGTTTCTATTTCAACTTTTTTATCTAATATGCTTAATACCTTTGCTGGCTTAGACTTAAAAATAACTAGACTATTTTTTTGCATTGAATATTTTTACTTCTCTTCTTTCTTAACAGCAATTCCCAACTCATTTAATTGCTCTAAAGACACAGTAGAAGGAGCTTCCGTCATTAGACAGCTTGCTGTCTGTGTTTTAGGGAATGCTATTACATCACGGATATTTGTAGTATTTGTAAGAAGCATAATTAATCTATCAACACCAAAAGCTATACCTCCATGAATTGGAGTTCCATAAGATAATGCATCTAACATAAAGCCAAACTTCTCACGAGCTTCTTCATCAGAAATTCCTAATAAATTAAACACTTTAGCTTGCATATCTTGCTTATGAATACGAATAGATCCACCACCAACTTCATAACCATTAATAACCATATCATAGGCTCTAGAAATTAAAGCCTCAGGATTTTTCATTAACTCTTCAGTACTTTCTACTTTAGGTGCAGTAAATGGATGATGCACTGCATATAATCTATTATCATCTTTTTCAAACATTGGGAAATCAATTACCCATAATGGAGCCCACTCTTTAGTAAACAATTCAAGGTCTTCACCAATTTTTGCTCTTAATGCTCCCATAGAGTCATTAACTACTTTAGTCTTACCAGCACCAAAGAACAATAAATCTCCTTCTTTTGCACCTGTTCTTTCTATTACTTTAAATAAAGTTTCTTCAGAAATATTTTTAACTATAGGAGATTGTAAACCTTCTTTACCTTGAGATAATGAATTAATCTTAATATATGCAAGACCTCTAGCACCATAAATACCTACAAACTTAGTATAATCTTCTATCATTTTTCTAGTAAGTTTTTCATTACCTTCAGGTATTCTTAAAGCTATAACTCTTGCCTCCGGATCATTTGCTGGACCCGAGAATACTTTGAACTCCTCATTTTTCATATCCTCTTTGATATTTACAAACTCTAAAGGAATTCTTAGATCTGGCTTATCAATACCGTACTTATCTATAGCTTCCGCAAAAGTCATAACTTGAAATGAGGTCTCAAATTTAACACCAATAGTTGACTCAAAAAGTCCTGCTATCATTTTTTCCATAGTAGACATAATGAAAGCTTCATCAATAAATGAAGCCTCAATATCTATCTGTGTAAACTCTGGCTGTCTATCTGCTCTTAAATCTTCATCACGGAAACATTTAACGATTTGGTAATATCTATCAAAACCAGAAACCATCAGAATCTGTTTAAAAAGCTGTGGTGACTGAGGAAGTGCATAGAACTTACCATTAAAATTACGGCTTGGTACCAAATAATCTCTTGCGCCCTCTGGCGTTGCTTTTGTTAAAAATGGAGTCTCTATATCCAAGAATCCATTATCATCTAAAAAGCGTCTTACATATCTAACAGCCTTCGCTCTTGTAATAAGCTTATTCTGCATTTCAGGCCTTCTTAAGTCTATGTAACGATACTTAAGCTTTACATCTTCGCCTGTAGTTTGAAAATCATCTAATTGGAAAGGGATAGTTTTTGATTTATTTATTATCTCAAGATCTTCACCAATGATTTCCACCTTACCACTAGCTAGATTTTTATTCTCTTGACCTTCTGGTCTTAAATTAACAACTCCAGAGGCTTTTATTACAAATTCCCCTCTTAAGCTATCAGCTAATTTAAAATCCTTATTATCTGGGTTAAATACTAACTGTACCAAACCACTTCTATCTCTAATATCTAAAAATATAACCCCACCATGATCTCTACGGCGATGCACCCAACCACAAACAGTAACTTTTTGGTTTTCTAATTTCTCATTTATATCTGAACTATAATGTGTTCTCATATCAAAATAATTCCTTCAAAAGTTTTTATAAAAGTCATAGACAAAATTTAATCATTGTATTATAGCAAGAAATATCCAAGAAGACTAAGTTACATAAACAAAAATAAAATAATTGTAAAGCGTGATTAGCTTTCAGTTAAACATTTACAAAGCTAAGCCTGTAATGTAATTTTGTATTTAATGAATAAAATTATTTAACAAAATATG
This sequence comes from Francisella frigiditurris, assembly GCF_001880225.1. NCBI lineage: Bacteria > Pseudomonadati > Pseudomonadota > Gammaproteobacteria > Thiotrichales > Francisellaceae > Francisella > Francisella frigiditurris. The sequence continues at coordinate 505,669 of NZ_CP009654.1, read as the reverse complement.
GCAAACATAGAAAATATAAAATTAGACTTTTTAAGTTTAGATGATTATCAAGAACTTAAAGAAGCAATGATTGAAGTATACAACATTGAAGATCCTTACTGGAAAACCCATCAAATAAGCTCTCTAATTAAAAAATTCCCTGAAGGTCAAGTTGTTATCCGAGTAAACGATCAATTAGCGGGATGTGCTCTATCTATTATCGTGGATTATAAAAAGTTTGGGCATAAACACACTTATAAGAAAATAACAGGTAATGATACCTTTAACACGCATGATGATGAAGGTGATGTACTGTACGGTATTGACCTATTTGTTAAGCCGGAATTTAGAGGTATGCGCTTAGGTCGTAGATTATATGACTATAGAAAAGATCTTTGTGAAAGGCTTAACCTAAAGAGCATAATTTTTGGCGGAAGAATTCCAGGATATCATGAATATGCTGATAAAATGACTCCTCAACAATATATAGCTAAACTAAAGAGACAAGAGCTACACGATCCTGTTTTACACTTTCAACTAAGCAATGATTTTCAACCTGTTAAGATAATTAAATCATACTTAGATGATGTCGAATCTAATGATTATGCTGTTCTATTAGAATGGACAAACATTTACTATGAAGAAGAGCAAAAAGATGCTGCCCCAATCAAAAAAGATGTTCGCTTAGGGCTAATACAATGGCAGATGCGTCCTTATAGAGGGTTGGATGAATTGATGCAACATGCTGAATACTTTGTGAATGCCGTCTCTAATTACCGATCAGATTTTGCTCTATTCCCAGAGTTTTTTAATGCTCCTTTGATGGCTGAGAATAATCATCTATCAGAGCCTGAAGCAATTAGAGAACTAGCTAAACATACAAAACTAATTACAGATAGATTCTCTGAATTTGCCATTTCTTACAATATAAACATCATAACTGGAAGTATGCCAGAGATGAAAAATGGACGTTTATACAACGTAGGATATTTATGTCGTAGAGATGGTACTGTAGAAAGATATGAAAAACTCCATGTAACTCCAGATGAAGCTAAAGTATGGGGTCTACAAGGCGGAAGTAAACTTGAAGTTTTTGATACTGATTGCGGTAAAATCGGAATTTTAATTTGTTATGATTCTGAATTCCCAGAACTAAGTAGAATACTTGCTGAAGATGGAATGGATATTCTTTTTGTTCCATATCTGACAGATACTCAAAACGGTTTTTCTAGAGTAAGAAACTGTGCTCAAGCAAGAGCTATTGAGAATGAATGCTATGTTGCTATTGCGGGCAGTGTTGGTAACTTACCGAATGTGCATAACATGGATATTCAATATGCTCAATCTATGGTGTTTACTCCGTGTGACTTTGCCTTCCCTCCTACAGGAATAAAAGCTGAGACAACTCCAAATACTGAAATGATTCTGATTGTTGATGTTGATATTAATTTATTACGTGAACTTAACAAATTCGGAAGCGTTAGAAACTTAAGAGATAGACGTAAAGATCTATATGATCTAAAACGTAAAAGCTAAGTATTTTTCTCTTATATCGCTATAGCTCTAAGTTTTTTATTTAGATATGGCGATAAAGCAAATAATACTAGAGCAGCTATTGAGCCTAATAAAGTAAAGTAAATAAAAGCTTGGAAATAAGTGTCTATAGTTTCTATAGGAGCTATTGAACCAGCCTTTTGACTACCACTAATTAAAGCTCCAAAATTAGCTGCCAAGAAATTTGCAAAAGCTGAGCTTAAAACCCATACTCCCATGAAAAATCCCACCATTTTCTTAGGAGCAACTGCACTAACCATAGCTAAACCTATCGGACCAATAAATAATTCTCCTGCCGCTTGTAACATATAACTTAGATTTATCCACCAAGAAGAAATAAAGCCCTCTTTAGCTGTTAATAGAATTGCCAAAACCAAAACTAAAAAAGAAATGCTCATAACTAACAAACCTGTAGCAAATTTAGCTGGATATGCATATGAGCCTTTCTTAAATCTTCGACCCAATAAAGCATATATTGGACCAAAAAATATTATAAAAAATGGCTCCACCGATTGATAAGCGCTTGTTGGAATAACAAATCCGAGTATTTCTCTATTTACATTCCTCTCTGTGAAAACATTTAGCATCCCACCACTTTGTTGTAGCAGGATCATGAAAATCATATAAAAAAAGGTTAGAGTAACTGTAATATATATTCTGTTTCTATCATATTTTTCAGATTTAAAAATAAAATAAGAAATTAGAAATAATGTAGATAAACCTATCAAGTATAAAATACTACTAGCCCATACTGGATAAACTAATAAAACAAAAATAAACAAAATCAGACCACAAATAAATGTGCTTAAAATTATCCAAAAAGAATAATTATAGGCCGTTTTCTTTATATTGCTGGTTTTTATATCTTTATAGTATTTCCCTCCTTTTATAAAGATAACCAACCCTACTAACATGCCAACGCCGGCTATACCAAACGCTAGATTCCAACTAATAGTTATTGCGATATATGAACATACTATTGGTGCGATAATTGTTCCCAAATTCATACCTATATATAGTAAAGTAAATCCCTCATTTCTTTTATAATCATTATTTACAAATAGACTCCCAGTAATTGCTCCAATACTTGGCTTAAATAAACCAGTACCTACAATAACGAAACTCAAGCCAGAGAAAAAATAGTAGTTATGGCTGTCTGGAATAATCATCACAAAATGACCTAACGCTATAAGAGACGCTCCAATTATTATTGATCTATATTGTCCTATATATTTATCAGCTATTAGTCCACCTATTATAGGAGTTCCGTAAACCATAGAAGCATACGCACCATAAATAAGATACGCTTTAGCATCCGACATCCCGAAAAATTTAAATAAATATAGAATCAATAAAGCGGTAATTCCATAATAGCTAAATCTTTCCCATAGCCCGGTTAAGAATAAATAGACCATTCCTTTAGGGAATTTTGCTTGGGTTGAAGCTACCAGTTCCATGCTAGTTCTCCTCTAGCTTTTTCTAGTGATTGATCTAAATCATTTATTAAATCTTCTGCATTTTCTATCCCAATAGAAAGTCTAACTAATGTATCAGTTATTCCATATTTTAGTCGCGCTTCTCTTGGCATAGATGAATGAGACATAAGTGCTGGGATTGAAGATAAGCTCTCAACTCCTCCAACACTTACTGTAATAAAAAACAGCTTTAATGCTTCTAAAAATCTCTTTGCGGTATTAATATCTCCATTTAATTCTAAGCTTATAATACCTCCAAAACCTTTCATCTGTTTTTTGGCAATTTCATATGTTGAGGAGCTTTCTAAACCTGGATAATTAACTTCTTTAACTAAATCATGTTTACTCAACCATTTAGCCAAACGTAAAGCATTGTCATTATGCTTTTGCATTCTTAAAGCTAAAGTTTTTAAACCTCTTGCAGCTAGAAAACTATCGAAAGGACTTGCAACAGCTCCTCCAGATACTTGAATGAATTTTATTTTCTCAATAAGTTCTGGATCATCTTTTACTACAACTATCCCACCTATAACATCTGAATGCCCATTTATATATTTAGATGCGGAATGGACTACTATATCTGCCCCTAAAGAAATTGGTGTTTGGTTATATGGAGAAGCAAAGGTATTATCTACCGCTAATAATAGATCATGCTTTTTACAAAACTTACTAATTTCTCCAATATCGAGAACTTTAAGCAAAGGGTTAGATGGGCTTTCTATCCACACAATACGAGTATTTTCTTGGACACTATTTTCTAACTGATCTAAATCATTAAAATCTAAATAAGTAACACTTAAGCCACTAGTTTTCTTTTTAACCTCTTCAAATAAGCGATATGTGCCCCCATAAATAGCATCAAAAGCTATGATATGGCTATTAACATCTAAGATATCAGCTACAGCATTTATCGCAGCCATACCTGAAGCAAAAGCAAAAGCAGCTTTTCCTTTCTCAAGCTCTGCCACAGCATTTTCATATTTAAAGCGACTTGGGTTACCACATCTACCATATTCAAAAGCCTTGTACTCTCCCGGAGTTTCTTGACGATATATAGAAGTGGTATAAATTGGAGTCATGATAGCCCCAGTTGAATCTTCACCAGGATTACCAGCATGAACAGATAGTGTTTCGAAATGAGCTTTTTGTATAGTCATATTATATTCCTCAAAGTTTTAGTTAAACAAAAAGCCTGCTAAAACGTAAAAGAAAAATATAATACGAATCGCTTTAGCAGAATTTATAAAGCGCTCGCAAGTTGAATTAAATCAGCGCTATGTTAAGACAGCTTAAATGACTAAAATTTATGATCAATACTTTTTATAGCAATTTATTTTGAAAAAATATTCTTTGAAATACTCTTAACTAATTTCATTCCTTTAAAAGGATTAAAGAAAATCGAACTCATTGATAAATGATCAGCTCCTGCTTCAATATATTTCTGAGCATCTTCTAAAGTATAAATACCTCCACCGCCTATGATAGTTACACTATTACCAAACTCTTTTCTAGCTTCCCTTACAGCTTTTAAAGAATACTCTTGTAGTGGATAACCAGATATTCCACCCTTATCAGTAGGAATTGTATTACAAAGATGAAAGGTTTTAATTCCAACAGCTAGATATTCTTTTATTTTTTCATTTGCATCTATAGTTGGAGGGAATTTAACAATTAGATTTTTATCTTTTTTGAAGAGCTTTGCATTCTCACTTGGAAAGTCACATATCTGAGCATTTGGACAGCCAATATTTATTTCTATATTTTTATTATTATTAAATCTTTCCGAGTTTAAAATATCTGCGAATTTCTGCCAATCCCCCATCTCTAGAGCTGCTAGAGATATTATATCCTGAGCTCTCCTAGGAGGATTAATATTGGCTAAACCAGGATTTCTAAGTCCGATTTTATTTCTCCAAGCATTTTTATCTATTTTACGAATAGTCTTAATGGCCTGCTTGATAAGTCCTTTTCTTTGAGAAATTGTAAAAGATCCATAAACATTAGATGTACTTTTGAATTTTAAATATCTTCCAAAAGGAGGGGAAACAATGATATTTTTTAGATTCTTATTTCGCATAAGTGTCAGAAATTAGATTATCTCTGATCTAGTATTCTAACATTTTTATTTCTAATAGAAACAAAAGAAACTAAATATATTTTTTCAGTTTTTCTAAAATGTTATCCGCTTTGAGAAGAGGTCTTCCGACTATGATATAGTCAACTTCCAACTCTTTAGCTTTTTGAGGAGTCAAAGCATTAAAATGATCATCTGAAGAATCTTCTTCAAGCCTTACACCTGGAACATATAGCTTAACCTCTTTGCCAAACTTTTTACGCACATCTGCAACTAGAAATGGATGACAAATAAAATTACGAACACCTAGATTAAAGCATCTCTCAAACTTTATTAGAGAATCCTCTTTATCAAAATCAGCATCACTACTAAGTGTGATAACTGCTAGGGCAATAGCATTAGTTTTAGCAGTTAAAGCTGCCTTAATCATCTTGTCGCTAGCTGTCCCATGAAAGGTAAAATATTTCAGATTTTTAATTGAGTTTGAATAGTTCTCAATAGCTGTAGCAACTGTGTTTGGAATATCATGAAATTTAAAATCTAAAAATATATCTTTATCTCCAACAAGCTTATTTATATCATCAAAAGATAAAGTAGAACATAAGATATGCCCTATTTTTACACAATCAACATGCTTAGCAATAGTTGCTGTTTTTTCTAATTCTGACTCAGATATACCATCAGCAGAGAACATAATTTTCATAATAAAAACTCTTATTTTCAAAGTTACAAATTAATTTACTAAATATAGTAAACCACATTTTGTTATATCCTGATAGGATCAATATATAAACGGCTCAAATAATAAAAAATATAAAGAGTTAAGTCAACCTTAATCTTTAGGAAAACCACCTTCTGATACCTTCCATAGCAGCAGGAGCCATAAATTCAGTATCATTAAAATCAAACCATTTAATTTCAGAAATTTCTGCACATGGTTTTATTTCTTGATCTATATTGCCCGTATAGCACTCTAATATAACCGTATCTGTCCTATCATGATTATCTGTAATAGTTTTACCTAAATACGTTAAACTTTCTGGAGACATATTTAAATTAAGCTCTTCTTTTAACTCTCTTATAAGAGTCTCTTTTGGTTCTTCACCTTGTTCAATTTTACCACCAGGGCAATACCAGATTGTGTTATCTCTAACTCGTACAAGCAGAATCTTATTATCTTCAACAGCTAAAAGAGCAGAACAGTAGATCATATAAAATCTTAATATGCTTTTTAATAAAAGATATGATTACAAAAAAATAAAAATATCTCTACCCAAAAACATTGTCCAATATTTCTTAATCAAATATACTGACTAAAACTTTTCCATAGATTTTATAATATGAATATTGTCGAATATGCTAAAACTCGTTATACAACAAAAGCTTATGACCCTTCAAGAAAACTTACTAATGAGCAAATACAACAAATAAAAGATATTCTTAGATTTACTCCATCTAGTGTAAACTCTCAACCTTGGCATTTTATATTAGCTACTTCAGATGAAGCAAAAGCTAAAATTGCAAAATCTGCTGAAAATATCCACCCTAAAAATGTAGTTAATATTAAAGATGCTGCTCTAGTTATAGTTCTTTGCTTAAGAACTGATATAAGTGATGACTACCTAGAAGAGCTTTTAGTTCAAGAAAGAAAAGATGGTAGATTCCCATCTATCGAATTTGAAAAGCTACAAGAAGCCGCTCGCAGAAAGTTTACCTCATTACACAAATATAATCCTAAAGACCTTAGACACTGGGCTGAGAAGCAAGTCTACATAAGTTTAGGCGCCATTTTACTTGGCCTAGCTGCTTTAGAAATAAATGCCACTCCAATGGAAGGTATTGATCAAAATATTATAGATGAAGAGTTCAATCTAAAAGAAAAAGGGTTCTCAGCTTCTGTGGTTGTAACTGCTGGTTACAGTTCAGAAGATGACTTTAATGCTAAATTACCTAAATCTAGGCTTTCTGAAGAAAAAATTTTTACGGAAATTTAACCCAATACTTAATGCCCTTAAATCACACTGGAGATGATTCGATGAGTAGTAATTTAGAGAAAATTACATCAATAGCAGATATGCGTAAAATATACCACCGTAGAGTTCCTAAAATGTTTGTTGACTATTGTGAATCAGGCTCATGGAAAGAACAAACTTTAGAAAGTAATCAAAAAGATTTTGGCAAATATCTATTTAAACAAAAAGTACTTACAGATATACAAGAACGTTCTCTAAAAACAAAAATACTAGGTCAAGAATTCAATATGCCACTAATGTTCGCTCCAACTGGTTTACTTGGAATGCAGCATGCTGACGGCGAAATTCATGCTGCTCGAGCTGCTGAAAAATTTGGTATTCCTTATATTATGTCAACTATGGCTATTTGCTCTATAGAAGAAGTTGCTAAACATACTACTAAGCCTTTTTGGTTCCAGCTATACATGATGAAAGACAGAAAATTTATGGCTAATCTAATAGCTAGAGCAAAAGATGCTGGCTGTAGCACACTAGTTTTAACAGCTGATTTACAAATGATTGGTGATCGTCACGTTGATGTGAAAAATGGTATGACAGTTCCACCAAAACCAACGATTAAAAACCTAATTAATATAAGCACAAAAACTCGCTGGTGTTTAGGTATGCTAAAAACAAAAAATAGAACCTTTGGAAATATAGCAAATCATATTGAAAATGCTAATAATCTAGCATCCTTAGGTAAGTGGACAAGTGAACAGTTTGATTTAAGCTTAAATTGGCGTGATGTTGAATGGGTCAAAAATCAATGGGATGGTCCTATGATTATTAAAGGAATTATGGATATTGAAGATGCTATACTCGCTCAAAATACTGGAGCAGAAGGGATTGTTGTCTCAAACCATGGAGGCCGCCAATTAGATGGAGCTCCTTCAAGCATCTCTGTATTAGAAGAAATCGTTGATGCTGTTGATAGCAAACTTGAGGTTATTATAGATAGTGGAATTCGCTCAGGACAAGATTTGCTTAAAGCAAAAGCTCTAGGTGCAAAAGCTGGAATGATAGGTAAAGCACTAAATTATGGTATTGGAGCTTATGGAGAAAAAGGAGCCCAAAGAGTATTAGAGATTTTCTATCAAGAAATGGATAAGACTATGGCATTTTGTGGTCATACTGATATTAATCAAGTAAATAGATCTATATTAATACAAAGAAATTAACTCGCTAAATAATCTAATATCCCTGCACAGACAACATATTGAATTAGGTGTAAAAGTATAAGGACAACAACCATTGGTATAACTAATAATTTCTTATTTTTACCAAATGCTACAAATATTATCGCAAAAAGCATTGGAACATAACAAGCAAGCTCAGTTGCACCATATACGGTTGTCCATACAAATCCATTTGCATGTAAAAGATTATAAACACTATCAGGCGATGTCAAAAATACTGTTGCATAACCCAGAAAAATACCTGCAACAAACCAAAATATTACTAAAAATAAAATCTTTAGAAAGTAATCAAGTAATACATATGCTTTTTTCATACTTAAATCCTATATCTTTTTAAAACTCTAAATAACTTAGAAAATAAAGCTGCTTAAAGATTAAACTAGAAGATTAGCTGTTTCAATATAAAATTAGTTAGATAACTATTAGTCCAATTTAAACTTATCATCACATATAGAAGTCTCATCAATATATTTAATAAACTCTTTAAATAATTCTGTAATCATTAAGCCATGATAATGTTTTACGCCACTAGCAGCAAAACCAAAGCCATATGTTTTAAATAATGCCGTTCTTGTGAGTCCTTGTATTAACTCATACTGAAGAGAAGCTTCTTCTAAACTTTGCTTCTCTCTCACCAACGTTAAAGAGTGATCTATAACAAGAATATTAAAACCTTCTTGCTTGTCTTTAACATTATAATAACTATCAAAATTCGCACATAGATCTTTATATACTTCTATTACGTCATAAATGACTATAACTTCCTCTTTATCAAGCGCAGAAACAATCCTAGAAAATTTATTATATTTATCTTTAGAAATATCTATATCAGCTTTTTTAATTTGATTAGCAATAAGCTTAGAAAGTAAATTAAGATTTTCCTCAGATAATCCATTTATTACTTGCATATGCATATTATAAGCCATCATTGCTAAATCATCTTTCTCAGAATCTGATAAAGAGTTAAAGTCTATATTTAATCCTTCTATATTTTTTTGTAATATACCTGTTGAAAGGCTTAGTTGCTTACCCAATATCTTAGCTATACCCATTGTTGCAGCTAATGTGGGTTAAGCATACTAACCCCTATAACAGAAGCATCATACAAATTAGATAAACTTATAACATTTTTACTAGCCATTTACTTATTAAGAACTTCTTTCTTCTCAAGCGTTTTAGCATAAAGCTCCTGATACTTAGCAAGCTTCTCTTTTTCGACTGCAACTACAGCTTCTGGAGCATTTGCCACAAACTTTTGGTTAGAAAGTTTATTTTGTACTCTCTCAACTTCTTTTTGCAGCTTCTCTAGCTCTTTATCTAGCCTTGCAACTTCTTGCTCAACATCAACCAAACCTTCTAGAGGAATATTTAATTCTAAACCTTCTATAACTTGAGATAAAGACGTCGGTGGATTATCACTAAATTCAATATTTTTAACTCTAGCTAGCGCTTTTATAAAACTCTCTGTCTGTCTTAAGTAACTTTCTTCTTTCTCAGCTATATCTTTAATAATTAAGTCTATTTCTAAAGATGGTTTAATGCCTACTTCACTACGCATATTTCTAAGAGTTGTAACTACATTTTGTAACCATGAGATAACAACCTCATCTTCTTTAGCTACAAGCTCTTCTTTAGCTACTGGATAGGACACATCCATAATAGTATCTTTAGCATCATTTAAATGAGCTTTAAGCTGCTGATAGATACTCTCTGTGATAAATGGTACAAGAGGATGAGCTAAAGCCAGGATATTCTCTAATACTTTGGTTAAAGTATATTTAACTCCATTTTTTTGCTTCTCAGATAAAGACTCATCTTTTAAAGTAACTTTTGCAAACTCAACGTACCAGTCACAATAGTTATTCCATACAAGGTCATAAATAGTATTTGCTACTAAATCAAATCTATAATTCACAAGGTGTTTATGTACATCTGCAACAGCATTATTTAAAACACTCCAAATCCACTTATCTGCAACACCTAATTCATAATTATCACAAACCTTATAATCATCTAAATTCATCATTACGAATCTTGAAGCATTCCAAAGTTTATTACAGAAGTTACGATACCCCTCAACTCTAGCTGTATCGAAACTGATATCACGAGATGTAGAGGCCAACGCTGCATAAGTAAATCTCACAGCATCTGCACCATAAGCGCTAATGCCCTCTGGAAATTCTTTTCTTGTAGCTTTCTCAATCTTAGCTTTCATCTGTGGTTGCATTAAACCAGTGGTTCTTTTTTCAAGCAAGTCTTCTAAAGATATACCATCTATCAAATCCACAGGATCCAACACATTACCCTTTGATTTTGACATTTTATTACCTTCGCTATCACGAATAAGTCCAGTAATATAAATATCTCTAAATGGCACATCATTCATAAAATACATACCAAACATCATCATTCTAGCAACCCAGAAGAAAATAATATCAAAACCAGTTACAAGAACGCTCGTCGGATAATATTTTTCTAACTCGGGAGTTTTCTCTGGCCAGCCTAGTGTACTGAATGGCCATAATGCAGATGAGAACCATGTATCAAATACATCTTCATCTTGTTTAATAACAGTTTCAGCTGATAGATTATATTTAGCTCTAATATCAGCCTCATCTTCACCAACATATACATTACCCTCACTATCATACCAAGCAGGGATTCTATGCCCCCACCAAAGCTGTCTAGATACACACCAGTCCTGTAAATCACGCATCCAAGCAAAATATGTATTCTTCCAGTTATCTGGAACAAACTTCACTTTACCAGTTTCTACAGCTTCTATAGCTGGCTTCGCAAGCACATCCGCCTTAACAAACCATTGCCTAGTTAGATACGGTTCTAAAACCTCACCAGTTCTATCTCCAGTCGGTACTTTTAACGCATGAGGCTCTATCTTGTCTAACAAACCTAAAGAATCCATATCAGCAACTATTTGCTTACGTGCTTCAAACCTATCTAATCCTTGATATTTTGATGGCACATTAATATTTAGTGCAGCATCATCAGTTAAGATATTTAGCATCTGCAAATTGTGTCTTTTACCCATTTCATAGTCATTAAAATCATGAGCTGGCGTAATCTTCACACATCCTGTACCAAAATCTTTCTCAACATAGTCATCGGCTATTATAGGAATCTGTCTATCTGTAAGTGGTAGATTTACCATCTTACCAATAAGGTGAGCATATCTCTCATCTTCTGGATGAACTGCAACTGCCATATCGCCAAGCATCGTCTCTGGACGAGTTGTTGCTATGATAATTTTCTCATCACTATTTGCTATCGGATAAATGAAATGCCAAAGCGAACCCTTTTCTTCTCTCTGGGCAACTTCTAAGTCAGATACTGCAGTTTTTAACTTAGGATCCCAGTTTACTAATCTCTCACCACGATATGCCAAACCATCATCATATAATTTAATGAAACATTTTTTCACCGCATCTGAAAGACCATCATCCATTGTAAATCTTTCTCTATTCCAATCAGGAGAAGCTCCTATTCTACGCATTTGAGAAGTTATAGTTCCGCCTGAAAGCTCTTTCCACTCCCAAACTTTACTTACAAAGTTTTCACGCCCTAAATCATGCCTAGAAATACCTTGAGCATTAAGCTGCCTCTCTACAACCATTTGCGTAGCAATACCTGCATGGTCTGTACCTGGTTGCCATAAAGTATCTTTACCAGACATTCTGTTATAACGGATCAAAATATCCATTAAAGACATCTGAAAACCATGCCCCATATGCAGAGTTCCTGTCACATTTGGAGGAGGCAGCATTATTGTATAAGTATCTTTTGAATCAGTATTACCACAAGCAAACTTGTTTGAAGATTCCCATTTTTTATAATTAGACTGCTCAATCTCTTTAGGATTGTAATTTTTATTCATCTCTTGAGTCATTCTTAAAACCTATATAAATTGCAAAAACTTAGAAAAATTTAATGAGAGTAATTTTAGCAAGGTTAAGAGAAAAAATATAGAAACTAAGATCCTTTAAACAACTACTAAGAAAGAATAATTAAGTATATAGGAATTCCCACACTTATATTAAAAACAAAAGTTACTACTAGTGCTAAAGCCACCATTAACCCAACATTACCACCTTCAACTGTTTCTGACATAGCTGCTGGAACAGCTATATATGATGCTCCACCAAAAAGCATTGCTAGTAATAATGTGTTACCTTCTCCTAAATGTATAGATGATCCTATTAAGATAGCTAAACATGATAAAATTATTGGTACTATCACGGCAAATGCTATTAACTTTATTCCCGCTTTTTTTAATAAACCTATCTGCTCACCAGCAGAAACTCCCATACCTAAAAGAAAAAGAGCAAGCATTCCTTTAAACAAAGCAGAAGTTAGTGGGGCCATATCTAGGTTTCCATCATCACCACATAAAAAACCTATAATTAAACTTCCAACTAATAAAATAACTGAATAGTCTAACAAAGCTTCTTTGGCTGACTTCCTAAATATTGTTGACTGAGATACTAAAGGACTTCCTTTCACTACGAAAAGATAATATATCATCATCCCTGCAATTATTGCGGGAAATTCCATCACGGTTAGAGCAACTATCATATATCCATTGTAGCTAATATTATCAGCTATCAATACATTTAAAGCTGTTATAAAAGTCACCGCACTTACCGAACTATATGAAGATGCTATTAAGACTGAGTCAGGTCCTGTTTTTAAAACCCATTTTTTTAAAAGGAAAAATAAGACAAAAGGCATAAAAAATGAAAATAGCATACATATTAGTATTACAAAAATGCCATTGGAATCTATTCCATTATGATAGATCTGAAATCCTCCTTTATATCCAATTGAAATAAGTAAATATATTGAAAGAAACTTTTTTATATCATCTGGAATACTAATATTACTTTTAAATATAGCTGCAATAAGACCAAGAAAAAAGAATAAAATAGGTGGGGATATTAGTGAATTCATTTTGTTAGCTGAAAAGGTTTTTAAATTAAATATATCACAAAGGTTTAAACATTAAACATCAAAGTTAAAATATGTATCTTTATACGGCTCATCTTTCAGTGTAAAGTGCCACCACTCTGTATCTAACGGCACAAATCCAGCATCTTCCATTAATCTTTGAAGTAATAATCTATTAGCTCTAGCCTGTGCTGGGATATCAACATAATCAGGATGAGACTTCTCACTAAAACAATCAAATCCAGTACCAAAATCTAAACTATTATCAGGATCTCTTTGACTATATGGTGCCGTACATGACACTTGCTTTGATCTATGTTCAGGAGTTTTACTATCTATCGGCACTATTGTTAGATCCATAGTACTACCTCTACTATGCCCTGACTTTGCAGCAATATAACCATCTTTAAAGAGATTCTTTTTATCAACCTCTTCATAAAAAGTCGGTTTCATCTGAGTAGCTTTAGTATCTGCTGCCCATTTGACAAAATTATCCACTGCTTTCTGCGGTCTATAACAATCATAAACTTTTAATGACAGTCCCATTGGCACAAGCTTATCTTGAACTTGGCTTAATGCTTCTGCTGCTTGATCTGTCAGATAACATTTACCTTCATTATAGCCATCTATCTTTTTTCCAACGAAATTAAAATCAGAAGCATACCTCATGTCTACTTGTATAGAAGGTATAACCTCCTGCACGTTCACAAAATCATCTGGTATATTTTGAGAAAAAGCAAATTGAATACTTATAAGTGAACTTAATAAAATAAAAACTTTCTTGAACATTTTTATTTGCTACTCAATTAAAGAAATCTTTTTAAAAGTATAGCATAATTATAAAATACTCTACTTCAGAAGCTTTTAAGATGTTACTTAAATATTTTTTAATCTACTTACTTATTGGCTTAACTGTTATTTCTATTTTATATAAAAGAAGCTTTTTAAGGGCTCAATTATTTTGGATTGCTGTTGTTTGCCTTGCCCCAAATATTTCTGGTGTAATAATATATTGGCTGGCTCAGCTAAAAAAGCGTGGTCAACAAGACTGTTTTCCTATTGCCTTATTATCCACAAAAAATAGAGAGGCTCTCTCTACTCCGTTAACTAATTTGATGACATATTATCAATTATCTGCCCTACCTTATTCTAAAACTGAATTTTTCTACGAAACTAAAGATATATATCAATGTTTTGTAGATCAGATACATACTGCAAAAGAAAGTATTTTCTTAGTTACCTACATTTGGGATTTAGATACTATTGGTAATAAACTTATGCATCTGTTAGAAGATAAAGCTAAAAAAGGTGTACAAGTTAAAATAATAGTCGATGCCTTTGGTTCAAATGTAACGTTTTCGTTAAAGAAAAACTTACAAATACGTAAGCTACGTAAGAAAGGTATTGATATAGTAGTGTTTAACTCTCTATTTGGCAGCTTATTATTTAGAAATCACTACAATCCTAGAAATCATAGAAAAATATATATTTTTGATAATATCACTACTTTAATAGGGGGAGTGAATATTAGCGGCAACTACTTAGCTAAAGGTAAAAATTCTTGGAAAGATGTGATTCTAAAAATAGAAGGCGATATTACAAAAGGATATACAAACCTATTTGTGTCTGACTGGAATTACGCATCTAAAAACTCTTTAGAATTTTGTTATGAAGGGTTTTATCTTGAAAAAAATCCTCAAAAATCAGCTTATATTATTCCTTCAGGTCCAGATATACAAAGTGAAATATTTTATAATACATTAATTTCTTTACTAGCTACTGCTAAGAACAAAATAACTATTATTACACCTTATTTTATCCTGTCTGATCAAATATTTTCTTTGATTAAAAATGCCGCTTTAAGAGGGGTAAATATAACAATCATAATACCTTTTAAAAGTGATGGTCTGATTGCTACCCTTCTCAACTATAACTATGTTAGAGATTTAGAGAAATATAATATCAACTACTTTTTATATACTAAATCCATGTTACATAGCAAACTAATATTAGTTGATAATGAGGTGGTCCTAATAGGTTCAGCAAATTTAGATTATAGAAGTTTATTTATTAACTATGAGATATCTACTCTTTTTCATGAAGAAAAGTTAATCAAAAATATTAATAACTTTGCAGAAGATCTAAAAAAAGATTCGATCCGAGAACTTCCTAAGAAAAATTTGATTAGCCTAATACCTGAAAAATTATTAAAGCTTATCGCACCTTTATCTTAAATAATTTTAGATTTATATAACTTATTTAAATTCCTATTATATAAGAATAATCCAAACAGCCCTAATAAAGCACAAACTATAGCCACAATACTAAATCCTAGATAAATTTTGCCTGATATCACAGCTATAGAATGACTAGCTAATGGAGCAAACCCTCCCACTAGTGCAAACGCTAAATTATAACTTAAACCTACACCAGATAACCTAACATCAGTAGGAAACAAATCGCATATGAAATATAACGCCACAGATACATACATACCAAATAATATAGTTAAAACACTAGTTCCAAAAATTACTGCTAACGGAGTTTTAATACTCGTTATTATATAAATACTTGGGAAAACTAATATTAATAATAAGAAACAAGCTATTGCATAGGTTTTTCTTAGCCCGATTTTATCTGCCCTATAGCCAAATACATATGTAGCTATTGATAAAGCTAATAAGCTTGGTGCTAATATGAAAGATATTTCTGAAGATGGTAAATCAATTAACTTACCAACAAGCTCATGCATATATAATGTAAGCATAACACCACCAAATGCAATCACAACTGTCAAACAAGTTCCTGCAACAACTCTCAGGCTATATTTTTTGAATAGCACTAAAAATGGGATTTTGTCTTTCTTCTGCAAGTTTAAGAACTGCGGAGTCTCATGTAGATTTAAACGCACATAATAACCAAAAAATGCTAAAATACCGCCGAAAATAAAGCTCATTCTCCAAGCATAATCACCAAAAAGTACTCCAAAGAAATATGCGACTAGATCTGAAAATAAGAACCCAAATGTAATAAAGGTGAACAATAATCCAAATGCTGCACCAAAGTTTTTCTGAACAGACTCATAAACTATCACATATGCTGCAGGAAGCTCTCCACCTAGTGCAACTCCCTGTAAAACTCTCAAAGCAACAAAGAGTACTGTTGCTGTAATACCAAGAGTTGCATATCCTGGTAAAACACCCATTAAGAATGAACAAATACCCATTAACATAATTGTAAATGTAAAGAGCTTCTTCCTTCCTATTACATCCCCTATAGATCCTAATAGTGTTCCTGCAAAAGGCCTAATAATATATGCTATGGAAAAAATAATAACTGTAAAAATTCCTTTTAAGATTTCAGACTCTATACCACTAAAAAATGTAGCGGAAATTTCTTTAGAGAAAACGATATATAAACAAAAATCGTAAAATTCTAGTACGGCTCCTATACCAGATAGAACAACTACTTTTTTATTACTTAAACTACTCAACTTAGTACCCCTAAATAAACAATAAAATTTACAGACTCATCATTAAGAAGCCACAAAATGCAGCATTATTGATAGCCAAAGTTTCATCTACTTGACTCTTCATTTCTAATATTTGACTACGATATTTTTTATAAAAATCCCATGTTGGTTTTGGATTATAAACTACTCCATCTAATTGAAAGGTAGATATAATACCTTTTGTAGTAGTTGGTTTAACAAACACCTCTTCATCAGGCTTATAATAATTTGGTATTACAGTTACTAAGGACCATTTTGCCAATTTATATTGCCCCAATATTTCTACTATTTCTTCAAAGCCTTTTTGCTGATCGCCGTGTAGCATAAGCTTCAAAGATTGAGCTAGTGCTTTTTCTTCTGAAGGTCCCACACTTCTCACAACATCTCTAAATTTTGGCTTTTCAAATATTGAGATTAATGATGACTGACTTATGATTTTAACCATATTTTCACAGATGGTACTTACATCACTAAAAGCACTCTTTTTAAAAAATTCTTGTGCCTGCTTTGTTCTTTGATCCATTTTATGTTTTTTAGCTATCTCTTGCATAGTAGGATCAAAAAAACTATCTGGATATAATGAAAGAAATTTTTGTTCAGCTTTTTTTAATTTATCTGTATTCATATAAATCAACCTTTCTCGTGCTTTGGTTGTATTCCTAACTGCTTATAATAAACATATTTCTTACGTGAAACTGCTAATCTATTTTCCTTTTGATCGACAATTTCTATAATCTCTTTGGGAGCTTTCTTTGCTATGTTCACAGGAAGATTAGTTATATTTATCAATAAATCATGATCTAAAACTAAAAACATATTATCTGTAATAAATACCGGAACATTCGGATACTTATCATACTCTGTACTATTAATTGCACAGAAGTGTGGAATAAAAATATCTTCGCCATCTTTCCAAAGCTTTTCATCAATATGCTTAGCTAACGTCTTATCTGCTAAAATAGCTACTCTCTTTTCTGGAGAATATCCTTTTACAACAAAATCTGTAATATAGTTCATTAGCTCTTCATCGATGTTGGAATTTAAAATACGAAAAGAAACTTTCATGAAACTAATAAACCTCTAAAATTTAAAATAAATTCTAACGATATCTTTGCCATAGCGTTATTCATTTGGCCATTCAAAAATACTTTTTATTTTCTGGAAAAAATTGCTACCTAATATGAAGAAGCTTGCTACGAACAATACATCGCCACTAAATAAAATCAATATAAGATTGACTTTACCTACCATTGGGAGCAAATCGAAAAGTAATATGATTTCTGTAACAAGAGTTGGGTAAATAAGGCTTGTTATTAACATTATTATTCCCAGAGTATATCTTTTCCTACCAGCTGGTTTACCAAAAGAGAATAAATTCCCAAAAATACTTCTAACTGCTTTTTTAATAGCATCAATAATTGTCTTACCTAACAGTACTACTGACAAAGTAAACATCACTTCTGCACTTACAAGAGCTACTGAAGCAACAGACAATGCCATTGCAGTTGATAACCCTAAAAAAGGCAATAGCCCAAATACAAAAATATATGGTAGCCAAGAAATTGAAAAGATAACTACCCCTAAATAATATTTCCAATCTTTTTTTACTTCATCCATAATATTTCCCTAATTCTCTTTACCTGCTGTAACTATTATATCAGTTCCAGTAATTATAGAAATCTTAATTGCTACCGCTAAAGCTTTAGTCATATTCTCTATAGACATACTAGGAGTATCCACCTTATCGACAGCCTGCTCTGTTGAATAAGGGACATGAATAAAGCCTCCATGCTTATTAGGATAATTTTTATTTAACTCATATAACAAAGCATACATTATATGATTACAAACATATGTTCCTGCTGTATTTGAGACTTCTGCTGGGACTCCTGAGTCATTAATATTCTGAGTTATTGCTTTGATTGGTAATTGTGAGAAATAAGCATTATCTCCATCAGCAAAAATTTTGATATCTATTGGCTTATTGCCATCATTATCTGCAATCCTAGCATCATCTATATTAATAGCTACTCTTTCTACTGAGATATCATAACGCCCACCAGCCTGACCGACACAAATTATTAAGTCAGGATCATATTCTTTGATATATTCTTTAAGCTTAGCAACAGATCCATCAAAGCTTACAGGCAACTCTTTCTTAATAATTTGAGCTCCATCGATATTATCAGGCAAAGCTTTTACTGCTTCAAAAGAAGGGTTTGTTGCTTCCCCTCCAAATGGTGCAAAACCAGTTATTAGAACTTTTTTAATACTATTTTCATTTGCAACAGCTGTAGAGAATGTAAGAAATGAAAAAACAAAGATAACTAGTGTTAATATTTTTTTCATATAATTTCCTACATCCCTTATTCGTAAAGACCTTTTATTTTGTCTTTAGATTTTTTTATTTTTTTATCTTTTTTATTTGCTTTTGTTAGCTGCTCTAAAAGTCCTTTATAATCACTAAATACTCGATTTGAATAAATAGCTTCATTTAGTTCTTTTAGCTTATCTTTCAAATCATCATTAAATCTAGCAACATCAAGTAATGAAAATATTTGGGACTTATATCTAGTTTCTGCCCAAGCTATTATCGCTTCTTTTAATGCAAAAATATCTTTTCTAGAACAAGCCTTTTTTACTTCAGATAATGTGCCTACTTTAGCTGAATCTTGCTCTTTTAAAGACTCATCATCTACTACTACTTTCCTTTTTTTAAGAACAAATACTAGTATTGCTAAAGTACCTAACCATAATATTATAAAAATATAAGCTGTATATCTCCACATATTATCTTGTGAAACTTGTTCTGATGCATTTTGTGCTATAGCACCAGCTTGCTGCAAAGGCATTATTGCTGGCACAAAACCTGGACCAACGTCAAATTTTTTAGCAGCTATTATAGTTGTCTCTGGCTTACTTGTTTTAATATTGTACCATTTAACATTAACTGGAGGGACTGTTGCACTTCCTTCTTTTGTTGGCATATATCCTATTTTATAAGTAGCTGTACCAACCATCTTTCCATTTTCCTCAACATCCTTAAATTGAGGCTTCTCGGCATATATATTAAACTCATATGTTGATTCAAAAGATAATTTTGGAATATCTGTACTTAATATATCTTCAGCGGTTATAGAAACAGTCCTTGTCACAAGCTGTCCAACTTTTAAATCTTTAGTAGCTGACCAATTATCTGATAATTTAACTGAAGTCGATGGTAACCAATCATCAATACTAACATTATGAGGGATAGGCTTAACATTTAGTACCATATTGTTTGTTGAAACAATTACTGGTTTATAGCCTATTTGCCCAAATCCATTTGCCACATTTAATTGTAGAACTATTGCTGGAATATGTATCTCACCTGTTTTATTAGGAATAATCACAAAGCTCTGTTCTATAACATCATACAATTTACCATTCATCTGTTTCTGGTATTTCGCATTATGCCCAGTCTCTCTGATATCGACTCCTTTTATCTCAAATGGTTTTAGTTGTAAGCTAGCTAGAGGAGTTGCAAAAAAGATTTTCAAAGTATAAACAATCGGTGAATTAACATATCCAATATTGGATGAAAGCTCTCCAGTTGCAAAAACTTGACTATATTTAGTTTCTTCAACGTTTGTTAAATTTTTAGAGACTTGTATAGTGATTGGGTTTGTACGCTCATTACCTATAGCTAAAGCTGGAATAATTACCCTTCCATCTCTATTTGGCATCAATGTTATATTCATAACATAGCTAGCAGTTTGTTTTCCATTTACAACAGTCACCTTACTACTTGTACTAGTATCATAAACTGTGAAGTTTTTATAAAGAGGTGACAAATCTGGCTGTTGGTTAAAGTCATCCAAATTAATACTTAAAACTACACTTTCGCCCTTGCCTATACTTTTTCTATCTACACTTGCTGATACTTGAGCAAAACTTATCTGTACTAATGAAAATACAAACACCAAACTAATGATAATAAATTTAGAAATTTTAGTTATCATTGCCCACTCCCAATTCTATTTTTATAATCTCTTAAGAATTTTTGTTTTAATAAGCCACCCGGATCATCATCTATTCTAGCCAATAAATTCTCAGCTTGCCTTTTATCTAACTGCTCCTGCCTTGCTTGAGCGGATTGTTGCTGTTGCTGCTGTTGTTGACTAGCAGGTGGTGGCGTCTGATTATCTTTATTATCTTTATTATCTTTATTATCTTTATTATCTTTATTATCTTTATTATCTTTATTATCTTTATTATCTTTATTATCTTTATTATCTTTATTGTCTTTATTGTCTTTATTGTCTTTATTGTCTTTATTGTCTTTATTGTCTTTATTGTCTTTGTTGTCTTTGTTGTCTTTGTTGTCTTTGTTGTCTTTGTTGTCTCCACCATTATTTTGGTTTTGATCTTTTTCTTTTTCCAACTCTTTCGCTATTTCCAAGTTATTTTTAGCATCTTCAAAATCAGGTCTTTTCTTTATTGCTTCTTTATAAGCCTCTATAGCTTCTGAATAATTTCCCATTTGTGTTAAAGCATTTCCTTGGTTATATAGTCCAACTGCAGAATCATCCTTTTTAAACTCATCATATGCCTGTTGATAATTTCCTGCTTTATAATTAGCAGCGCCCTTCCATTGATCATTCTTAAAGCTATTAGCTGCTTTTTTATATTCATCACTGTTAAAATAGCTCATTCCTTGCTGATCTCTTGTTTGCCACAAATCATTCCATGTATTCGCAAAAACCAAACCTGGAACAAAAACAAAAATACTAATAAATACTTTTCTTAACGACATACTTTCTCCAATATCCCTTTTCTAAAAAGGATTGCTAAAAGTACTATTAACACCCAAATAAACCAAACTCCTCTATCCAACCAAACTGAACTACTTCCAGCTTCACTATCAGATTTTTTTTCATTTGTAAGTTGTCCATTATCAACCAAAATTCTATCTATATCATCATTGCCTGGAGTTAATGTAACAAAAATACCCCCACCAACTTTAGCAAGTTTTTGTAATGCTGCTAAATCAACTCCAAAGTATTTAATATTGCCATTTTCATCCTTTATATATGCTCCCTCTGTGCTTTGAGCAACGCCACCTTTTGCCGTACCAATAGCAAAAGTTGTAACTTTGATTCCTTCATTTTCTAGGTTTTTAGCTTCTTTATACGCTTCATCTGTGGGTTTTGAATCCGTGATTAATATTATCTCACCTTCATTAAATCCAGCCTGTTTTATCAGCTCAGCCGACTTAGTCAAAGCCTTAGCTATATCATGACCCTGAACGGGTACTATATCTGTTTTTAATACTGGGACTAAATTAGATATTGTCTTCGCATCAGTAGTTAATGGAGATACAACGAAGGGCTCACTAGAAAAAACTATCATCCCAGTTTGACCTTCACGAATTTCCTTAAGCAAATCTAAAATTTTATATTTAGCCCTTTGTAAACGACTCGGAGAGACATCTGTTGTATCCATAGAGTCGGAAACATCTAATGCTATAACTCTAGGCATACTCTTTTCATAAACTGGAACATCTTGATATGTCCAAGCTGGACCTGCTAAGGCAAGTATTGCTAAAGCCCACATTAAAAGAAAAAATGAAGGAACTATAAATCTCTTTTTGCCTAATTTATTTCCAACTACAACATGCTCTAATAAATGCTTGTCGCAATGTTTTAACCATGTATTACTACTATGGTTATATCTTATAAGTAGAATAAAAATAAACACTCCTGGAATTACAGCTAAAAACCACCATGGGCGAATAAAGTGAATAAGAGTCATCAATATCCCCCCCTCCGATATAGCCATATTAAAGCAAAACCAAAACTTAGAATCAGTGCTGCTCCCATAGTCCATGGATAAAAATATGTGATAGGTCTGAAAACTGCTTTGTCTGAGCTTATTGGTTCTAGCTTATCTATATCATCATACACTTGCTGTAGGTCTTCACTATCTCTAGCTCTGAAATACTTACCACCTGTCATTTTAGCTATTCTTTCTAATGTCTTTGTATCTAGATCTTCTGATGTATTAACCATTTGTGAGCCATAAGGTGTATTAACCACCATATTCCCGCCGCCTAAAGCAATCGTATATATTTTTATCTTTTGTTGCTCAGCTATCTCTGCTGCTTGTATTGGATGAAGAACACCAGCATTATTCTCACCATCTGTTAGAAGAATTAAAGCTTTAGACTGGCTTGGATATTCCATAAGCTTTTTCACACCCAATCCAATAGCATCTCCAATAGCTGTCTGTGGTCCAGCTATTGCTATAGTTGCATCATTTAACATGTTCTGGACAGTTTTTGTATCAAAGGTTAATGGAGTCTGTAAGTAAGCTTTTGTTCCAAACAATATAAGCCCTACTCTATCCCCTTTTCTTTCCTCTATGAATTGATTAGCGACTCTCATTACTAAATCAAATCTAGATTCCATATCATTGCCTTTTTTCATATCTTTTATAGCCATACTTCCAGATAAATCTATAGCCATCATCAGATCTCTACCGCTCTGCTTCATTGTTATTGGTTTACCAAGCCATTGAAGACCTGATCCTGAAATAATCACCAAGATCCAAATTAAAGCTAATAAATATTTTAAGAAACTTGCCCTATGGAAAACCTGTGATCTACTATATGATAATTTACTTTTTAGCTGCTCAAAGAATGGAGTTTTTAAGGCAGCTTGTTTATCTGATTTTGCTTTTGGTACTATAAAATAAATTAACAGAGGCAAAGGCAATAATACAAAAATCCATGGGTATGCTACTTGTATCATATAACCGTCCTAAGCCATTTTTCTGCTACGGCCAGCAACTCTTCTTGCTCTTGTGTATTTAGCTCTCTTGGAGCATAGCTATTTAACAAAGCTTTTCCAGAACCTGTAGTAAAGTCTTTAGTTTTTAATCTTTTATCTAAATACTCAAGCCACTTATCTCCATGTAGCGCATGGGGTTTATCTTTAGGAAATTTATCCATAGCCATTCTCTTTAAGTAAACAGAAATAGCTAAAACAAACTCTTCCGGCTTCTGTGCAAAAACCTTGTCTCTGAAATCTTTAATTATTAAATCTTTTCGTCTCTTTGTGCTTTTTCTAATTTCTCTAAAAATGAAAATGCAAATAATTATAAAAACTATTAATCCTAATAGGACCCACCAGCCATAGGCTATTGGCCAAAAAGGAACTTCTTTTGGTAGATAAATATCTTTTAAATTATCTAAAAGATTAGCTTCTTGCATCATTCATCATCCCATAATTTATAGCTTTAACTAAATCATCATTTGTCGCTAAAGTTAAAAAGATCATCTTATGCTTTCTGGAAAAATCCTTTATATTACTTTGCCTATCGGTGAAAAGCGTTTTATAGCCTTCTCTAAGCTTTTTATTTGCTCCATCTATCTCTAACCTATGCTTCCCATCACTAAAAAAATAGGATCCTAGGTCTGGGAGCTGCTTTTCTATTGGATCATAGTTAAATATATTTACAACCTCATGGTTTCTAGTCAGAAGCTTTAGATAAAGCTGTGCCTCATTTGTAAAATTACTAAAATCACTAAGCACAATTATGATGCTATTCGACTTAACCTTACTATATAAGATCTTTAAAGCCTCTTCTAAGCCATTTGTGCTTTCAACCTGATAATGTTTTTTATCTTCTATCGTTTGGTTAAATATTCTAACCAAAGTGCTCTTATCTTGTTTAGCTGGAAAAAAATTATAACCTTTCTCATCAAAAACTATTCCGCCAACTTTTTCATTTTCTGAAATAGCTCCAAAACCAAGAAGTGCAAGAGCTTCAACTGCTTTAACACTTTTAAAACACTCTCTAGTGCCAAATCTCATTGAGAAACCTTGATCCAAAACAAAATATAAAGAACGCTCTCTTTCTTCTCTATAAACTTTTGTATAAGGTTTTCCCAATCTAGCTGTTAAAGACCAATGCATCAGCCGAATATCATCACCCGCTTGATAGTGACGAACCTCATCAAAATCCATGCCTCGACCCTTTGCTTTAGAAAGATTACCTCCAGCGTTTACAGCATTTGCTGTCTGATTTTTAAAAAAGGTAATACCCTTTGCTTGATAACGCAAATCTAAAAGCTTCTGAAGATCTGGCTTTACGCCCTTATAGCTTTTCATATCTAAAAATCAGTCTAAGGAATTGGCACCGCTTTTAATAAAGCATTTATTACATCGTCACTAGATACACCATCTACTTCAGCTTCAAAAGTAAGCAAAATTCTATGCCTTAACACTTCATGAATAACAGCATGAATATCATATGGTGATACATAATCTGCTCCACTTAACCATGCATGAGCTCTTGCTGCTCTGTCCAAGGCTATAGTTCCCCTTGGGCTTGATCCAAATGAAACCCACTTAGCTAAATTGCTATCATATTTCCCCGGATCTCTTGTTGCTAAAACTAATTGAATTATATAGTCCTCAACAGCTTGAGACATTTTCACTTTAAGTATCTGGTTTTGAGCATCAAATATTGTTTTTTGACGAATACTTAATTTATCAAACTTATGACCTAATGCTTCACCTCTGTTTATCGCCAAGATTTTTGCTTCTGTTTTAGGATCTGGGTAACCTATTTTGATAAACATCATAAATCTATCAAGTTGAGCTTCTGGCAATGGATAAGTCCCTTCTTGCTCAATAGGGTTTTGTGTAGCCATCACTAAAAATAGGTCTGACAATGGATAAGTCTTTTTACCAACAGTTATTTGCTTCTCGCCCATAGCTTCTAATAAGGCTGACTGAACTTTTGCTGGTGCCCTATTTATCTCATCTGCTAATAGTAGATTATGAAATAACGGCCCACTTTGAAATTCAAAAGACTGCTGCTGTGGCACATATATTTCTGTACCTGTTAAATCAGCAGGTAAAAGATCTGGTGTAAATTGAACCCTATGATAAGAGCAGTCTATACACCCAGAAAGTGTTTTTATAGCTGTCGTCTTTGCTAATCCTGGAGCTCCTTCTACAAGAAGATGTCCTCCAGCTAACAGTGCTATTAAAAGACGTTTATTTAAATTCTCTTGCCCTACAACCCTATTGTTTAAATATTCAAGCAATTGGCTAAATTCTTTATGCGCCGACATAAGTTCTCCTTTAAGTCGTCAAAATTATTTTTATACAGCTAAGCTATATCCTTTGATCAATAAGTATAGCAATTTACACTATAATATAACTACTATATACTTTTGAAAAGTATCTTTTAATTAATAAAATGAGTTCTTGGAATGCTATTTAAAAATAAGATTTTTTTTACTTTTATAATTTCTCTTATTATAACAATGCTTAGCGCATGCTCTAGCTTTAATCCAGGATATAGCTCTTTAAGTGGGTCATTTGAAGCTCAAATCGACAAAAATTTAACTGATGTTTATACTGCAACTAAAGAAGTTATAGAGTATAAAGGTTACACAATAACCTCTGATAAGAAAGAGGATACTAACGCAGAAATTTCTGGAGAAACGGAAAAAAATAAAACTTCTTTTAATATAAAACTAACATCTGCGACTATAGACTCATCTTATATAAAAATAAAATATGGTTCTCTAGGAGATAGGAATAGATCCGTTGCATTCCTTGATCAATTAAGAGACACATTGGGAGCAGATGAATAGAATAATGTTATACACGGAAACACTTAGAGTCCTATCAATACAATCTCATGTGGTTTTTGGATATGCTGGTAATAAAGCGGCTGTTTTCCCTATGCAAAAACTTGGTATAGAAGTTTCACCAGTTTATACTGTCCAACTTTCAAATCATACAGAATACCCTTGTTATAAAGGTTCTTTTTTTAGCTCTGAAGATATTCAAGAAGTTATAAGTGGCTTAGAAGAGAATAATTTTTTAACGAAGCATGATGCTATTCTTTCTGGCTACATAGGAAACCCTAATTTAGCTGAAGTCATTGCAAATACCGTAAAGAAAATGAAATCAGCAAATGATAATACTATTTACTGTTGCGACCCTGTTTTTGGCGATTTTTATGACTATCAAGAAAAGGGAGAGATTTTTGCAACTGAAGCTCATCCTAAAATGTTTTTAGAACATCTTCTACCTTTAGCAGATATTGTTACGCCCAATCTATTTGAACTATCAATTCTTACAGAACAAAATATTAATAATTATGAACAATTAAAAAATGCTTGTGCGATTCTTGTAGAAAAAAATAATAAACCAAATCAAATAGTCGTAACAACCAGCACTTCTTTCGACAAATCTAAAACAGGTATCGCCGTATTTCATAAAGATGATTTTTTTTATATGGAAACACCTAAGTATAAGGTCCAGAGTAAAGTTAGTGGCTCAGGAGATATCACCGCTGCAATGTTTTTAAGTTATATATTAAAAGGTTTTGACACAA
This sequence comes from Francisella frigiditurris, assembly GCF_001880225.1. Lineage (NCBI taxonomy): Bacteria > Pseudomonadati > Pseudomonadota > Gammaproteobacteria > Thiotrichales > Francisellaceae > Francisella > Francisella frigiditurris. The sequence goes on along the minus strand of NZ_CP009654.1, from coordinate 478,505 downwards.
AAACATCTATTGAAAAAATAATTACCGCCTTAGATGGTATTTTTAAAACAACCTCAAAACTAAATACAGAAGAATTAGCTCTAATACAGGCTCAAGACTACATTAAATGATATGCAAAGATACAGTAAAATAACGAATGTTCATAAATACAAAAGGGAAATAGTCTTACTGAAAAGTCGCCCTTGTGCTTATGGTAAGTGTACTTTTTGTGACTATATTTTAGATAACTCAAAAAACATAGATGAAATAAACTCTATAAATTTAGAAGTTCTAAAAAATGTGAGTGGTGAATTTGGCATTTTAGAAGTCATCAACTCTGGAAATATATTTGAACTTCCACATACAACAAAAGCAGAAATAAAAAGAATAATAAAAGAAAAGAATATAAAACTTCTTTTTGTCGAAGCTCACTGGATGTATAAGGATCACCTACATAAAATCAAAGATCTTTTTGAAACTGAAATATTTATAAAAACCGGTTTAGAAAGTTTTGACTATAATTTTAGAGAGAACCTTCTAAGGAAAGGTTTTTATTATGATTCTATAGAACAGTTAAGCAAACTTTATAATTCAGTATGTTTATTAGTTGGTGTTAAAGGACAAACTAAAGAAATCATAAAGAAAGATATTGAAATAGCTAAAAAGTACTTCTCACATACAACTCTTAATTTATATGTTGATAACACCACTCCTATAAAAGCCGATCCTGAGCTTAGAAGCTGGTTTATGAATGAATATAAATATCTAGAAAATGATCCTCAGTTTGAAATACTTTACAATATTGAAGATTTTGGGGTTGGTTCTATTTCTGATTAGTTTTTATTAAAAAATCTAAAGCCCCTGTAACTGCAGCAACTTGAGCTAAAATACATTCTTCATCAGTAGCTCTTGGACTATCAGGATAAACCTCTGTTGTTGTGCTAAATTTAGCATCACTAAAACCAATGCAAAGTCCTAGTTTTTTCGTATCGTAGTTTATAACACCTTCTTGCTCTATTAACTTGCCTATAATCTTTCCGTCAGCATCTGGAGGGGCAATATGAGTTACCTTTCTTACCGAATCGATTATTGCTTTTTGAAATTCAGGCTCTGGCCTTTCTGTATCTCCAACCAAATAAAATCCATCTGGGACTCCATCAGCTGCATAATCAACACCATCTCTAGCGGCTAGTGCTGGTCTAAATTCACTCTCATCCGTATCTGTAGTCTCATGTAGATCTATGTGAGCTAAAAACTTAATCCCTAGCGAACTAATATAATCAATAACAAAACTTGACTCTTTTGCAGGACTATCTTTATAAAAAGATCGATTAGGATCTATAGCCAAAGGATTCCAACGATTTATAGTTTCATATCCCCATGGACTAATGCTTGGCAAAACTAATATATTAAATTTATCACTATATTTTTGCGCTTTATCTTTAAGAAACCTTAGAGCGCCATGAACTCCACTTGTTTCATAACCATGAACACCTCCTGTAACCAAAATGTTTGGCTTAGAACTATCCCAATCAATAGATTTCACTGCATAAAGCTTATATTTAGATAAATATTCTAACTCGCCATACTCTTCTATATTAAAATAAGCTCTAAGCTCTTCTATCTTTGAAACAACCTCTTCTTTATAAGAACGTTTTACTTTTTGTTGGACAAACCACTCTTTCTTTTCTTTCTTTCCCCATTTTACTCCAGGAGTTCCAATTGCATAATAATTTTGAGTATCTAACATAATTGCTAATCTCTTAATCTAATACTTATAAAACTATTATAATATTTTTATTTATCTAACACTTATATTTGACCAGCTAAATTTTCTAATATATATTCAATCGCTAAGTTATTATTATTTAGCAAAGCATGGAAAAATATCGCTTACTAATTGAGACTAATGATGAGAAAGGTCTTGTTTACAAAGTTTCAAAAACTATTTTTAAACACAATCTAAATGTTGAAAGAAACTCAGAATATGTTGATAAAGAAGAAAATAAATTTTTTATGAGAACTGTAGTGACTGGTAATTTTATTCCAGAAAAACTATTAGCCGATGTAAAAAGAGAATTACCAGAAGATGCTGAGATTAAATTAACTAATGATGACAATAAAGATATTGTAATCCTTGCAACAAAAGAAATGCATTGCCTGGGCGATCTCTTAATAAGACATACTGAAGGAAAGCTTAAAGCAAATATTAAAGCTGTTATTTCAAATCATAATAGTCTAAAAGAATTTGTAGAGAAATTTGATATCCCTTTTGAGTATATTTCTCATGAGAATATATCCAGAGAAGAGCATGAAACAAAAATTAGCCAAGCTATAAATAAATATAACCATGAATTAATAGTTTTAGCCAAATATATGAGAATTCTATCTCCGAACTTTGTGAAACTTTTTGAAGGCAAACTATTAAATATTCACCACTCATTCCTACCTGCCTTCATTGGCGCCAACCCATATAAACAAGCTTATGATAGAGGTGTTAAGATAATTGGTGCAACTAGTCACTTCGTCACAAATGACTTAGATGAAGGACCAATCATTGCTCAAGATGTGATAAGAGTAGATCATACATATTCTTGGCAAGCCATGCGAGATGCTGGTCAAAACGTTGAAAAAATAGTACTTTCAACCGCTTTAGATTTAGTATTAAAAGATCGTGTTTTTATCTATAATAACAAGACTGTAATTCTTTAAAATCTAAAGCTTATACTACACCATTTTAGTATAGTATAAGCTAGTATTTTCAAGGCTTTCAGCGCTTTAGGAATATTTATTTTTTCCTGTTTTATATATACAAAACTATCCCTTTGGTATAAAATGTAAATGTGTATTCCTATACACAAAACTTTCAATAAAATTTATACAATTTTAAAGTTTGATCGTTATAAACGTTTTTAATTAAAACAGGGGGAAATCATATGTTACCCACACTCTTGTCTGTTGATCTTGCTAGATGGCAATTTGGTTTAACGGCATCTTTTCACTTCTTATTTGTTCCTCTAACTCTTGGTTTGACATGGATTGTGTTTGCTATGGAGATTATGTATGTTAGAACAGGCAAGCAAGTATATAAAGATATGGTAAAATTCTGGGGTAAGTTACTCGGAATAAATTTTGCATTAGGTATTATTACCGGCTTAACTATGGAATTCGAGTTTGGTACTAACTGGTCTTATTATTCACAATCAGTTGGTGACATTTTCGGTACTCCACTTGCTATTGAAGGTTTAGCAGCATTTATGCTTGAATCTACTTTTGCTGGCTTGTTCTTCTTTGGTTGGGACAAACTTAGTAAGAAACAACATTTAGCTTCAACTTTTTGTTTAGCTATAGGTTCTAGCTTCTCGGCACTATTAATCCTTGTAGCAAATGGATATATGCAACATCCTGTAGGTTCAGAATTTGTTGCTTCTACAATGAGAATGGAGACTGTTAGCTTAGTTGATCTATTTTTAAATCATACAGCTCAAACAAACTTTGCTCACGTGGTTACTGCTGGTTATTCTACAGCTTCTATTTTTGTAGTTGGAATTAGTGCTTTTTACTTAATCAGAAATCGTGATGTAGATTTCGCTAAAAGATCTATTTCTATAGGTCTTGGATTTGGAGTAATCGCCACTTCTGTTGTAATGTACTTTGGTGATGCTAATGGTATAGACGCTTTTGAAGTTCAGCCTCTTAAAATGGCTGCCATTGAAGCTGAATGGGAAACACAAAAAGCTCCAGCAGCTTTTAATGCTGTTGCGTTCCCTAGCCAAGACAGTCAAAAAAACTATGTTGAGATTGAAATTCCAGCTGTCCTAGGTCTTATTGCAACGCACTCTACTGATATAGAAATACCAGGTGTAAAATCTATACTATATGGAAGAATGCAAGCTAATGGTGACAGAAATCCTAACGTTGCATACTATACAACTAAAACAGGACAGACTGCTCATGCATCTCCTGAATATATAGCAGCACACCCTGATCAGTTCGTAGCGGTACCTTCTGCTGTTGTGATGATTCAAAAGGGAGCTCTTGCATATTCTGATCTATTAAAATGGAGAGAGTCTGGTCATAAAGGTGATGAACCAACAGGTTCTAATTATAGCTACTACACAAATCCTGACTATAGACAGTACATGGGCTTTGGTAAGATGCTTGTACAGCCAGCTAATAAGAAATATGCTGACTCTACTATGCCTATGTCAGAAAGAATATCAAAAGCGGCTTTGGATCAAAATCTAGTTAAGGAAGTTGCTACAAATATGGTTCCTGATGTATTTAGTATCTTTTGGTCATTTAGATTCATGGTTGGTATAGGTATCTACATGTTTGCACTAATGGTTTTAGGACTAATTCTTTTAGCTAGAAATGCTTTAACTGAGAGTAGATTTGGCATATATGTTCTAAGAGCTATGGAATGGTCTATTCCTTTACCATTTATCGCTTGTTTACTTGGATGGTTTATTACTGAGCATGGTCGTCAACCGTGGACTGTATATAATCAGCTTCCTACAGACTTAAGTTCATCAGCGTTAACGTCAGTCGATGTTGCTACATCTATGGCTATATTCTTACTTATAGATACTGCTCTATTTGCTGTGTTAATATTCCTTATGTTCAAATATGCAAAACTAGGACCTAGTAGCTTAGGTACAGGCAAGTATCATTTTGAACAAAAAAAAGAAAATAAAGAGGAGAGATAGGTTATGTTATTCAGTACATTACAAGTTGTCTCTTGGTTAGTAGTTGGCGTATTAATATTCTTAGTTGCCGCTACAGTTGGCTCTGATTTCGGAGTTGGTATATTATCAAAATTTGTTGGAAAAACAGATTCAGAAAAAAGAGCTGTCATAAACGTAGCAGCGCCTACTTGGGATGGTAGCCAAGTTTGGTTCATCACAGCTGGTGGTGCCATATTTGCTATTTGGCCACAAGTCTATGCTACTAGTTTCTCTGGGTTATATATAGCTATCTTAGTTGTATTATGGGGCCTATTTTTAAGACCTCCTGCTTTTGAATATCGTAAAAAAGTGGATAATCAAAAATGGAGAAACTTCTGGGATTGGATGCTTTTATTAGGTAGCGTTATTCCTATGGTTGTAATGGGAGTTGCTGTAGGAAACCTTTACCTTGGCTTTCCAATCGCATATGACGATACTGCTCGCTTAATTTATGGTGATATAGTTAATGGGCATTATCAATCTATGTGGGTTACTTTATTTAGCCTATTAACGCCTTTTGCATTATTATTCGGTGTATTTGCTTTAAATATGGCTTTAATGCATGGATCTACTTATTGCAAACTTAGAACTGCTGGAGTTTTAAGAGATAGATTTAGAGCTATTACCAACGTTACAACTATCATTTATATAGTATTATTTATGGTTGCTGCTATTTGGTTAATATTTATACCTGGATATCAATATACTCCAAATGCTGATTTAGTTCACCAATCTGATGCTCTATATCAACCTTTTAGCTCAGCTGTTATTACTAGAGATCATTCTTGGTATTATAACTTCTGCCAAGCGCATATTTGGATGTGGTTTGCACCTATAATGGCTGTTGTTGGAGCTTTATTTATTATTATATTTAATAAGAAAGATAAAGATTGGGCAGCATTTTTGGCTAGCTTAGTTTCTATACTTGGTTCTATTTTAACAGTTGGATTCGCATTATTCCCATTTGTCATGGCATCAAACTCTGGTGACTATCAATATAGCTTAACTATTTGGAATGCAAGCAGTAGCCAAGCTTCTCTGATAAATATTCTTGTTGTAGCTGCTATTTTACTTCCTATCATTTTCTCTTACACCTTTTTTGTATATAAGAAAATATGGGCAAATGGATGTAGAATATCAGCTGAAGAAGTTGAACAACATTCTCATGATATGTATTAATATAAGGAGATTAAATATATGTTTTATTTAGCTTGGATAAGTGCTGCGTTTTTAGCAGTTGGTGTTGGTTGCTTTGTAGCAAGTCGAATTGATAAAAAAGAAGACTCAAATAAATAAAATTAAAAATCTAAGAAAAATTTATAGATAAAATTAGATAACTTTATTGGCATCTACAAGAACAACTAAATATGTAAGGGCTAATTATAATCTAGAGATAAGTTTATTGAAAATACTGACCAATCTAGTTTATACTGATCGAGTGGCTAATTTTATCAGGTAATAAAATTTTTAAAAATCATCTTAACCTACACAAGATGTTAGACAGGCTTTTAAATTCAAAAATAATACTGACTTATGCAAACTCACTTAAAAAGATTAGAAAATGAATCAATACAAATATTTAGAGAAGTAGTTGCACAATTTGAAAACCCTGTGATGTTATATTCTATTGGCAAGGATTCTTCAGTATTGCTTCATTTGGCACGTAAGGCTTTTTACCCAAGTAAAATTCCATTTCCGCTTTTACATGTTGATACTACATGGAAATTTCATGAAATGATTGAATTTAGGGATAGGATGGCAAAAGAGTATGGTTTTGAATTATTGACTCATATAAATTTTGAAGGGGTTAATCAAAGTGTTGGACCATTTACACATGGCAGTACTAAACATACGGACATTATGAAAACTCAGGCATTAAAGCAGGCTTTAAATAAATATAAATTTGATGCTGCTTTTGGTGGTGCTCGTAGAGATGAAGAAAAGTCCAGGGCTAAAGAGAGGGTCTTTTCATTTAGAGATAAAAATCATCGTTGGGATCCAAAAAATCAAAGACCTGAGTTATGGAATAATTATAATGGGCAGATTGATAAAGGAGAAAGTATAAGAGTATTTCCTCTTTCAAACTGGACAGAGCTTGATATTTGGCAATATATTTATATTGAAAATATTCAGATTCCAAGACTTTATTTTGCAAAAGAAAGACCTGTTGTTGATTATGATGGCACCTTAATAATGGTTGATGATGAAAGAGCACCTAAAGAACTTAGAGATAACGCTGAAAATAAGATGGTTAGATTTAGAACTTTAGGCTGCTATCCACTAACAGGAGCAGTAGAATCTGAAGCGGATACATTACCTGCTATAATTCAAGAAATACTATTAACTAAAACCTCTGAGAGACAAGGTAGAGCTATAGATAAAGATAGTTCTGGATCTATGGAAAAGAAAAAAATAGAGGGATATTTTTAATGAGTCATATATCACCTCTAATAGAAAAAAATATTTTAGCATATTTAAAACAGCATGAACAAAAAGAGCTTTTAAGGTTTATTACTTGTGGAAGTGTGGATGATGGCAAAAGCACACTTATTGGAAGGCTTTTGCATGATAGTAAAATGATTTTTGAGGATCAGTTATCAACCATACAAGAAGACAGTAAAAAAGTTGGCTCTCAAGGTGGAGAAATTGATTTAGCTTTGCTTGTTGATGGTTTACAGTCAGAAAGAGAGCAAGGAATTACTATAGATGTTGCATATAGGTACTTTTCTACAGATAAAAGAAAATTTATCATTGCTGATACTCCAGGTCATGAGCAATATACTAGGAATATGGCTACAGGTGCATCTAATTGTGATTTAGCTATAATTCTTATTGATGCAAGAAAAGGTGTGCAAACGCAAACACGCAGACATAGTTTTATATGCTCATTATTAGGTATTAAGCATGTAATAGTTGCCGTTAATAAAATGGACACTGTTAATTACTCTCAACAAATTTATAAATCCATACAAAGTGATTATCTAAAACTTGCAGGAAGCCTTGAGATACCTGATATTAGATTTGTACCAATATCAGCGTTAAAAGGAGATAATGTTGTTACTAAAAGTGATAATATGCCCTGGTTTAGAGGCTCATCTTTGATGCACTATTTAGAAATTACTAAAATAGATACAGCCGTTAATAACGAGTTTCGTTTTCCTGTTCAGCTAGTATCAAGACCTAACTCTGATTTTAGAGGATATCAAGGAACTATTGCCTCAGGCAATATAGAAGTTGGGGATACAATCAGGGTTCTACCGAGCGGTAAAATTACAAAAATAAAGTCTATAATCACTTTTAATGGTGAATTAAAAATTGCTGAATCCGGTCAAGCAATAACCTTAACAACCATCGATGAAATTGATATTAGTCGAGGAGATATGATAGTTCATAAAGATGCTATATCTCATACTTCATCACGTTTAAAAGCACATTTAGTATGGATGTCTGAACAGCCAATGGAGGCACATAAGCAATATTATATAAAATTTTTGACTAAGCAAGTTTCTGGATCTGTCAACAAATTTAATTTTAAAACAGATATGAATACTCTAAATGAAGTAGAATGTGGAAAATTAGAATTAAATGAGATTGGGATGGTAGAGTTAGAACTTTCAGAGCCTGTTTGCTTTGATGACTATTATAAAAACAGATTAACTGGCGGATTTATAGTTATAGATAAGCTAACTAACGTAACCATAGGTGCAGGAATGGTTCGTAATGCATTAACTGAAAAGGTCCTACCAGAAGCCCCTATAGAATATTCAGAATTTGAACTAGAATTAAATTCTCTTATAAGAAAATACTTTCCACATTGGGGAGTTAAAGACTTAAAAAGTTGATCCTAAAACTGAATGAACTAGCTTTGACTAATTAAGCTATTAGTTTTAAACTCTATATTTATTTGATCTAATTGTAATCTCTTTAAATAGTTACATAGGAGTCAAAAGCGTCAAAATGAATAATGATATTGTTTGGCATAATGCTAGCGTTTTAAGTCAAGAGAGAAACTCGCAAAAAAAACATAAGTCAATAGTACTTTGGTATACTGGGCTTAGTGGTTCTGGAAAATCTACTATTGCTAATGCAGTTGATAGAATTTTATATGAAAAAGGTTATCATACATATATTTTAGATGGGGATAATATTCGTCATGGTCTTAGTAAAGATTTAGACTTTAGCCATGAAGGTAGAAAAGAAAATATCCGACGAGTTTCAGAAGTGGCAAAACTTTTTGTAGATGCTGGAATTATTGTAAGTGCTGTTTTGATCTCTCCTTTTATTTCTGATAGAACTCAAGCAAGACAGTTGCTTGGAGATAACTTTATTGAAGTTTTTATTGATACAAATTTGCTAGAATGTGAAAAAAGAGACTCTAAAGGCTTATATAAAAAAGTAAGAAATGGTGATATAGCTAATTTCACATGTATTTCATCTCCCTATGAAAAACCTAAAAACCCAGAAATTCATATATCTACAAAAAATAGAACTATTGAAGAATGTGCAAAGAAAATTACTTATTATCTTTTGGCTAACGGAAAAATTTAACAATTCTTATTTAATAGATTTAGCCTAATCTATTATCTATATGACTTAACTAAAGAGAATAAACTAAAAGATAATAAATGACTCGAGGATAATAGTGACATAATGAGCTAAGCCAGATATTTCTACTTTCTTAGTTTACCTATCTTATAAAAAAGATAAACCATATAACTTTTAAAATAATCCTTTTTATTTGGATATACTAAAAGATGATATAGAAACTTTTTTGAAATAATTTTTAGATTATAGTCCTTAAGATGGCTCTTAGATTTATAAATTATACTTTTGATATGATTTACTCTATACTTACAAGCTATTTTCTGAAAAAAACTTATATTCCCATCAATCTGCAAAATATCACTCTCAAAGTTAAATAACTCTTTTAACAAAAAGTTTAAATCGGTCAAAGACCTATATTCTCGCTGCTCACCAAGTAAAATATTTTGGAAAACTTTTTTATCAATATTTACTACTTTAACAAAATCTATTATATCTATCATCCACTTAAGTCTATGCCATCCAGATCTATACCCATGTATAACAAGATAAGCTAAACAGTATTCTTTTTGTAAAAAATTATAGTTTCTAAACCCATATTCATACTCTTCTATTTGTTCTTTTAAATTTCCTACTATTAAAATCTTCCAATGTAGTTCTAACAATATATTACTATCTTTATGGATATATAAAATATCCTTTATACTATTTTTACTAAAAGGATATTTTTTAATAAAATTTAATGTGTACTCTCCCTCTTTACTTAAAGAAAAACCAAGGTCTATTAAATGCTTATGAGCCTCATACAAATCTTCAATTTGAATAAGTATGTCAATATCTCCACAAACTCTTTTTCTAGCAGAACCATATATCAGCTTATCTAGAAGGGCTCCTTTTAATACTACATTATTTATTTTAGTTTCATTAAATCTCTGTACTATCTCTGAAAGAAATTTTTCCATAATTAGCTGTTTTTTAGTAATCTGAAAGCACCTTTGATATAGTTTCTTAAGATTAAACTCTGGAAGATCTATTCTCTTTAAAATTGGAAATATTATTAACTCAAGCTTATGTTCAACTATGAACTGAAAAAGTCTCTTGACATCAATGTATTTAATATTTTCCATATTAAATGGATCTATATAATTAGGCTGATCTCTGTGTATATGAATTCTTATTAAATATAAAAAATACTGAAAAGTAATATCTGAAGTACAACTATTAGATGAAGCCATATTTAACCATTACATCTTTATGATTTTTTATTATTTGATCTATTTGCTGTTGTGACAACTTTCTTAAATAGTCTGATGCCTTGCCATTCCTAAAAAAACTTTTTGCATTAGGTGCTTTTTCCCTAAAGCCTTTTTCTTTTTCTTGTTTCTTTAAATTGTTAAAACTACTAAACTCAACTGCTTTTTTTATCCTTTGCTCATCATTAGGAAGGCCAAAAAAGTTTATAGCTTTAGTAAACTCTTTAACTGGATCTAAAACCATATCCTCATATCTCAAAAAAATTTTATCTAAAGGAGCATTTTCCCAACTTTTTACATGCTCACTCCAAGTTAAAAGCTTTTGGCGTAACTGATTAGGCATAGTCTTTTCTGTGCCACAAAGTGTATGATTTCCATCAGCCAAATACTTAATACTCTTATCTATATCTTCATGTCCATTATGATGTGCATACGAGATAGCAACGTCTAAAGGGTTTCTAATTAAGTAAACAGCTGCTTGATTAGATGGATTTCCAAGTAAAGGACCATCGCTAATATAAGTATAAGCATCATGAACTTTATGAAACTGCATATACTCAAGCTCTTTCCAATGCTCATACATAGCTGGTCTCATATTATCTACCTCATCAAGATAAAGATCTGCTGAATCGATACCGTAAAATTTATCAAAACAAACTCTAGCACTGGCAATAGGAGTTTTTTCTAAATTATCAATCGATGCAGGTTCATCAGAATTATTAATATAATTAGTCAAAAAGATCCTAAACCAAGTGTTTCCTGATTTAGGATAAGACGCGAGCCAAACTGTATTATATTTTAGATCTTTCATGCACTATTTACAATAAACTAATCTTCTTTCATCTTAAAATATCATTTCATTTTTGTATACTGTTTTTCTATTTAGAGTTTAATTAAAATCAGCTAAAATTTATCATCAGTTTATAATAAAAACTTAACATGTATAATTACAAAATATATGGATTGAATATAAAATCTAATATAAAAATAGATTTTTTAACTCAAACTAGAAACATAAAACATATAGATATAGTAATAGAAAACTCTATTGACTCATCTTCATTTATTATCGAAAAAGAGATTAATAAATGTGTATCTCATAACAAAGAAAATAATATTCTACTAGATATACCTAATATTGCTAGATATGAAATCACTGATGAAAAAATTATTATCTTCCCTTATTATGGGATTGACAACCAAACTATCATAAATTTCTTAATCAGTTCTGCATTACCCTATTTTTTAACTAAAAAAGGTAAAATTCTACTAAAAGGATGTGGCTTTACTAAGGATGAAAAAACAGCCGATTTAATATTGGGGTACTCAGGAGTTGGAAAGTCGACTATTTTAGCCGCTCTTTGTAAAAAAGAATATGAAATATTAGCAGACCAATTTTGTGTTTTATCACTTGAAAATAATAAAGTTTATATAGAACCTGCATTCCCTAAAATAAAGCTATGGCTACAAGCAACTAGACTGTTAAAAATAAATATCCATGAGCTTAAGAAAGTACGGCCAAACTTAAAAAGATACTATTGGAAAGCCCCTTTTTATAAAAATAAATTAGAAATAAAAAACATTTTCAAAATTAATGAACAAAATCTTGAAGATAAAAACTCAATAGAAAAAATTATTGGAGTAAAAAAAATTAACTTACTACAAAATTTTATTTTTGGTAGTGAGCTTAATGAATTATATAAGAAAAACAAAGTAAATACTGCCAAAATAATTTTTCCTTTAGCTTCTCAAACTAACTTTTTCAAAATTCTAAATATCCGTGGAAAAACCACTATAAAAGACTTAGTAAAACTAATAGAAAGCAAAGAAAATGAAGAAAAATAAATTAACAAATATTAGCTATTTTGGCATTTATCTTAAAGATTTAATTAGACATTCTCCTAGCAAATTCTTTCTAGGATGTTTTTTAACAATCATAAATACATTCTGTGCTGGTATAGGACTATTATTGCTTATACCACTATTACACTTCTTTGGCTGGGACGAAAATAATAATAACTTGCAAAATAACTTCTGGATATTTTCTAACCTTTCGAAAGAAACCTCTATTCTTATTATTTTAATATTATTTTTACTTTTAGTTATATTAGCAGCTACCATAGATTATATAAACACAACTGTTACAAACTCTTTTAGAAAATCTTACCTATATAATATAAAAAAAGATTTCAACTATAAAATAGCTCATGCAAGTTGGTCATACTTAATTAAGCATAGAATAAAAAATATTGAACACATGTTTTCAGCCGGCTTGTCTCAGATATCAACTTTAACAATGTTTAGCTTTCAAATAATATCTGCTTTTTTAATAGCTTCTCTGTATATTATTTTTGCTTTAGTAATATCTCCTCTACTAACATCAATAACTATATTTTTGTCTTTAGTTATTTTTGCTATAACTTATAAATTTAACCCCATAATGAATGGTCAAAAAAACTTTGCTATTCATACTAAAATGCATTCTGCTTTTAGTTCTTTTCTAGATGGAATAAAACTAGCAAAAAGCTATAATACTGTAGATGATTATTTATCTCACTTTGACACTTTAAATAAACAAAGTGAAGCAGTACAAATGGAGTTTATTCAATCACAAAAGATAATCTCTTTATTTGTTAAAGTATCATCTGCGTTTATTATCGCCATATTTTTTTATATAGCTCTCGTAATATTAAAAACTCAACTAATATTGATGATTGCTCTACTATTAGTTTTCTCTAGGCTACTACCTAGTTTGACAAACATACAGCAAAACTACTTCCGAATTCTAAACATAGTCCCTATATTTATTCAAACACGAGATATAATTAAAGATCTTGAGAAAAACAAAGAACTTCAAAACAAAAACATTCAAATAGCTTTAGAAAAAGAAATTAAATTTAAAAATATATCTTTTTCCTATTCAGAAAAGAAAGTCTTAAATGATTTAAGCTGTAACCTTTTAGTAAATCAAACAACTGCTATAGTTGGGCACTCTGGTGCTGGTAAAAGCACTTTCGCAGATATACTACTTGGGATTCTTACTCCCGATAATGGGCAAATTGAAATAGACAATATTAAACTAGAAAAAGATGCTATGTATAGCTGGAGAAAATTTATCAGCTATGTACCCCAGGAAACATATCTTTTTAATGAAAGCATAAAAGAGAATTTATTATGGGCAGCACCTAATGCTAGTGACTTAGATATTTATGATGCTCTTAAATTAGCTGCTCTATACGATTTTGTTTTAGAGCTCCCTGAAGGAATAAATACCCTGATAGGAGATAGAGGAGTATACTTATCTGGAGGACAAAAACAGAGACTAGCTATAGCAAGAGCTCTTCTTAGAAAACCAAAAATACTACTATTAGATGAAGCAACTAGTGCTCTTGATATGCAAAATGAAGAACTAATTTATGAAACCTTAAGAGAGCTTAAAGGACAAATGACTATCATAATTATTACACACAGAGTTTCAACACTACGCGCCACAGACCAAATACTCGTTATGAATAAAGGAAATATTGTAGAACAAGGCAATTATCAAGAACTATGCAATAATTTAGACTCTAGATTTAATAAAATCTTTGCTTTAAATTTAAACTAAAACTATAAGGAAAATTATGACAAGCTTACAAGCTGTAGACAAAATACATAAGAACAATGATATCTTTAGCTCAGAGATTGATGGTGAAGCTATAATGATGAATATTGAGAACAATGCTTACTATAGCATGGGGGAGATTGGTAATAGAGTATGGCAATTATTAGGCAACTCTACCACTATCAATGATATCTGTGAGCAGCTTATTAAAGAATATGATGTATCTATAGAGCAATGTCAAAAAGATATAACACCTTTCTTAAACCAGCTTTTAGAAAAAAATTTAATTATAAAAGAATGATTATAAGCAAGCTTCAATCGGCATTCAAAATGCCTCTTAGAAAAAAAGTTTGGTTTATCCTCTTATATCCAGTTAGTGGTTTAGGAAGATTTGCTTCTTTAAATCTAAACTTAAAAAAAGTTTTTTGGTACCTAGGTCATACTTATGAAAATAAGCAATTATCTCTAATCGCAACAGACGAACAAGTTTCTCTTGCCTATAGAATTAGTAAAACAGCTACTTTAGTTTCTAGGCATGTCCCTTGGGAATCTAAATGCCTTATTGAAGCAATTATGGTAAAGACTCTATTAAAGTATTATAAAATCCCATATGTGATACATATTGGTGTTAAAAAAACTGACGATGAAAATAAACCATTACTTGCTCATGCATGGTTAAAAGTAAAAGATAATGTCGTTATAGGTGGAGATGGGCAAGGATGTAAGAGCTATGGTATAACTTGCACAATTACATCTATAAACTTAAATAAGGTTTAATTATTATTATGTTTCATGGCATTTTCTTCAGAACAAATAATCTTTTAGGTGATATACAAGAAGATATAATTGATGGATCAAATAAAATTTTAAACACGAATCCAGAGAATAAAACTATTACAACTCTATATGATTATGAATCTGGCTATTGGCTATCTCAAGCTATAGAAAAAAATAGTAGGGAATTAATCTACTCATATAAAAATTTTACGATTGTTGGATGGATTAAACTTTATAATCGTGAAGAGCTGATTACAAAGCTAGAAATAAGTCCCCCACTTAATACCTCTGATGCCGAATTAATTTTATATACATATGAAAAATATGTTGATGATACTCCTGAACACTTACATGGTGATTATTCTTTCGCTATTTTTGATAATAATAATAAAAAACTTCTTTGTGTCAGAGATCACATGGGAACTAGACCATTTTATTATTATCTAGATGATAATGTTTTTATTTTCTCATCTTCTCAAGTCATATTTAATTATTTAGATATACTAAACATTTCTGCAAGCGAAGAATGGATATGTCGAGTTCTTGATGGTGGCACAAACATGAATTTTGAGAAAACTGCATATAATGAAGTTTTTAAAATCCCTCCAGCACATTACTTAAATATTTCTAAAGAAAATTTTTTAAAGAAAAAATATTTTGAGTTTTCTACTAAGAAAATAAATTTAAATGCTAATGATGATTATTTCAAAATATATGAAGAAAAAGTAAAAAAAGCTATTTTAGAAAGATTTATAAATAGTAATCACAATATAGGAAGTGAAATAAGTGGTGGCATAGATTCTTCTACTGTTACATCATATATAGCTAAATATTTTGATCAACCTATAAATAACCTTTTTACCTATGGATTCACTCGCCTAGATCAAGAGCCAGAATACGCACTTCTTGTGAACCAATTCTATAAACTACCGAATGCCTTTATTTGCAGTGGAAATAGTAATATAAAGAACAAAAATCCTTTAGATATTTTAGGTGCTCCCGTAGAACATGGAAATGCTACTGGGCATGAAATTTTTTATTTAAATGCATCTGGTGATGGTGTTCGTAGTCTTTTTTCTGGATTTGGAGGAGATGAGTTTGTCACATCAATACATGGAGACTTAGTTAAATTCGAGCTTTTAAAAGATAGAAGATATAAAGATTTATTTAAAACATTTGGCGGAAATATAATAACTAAACCTCTTAGAATATTGAAGTTCCTAGTTCAAAATAATGCTAAAAGAGGCAAAAAAAGTTTTGGTATGTTAAATGCTTTTAAATCAAGATGGCCATACTTTTTGGTTAAAGATGATTTTATAGAAAAGCATGACCTCAAACAAAGATACTTTGAGGTCGGTAGCTTTGATAATGGTTTCTCAAGCTTTGACAAATTTACTTTAGAGAAAAGATGGGTAAGCTTTGTTCCAACAAGAATGGACAATTGCTCTTTAATGGCTGCTGCATATGGCATCGATTATTACTGGCCGTTATTAGATGTACACTTAATTCAATTCTTCTTATCCACCCCAAATACTTTGAAAATTCATAAAGGCTTTGGTAGGTATTTACATCGCAAATCAGTTGAAGATACTGTTCCTAAGAAAATCATTTGGAAAAAAAGCAAATATATGGGTGAGCCTTTCCTCGATAAAAGAAATAATGAAGCAGATATAGAATTTGACAACAATCTTCATCCAGATTTAATTAATATTATAAATATTGAAAAACTACATTCTCAATTAGAAAAACTTAAAACTCTAGATAACGCTAAGAAAGAAATAAAAATGACTATAAGCAGAAATATCTCAAATATTAAAAATATTGATGAATGGTTAAAATACTTTAATTTAAGAATAAAATGATTAAAAAATTAAGAAGAATATTTTTGAATATTATCTATCAGAAACAACCTAGCTTTATTATAAGTTACAAATACTTTATACCATCTCCTAATACTTACATTAGAACTCATAGAGCTATATTTTTTCGCAATTTCAGACGACCAGATATAATTTTAAGCAATATCCTTGCTACTTTTAAGTGGGTATCTTACCAAGCATGGATAAGTAGCTATAAAATTAGTAAAAACATATCTGAAGAAAAGTTGTTAGAAACTGGACATAGAAATAAATTCACACTCTACATCAAGCTTATAAAATTGAGTTTAGCAAATTTCATAACACCAAATTACTATTTAAAATATAAACTTTATAAGAATGACCCTTTATCTTTTTTCTACTATAAAGAAATTGTAGAGCTTCATTTATATAGCGATAGAAAAAATAAAGATTTCAGAAAATATAATAAACTTATAGCAAACAAGTATCAATTTTTAAATTTCTTAAACCAGCACAATATACAGGCTAATTATAGTTGCAAAAAAAGTTTCAAAGAAATTGTTGCGAATACAGATATTTTATTTCAAAAACAAAAAATATTTTGCAAACCAAATATTGCTAATCAATCATCAGGTGCTTTATGCATCTATTTTGATCTAGTTCTAAATGACTATAAACTTCTTACACTTGTAGATAAAAAAGGAATAATAGGAAAAGATAATATAACAAGTTTCATAAAATTTTATTATTTAAACTCTGATGAGATTTTAATAGAAAAATTTATAGAAGATGATGAAGAAATAAAAGCTATATCGAACCATCCTACTGATGCTACAACTATGAGAATAATAACAGCTAGCTTATATCCAAATAATCATAAACCCAAACCCATATATATTCAGTTAGAAATACCTTTATTAGAAAATAATGGCGAGCATCAGTTTTATAACATACTACCTTTAGACTTAATAAACTTAGATATAAATTTAAAACATATGCCAGACTTTAAAGATAAAAAATCTTTTGAAAATATGAAATTATCACAAAATCTAAAAGATAAAATTAGAAGAGCTTGTAATATGAGTATAGAAGCTCATAGTAAGCTTAATATTAGAGCTATTGCTTTTGATATCATAATCTCTACTGATGTCCCTATAATTATAGAGGCTAACTATAATTGGGATGTAGAATTACTTTATAGAATATTTCAGCCAAATGAAAGTAACTCTCTTCCAATAAAAACATGGCTGCAAAATTTATAAAAGGTAATTGGTAATGTTTATATATAATATTTTTGGATTAATAATATCTAGTGAAATAAAACTCCCTGCCTGTAAGGAACGTCCAGATCTTACAGAAAAAGCTAATATTTTTTTCAAATATGGAAATGTAAAAGATAATTTACCTGACGATATAAAAAACTTGAACGGACATACTTTCGTTAAACCTAATAACATCTGGCTACATATAAAAGACAATGCTTGGATTCATATTTCTGATGGTAAAACCATAATAGTTGATCTATATGAAAATGCTGATTTACAAACAGTTTGTTTATATCTCTTTGGCTCAGGTATTGGAGCGTTGGTTCACCAACAAGGCAAAACTGTGATACATGGAAATACCGCACAAATAGGTAATGAATGTATTATCTTTACAGGCGACTCTGGTGCAGGTAAATCTACTATATCATCAGCATTTTATAAAAAAGGCTACTCTTTTATAGCTGATGATCTAGCAGTTATAAACTCTAAATATGAGGTAGAGCCTGGAATTTCTAGATTAAAAGTGTGGAAAGACACTGCAGACGCTCTAAATATAGATACAGAAAAGCTTGATAAAATAAGGTTATTAGTAGATAAGTATTCCTATCCTATTACAGAAAATATCTGTCATACCCCAAAGCGCCTAAAAGCTATTTTCTTACTAGAAAATCATAATGAGAACTCATTCAAAGTAGAGGAAATAAAAGGTTTAAGTAAATTAAAAGAAATACAGTATCACACTTATCGTAAATTTTATGTAAAAAGGATGGGGTATAAACAACAGTTTTTCAAACTTAGTAGCGAAATAGCTTCACAAGTTCCCTTATATAAAATAACTAGACCTGCCAATGAATTCGGATTTCAAATAGAAAAATTAATTGAAATAGTAGAAAATATAATTAATGATATATAATCATTTATTTATTAGATGCTAGATATATCAGAACATCTTAGATGGCTGCTAATACACGTAAAAATACTCACTTCAACAATAACTACTGGGATTTTAAGTACAAGATCAAATCAGAGATTACATTGATAATATAAACAAACAGATAAATGCCAGTAACTATAATTTTAAGCCAGCATCTATAATTAAAAAACAGAGTTGTAATGAAAGTATTACTATCTGGTCAGCCAAAGATTCTTTGATATTAAAGACTTTAGCTGAAAGTATTAAAAGTAAAAGCTATTTCTCTAATGACTGTATTTCTAATAAAAATCAAGGAGGTACTTTAAAAGCTTTTAAAGTTATTAATAAATATATAAAAATTCATAAGTATATTTATAGGATAGATATTAAAGAATTTTATAATTCAATAAACCATAAAATATTGTTACAAAAGCTCAAAAGTTTTTGCTCAGAAAATGAATACAAACTTATAGAAAAACATATTGATAGAATAGAATGGCAAGATGGTGAGTATAAAGAAATAAAGCAAGGTATATCAAAATCATCTGCCCTATCACCTGTATTGGGATGTATATATTTACATTAATTAGATTTAGCTATGAAAGAGCTAGATGTAATCTATAAAAGATATACTGATGATTTTATTATAATGGCTAAAACCAGACATAAACTTAGAAAAGCTGTAAAGATAGTTAAGCAAATACTTAGCAGATTAGAACTAAAAGAGCATCCTGATAAAACTGATTATAGGAATTTTAACAATCCAAATTCCAAATCATTTGATTTCTTAGGTGTTCAAATAAATAAACAAGGAGTAAAAGATCTTAGAAAAAATACTAAAGAAAATTTTATAAGTAAAATCCGCCGACTTTATGAGTACTTACTAAACGTTATGAAAATAACCAATAAGGAAAATTTTTTGAATGATTTATAGGCTTAACCATTATTGATTTATAAACAAATAAATTTTAAGATCCTGAAAGAAGTTCATAAGTACCATCTTCACGAGCCCCAGGAGTAACTCCTCCTTCTACTTCAACCATATCATCATCTAATCTAGTTAATGAAACAGATTCTTTTATCCATTCTTTTTTATTTATTAGTTCCATATAAACGACTCTAAAACAATTGTTGTAAACTTTAGTATATAATAAAACTAAAGTTAGTTAATCACTAAATTAAGAATAATTATCTTTAACTAGTTAAATTAACTCTATAGGATCAACATCAAAATAAACTTTTATTGCTTTATTTTCACTAATTTCTAAAAATCTTCTTACATAATTAATGAAACTATTTATATCTTTTCTTTCTGATGCTGTTATCAATAAACTATATTTATAAATATTATTCTTTTTAAGATGTGTTGCTGGAAGTGGCTTTGTAATAGAAATATTTTCACAACTACTTACAGTATCATATAAGTTATTTAAAAAATTTAACACATCAGCTTCTTTTTTTGCTTCCGCTATTATTTGTGCTTGATATGTATATGGCGGATAATTAAGAGCCTTCCTCTGTTCTAATAAATAATCTAAAAACTCCAAATAATCAGTTTGTATAAGCTTTTGTAAAATTGGGTTTTCTGGTTGATAAGTTTGCAGCAACACACGACCTTCTTTGTCACCTCGACCAGCCCTACCTGCCACTTGAATAATCAATTGTGCGTTTTTTTCAATTGCATGAAAATCTGTACTGTAAAATCCTGCATCGGCGTTAATTAGCCCGACTAAAGTAATATTTTCAAAATGATGGCCCTTAGCTACCATTTGTGTACCAACTATAACATCAATTTTGTTATTAGTTATTTCATCAATTATTTTATCTAGATCTCTATTATTTTTAATATTCTCTCTGTCAAATCTTACTATTTCATTATAAGGAAATTTCTCTTTCAAAGCAGATTGAATTTTCTCAGTACCAACGCCATAAGGAAAAAGCTCTGTAGAATCGCAGCTATTGCACTGTATAACTATTTGCCTTTTATCTCCACAAAAGTGACAGGCTAAGTATTGGTTTGGACATGTATGTAAAGTATATGGTTTATCACATTTTTTACATTCCACTGCATCTCCACAGCTATTACATACTAAGGCTTTTGCATATCCCAACTTATTCACAAAGAGTAAAGATTGCTCATGCTTTTGAATATTTTTTTCTAAAAGAGAAACTAAAATATTGCTTAATCCATTGCTGACTATAGCTGATCTTAAATCTATGATCTTTACCTGAGCAGACGCATATTTTGAAACCCTTTCTGTAAGCTTTAATAGATTATATTTTTTATTAATAACATTATAATAACTCTCTATTGATGGTGTAGCACTTCCCAAAATTATAGGAATATCTGCAAACTTAGCTCTCAATATTGCTAAGTCCCTTGCACTGTAACGAATAGTCGATGTTTGTTGCTTAAACGAACTATCATGCTCTTCATCAACCACAATTATTCCTAGATCTTTAAAATCAGCTAATACTCCACTTCTAGTTGCTATAACAATATTCGCTATACCTTTTTTTATATAGTGCCAGTTTGTTAATCGATCGCTTTCTGTAAGCTTTGAGTGAAGAGAAACAATATTTTGATTAGAGAATCTATCTTTAAACCTTTTTAAAGTCTGTGGCGTTAAATTTATTTCTGGTATTAAAACTAGGGCTTGCTTTCCTTTATCCACATAATTTTGGATAGTCTGCAAATAAACTTCTGTCTTACCACTACCTGTAACCCCATATAGCAGGAAAGTTTTAAACCCCCCATTTTCTAGAAGAATGTTTAAAGCTTCTTGCTGTTCATTTGTTAATTTTTTATTACTACCCTTTGTGTTGGCATCTGGGACTAGAGCTTTTATTTTTGTGCTTTTAACTAAAATATTCTTATTTAATAAAGCTCTTATAATGCCATCTGAATATCCTAAATTCTTAATTTCATTTAATAAATAAGTATTCTCTCCAATCTCTTCTACTAATAGTTGTTGCTTAGCTGTTAATTTTATATTTGATAAGATATTTATATCTACAGATAAGAAAGTTTCCTCTTTTGGATTAACAATTTCCTTTTTAAAATAATCATTCGGTAAGGCTAATTTTGTTACACTATATAAATCTGAATGATAATACTTTGCTGTCCATTGTATTAACTTCTGAATATTCTCACTTATTAAAACACAGTTATCATCTAAAATTTTTACAATGCTTTTAATCTTTGAATGGTCATAATTCACTTCTACATTAGTATCAGTAATAAAGCCTATAAGCTTCCTATTACCAACAGGAACTAAAACTCTTTGAAATAATTTTATTTCGATATCTATCGAATAATCTAACAAGTAAAAGGGAGGAACAGCTAGAGCAACTTTGACTATCATTATTTTTCAGTATTAACTTTACCGTATTTATGCCAGAAATAAAAACCATATACAGCTGTTAAAAAGAAAATAAAGTTTTGTATAACTTGGCCATATAACTCTTGATCATACATAACAACTACAAAGTATAGATCTGAAATTATCCAGATCACCCAATTTTCCATAAACTTTTCTATTGTCATTATAATTGCAGCAAAAGTAATCCCTGTTAAAAGACCTGTAGAGACTATATCTTGAGAGCTTGTAATATAATTAAAGCCTATAGAAAATATACATAGCAATATTATGTAAAATATATATCTTACATAATCAAAAGGTTTCATCCATTTAACATTAGCAAATTCATTTGTAACACCCTGCTTATACCAGCTATACCAACCATAGCTAAAAAACACAACATAAACAGTTTGTAATAAAACTAATGAATATATACCTTTATATGCAAATAAAACTAATAAAAGTACAGCTCCAACGATACCTAAAGACCACGACCATATTTTTAATCGAGCAAGATAAAAAGTATAAAGAACATTGATAATAAGAGCAGACCAATCCAAAAACCCTAACATATTAACCTCTTTATTATTAGAAACAGTCGTAAACTTTTATATTTAGATTTTTCTGTAATTCTACTTTGATCTGATTTATTTTCCTAATATTACTTGTTTTAAAATTTAATGTATCAACAAATAAATTATAAACTTCTAATAATTTCAAATTTTTAATATCACAGTTTAAATAACATATTTCATTAGAATCAATTCTAATGATATTAGCATCATCTAGTCTATGCAAAACTAATTTAACTTTATCATAATCAGCTATAGCAAGTTTTGAATACAATTTTGAAAGAGCAACTCCGCCTTTAAGCATTCTTTGGTGCTCATAAAGCTCTCTTAAAAGGTTTATAACTATAGTTAAGTTATCTCTTTTTACCTCTTTAGTAAAATGAACGTTTACTGAAAGTAATTCTAAACCTTTCATCATTACAGCTCCCACCAATGTAATGTGCCATGTGATAAAAACCCAAAGAATAAAAATAGGTATCAATGATAATGAGCCATATATCACTGAATATGTCGGAACATAAAATATATAAAGAGAAAAAAGTCTTTTTGCTATTGTAAAAACCACGGCTACAAATAAAGAAGCTATAAAGGCTGATCTTGAGCTTACTTTTGTATTAGGTAATATCCTATAAACAACAAAAAATGCTGCCACGAGAAATAAGAAAGATGTAAAATTTATTATATACTGTTCGACTCCCATATCTGTAACTATCCATGACATCGAGAGTAGATAGGTACTAGAGATAAATACAAAACCAAAGAATATTGGCCCTATAGTCATTAAAGCCCAATATACTAAAAAGCTTTGTAAAATACTTCTAGCTCTTTTAACATAAAAGATTTTATTTAAAATAATTTCTAAGTTCTTTATCATAAAGAAAATAATAGCTAATAAGAAAATTACCGAAAGTATTGGTAATGAAGATACTTTTCTCGATAAAGAAACTATATAATCTTGAACGGTAGATGCTGTCGAAGGTAACATATTATCAAATATAAACTGTTGAATTTTCTGAGACAGCGGAGTAAATACTTCAAAAGTATTTAAAATATTTATTATAATTAAAAAAGTAGGAACAAAAGCAAATAGACTTGTAAGAGTAAGAGCTGAAACAGCAGTAGGACATTCCTTTCTGAAGTACTCTTTAAATACCCAAGTCCAATAATTTTTAAAAATTAAAATATACTTTTTTAAAAGTGCTGTATTAGGCATAATGGAAGTGCAATGAAAAACATATTAATACTATACTATACACAAGGTGGAAGTACAAAGAAAATGGCTGAAACTATCGCTTTAGGTGTTGAAGCGACTGATGCTAATGCCATTCTTAGAACTGTGCCAAATATTTCTCATAATACAGAGCAAACTGAACCAAAGATACCTAAAGATGGTGATCTATATGCAACTAAAGAAGATATTGCTAACTGTGATGGTATCATAATTGGTAGTCCAGCATATTTTGGTAATATGGCAGCAGCTTTAAAATTTTTCCTCGAAAAACATAGTGATTTATGGTTCAAGGGAAGCTTAATTGGTAAACCAGCTGGCTTTTTTACTTCTGCCTCAAGTATGCATGCTGGTCATGAAAGCACTTTATTATCAATGATGATTCCTTTTCTACATCATGGTTGTCTTATCACAGGTATACCATATAGTGAGCAAGCTTTAGAAAAAACTAAAACAGGTGGTACTCCTTACGGAGCTTCTCACCTAAATACTTTCTCTCCACAAAAAACGCTATCTGATGATGAAATAAAAATCTGTAAAACCCTTGGCAAAAGGATAGCTGAAATAGCAAAAAAACAATCAAACTAAATAAAGGAGTATAAAAATGAAAACATACTTTATCATTTTACTTTCTTTAATAAGCCTATCATTAACAGCATGTTCATCAACTTCTGAGCCAACTTATTCCGGAAACTCTATTGGTCAAGTATCCAATGTGGAATCAGGAACCATAATGGCTATAGAAAAGGTAAATATTAAAGGCACTCATGAAACAGGTGAAAGAGCTGGAGCTATCGCAGGTGGTTTAGGTGGCGCTTTTGCTGGTGGCGGCAGCATGTTAACACATATTGCAGGATCTATTGGTGGAGCTGTAGTTGGTGGACTAGCTGGAGCAGCTACACAAGATGTTTTAACATCTGGTGAAGCATATCAGTTTATAATTAAAAAACCTTCTGGCCAGACTATATCAGTACTACAAACAGATGATAGCAATTTAAAAGTTGGGGATAATGTTACTATTTTACTATCTGGAAATAATACAAGAATTATTCCTAGTAACCCTACAACAAAAACAGATTCTACGCCTAATTAAAGAAAGTCACAAAACTATCTATATCTTCTCGGGCTGTGCGATAATTATTTACTACGGCACCTTTATCTTCATATCCAAGAGAAACTCCAAAAAGTAAAACAAAATCATCATATCCTAACTCTTCTTTTACTATCTCTGGATACTGTCCCAAAGATGCCTGCGGACACGTAGCTAATCCAAGTTCATTAGCAGCCAACATAACTGATTGTAACAGCATACCACAGTCAATATATGCACTTGCTCCAGTATTTGAGTATTTGAAAAAGAATAAAGTTACAGGTGCAGCAAATGATAAGTAATTCTTCTTCCATTGCTCCATTCTTTTTTCTTTATCATCTCTTTTTATATCTAGTGCATCATATAAAGCAGCTCCACATGCAATCGCTCTAGCTTTTAATTCTCTCTCTAAAGCTCCACCCTCATATTCATACTCCATTTTAGGTTTTTGTCCACTTTCGAAGGCTTTTAATATTCTCTCGGTTATTTTTTTCTGCTTTTCTCCACTCACTACAGCTATTTTCCAAGGCTGTGTGTCTTTAGCTGAAGGAGTCCATCTAACAGCATCAAACATTTTTTCTAAAGTTTCTTTAGGTATATCTTTATCTAAAAAAGCCCTGACTGACTTGCGTGTTTTTAAAGATTCAATGACTGTCATAAAATAAAATTATAAATTTTACTAATAATAAAATTTTAACGAAGATTTATAATAAATAATATGTCTATGCATGCGCTTTTCTTATTTCTCGCAATATCTTAAGTTTTTATCATAGAAAATAAATGTTACTCTAAATCTGAGAATGCTTTTCATTTCATATCCCAAAGGAGAATTTTATGAGAGTTGAATCAGATAGCATGGGAAAAATTGAGGTTGCTGATAATTATTACTGGGGAGCTCAAACCCAAAGATCTTTACAATACTTCTCTATAGGGTCAGACTTAATTCCAAAAGAAGTTATAAAAGCTATGGCTATTGTAAAAAAAGCCTCTGCCATAACCAATAATGAGCTAAGAATACTACCTAAAAATAAAAAAGATATTATAGTCAAAGTAGCTGATGAAATAATAGAAGGAAAACTTAATAATCATTTTCCTCTCCATGTTTGGATGACAGGAAGTGGAACTCAATCTAACATGAATGTTAATGAAGTCATTTCAAATAGAGCTATTGAGCTATTAGGTGGAAAAATGGGGAGCAAAGACCCTATCCATCCAAATGATGATGTAAATATGTCTCAATCATCTAATGATGCTTTTCCTACAGCAATGTACATAGCCACAGCTTATGAAATAAAAAATCAATTACTTCCAGCTGTTGAATATATGTTTAAAGATCTAAATAAAAAAGCTAGAAAATGGAGAAATATAACAAAAATAGGTAGAACACATATGCAAGATGCTGTTCCCTTAACATTAGGACAAGAGTTCTCTGGCTATGCTGCTCTATTAAAAAAGAATATTCAAAGAATTAAAGACTCATTAAAGGATGTATATGAACTAGCTTTAGGAGGTACAGCAGTCGGAACTGGCTTAAATGCTCCAGAAGGTTTTTCTGAAAAAGTTGCTAAACATATATCTAATATTACTAACCTACCTTTTGTTTCTGCTAAAAATAAATTTGAGGTTCAGGGATCTCATGATGCTTTAGTTGCTATTATGGGTCAACTAAAAACATTAGCTAACTCCTTATTTAAAATTGCTAATGACATTAGAATACTTAGCTGTGGCCCTAGAGCTGGTCTACACGAGCTTTTACTTCCTGAAAACGAACCAGGATCATCAATTATGCCAGGAAAAGTAAATCCTACTCAATGTGAAGCAATGACGATGGTTGCTGCTCAAGTTATTGGATATGATGTGGCTGTTGGTATTGGTGGAAGTGCCGGTTATCTAGAAATGAATGTTTACAAGCCTTTAATGATTTTTAACATAATTCAGTCAATTAAAATACTATCTGATAGCTGTATTAATTTTACAAAGTACCTTTTAGAAGGTATGGAGCCAAATAAGACAAAGATAGATTATTATCTCAAAAACTCTTTAATGCTTGTTACAGCTTTAAGCCCTGTTATAGGATATGATAAAGCCTCTAAAATGGCTCATTATGCTGATCAAAAAAATATCTCTTTAGACGAGGCTAATAAAGATTTAAAATTTTTATCGGAGGAAGAGTTTAAGAAGGTAGTTGATCCATACAAAATGACAAAAGGAGGAATATTATAAATATTTTATGCTTGTTCAGAAATATCAAATACTTTTACATTAATGCCTAAAGTCTCTGTTCCACCACCTCTATAAATAGTACCTGAAGTTGGTGTAGCATCCATATAATTACGTCCACAAGCAATCCTAATATGGTCAGTATTAACTTCACATCCATTTGTTGGATCATAGCCAACCCAACCAACCCATGGCAAATAAACCTCTACCCATGCATGTGTTGCATCACTCATCTGAGTATTTTCATATTGACCACCATTAAATATATATCCTGCACGGTATCTTGCCGGTATACCTAAAAGTCTTGATAAGCATATAAACAAATTTGAGAAGTCCTGACAAACTCCTTCTCTTGTTATATAAACATCATAAGCTGTTGTACCAAAGTTTGTTGCATTAGGAACATATTTATATTCATAATAAATAGTTTTATTTATATCTTCTAAAACAGATATAACATCACTATTATTCCTTTTCACAAAACTAATAGCATATTCCATTAACTCTTCTAACTGAGTTTCTGGAAGCTCTGTTGGCAATAAATAAGGTGTCATCATCTGTCTCTGCCAAGGCATCCATGGTAAAGGCATTGTTGTGCGACGATGGACAGAGTTTTTCTTTAATGAACATGAGGTTATCGCAATTTTCGATTCCATTTTTATAGTAAGCTCTTTATAAGGTTCATTTGTCTTAAAGAAAGTTACTTCATTATCAAAAACATCCTTATAATGCTCACTATCACAATCAACCGATACTTTTAATGAGTAATCCAGTATCTTCTGATTAGAGTCTTCAACTGGTCTCATCCTAATAGAATGTTTACTTAAATTAACCGCTTGATCATAAGTATAACTAGTCTCATGTATCACATGTAGAATTCTTGGAGGTGCTGATAAATCTCTATTGATTCTAACTATTTCATTTTTTTCCAAAATAGGTAATTCGTTATTTTCCTGAGGAGCATTAAAATTATTTAAATTATTATTAGTTGTGCTTGGGAAATTATAATTATAATTTAGTGCGTCACTACTCCAGATCACTAGGCCTCTAGAAACAACAACCATTTTCCCTGGCTCCAGCTTCCTCCAATCCCCAGTATTTTCAGAATAACTAGTAGAGAAAATCATATAGGTTCTCAAGGAGTCATCATTTGCACCTGTAGAAATATATACTTTATTCAAATTCAAATAGCAGTAATTACTTGGTGGAAAAAATCTAGAATAATATATCGGATTATACTCATTTATATCTTGATATATTATTGTATTTTCACCATTGGATATGAATAAATTAGCCTGACCTGTTTCATTTATTTTTTTCAATAAATCATACGCAAAATAAAGACCATCGACATCTAGTTCTCTAATTCCATTCTTCTTTAATTGCGATAAGAACCAGCATAAGATATATTCTGAATCCGTTGTTCCTACTGGCTCAAAATCGTTAGCATCTAATGTTAGTATGTTTTTGTATCCATGATCTAAATCGCCATTATGTACAAGTGTCCACTCTTTTCCAGCATATGGCTTAACGAATGGCTGAATATTTAAATCAGTACGAGATTGATTAGTATCATAAATATGACCAAGAAATGTGTTAGATAAAAAATTAGAATTTTTCTCAAACATTGTTTTTAACGCATATACATTATCTACCTGTGTATCTTTTATTACAGTAGCTGCATTATAGTTTGTATGATACCAACCCACTCCCCACATAAAATCTTTATCAAACTTTAAACTTGGATTGGGATTATAAAAACCAATCCTAGGAGTAATAGGGCAGTCTGAAGATATAGCAATAATTTTACTAAGCATACTTTAGGCCTCTAATAATTTTATATAAATAATACGTAGAATATTTTAAGATGTATTTTCATCTTACATTAAGAGGGAATTTTACACTTTTATAGGAAATTATTCATCATTTTCTAACATAGCTATATAATAACTAACATCTGCGACAAAGAACTCTTTTGATATACAAGAAGATAATTCACTTAACTTATCTATCACATGTGTAACGAAGTTATGAATATTTTGTAATAGCTCTTCTATTGGAGTTTCTTCAATATAATCAACAATTTCTGTTAATCTTTCTTTCGATTCTGATCCAACATCTGAAGCTCCCCTGGACATTTTCTTTAGAATAAATAGCGCATCCTTCAGACAGAAAGGTATTGTTCTAGGGTAATCAGTCTCTCTTAATAAAAACTTAGCAACATCAACTCTTGTCAACTCAAGCTCAGACTTCCTCATGAAAGCATCGTTTGACATGCTATAAAGTAACATCTCTTGCCAATATTGAGATTCACTCATAGACTTATGCATAGACCCTAAATTTATATCTCTATGATAATAAACATCACCTAATCTTAATGTAAAATCAGCTCTTTCTATAAGCATCCCCAGCTTCATAAAATTATATGGATCATCCCTTAATATAAAATTGTGATAATATCCGATCCATGTAAAACAGAATTTAACTATTCTTTTACCAAAGTTTAAAAGGTCTATCATGGAAATTTTTTGAGTTTCTGGACTATTTATCCATAACCAAATCTCATTCATCTCTTCCCACATATCTGCAGAAATTAGATCTCTAACAATTCTTGCATTCTCTCTAGCAAAAGAAAATGAAGCATAAACTGAAGAAGGATTTTCTTTGTCCCAAATTAAAAATTCTTGGATTTTTCTACTATTAGTTTTAGCTTCTTTTCCATATTTTTCAATAAAAAGTTTCTCTCCTCCTGTAACAATTACTAAAGGAAACCAAACCTCTTTTGCATCTTTAAAAGTTTCTAACTCAACATTATATGCTACATCTATAGCATTTGTTAGCATCAGAACTCTTTCAATATTTCTACTTAACCAAAAACAGTTTTCAGCCGTACGAGAAATCATTTGTCACCCCCTAAAACCCAAGTATCTTTAGAACCGCCACCTTGACTAGAATTTACAACATAAGAACCTTCTTTAAGAGCTACTCTTGCTAAGCCTCCTGGTAAAATCCACGTATCCTTTCCAGTCACTAAAAATGCTCTTAAATCAACTCTTCTAGGTACAACTTTACCATCAATAAATGTAGGGCTTGTCGATAATTCAACCAATGGTTGCGCAATATAAGCTCTTGGCTTAGCTTTTATTTTATTTACAAACTCCTGGCATTCTTCCTGAGTTGCTTGAGGTCCAATCAACATACCATAACCACCTGAGCCATTAGCCTCTTTAACAACAAGTTTATGGATGTTATTTATAACATAAGCCCTATCTTTTTCTTCACTACAGAAATAAGTTTTTACTTGAGCAAGTAAAGGCTCTTCTTTCAAATAGTAACGAATCATATCATGAACGTATGGATATATTGCTTTATCATCCGCAATACCATTACCTACAGCATTCGCTAAGACAACGTTTCCAGCTATATATGCTTTCATTATTCCTGGGACACCAAGCATACTTTCAGGATTAAAGAATTCAGGATCCAAGAATTTATCATCTATTCTTCTATATACAACCGATACTAACTTAGGGCCTTTTGTAGTTTTTAGGTACACATGATCATCATGTACAAATAAGTCTGAGCCTTGGACTAATTCACATCCCATCTTTCTAGCTAAATAACTATGCTCAAAATATGCAGAATTATACTGACCCGGAGTTAATACTACAGTCAAACCTCTTTGTTTCTTACCATTTACTTCTTTTGTTGGAGAAATACTTGCCAAAGCTTTTCTTAACTCCGTTGGATAATCTAAAACTCTTTTTACACTTAGATCAGAAAAAACTTCAGGGATAGCTTTAATTAAAGATTGACGATTCTCTAATACATAAGAAACACCTGATGGAGTTCTAACATTATCTTCTAGAACCATAAATCCATTTTCATCTTTAATAAGGTCTAATCCTGCTATATGACAATAAACACCATGAGGAGGTTTTATTCCTCTCATTTCAGGTAAATATTCATCTGATGACTCAATTAACTCTCTAGGAATCACACCATCCTTAAGTATATTTTGATCCCCATAGATATCATTTAAAAAAGCATTAAGTGCTTTTAATCTCTGTTTTAACCCTTTTTCTAACTGAGCCCATTCTTCTTCTGAAATTATTCTAGGAATTAAGTCAAAAGGAAATATCTTTTCAGTACCTTGATTATCGCTATAAACAGTAAATGTAATGCCACTTTTCAAGAATGATGCATCAACAAACTTCTGCTTTTCATATAGCTTATTAGCTGAAAAACTACCTAATACCTCTACAACAGGAGCTACTTCACTCCTAATGATTCCCTTACTTAAGAATATTTCATCATATACATTTTCATAAGGATTATAATCGCTAAATACACCTTTATTTTTACCCATATGCAAGCCGGTCCTCCTAAGCTAAAAACTAAAAAAATTATAGCACATATCCTGTTTTAAGTGGTTAGAAAAAATGTTGACTTATATAAAAAAAGACTTATAATCTGATCTTTCCCCGTTAAATAAATTACTTTAATTAACAAAAATAATATATTTTAACTTTAAAAAGGAGGCAATAAAATGACACAGTTATCAAAAATATTAGCTAAAAGACCTTCTTTATCTAAATCTTTTAGTAAGAAGGTATCTCTAAATAGCTTTGTAAAAACACCTGATTCAACTAATCCGGATCCTAAAAATAATCAGAAAAAATAATTTTAATCTGCTTTAATCTCTCCACATCCACCCATTTATATATTAAAATAATGCTTTTAAAGAGGTCTAAGTAGATAAGAAATGTTAAATAAAAAATTAATACTTACATACTTTGTCTGTATAATACTCATTTTCAATTCTGGGTGGATAGATAGTATAGTTCTATATAAATCTTTTGGTGCTTCTGTTGCAGCAATGACTGGAAACTATAGAATTCTAGGGCATAGTATATCAGATTCAGACTGGGTATTTGCTTACCATGTAATGGTTCTTATCATAGGTTTTATAATAGGATCAGCTATAAATGGAGCTATTATAAAACAAGACAGTTATATCATTTCCAAAAATCATACAAAAGCCTTAGTTTTGCAAAGCTACATAGTCCTTATGGGTGCTATTTTTATTGATATTCACCACAATCACATAGTTATTGATGATATATTCCTAGCTGTATCTATGGGTATGCAAAATAGTTTTACAACATTGTTTTTTGGTGGATTCGCCAGAACAACTCATATGACAGGAACAACAACAGACCTTGGCATAGAAATAGGAAGAGCACTAAATGGCCGCTTTGAGAATTTATGGAAAATCCCTTTCTTTACTACATGCATTATTGTTTTTACCTTAGGTAACGCTGCTGGAGTAATATGGGTTAGGATTTCTGGAGACCTTTTTACTTTAATGTTATTTCCTTCGATACTTTTACCGATATTTGTTGGGATCGTAATACTGTTTATGTATAAAGTAGCAAAAAAGAACGATAACTTAAGATAATAATAAATAATTTATCGGAGAATCTGGACACTGTCCAACTCCACACTCTAAGAAAGTTAAAACTATATTTAAAGCAATTGTCAAAACGTAAAGCCAAATAATAGTATTACCTACTATTGTCATAAGACTTTTTTCAGGAACATCATATTTATCATCTAAGTATAGAGTAACTAAACAATTCCACGCAATAGCTAACCCGGCTATAACAACTACCCATGTATATAGATGTAATCCAAATACTGCATCGCCATAAAAGCCACTACCTGGCTCTATATGAATAAGAACTTGTCTGACAGCAAAAATCATTGTGAACAAACATGCAAATGTTGACACGGCATAATATCTCGATTTATTGCCAAACTTCATATTCATCATATAGCCAATGCCTATAGCCATAATCCCTGCTCTTTGAAGCAAACATAATGGACAAGGTAGTTCATGAAGTATAATTTGGAGAATTACAGCTCCTAAAGAAATACCAGTAATCCCAAGTAAACCAATAGCATTTAAAATATAAGACTCATTTCTTTTAAAAGCTTCTGTCATATATGCTCCCTTAATCTTAATATTGCAGACCTAAAGGATCTGTAGCATGATGTATAAACTCTAGTTCAAGAACTAATATTGTCAGCAAGAAAAAAAGAACGGCCCACCTATTTTTTTTTATTAAAATACATATAGCTGTTATAAATAACATGATAAAGTTTAAAACCATGATGATTTCTTCTCCTTAGCCTCTTTACTGCAATCAACTATGTTTATCTTACTGAGCTCTTTCCATGAGTCTTTTGGACATTTTTCTGGTCTAGACTCAGGCATACAGTATCCACTCCATCCTCTCATATTTTCAACTTGAAGACATTTTTTAAAACCTTTAACACTTAAATAGCCAGGTGTTTGAGTTGCCGGATTATTCCCTACTAATGTTTTTTCTTGATCAACATTCACCTGTTGAGCTACTGAAGTTACATTTGTATCGTCTGCAGCAAATACAAAACCTATACCGCCTACGAACATAGCCATTATTAAACCAATTTTAGAAACTTTCTTCATTATCTTATCTCTCTATTATTGATATTCTTAATTATCAGTATAAATACTATTAAATTTTTTTTCTAGATAGTCTATATAATGATTAGGATTCAAATACTCTCCTGATAGATTGTATATAATTTCATCGGCTGTTTTAAATGAGCCATATTGATGAATATTTTGATTCAGATACTTTAAAATACTACTTAAATCACCTTTTTCTAAACATTGATTAATATCAATTTTTTCATTCATCGCACTAAATATTTGAGAGGCATAAACTGTACCTAATGCATAAGTTGGAAAATACCCAAATAAACCTGCTGACCAGTGAACATCTTGCAATATTCCTTCTTTGAAGTTTTTTGGACTTATTCCCAAATACTCTTCATATTTACGATTCCATAATTTTGGAAGATCATTTACTGAAATATCTTTCTCAAAAATTTCTTTTTCTATTTCATAGCGAATTAAAATATGTAAGGGATAAGTTAACTCATCAGCTTCGACTCTAATAAAGCCTGGCTCAACAGAGTTTATTCCTTTATAAAACTCTTCTAAAGATACTTCTGATAAATTATCTGAAAAAAGATTCTGGAGATTTGAATACTGATTAACCCAAAAAGATTTATTTTTACCAACTAAATTTTCATAAAATCTTGACTGCGACTCATGAATCCCTAATGTTACCCCCGTACCAAGAGTAGTATTGTAAATATCATCGCCTATATTTTGCTCATACATAGCATGACCAGTTTCATGGATCGTACTAAAAATAGATGACGCAAATAATTTTTCCATGTAACGTGTTGTCATTCTTACGTCATATTTATTAAAATTTAACGTAAATGGATGCGCACTTTCTTTCAATAATCCACTATCAAAATTAAATCCTAAGTATTTTGCTACATCTCTAGAAAACTGCTTCTGTTTTTCAACAGAATAGCTTTGTTTTAAAAAGTCGACTCTGACTTGAGGCTGTTTCTTTATTTTATCCAACAAGGGAACTATTTTCTCCCTTAACCCATTAAAAAAAGGATCTAATTTTGCTACTGTCATTCCTTCTTCATAATCATCTAACAGCACATCATAAGGATGATTAACATAACCTATATAATTTACATATTTTTTTTGATATTTTATTATTTTTTCAAGATATGGTGCAAATATGACAAAATCATTATTCCTTCTTGCTTCTGCCCAAATATTCTGCGCTTGAGATATTAATTTTGTATACTCAACGTACTCTTCTTTTGGAATCTTACTTAGTTTAACTTTATCTTTTGTTGTTAAATAAACAATACGTCTGCTAATTTCATCCAAATCATTAATATCTTTATTTAAAATTTGTAGGCTTTTATCAAGCTCTTCTGAATTCATTATTTCATAATTTTTTTGAGAGAAGAACCCTATAACCTCTGACGTTGTATTAACTGAATTTTTTGGAGCCTCTGTCTCTAAATCCCAATGCATTAACGAAATTGCATGATTATATTTCTTCTTCTCACTTAAAATATTATTTAAACTTTCTAATGCTTGTTTTATATTCATATTATTTTTTAATTTCCTTTCATTTTCGCTTTTCTTTCAGCAGTCAATACTCTTCTCAAAAGAGTATCATAAATAGGAGTTTGATGATGTATATAAGTAACCATTGAAGCGCTAAAGCACGTTATCATAAGAGGTAACAATAACTGATAATTCCAAGTCATTTCTATAACTAAAACTATCCCCGTTAAAGGAGCTCCAACAGTAGCTGTAAATAAAGCACTCATTCCTGCCACTGCAAAAACTTCTGGAGCAATATTGTATTGAGGAAAAAGATTAGTAACTATTATTCCAAACGCTAAGCCAAAAACAGTTCCTAAAGCAACCATTGGTGCAAATATCCCTCCAGAGACTCCTGTTCCGTAAGATACTATGACTCCAATAAACCTTAAAATTATTAGAATTATTAAGCCTTTTAAGGTTAAGTTATCACTAAAAGAGTTTGCTATAACTACATAGCCTCCACCTACAGCATTCGGCATAAGTACAACACCAACACCAAAAACTATACAAATCGAAATAACAGATATCCAAAATCTTCTTTTTGAACCATTTGCAAAAAAATCGGATACTTTAATAAGGCCTTTACTAAATAACAGTCCAAAATAGCCAAATATTGCTCCTAGTACTAAAAATAACCATAGCGTATTCTGAGGTACAGATGAAAAGGTCTCTACTTTGATAGCCGGAGGATTACCAACCATCATTCGAGAAACAATAATACTTACGATAGTTGTAATAATTACACACTTTATGGCAGTAACACTAAATCTGAACTTCCTATTCATTTCCTCAATTACAAAAACGATTCCTGATAGAGGCGTGTTAAATGCCGTTGCTAAACCAGCACTAGCACCTGCAGATATTAGAGCATTTGCATATTTCTTTGTTAGCTTAAATCTATCAATAAATATTTGAGAAATAACTGCTGACATATGGACAGTAGGTCCTTCTTTTCCTAAACTCAATCCAGATCCAAGAGAAAAAATACCACTAATAAACTTAACTGGAGCAACTCTTGGCCTAAGTTTACGGCAGCCTTTTAAAGCTCCTTCAACCTCATGAATACCACTACCGCCAGCTTCTTTAGCGAATTTTTTCACAATCCAAATTGAAATACAAACCATAATAGTTGTTATAAAAATAGACAGTGTAATTTCTAGCCAGACATTACCATTAGCTAATTTAAATATTTCTTTTTTCAGCTCAAATATTTTATCTAATGCTAACTGAAATGAGGTGCCCACAAAGCCTATGATAAGTCCACATAAAGCCCCTAAAAAAACAAGAACCCATATATGTCTATGTTGCGTGTAATACCTATCTAAGATTTTATAAATGATAAATTTCATAAAAACAGCACTAATGTCTGCAAATAATATTTAAAATTATACAGCTAAAATATTACAAAAGAAGTTTTTATACCTAAACTTTATTTTCTGTCAAGTTACCTGTTATTTGGTCAGCAATTTTTGCAGAAAGTTTTTCATCTCCCAAAGTACCATATCTAATTTTTATACTAGTTAATTTAGGCCCTAACAATTCTATAGTAACCGTGATCTTATCTGCATCGTTTTTTGTTTCTGCCGTGACTGTTGCACTTTCAGACCCAATTGATTTATCTTTAAGAGTATAAAAACTTGAGTTAGTCTGAAATGTTTTTATTGTCGCACTATACGCATCTCTCATTGTATTTGGAACTTCAATTACATAGTTACCATTTTGATAGTAATAAACCCCTCCAGCAGCTAATGCAGCTCCACCAATTAATATAGCTGCCGTTACACAACTATTTAGAGAAAATGCTATAAAAGAAGCAAAAATAACTAGGTATATTTTTTTCATAATATTCTTAATGACTCATTAAATTAAGGCTTTAAAACAGAAACTACATTTTTTTGAATCTCGTCCATCAAGGTCGATGATTGAGCTTGATCTCCAAAATGACCAAATTTTATAGAAACTTTCGAAGCACTACTATCAAGCTTCTCTATATCAACATAGAAATCTGTAGAGTCTAACTTTGTAGCGCCTATAATTTCCGCATTAGAATCCATAAGTGATTTAGATACTAACACATATGAATCATTGGATTTAACAGCCTTTAAAGCAGCTCCATAAACTTGCTTAACACTTCCATTCATATTCATAGTATATGTACCATCAAGATATGCTTTTGTTCCATCTCCCGTGACAGCAGCTGCAATACAACCACTTAAAAATAATACAGATATTGCTATAAACCCTACATAAATAAACTTACTAAGTTTCACTACTTTCTCCACGAGCCTCTAAAGCGCTGGCTCTATATTTATCTTATCAACATTAAAGTTATTTAAATTCTTTTTAATAATCGGGATTAGTGCTGAAGATCTTATCTCGTCACCATCTTGCCCATATCTTATTCTAATAATTGATGAGTCATTAGTCTTTTTACCAAATGCAACGTACAAATAGTCTGAAGGATCTGCTCCACTCTGAGCTTTAATTAACGCTGATTTATCATTTATTTTATTTATACTTATAATGTAAGGGTTTCCAGTATCATCATAAGTTTGTCCAGTTTCTACTGCTCTTAGTGTAGCATCATAAACTTGCTTCATACTACTATCCATATTAACAGTATAGTTTCCTTGCTCATATGTAGCATTTGCTTGATCAGTAGTTGCACAGCCACTTAAAAAAAGAAAAAAACTCAAAATAGCTATATAAATCATTTTACTAATGTTCATCACACTTCTCCCAGAAAAACAAATAAACTGAATCAACCAAGACTTTTATATTATATAGCCTTGATAGATGTCAATGCAATAATTTAATTGCTATAAAAACTGTTTTAGAATAAGCTAAACATGAGATTTTTCTCATATTTTCTTTTTCAAAACTAATAGGAGAAAAGTAATTATGCATAAGCAGAAAATAACGTCTTTAGCTCTAATAATTTGGTTTACATGCGCCTTCTTTTATTCCTTAGAATATTTTATTAGATCTTCAACAGGTGCTCTTTTAGATAATTTCATGCTCGCTCCATACGAATTAAATACAACATCTATAGCTTTATTTAGTTCTGCTTTTTATTGGAGCTATGTAGCATCACAAATTCCAGCAGGAATATTAGTTGATAAGTTTGGGGTCAAGAAAGTAATGATAGTTAGTACATTTATTTTTTCTATTGCGATACTTATAGCTTCAAAAGCAACAAACGTACACTCTCTTACTATATACAGAGCATTAGCGGGGTTTGGAGGAGGGTTTGCCTTTTTATGTACTCTAAAAACTATTTCCATATGGCTTCCAAATAGGGCTTTCCCTTTATTTACAGGCTTTACCCAATTGCTTTTATATATAGGTGCTACTCTTTCTGCAGCTCCATTAGTTATCCTTGTTGGACATTATAGTATCTCTACAATTATGCAAGGAGTTTTTATAATTTCATTAATACTGCTGATGTTTAGTATTTTTGTAATTAAAATTCATCCTGACTTTAATAAACAAAATAAAAAAGATAGACCAGAAGTTAATGTCTTAAAAAATCTAACTGAAATATTAAAGAATAAACAAATTTGGTTGAACGGCTTATATTGCTTCACTATTTATGGCACAACAGTCTTATTTGCTGATCTATGGGGAATAAGATACTTACAGCTATCGGGATTTTCAGAAGTTAGCGCTGGATTATGTACATCAATGATATTTATTGGTGTTGCAATATTCAGTCCCATGTGGGGAGTTGTAGCAACCATATTCAATGGAGAAAGAAGATTTTTAATTATAGCTCCAATATTTGGTTTATTTATAGTTATTACCCTTTTATACCTAAACTCTAATCCTTATATTGCTTATGCACTGTGTATTTTATTTGGTGGTGTACAAGCTGTACACGTATTAAACTACTCTGCTCTTAGAAATACTGTTTCTCCTACACAAATAGCTACAGGGTTAGCTTTAGTTAATTTATTCCTGCCATTAAGCGGAGGAGTTTTACAGCCAATAACTGGGGCTATTATTGGTCACTTAAAGCAAACGAATGACCCTCTTTATGCTTTCCAAGTAACTATGCTTTTTGTACCAGCTCTTATGATATTATCTTTCATAATAGGTTTATTAATAAAAGATAAAGTAAAAGATTAGTTATTACTCCCAAACATAGCCTTTAGGTATATCACAAGATGCTCCTTTTTGGTGTAAATTCAAAGATGCTCCTTTTGTAATCGGACAACTACAAATAGCATATTTATTATCTGATCCCTCTTCATATTTACATGGTTGAGCCATACAACCTGCAACATCTATATTATTACATTGAGTTCCACCTTTAGGGCCAGCCACAGCATAAGCTTCATTCATCCCAAAACCATAAGTTGAAATTAAATCTGCTCCAGGTATAAATGAAACATCATCATTTTGACTATTTTGTGCTGCTATATACTTACAAACAGGGGCTTCTACTCCTTCACACTTGCCACTATCGTCTGGTAAGCAAGTCGATAGATTTTTACATTTTGAACCATCTTCACCACAGACTTTCACAGTCTCATAATAGACACCTAGATTCATAATACCATCTATATTTACATAGTTATGACCTTTAAAAACCTTACATCTACAATCAGCTGTTTTACCATCATCACTTACTTTACAAGGTAAAATAGGATTATCAGAATTTGATCCTGTAGGATAGGAAGGTCCTGAAAAATGACAATTTGCGTAAGTTGCCTCTTCACAATACAACTGTTTTGTTTGGCTATCCACACCTCCTCCAGACCAAGCAGAGCCATGTTCTGTAGGCCAACAGTTTGTACGACAAAAGGGCGTATTGCTACAAGTATCACCACAAAAAGGTTTTTCACTTAGGCAAAGCGCTCCTGACTTAAATGTTGGACAACTAAGCTCTTTTGTTTCTGAAAATGCATTAGACAAAAAAAAGATCGTAAAAATAAGGAAAATTATTTTTCTCATAACTAAATAACACGATTATCATTTAATTTTGATTTTATCACGAGATTTATTTTTTAGTTAGTGCACGCTGCACATAGACCATTCACTTCTGTAAATGCTTGCCTTGGATGAAAATTCTTAATTGAATCATTAATATTAAAAAAATCTATATCTTCTTTTATATGAACTTCATTTACTTTTTTACAGCTATCACAAATAAATAAGATGATATGATTTGTTGTATGTCTATCCTTACAAGCAATATATGAGTTTAAAGACATTATTTTATGAATAAACCCCTGCTCAACCCAAAAATCTATTGCCCTATAAATTGTTGGCGGACTTAGCTTATGATTTTCTGTAGATAGCTCTTCTAAAATGTCATATGCGCCCATTGGGTTAGATCTAGATAATAGTAACTCTAGCACTTGCTTTCTTGGCTTTGTGAAGCGAAATTTATTTTCATCACAAAAGTTTTTAGCAACTTTAATAAATGACATTCATATAACTTATTTTAAGTTCTCAACAATAACATTATATCCCATAAAAGAAGAGCAATATAAATAAAACCCTAAAATTTATCTATTCTTAACCATACTAAACTGTTACAATATAACACTATAAAATATTATTCTTTTTAATACATTATGAAAAAAATATTAATTGGCTTTTTATCTCTAATAAGCATGATTGGCATTGCTAATGCAAAAATAAGTGTTATAGCTGCAGAAAACCAATATGGCAGTGTTGCCGAAATGATTGGTGGAGATAGAGTAGATGTCACAAGCATTATAACCAATGCTGATGGTGACCCTCACTCTTTTGTAGCGTCTGTAAAAAATGCAACTCTATTAGAAAATGCCGACGTTATCATATATAACGGTGCAGACTATGATACATGGATAAATTCTATTGTAAAAAATAATAAAAAAGCTAAGATTGTGGCTGCTCAAGATTTACTTAATTACAAATCTACAGATAAATATGGAATAAACCCTCATTTATGGTATCAGCCAGAAACATTCCCTAAGATGGCTGAAAAACTTACAAATGTTTTTTCTTCTCTAGATCTAGAAAATAGTGAGTACTTCAGAAATAATCTTGAAAAATTTCAACAACAGTATAATGGTGTATATAGCCTTGTAGATGAAATAAAAGAAAAGTATAAAGATACTCCTGTAACCGCTACAGAACCTTTATTTGGATACATGGCGAATGCTCTTGGCTTAAACATGTATGGCTTAAACTTCCAATGGGTCATTATGAACGATTCTGAACCAAGCCCAAGATTAATGATTGAGTATCAAGAATTATTCAATAATAATATTGTCAAAGTATTATTTTACAACGAACAAGTAACCGATAATATTACTAAAAATATATTAGGTCTAGCGAAAAAAAATAATATCCAAATAGTTGGCTTAACTGAAACAATGCCTACAAATAAAAATGCTATTAGTTGGATGATTGATACATTAAATAAAACAAAAGAAGCTCTAGAAAAAACTCAAAATAACCAGTAATAAATTTT
The DNA here is from genome assembly GCF_001880225.1 of Francisella frigiditurris. Taxonomy (NCBI): domain Bacteria; kingdom Pseudomonadati; phylum Pseudomonadota; class Gammaproteobacteria; order Thiotrichales; family Francisellaceae; genus Francisella; species Francisella frigiditurris. The sequence continues at coordinate 436,625 of NZ_CP009654.1, read as the reverse complement.
ATGATAAAGTGTTCTAATCTTATTATAGGATATAAAAATGATCCTATAAGCAACCCTCTAAACCTAAATATCCCAGCTAATAAATGGGTTGGTATAGTTGGCAAAAATGGAGTTGGTAAATCAACATTATTTAAAACTCTTTTAGGAAAAATTCCTCCAATATCTGGTGAAATTCTAATTAATGGAAAAAAACAAATAGATACAAACTTAATTAGTTATATACCTCAAGAAAGAGAAATAAACTACGAAGAGAAAACATCAGGCTTAACACTTATAAAATATAGCTACAAAGCAAACTATTTTGGCTTACCATTATTTAATAAGAAATTTAAAGAAAAGCTTGAATACCTGATAAAACTAACTCAAATAAGTGAGTATGTGAAAAGACCTTTTAAAGAACTATCTGGTGGTCAAAAAAAACGCATATACTTAGTTCAAGCCCTTATAAATGACCCTAGGATACTATTATTAGACGAACCATTATCTGATCTTGACCCTGAAGCTAAGCAACAGTTCATTGCTTGCTTAAAAGAAGTTCATGAAAAAGAAAATATCACTCTATTAATGATTTCGCATGATATGAAAGAGATTAGCGATCAACTTGATGCTTTCATACACTTCAAAAATAAAACATGCCACTATTGTGATGAGTTTCCTTGCTTACAGGAGGATATCTGTGTTTAGTTATACTTTTATGCAATATGCTTTTATTGCCGGAACCATTATTGCTTTTATTTGTGGAGTTATTAGCTTTTTTGTAATAATTCGTAGATTATCTTTTGCCTCTCATGCACTAGGACACATAAGCCTTACAGGAGCAGCCGGAGCTGTTCTTATCAACATTTCTGCTATGACAGGCCAGTTATTTATAAATCTAGTAGCTGGATTATTAATGGGAGCTTTTGGCGATAAAATAAAAAAGAATGATATCGCAATAGGTATAGTACTCACATTCTTTCTTGGGCTAGGTACATACTTCTTATTTTTATATCAAACTGGCTATTCTGGTTCTGTCATGAGTATTCTAATAGGGAATATTTTAACAGTTACTCTTGAGCAAATATATATACTCTTAGGACTAGCTATTTTTACTATTATCTTACTTATTTCTATTGCTAGACCACTATTTATATCATCACTTGATCCAGTGTTTGCGGAATCTAAAAATATTCCAAACAAGCTACTATCAATACTTCTTTTTGTTGCTATAGCTATAACCGTATCTATGGCATGTCAGGTAGTGGGTATATTATTAGTTTTCTCTCTATTAATAGGTCCTGCAGCAATAGCTACTCAATGGGTAGATGGTTTTTACAAACCTATTATACTAAGCACAATTATATCTATTGCCTCTGTTTGGTCAGCGATAATAGCTGCTTACTATATTGATGTTCCTATAAGCTTTTTTATTACATCTATTATTTGTGGACTATACGTTATAAGCATTGTTAAAAATAGTTTTTTCTAAACTGAGGCGTTGACTTATTAACTAACCTTATGCTTAAATTTGTATATTAGCAGGTTAATCTTAATTAACATGTATTATTTTGATAATTCTATAAAGCCTATTAAAAAAAAGAGTCTTTTCATTCCTTAACAAGTCTTTCTTAATGCATTGATTAATACTAATTAAGCTAAATTAATTTCATCATATAACTTTAATTAGCTACATTCCATTTGTCTTTGCTTACAAATAAATGTTTAAAACATTTCATCGAAATAACTTAAACCCATAAATAGTTTAATTTAAAAATTAAGAGAGATCATATATGAGTAGTTTTAGAGAACACATCGAAAAATTAAAAGAAAATAATAAACTAATGACTGTTTCTAAAAGATTGAATACAGATAATGAAATATCTGCAGGTATTTATAAAGCTTCAACAAAAGATAGTGGTTATGCCACTTTATTTAATTCAATAGAAAACTTCCCTGATTGGAGTGTTGCTGGAGGAGTTTTTGCAACAGATTCTCTACTTGCATTAGCTCTTAATACTAGAGAAGATAATTTACTTAATACTTATTTGGATATAAGTAATAAACCTATAAAGACGAATAGAGTAGATTCAAGTCCTGTTAAAGATGTAATAATGAAAAACGATGAGGTCAATTTATTAACTATTCCATTTTTAACATACTGTGAAGATGATGAAAATTCATACCATCACTCAGGCATTATTTTTACAAAAGATAATGATAATAACGTCAATAAAGGAACTATAAAGAGAGTTGAGGTATTAAATTCTAATACTATGGGTATATATACATCTCAATATAGTAATTTTTCTCGCTTAATATATGAAAATGAACGTAACAACAAAGATACTGAAGTTGCAATTGCTATAAGCGTTGATCCAGAAATATATATTACAAGTCAATTTCCCAATAGAAAAGGAGCGGGTTGCTTAGAGCTTGCCGGAGGAATAAAAGGTGAGCCCGTAAACGTTATAAAGTGTGAAACTCTAGATTTATATGTGCCTGCAGACTCAGAGGTAATAATAGAAGGTGTGGTTACTAAAGATAGAGTACTTCAAGGTAAGTGGGGAACAGAAAGAGCAAATTATGTTCTCTTAGAAAGCCAATATTCTAATGACAATAGTTCTACGAAATTGGTAGGATATACTTTTAAAGTAAAAGCTATTACTCATAGGAAAAAACCTATTTATTTAGCAATGACAACTGCTTTTGGAGAAGCTGAAGATAGGTCTCTTTGCAAATATTTCACCACTATGGCCATACGTAATATAGTTATCACACAACTAAAGTGTAAAGATGATTTTGTTGCAGCTAATGTAATGCATGGAGAATATGCTGTTGTTTCAATAAAAAATGCTGATATGGATACCGCTAAGAGAATTATTCATGCTGTAACAACTATACCTATTATAACCAAAGTTGTAGTTGTCGATGACGATATTGATATCTATAATTGTGATGAAGTGAATTGGGCTATAGTTACAAGAACAACAGCAAGCAAGGATGTGTTAATATATCCTTCTCCTTTAAACTTAATAACTATGGATAAGTGGGGAATTGATGCAACTGCACCATGCAATGGACCAATTAAAGGTCAAAAAGAAGTGTTTAAACGCTCCTTGCCTAAAGATTTAGATAAAGTTGATTATATATAATAGTGTTGGACTTATTAATTATGGAACCTAAAAAAATTATTATTGCAATAACAGGAGCTAGTGGATACCAATACGGTGTAATCGCTCTAAAGTTATTGAAACAACATAATATTGAAACACATTTAATTCTTTCTAAAACATCTGAGCTTACTCGTTCAATGGAGACTGATTACACTCTAGATGAAGTAAAAGCATTAGCTACACATGTAAACCATGTAAATAACTTAGCATCATGTCTTTCTAGTGGATCATATAGACCTTCTGGCATGCTAATAGCTCCATGCTCTATGAAAACATTAGCAGAAATAGCAAATGGCATTGCTGATAACCTTATATCACGTACAGCAGATGTAATGTTAAAAGAAAGAAAACCTCTTATCCTTCTAGCAAGAGAAACTCCTCTAAGTTTGATTCATATAGAAAATATGAAAAAAGTAACTCTTGCTGGTGGCATTATTATGCCTCCGGTACCTTCTTTATATATAAAGCCTCAATCTATTGATGAACTTTTAGAATATACCGTTATTAGAGCTCTTGATCTGATGGGAATTAATTTAGACTCTAACAAAAGATGGAAAGGGAATGACTCAAGTAAGTAGCGACGCAATTAGCCTACAAAATAGTCTAAGTGGCTTTTGGATAGGTCCATGGGGAAATAGACAGAATGTCAAAATGTTTATAGTAGTAACAGATGATTGCTTAAATGGCTATTATTTACTCGATGGTGAAAAACATGCTTTCACTGGTCACATTATAATAAATAAAGATCATACTAAAATAGTCTTTGCTCCTCCTATGAGCCATGATTCTGGCGGGGTTTATAATCATAAATCTAAAGAATTAGAGCTTTTCTGTGGAGACAGGAGATATATATACAAAAAAACAGTTATTTAAAAAGTTAAAAGTCCTTTTGCTATTTTAGACTGTAGCTTTGGAATTTTTGCTACTACATGAAGAATCATATTTAATAAATTTTTCCTGAAAAAATCTTTGGCTGTAAACATTTTTCTTGCTTCTTCAGTCGCTTTTATAATCTGCTTGCCTCTAGCATGTTGTTTTTTATTATAAGCATCTAAGTTATTACCTATAAGAGCCTCTGCCAACTCAAAAGCATCCTCTATACCTAAGTTCATTCCTCTACCGCCCACAGGAGAATGTGTATGTGCAGCATCTCCACAGATAACAACATTACCTTTATAATAAGTTTCTGCTTGCCTAATAGATATTTTAAAACTACCTTCTCTATAAACTCTATCTACTGTTAAACCATATGGTAAGCGAGATAAATCTATTTCAGCATTTGAAACAGCTCTATATCTTTTTTCAGCCATTCTAATCATAAAAAACAGATTCTTACTTCTACAAATAGTTGCCGCATTTATTTCATCGCTTTCTTTTGTATAAAAATCCGCTATATGCCAAGTCTCAGGAAGGTCATACCCTACTTTTTTAATATCCATGCTTTGCATTACTTTACTTCTTGAGCCATCTGCTCCCACTATATAGTCAAAAGTTTCTTCTTCTCCATTAGCATATATAGCTGTAGCTGTATTATTAGAATTCTGTCTTGTACTAAGCAACTCCACACCATATTCAACTTTTCCACCAAGCTCTTCAAATCTTTTCTCTATGATAGCTTCTGTTCTATCTTGAGGCAGTGAAATAATAAAGTCATATTCAGTGCTTATCTTAGCTTCTTTAAATGAAATATCTAAAAGCAACTTATCATTATGAAAAATCTTACCATGAGTAATATGCACACCTTCTTTTATTACTTCATCATGTATACCAATTAGTTTAAATTTTTCTAAAGTTTTTGGAACTATTCCCACAGCTCTAGAGAGATTTGAAATATTTTCTCTCTTATCTATAAGCTTTGGAATAAAACCTTGTCTAGCTAATTCTGTTGCTAACGAAAGGCCTGTAGGGCCTGCTCCAACTATCAATATTTTCATATTCAATCCTTTATATAAAACATTTTGTCTCTCTATAATGTTATAATCTTTTATACAAAAAATTAATGAGGATTATTAATATATGAAAAAATTAGTCGTAATTACTGGAGCAAGTTCTGGATTTGGTAAAGCTACAGCTAAAAAACTAAGCGCATTAGGTCACCCTTTGCTTTTATTAGCTAGAAGAGTCGAGCGTTTAGAGGAAATGAATCTACCAAATACTTTATGCGAAAAGGTTGATGTAACAGATTATGAAACTTTTAAGAAAGCCATACTAAAAGCTGAAGAGAAATTTGGACCTGTCGACTGCTTAATAAATAATGCCGGTGTAATGCTTCTTGGAAATATAGCTACACAAGACCCTAAAGAGTTTAAACAAATGTTAGATGTGAATGTTCAAGGAGTTTTAAATGGTATGCATATCGTTTTAGATAGCATGACAAAGCGTAACACAGGAACCATAATCAACATAAGTTCTGTTGCTGGTCGAAAAACATTTCCTAATCATCCTGCTTATTGTGGAACTAAGTTCGCTGTGCATGCTATCAGTGAAAATACTCGTGAAGAAGTAGCCGATAAAAATATTCGTGTAATAACTATAGCCCCTGGTGCTGCTGAAACAGAACTATTAAGTCATACAACATCTAAAGAAATAAAAGAGGGTTATGAGGACTGGAAAAAAGAAATGGGCGGTGTGTTAAAAGCAGATGATGTAGCAGATGCTATATTATATGCTTATCAGCAACCTCAAAATGTATGTATCAGAGAAATAGTTATTGCTGCTACAAAGCAACAATCTTAAATAATCTTTTTAGTTTTTCTTTTTTAAATCAGAATAATAAAAATGGGTAAAAGTCTTAAGGATTTCTTACCCATCTTTGTCTTAAGTCTAAAGTAAATGGATACTCTTTATTTTTAGGCATCGCATGATATTTAAACTGCTTAGACCCACCATTTTTATTAACTAAAACTCTTTTTGTTTCATTAGAGAAGGTAGTGTTATCTGTAGCTGATACAATAGGATCATGATTAACAATATCTCCCTGAGAATGATTGAAATCCCAGTATCTATTAATTCTACGAGATTCAGCCTCATAAGAGTTAACAGGGAATGTATCATAACTTCTTCCACCCGGATGAGAGACAAAGTAGTTAAAGCCACCAATAGACCTATTATTCCACTTATCGATTATATCGAAAGTTAAAGGAGTATCTACACCTATAGTTGGATGTAATGCTGACCATGGCTGCCAAGCTTTATATCTTACTCCACTAATATACTCACCCTCAACATTCGTTCTTGTTAAAGGAATCTGAACACCGTTACAAGCTACCACATATCTTTCTTCATCAAAGTTTTCTAACTTCAACTGTAACCTTTCAACAGAAGAGTCTACATATCTAGCAGTTCCTTGAGAGCTAGATTCTTCACCTAATACATGCCATGGCTCTATAGCAGCTCTTATTTCACAATGAACATTATTTATAGTGGTCATACCATAAAGAGGGAATCTAAATTCAAAGAATGGATTAAACCACTCTAGTTTAAACTCATAACCTTCATCATTTAAAAATTGTACAACCTCTTTTATATCTTCTTTTACATAATATTCTAATAAGAATCTATCATGTAATCTTGTTCCCCAACGCACTAGATTATGCTTATATGGTTTTTTCCAAAAACAAGATACTAACGCTCTAACCAATAGCATTTGTAAAAGAGCCATCTGTGAATGAGGAGGCATATCAAAAGCTCTAAGCTCTAAAATACCCAATCTTCCTGAACTACTATCTGGAGAGTAAAGTTTATCTATACAAAACTCACTTCTATGAGTATTTCCTGTAATATCAGTCAGCATATGCCTAAATAATCTATCTACTAACCAAAATGGAACTTCTTCATCTTCAGGTATTTGTGAAAATGCTATTTCTAACTCATATAGGTTTTCTAATCTTCCTTCATCAACCCTTGGAGCTTGAGAAGTAGGACCAATAAATGCTCCACTAAACAAATAAGATAAACCAGGATGATGTTGCCAGAAAGTTATTAAACTTCTAAGAAGATTAGGTCTTCTTAATAATGGTGAATCACTTGGTTCTGCTGCACCAATTGTTACATGATTTCCTCCACCAGTACCAGTGTGTCGACCATCTATAGTAAACTTCTCTGTACCAAGCCTACATTGTCTAGCATCTTCATATAAACCTAAGATGTTATCACTTAGCTCTTTCCAAGAGTGTGCTGGCTGAATATTTACTTCTATAACACCTGGATCTGGAGTTACTTTTATTCTATCTGTTCTATTATCTTGAGGTGGTTCATAGCCTTCTATAATAACTGCCATATTTAATTTTTTAGCTGTTGTCTCAATAGATGCTATAAGGTCTAAAAACACCTCTGTATCTTTGATAGGAGGTAAGAAAATACAAAGTTTCTTATCTCTAATTTCTGTAGAGATTGCCGTTCTAACGAAAGCACTATAACTATTATGTGGTGTAGTCTTAGAGCTAATATCTTTTGCTCTCTGTTCAACTGGTGTTATATAGTCTCCAAGATTAGGATGTGACGCAAACAAATCTGTTTCAAAAGATTTCTCTATTTCCACATGTGGTTTAAGAGTCAACGAATCTAAAGGTAGTCTAAATCCTAGAGGAGAATTACCTGCTAATAAGAATAGGTTTCCTCTTCTAAATTCCCATTTAGAACTAATCCATTTTGTTTTTCCAAAATCTAATGGTAGAGCATAACCAACTTCCTCACCTAAACCAAGGCTAAGTTTTTCAGCAATAGTACGTCTTTCTAAAGGATCTTTTAAATTATACTTCATTGGATCTACATCTATAGGAAGCTCTGCTTCTTTCATTATGTAGTAAATAGGATCTTCAAAAGCTGGAATTATATTTTTATCACTCACTCCTAAAACTAGAGAAAGAGTTGATAGGAACTTCTTAGCATCTGAAGCTTTATATGGATATGTTTTATTCATATCTGCTAATAAGTCAGGATCTTTCCATACTGGACTACCATCTTTTCTCCAGTAAACTGTAGTTTGCCATCTAGGGATAGGCTCTCCTGGATACCATTTACCTTGAGCATGATGTAATAGTCCACCATTTGTTGTAGATGCTAATAGCTTTCTAGCTAGCTTATTAGCCAATTCTCTTTTATGTGGACCATCCGCAGCTGTATTCCATTGAGCTGATTCCATATCATCTATGGATACAAAAGTAGGCTCTCCACCCATAGTTAGGCGAACATCATTTTCAACCAAATCTCTATCTACTTTAAAGCCTAGATTATAAATACCTTCCCACTGTTCTTCTGTGTAAGGTTTTGTTACTCTTGGTGACTCAAAAATTCTTGTTACTTTATTTTCATAGAAAAATTCTGTTTCACATCTGTCTGTAGCCCCCTCGATAGCATGTGCACTATTGTAGTGAGGAGTACAAGCAAGAGGAATATGCCCCTCACCAGCAAAAAGTCCACTAGTAGCATCTAAACCGATCCAGCCCGCACCTGGAACATAAACCTCTGTCCATGCATGTAAGTCTGTAAAATCTGCTTCTGGGCCATTAGGGCCATCTAACGACTCTACATCTGCCTTTAGTTGCACTAAGTACCCTGAAACAAATCTTGAAGCTAAACCAAGGTGTCTTAATACTTGTACAAATAACCAAGCAAAGTCTCTACAACTACCAAGTTTTTTATCTAAAGTTTCTTTAGGAGTTTGTACCCCAGGCTCAAGCCTAACAGTATAGTTAAGAGAACTATAAACTTTTTGATTAATTTCTACTAAAAAGTCTATTATTGATTTTTTCGATGTATCTATTGATGCTACAAAGTCTTGTAACTCCTTAGAATCTTCTTCTTTTTCTAAATATGGTGCTAGCTCTTTTTTTAGATCTTTCTTATATTGGAAAGGATACTCTTTAGCTCCATCCTCTACGAAGAAATCAAAAGGGTTGATGGTAATCATGTCTGCAATAATTTCAACATCAATACTAAACTCATCCGTCCTCTCAGGAAAAACCAACCTAGCTAAATAATTCCCAAAAGGATCTTGTTGCCAGTTAAGAAAATGGTTTTCTGGTTTGATTTTAAGAGAATACGCCTCAATAGGAGTCCTACTATGAGGAGCAGGTCTTAACCTTATTATATGAGGAGATAATGCAACTTTTCTATCATACTTATATTGAGTCTTGTGAGAAATTACTACTTTTAAAGCCATAATAAACCTACCCGTTAATTACTATTTATGATTAAAGTAAAATAGATAAAATTATCTACATGATTCAATAATACATAATTTATATGACTTATAAAAAGAGTATTTTAATAGTTATAAACATTTTTCAAGCTAAATAGCTAATATCAGTTAGAAATCCTATTCTTTAAAACATATTTGTTCTCATTTTGATTTTGTAATAGTTGCACAATCATTAATTACAAATTATCATCAAAATAATATTTTAATTTAAAACATTATCAATATATAAGGAAATATAGAATGAATGAAACAACACAAGCAAACGAAAATTCAGTAGTTAATTTTTTAAAGAAATTTATTAGCTTTGAGAGCTTTCTTACTCCAACTATTATCGTTGCAATATTTTGGTTAAGTATTGTAGGCGTATGCTTTGTAGGCTTAGCAACTATTTTCTCTACTAGTTTTATTTTAGGTATTTTAGAAATTATTTTTGGTGTTATTTTTGCTAAAGTTTTTTGTGAAATACTTATGGTTCTTTTCAAAATGAATGATTATCTTAGAGAAATAGCTAAAAACACACGTAAGTAATATTTACACTTTTCTCAACGTTAAGCTTTCAAAGTCTAGTAGCTGATTTCATTTCTTTAACAAAAGCGCTTAATTCAGAAAGCATTTTTTGAGTATTATTTACTACAACATTATTTTGTATTATTTTTACTGTTGCTGACCCAGAAATAGCTCCTGATGCTCCTGCCTTAATAGCTTCTTTCACTTGCTCAGGTTTAGAAATACCAAAACCCAATATCGGTTTAGGAGCATTAAACTCTTTTAACTTAGACAATACCTCTTCTACTGGCATGTTTGCTGCTGTTTCTGCACCAGTAACTCCAACTCTTGATAAAAGATAAGTATAACCACTGCCAAGCTCTGATATTTGTTTTAATAATTCTATAGATGCATCTGGTGGCGCTATAAATATTTGTTTAATTCCTGTTTTATTAGCAACCTCTAAAAATGGTTTAGATTCATGTAAAGGCACATCTGCTATAAGTATTGAATCAACACCCGCATCTACACATTTTTTATAAAAATTTTCTATGCCATTAGAGTAAACCAAGTTCGCATACAGCAATAAGCCGATTGGAATGTTTGGATATTTTTTTCTAATATCTGAAATAATCTCAAAACAGTCACATGGAGTTATGTGACTATTTAATGCTCTAATATTAGCCTCTTGTATAGTTGGACCATCCGCTAATGGATCAGAAAATGGAATACCTAGTTCTAAAGCATCTGCTCCTGCTTGTACTAATGTATCTATTATTGCTAAAGATTCTTGTTTATTAGGATCTCCAATAGTTACAAATGGTACAAAAGCGCCTTCATTTTTAGCCTCTAGACTATCAAAAAGTTTTTTATATCTATCCATTTATATAACTCCTTTTTGTTCTAGAATCTTATGTACTGTAAAAATATCTTTATCCCCACGACCAGATAAATTGACTATAATTATTTGTTCTTTTTCAGGATTCTCAAAAGCCATTTTTAATCCATACGATAAAGCATGAGCAGATTCCAATGCAGGTAGAATTCCTTCTTTTTTGCATAAAAGCTGGAAAGCATCTAAAGCCTCATCATCTGTTATAGAAACATATTCAGCTCTACCAATAGAGTTTAAATAAGCATGCTGAGGTCCCACAGAAGGAAAATCTAAGCCTGCAGAAATTGAATAAGATTCTTCTATTTGACCATCTTTATTCTGCATCAAAGGGGATTTCATTCCAAAAAATATTCCAACTCTACCATGTTTAAGAGGTGCTCCATGCTCTCCTGTTTCTATACCTTTCCCAGCTGGCTCAACGCCTATTAACCTTACAGATTTCTCATCTATAAAATCAGCAAACATTCCTATAGCATTTGAACCACCGCCAACACACGCAATAACTGCATCAGGCAATCTGTTTTCTTTTTTAAGTACTTGTTTCCTAGCTTCTTCACCTATCATTTTTTGAAATTCTCTAACAATTGTAGGAAAAGGGTGAGGCCCAGCAGCTGTACCTAATAAGTAATGAGCATTATTATAGTTAGCAGACCAATCTCTTAAAGCCTCATTGCAAGCATCTTTTAGAGTTGCTGAACCAGAATGCACAGGGATAACTTCAGCACCCATTAATTTCATTCTAAAAACATTTGGGCTTTGTCTTTCTACATCTTTAGCACCCATGTAAACTCTACATTTTAGATCTAATAGGGCACAAGCTATAGCAGTAGCAACACCATGCTGACCAGCACCAGTTTCAGCAATTATTTCTTTTTTACCCATTCTTTTAGCAAGTAGTGCCTGACCTAAAACTTGATTGGTTTTATGAGCCCCTCCATGCAGAAGATCTTCTCTTTTCAGATAAAGTTTTGTTTTTGTCCCTTTAACTATATTTTTCGTTAATGTCAAAGGAGTTGGACGTCCTGCATACTCTTGTAGTAGCTCTGTAAATTCTTTTTTAAAGTTCTCATCACTTTGAGACTTTATAAACTCTTGCTCTAACTGTTCTAAAGCCGGCACTAATATTTGTGGTACAAATTGACCTCCAAACTCGCCAAAATAAGGATTTAACTTTCCCATTACAAAACCTTTTTTAAATTATCTAATTCTCATATAACTTGAGTATTAATTTTATATCTAAATAATCCAATTAAAAACTGTATTAACAAATAAACACAACATCTTTTAAAGTAAAGAGGGTTATTTTTAAGCTTTAATCATGTCCAAACTTGCACAAAGTTCCCAAAACATTCTTTTAACAGGAGAAGTTAAAGCACCTCTTCTCATAACTATCCCTATTGATAACTCTGGTAACCCATCGGCTTTGATTACATTGACAAATTTAGATAAATGACTATGTTTGAGCACTACTTCAGGTAATATAGAAATACCTATCCCTGCTGATACTAGTGACAATATAGCTTCATTGCCATCAACATCACTATATATTTCTGGCGTTATGTTTTGCTTTAAAAACCACTTATCTAAATTACTATTACCAATATAATGTGCCGGTCTAATAAAAGGCAAATCATTAATTGCTTGTTTTAAGTTTTTAATTTTATTCGAGGCCGGTGCTATCATCACCATTTTTGTAGCTACTACTTCCTTAACACAAAAATTATTTGGAATATCTTTTGAAAGAATTGCAATAATCGCATCTGCCGTATCCTCCTCAAGCTGACTTGTACAATTTTTTATTGATCCAGTAGTCAGCTGAATTTTTATTCCTGGATAACTGATGTGTAATTTTCGAATAATATCAGGTAAAACCACATATGATGCAGTTACTGTACAATACAAACGAATATCTCCAGTTATTTGGCCTTTTTCAGGATGTAATATACAGCTCAGATCCTCATATTTTTGTAATACCTCTTTAGCAAATTCATAGTAGATTTTACCAGCATCCGTTAATCTAATATTTCGATTATCTCTTTCAAATAATATTGTTCCAAGCTCCTGCTCAATCCTTTGAATGAGACGGGTTAAAGCAGATGGAGTTAAAAAACATTTTTCACTCGCTTTTCCAAAATGCAAAGTCTCTGCCAAAATTTTAAATGATAGTAGTTCTCTTTTATCAATCATGTTTAATTACATTATTGCAAAATATGCAATATATAATTGCAAATATTTCACTTTATTTCAAATAGTAATCTATGTAAAAATACACTTGGTTCAATTTAATTAAAAAATAAAAACGAATTATCGGAGAATATTATGAAAATCCAAAGCAAAATTTTTGAAGTTAAAGAATATAATTTAGGCGGACATAACGAAACTATCGTTGCAGGCGGTCGTCATTTATTTGAAAAATTACCTCAAGCATTTGAAGGTATTAAACAAATCGGTGTAATTGGTTGGGGATCTCAAGGACCTGCTCAAGCACAGAACTTACGTGACTCTTTAGAAGGAATGGGTATTAAAGTTAAAGTTGGCCTACGTTCTGGTTCAAGCTCAGAAAAAGAAGCTGAAGCTGCTGGCTTTACTAAAGCAAATGGTACTCTTGGAGAAATGTTTGAAGTATTAAGAGAGTCTGATATGGCAATCATATTAATCTCAGATGCTGCTCAAGCTAAACTTTACGATAAAATTTTCGAAGCTGTTAAGCCTGGTGCAACATTAGGTTTCTCTCATGGCTTCTTAATTGGTTTTGTTGAAAGCATTAACTATAAAATTAGAAAAGATATAAATATCATCGCAATGTGTCCTAAAGGTATGGGGCCTTCAGTTCGTCGTTTATATGAGCAAGGTAAAACAGTAAATGGTGCTGGTATTAATAGTAGCATTGGTGTTTACCAAGATGTAAATGGTAAAGCAACTGAGCAAGCTTTAGCATGGGCTATAGCTTGTGGTGCTCCATTTGTATTCCCAACAACTATGGAAATGGAATATCGTTCAGATATCTTCGGTGAAAGAGGAGTTTTACTAGGTGGTGTACATGGAATTATTGAAGTTCTTTATCGCTACTTTACAGAGAATGGTATGGATAAAGAAGAAGCTTTCCGTCGTACAGCTGAAGCTATCACTGGACCTATATCTAAAATCATATCAACTCAAGGTATGAAAAAAGTTTATGACAGCTTAGAAACAGCTGAAGATAAACAAAAGTTTGAAAATGCTTATAACGCTGCATACACTCCTTTATTTGACATCCTAATAGAGTGTTATGAAGATGTTGAAAGCGGTAACGAGATTCGTTCAGTTGTAATGGCTGGTGCTCGTCATGATCGTTTACCTATGGGCAAAATTGATAAAACTGAATTATGGAAAGTTGGTGAAAAAGTAAGAGCAGAGCGCGCTAACCATAAAACTCCTATTGATCCAATCACAGCTGGTGTCTATATTGCTTGTATAATGGCTCAATCTGACGTTTTAGCTCAAAAAGGGCATGCTTACTCTGAGATCGTAAATGAGTCTATTATAGAAGCTGTTGATTCACTAAACCCATACATGCACTACAAAGGCGTTGCTTTCATGGTTGATAACTGCTCAACAACAGCTAGACTTGGTTCACGTAAGTGGGCACCTAGATTTGACTATAACCTAATGCAACAAGCTATCCCATGCATTAACCAAAAAGCTGGTGCAGGCGCTCCTTTTGAAAAATTTGCTAATCACCCAGTACATGCAGCTTTAGCTGTATGTTCAACACTACGTCCATCAGTTGACATAAGTATTGTTGGATAATTCTTCTTAAGAATTTATATCTTTATTAGTTTTTTAAAATATTACTCATCAACTATTGTGCCATCTCTTTCGACAATAATAGTTTGTGGTTGATCATTAGAAAATTCTTCACTTGTATACTCAGTATTACTTCCACCAAAGTATTGCATAACATAATTTACAGCAGGCAAGGATACTGTAGAAATACATATATAAATTACGAGTTTTAGAAACTTACTAATAGGAAATAAATTCTTAACATATCCAATAACTATTAGGTATATAATTGTCGCCACAAAAAAGGCTATAACATAATTAACCATGTAAACACTTATCCTATTTAATAATTTTTAATAATATCAAAAACTTCTTTTAGTTTTTTCTCATCTTTTTCTCCAGGCTTGGACTCTACACTAGAGTTTATATCCAATGCAGAACATTCTAGTTTTATAGCTTCTGCTATATTTTTAGAACTCAAACCACCAGCTAAAACAATATTTTTTTTATCCTTTATTAAGCCCCAATCAAAGCTTTTTCCAGACCCTCCAATTTGATCACCAACTTTAGTATCTAAAACATGATAATCAACATTTTCTAAAAACTCTGGTAGATGTTTGTCTATTCCATAAGCTTTCCATATTTGACAGTTTTTATGAATTTTAGATCTTAACTTATCTATATATTCCTGCGATTCATTTCCATGCAACTGAATAGCGCTGAGTTTTAAGCCATAGGAATAATCAACAACTTTATCTAAATCCTCGTCTTTAAAAACTCCAACGTAACTTAGCTTTACACCTCTAACTATTGTTTTTGCCATGTCAAAATTTACATATCTTGGAGAGCTCTCTACAAAAATCAATCCTCCGTATACAGCTCCAGCATCATACGCTTTTTGAGCATTTTCTACAGAAGTAAGGCCGCAAACTTTATTAAAACCATAAACTATCTTTCTAATAGCTAATTCGAGATTTTTCTCTGCCATTAAAGAGCTTCCTATCAAGAAGCCGTTTGCATGCTCTCTTAAGTCTCTAACTTGCTGATTTTTATATATTCCTGACTCGGATATAACTATTGTATCTTTAGGAATTTTTGGTGCTAATAATTTAGTTGTATTGAGATCTACAGATAAGTCTCTCAAATTACGGTTATTTATACCTATAACCCTAGCCTTTAATCTAATAGCTCTTTGTAACTCATCTTCGGTGCTCACTTCAGTAAGTATTCCCATATCTAATCTACGAGCAACTTTTGCAAGAGCCTTATACTCTTCATCACCAAGAACGGAAAGCATAAGTAAAATAGCATCTGCTTGATAGTATCTAGCTAAATAAACCTGATACTCATCTATAAAAAAATCTTTACAAAGAATGGGTTGATCTACCAAGTTTTTTACTATTCCTATATTTGCAAAGCTTCCCATAAAAAACTCTTCATCTGTTAACACAGATATCGCATTAGCATAGTTTTTATATACTGATGCTATCTCTTTTAAATCAAATTTCTTACGTATAAGACCTTTAGATGGAGAACCTTTTTTACATTCAAGAATAAATATAGCTTTATCAGATTTTAAAGCTTCATAAAAATCTTTATTGGCTTTTTTTACTTCATTTTTAAAAATATCTAGTGGAAATTTTCTTTTTTTCTCAAAAACCCACTTTCTTTTTGCTTCAACTATTTTAGCTAAAATCGTTTCCATGTTTTAAATAAATAAAAATAACTTATAGGAATATTTTAAAGCAAAATACTTTGAATGTTTAACTTATATGTTCTTATTTTATATTCTAAATCAGCCAGCCTCTAGATACTGCTATATTAACTTGCTCAACAACATACTCCCAAAGTTTAGGAGCTATTTCTTTTAACCCTTCATTTCTTTTTAAAACTTTCTCTTTTGGAATCTCTCCATAAGCTGTCCAGCTGCCACCATTATTTTGCATATTTTGAAATAGGGGCGCAACTCGCTCTATAGCTTTAGAAAACTTTGCTTCAGCTGTTTTATTTTCTTCAAACTCTAACCAAAGGTTTTTATACATTTTTGCATCTTCATCAGGTAAAAATGAAAATATTTTTTCCAATGCTTCTAGTTCTTTAGCATTTTGTTCTGCCAATATAGCATGGCTATCAAATGCAAAGGTATCTCCAGCATATATTTCAACAATGTCATGAATTAAGAGCATTTTCATAACTTTTGTTATATCTATGCTCTTATTAGCATAATCTTGTAAAACTACTGCCATTAATGTTACTTGCCAACTATGTTCGGCCGTGTTTTCTCTACGATTATTATCACATTTTATTAAAGCTCTACGATATACACCTTTCAGCTTATCAGTTTCTTCTATAAAGCTTATTTTCTTTTGTAAATCTGTCATTTTAATTATTTATCGTTGGTATCATTTTATCCAAAAGTTTAGGAACTACATCTTTAACTTTTGCGTGATACTTACTTAAATCGTAACCAGAAGTAATAACAAAATCAGCTGTACCTAATAACTGCTTATTATCAGTTTCATATAAAGTATAATTAACGTCTGATAAATAAGTTATTCCCCACCATTTTCTATGTGCATCATACTTTAGTGATGCTTGGCAATTATAAGTTTTATTTTCTGAATTTTGTAAATAAACCTTAATATTTTTACTTTCTAAAACACTCTGCGTCTCTTGTACAAAATTAGCTACTGTTACTGATGGATTAACCATAATACAAACACTTTTAATCTTTTGATTAACAGCATTCACACTTATTTTTTCAGCGTTAGCAAAACCAATACTCATAACTAATACTGTTAAAATAAAGATAATCTTTTTCATGACAAATCTCCTTTTAGAGGTAAAAATACAATCTTATTATTTAAGCTAATGATAATTTATAGCAACAGCTATAATTATCATTATTATACTTATAGCTCCTCCCGTATGTGATCCAGCAGTTAAACCATTACAAACAAAGTTTGTAAAACCATGAGAATCATTATCTCCAGTTGTAAATATTTTTATAGGATCTGTTTCTGGTTTATTACTTTCATCCAGTTTAAATTGAAAACTATTAGCTACAAGTACTTTCTTTATCAAAGTATTTCCATCAGATATGTAGGATATTTCTTTAACATCAAATTTTCCAACCGGTACGAGATAACTAGCAACAACAACCATTAAAGCCAGAAAAAAAGTATTACCAAAGCCTCAGGCATTTTTATAGTTTTATTAAGCATATATAAATAAGTAAACAAAAAGATTAGTAATTAAAGATTAGCAATTTTTTATAGCTTAAAAAACATTTTTAGACTTTTTGTTGAACTTTGTGGCTTATATTTTGCCAATGACAAAATATTTTTTTGTTTATAGGTTTTAAAATAATCTTTTTATTTAATATTATTTTTTAACCAAGAAGATATTATATTAGCTATTTCTTCGTTATTACTATCTTGCATCATAATATGAGAGTTACCATACATCTCTAAATCTTCCGGAAGATATATCAATTCGGCAGGAACTTTACCTTCTTTTTTTATAGCTTTAACCATTTCTTTACAAGATTTTAATCGAGCTGGATGATTACCTTCTTCTCCTCGTTCATATATATGATCTCCCCATATACCCAAAAAAGGTATATTCCCTAAAGGACTATTTCCACCTTTATTATTGGAAGGACATTCTGTAGTCTCTATTGCCACAATCGCTTTAACTAGTGATGGATTTTCTTTAGCTACCTTATATCCGATTCTGTCGCAAATATTTCATGAGTCACTTCAATATAAAAAGCCTATTGATGTGTATTATGATAATTTGAATAGAAAATTAGCCGCATAGAGTAGGAATTAGATTGCTGAAAATATTGTTTGACTATTTGGGGTAGAACATAAAAACAAATTTATAAAATAATATTTCCAGTAGTTTTTTAGGTCTTCTATTTGAGCTAAATATCTTGTTACAGAAGTTACATTTATACCTCTGAACTCCATTTCTTTTGCTTTTTTCTTAGTAAAATTAGAACCCTTTTAAAACCTTTATTTTATAATACTTATAGCTATATTCTAGGCACCATTTTTTTTCAATTAACTCATATTTGCAACTGAATCTAGACATGTGTTAGAATTAAAAATTCCCAAATTTACTGAGCAGCATCAGTCTATATGAAAGATGCTATATTTTTCAAAATAATTAAATACAACGGTGTTTTAAGAGCGTCTTTCCAAGATAGTATTACTATTTCTAAAACTGCAGGAGATTCTAAATTTACGATATCAACCTATAAAAATAGAGAAAGTGATCAAAAATTCAAGAATTTCGAAAATCCGCCACATCATTCTATCAATTTATATAAACATGGTAATGAGGTTTACATTAAAAAAGTTAAATATTATTCTCATAAAACAAAAGAAGTTGACTATAATAGCCTTATAAAAAAGACCTTAAATAGAGAAGAAACTAAAGCTTTTTTATCAAATCCAGAGAATGCTTATCTTTTAAGAGAAGTTACTATTGATAGCTTTATCTCAGAAAACGATATATATTTACATATAGCGGTGTATAAGTACCTTAATCAAACAGTACAAACAAGAATACACTCCTTGTCTAAATATGAATATACAGCTACATTATATTCTGCGAGAAAAAATCTACAAGTTGATTGTTGTCTTGACCTTAACAGTTCTAAATTTCTTTTGGAAAGTTATGTATCTTTGGTGATTCGAACTTATAGCTTTTTTAAAGTTACTGGTTTTCTACATAGAGATATAAAACCAGATAATATTCTCATAAAACCCTTGGAAAATACGTATATAAATAGAAGTCCATTAAATGAAGTTGTAGAGAAAATAAACAATGGAGAATTGTTTTTCGAAATTGCAAATAGCTATAAATACAAGCTAGTTCTTTTTGACCATGATTTATCTAAATTAAAAGATATCTATGATTATAAATATATATGCTGGGGGACCCCTCTTTTCAACGCCCCTGCAATTATAGCTCTTTCGTCTATATTGAAAAAAAATAATATAGATGATAGTAATATTATAATTGTTGGAGATATGCTGTCATTTGTTTTTACGTATCGTGAATTAGTAAGTTATAAACTAATAAAATCCTGTGAATTAAAGTTTAATATTGAAAGTTGTTTTAATAAGTATTTAACCGATATCTGTAATCGTTTTTCAGAAGAAAGTAAAGAAATTGGAATATTAATCAGTAAGAATAACAAAAAACAACAAGGAGATCTTCTCGTAAGTAATAAAGATTTATTTGAGAAAGTCAGTGATTACTTTAAATCTTATCAAAAAAATAAGCTTCTAGATTTAGTGGAGAATCTTTTATCCATTACTCATAAATTTATACAAAAAATGTCCAGTTTTACAGAAATAAGAACCGACCAACAAGTAAATCATGATTATGAATACAAACATACAAATTCTGAGAAAAGACCAAATTATAAATATGACCTATTAACTCAATATAATAAATTTCTAGAGTTAGAACAACAATATATGTTCTATAAAAACCCTGCTATAAAGCAATTGATATATGAAGTACTAATTGAAGTAAATACTTTAAGAATACCAGTTGATGAAAATACTTTTGATAATATTGCTGTTAGAATCAAATATATATTTGATAAGCAAGAAGCTATGAATATCCCAAGATTAGAAACTGTAATCAAAAAGATTATAAATATATTAGAAGATGGATATAAGTCAATAATGTTACAGAAGAGCATAGATAGTTCAATCAGAATCAATAAAATTGGTATTCCAGAGCCAGAATTAAAACATTTTTTTAAATATCCCTATGATTTAAAAAATAATGAAACAGAATATTACCCTCGTAAGTTTGAAACAGCCTTATCATTTTTAATGATAAAATACTATTTTAATAATTCAGATGAAGTACATTTGTTATCAAATAAAATATCTACTATTAATGATTACTTGAAAAAAATAATTGCAACTTGTCTTTTATCTCCAAAACTTATTTTGTCGCATGATCCTGCTTTATGGATAAATATTGCGGGTATATTTACAATCTCTCAAGCTATAGATAAAGATAAAGATATTATCGTTAATATGCCTGATGAGATTTTTGCTAATTTTAGAGACCTGTATCCACGTTTGAATAATGATATCTTCGAGGAAAAACTCTACGATCTTGAAGATAATGTTATAGACCTGCGAATATTTAGTTATGCTGAAGTTTTAAGAAGCTTAAAAATACACTTCCCTATTTCAAGAAGTAGCAGTTATGCAGGCATAAGATCGTTTTGTAAATTAATAATGTTGACACAAGCATACAATTGGTTACCATCTAAACTTACAAGTAGCATACATAGTAATTTTATTGATTCCAAATTATCAAGAACTTATGATGAGCATCCATATTTCAAAGATAAGGGGCCAAAGATAGATAATAGTAAAACTACTACTGCTATGGGGCTCATGCAAAAAAGTAGATTACCAGAACTTAGTAGAAGTAAAGTTAATATGCCCTCATCAAGATCAATAGCTCCAAAAAAGAAAGATTCAGACTGGAATAAATTTCGAATTGATGAAAAGCAAATTTATGTTTCAGGAATTTCAGGAATTGGATTACTTTTAGTTAAAGTACTTGAAATTTATAGTCGGGAGAATAAAACTACTTTTTTAAAAAAAGAGTATATGCAAATTATGCCAAGAATGTTTCCAATATTTACATTTTTTTTCACAGGTCATAGTCATTTTGAGCTTTTTAATGGTGTTAAAGAAGCATATAAGTCTTTATATCTAGAAGATTTTTATACTTGGGAGGAATATGTCGATTCTATACCCTGCCATTTATTTAAGTTTAGTACAAATCTTGCTTTATTTGCCTGAGAATGGCCTTGATGAATAGCGATTTCGATAGCTCTTTTCCAATTGTTGTTGCTAGATAGCAAACCTATCTGTTAGTGCTTGATAGAAGAATTTGCCACGATACCAACTTAATTTCTGCTTTAATTTTGGAGAGTATTGAATTACACATCTATAGATAGTTGTATGGTCTACATTTACTCCTCGCTCTCTTAGCATTTCTTCTAAATCTCTATAACTTATGCCATATTTTAAATACCATCTTACTGCCCATAGAATAACCACGCCATTAAAACGCTTATATTTAAATTCATTCATAAAAAGATAAAATTAGATACAATATCCTGAAAGTTTAAGAAAATTCATAAAATTAGTCAAAGTTTGCAACAGAACCGTTTATTTATATAGTATTAGAAAGTTTATTTTTGATCTACAATTTGTTGTAGTGTTTTATAACACTTACCTGATTTTAAAACTTTTAATATTTCGTTTGTAT
Source organism: Francisella frigiditurris (assembly GCF_001880225.1). Taxonomy (NCBI): domain Bacteria; kingdom Pseudomonadati; phylum Pseudomonadota; class Gammaproteobacteria; order Thiotrichales; family Francisellaceae; genus Francisella; species Francisella frigiditurris. The sequence goes on along the minus strand of NZ_CP009654.1, from coordinate 414,799 downwards.
TTTCCACAAGATTATCTTTACCAAATAATTTCATTAACATCGCCACATTAACAGCTACAGCACTATTTTGAGCATCCGTTCCTTTACCTTGAAGCATTAGTTTTGTTATTTCTCTATTTTCTTCTGGTAACCCCCCTTGTATTTCACTTATACTATAAGTCTTTATACCAAAATCAGAAGGATATAATACATACTCTTTTATATTTGATTCGCTAACTTCCGCAATATATGTAACATCATGTATAGCAACCTCATCTAAACCACTTCCATATACAACAGCAGCTTTTTCTATATTCATTTTTGCTAGTGTTTTTGCCATTGGCAAAATTAAATCTTTCGAATAAACTCCTATTAGTGCTATTTTTGGTTTAGCTGGATTAATAAGAGGTCCCAGAATATTAAAGATCGTTCTTGTTTTCATCAGCTTCCTAGCTTCTCTAACATGCTTAAGACCATCATTATAGTTAGGTGCAAATAAAAAACCTAAATTATATTTATCTATAGATTTTTTTGTATCTTCTGGAGATAAGTTTAAGTTTATACCAAAAGATTCTAAAAGATCTGATGATCCTGATTTACTAGAAACACTTCTATTACCATGTTTAGCTATTTTTAAACCGCATGTAGCAGCTACAAAAGCCGCTGTAGTTGATATATTAATAGTATTTAATCCATCTCCTCCAGTACCGGCTATATCTGCAAACTCATAATCTATCTTTGGAAAAGATTTAGCATTATCTATTAATGCTTCTGCTGCAGCTGCTATTTCTGTTGGAGTTTCTTTTTTTAATTTTAAAGCAGTAAGTATACTAGTTTGTAAAGCTAAAGGAATTTCTCCTTTTACAAAGTATGTAAAAAGTTGGTAACTTTCAGTTGAAGTTAAACCTTCTAAATTATAAAGTTTTTTAACTATATCATCTAAAATGATCATTTTTCTAAAACCCAATTTATTGTATTCTCTAAAAGCTTAGTGCCATTTGTTGTCATTATTGATTCTGGATGAAACTGAAAACCACAAACTTTATCTTCTTCACTTATAACAGCCATAACTAGATCATTTACGTCAGCTATTACATTTAAATCTTTAGGCACTTTAATTGCTACTAATGAATGATATCTTGCTACAGACATAGGTGAATCTAGTCCTTTAAAAATTTTATGAGAATTATGTTTTACTCTAGCAACTTTACCATGAACTATTTCATTAGCATGAGAAACTATACCACCATACGCTTCAACTATAGCCTGATGACCTAAACATATTCCTATAACAGGTATTTTTCCTCTTATTTCTTTTATAAGATCAATAATAATACCCGCTTCGCTCGGACTACCTGGACCTGGAGAAATAACAACTACTGGATCTTTGATATTATTTATTTCTTTTAATAAATAATCTAAATCTATGTTATTTCTATAAACAGAAACTTTATTTCCTAAAGCTTTAATTTCATCTGCTAAGTTATAAGAAAAAGAATCAAAATTATCTATAAATATAATATTAGCCATAATTATTCTCCATGAACATTTTTAATAGCTGATATTACAGCTTGAGCTTTTGTTCTTGTCTCATCAGCTTCTGCTATAGGTATAGAATCTAAAACTACTCCTGCGCCTGCTTGGATTTCAGCTATTTCATTTTCTACATAAGCTGATCTAATAACGATACAACTATCTAAATCACCATAGCCATTAATATAACCAACAGCTCCACCATAACCACCGCGAGTTTTCTTTTCAACATCACTTATAAGTTGCATAGCTTTTATTTTTGGAGCACCAGTTAAAGTTCCCATATTCATACTAGCTTGATATGCATGTAAAGCATCTAAATCATCTGATAATTGTCCAACAACTCTAGAAACCAAATGCATAACATGACTATATCTATCAACCTTTAATAAATCTGCTACGTATCTTGTTCCTGTTTTAGATATTCTAGCTACATCATTTCTAGCTAAGTCAACTAACATCATATGTTCAGCATTTTCTTTAGTATCTAGTCTAAGTTCTAATTCTATACGACTATCTAAATCTAGGTTTATACTACCATCCAAATTTTTACCTCTACGACGAGTCCCTGCTATAGGATATATTTCCACTTGATTAGTATTCTTTTCATATTTAAGAGCACTTTCAGGAGATGCTCCAAATAAAATAAAATCCTCATCTTGCATATAAAACATATAAGGGCTTGGATTAGTTCTTTTTAATTCTCTGTATACTGCTAAAGAATTTTGACATGGCAAATAAAAACTTCTTGATGGAACTATTTGGAAGATATCTCCATTTATTATATTTGTTTTTAGTTTATCTACTATTTGACAATATTCTTTATCAGATAATGATATAGAAACATCTAAATTTTTTATTTTATTTACTTTTTCTTCTTCTATTTTTTTATTTAAAGCTATTTTTAATAAATCTACTTTATCTTCAAAAGTTTTTTCTATATTTCTATTAAAAATATTAGTTTGAATAAATGATTCTTTTTTTTGATGATCTGTTACTAATAAAGTTTCAGCTACATAAAAAACATAGTCTGGGCATTTATTTTTTCTTTCAACTTTATTTATATTTTCAAAAGTGCCAACCAAATCATAAGCAAATAATCCTGCTATAAATACAGAATATTTATTAGTCAATTCAAAACTATCTCTAACTAGCCTTAAAGCATCAAAAACTGACTGTTCTTTTAATTTAGAATATTCATCTAATTTAGAGTTGTTTTTAGCAAACTCTAAAACTAATTGTTTATTATCTAACTTATATTTAACATTTTTATTTATATTAGATTCTAAAGCTTTTAGTAAATTTTCACCATTTTCAGATAATGCTTTAAAAACAACTTTTTGTCCTATACAAGAAATCCTTACAGCGCTATCTACAACTAAAATACTTTTTAATTTATCTTTTGTAGATATTTCTGCAGATTCTAAAAGAATAGTATTTTTTTTGTTATTACAAACTTTATAAAAAACATCATTCAAATCAGCAGAATAATCTATATTGTAAACTTTTGAATTTAAATATTTTTTTTCAAACTTAAACACTTATAAACCTAAATAAATAATAATAAAAATATTTATAGATAATAACAAAAATAAAGAATAAAAAATATTTATAAAATAAGCAAAAATTATTAAAAGTATTAAGGTTTGACCAATAAAATCAGATATAAAAAAGGGGAAAACTGAATAAAATATTAAAAGTCAAACCTTAATAAGGTTAACCGTAATAAATTACGGTTTAAATACTGGCGGAATGGACGGGACTCGAACCCGCGACCCCCTGCGTGACAGGCAGGTATTCTAACCAACTGAACTACCACTCCTTCATGGTGCCGACACCAGGACTTGAACCCGGAACCTGCCGATTACAAGTCGGCTGCTCTACCAGTTGAGCCATGTCGGCAAACTCATGAAATGATATTATAAACTCTTTTGTAAAGCTGTCAACATCATTTTATAAAAAATAAATTAATTTATTGGAATAACATCGTAGTGATTAAATAATTGAGTTGGCTCAGCTTTTAAATGAATATTTTTACCTATACATAATTCAAGTTCTGCTAACCAAATAGATTCTTCTTTTTCTAAATACTCTATTATTTCTTCTGATGAAATTAATAAAAAACCATTATAATTTGGATAATTTTCAAATTCTGATTTAATTTCCCTAAAAATCTCATAGCATATTGTTTGTAACGTTTTAACTGCTCCTTTACCCTGGCAGTGTTTACATGGTTCACATAAAATTCTAGATAAGCTTTCATGTACCCTTTTTCTAGTCATTTCTACTAAACCTAATGATGAAATCTGACTAACATTGGTTTTTGCTTTATCCGTTTCTAATTCTTTTTTTAAAGCATCTAAAACTTGTTCTTTATGATTATTATCAAACATATCTATGAAATCTATTATTATAATTCCACCTAAGTTTCTAAGCCTTAATTGCCTAGCTATTTCTTTCGTTGCTTCTAGGTTTGTTTTAAAAATAGTTTCTTCTAAATTTTTAGAACCTATAAAAGCACCAGTATTTATATCAATGGTTATCATAGCTTCTGTTTGTTCTATAATAATATACCCACCTGATTTTAAATAAACGTTTTTATCTAAAGCTTTTTCTATTTCTTTATCTATATCATATTCTTCAAAAAGATTATGTTTCTGATATAGTTCTACTTTCTCTCTTAGACCTGGTATATATTTATCTGCAAAATGACATATTTCACTATATGTATCTATATCATCTACTAATATCCTATTTAATTTATCATTAGCATAAATATTTATTGTTTTTATAACTAGACTAAAATCTTCATAAACTACACCTGGTTTTATAATAGTGCTTGCTATATCTATGATGTCTTGCCATAAATTATTCAAAAATTTTATATCATTAGCTAATTCTTCTAAACTTGCATCTTCTGCAGCTGTTCTTAATATATAACCTCGAGGATTTTCGCTCTTAGTTATTATTTTTATATTATTTAAAAGTCTATCTTTTTCTTCTTGATTAGATATTTTTAAAGAAATACCTATATGATCTAAATCTGGTAGATATACTAAAAATCTAGAGGATACAGATAAATGTAGAGTTAATTTAACTCCTTTATTACCTATACTTTCTTTTACAACTTGTACTAATACCTCTTGACCTTCCCTTAGCCATTTATTTATATCTTCATTACTTAATTTATTTAATTTTATATTTTCACTATCAGTTTCTTCTTTTTCTAAAGGTAAAACTTCTGATAAATGTAAAAATCCTGCCTTTTCTAAACCTATATCAACGAAAGCTGCTTGCATACCTGGTAAAACTCTTATAATTTTACCTTTATAAATATTACCAACTATTCTTTTTTGATTATCTCTTTCTATATATATTTCTTTTAATATATTATTTTCTTTTATGGCTATACGATTTTCATAATTATTTACATTTAAAAATATATCTGTTGTTAATTTATCCATAAAAATATTTTTAACATCTTATTTTATTAACATTTTATTATATAGATTTTTTTATTTTATATTTTTCTTTTGTTTTTTATATAACATATTAATATATAACTTTTCTTTTTCTTTCTTATATTATTATTTATTAGTACTGAAAAATATGTTTATAACTTTATGAAAAGCTTTGTTTATATATGTTTAAGCTGTGCAAAAATAGGGAAAAAGATATGTTATTTATATATGTAAAGAGTGTTAATAAAAATGTGAATAAAAAAAAGCATAAAATATCAACAGCTTTATTAACATATTTGTGAATAACTTAATAAACAAGAGGATAAACAAAAAATAAACAATTTAATTAACAAAGTTATCCACAAACATGGGTTAAACAGATTGCTTATTCTTTTTATTTACAATAAAATCTTAAACATGTCAGATTAATTAGTTTTAGATAAGCTTTAAAACCTTTAATAAAAAGGCTTTCAAGGATATATTGTTCATGAGTACCTGGGATAAATGTTTAAAAAAACTTAAAAAAGAGCTTTCGAGTTTTGAATATAAAACTTGGATAAAGCCTATTTATGTTGATCAAAAAAGCAATTTATTCACAGTATACTGCAATAATGAATATTTCAAAAAACATATTAGAGGTAAATATGGAAGCCTTATAGTATCTATATTAGAAGAATGTCACAATGGTGATTTAGTTGTTGAATATTCTAATAAAAAATTTGAAGCTAATGATATTAATAATGATAACACTAAAATAACTGTTGGCCCTCAAGCAAATTTTTTCAATACTAAAAGTGTAGAAGTAAAAGATGATTCAGTTGAAATAGAGGAATTACCTAAAAGTGTAAAAAAACCGAGTTCAAAAAAATCTTCGCAGGAATTATTTGGTTTTGATGAAGCAATGCTTATAACAGCAAAAGAAGGTGAAGAATATTCTTTTGGTTTACCTCTAAAAGACAAATATATATTTGATAACTTTGTTGTTGGAGATGCTAATAAAATAGCAAGGGCAGCTGCAATGCAAGTATCTATTAATCCAGGAAAATTACATAATCCTTTATTTATTTATGGAGGTAGTGGATTAGGTAAAACACATCTTATGCAGGCGATAGGAAATCATGCAAAAGATGTAAATCCAAATGCTAGAATTATATATACAAACTCCGAACAGTTTATTAAAGACTATGTAAATTCAATACGTTTACAAGATCAAGATGAGTTCCAGCGTGTTTATAGATCAGCAGATATATTGCTTATAGATGATATTCAATTTATAGCAGGTAAAGAAGGAACAGCTCAAGAGTTTTTCCATACATTTAATGCTTTATATGAAAATGGAAAGCAAATTATTTTAACCAGCGATAAATACCCTAATGAGATAGAAGGTTTAGAAGAAAGGCTTGTATCAAGATTTGGATATGGATTAACTGTATCAGTAGATATGCCTGATTTAGAAACAAGAATAGCCATACTACTTAAAAAAGCTCATGATTTAGGACAAAAATTACCAAATGAAACAGCAACTTTTATAGCAGAAAATGTTCGTACAAATGTTCGAGAATTAGAGGGTGCTCTCAATAGAGTTTTAACGACTTCAAGGTTTAATCACAAAGATCCAACTGTTGAGGTTGCTCAAACTTGCTTAAAAGATGTAATAAAAATACAAGAGAAAAAAGTAAAAATAGAAAATATTCAAAAGGTTGTAGCAGAGTTTTACAGGATTAGAGTAAAAGACTTATTATCTAATCAAAGAAGTAGAAATATTGCTAGACCTAGACAAATGGCTATGAGTTTATCAAGAGAGTTGACTTCTCATAGTTTACCAGAAATTGGTTCGGCTTTTGGTGGTAGAGATCATACAACGGTTATGCATGCTGTAAAAGCCATAACAAAATTAAGACAAAGCAATACATCAATATCAGATGATTATGATTTGCTTTTAGATAAAATTTCACGTTAAAAATTAAAGGAAGACAAGGGGTTTATATGAATTTTGTGTTAAATAGAGATGACTTACTAAAACCTTTACAATCTATGTTATCTGTTGCTAATAGTAAAAGCACAATGCCATTATTATCTTGCATTTTGTTTGATATAAAAAATAATGTGTTAACAGTAACAGCATCTGATTTAGATACAGAAATATCTTGTGAAATACCTGTTAGTTGTAATAGCAGAGTAAGAATAGCTTTAAATGCTGACAAAATTTATAACATAGTGAGAAGTCTTACAGAAAACGCAATGTTAGATTTTAAAGTAGATGGGAATAAAATTAATTTAGTATCTAATAATAGTACTTTTAATCTTATATCTTTAAACCCGGATAATTTTCCATTGATTGATAGTAATATAAATGAAGAAGCTAGTTTTGATATGTCTCAACAAGACTTTCATAATATTATATCAAAAGTAGATTTCTCTATGGCGAATGATGATACTAGATATTTCCTTAACGGTATGTTTTGGGATATAAATGCTAATCTATTAAGAGCGGTATCTACAGATGGCCATAGAATGTCTATCACAGAATCTATCATAGATAGTAAAGTTATAGATAGTACATCTCAAGCAATAATTCCTAAGAAATCAGTTTTAGAACTTAAAAAAATAGTGGGAAGATCTGAAGATATAATCAAAATACAATTAGGTAAAAACTACTTAAAAGCAGAGTTTGGAAATTATGCTTTTATTTCTAAATTAATAGATGGTAGATACCCTGATTATCAAAAAGTTGTACCAAAAAATAATCATAAACTTTTAACTGTAGATAAAAGAGTCCTTAAAAATTCTTTATTAAGAACTTCTATTTTAGCTAATGATAAGTATAAGGGTGTTCGTTTACATGTTTCTCCTGGTCAAATGCTTTTATCAGCAAATAACCCAGATAATGAAAAAGCTGAAGATAGGGTAGAGGTTTCATATAATGATGACTCTATGGAAATATGTTTTAACTATAAATATTTATTAGACATTATTAACGTTATAGATGAAGATACTATAGATATATATCTTGATAATCCTAATATGAGTGCATTAGTAAAAGATGAAAAAGATAATAGCTTATTCATCATTATGCCAATGAAAATTTAGTTCTATAAATAATATTTATCCTTTAATTTATTACCTTTATATTAAATTCTTTTCTGATTTCTGATAAAGGAATATTTAAATAATCTTCATAGTTATACCAACCCCATTTCTTTGTCATATTTTTGGCTCTGATAAAAGCTAAAAGACATATAGGTGTATAGGAAAGACCTATGAGGTAGACAATAAATTTATATTTTTTTAGATAACTATTTATAACAGTTTTATAATCAACAAATTTAAAGAATTCTTTATATCCTTTAATAGTTACATTGGATCCAAATATTGTCCAAGTATCAATTAATAGCTTCTCCTTTTATTTGAAATGGAATAGTACCAAATAAAATATGTGTTACATCATGATTCCTAAACCATTTACTTGATTCGTCACTACCATCATTTTTATTTAAAAAAGGGTAATGGTTATTATATTCTTCTAATCCTTCTTGGAGAGTTAAAGAGCTATTTTGTTTTAAGTATTACATAAATACTATTTATGAAAGTGCTTTATTATTTAGATTATAAACCATTAAAAAAACAGGTTTTTAAAATGCTTATTTAATAGGTATTTGGATTTCATTTTTACGAAAATAAGGAATAGTCCAAGGAGGGTTATATCCAGCAGCTCTTGGCTCTCCTATTTGTACTAAATTATTGTGATTAATCCAGTTTTTCAATTTTGAGGTATTTTCTTTAATAGCCTCTTCATTAAAAGATCCATTAAAATTAATGACAGCGACTTTTTCCTGAGGAACTTCTACTAGTTTTATACTATTATTAGTTGGTTTAGGTGCATCATCAATATTAAAACTCTCTGGTAATATAAAAGATATTATCCAAGACTCTTTACCTTCTTTTACTAGTACTGGGGCTGTCATAGCTATTTTTTGAGAGTTTTGTTTTATAACTACAGGCTTAGTCATTTTAATTTTTTCATTAGAAATATTTTCACCAGTAATATATTTAAATAGTTCTTTAAAGCCTTTATTAACAGCAGACTTATAGTCATTATTGTTAATTTGTACTTGAGCTTCAATAATGGGTTTGTACTCTCTAATAGAAAAGTTATTATCTGTTTTTAGACTTTTATAGTTTGGTTCAGGAACATTGCTAATCCCAAATATACTACAACCTGAAAGAAAAATTGTGATTATACTAGCTAAGAATCTTTTTAACATAAAACCTCTTTTTCGATTAATTTAATAACAAGGTCAGTCTACTCCTTATCTTCTAATAAAATTATACCAAAATAGATAAGTTCTAAGAAGACCGTATACTAGAAGGGTTTCTAACCAAGATTATTATTAGATTTAATGTATAATTGAAATGAGAACTTAAATTAGTAAGATAGTTTAATGACAATAAAAAAGTTTGAAATTTTTAGTTACTCTTTTATAGCAATGCCAATAGCTTTTGCCAGTGTTCCCATATATATTTTTTTACCAGATTATTATTACACTAGTTATGGTGTTGATCTTACATTATTAAGTATTATTCTTTTTAGTTTACGTATTTTAGATGCTGTTTTTGATCCTATAATAGGCTGGTATTGTGATCGCTTTTATAAGCTTAATAAAGTTAGTTTTATAATAATTATTATTTGTTTCATACTGGGCATGTATATAACGTGCTCACCAGTATTCTCTAATAAGCTAGTTAATTTATTTATAGGAGTTTTTTTAGCAACTTTAGCATTTAGTTATACAACGATATTTATTTATACTAGAGGAGCGTTGTGGTTAGATAATGATGAAAATCGCTCTATAGTAATTAGTGTTAGGGAAGTTTTTAATATCGTTGGAGTTTTAATAGCCTCAATATTACCATTTGTATTTTTATTATACTTTCCACAGAAACAAAGTTATTTTATATATTCAGTTATAGCAATTTTTTTAATTATTGTTGCGAGTATATTTTTCTTAAACTGGCTAGATGAAGTAGATATTGATAAAAAAGTAACAGATCATATTAAGATTTATGATTATTTTAAAGCATTTGATAAAAATAGTTTATTTCTATTTTTAGCATACTCGTTAAGTGCTTTGGGGTCAGCTATACCAGCCGTGACTTTAGTTTTTTTTAGTAGATATGTATTAGAAACAACTGACTTTACAGGGTTGTATATATTTCTATACTTTTTAGGAGCAATTCTTTTTATACCATTAGTAAGAAAAGTAGCCATAAAAATTGGTATTATTAAGACTTGGAGTTATGCACTAATATTTTGTGTAATAGTATTTATATTTGCTTTTTTTCTGAAGTCTGGAGATATTTTTTACTTCTCAATAATTAGTTTTTTATCAGGTGGAGGATTTGCATCTGAGTTAATATTACCAAATATATTATTAGCAAAATGGATAGATAATCCTAATCGCAGGGAACTTGGTAATGGCTATTATGCAATTCTTGCATTTATTGGTAAGTTTTGTTTTGCTTTAGCAACAATAATTGCATTACCAATATTAAATATTCAGATAAATTCATCTTCTACATCGAGTTTAGAAGTTACAATCAAAATTGTGTATTGTATATTTCCTTGTATTGCAAAATTTAGTGCCGCTATAGTTTTGTTATTGTGGTATAAAAAAGCATTTAAAAATCTTTAAAATGTCAGTTAGATTTTTTAGATTAATTTATTAAGTATCTTAATTTATATAAATTATAAGAGTATAAATATTTTTATAAGTCTTATAAAAGAGTAAAATTTAAATATAAGGTTTTTAAAAACTATTTGGAGACTATATGAGAATAGCTATAAACGGTGTCGGGATAGCTGGACCAACTCTTGCTTGGTGGTTAAAAAGATTTGGGTATGAACCAGTATTATTTGAAAAAGCTAGTGAGCTAAGAAAAGGTGGTTACATAGTAGATTTTTGGGGATCAGGTTACGATATAGTAGAAAAGATGGGAATCTTACCAGACTTAGAATCTAAATCTTATAATATTAAAACTTTGAAATGTTTTAATGGAAAGGGTAAAAACTCATCAAATGTAGATATGGAAGCGATGAGTAAAGAAACATTTGGTCGATTCTTAAGTCTAAAACGTAGTGATATTTCAGAGATTATATTTAATGCTTGTGGAAATATGGATGTAAGGTTTGGTTGTTATATTAGTTCTATAGAAAAAGCTAAAGATGGAGTTGTTGCACATTTGTCAAATGGCGAAAAAGAAAAATTTGATCTTATAATTGGAGCCGATGGATTACATTCACAAATTAGAACATTAGCTTTTAAAAACAGCTCATATGAAGAGTTTGATTTAGATACATATGTTGTAGCATTAACCCTACCAGATTATGAGCCTAGAGAAGAGAATGCTTATGTTGTCTCCATAGATTCTAAAAAACAAGTAGCAAAAGCTGCGATAGAAGATAATAAAACTTTATTTTTATTTACATTCAGATCTGAGTTAGTTGAAAAAATACCAACCTCATTAGAGGAAAGAAAAGAAGTTCTTCGTTCGGTATTTAAGGATATGGAGTGGGAAGTTCCTAATATATTGGAGCGTCTTGATGATGCTGAAGATATTTATTTTGATAAAGTTTGTCAAATACGTATGGAAAGTTGGAGCTCCGATAGAGTTGCTCTTATAGGAGATGCAGCAGCGTGTCCTTCGCTTCTAGCCGGTCAAGGAAGTATGTTTGCCATAATGGAAGCATATGTATTAGCAGGAGAGTTATATAAGGCTAAAGGAGACTATAAAGTAGCTTTTGAGAATTATGAACAGATATTGAAAAAGTTTATAGAGAATAAGCAAAAAGCTGCTTTAACCAATTTGGCATTTTTTGCACCTAGAAATAATTTTCATAAATATTTAGCTAGTATATTTCTAAAAATGACTAAGGTACCAATATTATCAAAATTTATAATAGGAAGTATGTTTAAAGAAGATATAAAATTACCTAGTTATGATAACTAGGAGATATTTTAGTAGAAACCCATTTTAATAAATAGCTAGCCTATCTATAATAAAACTAACAATTCAAATTATAATTTATCTATGTCTAAACTTAAGTTTATTTTAAATAAAAACCTTATTTATTTATCTTTATTTAGTTTGATACTTATACTTTCAATTTTTTTAAGATTTTGGCATCTAGATACTATCTCAGGACCTGTTTTTGATGAGGTATATTTTCCGTTGTATGGATATGATTATCTTGTTGGTAAAACATTTTTTCATGTACATCCACCTTTGGCTAATTATATTTTTGCTAGTAGTATTTGGCTGTACTATCATTTCCCTTGGGTCTCGACAACAGATTTTCATACTATTCCTTATGAGCAAATTCCAGCAATGAGTTATCGCTGGATCAATGCATTTATGGGAGTTATTTTGACCTTAGTTGCTTGGTTAACAGCTTATATAATAAGCCAAAAGAAATGGTTTGCATTGATAGTTTTTTTCCTGATAAGTATAGATGGATCACTATTAGTAGACTCTCGTCATGGGATGAATAATATATACATAGTCTTATTTGGGCTCTGTTCAATCTTATTTTTGTCAAAAGCATTGCAAGCTAAAAATAGACATATTTGGCTTATTCTATGTGGGATATTTATTGGTTTAACTATTTCCGTAAAGTGGAATGGTTCAGGCTATTTATTAGCTATATTAATGTTTTTAACCCTATATAAAGTGCTTTTTTTATGTGATAAATATCGTCCAGTTTTACAACAATCATCAACTCATAATTCTGTTTTAAAATTTAATGTAGCGATTTGGGAAATGTTGGTTTATTTATTAGTTTTACCTTTTATCGTCTACTGTTTGGTTTGGATTCCTGATCGATTATTTAATACAGAATATAGTTTTGTAGGTATACATCAACAAATTATGATGTATCATCAAAACCTTGTTACCGCAGATGAGCATCCATATTGTTCAAAGTGGTATACTTGGCCATTTATGATTAGACCAATTGGCTATAGTTTTAGTACTGAAACTATCTATAATGCACTTGGGCAAAAGAGTATTATTTATACAGATGTTCATTTATTTCCTAATCCTGCTATTGCTTGGTTTTCAGCTATTGCTATTATTTGTATGGTGATACATTGGCTTGTGCTATTTAGAAATTGGTTTTTAAATGGTGTTATAACACGAGCATTTATGGTAATGTCACTTTTACTAGCTGGATATTTTGCTAATTTTTTACCTTGGGTGTTAGTGAAACGGTGTCTCTTTCTTTATCATTATCAATCAGCAGCGACATTTGGAATATTTATTTTAGCTTGGTATATCGCTTACTTATCATCTGCAAAAGCTAAAGGTTTAAAACTCATCGCCATATTTATCTTTGTTTGTATATTAGCCTCTTTTATTTATTGGTTACCTATTCAATTAGGTATTCCACTAGAGCAATCACAATTTAACCAACGAATGTGGCTAAGTTCATGGATATAGTTGATTAATTTATCTTTTTAATTAACTCAAGCACATATTTTAGGTATCATAAGTTTATACTTAAGCTGTGAATAGGCATAATGTTAAATTTTTTAAAATCATTGGCAGTAAGATTTGGTCTACTTAAAGTAGAGCCAGCTCCTATTAACGAAGTTGATAGCTTAGCAAAAAAAGCACGTGAAGCATGTGAAATTTCTAAGAGAGAAGAGAAAGAAACTTTAAAAGCTAAACCAACAAAAAGTGTAGAAGAATTTATTGAGTTAATGCCTACAATAGATGTAAAAAAGGAAATAGACAGCTTAGGCTTTTTTAAAGCACTTTATCCTGATACTAAAAAGAGAATAAAGAAAGGTGATGGTAAATTACTTACTGTGGATCAAAAGAAAAAATTTGAGCTAAATGTCAGAAAGAAATATGGCTGGGATTTTATAAATCTTATAAAAGATGAGCATATAAATAGAGCTGATGAAATTGATGAATCAATTAGTAACTTATACTCATCTAGTGATTATATGAAGAAGAGAAAGGCTAGCATAAAACAGCTTTTAGCCTCTTCTGAAGAGTTAATATGTGTGTCAACAAGTAAAGATTCTTGCTCTTGTGCTAAAAAGTTAGAAGGGCAGAATTTCAAACTAGCGGAGCTTCCTATACTACCATTAGCAAACTGTGACAAACCAGTTTGTAAGTGTAAGTATGATATACCTTCAAATGCGCAATAAGAAAACTATCTTACTAAACTTTAATATCGCATTCATTTTTTGCAAAGTATATACCTCTATTTTCTACTTAATAAAATCATTATCAAATATATTGCCATTGAAGTAAAAAGAGCTTTCTCTTGATAGTTTATAAAAATTACTGCGCCAACTATTGATCCAAGTAAGAAAGATAAGATAAGTAATATATATAATCTTATTTTCCAAATAGCTATATTCTTTCGCTTTATCCAATGAGCTAGTAATATACCAAGATCAGTAGCTGTTCCTGTCATATGGGTTGTTCTTATAAGTGTAGAACCATAATGTGTAGTCATGGCATTTTGTAACCCCATAGTCATAGCAAGAAAGTATTCACAATATTTAGAGTTGTTGCTAAGTAGGTAAAAAGCGATGCTAATAAGTACAAGTTGAAGAAATAAATTTGTTCTATAGCGATAATCCTTATTATAAAAACCATTCTTTATTATTAAGCCACTAATTATAGAACCTATTACGAATGCTACTACTAGCATTAACATATCAATAAACATAATATAGTCATGCTTAGCAAAATAAGTCCCAGCATAAGTAATATTTCCTGTTACATATCCAACAGGGTTATGTAGGAAACTAATTAACATAGCAGCGTTAATATATCCTCCATTGAAGGATAATAGAATCACAGCTAGATAAATCCATAAAGAGGATTGGGGTATAGAGTTTTTCATAAATACCAGGCCTTAAACAAAACCAAAAGAAGACTGGATTTAAACAATATATGCAAAAATCTCAATGTATTTTAAAAAAGATTTATTGCACTATCAAGGTTTAATAGATCTAGATATTTAAGTTTATTGCCCCTGAGCTCTAAAATATTACTATATAACATTTTGGATGAGTTGGGGTTTAAGTTTGGTGGGGTACCTACTTTCTATAGCCTTAGTAGCTAGGTTTAAGAATATATACTCATCTTGATATTTTTGTTTCTCTCTTTCTATCTTAGGGTCTTTACCATTGGATAGTAGTTGTTTAGCTCTAAATGCTTCTTCTCTAGCAGCTTTAAAAGATATTGTAGGATAACTACCTAGAGGCTCCCATTTATTCTTATATCTAAATTGCCAAATCTTGTTTCCTTTAGTATCGACTCTAATATATAAGCCATTACCATCACATAATTTATAATCTTTACCAGTTGCTTTTAAGCTCTATAACTTTGATGTAGTAAGTTTTCCAGCCATGTAGGTGTATACGAGAGTGAGAAATTAACTAAATTTTCTATCTCGTATACAGTTTTGTATACACTTTTATGCGGGATTTTATGACATGATTTAGGACTACTTGGGACAACAAATCTTCTGAAACGTTCTATTTTATTGGCTTTGTGGGTCTATTTGGGATGAGTTGGGATTTAAGTTTGGTGGAGGCGGCGGGATTTGAACCCGCGTCCATAAACTCTCTATCTTTGGATCTACATGCTTAGACTAACTTATTTAAAAGTTTGACTTGACCTATCCCCAGTTAGTCAGGGTAGAGGTAAGCGAGTCTGATATATACAGCTCTTACTCTCAGACGGAAGCAAAAACCGTCTTATGCAAAATATGAACAGATGTATAGATAAGTCCATAAGATAACTTATCATATCTGTGCGTATCTAGGTTATTAAGCTAGATTAAGCAGCTTTTGCAACAGCAGCAAAGTTGCTGTCGTTAGCTACTACGCGATTTGCTTTTTTATTGCCAGTTATTATTGGCATTTGTACTGTTATTTACGAGGTACTGTACTTCCTCGACATGCACCTAGGACTTTGACATTCATGTCGAAACCATATTCGCCCCCAGTTAGGGTGTATATAATCTATAGATAATAATTATAGTTGTCAATATTTTGTGTATTTGCTAGTGATTAATTGTTACTATATTTTTTAGAATTCTTTAATAAAAATAATAGCTGATGATTGAAGATATAAGTGTGACGATCTTAACTAAAAATTCTTCTTTACACATAAGAGAATGCTTGCTTGCTTTGAAAGAATTCTCTGAAATAATAGTTTTAGATAATGGCTCTACAGATAAGACTTTAGATATAGTCAAGAGTTTTAAAAATGTTAAACTTTTTGAGTATGATTTTATAGGTTTTGGTCCTTTGAAAAGACTAGCTACAGGATATGCGACAAATGATTGGATACTTTCTGTAGATAGTGATGAAATAATAACAGAAGAGTTACTTAATAAGCTTAAAAAATTAGAAAAAAATAAAGAAACTGTTTATAGCTTTAAAAGATTAAACCATTATAATGGCAGACCTATAAAAGGGTGTGGATGGTATCCAGATGAAGTGAAAAGACTTTTTAATAAAAAGTTTACCAACTTTAATACTAATATGGTTCATGAATCAGTAGAGTCAAAACATGTAGAGTTAATACAAGGAGATATAAAACATTATTCATTCAGAAATATATCAGATTTACTGCAAAAATTAGATAAATATACTGAGCTATATGCTAATGCAAATATCGGTAAAAAAATATCTCTTTCAAAACCTTTTCTTAGTATGTTTACAATGTTTATAAAATCATACTTTTTAAAAAAGGGTTTTAAATATGGTTTAGATGGATTTTCTATAAGCCTATGTAATGCCTTAGGTGCTTTTTTTAAACATTATAAATTGATCGAGAAAAATAAAAATATAACGATTTCTTTAGTTATAACAACCTATAACTCTCCTCAGTATCTGAAAAAGGTTTTAGAGTCGGTTTTATATCAAACCTTACCTCCTATGGAAATAATAATAGCAGATGATGGTTCGACAGATGATACTAAAAAAGTAATAGAGGAGTTTGCAAAACAAACTAAGATACCAGTTATTCATTCTTGGCAAGAGGATAAAGGTTTTAGAGCTGCAAAGTCAAGAAATGAAGCATTTATAAAAGCTACAGGCGAATATTTAATTTATATAGATGGAGATATTATTTTAAGTAAGAATTTTATTAAAGATCATAAAATCTTGAGTGAGAGAAATACTGTCTTATATGGTAGACGAGTATTTTTAACAAAAAAATTAACTGATTTAATTCTCTTTAGTAAGAAAAGGATAAAAATTAACCTATTTACTAATGGTATAAAAAATAGGCTAAAAGTTATTAGAAGTATTTTTTTGGCTAAAAAAATATCTAAAAGTGTAAGAAACTCTAGAGGGTTTCAAACATGTAATTTTTCCTTTTTTAGAAATGATTTTATTAATATAAATGGCTTTAATGAAGATTTTGAAGGGTGGGGTCTTGAAGATACAGAGCTTTGTGAGAGGTTTTTAAACTCAAATATTAAATTAAAAAAAGTTAGATTCTCTATAATAAATTATCATCTATGGCATAAAGAAAATTCTAGAGACGCATTACAAAGAAATAAAAATATCTTAAATAATACTATTAAAAATAAAACAAAAAGATGCTGTAATGGACTAGTTAAAGATGAGCTTAATTAATCGTTATTAATTTTGTTAAGCTAATGATATTATAATAAATAATAGTTAATTTATTAATAATATTGGTGAATAAGTTTTATTTAAGAGCCTATTTTATAGTAATGTACTCTTATATGTTAGCAATTGTTGCTATACCTATCGCTACAAGTATTAGTGTAGTTTCATTATTAATCCTGTTTTTATTAAGCAGTGATTATAAAGCTAAGCTATTAGTAATCAAGGAAGAGCCTGTTATATGGGCTTTATTTTTATTAGTAATGATAAGTGTTTTTAGTTTATTTTATGGAGAGGGTAATCCTAAATACATTTTTTCTTTAATAAAACTTTTAATTTTTTTTACAGTTATTTTATATTTTATAAAAAAATATTTTATCGCAAAAGAACTACTTATCATATTCGTCAGCTCGGTTATACTATTAGCGCTTTTTAGCGTTTTAAATCATCTATTTTTAACTAAGGATTTTTTTATACATTTTGCTAAAGAGGACGCATACCCTATGGCCTCATCACAAAATGAGATGGCGATAGCTCTAGTTACAGCAAGTATTTTACTTATTGTTGAGTCTCAAAAGCATTTAGGTTATAAAAAATATGTATATATATTACTATCTATGTTTTTAGTTTATTGTGAATATTTTCTTAATCAAAGTAGAACTGGATACTTAATGGAGTTTGTTGTAATTCTATATTACTGTTTTATATTTTGTTTTCCTTTAAATAGTCCTTTAAATAATAGAAAAATTAATTTTAAAAGAACTTTTATAGTTATATTAGTATTAATTGTTTTGCCTTTAATTATATATGAGAAATCATATACGTTTAAATTTAGAGTTGATGCATCTATTAAAGAAGTTAAACAGTTTTTTTATGAAAAAACTGATATAGATAAAAATATAACTAGTTCAGGAATTAGGCTTGGATGGTATTATGCTAGTTATAAGACTATAACTAGTTCTCCAGAGAAGTTTGTTTTTGGCTGTGGAACAGGATATTTTAAAGATTGTGTGCAGAAGGTTATTAATAAATCTCCAAAAAATCAACAGTTAAAAATGGCAGCACCAGATCAAAATCCACATAATCAATTTATATTTTTCCTTCTGCAATCAGGAATGATTGGCCTTATAGTATTTTTGTATTTTCTAATTTCTATAGTCTTGCAGGCAAAACAGACTAATTATAAAAATACGTTGTGGATGCTTGTTACTGTTTTTTGTATAGGGTGTATGTTTAATAGTTATATGCTTGATTTAAGGACTGGGCCAATAACCTTTTTACCTATTATTTTAATTTTAGCAACAAAATATAAAAGGATTAACTAAGTTAATTTGATAGTGAAAATTGCACTAGATTTTATAAAGAGTTATATGATATAAGTATATTAGTTAAAGCACTCATTTATTTCATCAAAATTAAATCCGTTATAGGCAAGATAATTAATAGCCCTTTGTCTAAGCTTTAGATCTTTCTGAAGTTTAGGGACATCTTTATATTTTTTATTTAAACATTTTTGACATTGATCATACCAGTCAATCTCAAGAGTGTTTAAATATTCCTCTACTAGCTCTGCAGATAGCCCTTTTTGATATATTGCAGTATTTACTATTCTTTTTTTTCCTCTGAGTTTTGCTACTTCACTTTGGATAAAGGAGTGAATAAATCTTTCATCAGAAAGCCATTTTCTATTTTCAAAATCATTTAATAAATCCTCTATTTCTTGATTTGAAATACTAGCTCTTTTATAGAGTTTATCAGTGAGTTGCTTTCGAGAATAATCTTGTTTAGATAGGAGATAAAGTATATATTGTCTTTCTTTAGATAAGCTCATCTTGAGAGTTATTTTCTTTTTTATTTGAGTCTTTTTTTGCATACTTTTGAGGTAAAAGTAGTTCAAGGACTGCTTTCTCTATCTCATCTCTTTCATCAGTATGCTCTTTTAGATAGTCTTTAGTTTTTTCTTTACCCTGACCGATCTTTTTACCTTTATAACTATACCAGGCGCCAGATTTTTCAATAATATCGTGTTTTGCACCAAGGTCAACAAGCTCTGCTTCTAGAGATATGCCCTCTCCATAAACTAACTCAAATTCAGCTTGTTTGAATGGAGGAGCAACTTTATTTTTTACTACTTTGACCTTTATTTCATTTCCAGATACTTCAGTACCATCTTTGATAGGGCTGCCTTTTCTTACCTCTAATCTTACAGAAGAGTAGAATTTTAGAGCATTACCACCAGTAGTTGTTTCAGGGTTTCCAAACATTACTCCTATTTTCATTCTTATTTGGTTAATAAACATAACCAAAGTGTTTGAGCGTTTGATATTAGCTGTTAGCTTTCTTAAAGCTTGAGACATAAGCCTAGCTTGTAAGCCCATATGAGAATCTCCCATATCACCCTCTATTTCAGCCTTGGGAGTAAGTGCTGCTACAGAGTCTATAACAACTACATCAACACCACCAGAACGAACTAACATATCAGCTATTTCTAAAGCTTGTTCTCCAGTATCTGGTTGAGAAACAATAAGATTTTCAATATCAACACCAAGTAAAGCAGCATATTTAGGATCTAAAGCATGTTCAGCATCTATAAAAGCAGCTGTTCCACCTTGTTTCTGACATTGGGCAATAGCTAATAATGTTAAAGTAGTTTTTCCAGATGATTCATGACCGTAAATCTCTATAATACGCCCTTTAGGATAACCACCAATACCAAGAGCAACATCAAGGCTAATTATTCCAGAAGGAATTACTTCTACATCCGTGCTAGCCTCTTGATCACCAAGTCTCATTACTGAGCCTTTACCAAATTGCTTTTCTATTTGCGATAATGCTGATTTTAAAGCTTGTTCTTTACTCATTCTTAAACCTTATTAATGCTGTTTATTATCAGCTGTTTTTTTTAATGAATCTTGATACATAGCATCAAAGTTAACAGGAGAAAGACAAAGTTGAGGAAATCCTCCGCTAATGACTAAGTCAGAAATAGCTTCTCTTGCATAGTGATATAAAATATTTGGACAGAAAGCATTTTTTGCATGTTCTATTTGCTCATCAGTCATATTCTGAACTGTAAAAATACCGGCTTGTTTTACTTCGCAGTTAAAAGCTTCTATTCCATTACTTTCTACTTTAATATCTAAAGTTATTACTGTTTCATAAGTGTTATCCTCAGGAAGTTTTGACGCAGAAACATTTAAATCTGTTTTTAACTGAGGTTTCCATTCAGACATCCAAATTTTATCAGCATTTGGAACTGAAAAAGAAGCATCTTTAACGTAAACTTTTTGTATTTGAAATTGAGGTAAATTATTTTCATTACTCATAGTTTAATCCTTATTTATTTGAATCTTCAGATTTCACAGGATAACCAGCTTGTAACCAAGCACTAAAGCCACCTTTTAAAGAATATGCTTTTTCGAAACCATCTTTACGAAGAATATTTCTTGTTTTATCTGAATGGCTATTTCCATAAATAACCACAGGCTTATCTTTATGTTTGTGTAATTTTTTTAAGTTTTCTTCAATTTTTTCAGAAGGTATATTTATAGCGCCAATAACGTGAGCTTTTTTATACTCTTCTTGATCTCTAATGTCTAGATATATCCCTTTATGTCTATTAACTTCTGCCACGGCATTTTGCACGGTTAAGCTAGTTTGGCTCTGCTTTGACTGAGTTAATTCAAAAACAATATAAATGGCTAAAAGCAGGATAAATGACAGACAAAAAACTAAGTTTTGTGAAACAAAATAAGATAAATTTTCCATGTTTTTATATTATTACATATTTAAAGCTATGTAGATTATACATAGCTTTAGGAATAAAAAAAAGTTAAAAGGGATTGTAGAAAAAAAGAAAAGATTTAGATTATTTCATTTTAGCAATGATGTCATTAGTAACATCTAAGCTGTCTGCGTTATATAGGCTCATTTCAGTAGGTAAGATAGCATCTAAGTTTTTATCTTTAGCTACATCTTGAGAAGCTTTAGTTAAAGAGTCTTTAAACGCATCAGCATCATCACTAGCCATTTGTTGTACTTGACCCATTAAGTCTTGGTAGTCCTTCATAGCTTGTTGTAAGTCTGCTTTAGCTTGAGCTTTATCAGCAGCTTCTTTTTGGTCAGCAGCTTGAGCATCTTTTGTATCGCCTTTAGCATTATCAGCTTCTACCGCATCTTTATCAGACTCATAAGCATTAATTTTTTCTTGAAGAGCTGTAATATTTTTCTTAAGAGTGTCCATTTGAGGCTTAAGCTTTTGCTCATCAGCAGTTACTTTAGCTTTACCTAAAGAAGATTTTTCGAAAATATCTTGAACGTTAGCAAAACCTACGCCACCAGCAAGAGCTGAAGTTGCAGATAACATTAAACCACCAGCGATTATTGTACCTAGGATAGTTTTTTTCATAATTAAATTCCTTATTTGTTTATTAATTAGTGAAACTATATTACTATCGATTATAGCGATGTTTTTCTGTGTTTCAATAGAATTTACCCTATTATTTTAAGCTAACACCACTTTCAGACAAAGCTTTATAATATACACCATTACCTATTTTATTTGATAAGTTAGTGAAAAAATCTAAAGTCTGAGTGTAATCAATAATAGGCAAATCATCAAGCTTATTTCTTTTTAGTTCTGAAACAGAAGCAAAGCCATCAATAAGTCCTAAATCTTTAGCTTCTATACCACTGAAAGGCTCACCAGAGAAAGTTGTTTCTAGAGATCTATCTTTTAATCTATCACCTCTAGATTTTTCAACAGCATCCATAAAGACACGATGAGTTTGTTTTAATATTTTTTCAAACTCTTTCTTTTGTTCGGGATTTTGAGGAGCAAATGGGTCTAAAAAACCTTTATTTTTTCCAGCGGTATAAGTTCTTCTTTCTACACCAATTTTGTCCATAAGACCTGTAAACCCAAAACCGCTTCCAATAACACCAATAGAGCCGGTTATAGTCATTTTATTTGCATAAATCTCTTTAGCACCAGTTGCGATATAGTAACCGCCACTAGCACATAGATCAGTACAGACTGCATATAAAGGGATGTCAGGATGTTTTTCTTGTAAGTATCTCATATGAGAATATATATCATCAGATTCAACAGGAGATCCTCCTGGACTATTTATTTGAACGATAACTCCTTTTACATTACTGTTTTTATAAGCATTATCTAGGCTTTCTATAATTCTAGATGAATTAGCTTCTGAGTCTTCAGCAATTATTCCAGAAACTTTTATTAGGGCTATATGTGGAGATAGGTCATCCGATTTGCTTAAAAAAGCCGATATTATAAAAAATATAACTACTAAAACTATAATAATACGAGATATCAATCTCCATCGTCTTTTGCTTTTTACATCTCTTATATGAACTTTAGCTAATTCCTCTAAAGTTTCTTTGCTTATGTTATCTGCCATTATTTATGAGTTTTTGTTATGATATTTCTAAAAGATATTTTAATATTTTAATCAGTTAAAAACACCAAAATATTTCGGAGATTTTTGCAATGAGTAAGTCACTAGATGAAAAAGCTGAAAAGCTTGGATTAAATAATATAAAAAGGCATATTTTTATTTGTTGCGACCAAGAGAGACAAAAGTGCTGTAAAGGTAAAGAGTCTTTAGAGTCTTGGGAATATTTGAAAAAAAGACTACAAGAATTAAAACTTTCTCAGAATGGTGATGTATATCGTTCAAAAACTTATTGTTTAAGAGTTTGTCAAGATGGGCCTATAGCTGTAGTTCATCCTGATAATGTTTGGTATCATTCTTGTACACCGAAGGTTTTGGAAAAAATAATACAAAAGCACCTAATCGGCGGTGAAATTGTAGAAAAATACGTTTTTAGTAAGCCTAAATAAATTTAATTTACTATTCATTTCCTAATAGATTAATACAAAATTCCGGTTGTTCATTTGAATAATATCTGTTTATATATAATAAAAATATTTTAGATGGAAGTTTTTATGAAAAATATAAATGGTAAAAAAATTTTTAATACAGCAAGTAATGCTTCAAATACTGCTGAATATGTAGTTTCTAGATTAGTGGATTTAGGAATAGATCATTCTTTTTCAGTACCTGGAGATTTTGCCTTTGCATTAGATCATGCTCTTATTAATAATCCAAAACTTAATAATATAGTAAATGCTAATGAGCTTAATGCTAGTTATGCTGCAGATGGATATGCAAGAGTTAATGGAGCAGCTATTTTATGTACTACTTATGCAGTTGGTGAGCTAAGTGCATTAAATGGAGTTATGGGGTCAAAAGCTGAAAACTTAGTTGTTTTTCACTTAGTTGGTAGTCCTAACGATGCGGCTGTAGGAAAGAAGAAACAAGTTCATCATACCTTGGGTGATGGGGTTTTTGGAAATTTTTTTGAATTATCAGCCTCAGCTGCTTGTGTTTCAGCTGTTATTACACCAGAAAATGCTCGTAGAGAGATGAACAGGGTTATAGCTGAAGCATTTAAATATCGTAAGCCAGCTTATATAAGTGTATCTTTAGATGGTGGAAATCGTCCTGTAACGGATATAACACCAGATGATATAGATTGTAGTTACTTAAAGAGCAACTCTCATCAGCTTGAATTGGCTGTGAACCTAGTATTAGAGCGCTTAAGTAAGGCTAAAAAAATTGTAGCTATTCCAGCTGTGAAATTAGACAGGTTTGGAGTGACTGAAAAGGCAATTAAGCTTATAGAAAAGCTAAATATACCTTTTGCTATCATGCCTCATGATAAAAGTGTTATATCTGAAACACACCCTAACTATATAGGTTTTTATGCAGGCTTATTATCAGCCCCAAATACTGCTGAGATAATTGAGGGAGCAGACCTTGTAATTAATTTAGGTGATGCTTTATGGTCAGATTTTAACACGTCTGGGTTTACTAATAATTTAGATATAAACAAAGTATTAAATTTAGGACCTTTATTTGTTGAGGATAAAAAGACTTATCTGGTAGATGTTTATTTATCAGAACTACTTGAGGCTTTATTAGAAAAGGTTGAAAGTATAAATTATCGTCCTGATTCTTCTAGAGTGAAGATACAAGATTTGCCAGTAACGAAAGAGAGCTTAACCTTAAGAGTTTTTTATAATCAAGTTTTAAAATTCCTAAAAAATACAGATAGTCTTGTAGTAGAAACAGGCTCATCGTCACTTAATATGCCTAAGTTACCATTACCTGAAGGTGTAAAGTATTATAATCAAACCTTATGGGGATCTATCGGTTGGGCTACTCCTGCTACTCTAGGGGTGGCATTAGCTAATCCAGAGACTAGGACTATATTAATCACAGGTGAAGGATCTCATCAATTAACGCTTAATGAGCTAGGTGTAATGGGAAGATATAAGATAAATCCTATTATATTTTGTATAAATAATGATGGCTTTATGGTTGAAAGGGCATTAGAGCTAGACCCTGATCCAAGCTATGATGATCTTGCTCAGCTAAATTATAAAGATTTGCCAAAAGCCTTTGGGTGCAATGACTGGCTAACTATAAAAGTTAAAACAGGTGAAGAATTAGCTGAAGCATTGAAAAAAGCTAGAGAGCATACAAGTGGTGTTTATATAGAGGTTATAACTGGGAAATATGATTATTCTGATACATTAGAATTCTTTAATAAACATCTTAAAGAAATGTATGGTTAATATAAATATGATCTATTAAATACTATCTCATAAAAACTAATATGTTATAATTATCGATAATCTTCAGGGCAGGGCGAAACTCCCTACCGGCGGTAACTATTCTTATAGAAGCCCGCGAGCGCTTTTTGTTAATTCAAAAAGGTCAGCAGATTTGGTGAGAATCCAAAGCCGACAGTATAGTCTGGATGGAAGAAGGTTATTTAAATGATATTTTTTGGATTTTGCTATAGGGTAAAATCCGCTTATTATTTGCTGCTCTTCCCTATTTTCCTGAGCTAATTAATAGTTAAGAAAAACTAGATGAAAAATATTGATCATTATTACATGCAACAAGCTTTAATCCTAGCTAATAGAGGTAGGCTGACAGTATCGCCTAATCCTATGGTTGGTTGTATTATTGTTAAAAATGGTCAAATAGTTGGTGAAGGCTGGCATCAAAAAGCAGGGCAGCCGCATGCTGAGATTTACGCTATCAAGATGGCAGGAGAAAAAGTCCATGGTGCAACAGTTTATGTAACATTAGAGCCGTGTTGCCATACTGGTAGAACTGGTCCATGTACTGATGCTTTAATTGCTGCAAAAGTTAAAAGAATAGTTATAGCAACTTTTGACCCCAATCCTAAAGTTGCAGGAAAGGGTATTGCTAAACTTCAAGAGGCTGGATTAAAAGTAGAAGTAGGTATCCTTGAGAAACAGGCAAAACAGTTAAATAAAATATTCTTTCACTATCAGCAAACTAGAAAACCATATGTTTTTGCTAAATGGGCTATGTCTTTAGATGGTAAGATATCTGTTAATAATAGTGACAGTAAGCAGATAAGTTCAGAAGCGTCTAGAGAATATACTCATCAGACTCGTAATATCTGTGATGCCATAGTAATAGGTAAGAATACTTTATTAAGAGATAACCCTAAGCTTGATGTAAGAGTTGGAGTTTCAGAAATTGTAAACCCTATAAGATTTGTAGTTTTCTCCAAATTAACAAAAATAGACTCTAATTGGCATATATTAGATCAAAAAATAGCTAAGACTATATTCGTATGTACTGATATTTCTAGTGAAGCAGAGGAAAAGCTAAATTCTTTAAATATTGATTTCTGGCTATTGCCAGCAGCCGGGGATGGTAGGAAAGTATTTTTAGAAAAATTTTTGGAAAAAGCTGGATCTGTACGAATCTCAAGTGTTTTGATAGAAGGCGGCAAAGGACTTCTAAATGATTTTATAAACCAAAAATTAGTTGATGAATTTATGGTATACATATCACCGGTTTTGATAGCAGATTTTGAAAATAAGCAAAAGTTGATTTTTAATTCTGTTGGTAGGCTTGATAAAGATATTTTAGTAAGTGCTAAAGTGAAGGGAGATAATTAATGTTTAGTGGTATTGTTCAGGGATTAGGAGCAGTAAAAAAAATAAATATTAAGAATAAGGTTAAGACTTTTTATATAGCTTTTGAAAACTGTCATAAGTGTAGTATTGGTGATAGTGTGTCTATAAATGGTACATGTCTTACAGTAACTGACTTTAATGCAGATCATTCAATGGCAAGCTTTGATGCTGTGCCAGAAACGTTAATAAAAACAAATTTAGATAGTTTAGAGATTGGTAGTTTAGTAAATACAGAAACAGCTATTAGATACGGAGACCTTGTTGGTGGGCATATGATGCAAGGCCATGTTGATGAAAAAGGTATTATAAGAAATATACAAGATGTTGGCGGTGCATGGATAGTTGAGATATCTGCTTCCAAAGACTTTATAAACTATCTTATACCTAAAGGCTTTGTAAGTATTGATGGTATGAGTATTACAGTTGTAGAGGTATTGGAAGATAGCTTTACTGTGACCTTAATTCCTCATACTGTTGAGGTAACCATAGCAAAAAACTATAAGAAAGATTCAGCTGTGAATTTGGAAGCAGATGCGACAGGTAAATATATTTATAAATATGTTAAAGGATTAAAAAATGTTTAATCAAATAAAACAAAATGTAGAAACAGCGATAGAAGCGTTAAAAGTAGGTAAGCCTGTAGTTGTGCTAGATGACTATGATAGAGAAAATGAAGGGGATATGATATTTCCTGGGCAAATGGCAACAGCTGAAAATATTGCTTTCATGTTGGAGCATACTAGCGGTATTGTTTGCTTAGCAATGGACTCTACTCATGCAAAGAAATTAAACTTAACTCCTATGGTTGCGGCAGATCAAAACAATAGTACTTTTACTACACCATTTACGGTTACTATAGAGGCTAAAGAAGGAGTTACAACGGGAGTTTCTGCTAAAGATAGAGCTCATACTATACAAGTAGCTTCGAAAATAGATGCTAAAGCAGAAGAGCTAGCAAGACCTGGTCATATTTTTCCTCTCATTGCTAATGATAAAGGGGTTATTGGACGTAATGGACATACTGAGGCAACTGTAGATTTAATGAGACTAAGTGGCTTTAATAGTGCTGGCGTTCTATGTGAGCTAATGAATAGAGATGGTACTATGATGAAGGGCGATCAACTAATAGAGTTTGCTAAAAAGTATGATCTATCACTATTAACTATAGAAGAGCTATATCAGTACAGATTAGCAACAGAGATTTTTGTTGAAAAAGAAGCTTCATCAATAATTCCTTTGAAAGATGTTGGTGATTTAGAGATGTCTGTTTATAAAGATAAATATACTAAAGAAGAAGTAGTGGTTTTATCTAAAGAGTATAAAGGAAATAATCCTTTAGTTAGAATGCATTCATCTTGTATCACAGGAGATTTATTTGGTTCTTTAAGATGTGATTGTCAGTCACAGCTTCACCATGCTTTAAAAAGAATAAGTAATGAGGGTGGTTTTTTAATATATCTTGAGCAAGAGGGAAGAGGTATTGGTTTAATCAATAAATTAAAAGCATATAACTTACAAATGCATGAGAACTTAGATACGATAGATGCAAATCTTGCATTGGGTCTTCCTATAGATTCTAGAAAGTATGATTTAGCTGTCCAAGTTTTAAAATTTAATAATGTGGACAGATGCCGTTTGCTTTCTAACAATCCCAAAAAGAAAGAAGCTTTAGAATCGGCTGGTATAACGGTAGAGCTTACAGAAAGTGAATCTTTTATTAATAAGCATAATGAAAATTATTTAAAAACTAAAATAGATAGAATGCAGCATAAAATTAAGGGTCTTTAATATGAATAAATTAGCAATAGTAGTAAGTGAGTTTAATTCTTTAATTACAGATAAAATGTTAGAAGGTGCTTTAGAAGAAGCAAAGGCTCAGGGCTTAGCAGATAGCCAAATTGAAGTTAGAAAAGTTCCTGGTGCAGTAGAGTTACCTTTTGTTGCAAACCTTTTAGCAAAAACAGGTAAATATGATGCGGTTGTACTACTTGGTTGTGTAATTCGTGGTGAAACAGACCATTATGATTATGTCTGTGATCAAGTTAGTTATGGTACTCAAGAGGTTATGCTCAAGTATGATCTGCCAGTTATATTTGGTATTTTAACAACTCATAATAAAGAGCAAGCTTTAGAAAGAGTGGGAGGTAAAAAAGGACATAAGGGTAAATACTGTGTACAAGCAGCTATTACAATGGCTAAAATAAAAGAAGAGATAATAAAAAAATAGAGGAAAAAGATGGCTTTAGAAATTTTAGAGTATCCTCATCCTTTTTTGAAAGAGGTTGCAGAACCTGTATCAAAAGAAGAAATAAATGATTCATTGAGAGAAATTTTTAATGAAATGGCTGGATTGATGGATGATGCTAGAGGCGTTGGGTTAGCGGCTATTCAGGTTGGTATAAAGAAAAGATTTTTTATAATGCTTGATAATATAGAAACAGATTCTCCAAATATTGTTGTGGCTATAAATCCAGAAATTATAGAAAAAGAAGGAACAATAATTGATGAAGAAGGTTGTTTATCATTCCCTGGCGTTTCAGCAAAAGTTAAAAGAGCTACTAAAGTAAAGATGAAAGCTTTAAATGAGTTCGGTGAAGAATATATTATGGAACAAGAGGGCTATTTAGCTCGTTGCATTCAACATGAAATAGATCATTTAAATGGCATTACATATTTTGATCATCTAGGTCCTTTAAAGAGGCAAATGATAGAAAAAAAATATAAGAAACTAATGGTAACTAACTCTTCACTATAAATAATAGAAATTCTTTATCCTAAAATTGGTTTTTTACTTTACTTTTGCTTTTTACTAGGCAAAAATTATGGGGCGCGTCTCACTTTTTGTAAGAGGAGAATTTTATGAGAAAAATGCTCAGAGGTTTATTTATATTATCCTTAATGTTAGGGCTAACCTCTTGTGGAAATTTATTAACCAAAGATAAGTTTGTATATCTTGGTCATGGGGTTAATACTCCTAATTATCAATTGTATTATGACAAAACAAGAAAAATGTTTATGTTAGTTGATAAGAGACATGGATGTTTTGAGAAGGATTATTCAGGTACTTGTATTGCCTTTACACTAGAAGAGGCTGAGCAATTTAGAGAGCAAGCTTTAGCTAAGATGATAGATATAGATACTAAACTGTCTCAAGATAATTATGGTAATAATAGGATAGGTGATCTTGATAAAGCTGGTATTACAACTATCAGAAAATCTATAGATATAGGAACAATTAAAGCAACTCCTATTAAACAAGTTGTTGTAGATAGAGAGAAAGAATATGCTTTAGTTAAAGATAAATATAAGCTAGCTGCAGACTTGGTTGGTACAATAGTTTCAAGTAACGGACATAGAGAAATTAAAGTATTCTATGTTGTGAGTTTCCCAGCTATTGCTGAAAGTAGTAATGCTAACACTATTCTTGAGCCATTTATAGTTGATCCAGAATATTTATATTTACATATGACTAACTCAGCGGTTAAGCAAGTTAAAAAACTTCAGACAAAAATAGAGAAGAAAAATACTGTTGTGAAAAAAGAAGTTACTAACTATTTAGGAGAAATCGTAGATGGTAAGCCAGCAAATACTAATGAAACAGAGTCGGAGAAAGCTGCAGCTAACCCTTAAGGTTTCAACTGCGCAAGCAAAAGTAGTTTCGAGTGGAAGTAGTGAAGAGGTTGTTCAATCTTAATTTTTTTAACTCTTTTCTGAATTAGTCAGTTATTATTCCACCACCTAAGCAAATATCTTTATCATAAAATACTATAGATTGACCTGGTGTAATAGCCCTTTGAGGTTCATTAAATTGAACGTTTACAGAATTATCATCATTTAATATAACAGAACATTTTTGATCTTTTTGTCTATATCTAATTTTTGCAGAACATTCGAAGCTTTTTGCTGGAGGATGACCAGCTACCCAGTTTAAGTTAATAGCATGTAAATTTTGTTTAAATAGTAAAGGATGATTATGTCCTTGAACAGCTATAAGAATATTGTTTTTTAAATCTTTACTTGCTGCAAACCAAGGTATCTCTGGACGATTCTTGACTCCACCAATA
Source organism: Francisella frigiditurris (assembly GCF_001880225.1). Classification (NCBI taxonomy): domain Bacteria; kingdom Pseudomonadati; phylum Pseudomonadota; class Gammaproteobacteria; order Thiotrichales; family Francisellaceae; genus Francisella; species Francisella frigiditurris. The sequence goes on along the minus strand of NZ_CP009654.1, from coordinate 384,039 downwards.
CCTAAACCTTGTCTTTGACCTATGGTGTAGTACATAAGCCCATCATGCGAGCCTATTTTGATACCGTTTTCATCATGTATTTCACCAGGTTGCGCAGGAAGGTATTTAGACAAGAATTCTTTAAACTTTCTCTCACCTATAAAACAGATGCCAGTACTATCTTTTTTGTCGAAAGTAACTAGGTTATTCTCTTTAGCAATTTCTCTAACTTTATCCTTACATATCTCGCCAATAGGAAATAATGTTTGAGAAAGTTGCTCTTGTCCTAGAGTGTATAAAAAGTAGGTTTGATCCTTATTATCATCAAGCCCTTTTACTAATTGATAAGTTCCATCTTCTGCTTTTTGACATCTTGCGTAATGTCCAGTAGCAATATAGTCTCCACCAAGTAGTTTCACGTAACTTAAAAATGCTTTAAATTTAATTTCTTTATTGCATAAGATATCTGGATTTGGAGTTCTACCAGCTTTGTATTCAGTTAGGAAATGCTCAAATACATTATCCCAGTATTCTGCAGCAAAATTTATTTTCTTAAAAGGAATGCCAATAGAATTACAAACAGCTTCAGCATCTTTTATATCTTCTGATGCAGAACAGAATTCATCTGTATCATCTTCTTCCCAGTTCTTCATGAAAACACCAGTTACATCGTAACCTTGCTGTTTTAATAAAAGTGCTGAAACGGAAGAATCTACGCCTCCAGAAATTCCTACTATTACTTTTTTTGTCACAATAATAGTCCTATTATTTTTTTAGTACAGATAAGAAAGCCTCTTGAGGAATTTCTACTGAACCAATATTTTTCATTCTCTTTTTACCTGCTTTTTGCTTCTCTAAAAGTTTTCTTTTACGAGAAACATCTCCACCATAGCATTTTGCAAGTACGTTTTTTCTAAGCGCTTTTACAGTACTTCTTGCGACAACTGTGCCTCCGATGGCAGCTTGTATAGCAACTTCAAACATTTGCCTTGGGATTAGCTCTTTAAGCCTCTCTACTAATTCTCTACCTTTATATTTAGCTTGATCTTTATGAACAATACTAGCCAAAGCATCAACCTTATCTCCATTAATAAGTACATCTAGCCTCACCATGTTTGCCGGTTCATAACGATGTAATTCATAATCTAAAGAGCCATAACCTTTTGTTACAGACTTTAAAGTATCAAAAAAGTCTGAAACTACTTCAATCATAGGGAGGTCATAAGTAATAGATACTTGGCTACCTACATAATTCATATCAACTTGTATACCTCTTTTCTCTATACAAAGAGTTATAACGCTTCCTACTTGATCTTTAGGCACAAGTATATTTGCTCTAACAATAGGCTCTTGAATTTCATCAATTGAACCAGGATCAGGGAGCTTTGATGGATTATCAACTTGGATAACTTCACCATCTTTCTTAACAGCTTTATAAACGACTGTAGGTGCAGATGTTATAAGGTCTAAATCATATTCTCTTTCAAGTCTTTCTTGGATAATCTCCATATGAAGCATTCCTAAGAAGCCACATCTAAATCCAAAACCTAACGCTTGAGATGTTTCTGGTTCAAAAAATAAAGAAGCATCATTTAAGCTAAGTTTCTCTAAAGCTTCACGGAAAGCCGGATAGTCATCTGAACTTATAGTAAACATCCCAGCATATACTTGAGGTTGAACTTTTTTAAATCCTGGTACAGGTTTATCTGTTGGGTTATGTGTTAAAGTCAAAGTATCTCCAACTGGCGCGCCATGAATATCTTTTATTCCAGCTACTATAAAACCAACTTCACCAGCCTTTAAATGATCTAAATCTTTCATTTTAGGGGTGAAAACACCGAGTCTATCAACTTGATGAGAAACACCTGTTGACATGACCTTTATCTTGTCACCAGCTTTTAATGTACCATTTTTAATTCTAACTAATGATACTACTCCTAAGTAGTTATCGAACCATGAGTCGATAATAAGAGCCTGTAATTTTGCATTTACATCACCTTGAGGTGGGGGCACTTTTGCAACAATAGTTTCTAAAACATCCTCAACACCAAGTCCTGTTTTAGCACTACATGTTGTAGCACCAGTCGCTTCAATACCTATTATTTCTTCTATTTCTTCAGAAACTTTGTCAGGATCTGCTGATGGGAGGTCTATTTTATTTAATATAGGAATGACTTCTAAATTTTGTTCTATAGCTGTATAACAGTTAGCAACTGTTTGAGCCTCTACACCTTGAGCGGCATCGACTACTAGCAGAGCTCCTTCACACGCAGCCAAAGATCTAGATACTTCATAGGAGAAATCTACATGCCCGGGAGTGTCAATAAAGTTTAATTGGTATGTTTCACCATTTTTTGCAAGGTAATCCAAGGTCACTGACTGAGCTTTTATTGTAATCCCTCTTTCTCTTTCTATATCCATAGAGTCAAGAACTTGCTCTTTCATCTCTCTTTCTGAAAGTCCATTACATACCTGTATAAACCTATCAGAAAGTGTAGATTTGCCATGGTCAATATGTGCAATAATTGAGAAGTTTCTAATATTTTTCATTATGTATAATTTTATATGTAGCCTAATAACTAATTAGTTATCTATTATGCTATAAATCGTAATTAAAATGTAGGTGCTAAGCTTTAATAAAATAAAGTGATTAATGAATTAGGATAAATATATATGAACTAAGTTTTACAAGTTGTCTGGATTTCTATAGCAAAATGATTACTTTCCTGCTGTTTGGAGAGAGAAATACCAAGCTTTAGAAAAAAGTTATATAATAATCAGATGTGTTTTTAATTTGTAAAAAAATAATGTTAAATTTTTTTAATCAGCCAAAAGCTTTCTATACTATTTTTATGCTAGAAATATGGGAAAGATTTGGTTACCAAGCTTTAATCTCTATATTAGTAGTGTATCTTCAAACTGGCAACATTCAGTTAAGTGAAAGCCATGCAATAGCGACTTATGCAACGTTTGCTGCTTTAGTGTATGCATTTATTGTAATAGGCGGTTATATAGGTGATTTAGTACTTGGAGCCAAAAGGACTATAGTTTTTGGACTTATTCTACTTTTATGTGGTTACCTTTTATTAATATTACAAACTCAAGAAGCAACTTTTTGGGGATTATCATTTATTTGTATTGGTACAGGACTTTTTAAATCTAACCCAACAAGTTTGTTATCAAAGTGTTATGAAGGCTATGACTATGGCATGATTAGCAATGCTTTTACTCTATTTTATATGTCTATTAATATAGGTTCATTGCTTGGGATAATATTTATTCCAAACTTAGCTAAGAGCTTTGGCTATTCAGCAAGTTTTATTGTTATAGCATTGGCTCTTGTTCTTGCTATTACTACATTTGTGGGTTTTTATTTTACAATGAAGAATCTTTCCACTTATGCGGGCAGTAAAAAGTTAAATTATAAATATCTATTTTGGGTTATAGTGGGCGTGGTAATAATGATATGTATTACTAAGTATTTATTAGGCTATTTAATTATTGCTAAGTTAATAGTAACGGTAACATTCCTTATATGTTTGTTAGTTTATTTATATATAGCCTTTTTATATAAGAAAGAAGGCTTCTTCTATAAGATGATGTTGGCTTTGATATTAATGGGAGAGGCTATCGTTTATAAGATTTCATATATACAAATGGCTTCATCTATAAATCTATTTACGATTAAAAATGCTAGTCATTCTGTTTTTGGTGTTTCTATTGCTCCAGAGACATTTCAGGCACTTAACCCTTTATGGATATTTATATTAAGTCCATTATTGGCTTTTTACTATGTTCGCTCAAATGAAACTAAATTTAGCTTAACTTTATATAGTAAGTTTTCTACGGGATTATTTCTGATAGGATTTTCATATGTTTTATTGTATGCTTCAAAATTTGCAGCTGTAGACGGCATTGTATCAGCTTACTGGTTGATTGCAAGCTATGGCTTTCAATCTTTAGGAGAGCTTTTAATATCTGCAATAGGACTATCTATGTTTGCAAGATTGGCTCCTGCAAAATTTAATGGTTTTATGATAGGCGTATGGTGGGTTTTCTTAGCGTTTGCTTCAATACTTGGTGGATTAATAGCTCAATTAACAGCAGTAGATAAAAGTAAGGTTGCTGTAATGACACAACAAATGTCTTTGATAAATTATACAAACTTTTTTCTTTATATTGGTTTGGCAATTATTATTTTCTCACTTGTTTCATTTAAGCTTTCTCCTATAAAAAGAAAACTTATGACTCTGTAGAGGCTTTAACTTATACACATTTGAGTATTTATTGTTGACAAAAAAAAAGATTATATGCAAAATAGTGGAGCTATTTATAATAAAAAATTAGTTTCTTGTTATATATTTCCCAAGAAACGATATATAGAATTAAATATTTAAGAATAAATTGGAGAAGAAAATTGGCTAACTCAAAACAAGCAAAAAAAAGAATAGTTCAAGCTGAAAAAAACCGTCAGCATAATGTTGCTCGTCGTTCTATGATGAGAACTTTTTTAAAGAAAACAGCATATGCTATTGAGAGTGGAAACTTAGAAGTAGCAAAAGAGAACTTTGCAAAAGCAGTTCCTTTATTAGATAGATATGCAGCTAAAGGTCTTATTCATAAAAATAAAGCTGCTAGACATAAAGCTCGTCTAAATGCTAAGATCAAAGCTCTTTCTGCAGCAGCTTAATTTATTTATATTTTCAATTAGAATACTGGCTCTTTCGTAGGAGGAGCATAGTTTCCTGAAATTCCAACTAGTCTATCTTCATTATTGAAAGTTAGAACAAGCTTTAATTCATTAAATTCAGAATACTGCATGCGTTCTTTATATGTATTAACATATATAAATTGATTTGGGTTGAAGCTATCAACAATATCTGGTGATCCAAGTAAATATTTGACTTCATCCTTAGTCATATTTGGCTTAATTTCTAGCATTTTATCATTGTCTATGTCTTTGCCTTGAGGAACAGGTGCTGTATAAGCAGGAACCCATGAGCAACTACTTAATGTCAGTGATGAAAATCCTGTTAAAAGGCATAAAATGAAGAGCTTTCTTTTCATAATCTGTTTATTAATCTTCTAAGCCAGCAAATAGCTTTTGGTCGATAATATCACAAAGGCAGTGAATTATTAGTATATGGTTTTCTTGAATTCTCGCAGTAACATCAGAAGGAACTCTTAGTTCAATATCTCCATCTTTATACATAGTGCGCATAACTCCACCATCTTTTCCTGTCATAGCTACTATTTGCATATCTAAGTCATGGGCTTCTTCTATTGCTTTAACAATATTGCTTGAGTTTCCACTAGTTGAAATAGCAAATAAAATGTCACCTTCATTACCAAGAGCAGCTACTTGTTTAGAAAATATTTGTGAATAGTCATAGTCATTACCAATTGATGTAATCGTTGATGTATCAGTGGTTAAGGCAATAGCTGGAAGAGGAGGTCTCTCCATTTCGAAGCGGTTTAGTAATTCTGCAGAAAAGTGTTGAGCATCAGCAGCTGATCCACCATTTCCACAAACAAGAATTTTACCGCCATTCTCTAAGCAAGAAACCATGGCTTTAGCTGCTTGTACAATTGCTGGAGGTAATATATTGGCAGTTTCAATTTTAGCTTGGATGCTATCTTCAAAGTGTTGATTTATTCTATCTAAAGAGCTCATTTTTTTAAAACAACCTAAACGAATTTTAAGAAAATTTTACTACATCTGAAAATCAATATCTAATCTTTATTATTGGGGAGTATGTCTAAAGATAAGTTAATATTTGTGATTTATAGGAATTGGATATATCTATTTTGGAGCATATAGTTAGCTACTAGCTTAGAAAAATGATTATAATTTACTAAAGTCTAGATAAAAGTTTAGTGAGAATGTCAGTAAATAAAAACTCTAAAGTTTTAGTAACGGAGATCCTTAGTAAAAATTGTTATTGTTTAGATCGACATGGAGGACTTAAGGATGTTGATATTAGTATTGGTGCGAACTTTACTAAAACTAAAGATTTAATATGGATAAGATTAACTCCTAGAGAGGTGAAACCGTTCTTTGAAAAATTTCTTCCAGATGAGCCAGACTTTGTAAAAGATTCATTGTCAGCACTTGAAACAAGGCCTAGGGTATTAGTTTATAAAGATGCTTTATTGGCGACTTTTCGAGGCATAAATTTAAATAAAAAATCTGCACCAGAAGATATGATCTCAGTGAGATTGTGGATGAAAGATAATATTATTATAAGTGTTCAGAGAAGAAGCCTATCAAGTATTAATAATATTCTAGATAATTTGAAGCAAGGTGCTGGTCCAGTTAGCTCGGCAGATTTTTTAGAAGATCTTTTGGCAGAGTTAATAGATAAAACTTCTGAAACAATAAAAGAGTTAGACGATCAGTTGGATAAGATAGAAGATCATATCTTGAGCATCAAAAATGCTGATCGCATAAATCTTAATGTTATTCGTCGCAGAGTTATTGTATTAAGGCGCTATCTAATACCTCAGCGAGATGCTATTAACCGAATCCCAGTAGATAAAATAAGTTGGTTAGATGAGAAAAATTTAGCACATCTTCGAGAAATAGCAGATAGTTGTACTAGAGTTGTTGAGTATCTTAATGCTGAGTATGAAAGAGCTAATATTATTCATGAAGAGCTCTTTGCTTTAGTGCAGGAGAATATAAATAAGAAAATGTATATTTTATCTATAGTGGCAATAATTTTTATGCCTTTAACTTTTATTACTGGTTTGTTGGGAATAAATGTAAATGGTATTCCGGGAGCTGGTTATAAATATGCTTTTTTAATAGTGTGTTTAATAATTTTTATAATAAGCTGTTGTCAGATTGTTTATTTTAGAATAAAAAAATGGCTATAACCTAATATTTGAAAAATAGCTAAAATAAGGAGAAAAGTATGAAGTTTATTGTAAGAATGATAAGCGTATCTTTAGTGTCATTAATATTAATTAATATATCTATGGCTAATGATACTGAAGGAGCACAGACGCAACCGAGTACTATTAATGAGGCTACTCAAAAAGTCACAGGAGAAACTCATAAAAGTCAAAGAGATTATGTATTACCTTTTAAGGAAGATAGAGTTGAACATAGAAAGGATAGAAGAGATAGAAAAGAAAATAAAAGGAGTAATGCTAACACTACAGAAAACAATAGTTAATTTTGAGAAGCTAAAAGGTATAGTAAAGACATTCTTATAGGAATACTGTACTTCACCTGATCAAAATGTTTTGCGCATGGAAGATTATCTATTGATCTATCCATTTCATCTACACGAGGTAGTGGGTGAAGGATTATTAATTTACTCGGGTCAGATATGTGTTTTCTATCTAAAAAGCACAGATCTTTATTTTTTAGATAATCTTCATAGTATGTAAATCTTTCCTGCTGGACTCTAGTTACATATAGAACATCTAAGCTGTTAATAACTTTTGGATCTATTTTTTCATGCTCATTAAATTCATTACCATTTCTTTCTATGAGCTCTTTAATATCATTTGGAATCTTAAGATCTTCTGAAGAAATGAACTCAAAAGAACAGTTATAGTTTGATAATATTTTTACTAAAGAATGTACTGTACGACCATATTTAAGGTCTCCTAATACGCCGACCTTAAGATTATCAAGAGTATTTATTTCAGAATATATAGTATATAGATCAACAAGTGATTGAGTAGGGTGCTCATTTTCTCCATCTCCCGCATTTATAACAGGGGAGTTAACATATTTAGAAAATTCTTCAACGCTATTTGGCTGAGGATGTCTCATTACTATAATGTCAGCATATTGATCTATAACTCTGCCAGTATCATCCAAGGTTTCCCCTTTTTTGATTGAGCTTGAAGCACCATTTTCTAAAGATATTACATTCCCACCAAGTCTATACATCGCTGATTCAAAAGAGAATCTTGTTCTTGTACTAGGCTCAAAGAATAAAGAGGCTAAAATTTTTCCATCTAAATCTTTAATTCTTTCTGAGTTGGCTAATTTGTCTTTATATATATCTGCTTGGTTAAAGAGTTTTTTTAAATCTTCTTTGCTGATTTGTTCACCTTTTAAAAGCTTTTGAAATGATAACATTGTTTGTCCTCAATAGATTTATTAAATACTAATCCATTCATCAACAGTTTTTACATTGAAAGAATTTCCTATCTCTTTCATGTCTTTCACTGCAGTTGTAAAAGCTTCAAATCCACCAATAGTAGTTATATATGGCACTCTATTCATTACCGCAGCTCTTCTTAAGGCTAAGCTTATTTTTAGCTCCTCTCTTAGAGATGTATTTATTAGTAAATCGACTTCTCCAGACTCAATAGCTTTAACAGTGTTTTTTAGAGAGCTATTAGCTATATTGTCAGATGCTTTATCAAACAATTTACATTCTATTCCATTATTTTTTAAGAAAGCTTCAGTTCCTTTAGTCGCAAAGATATTGAAGCCATATCCTATTAATTCTTTTATAGGTTCAATTATTCTAGATTTATCCTGGTCTTTTACAGAAATTAGGATGTTACCTTTTAGTGGTAGTTTATTAAAAGCCATTTCTTGAGCTTTGTAAAAAGCTACTCCAAAAGTCTTATCAATCCCCATAGCTTCACCAGTGGATTTCATTTCTGGTCCTAAATAACAGTCTACGTCCTCAAATCTTCCGAAAGGAAACACAGCTTCTTTTACAGAGAAATGTTTTGGTATAGGACTGTTTAATTTAAATTCAGATAGTTTTCTTCCAACCATTAGTTTCGTAGCTATATTTGCTACGCTATTTCCTGTTGATTTAGCAACAAAAGGAACAGTTCTAGATGCTCTTGGGTTGACCTCAATTATATAAAGCTGCCCGTTTTGATAAGCAAATTGAACATTCATTAGTCCAACTACTTCAAGTTCTTTAGCAAGTTTTATTGTACTTTGTACAACTTCATCTATTTGTTCTTTGCTTAAAGAACGAGTAGGTATAGAACATGCAGAGTCTCCAGAGTGGATACCTGCCTCTTCTATGTGTTCCATAATTCCAGCCACAAACACCTCTTCACCATCTGCTAAAGCATCAACATCTAGTTCAATAGCATTCTCAAGGAATTTATCTATTAATATAGGGCCTTCTAATATGCACTTACCATTATTTTTAATATAAGCATCAAGCTCTTCTTTAGAGTGGACTATTTCCATTGCCCTACCACCCAATACGTTTGATGGTCTAACTACAACAGGATAGCCAACTTTACTTATATTTTTTTCAAGCTCATTGATGCTATATGCGATAGCATTTACAGGCTGTCTTAGCTCTACTTTTTCAAGCAACTCTTTAAATCTTTCTCTGTCTTCTGCTAAGTCAATCTTGTCTGGATCAGTACCTAATATAGGAATATTATTTTCATATAGTGCTGAAACTAATTTTAAAGGAGTTTGTCCACCAAACTGAACAATAACACCTAAAAGCTCGCCTTTTCTCATTTCATTCTTGATAATGTTTATTACATTTTCAGCACATAGAGGCTCAAAATATAACTTATCGGAAGTATCATAATCTGTAGAAACTGTTTCGGGATTACAGTTAATCATGATTGTTTCAATATTTTCTTCTTTTAGAGCCTTAGCTGCATGTACACAAGCATAGTCAAACTCAATACCTTGACCAATACGGTTAGGACCACCGCCAAGGATTACAACTTTTTTGTTATCTGTGACGTCAGATTCACATTCGCGAACTATTTCTTCATAGCTGTAGTGTTCATAAGTTGAATACATATAAGAAGATTTTGATTCAAATTCGGATGCACATGTATCAACTTTTTTGTAAACAGGATATATCTCTTTTCCAAATCTAAAGTTTCTTATGTACTTTTCAGTTCTTCCTACTAGTTCAGCAATTTTTGCATCCGAGAATCCAAGGTTTTTGTATACAGAAAACTCTTCTTTACTATTTGGTAACCCAGATCTCTTAAGTCTTTTCTCTGCAAGTACAATTTCTTTTATTTGCTCAATAAACCAAGGATCTATTTTAGTAGCTTCATATATTTCTTCTTCTTTTAATCCATATCTTATAGCTTGAGCAACTCTTAGTAGTCTTAGAGGAGATAGCTCTTTTAAAGCTTCTATGATGGACTCTTTATTTTCTTCTTTAGATTTCTTACGATCATATCCAGGTATTTCTATTTCATCTAAGCCTTTCAGCCCAGTTTCTAGAGAGACAAGCCCTTTTTGTAAACTCTCAGCAAATGATCTGCCGATAGACATAGCTTCACCAACAGATTTCATTTGTGATGATAATTTTGTAGAAGTAGCTGGGAATTTCTCAAATGTGAAGCGAGGGATTTTTGTAACAATATAATCTATTGTAGGTTCAAAAGATGCTGGCGTAACTTTTGTTATATCGTTATCAATCTCATCAAGAGTATATCCTACAGCAAGTTTAGCTGCCACTTTAGCAATAGGGTAACCAGTTGCTTTTGATGCTAAAGCAGATGATCTTGATACTCTAGGATTCATCTCAATAACTACTAATTTACCTGTTTCTGGATTTACTGCGAACTGAACATTTGAGCCGCCTGTTTCAACACCTATTTCTCTTAGAACGGCGATAGAAGCATCTCTCATTATTTGATACTCTTTATCTGTAAGAGTTAGAGCTGGCGCTACTGTAATACTATCACCTGTATGGACACCCATAGGGTCTATGTTTTCTATAGAACAAACTATTATAGAGTTATCTGCTTTATCACGGATTACTTCCATCTCATACTCTTTCCAACCTAGGATAGATTCATCAATAAGCACTTCATTCGTAGGTGATAACTTTAATCCATTTTTTACAATTTTTTCAAACTCTTCTTTAGTGTTAGCAATTCCACCACCACTACCACCTAGCGTAAAAGAAGGTCTAATAATAGCAGGCAATCCAATATCGTCTAATGCTTTATAAGCTTGTTCCATTGTTTGAACGACGACGTTTCTAGGGACATCTAAGCCTATTTTTGCCATTGCTTTATTAAATCTTTCTCTATTTTCAGCTTTGTCTATAGAGTCAGCATTCGCACCAAGCATTTTCACATTGTATTTTTCTAGGATGCCTGACTTATTAAGATCTAGAGCACAGTTAAGAGCAGTTTGACCGCCAACAGTGGGTAAAATAGCGTCAGGTCTTTCTCTTTCTATTATTTTTCCAACGCTTTCTACCGTTATAGGTTCTATAAATATTTTATCTGCAGTAGTCGGATCAGTCATGATAGTAGCAGGATTTGAGTTTACAAGGAAAACCTCATAACCATCTTCTTTTAATATTTTACATGCCTGAGTTCCTGAGTAGTCGAACTCACATGCTTGACCTATAACTATCGGCCCAGCACCTAGGACTAAAATACTTTTTATATCTGTTCTTTTTGGCATATCTATTAAATTCCTTTCTTACTATCTTTAATCATGTCAGCAAATTCTTTAAATAGGTATTTACAGTCATGTGGACCTGGTGAACTTTCTGGATGGTACTGTACGGCAAAAGCGGGTCTATCTTTAAATCTAATTCCTTCAACACTACCGTCAAATAATGAGCTCATATTAACTTCCATATTATCAGGAACAGCTCCATCAGTTACGCAGAAACCATGGTTTTGGCTTGTTATATATACTTTTTTAGTATTAGCATCTTGTACTGGTTGGTTAGCTCCTCTATGCCCTTTATGCATTTTTTCTGTAGTTAAGCCGCCCGCAATAGCCATGAGCTGATGCCCTAGGCAAATACCAAACACAGGCATTTTATCTTCTAATAATTTTTTAATAACAGGTACAGCGTAGTCAGCTGTAGCAAATGGATCTCCAGGACCATTGGATAAGAAGACTCCATCTGGATTGTGTTTCATAATGTCTTGATAGGTACTATCTGCTGGAACTACTATAACTTTAAAACCAGCATCAACAAGATTTCTCAAAATATTGTATTTAACTCCATAGTCAACAACTACAACTGTATAGTCATAACTTTCTTGTTTTTTATATACTTCTTGTCCTAGTGAGAATGTATGCTCATTCCACTCGTATTCTCTGTTTGTGGTTACGCTTATTGCTAAATCTCTACCACCTAGAGTTGATTTGTTTTTTATACGGATTTTTGCATAGTTAGCATCAAGGAATTCTCCAGGTTTTACTGATAGAATCGCAACCCTTACAGCCCCTTCTTTGCGAATCTTTCTAACTATAGCTCTCGTATCTACACCACATATTCCTACGATGTGTCTATTTCTTAGCCAAGCATTTATGCTTTTCTTTGCTCTAAAGTTTGATGGGCTTGTTAGATCTTCTCTAACAATTAAACCTTTTGCAAATACACCTAATGATTCATTGTCCTCATTGTTTATTCCTACATTTCCGATGTGAGGAAAGGTAAATGTAATAATCTGTCCAGCATAGGAAGGGTCAGTTAAAGTTTCTTGATAGCCTGTCATGCTTGTGTTAAAGCATATTTCGCCATCTGTCCAGCCGCGTACGCCTATGGATCTACCTAGATAATATGTTCCGTCAGGGAAAACCAATATCGCGTTAGTCATATCGTTAGCTAATATCATAAAAACAACCTTATTAATGTAGTAAAAGAGATTTTGAGAAAGAGTGTGTGAGATAGTTTTTTTATCATTGCCTTCTTGTAAAGCTAATGGACAAATTGAAAGTATTGTAGGCTTTTGATCTCTCCCTGTAAAGGGTGATTACTTAAGTTTTATATAAATTATGTTTTAGGGTAGTTTTGATAGCATTTTTATAATAAAATTACTTCCTTAGTCCTTAATTTTTAGAATGATCTTTTTATCGGTTCTGTTGCAAACTTTGACTAATTTTAAGAATTTTCCTACACTTTGATTATATTGTATCTGATTTTATCTCTTTATGAACGAATTTAAATATAAGCATTTTAATGGTGTAGTAATTTTATGGGCAATAAGATGGTATTTAAAATATGGCATAAGCTATAGAGATTTAGAAGAGATGTTAAAAGAACGAGGTGTAAATGTTGATCACACCACTATCTATAGATGGGTTATTCAATATGCTCCAAAACTAAAGCAAAAGCTAAGCTGGTATCGTGGTAAATTCTTTTATCAATCACTAAGAGTAGATGAGACCTATATCAAAGTAAAAGGTAAGTGGAAATACCTATATAGAGCAATAGCTAAAGATGGTTCTACAGTAGACTTTTATTTATCACATACTAGAAATACTAAGGCAGCTAAACGTTTTCTATCAAAGACATTGAAGAGTTATTATAAATATGATTCACCTAGCAAAATCAATACAGATAAGAATCCTGCTTATAATGATGCTATAGCCCAACTTAAAAATGAGAATAGTAACTATAAAAATATTGAACATCGTAAAGTCAAATATCTCAACAATATAATTGAACAAGACCATGGAAAAATAAAACGGCTAATAAAACCAATGCTTGGCTTTAAGTCTATGAAAACAGCTAATGCTACTACACAGGTTATGAATGGATGAGAATGTTCAAAAAAGGTCAATTTAATATTTGGACTAAAATGAGAAATAAATCTGAAGCTATTTTGATAAATGAATTATTTGATGTTTACTGCCCTAAATTTATCTAATGAATAGCAGAAATAGCTTTTCTGTAAATTATTGAATAGTTGCAACAGAGCCTTTTTATCTAATAAAAGGTATAGAGAATGGGATCTTACCAAGATTTTGTGTTTTTCAAATATTTAAAAATAAATAATTTTACTACTCTCTAATTTTTTAACAAATTTTATAAAAGTGCTAATATTACAGAAATTAAATGCTTATCAAGTAACTATATAATGAGAAAGTTTATCGCCATATTTATGATATGGGTATTTTTGGTGCCTATAATAGGCTATTCGCAGGGTAAGTTAGTTTTTGTATCAATGATAACTCGTCATGGAGATAGAGCTCCTTTTACTAATATTCAGAACGCTAATTATGATTGGGGCACATCTTTGTCAGAGCTTACTCCTATAGGTATGAATGAGGAGTATAACCTTGGCCAGAAGCTTAGAAAAAGATATGTGGAAGATCTTGAACTATTGCCAGAAAATTATGAGAACCAAAGTATCTATGTATTATCAAGCCATACGAATAGAACTGTAACTAGTGCACAAAGTCTTTTGATGGGGCTTTATCCGTCTGGAACTGGCCCGGTTTTAGAAAATGGTGAGGCTGCTATAAAAGGAAGATTTCAGCCGATACCTATTATGACTCTATCAGAAGATTCTAAACTTATAGGTTTTCCATATGAGCAGTATTTGGGCATTTTGAAAAAGTATGTTTACAATTCACCAGTTTGGATTGAAAAAACAAAAGAAGTGCAGCCAAACTTTGAAAAATGGCAAAAAATTCTAGGAAATAAAATAACAGGATTAGATGATGTTCTTACAATTGGGGATGTCCTTATTGTGGCTAAAGCTCATAATAAACCTTTACCAGAGGGCTTATCTCAAGAGGATGCTGATAAAATAATTCATTTAACAGACTGGGGACTCGCTCAGCAATTCAAATCTCAACAAGTTTCTTACATAATGGGTGGACAACTGACTAATATGATGATTCAAGACCTAGCAGATGTGGTTACAGGTAAGTCAAAATATAAAATGACATATTACTCTGGCCATGATCTTACATTGCTAGAAGTTATGGGAACATTAGGTGTACCGTTAGAAGAGGCGCCAGGCTATGCAAGTAATTTACAAATAGAGCTTTATAAAGATGATGATATGTATAAAGTTAAGCTTAGATATGATGGTAAATATATTAGATTGCCTATAATGGGCGAAGATAAGACGTGTACTTTAGATGAGCTAGTGAGATACATACATGGTATAAATCATAAGTTTAAAGAGTAGGTTATCTCATGTCTAATCACCATCTTTGTTTAACTTATAGATATTGTTATACTCTCTAATAGGAAAAGAATAGGAGAAAACTGGATATGTCTAATCAAAGTATACTTATAAAAAATGCTACTGTTGTGAATGAGGGCAAAACGTTCAAATCTGATGTTTTAGTAGAGAATGGCAAGATTGCTCAAGTTGCTGCAAATATAGATAAATTAGCAGATAAAACTATCGATGCAACGGGCTTGCATTTATTGCCGGGTATGATAGATGATCAAGTGCATTTTAGAGAGCCTGGATTAATGCATAAAGGAGATATCGAGTCAGAATCTCGTGCTGCTGTAATGGGTGGTATCACATCATATATGGAGATGCCAAATGTAAATCCAGCTACTACAGTAGTTGAACGTTTAGATGAGAAAAAAGAGCGCGCTGCTGCTAGATCACATGCAAACTATGCTTTTTATTTAGGTGCGACAAATGATAATGTCGAAGAACTAAAGCGACTAAAGCCAAATGATGCTTGTGCTATCAAGATCTTTATGGGTGCTTCAACTGGTAATATGTTGGTAAATAATAAAGAAACTCTTGAAGGCTTCTTTAAAAACAGTCCATTACTTATAGTAACTCATTGTGAAGATACTCCAGTGATCACCGAGAATGAAAACAAAGCTCGTGAGAAATATGGTGAAAATGTACCTTTTGATTTACATCCAGAGATTCGCTCGCGTGAGGCTTGCTTTAAATCATCTGAGCTTGCAGTAGGCTTGGCAAAGAAATATAACTCAAGATTGCATGTACTTCATCTAACTACAGCTGAAGAGATGGTGCATTTTGATAATACTATTCCACTTGAAGAAAAGCGTATTACAGCAGAAGTTTGCGCCCATCATTTATTTTTCTCACGTAAAGACTACGCTGATAAAGGTTCACGTATTAAGTGTAATCCAGCAGTTAAAGAAGAGAGCGATCGCTTAAAACTTCTAGAGTGTGTCGCAAATGATACTATTGATGTAATCGCTACAGATCATGCACCACATACTTGGGAAGAAAAACAAGGTACTTACTTTAAAGCGCCAGCGGGTCTTCCACTTGTTGAACAGGCTCTTATCTCAGTATTGGAGCATTATCACAAAGGTTTTTTAACTCTCGAGCAGGTCGTGCAAAAGACAGCTCATGCTCCAGCGATTGTATACAAAGTTAAAGACCGTGGCTTTATCCGTGAAGGATATCATGCTGATTTAGTGCTTGTAGATTTAAACAGTCCTCATACTGTTACAGATGAATGTTGTCACTATAAGTGTGGCTGGACTCCATTTAACAATGTTACTTTCCAATCAAAGGTTCAGACTACAATTGTAAATGGCATAGTGAAATATCACAAAGGTAAAGTTGTTAGTGATCAAAGAGGACAGTGTTTAGAGTTTAATCATGAGTTTTAAGTAGTTTTATACTTCATATATATTTTTATTAAATCTAAGCTCAGTAACGTTCCTATTATTAACAAACTTAACTTCATAAATCTCTATAATTTTGTCAACTGGACAGTAATTATGGCGTACTATAATTTCTATTAATGAATTAAAAAGAACTGTTTGTTTAATATGTTTATTGATACCAGAATAAGTTTTTGTATAATCAGGGTTGTTTTTGTAGTCCTCATAGTTTTTTAAAAAGTGAGCCATATAGTTTAAGAAAGCTTCATTTTTAAAATTTGGAGATGTTAAGGAAATAGTAAGTTGATCTATAAAATTGTTAGATAGTTTATATTTTGGAAGAACTTCGTTATCCTGAAATTGAGAGTTTCTAAATAAATCATAGAAACTAAACCCTCTGCCAAGAATAGAGGAAATGTTACGCTCCCTTTTTTTATCAAGCAAAAATTTATAATCAAATAGACAGTTTTTGATATATGATTCTCTACTTGTGCAGTATAGGCGTGCTTTCTCATCTAACTCTTCAAGCTGCTCTATATTAAACCTAATGGTTGTTTTTGTAATTTCTAAATCTTCTTTAGAGGGTAGCTTGTTGCTTTTGCATTTTTCTTCAATATAAGCTTTTAAAGACTCTTCATCCCCAGCAGTAAGTTTAAGAACTTCAAGAATCTTTTTAGGAGGTGATCCTAATTTATATAAATACTTAATATTATTGAAATCATTATCATAATAGCTTTCCATAAAGCCTCCTTTTTAATTTTAGATTATACGGCAATATGACAGCAATTTGGAGAATCAATACTAAAAATTAGCATCTTAAAAACAGCCATAAAATAAATTTACTATTAATTTAAAAGGAGAGATTAGATGTTTAAGATGGTAATAACTATACTACTAACATTAGGTTTAGTGATGACTATAGCAAAAAGCGATATCAAAAATGTAAACATTGATAACTTTAATATTATTAAGTTATAAAATGTAATAATTTTCGCCACTTACTATGCAAAACTGCCGCTATCGTAACTTAAAACAAATGGAAAATAAAACAACAATGAAGGCTATGCCTATGAAGATATTTTATCTCCATCTAGCATTTCTATAATATATTAAAGTCTTTATCGTATAAAAGTTGCTGATAAAAAAGAAATTCTTAAACTATTTTCCCAAAAGTAATGCAACAGCATTAGAAGAGCCAAATATTTGGCTCACAGTAGAAAAAAGCCATATAAAAATCTTAATAATATTGCATTTCTAATAAAAATTAATAATTATAGATTTATAAACTATTTTTCTTTGAATGAAAATTTATGAAAAAATTATTAGTCCTTTTAGCGAGTTCTGCTGAGTGGTATGAATTTACAGTATATTCTTTTTGCGCAACTTATATAGGGGCGACATTTTTTCCTTTTCATACCCCATTTGCTAACTTTTTAGCGGCTTTCGGCGCTTTTGCTGCAGGTTTTTTAGCAAGACCTTTTGGTGGCATTATCTTTGGCTATATAGGTGATAAAAAATCTAGATCATCAGCACTTGCATGGGCAGCATTTTTTATGGGTGCCCCAACTGTTGGGATAGCATTTTTACCATCTTATATGACTATAGGCATTTTAGCTCCTTTGATGTTAGTTGCTCTTAGGATTATACAAGGGATTGCCATTGGTGGTCAGTATAGTGGCTCGGCTGTTATACTTGTGGAAGCTGAAAGCACTATTTTTGGTAAAGCTAAAGCTTCTGCAAATGTTATCACCAGTGCTTTTGGTGGGATATTGCTAGCTATAGTGAGCTTCCAAGTTATCAGATTTTTTATCCCAGAAGAGTTTATGGCAAACGGTGGTTGGAGAATCCTATTTGCAATAGCTATTTTATTAGTTATTTTATCTTTCTTTATCAAACACTCAGGCGAAGAAGAAGAGAAAAAGCCTAGTAGTAATATTAAGCTAGCATCATTGATTATGCAGAATAAGGCTAACATTCTATTTGTTGTTCTACTTTGCTTCCCAGGTGTAGTTGTTGCATATTTCCAAATAACTATTTTGCCAAATATTATTAAGAAAATCTTACACCAAGATGTTAATGTGGCCATTCTTACGACTATCAGTTTAATTATATTTATAGGATCATGTATTCTTTCAGCAAGGCTGACTAAATACTTTAGTATTAAAACTGTAACTTCTGTTGGTCTTATTTTAATGATTATTCTGCCATTGCCGATGTATGCTATTTATAAAGCAAATCATGAGTTATTGATTTTATTCTTTGTTGTTATGGGTGCTATTTTTGGAATATTCTATGGTTCAATTATGGTTATCTTTGCAGAGAGTTTTCCAAAAGAGATGAGGTATAGTGGCTTTGCTCTAGCTTATAATATAGGTTTTGGAGTGTTTGGGGGCTTGCTACCTTTCTTATGTTTTTACTTGGCTCAGGAAATTTCTGATTACATGGCCGTCTTGATTATTTGTATTAGTGCTGTTGTTGGGCTTTTTGCTTTGTATAAATTTGAACCAAATTGTTATAAAGAGTTTACTTCAAGAGAAGAAGTCTTGTAAAATATAGCTAGAGTTTGAAAAAAAACCTCTTATGAATAATTATTTTTTAAGCACTTCGTGTTTTGTTTGTAATTTTAGCGATAAGCTATCTATTGAGGATAATTCTAAAGTCTTAGCAATATATAGAAGTATCCTGTCAGATAAAGATTTTCTAAATAAGCATAGTATCTACGATGTTGTTCCAACTTATAACTCTATAGCTTTTCATTTTGATAACTTTGATTATCAAAGCATCGAAAAAGCAGTTTTAGAAAAAGTTAGTCAAATTGATTTTAATCAGGCTTTTGAAAGCAAAACTCATTATATAGAAGTTCAGTACAATGGTATGGATTTAGAAGAAGTCTCAAAAAATATTCAATTAAGTGTTCCTGAGATAGTTAGTTTACATACAAAGAATACGTATCACATAGCTATGCTAGGGTTTAAGCCATATTTTCCATATTTATTAGGTATGGATAAGAAGCTAGAGGTTCCAAGGTTAGCTAAGCCAAGAAATAGGGTGGGTGTTGGTTCCATAGGAATTGGTGGCGCTCAAACAGCTATATTTACAACTGAGACGCCAAGTGGGTGGAATATTATTGGAAATACTGATTTCAGAGATTTTAGTCAGTTTAGCGCTGGTGATAAAATAATTTTTAAGGAAGTTAGATAATATGCTTTTGATAAACTGTGACTTAGGTGAAAGAGGGGTTGCTAACGTTATAGATGATCAGCTGGTCAAATATATAGATATGGCTAACATTGCCTGTGGAGGTCATGCAGGATCTAAAGAAAGCGTTGATTATTATCGAAATCTTTGTAAAAAAAATAATGTGAAAATAACGGCGCATATTTCTTATCCTGATAAAGAAAACTTTGGAAGAAAAGTTATATCAATAGAGGATTCTAAATTATTAAAATCATTTGATGAGCAATTTGCTCTTTTTGATGATGTCAAAGCTATTAAGCCGCATGGAGCTTTTTATAATGAGCTTAATGTTAATCAACCTTTAGCCAAGCTTTTCATAAACTGGTGTGTTAAAAATAATATTAAAGAGCTTGTGCTTAGTCCTTTTGGTATAGTTAAGAAAATAGCTGTTGAGAATGATATTCAGGTGCTTGGGGAGAGTTTTGCTGAAAGGGGCTATATGCTTGATAATTACGGTAATCCAACCCTTATCCCAAGAGGGCAACCTCAAGCGGAAATTCATGATGTTGGTCTAGCAGCTATGCAGTATGATCAGCTTAAAGAGGGATTTTTAAATATAAATAGTAAAAAAATTGAATTTATTTCTGATACTATATGTATACATTCTGATAGCAAGATATCTTTGGAACTTGCTAAAGAGTTAAAAAGGCGAAATAAAAAAGATGACAAGTAATTTATTTTCAGTATCGGGAGGATTGTTTTTTCCTGTTTACCTTAGAAATTACGGTTATCAAGATAAAGGTATCTCTTTAATGGGAGCCCAAGATCAAACTAGTTTTATCACTGCATATAATTTATTTAATAAACCTGAGACTTTTGAAGCCATAGAGATGCTCTATAGTGGTAAGGTAGTTGCTAATAAAGATATACTATATGTTTTGTGTGGAGCTAGCTATCAAGAAACTATTAGAAATGTTTCAGAGAGTATTCAAGAAAAAGTTGAATACAATAAAATAAATATACTAAAAAAGGGTGAAAATTTAGAATTCAAAGGCGAGAAAAAGGGCTTTAGAACTATGGTTTTTGCTGTTGATAATCTAGAGTTTAATAGTGATTATCTTGATATTAAACGTCCAAAAAAATTAGCTGAATTTATTCAAGAAAATTCAAAAACTAAAACTATAAGAGTCATAAAGGGACCAGAATTTAATGTTCTCGAAGATGACGCTTTCTTCAATCAGGTGTGGCAACTATCTTTGCAGTCAAGCCAGATGGGGATATCCTTAGATGGAGAGTCTATAAATTCAAGAAAAATGCAAATGATATCTCAACCTGTTGCGGATGGCTGTATTCAGTTGTCGCCATCGGGACCTATTGTTCTTATGAGGCATAGGCAAACTGTTGGAGGATATCCAAGAATCGCTACAGTAGTTGAACCGGATGTAGACAAATTAGCTCAAATGCCTTTGGGATCTAGAGTGAAATTTAAATTAATAACGTTAGAAGAGAGTTTTGAAATAATAAAAGTTTATAAAGAATTGTTAGATAGTATTTGTTTAGATAGAGGGAGATAGGATAGATGTTAAGAAAAATCGTGAAGACATTAATACCCAATAATGATGATATATTTTTTGATTTGTTGGTAGAGGCTTCAGAGAATGTTGAAAAATCTGCTATGACATTAGATAAGTTGATGAAAGAAAGAGATAAGTTAACAATAGCTGAGCTTGTGGAAGATTTAAGATCTATGAGACATTTCGCAATAGAAAATGCATCAAATATGGATTTTCAATTAAATAAACATTTTGTCACGCCTATAGATAGAGGAGAGCTTCATAATATTTCGACACAAATTCTTAAGTTAAATAAGAAGATAGTGAAAATTTATAGATATATCCAAATTCTTTTAGAAGAAGAAAGAGATAATGTTAGTCTGTATCTAACAAATTGTGTAGAAACTCTTAGAAAAATGACTAGAGTTTTGAATGAAATGATCAAGGCACTTAGAGATGGCGACCATAAAGAGCTTAAAAAACTGAACGTTAAAATAAATGAACTAGATGAGAATGTCTTAGAAGATTTGGGACATGCGCTGAAGAAGTTCTCGGACTATGAAGGCGATATCTTGTTGATTATGAAAATAAAGGATATATATAAAGCTATAGAGAGTGCTATAGGGAATTGTAGCTCTGCTGGCGAGTCTATAATGAGAGTACATGTAAAAGAAGTTTAAGAGGACTTTTATTATGGTAACAACAGTTTTAGTAATGATAATATTGGTAGCTCTATTCTTTGAGTTTACTAATGGGTTTCATGACGCTGCCAATGTTGTAGCAACACCAATAGCCACAAAATCATTAACAGCTATTCAAGCAATTGGGTTAGCCGCTTTCTTTAACTTCTTAGGAGCTTTCTTTGGAACAGCCGTTGCTGCAACCATAAGTAAAGGTTTGGTAGATGCTAATGTTGTTACAGATATTATTTTAGTATCAGCACTTCTAGGAGCAATTAGTTGGAACTTCTTTACATGGAGTTTTGGAATACCTTCCAGTTCTTCTCATGCACTTATAGGTTCCTTAGTTGGTGCAGTTGTAATAGGAAGTAGTTATAAAGATGTTAACTATATGACTCTTATTCAAAAGGTTCTTATTCCAATGGTCACTTCACCATTAGTTGCATTTTTTCTGGCTCTGTTTATCTGTATTATTCTTATAAACATTTTTATAAGAATAAAAAATGTTAGAACGACTAATAGGTATTTGAGAGAAGTTCAAATATTATCTATGGGTCTATTATCATTTTCTCATGGTTCTAATGATGCACAAAAAACAATGTCGATCATAACTTTGGCTTTATTAAGTGCGGGATTGGTCGATTCTACTAATGTCCCAACATGGGTTATCATAATCTGTGCCACTGCTATGGGGTTAGGTACCTTATCTGGCGGTAAGAAGATTATAAAAACGTTAAGCTCTAAAGTTGCAAACTTGCAACCAGCTAATGCCGTGTCTGCTGAACTTAGTTCTGGGATATTGGTGCTTGGAGCTTCTCATATAGGTCTACCTGTGAGTACTACTCAAGTTGCTTCCGGCTCGATCATGGGTGCTGGTTATACAAATTCAGGAGTAAACTGGAAGGTGGTTAAAAGAATGGTTACTGCTTGGCTCTTGACTGTGCCAGCATGTATAATTTTGACATTTATGATCTATACTGTGTTGCTTCATACTGTTGGCGCTTTTTAATATAATAAGAAAATGCAAAGAAATAAATTTGCCATCATTATTGTTTATATACACTGGTTAGTGGTGTTGCTTATTTTATTTTCTTTTTTTTCTATAGAAACAAGAAGCTTCTTTGGGAAAGCTTGTTTGTATCATGATCTGATGAAAAACTCTCATTTCTATGCAGGGGTTTGCATTCTATTTTTAACTATCTTAAGATTAGGAATTAAGCCTTTTGCGAGTTTTTTGAGTGTGAGTGTAAAGATTGATAAGTTTCATATATATATAGAAAAAATTGCTCATTGGTGTCTATATGTATGGCTTATCGTTATGCCAGTGTTGGGTTGGCTGATTTTAAGTGCTAAAGGCTCTGGTATTCCTTTTGGATTGCCGCACCTTATGGCGCCAACATCTAAGGGTGTGATAATTATTTTAGAGCAGATTCATGAAATATTAGCATATATTGGTTTATTTATTATTTTTATCCATGCTTCAGGTGCGTTATATAGCCACTATATTTTAGATAGAAAAAGCTTCAAAAAAATGAGTTTAAAGTTTTAAATGTTAGTCCTAATAAAAAAACCTAAAAAAACTAAAAAAAGGTATTGCAAAAGGTTAATTGAGGGCGTATTATATGTTTTCACCGGCTGACGGATGATGTTAGTTGGGAGGTCCTGAGGGGCTAGATATTTAAGAGATATATTATATACAAACACTCTTTAATAAATTTGAGTAAATATCAGTAGTTAGAGTCAGAATAGATTAAAACTGAAGAGTTTGATCCTGGCTCAGATTGAACGCTGGTGGCATGCTTAACACATGCAAGTCGAACGGTAACAGGACTAGCTTGCTAGTTGCTGACGAGTGGCGGACGGGTGAGTAACGCGTAGGAATCTACCTATGGGAGGGGGATACCAACTGGAAACGGTTGTTAATACCGCATAATACCTAAGGGTTAAAGGTGGCTTTCGGGCTGCCGCTCATGGATGAGCCTGCGTTGGATTAGCTAGTTGGCGGGGTAAGGGCCCACCAAGGCTACGATCCATAGCTGATTTGAGAGGATGATCAGCCACATTGGGACTGAGACACGGCCCAAACTCCTACGGGAGGCAGCAGTGGGGAATATTGGACAATGGGGGAAACCCTGATCCAGCAATGCCATGTGTGTGAAGAAGGCTCTAGGGTTGTAAAGCACTTTAGTTGGGGAGGAAGGTCAATATGTTAATAGCATTTTGAATTGACGTTACCCAAAGAATAAGCACCGGCTAACTCCGTGCCAGCAGCCGCGGTAATACGGGGGGTGCAAGCGTTAATCGGAATTACTGGGCGTAAAGGGTCTGTAGGTGGTATGTTAAGTCAGATGTGAAAGCCCAGGGCTCAACCTTGGAACTGCATTTGATACTGGCAAACTAGAGTACGGTAGAGGAATGGGGAATTTCTGGTGTAGCGGTGAAATGCGTAGAGATCAGAAGGAACACCAATGGCGAAGGCAACATTCTGGACCGATACTGACACTGAGGGACGAAAGCGTGGGGATCAAACAGGATTAGATACCCTGGTAGTCCACGCTGTAAACGATGAGTACTAGCTGTTGGGTTCGGTGTAAAGGGCCTAGTGGCGCAGCTAACGCGTTAAGTACTCCGCCTGGGGACTACGGCCGCAAGGCTAAAACTCAAAGGAATTGACGGGGACCCGCACAAGCGGTGGAGCATGTGGTTTAATTCGATGCAACGCGAAGAACCTTACCTGGTCTTGACATCCTGCGAACTTTCTAGAGATAGATTGGTGCCTTCGGGAACGCAGTGACAGGTGCTGCACGGCTGTCGTCAGCTCGTGTTGTGAAATGTTGGGTTAAGTCCCGCAACGAGCGCAACCCCTATTGATAGTTACCATCATTAAGTTGGGTACTCTATTGAGACTGCCGCTGACAAGGCGGAGGAAGGTGGGGACGACGTCAAGTCATCATGGCCCTTACGACCAGGGCTACACACGTGCTACAATGGGTATTACAGAGGGCTGCGAAGGGGCGACCTGGAGCGAAACTCACAAAGGTACTCTTAGTCCGGATTGCAGTCTGCAACTCGACTGCATGAAGTCGGAATCGCTAGTAATCGCGAATCAGAATGTCGCGGTGAATACGTTCCCGGGTCTTGTACACACCGCCCGTCACACCATGGGAGTGGGTTGCACCAGAAGTAGTTAGGCTAACCGCAAGGAGGCCGATTACCACGGTGTGATTCATGACTGGGGTGAAGTCGTAACAAGGTAGCCGTAGGGGAACCTGCGGCTGGATCACCTCCTTAAAGGAAATACGAAAATAAAAAATTATCTAATTACTGATTTTAAGTTTGTTTTTGAGTGTTTGTAGCTAATATATTTTAGTGTAAATAAGATACGGGTCTGTAGCTCAGTTGGTTAGAGCGCACCCCTGATAAGGGTGAGGTCGGTAGTTCAAGTCTACTCAGACCCACCATTTTTTTGGGGCCATAGCTCAGCTGGGAGAGCACCTGCTTTGCACGCAGGGGGTCAGCGGTTCGATCCCGCTTGGCTCCACCAATATTTTATTTATGCGAATAGAGATATTTAACAATTTAGTATAGAGATAGACTTAAGAGAATAAGTGCAAGCGGTGGATGCCTTGGCATTCAGAGGCGATGAAGGACGTGGTAGTCTGCGAAAAGCTGCGGGTAGTTGACAAACAAACATTGATCCGCAGATGTCCGAATGGGGGAACCCAGCTAGAGTAGTCTAGTTACCTGCTCGATATAGAGTTAGGAGCGAACGAGGGGAACTGAAACATCTAAGTACCCTTAGGAAGAGAAATCAATTGAGATTCCCATAGTAGTGGCGAGCGAAGTGGGAAGAGCCTGGTATGATTTAGCATGATATATAGTAGAACAAGTTGGGAAGCTTGACGATAGAGGGTGATAGTCCCGTATACGAAATACATCATGTGGAACTAAGCATACGAACAAGTAGGACGGGGCACGTGGAACCTTGTCTGAACATGGGGGGACCATCCTCCAAGGCTAAATACTACTGAATGACCGATAGTGAACTAGTACCGTGAGGGAAAGGTGAAAAGAACCCTTATAAAGGGAGTGAAATAGAATCTGAAACCGCTTGCATACAAGCAGTAGGAGCATGATTTAGTCATGTGACTGCGTACCTTTTGTATAATGGGTCAGCGAGTTACTTTTAGTGGCGAGGATAACTGAATAAGGGATCCGTAGCGAAAGCGAGTCTTAATAGGGCGATAAGTCGCTAGGAGTAGACCCGAAACCGGCGCGATCTATCCATGTCCAGGTTGAAGGTTGGGTAATACCAACTGGAGGACCGAACCCAATACTGTTGCAAAAGTATGGGATGAGGTGTGGATAGGAGTGAAAGGCTAATCAAGCACGGAGATAGCTGGTTCTCCCCGAAAACTATTTAGGTAGTGCCTTGTGTATAACTCATTGGGGTAAAGCACTGTTTCGACTAGGGGGCTTTTACGAGCTTACCGACTCGATGCAAACTCAGAATACGATGAAGTTCGAGCACAGGAGACACACTGCGGGTGCTAAGGTCCGTAGTGGAGAGGGAAACAGCCCAGACCGCCAACTAAGGTCCCCAAGTCATAGCTAAGTGGGAAACGAAGTGGGAAGGCCCAGACAGCCAGGAGGTTGGCTTAGAAGCAGCCACCCTTTAAAGAAAGCGTAATAGCTCACTGGTCGAGTCGGCCTGCACGTAAGATTTAACGGGGCTAAGCTATGCACCGAAGTTGCGGAATATATATAGTATATTGGTAGGGGAGCGTTCTGTAAGCCGATGAAGGTGTGTTGAGAAGCATGCTGGAGGTATCAGAAGTGCGAATGCTGACATGAGTAACGTAAAATAAGTGAGATTCTTATTGGCCGAAAACCCAAGGATTCCTACGCAATGTTAATCAACGTAGGGTAAGCCGGCCCCTAAGGCGTAGCTGAAGAGTGAAGTCGATGGGAAACAGGTTAATATTCCTGTGCCGCTTATATAAACGAAGGAGGGACGGAGAAGGCTAGGTAGGCCCGGCGAATGGTTGTCCGGGTGAAAGTATGTAGGTAGAGTTATTAGGTAAATCCGGTAATTTGTTAATCTGAGATACGAGACGAAGTCAAATTTATTTGACAAAGCTATTGATGCCAAGCTTCCAGGAAAAGCTTCTAAGTATATTGTATAAGTGACCGTACTGTAAACCGACACTGGTGGGTAGGTAGAGAATACTAAGGCTATGAGATAACTCTGGTGAAGGAACTAGGCAAAATGACACCGTAACTTTGGAAGAAGGTGTGCCCTTGATGGTGAAGTACTTGCTACGTAAGCTGTTGAGGGTTGCAGATACCAGGTGGCTGCGACTGTTTATCAAAAACACAGCACTCTGCGAACTCGAAAGAGGAAGTATAGGGTGTGACGCCTGCCCGGTGCTGGAAGGTTAATTGAAGGGGTTAGCGCAAGCGAAGCTCTGGATCGAAGCCCCAGTAAACGGCGGCCGTAACTATAACGGTCCTAAGGTAGCGAAATTCCTTGTCGGGTAAGTTCCGACCTGCACGAATGGCGTAACGATGGCCACACTGTCTCCACCAGAGACTCAGTGAAATTGAAATCGCTGTGAAGATGCAGCGTACCCGCGGTTAGACGGAAAGACCCCGTGAACCTTTACTATAGCTTTGCACTGGACTTTGAATATTTATGTGTAGGATAGGTGGGAGACTTTGAAGCATGGTCGCTAGATCATGTGGAGTCGACCTTGAAATACCACCCTTGAATGTTTGAAGTTCTAACTCAGCCGGAAGGCGAGGACAGTGTATGGTGGGTAGTTTGACTGGGGCGGTCTCCTCCTAAAGAGTAACGGAGGAGTACGAAGGTGCACTCGGCACGGTCGGAAATCGTGCCAAGAGTATAAAGGCAAAAGTGCGCTTGACTGCGAGAGTGACGGCTCGAGCAGGTACGAAAGTAGGTCTTAGTGATCCGGTGGTCCCGTATGGAAGGGCCATCGCTCAACGGATAAAAGGTACTCCGGGGATAACAGGCTGATTCCTCCCAAGAGTTCATATCGACGGGGGAGTTTGGCACCTCGATGTCGGCTCATCACATCCTGGGGCTGAAGCAGGTCCCAAGGGTATGGCTGTTCGCCATTTAAAGTGGTACGCGAGCTGGGTTCAGAACGTCGTGAGACAGTTCGGTCCCTATCTGCCGTGGGCGTTAGAGATTTGAGAAGAGTTGCTCCTAGTACGAGAGGACCGGAGTGAACGAACCACTGGTGTTCCGGTTGTTTCGCCAGAAGCATTGCCGGGTAGCTACGTTCGGAAGGGATAACCGCTGAAAGCATCTAAGCGGGAAGCCTCCTTCAAGATTAGATCTCTCTAGCTTTGAGCTAGTAAGGAACGTTGGAGACTACGACGTTGATAGGCTGGATGTGGAAGCGCAGTAATGCGTGTAGCTTACCAGTACTAATGATCCGAGAGACTTAAGTCTATTTCTATGCTAAATTGTTAAATATTTTTATAAAAGATATATAACCCAAAACACAGTTTTGGCGATGATAGCTTGTAGGAACCACCTGATCCCATTCCGAACTCAGAAGTGAAACTATAACACGCCGATGATAGTCTAGCATTCGCTAGGTGAAAGTAGGTAGTCGCCATCTTTTTCCATTTAAAGCCCCTCTAAGTAATCCTTAGCGGGGCTTTCTTCGTTCTAAAAGACTCTTAAATTATTGTTTGTGTTTGCTTTTAATATAAAATTAAGTTTTATGTTTAATAAAAGGATATTTTATATGAGTAATTATAAGAGTATGGATGAGTCTACTACAAGTGATATTGAGAATGTTTTAGAAGGTTTGAATAAGTATTGTGACTCAGACTATTTAGTTGGAATATATTAAAATCTTTTATTAAAGTTGAAGGATTTAAAAGAAGGTTTTCCAGTAAATAGGTTTGAGCATTCTTTACAGTCAACAACATTAGCTTATAAAGATGGAAGAGAGTTGGATTATGTTATCTCAGCTCTTTTGCATGATGTAGATGAGATATTTGATCCTTTCAATCATGATCATATCATAGCAGAACTTTTAAGAAACTATATTTCAGATAAGTGTTATTTTATATTAAAATATCATACAATTTTTCAAGGTTATAATTATTGATAAGGTTGTTTTAAACAAAAATCTTAGAGATGAATTTAAAGATAACCAGTATTATTATGATGCTGTTGATTTTATAGCTAAATATGATGATAAAGCATTTAGCGCGACTTACCAAAACACGACTCTTGATGAATTTAAGCCGTTGATAAAAATGCAAATATATTTAATGTTAATCAATAGAGAGTTAAATAAATTTTATTTTAAATTTTTATATATTCAGATGTATATTAGATAGCTAGTTACTAATAGTAAGATGTATGCTAAAGGGAATAAATATCTAAAAATATTATCTATTTTAATTGCTAGCTGTTTTTTATTATTACGTATTAATCTTGAAACTATTAGGCTTTCTAAGATTGTTGAAAATAGTATTATGAAAGAGATTAATAAGAAGCTATCAGTAAAAGTAAAATAATCTATTCTAGGCATTTCTCCTTCAACTAGAAATTGATAAGCAATGACAGATAGTATCCCTATAAAAGAAATGTTTAGACGATCTGATAGAGCTTCTTTATCCATCCAAAATATTGCCCACATCCCTAAAACTAGTAAGGTTAGAGGTAGTAATACTTTCCACAATATATTGCTCGGTTTGCGGTCTAGGCTAATCTCTAGGATTAGCCTAGAGATTTCTTTTGCGGGTCCATAATATTCTTTTATTGGCTTATCTATGATTAGTTTATAGTCTTTAAGGTTCCATTCAGCAATATTAATGTTGGGATTATTTTTCACATATTCTTTAACCATCATTTTTGCATTAGGGCTAACAGATAGCTTAACTTCATCAATATCGTATCCAAAAGGGATCATATATATTTTTAATTTTTGCTTGTCAAAAGGAAACTTATCTAATTTCATAGGAGTTTCAAGTGTGAGAGATCTATGTTCTTTTAATGTAACATCACCATCATAATTTACTCTTAATTGTATGGCTTTAATTTGAGGACTGCCTATCTCATTAATTATTGAAACTTGAGGTCGCCATCCTTGGAATACTTCAGCAAGTTGAAACTCACCTTGATAAAGTTTATAGTTAGCATTTTCTTTTTGCGGGTCAAATTTTAAACGTTGATCGTTCCATTCATATTTAAAT
This sequence comes from Francisella frigiditurris, assembly GCF_001880225.1. Lineage (NCBI taxonomy): Bacteria > Pseudomonadati > Pseudomonadota > Gammaproteobacteria > Thiotrichales > Francisellaceae > Francisella > Francisella frigiditurris. Next base: position 354,096 of record NZ_CP009654.1, on the reverse strand, counting down.
ATTGCATCAATTTGTAATTGTTCATTTAACTCATCAACGTTTATTATGTCAGTAACGAATGCTGTAGTTTGTACATTTGTAGGGCTTGAAGGTGGCGTGTTTGCATATGTTTTGATGAAGCATATACTGCTACTTAGGATAAGAAAAAATATTAGCTTTTTAAACATAGGGTTCATTATAAAAAATTATAGTATTTTAAAGATTTTACTGAATTAGTGTAGATTCATCAAATTTTAAGATAGTTTTATAGATTTATATTATTTAGAAAAAATAAATTAAGATTATAGATTACGACTAGTCTCTCCTATGTATAGCTGTCTTGGTCTACCAATTTTCTGAGAAGGATCATTTCTTAGCTCAATCCATTGCGATATCCATCCTGAAGTTCTAGCAAGAGCAAAGATCGCAGTAAACATTTCTTCAGGAATTCCCATCGCTTTTAATATTATTCCAGAATAGAAATCTACATTAGGGAATAACTTTCTTTCAATAAAATATTCATCACTTAGAGCTATTTGCTCAAGTTTCTTAGCAATAGAAAGTAGAGGGTTTTCATTGTCACCAAGCTTTGCCAAAATTTCTTCGCAGTTTTCTTTCATTGCTGTAGCTCTTGGATCCATGTTTTTATAAACTCTATGACCAAATCCCATTAGCCTAAATGGATCATCTTTATCTTTTGCTTTATCAATAAATTTTTCAATATTGTCAACACTTCCAATTTGGGAAAGCATCTTTAGTACAGCTTCATTTGCTCCACCATGAGCTGGTCCCCATAAGGCTGTGATGCCTGCTATAATAGCAGCATAAGCAGAAGTTCCAGTTGATCCTGATAATCTAACAGTAGATGTAGAAGCATTTTGCTCATGATCTGCATGTAGTATGAATATTGTATCCATAGCTTTCACTTCTAGAGGGTTGGGCTTATAATTTTCATCTTCGGCAAAAGTCATGTATAAAAAGTTTTCTGTATACCCAAATTCTTTTTTTGGCTCTAAGAATTTTAGCCCATTGTTATGTCTATACGCCATAGCTGCAATAGTAGCTATTTTAGCAATTATATTTTTAGCAATTTCTTCTTGAGATTCTTTTTTACCATTTTTAACATGTTCAGCAGCAATAATATTTACTCCTGCTATCAAAGAAGACATGGGATGAGCAAAACTTGGTAAAGCGTTTATGGAGTCTTTTATGTGGTTACAAACGCTCATTTTTTCAGTTATTTCTGCTTGGAATGCTTTGTTTTCTTCTTTAGATGGTAGTTTGTCATATATTAAAGCTTGGCAAAGAGTTATATAATCAGATTTTTTTGTCCACTCTTGTATAGGATATCCTCTATGTAAAAGGACACCCTCATCTCCATCAATATAGGTAATAGTTGATTTACAAGCAGCTGTAGACATAAAGCCAGGGTCGTAAGTAAACACACCATGTTTTACGAGTGACGAAACATCAATACAATCATTTCCTAAACTTGGAGAATAAACAGGTAAATCAATTTCAATATTTTTGTCAGAATATTTAAGAGTAGCGAACTTGGACATTATATAAAGCCTCCAGATATTAATTAAAAATTTAAATACAATTAAAAATCATAGGTGTTTTTACAAAAAAGATACCTTAACTAGTTAAATAGCTAGCATCTGATAAAATAATAAGCTAAGAGAGTTATTTTTGCAAACAAAAAGAATTCTTATTCGTTGTTTAAATATGTTAAAAATAGGTGTAAAAGATGTATTAAGTTTGAATTTCATTTTGCAAAAATATATCATTACAACGGTTATATACTATCAAAAATTATTTATATAAGTTGCTTCGGAGGACAAAGAAGTGAAAAGTATTAGAAATATTGGCTTAATGTCTATAATATCCTATAAATTTCCGATAACAGCGATAAGTTCTATACTACATCGTATAACAGGGGTGGTTTTGTTAATAGCGACACCTTTGTTGGTTATAGGACTTGGATATTCTTTAGCAGGCCCTCATGGCTATGATGAAATTGTGAGTTTATTTACTTCTACATGGGTAAGTTTCTTTTTTTGGGTGTTTTTATCATCTATAACCTATCATATATTTGCTGGTGTAAGGCATATGATTATGGATATGGGTTTTGGAGAAGGTATGGGTGTTGCTAAAGCTACATCACTTTTAACTTTAGTTTTAGGAATTTTATTTGCAGTTCTTTGGGGGTGTTATTTATGGCTGTAATATCATTAACGTCAACAGGGCTTAAAGACTTTTTTGTACAAAGAGTTACAGCAGTAATAATAGCTCTATATTTTGCATTTGTTTTGATAAAAGCGGTTATGTTATCTTACCAAGGCGAACTGAATTATATGAGTTGGCATGACTTATTTATAGGGGGCTCTGCAATATCCTTTTTTAAAGTGGCTACGCTTATAACTTACTTGGCAATGTTTTTACATGCTTGGGTTGGTATATGGATTATCTGTGGAGACTACGTTAAGTGCGCTTGGATATCTGCGACAATAATGCTTAGTTTTATACTGGTATATGTTGGGTGTTTCTTTTGGTTATTCGCTATTTTATTTTTTTATTAAGAGGTTGGTTTTATGAGTATAGCTAAACAAGAGTTTGATGCTATTGTAGTCGGAGCTGGAGGGGCTGGTCTTAGAGCAGCATTTCAATTATCTCAATCTGGATTCAAAACAGCTGTTGTATCAAAGGTTTTTCCTACAAGATCTCATACTGTTGCAGCACAAGGCGGTATTGCAGCGGCTTTAGGTAATATTAAGTTTGATGATGATTTACCTTCAGATGATTGGAAATGGCATATGTATGATACCGTGAAGGGTTCTGATTATCTTGGAGATCAGGATGCTATTGAGTATATGTGTGAACATGCGCCACAGTCTATTATTGAATTAGAGCATATGGGTATGCCTTTTTCTCGTTTGGAAGATGGTAAAATTTATCAAAGAGCTTTTGGTGGAATGTCTAGAAATTATGATCCAGCAAATCAAGCTAAAAGAACTTGTGCAGCATCAGATAGAACGGGACATGCTCTTTTGCATACGCTTTATCAAGGTAATTTAGCTCATGATACAAACTTCTATACTGAATGGTATGCGGTTGATTTAGTAAAGGCTGATGATGGTAGCATCGCTGGTGTTATAGCTCTTTGCATAGAGACTGGAGAAACAGTTTTTCTGCAAGCAAAAATTACAATTTTAGCAACTGGTGGAGCTGGACGTATTTATGAGTCTAGTACAAATGCTTATATCAATACGGGTGATGGTTTAGGTCTTGCCTTAAGAGCAGATATACCTCTTCAAGATATGGAGTTTTGGCAATTTCACCCAACGGGTATTGCTGGAGCTGGTGTGCTTGTTACTGAAGGATGTCGTGGAGAAGGTGGGATCCTTAGAAATAAAGATGGTGAGAGATTTATGGAGAGATATGCTCCAATGGCTAAAGATCTTGCTTGTCGTGATGTGGTTTCTCGTGCTTCTCAACAAGAAATTATGGAAGGAAGAGGAGATACTTTTAGTGGTTCTAGCTGTGTATGGTTAGATCTTACTCACTTAGGTGAAGATGTTATTGATGAAAGATTGCCAACAGTTAGAGAGTTAGCTAAAACATTCGCTGGCGTTGATCCTGTTGAGAAGCCTATTCCAGTTGTACCAACATGTCATTATCAGATGGGCGGTGTACCAACTAATAAGTATGGTCAAGTTATAACTCAAATAAATGGCGAAGATAAAATTATTGGTGGATTATATGCTGTTGGCGAGTGTGCGTCTGTATCTGTTCATGGTGCAAATAGGCTAGGAAGTAACTCGTTACTTGATCTTGTTGTGTTTGGTAGAGCTGCGGGAATGCATGCGGAAGAAAGCTTGAAGCATGGTATGAAGCGAAAGGATGCTTCAGAAGAGAATGTGCAGAAAGCTTTAGAAAGATTAAATAGATGGGACTCTTCTGAACAGAGAGGTTGTAAAGAAAAAATAGTTGATCTTAGAAAAGAATTGCAACAAATAATGCAAAAATATTTTTCTGTATTTAGACAAGAAAGTACTATGAAAGAAGGTTTAGAAGAGCTTCTTAAGTTAAGAGAAAGATTAGAAAATGCTGTATTAGAAGATAATAGTAGAATCTTCAATATGACAAGAATTGAAGCTTTAGAGCTTGATAATCTAATGTTAACAGCAGTTGCAACAGCTAAATTAGCTTTAGAAAGAAAAGAGTCTCGTGGAGCTCACTCAAGAGTGGATTATCCAAATAGAGATGATGAAAATTGGATGAAACATACTTTATACTTCCTAGATGGAGATAAAACTTCTTCAAGAAGTGTTAATATGTCGCCTACAAAAGTTAAAGCATTCCAACCAGCTGAACGTAAATACTAATAAGGGATTTTTATCATGGAAGTAAAATTTAAAATTTATAGATACAATCCAGAAGTAGATACAAAGCCATATTACGATGACTATACAGTTAAAGTAGAAAATGAAGGGGTAAAAGTATTAACTGCTTTGGAATTAATTAAAGAGCAAGATCCTACTTTAGCGATGAGAAGGTCTTGTCGTGAGGGTGTTTGCGGTTCTGATGGAATGAATATAAATGGTAAAAACCGTTTGGCTTGTGTTACATCTATAGGAGAGCTTAGACAGCCTATTAAAGTAAATCCTTTACCAGGTCTTCCTGTTGTTAGAGATTTGATTGTAGATATGAAACAGTTCTACAAAAACTATGAAAAAGTTAAGCCGTATTTAATTAATAATGATGAAGCTCCTATAAAAGAGAGATTACAATCTCCAGAAGAGAGAGCTAAATTAGATGGTTTATATGAGTGTATTCTTTGTGCGTGTTGTACTACCTCTTGCCCATCTTTCTGGTGGAATCCTGATAAATTTATTGGACCATCAGGATTGTTGCAAGCATATAGGTTTATAGCAGATTCAAGAGACACTGCGACTGATGAGAGACTAGAAGCTCTTAAAGATCCATTTAGCTTGTTTAGATGTAGAACTATCATGAACTGTGTTACTGTTTGCCCTAAAGGCTTAAATCCTACTGAAGCTATTGGTAAGATCAGATCAGCTATGCTTAAGAAGAGTGTGTAAAAAGCAAAAAAATGGAAAATCATAAGTTATGACAAAAAAACACAATGATTTTGAAGAATGGTTAGAAAGTACTCAGTTTTCTGGAGGAAATCTAGAATACCTTGAGTCGATATATGATGACTATTTAAAAGGCAATTATGATGGAATAGATCCAGAATGGTTGTCTTTTTTTGATTCAGTGGCTGAAAATACAGATACAGTACATGCTGATATTGTTGATGAATTTAAGTATCTTGCTCAAAATAGAGTGGGTTCAGTCGTTGCTTCTGGAAGTAGTGATATAGAGCTTAAAATTAAGAACTTAGTAGGTGCATATAGGTCTCATGCTTATAAATCAGCAAAGATAGATCCTCTAAAGCTATTTAAATTACCACAAGATCCTGAGCTTAGCTTAACATATCACGGATTAACAGATTCTGATTTACAAGAAGAAGTCAATTTAGGGGCTTTAACAAATAATCAGCCAAAAAAACTACAAGATATTATAAACAAACTCAAAGCTATTTATGAAACAAATATTGGTTTTGAGTTTATGTATATAAATAATAAAGAAGAAAAAAAATGGCTACAAGATACGATTGAGTCACAATCTCTTTTAACTAAAGAAGAGAAAAAATGGACTTTAGAACAATTAGTAGCTGCTGAAGGTTTAGAAAAATACCTTGCTTTAAGGTATGTTGGTCAAAAAAGATTCGGTTTAGAGGGTGGGGAATCTATGATTCCTTCTCTTCAATATGTTATAGAAAAATCTATTTCTAAATATTCTACTAATTTTATTCAATTAGGAATGGCACATAGAGGCCGTTTAAATGTTTTAGTAAACGTGCTTGGTAAAAATCCAAAGGACTTATTTGAAGAGTTTGAGGGTAAGCAAAGCGAAAAGAGTTTATCTGGTGATGTTAAATATCATATGGGGTATTCTAATTATCGTGGGGTTGATGGTAAAGAAGCTAAGATTGCATTAGCATTTAATCCATCTCATTTAGAAGCTGTAGATCCTGTCGTCGAAGGAGCTGCTAGAGCTATCCAAGATAAGCTTGATGATAAAAATGCGCTTAACAGAGTTTTACCTATACTTATCCACGGAGACTCAGCATTCTGTGGTCAAGGTGTTGTTATGGAAACCTTTGGACTTTCTTTAACAGAGTATTATGGCACTGGTGGTACAGTTCACATAGTTGTAAATAACCAAGTTGGCTTTACGACAAGTAGTAAATTCGGAGTTAATAGAAGTAGCATATACTCAACTGACGTTGCTAAAATGATAGATGCTCCAATTTTCCATGTTAATGGAGATGATCCTGAAGCGGTTGTAAGAGTTTCTGAGATTGCTTTAGAGTATAGAATGAAGTTTAACAAAGATGTTGTTATAGATATAGTCTGCTATCGTAGAAATGGTCATAATGAAACAGATGAGCCATCGGGAACTCAGCCTGAGATGTATGAGGTTATCAAAAAACTTCCATCAACTTTGACAGTCTATTCTAAGCAGTTAGAAGCAGAAGGTGTTGTAACAGCAGAGCAGTTAAATGATCTTAATGCAAAATATCGTTCTAAGTTAGATAAAGGTGAGTCTACAGTAGAGGTATTAACTAAATCTTCAATATGTAATAAGTTGGGTGTTTGTGATTGGAAACCTTATATAAAAGGTAAGCCTCAAGGGGACTATAGCTATGATGTTATTCCAGAGACAAAGTTACAAGAATTAGCTTTAGAAATGTGTAAAGCACATGATGAAATAAAAATGCAGAACCAAGTTAAAAAGGCTATTACTGATAGAGAGAAAATGGCTAATGGTGAGCTTGCTATTAATTGGGGTTTTGCGGAAATGTTGGCTTATGCAACCCTTTTAGATAAGGGGCATGATATAAGAATATCTGGTGAAGATAGTGGAAGAGGTACTTTCTCACATAGACATGCTGTCCTTAAAAATATGGATGTAGACAATAAATTAAAAGAATACATCCCATTAAAACATATTAATGAAAATGCAAGATTTGATGTTATAGATTCAACATTATCAGAATATGCAGTACTTGGTTTTGAGTATGGCTATAGTTGTTATAGTCCTGAGTCTTTAGTTATTTGGGAAGCTCAATTTGGAGACTTCGTAAATACTGCTCAAGTTGTGATAGATCAATTCTTAGTTTCAGCAGAAGAAAAGTGGGGCATATTATCAGGACTTACTCTACTTTTACCTCATGGACAAGAAGGGGCTGGAGCAGAGCATTCATCTGCAAGATTGGAAAGATTTTTAAACTCATGTGCAAATAATAATATGCAAGTTTGTACTCCAACGACACCTGCCCAGATTTATCATTTGTTGAGAAGACAAGTTATAAGACCATTGAGAAAGCCACTTATAGTGATGACGCCTAAAAGCTTGTTAAGAAATCCATTAGCTGTATCAACTATGGAAGAGCTTTCAAAAGGTGAGTTTCAGGTGGTTATTGATGATAAGAGTGTACAGGCAGATAAAGTTAAAAAACTTATTATTTGTAATGGTAAAGTATATTATGATTTGATGTTGAAAAAAGAAGATAAACATCAAGATACTGCTGTTGTAAGGATTGAAGAACTTTATCCTTTCCCTAAAAAAGAATTATCAAAAATACTAACTAAATATAATAAAGCAACTGATGTTGTCTGGCTTCAAGAAGAACCTGCAAATAAAGGCGCTTGGTATAATATAAGACACTCTTTAGAAGAGTTAGTTAGTGATAAACAAAAATTAAGATACGTTGGTAGAGATAGATCTTCAGCTCCAGCTGTGGGATATCATGCAAGGTATGTAGAACAACAAGAAGAGATTATTAAAAAAGCTTTAGATATAAAATAAGAAGATTAAAAATAACTAGGAGTAGTTAGCAATGGTAGAATTAAAAGTTCCTATGTTTCCTGAGTCTGTTGCCGATGGTACTTTGTCTGAATGGCATAAACAGGAAGGTGATTTTGTTAATGAGGGTGATATTGTAGCAGAGATAGAAACCGATAAAGTTGTTTTAGAAGTTCCTGCTGTTGCAAGTGGTGTTTTAACAGGAGTTAAAAAACAGGCTGGCGATATAGTTCTTTCAGAAGAGAGTCTAGCTTTTATATCGGAAGATGGTAAAGCACCATCTGTAGAGTCAAAGCCAGAAGAATCTGAAGCACCTAAAGCTAAATCTGGTGCAGAGATAGATGTGAAAGCTCCTGTGTTTCCTGAGTCCGTTGCTGATGGTACAGTTTCTGAATGGCATAAGAAAGAAGGTGATTCTGTTGCTGAAGGCGATGTTATAGCAGAAATAGAAACAGATAAAGTTGTTTTAGAAGTTCCTGCTACTACAAATGGTGTGATCTCAAAAATTCTTAAGACAGAAGGTTCTACAGTAGTTTCAGCTGAATTGATTGCTAAGATTACAGAAGGTGCTGTTGCGACTGCTAATAAGGCTGAGGAGAAATCAGAAGTAGCACAAGCGGCATCTGGTACAGAGCCACACTTAATCCCTTCAGCTAGAAAAGCTTTCAATGCAAGTGGTTTAGACAGTGCTAAAGGAATTGAAGGAACAGGTAAAAAAGGTCGTATTACTTCTGGTGATGTGAAAGCTGCTCAAAAACCTCAACAAGCTATCCAGCCACAAGGCGCTAGATATGAAAAAAGAGTTAAAATGACAAGACTTCGTCAGACTATTGCTAATAGACTAGTTGAAGTACAACATACTAATGCTATTTTAACTACCTTTAACGAAGTTGATATGACAGCTGTAATGGAGCTAAGAAAGAAATATAAAGATCTTTTTGCTAAAGAGCATGATACTAAACTTGGCTTTATGTCTTTCTTTATTAAAGCGGCTACTGAAGCACTTAAAAAATTCCCAGATGTTAATGCATCTATTGATGGTGATGAAATTGTTTATCATAACTATTTTGATATTGGTATTGCTGTTGGAACAGATAGAGGTCTTGTTGTACCAGTTTTAAGAGATACAGATACTAAAGGTCTTGCTCAAATAGAAAAAGATGTTTTAGAAATGGCTCTAAAAGGCAGAGATGGTAAGTTAAGTTTAGAGGATATGAAAGGCGGTACTTTTACTATCACAAATGGTGGTACTTATGGCTCTATGCTTTCTACACCAATTATAAACTCTCCCCAAAGTGCTATTTTAGGAATGCACAACATAGTCGATAGACCTATGGTTGTAAATGGTGAAATTAAAATAAGACCGATTATGTATTTAGCAATGTCTTATGACCATAGAATTATAGATGGTAGTACATCTGTGAAGTTCTTAAAAATGATTAAAGAACTTTTAGAAGATCCTGCAAGAATTTTACTTCAAGTATAATTTTTTCCTCCTTTTTAATACTCATTTTCTTTTAGGGAGATTTATCAATGAGTTTAGATTTTATATCAAGTAAAATAGCGGCCGTCCAAGACTTTCCTAAAAAAGGAATAGTGTTTAGAGATATTACTCCTTTATTGGCTGATCCTAATGGTCTCAAAGAAGTTTCTCTTTGTTTGGTTGGAGAGATAAAAAAGAGAGGTCTTCAACCAACGATTATTGCGGGTGCTGAAAGTAGAGGCTTTATATTTGGGGTAGCTTTAGCAGAGATGTTAGGGTTAGGATTTGTTCCAATTAGAAAGCCTGGGAAACTACCTAGAGAAACTTATAGTGTTAGCTATGAGTTAGAATATGGTAAAGATACTTTAGAAATTCATAAAGATGCTTTTAAAAAAGATGATAGAGTATTAATAGTAGATGATTTACTAGCTACTGGTGGAACCGCAAAAGCAGCAGCTGAACTTGTTGAAAAAGCACAAGCTAAAGTTGAAGCGCTGATGTTTGTTATAGAGCTAGATGGACTAAATGGAAGAAAAAAATTAGAAAACTATAACATTGCTTCATTATTAAGCTTTTAGAATAAATCTAGTAGGAGATCTATTGTGAGAAAATACTTTGGAACAGATGGTATTAGAGGTTTAGTTGGTAAATTCCCCATAACAGCAGAGTTTGCTCAAAAATTAGGTAATGCTGTTGGTCAAATTATTGATGAGTACAAAGAGCATAATCTTGTCATTGTAGGTCAAGATACTAGAGGGTCATCGGATTTTATAAAGTATGCTTTAGTTTCAGGTCTTACAGCCGCAGGCGTAGATGTGATAGATTTAGGGGTTGTGCCGACTCCTATAGTTGCATTTATGGCGGTTGAAAAGCAGGCTGGAGCAGGTTTCGTTGTTACAGCATCTCATAACAAATTTACTGATAATGGCATAAAGCTTTTTTCATCTAAAGGGTTTAAATTAAGAGATGAAATAGAGCTTGAAGTTGAGGAAAAGATAGATGGACCGTTTTTTTACAATAAAGATTGTAAATTTGGAACTTATACAAAATTAGAAAATCCATTAAATGATTATATAAAAGACTGTAAGGCTAAGTTTTTAAACCTTATTAAGTATAATGGAAAAGTTGTTGTTGATTGCGCTAATGGTGCAGGATCTAATAACTTAGAAAAATTATTAGCAGAATTTAATATAAATACTATAACGATTGCATCAAAGCCAAATGGGCTAAATATTAATGAAAAGTGTGGCGCTACTTATATTAAAAATATTAGCGAAGCTGTGTTAAAAAATAAGGCTGATCTAGGGATAGCTTTAGATGGTGATGGCGATAGGATAATTATAGTAGATGAAAAAGGTCAAGAAATAGATGGTGATGCTATTTTATATATCCTTTCAAATTATACTAAGGTCTCTGGAAGTACAGCTGGTGTTGTGGGAACAGCTATGACTAATATGTCATATGAAAATGAGTATAAGAAACAAAATATTCCTTTTATTCGCGCTAAAGTTGGTGATAGATATGTTATCGAAGAGCTAGTTAAGAATAATTATAAGCTAGGAGGAGAGTCTTCTGGCCATATTATTAATTTAAACTATGGGACAACTGGAGATGGCTTACTTACAGCTTTACAGTTGCTAGCAATTCTGTCATTGGAAAATAAAGCAGTTTCTGAACTTTACTCAGGTGTAGAGTTGATGCAACAGACTATGATAAATGTTCCTTTAAAAAGTAAAGTTGGAGCGGATGAGCTAAGTACTCTTATAGAAGATGTATCAACAGTTGAAAAAAGATTAGGTGATAATGGAAGAGTCTTGTTAAGACCATCTGGAACTGAGCCTGTATTAAGAGTAATGGTAGAAGCTACTGACAAAGAAACTGCTACTAAAGAAGCAGAATTTTTAGTAGAAAAAGTAAAATCAAAATTGGCGGTGTAGTATGAAAAAACTAATAATGGGTAATTGGAAGATGAATGGTAATAGTGCTTCAATAAAAGCTTTATGCCAAGAAATCTCTAAAGCTAAATATGACAATGTTGATGTTGCTGTTTTTCCTACAAGTGTTTATGTGAAAGAAGTTAGAGCTCAACTGCCATCGAAAGTCGGTGTTGGTTTACAAAACATTACTTTTTATGATGATGGTGCGTATACTGGCGAAATCTCTAAGGCAATGCTAGAAGATGTCGGTTGTGATTATGTTCTTATTGGACATTCTGAAAGAAGATCGTTGTTTGGTGAAACAAACCAAGATGTGTTTAAAAAGTTAAAAAAAGTAATTGATACAAATGTTGTTCCAGTTGTGTGTATTGGCGAATCTTTAGCAGATAGAAATGGTGGTAAACTCCAATCAGTATTATCTGGACAACTAGAGCTAATATTAAATGGTTTATCTAAAGAGCAATTGGCAAAGATTGTGTTAGCATATGAGCCTGTGTGGGCGATAGGTACTGGAGTTGTAGCAACTCTTGATCAGGTACAAGAAACTCATAGCTTTGTTAGATCATTAGTAGCAAAAGTAGATGCTGAAATAGCTAAAAATATAAAAATAGTTTACGGCGGTAGTTTAAAGGCGAGTAATGCTGAAGAAATACTAAAACTTCCGGACGTTGATGGTGGTCTTATTGGTGGAGCATCACTTGTTGGAGAAGAGTTTAATAAAATAATTAAGTACGCCTCAGCTTGTTAGTTGTAGAGCTTCAACAAGGCTGAAACTACTCCATTAGTCCAGCCAAATCCATCTTGAATGATATATTCTCCACCAGAAGCATCAATATGAGCATTTGAAACATTATATTTTTCTTTTAACTTTCCTGTTTCTTTATACTTAAGTTTAATTGTATTGAGAAATCTATCAGCTATATCTTTAGCTATATCACTATAACCATAGTTTCTTAAACCAATAATTACCTGCCAATGAAGAGGAGCCCAGCCATTAGGATAATCCCATTGTTGAGATGTGTCCACGAGAGTTGTTGATAGGCCGCCTTCAAAAACAAACTTACTTAGAGTATTAACCAGTTTACTTGCTTGCTCTTTAGTGGCTATATTAAAGAATAAGGGAGTAGCTCCAGCTAAGCTGAGAGCATTCGTATGACTTTTTTCTTTATGATTAATGTCACAAAAGAAATTTTGCTCCTCTGACCAGAAATCTTTTTGGATTTTACTTTTCCTTTTATTAGCGAGATCTCTATATTTAGATGACTTTTCTAAATCACTAGAGTCTTTAAACCAAGTAGATAATCTTTCTTCAAGGCCAAATAGATAGCAATTTAGATCTATTGGTAGAATATCTGTAGTACAAATTGTTTCAAATTTGTTTACATCATGAAACCAGCGGCTGCTAAAGTCCCAACCAGATTCACAAGCTGCTCGAATATTACGATAAAAATCAGCTCTGTTTGATGCATCTTTAGCGCTATGGATATCTTCCCTATATGACTCTGGTCTTGGTTCAGAAGCTTCATCCCAGTATCTATTTAACCCACCAATATTCCTATTTGTATTCATCCAGAAAGAATATTCTTTTTCAAGCACAGGTAGATATTTGCTGATTCTGCTTATTCCATAATGTTTATATAGAATATCAACTATTAAAAAGAATAGAGGAGGCTGTGATCTTGTTAAATAATAAGTTCTATTTCCATTAGGAATAAACCCAAATTGCTCTACTAAGTATTTGAAGTTATCAGCGATATTTTCTACCATATCTAGCTTATTATAAGCGGCTAAGCCTTCTGCTGTAAAGTAGCAATCCCAGTAATAAATCTCTCTAAAACGACCTCCTGGAATAACGTAAGAATTCGGTAGTTCTAATAAAGAACTTTGAGGATTTTCTTCATCAGCACTCTTTGTTAGAAAATCCCACATTTGTATTATGTGTTCATGGAGACTTAGACCATTCTCTATATCGCTATACTCCTCAGCTTTAGGTAGATCAAAGTTCTCTAAAATAAAATCTTTTAAGTTAAAGTTGTTTTGATTTTTTAAAGCTTTGAAGTCTTTTAGTATTTCTTGAGAATCCCTTTTAGGAGTCATGTCGACAAAAGTTTTAGAGTCAGAAAAACATGGTGCTAATTGCACTGCTTCAAAAAGCTCTCCAGATGTCTGGATTAAATCATTGTTTTTAATTGGCATTTGCTTTTTTATGTAGTCTTGCATAAGGAATAACTAATAAAATTAATAAGCTGATAGGTACTAATATTATATAGAAAGCTACCTCTCCGCCAAGTATAGTAAACAATTCACTTACAACTCTTGAGCCAATAGTACCTCCAAGGGCCGAGAAAATAATAATTAATCCAGCCATAGAGCTTTGTAAATGTGCAGGCTGACTACTTAGAATACTTGAGCATAGAGTAGGATATATTGGAGCTATAAAAAAGCCTATCAATGGTAGTAGGGATGCAGTTAATATAGATAGATATGACCAGCTATCGCCAGAGATATTTTGTGCCATTGGCAAAATGATTAATATTAAAACAGCACAACAGATAAGACCTATGATCACTACTTTTTCCCAGTAAACTTTTTTCATAATAAAACCTGAAGCTATTCTTCCTGTAGCAATACTAAGTGCAAAAATACTAGCAAATATAACACTAGCATAATCTGAGAGGTGTAAAACAGAGTTGTTAAAAGTTGGCAGCCAAGACTGTATACCTTGTTCTATAAATACATAAATAAATATACTTAAGATAAAGACTAATACGATAGGAAGTTTTACTAAACCTAACATATGTAAGAAGTCTCTAGTGATTTTGGGTTCTATGGAGGCTTCAACTCTGGATTCATCAAGTTTTGTAAAAATAAGTAATACTATAGTTAATAGAGAAATAGCAGCTATGATCCAGTATGTGGTTAACCAAGTGCCACGCTCTATAAAAAAGCTAAAAACAAAATAGCACAGGACAACACCAATTTGAAAAGTACCTTCACCAGCTTATTAGACTAGCATGTTCTTGGGGGCTATTTGTGATAATACCAACTGTAGAGTAGACAGAGACTTTTATTAAAGCAAAAGCTATACCTACGCAGACAAACATTAGTTTTGTCATCCAGAAGCTGTCTAGTAAAGGCATGGCAATACAAGCTAGAGTTATAAGAGTTAATCCAATAATCATTGATTTCTTATACCCAAAATGGGGAATGAGAGAAGCTACAAAGAATGAAACTATAGCAATGGTTAGGTCTTTACAGGCTTCTAAAATACTTGCTGATACATTTGTGATTCCGTAGTTGTTTATCGACTGTAATATAACTATGCCTACGCTATTAAGAAGGATTGCACAAATGAAAAAACATAGGAATAAAGAGAGTTTTATTTGGAAAAATTTCATATTCAAAAAACTTACTAAATAAATTAAGAATAATTCAAAGTGAGCTGGAAATAAACTTTAGCTTATAAATAATAGGTATTTAATAACAAATATATATGGCTGATTTGAAGACTATATTGTTCTGTCTAAGTTAAGTAGTCTATTTCTTTTTGAGTATAATATTTTTTATTTTTCTAAGTGATAAACCGTTGCTTAAGAACAGAGAAATAAGTAGTACGAATAAGGCTATGAATGTAGATGGCTCTAGCTTATCATCTAAGAAAGTGACGCCTAAAAACAATCCAACAGCAGGAATTAGGAAATTACTAAAAGAAGTAAATACAGTACCAGCTTTTTTGATTAGCTCTATATAGAGTAAGTAAACTATCCCAGCAGCAAAAATTCCTAGAGCTAAAATGGCTAAAATGCTCTTTAGTGATAAGTTGACATTGCTATATACAAAATCATGTTTTATCAAAGCTAGTATAGCGAGCTGGATAGATGCTGAAGTTAGGATTATTTTAGAGCTTCTGATTGGTGGGATGTGAGAGATATTTTTAATAAGGATGAGAGCTATAGCAAAGCTAAAAGCACCTGATAATACAGCTAGATTAGATATCAGATTCATATTTCCTATATCAACATTAGCAAGTTTGGGTCCAAGTAGTATTACAATAGCTATAAAGCCAAGAATAACTCCAAAAACTTTATTTATAGACATTTCTTCTAATTTTAGAATAGCGACTAATACAATCACAAATAAAGGAACAGTTGAGGTTAGAATAGCGGCTATGCTGCTATCTACTTCTTGTTGTCCCCAGATTATAAGGAAAAGAGGGATAGTGGCTTCAAAAAGACCAACTAAAAACAAAATAAAATAGGTTTTGAAATCTATAGAGGTTTTCTCTTCTTTAGAGAAATACAAAATTATAGAAAGAGTTATTGCTCCAATAATAGATCTAGACATGGCGATTATCACAGGGCTAATATTACTCTCAAGAGCAATATCATTAAACATAAACTGAGAGCCCCATATTAAAGCTATACTAAATAAGAGAATATAATTAGTTATACTTTTAGATTTCAATTTTTATAATCCTCTTTCTATCATTTAAGTAGCAGTATATAACCATTATAAAAGAGATAAAGCAATAAATAACAGCGTGTTATATGTTAAAATTAATATATAAAGCTTATAGGTAATGTCTAGTCGTATGCATGAATTTTCTTTATGTCAGAATATAGCAAATATAGTTATAGATAATGCTCAAAAAGAAGATAGGCTAGTTAAAGAAATAGTTTTAAAAGTTGGTGAGCTTGCTGGTGTAGATGTAGAGTCTTTAAGTTTTTGGTTTCCTGTAGCTGTAAAAGATACTGATATAAAGGATGCTAAATTAAGACTAGTGCATCAGAAAGGCGAAGCGCAGTGTAATAATTGTTCAGAAATATATGGTTTATCTCAGCTATATCAGTCGTGTCCTAAATGTGAAAGTTATGATAAAAAAATCTTAAAAGGGCAAGAGCTATTAGTTGAGTCAATAATTTATAAATAAGAGGGGTGTAATATGTGTACAACTTGTGGTTGCGGTACGAATGATACTCATCATGATCACGATCATCACCATCATAATCATGATCATCATCATGGGCATGATATAGCAAAGCTAGAAAAATCAATACTTGATGAAAATGATAAGTATGCACAGAGTAATAGAGAGTATTTAGCTAATTACAATAGTCTAGCAATTAACTTTGTTTCTAGTCCTGGGTCAGGTAAAACATCTCTACTAGAGAAAACAATCGTAAAATTAAAAGATAGCTTCCCCGTGGTGGTTATAGAGGGAGATCAGCATACACAGATTGATGCAGATAGGATAAGAAAAGCTGGAGCTCAGGCATATCAGATAAATACGGGCAAAGCATGCCACCTTGATGCGCATATGGTTGGTCATGCATTTGAGCATTTGGATATTGCAGATAATGGGTTTGTGATGATTGAAAATGTTGGGAATCTGATTTGCCCAGCGATGTTTGATTTAGGTGAAAAGCATCGTGTGGCTATTATCTCCACTACTGAAGGGGCTGATAAGCCTTTAAAATATCCAGATATGTTCTTTTATGCGGATACGGTAATAATAAATAAGATTGATCTATCGCCGTATGTTGATTTTGATATTGATGCATGTGAGGCAAATATAAGAAAGATTCGACTAGATGCAAAGATCTTTAAACTTTCTGTGAAAACAGAAGAGGGTTTTGATAGCTGGTTGGATTGGTTGAAGTCTTTAAAATAGAAATAAGTAGGTGAAATATGAAAACACTAGAACAAGGACAATTAGCTCCAAATTTTAAACTAGAAAATCAAAATAATGAAGAAGTGTCTCTAAGCGACTTTAAAGGTAAAAAGAATGTATTAATTTACTTCTACCCTAAAGCGATGACTCCTGGTTGTACAGTCCAATCTATAGGTTTAAGTGGTATCAGTAAAAAGCTAGAAAAGCTTAATACTGTAGTTCTTGGCATTAGTCCAGATGCACCAAAGCGTTTAAAAAAGTTTGAAGAAAGAGATAACTTGTCAATACAACTACTAAGTGATGAAGATCATAAAGTAGCAGAGCTATATGGTGTATGGGGTGAGAAGAAGTTTATGGGTAAAGTATATGATGGTATCCATAGAATCAGCTTTTTTATTAATAAAGAAGGCAAAATACAACATGTGTTTGATAAGTTTAAAACGAAAGATCATCATGAGATTGTATTAGACTATATTGAAAATTTATAAAGGTTTGTAGTCTTAAAATTAAAGAAAATACTTAATGAGCTATGTAACAAAAATTCTCGTCAATGGTACAGTCCAAGGGGTTGGATTTAGACCCTTTATATATGCTTTAGCTAAAGAGTTGGGTTTATATGGCTCGGTGCAGAACACTCCAAATGGTGTCGAGATAATTCTACAATGTGATGAGAGTATTGCAGATGTTTTCATAACTGAGATGAAAGCTAAACTACCACCTCTAGCTAATATAGAAACTGTTGAGAAGATAGTTTGCCAAACTGAAAGTAATTTTACAGATTTTAATATTTTAGAAACTCAACAAGGTGGCGCTAATACTAAAATTCCAGCCGATACAGCTATTTGTGATTCGTGTTTAGATGATGTTTTTAATCCGCAAAGTCGCTATTACTTATATCCATATACAAGCTGTACTCATTGTGGTCCAAGATATAGTGTTATCGAAGATTTACCATATGATAGAGTAAATACTACTTATATTGATTTTCCACTTTGTAATGACTGTCAAAAAGCTTATGGAGATCCTGCAGATAGAAGGTTTCATGCTCAAGCTATAGCATGTGAAAAGTGTGGTCCTGAATTATCAAGCTCATTTGCTGATATTGCACTGGCGATGAACTCATCAAAAATAGTAGCTCTAAAAAGTCAAAATGGTTTTCGCTTAGTAGTGAATGCTTTTGATAATGAGGCTGTACAAAATTTAAGGTTGAGAAAACATCGACCAAATAAGCCTTTTGCTCTGATGTCTTTAAATACTGAGAGTATAAAGAAATATGCTTCTATGAATGATGTTGAGCAGAATTTACTAGAATCTCAAGAAAGACCTATTGTTATATTAGAAGATAAAAAGAATTCTAAACTTAGTGAGCAAATAGCGCCAAATTTAAATAAACTAGGGTTTATGCTTCCAACAACAGGGATGGATTATTTACTTTTTTATAATCTTCTAGGTAGACCAAAGGGAATTGATTGGTTAAAAGAGGCAAATAATATAGTCCTTGTGGTTACTAGTGCAAACATTTCAGGCGATAGTATTATTGCTGAAAATGAAGAAGCTATGCAAAAGCTTAAAGGTATTGCGGATATTGTAATTACAGATAACCGTAGAATAGCTATGAAAAGTGATGATAGCGTATTACATGTAGTAGCTAATAAACCGTTGATGATTAGAAGAGCGAGAGGATTTGTTCCAAAGGCTATAAAGCTATCAGAAAACTTAGATAATGTTTTAGCAACTGGGACATTCTTAAAAAATACTTTTTGTTTAGTTAATGGTTCACAAGCTTATTTATCGCAATATATCGGAAATATGGCTAGCCAAGACAATATAGATTATTATCATCAAGTTTTAACTCATTATCAGAAGCTATTTAATACAGATATAAAGGCTGTAGCTTGTGATATGCATCCAGATATTTATACTACGCAATTTGCTCAAAGCTTTGATTTACCAATATATAAAATACAGCATCATCAAGCTCATTTAGCAGCAGTAATAGCAGAGCATAATATTCAAGGTCAGGCAATAGGTTTAGTTTTAGATGGTTTTGGCTTGGGTGAGGATGGTGTTGCTAGAGGCGGAGAGTTATATTCTTGTGATATCGATAATATAAGTTTCAAAAGAGTGGGTGAGTTAGCTCCTGTACCATATTTAGGTGGAGATAATGTAGCAAAAGAGCCGTGGAGAATAGCTTTAGCATTGTGTAAGTTTTATAATATAAGTATACCCACTAGCATTAAAAAGTATAAAGGTTCAGAAGCCTTGGAAAAAGCCCTTGTTAGTAATCATGATAGCTTACCAGTAACTACGAGTATGGGACGTATTTTTGATGCTGTATCTAGCTTATTAGATATTTGTCATATAAATACTTATGAAGCAGAGGCGGCAATGCGCTTGGAAGCATTAGCATCAGAGCCTGTATGTAAAAAAGAGTTAGTTAGTATAACTAAGGATAATAAACTGGATTTATCCCTTTTAATAAAAGAAGTTTTACAGGTAGGAGACAAAGCTCAGGCGAGTAATTTATGGCATGGGACATTGGCGCTTGCTATGGCTGAATGGATAGCTAGAGCTAGTAACGAGCAGAGAACATCTACAGTAATTTTAAGTGGTGGATGTTTTCAAAATAAAATATTGTTGAGCCAAGTAATGAAATATCTAGAGCTACTGAATTTAAAGGTCTACATATCTGAAAAAGTACCAGTTAATGACGGTGGAGTTAGTTTAGGGCAAGCATGGTTGGCAGCTAAACTTTTACAAAAGGAAAACAAATTATGTGCTTAGCGATTCCAGCAAAGATTATAGAGCTTAAAGAAGATAACAAAGCTATGGTGAACGTTGGTGGGGTGCATAAAGAAATCTCTTTAGCCATAATGCCAGATAAAGTAGATATAGGCGACTTTGTGATTATGCATGTCGGTTTTGCTTTAAGTAAATTAGACCAAGAAGTTGCAAGACAAACATTGGCGGATTTTGAAGAAATGCTTGCTAAGGAGTAGGTATAATATGGATTATATTAAAGAGTTTCGAGATCCTAAAGTTGCTGCAAGTTTATTGGCACAAATAAAAGTAGAGGTTAATCCAGAAACTAATTATAATCTTATGGAATTTTGTGGTGGGCATACTCATGCTTTACACCGTTATGGAATACCTGGTTTATTACCAAAAAATATCAAAATGATACATGGACCTGGTTGTCCAGTTTGTGTATTACCTATAGCAAGAGTCGATCAAGCAATATTCTTAGCTAGTCAAGAGGATGTTATATTTTGCAGTTATGCTGATATGCTAAGAGTTCCAGGAAGTCATCAAGATAGTTTGATAAAGGCCAAAGCAAGAGGCGCTGATATCAGAATGATTTATTCTGTAGAGGATGCCTTAAAATTAGCAGAAGAGAATAAAACTAAGAAAGTGATATTTTTTGCTATAGGCTTTGAAACTACAACTCCACCTACTGCAGTAGCAATAGATGTGGCGATTAAGAAAAATTTAGATAATTTTTATATATTTTGTAATCATGTACTAACTCCAGTTGCGATGGAGGCAATACTAACAGAAGACGTAAAAATAGATGGTTTTATAGGACCGTCTCATGTGAGTGTTGTCATAGGAAGTAATGCCTATCATAAAGTAGCTAAGCAATATAATAAACCAATAGTTATCGCAGGTTTTGAGCCTCTAGATGTTTTACAATCAATCTTAATGCTTGTAAAAATGATTAACAAAAATGAAATAGGTGTTGAAAACCAGTATACAAGAGCAGTTGTTCCTGATGGAAATATATTAGCTCAAGCTTTGATATCTAAATACTTACAAGTTAGAAAAGATTTTGAATGGCGAGGGTTGGGTAGTATTGCTAATAGTGCTATGGAGCTAAAGCCAGAATTTTCTAGATTTGATACAGAAATTGTCTTTGATATTCCTAAGGTTGCGGGGCTAGAGCATAAAGAGTGTGCCTGTCCAGATATTATCAGAGGCTTAAAAGAGCCAAAAGATTGTAAGCTATTTGGTGTAGTTTGTACGCCAGAGCAGCCTATGGGGGCTTGTATGGTGTCATCAGAGGGTGCTTGTGCAGCACATTATCAATATGGAGGATAGTTGTGGCTGTAAAGTTGAATTTTAAAAGTGGAGTTGTAGATCTATCAATGGGATCTGGTGGGAGATCTACTCATAAATTGATTGAGCAGTTGATGAAAAAATATTTTGATAATGAGTATTTGGGTCAATCAGAAGATCAGGCTATATTGCCACAGATAAATGGTAGAGTTGCAATGACTACAGATAGCTATGTAATAACTCCATATATCTTCCCTGGTGGTAATATAGGCGAGCTAGCTGTGAATGGAACTATAAATGATCTTGCAGTTGGTGGGGCTAAGCCTTTATATATATCTGTTGGATTGATTTTAGAAGAGGGATTGCCTCTAAAAGATTTAAAAGAGATTGTTATCTCTATGGCAAAAGCTGCAGAAAATGCTGGAGTATTTCTAGTAACAGGAGATACAAAAGTAGTAGAGAAAGGTAAGGGAGATGGGATTTTTATAAATACTACAGGTATAGGTGTGGTAAATGAGAATTTCGTTACACGAGAAATATTGGCTCCTGGGGATAAAATAATTATAAATGGATCAATTGGTGATCATGGTGTAGCAGTTATGTCAAAAAGACCAGGATTGAGCTTTGATTGTGATGTTAAAAGTGATACAGCTTCGCTAAGTGATCTTATAGATTCATTATATAAAAATGACTGTAGTATAAAAGCTATGCGTGATCCTACACGCGGTGGGATTGGAGCTACACTAAATGAGTGGGCTGATAAATATAAGATTGGTATAAATATACAAGAAGAATTATTGCCTATTTCAGAAGAGGTGAGTTCAGCTTGTGAATTGTTGGGGTTAGATCCTCTATTTATCGCTAATGAGGGTAAAGTTTTGATTGCTTGTAAATCAGACCAAGCAGAGAGGATTTTAAATTGTCTTAAGAAGCACCCTTTGGGTAGGCAAGCACAAATTATAGCGACTGTTGAAGAGGCGGACTCTCAAGTAGTTATGACGACAGCTTTTGGTGGAAGAAGACGAGTGGATTGGTTAAGTGGCGAACAGCTACCTAGGATTTGTTAGGAGGAAATTATGAGTCACTATTATTTTTTAGCACATGAGAAGCTAGATGACTTAATAGGCTATTTTAATAAACAAGGGTATCAGGTGAAGGCACCAGCCGTAAGGGATGATGCTATTGTTTATGATGATATTGATAGCGCTAAAGAGCTACCGTGGGGATATGTTGATGAACAATCACCGGCTCACTACAAGGTGAGTAAAACAGATAGAAAAGAGGCTTTTGCTTGGAGTGTGCCAGTACAATCAGTCAAGCCAATGCTTTTTGAAGAGAAAGAGCCTCTATGGAAAGTGACGCGTGATGATAATGGAAAGTTAGCTTTTAAGCAGTGTTTGAGTAATAAAAAATATGCTGTACTGGGTGTAAGACCTTGTGATTTAAGAGCTATAGAAATTCAAGATAGAGTATTTATAGAGAATGCTTATCAAGATGTGCGCTATAAAGCTAGAAGAGAAGAGATGTTTATAGTTGCTGCAAATTGTACAACAGCTCACAGTAACTGTTTTTGTATCTCTTTAGGCGATGGACCCTATGCAGATAAAGGTTTTGACTTGGCAATGATAGAAGTTGAGGGCGGTTTTGTTGTTGAGTCTGGCAGTGATAAGGGTAGAGATGCTGTTCTAAACTTACAGTTGTTACCAGCTACAGGAGCTCAGACTTATAAAGCAGAACAAAGGGTAAAAGCCGTATACTCAATGCAGGAAAAAAGTATCCCACCTATTGCTACAGTTGAAAAAGCTTTATTCGAAGCACATGACCATCCTCAGTGGGATGATGTTGCAGAAAGATGTTTATCTTGTGGTAGTTGCACTCAGGCTTGTCCAACATGTTTCTGTCATACAGAAAAAGAAGCTCCATCATTAGATGGTAAAGAAAGTGTACATACTAGAGAGTGGGATTCTTGTTTTGGTTTAGATCATAGTTATACTCATGGAGAGCTATATAGAGAAGAGCCAAAGCATCGTTATCGCCAATGGTTAACGCATAAGTTCTCTACGTGGCAAGAACAGTTTAGAACAAAAGGATGTGTTGGTTGTGGTCGCTGTATAACTTGGTGTCCTGTCAAAATTGATGTGACTGAAGAAATTAACACTATCTGTGGAGGGAAATAATCATGATTTATCCGCAAGATGCATATCTACCACATGAGGCAGAAATTATAGAATTTATCCAAGATGCGCCAGATATTTTTACATTAAGGTTGCAGTTTGTTGATGAAGATTTGCGTAAAACTTATCAGTTTCAACCAGGTCAATTTAATATGCTCTATTTGTATGGGGTAGGAGAAGTAGCGATCTCAATAGTAAATGATAGAGATTTTAAAACTGATGTCTTTGAACATACTATACAGGTTGTTGGTCGAGTTACAAAAGGCATGGCTAAGCTAAAAGCTGGTGAAAGGATTGGTGTGAGAGGCCCTTATGGTAGCTCTTGGCCAGTTGAACAAGCAAAAGGTAAAGATGTAGTGATAATGACTGGAGGCTTGGGAAATGCTCCACTAGTTGCTGCTACTGAAGAGATATTAAAAGATCGTAATGCTTATGGTAAAGTCTATGTGGTGCAAGGGATTCGCCATTCGGATGGACTAATTTATCAAGATAAATATACACGCTGGAATAATCAGCCAAATACAGAAGTTCTATTAGTAGCAACAGAGGGCGAAGCTCATGGTCCATGGAAATGGTATAAGGGTTTTGTTACAGCAGCAGTAGAGGATCTAAATCTAGATTATAAAAACACTTATGTTATGAGTGTTGGTCCTGAGATTATGATGAAAAATGTAGCCAAATCATTCGCTGATGTAGGGGTTCCTGAGGAGCAAATATTTGTTAGTTTAGAAAGAAGTATGAAATGTGCTATAGGTCATTGTGGTCATTGCCAAATGGGTAAAGAGTTTGTGTGTAAGGATGGCGCGGTATATGCATATCCTGCTGTTAAAGAATTATTATCGATAAAAGGAGTGTAGTCATGTCAGCTCAAGATAAATTAGCAACGATATCTCCTAGACCAAAAATTGCGGTACATAAATTTAGCTCATGTGATGGTTGTCAATTAGCATTGCTAAATGATGCTGGTTCAGTATTGATTTTGTCACAAATGGTCGATATCGTGCATTTTGCAGAGGCTGGACCGCTAGATGAATTTGCAGACGTCGACATAGCATTTATTGAAGGTAGTGTTAATACAAAGCATGACATTCATCGTCTAGAAAAAATTAGAGAGAAATCTAAATATTTGGTTTGTATAGGTGCTTGTGCTTTAACAGGAGGTGTTCAGTCTCTAAGAAACTATACTGACGCAAAAGAGTTACTTAGATGGCAGCATGATGTTTATCCTCAAGCAACTCAAGTAATCATAGATGAAGATTTACCAACTGCGAAAGCTATCAAAGAATATGTTAACGTTGATTTTGAAATTTCAGGGTGCCCAATCAATACGGCTCAAATTTTAAAAGCAATTAGACAATTGCTATTTGGCGTAGAGCCTGAAAAAGTGGTTGATCCTGTTTGTACTACTTGTAAACATGCGGGGGTTGCATGTGTTATGGTTACAAAAGGTGAGCCTTGTCTTGGACCTGTAACGGCAGATGGCTGTGATGCAATTTGCCCTAAACTTGGTAGAGCATGTTATGGTTGTTATGGAACTTCTAAGTATGGAAACCTTAAAGCTATGACTAGTAAGTTAAAAGAATTAGGTTTATCAGATAAGCAAATTCAAGATAAATACAGATTTATAAATAGCCAAGCTGAGCTATTTAAAGGAGTATAGTTATGTCACAAGAAACTATAATTGAAGTCCCTATATTGGCTCGTGTAGAGGGAGAAGGTGCTTTAGATCTAAGAATTAAAGACGGTAAAGTTGATAAATGTGAATTGAGAGTTTATGAGCCACCTCGTTATTTTGAGAAATTCCTAGAAGGAAGAGAGCCAAATGCTGTGATCGATGCGGTGGCTCGTATATGTGGTATATGCCCTTTAGCATACCAAGCAGGGTTTTCTAGAGCTTATGAAAGAGCTTTTGATATTACATTGACTCCGTGGATTGAGGAAATGAGGCTTTTAATGTTTTTAGGTGAATGGATAGAGTCGCACTACTTACATGTTCACCTTTTAGCAGCTCCTGATTTTTTAGGATATAGATCAGCAATTGAAATGGCTAAAGACTATCCATTAGAGGTTACACGAGGTGTGAAACTACAACATTTAGGTAATGAAATTCTTAAACTTTTAGGTGGACGTTCTGTACATCCAAATGGTATGAAAGTGGGTGGATTTTATAAAGCTCCATTAGTTAAAGATGTAAAGGCTTTAATACCAAAATTACAAGATGCTTTAAAAGATGCTAAGGATATTATTAATTGGGTTTCTACACTAGATTTTCCAGAGCAAGAGATACCTTTTAAAATGGTAAGTCTAAGACATGAGTCAGAGTATCCAGTATTTTCTAATTATGTGACAACAAGTGATGGTGAATATTTCCATATAGATGATTATGATGATCATTTTAGAGAGTTTCATGCGCCTCAATCTACAGCATTACACTCAACGACTCATGATGGTCAGCCAATATTGCTTGGCCCACTGTCTAGATTAAATCTGAATTTTGATAGACTTCCAAAAGAGATACAAGACATAGCAAATGCAACAGGTGTGAAATGGCCAAGTAGAAATATGTTTCATTCTGTAATCGCAAGATCTATAGAGGGGTATTGGGCTATCCAAAGAGCGCTTAAGATCTGTGAGAATTATACATATCCAGAAAAGCCAGATGTTGAGTATACTACAAAAGCAGCTGATGCATGGGGCGCTGTTGAAGCTCCTAGAGGAATACAAATAGATCATATAAAAGTTGATGAAAATGGCTTAGCTGAGAAGATTAGAATTTCTGCGCCAACTTCACAGAACTTGCCTTGTATGGAAGCAAATTTAGTTATGTCTCTAGAAGCTTTTGGTTTAGATAAGCCAAAAGATGAGTTAAGGCTACATGCTGAAATGGTTGTACGAAATTATGACCCTTGTATTTCTTGTTCAGCACATTTTCTAACTTTAAATCTTGAAGAGGTTTAAGTTTTCTTATGATTTCTAAGGTGTCGACAAAGCTATTTTTTGTTTTAATATCTTTAATAGGGGTGGTTTTCTTATTTACTGTTTCTAGTAATGTAGGTATTTTAGGAACAATAGCTATCGCTTTTATGCTAGGTCTAAGGCACGGGTTTGATGCAGATCACATAGTGGCTATAGATAATGTGACTAGGCAGTTAGTTAATGAGAATAAAGCTAGTTTTAAGACGGGATTATTTTTTGCTCTTGGTCATTCAACAATAGTTTTTTTGTTAACACTATTTATAGCTTTAGGTTTTAGTTTTTCTCATATGGAAAATGCTAGCTTTTTAAATATTGGGGCTGTGTTTGGTACCCTTATGTCTGTTTGCTTTTTATTTATAACAGGCAGTATGAGCCTTATTTCTTTGACAAAATTGATTTCTGCAGACTCATCAGAAGTTCACGGACATCAGCATCAAGCAACATCTTTATTATCTAAATTATTTAGACCAATTGTCAAAACTATTGATAGACCGTATAAGATGTATTTTGTTGGGTTTTTATTTGGTTTGGGGTTTGATACTGCAACAGAGGTTGCTCTTTTAGGAATGGCAGCTGTTAGCGCGATTAATAATTTATCTATATGGTATATTATGCTTTTACCTATAGCTTTTGCTACGGGAATGATTATTGTTGATTCAGTGGATGCAGCAATGATGTCAAAAGTTTTGAACTTAAATATCAAAGAGAATAAATATAAGAACTATAACATTATCGTTCTATGTATAGTTGTTGTGGCAGCTTATATTATTGCATTGGTAGAAATGTTTAGCCTATTTAGTGTTGATTCTGTCAAAGTGAATGAAATCTTAGGTTTCTTTGATGAAAACTCTTCAGCTATAGGTTTATCAATAGTAATTATATTCTTGATCTTGTTCTTTATGAAAATAAGTTATCAAAAGGTTAAGCACTAGTTAGATGATGTTTTTTGCTTTTATATTAATATTTATCTTAGTAAGTATAGTAAGTTTAAAAACACAGAGAAAAACAAGCTCATCACAAACATACTTTGTTGCAAATAAAGAGATTGGGATGTTTGCACTTATTGCCACACTTGTGATGACTGAATTAAATACATCAACGCTATTGGGCTTTACATCCTTAGGTGCTCTTTATGGTAGTTCAGCAGTCTCTTTAGTGTTAGTATTTTTAGTAGGTTTACTGTTTTATGCTATTAGTGTTGCAAAAAAGTGGAAAGGGTTTGATGGGGTATCAGTAACTACTTTCTTTAAAAGAAGATATAACGATACTATAGGCTATATTGCAGCTAGTATTTTACTTGTGGCGATGATTGGCTTTAGTGCTAATTATATAAAGTCACTGACACTTATTTTTATGCCTCTTTTACCTAGTTTAAATGAATGGGTCTTGAGTGGTATTTTTTGTATTGTAATGTTGGTTATTAGCCTAAGAGGCGGTATTAGAACAATTATTCGTTTAGATGTATTAAGCTTTTTAATAACTATAATTGTGGTGCCGTTATGGTTATATTATGCGGTATCTTTTGAGCAGACATCAGATGCTATTGTTCATACAGAGAGTTTTTCTACTTCGGTGTTAATATCTTTAGTTATCATAACAATGTTTACTTATATTCTTGCACCGTGGTATGGTCAGAAAATGTTTACAGCTAAAACCACAAAGGTAGCATTTCTATCAGTTATAGTTGCCGCTATATTAATAACTGTAATCTATGGGATAGCTATTTTATCGGTTAGTTTAGTGGCTAAGAAGATTGCTATAAACATTCAGCCGCAAGAAGTTTTTCCTTATTTGATTAATCATCAATTACCAAAATTCTTACAAGGCATAACTTACGCAGTTTTATTCTTTATAGCTACTACTACGATTGTGGGAATATGGAATACTATCAGTTCTATTGTTATTGCACATAACCATAAGGCTATTCACAACACCTCGCTAAAAAGGAGTATATTTATTACTCTTGGAGTAGCTTTATTAACATATCTTTTAGCAAATCTTTTTATTGATCAAATCTTTGAGAAAATGGTTTTGATGAATATTCCTATTTCAGCTTTAGCCTTTTCATTATTAGGAGGATTCTTTTGGAAGAGGGTTAATGTATTAGCAAGCTTGATTAGTATTGTGGTAGGTCTAGCTGGAGGAGTTTTTTGCTATTTCTATTTTGGCGAGCAAAATTATATGTGGTACTGGGCGATGTATGTTATCCCAAGTAGTTTTCTAAGTGGAGTTGTTTTTACATTTATAGGACAGCCCTTTTTTAATAAGGAGCATATTTAATGGGTAGGGTACTTATTTTAGGGATAGGCTCACCATTTGCAGATGACCAATTTGGTTGGCTAGTAGCAGATCAGTTGGTACAAGAGTTAGAATCTTGTAATGATTTGGTTATTGAAAGTGTAGATAGGCCCGGTTTAAATTTGTTGAACTATCTAAATAATGACTATGAAAGAATTCTTTTAGTAGATGCGGTATATGCAAAAACAAAGCCTGGAACTTTTTATCATTTTAAAGCGGAGCAAATATTGAGTTTTGATGGGTTTCTATCATCTCATAGCATTGGTGTTGCACCATCATTAGCTTTAGCACAGGCTTTAAGTATGAATATTAATAACGTTGAGTTTTTTGGGGTAGAAATAGAGAGGATTCATCAAAAAGATGAGGAGATTTCTGAGGTAGTAAAAGAAGCTATACCATCTATGGCTACTCTTATTAAAGAGAAGCTTGGCAAATAAAGTCTTAGGCGATGAAGACCTTGCCAAAAATATAAAAATAGTGTATTTTCTTAGCTTACAGTTTAGTATTCTAAATGTATCTTACTTGGTAATAAAGTAAGATGTTTTATAAAAAAAGAATTAATTAGGCAAATAAATTATGTACAAAATTGTTTTAACTATAGACATTATTGCTGCAATTGCGATTGTTGCGCTAGTATTATTACAACAAGGAAAGGGCGCGAATATGGGCGTTTCTTTTGGCGCTGGTTCATCAAATACTGTATTTGGTAGTAAAGGTGCAGCATCGTTTTTATTTAAACTAACAATATTTTTCACAGCTTTATTTTTTGTATGTAGTCTTGGGTTAGGTTATTTAGGGAAAAGCTCTAAAGCAGAAGCACCTGTAGATGATGCTGGTCAAATAGCTTCACAATATGACTATAGCCAATATCAAGACAAATATGGTCAACAGGATGCAACAAAAGCTCCTGCTGCAAAAGCTTCAGACAAAAAGGCTGACTCATCATCTAAATAATTTTCTGCACTGGTGGTGGAATTGGTAGACACGCCATCTTGAGGGGGTGGTGTCCGCAGGACGTGCGAGTTCGAGTCTCGCTCAGTGCACCAGACATATGTTTTATCTAATTTCATATTGTCTCATTAACCCCTGAAAATAAAGGCTTTCATAAATATTTTGTTGTCATGTAGTCTTACTGTGTTTCATATAATCTCTTGATAATTTACATACCTATTTACATACTTTTTTATATGATTAGGTGGCTTTGTATAATATGGGTATGTAAATTATGGCTAAAACCATTGTAAATTCTAAGGTTAGAGGTCTTTAAATTTGGGAGTTGTCAGTTTGATCCCCGCTTATGCAAAGTTATTCAGTCTCAACAATAAACGGACAATCGACATGTTCAGTGAACTGGCATTGGAAGTTTTTTAGATAAGCATTTATATTTTCATTGATTATGAACTTGGTTTGATTAGGTTTATGATTTGAACTAGCTTCAATAGTATGATCTTCTACATTTGAGTAGTAGACACAAATCAAATCACAAGTACCATCTTTACAATTTGCTAATGTGGCCCCTTTGAATAGTTGAGGAGATTCTGGAAATCCAGATGGATTTTTATCAAAGCCTACCCATGTATGTTTAATATTATAATAATTAGTAGTTGCTACAAGCTGATTATTTTCTTGTTTGAAATCTTCTGATGCAGGACAGAAATATCTACTAGCAAAAGCACTAGCTTGTGAAAT
This sequence comes from Francisella frigiditurris, assembly GCF_001880225.1. Taxonomy (NCBI): domain Bacteria; kingdom Pseudomonadati; phylum Pseudomonadota; class Gammaproteobacteria; order Thiotrichales; family Francisellaceae; genus Francisella; species Francisella frigiditurris. The sequence continues at coordinate 323,892 of NZ_CP009654.1, read as the reverse complement.
TGTAAGCAATAGAATAATTGCTGTAAAAAGTCTTGACATAGCGTGCAAAATTATTGTTTAAATTTGAATAAAAATTATATACCATTTAGTTTAATTTTGTTTTAAGAAAATTAAAATTATGCATAGTGGAATATATTCATTTTGCCAGATTGCTAACTTCAATAAAATAGCAGTAGACCCCAAGCAAATAATCCACGAATATGCAGAGCCAGATGGCAATATTTCACAAGTAAATCTCTTAAGGGCAATCAAGGCTCAAGGCTTTAGAGCAAAGGCGGTTGACTTAAAGACTGAGTATTTTAATCCAAGAACTTTCCCTGTGATTTTGCAAGATAAACAAGGTGAGTATTTTATCTTAGCAGCTATTAATAAAGGTCAATATCTTGTGTTAGTGCAAGGTCAACAAAATGTCAAACCTTTGACACAAGAAGAGTTCAATGAAGTTTATGCAGGTAAAGCAATTTTAGTTACCCATAAAGGTAATGAAACATCTCAGGAAGATTCATTTAATATTAAGTGGTTTATTCCAGCATTATGGAAATATAAACATATATTCAGAGATGTATTAATAGCATCTTTGTTTTTACAGTTATTTGGACTAGTAACCCCATTCTTCTTTCAGGTAGTTATGGATAAAGTAATTATGCATAATGGTCTGACAACACTTAATACATTAGCAATAGTATTTTTTGTTGTGGCAATATTTGAAGTTATATTTGGTGGTATTAGAACATATCTATTTAGTCATACTACATCAAGAGTTGATGTGGTCTTAGGTTCTAAGCTATTTAGCCATTTACTTAAGTTACCATTATCTTACTTTGAAACACGTCAAGTAGGACAGAATGTAGCAAGAGTAAAAGAACTAGATAAGATAAGAAGCTTTATTACAAGTACAGCACTTACTTTAATAATAGATCTATCATTTACATTTATATTCATAGCAGTGTTATTTATGTATAGCTGGCAACTAACATTAATAGTATTAGCAACTATCCCAATCTACTTTATATTATCAGTATTTATAACACCTATATTAAAACATCGCTTAGATAAGGTTTTCTATACTGGAGCAAAGAACCAATCTTTCTTAACAGAATCTATAACAGGTATTCAAACAGTAAAATCTAGTGCTATTGAACCACAGATGCAAAGAAAGTGGGAAGATAACCTAACAGAGTATGTTAAGGCATCTTTCAGATCTCAGAACTTAGGTAATGTAGCAGGACAGATAGCAGAGTTAGTTAATAAGTTAACAACTATAGCAATCATCTTTGTTGGGGCACATATGGTTATAGCTGGTCACCTTACAGTTGGTCAGCTAATAGCATTTAATATGTTAGCAGGAAGAGTAACTCAACCAATCCTTAAGCTTGTAAACATCTGGCAAGAATTCCAACAGGCTGGAGTTTCATTAAAGAGACTAGGAGATATATTAAACACTCCTACAGAGACTAGTAACAAATCAAGTAAGAGTGCATTACCTACATTTAAGGGTCAGGTTAGTTTTGTAGATGTTAAGTTTAGATACTCTGCTGATACTAGACTTATATTAGATGGAGTTAATCTTAATGTAAAAGCTGGAGAGTCTATAGGTATAGTAGGACGCTCTGGTAGTGGTAAGAGTACTTTGACAAAACTTATTCAAAGATTGTATCAACCAGAAGCTGGTAAAGTGTTAGTAGATGGAGCAGATTTATCTACTATAGATACAGTATGGTTAAGACAAAACATAGGGGTTGTTCTACAAGAGAGCTTTATGTTTAACCGTAGTATTCGAGAGAATATTGCCTTAACTAATCCAAGTGCGAGTATGGAGAGTGTAGTAGCTGCTGCTAAGTATGCAGGGGCACATGACTTTATCTTAGAGTTAAAGGATGGTTATGACACAGTTATCGAAGAAGGTGGAGCAAACTTCTCAGGTGGACAGAAACAAAGATTATCTATAGCTAGAGCATTAATCAATAATCCTAAGATTCTAATATTAGATGAAGCAACATCAGCACTTGATTATGAATCAGAGAAAATCATTCAAAAGAATATGGCTAAGATAGCTAAAGATAGAACAGTGTTTATCATTGCTCATAGACTTACAACAGTACAAGACTGTGATCGTATTATCTATATGGATAAGGGTACAGTTGTAGAAGATGGATCTCATAGTGAGCTATTAGCTAGAGGTGGACATTATGCTGAACTTTATAATGCTCAACATAGAGGAGAGGTGTAATGTCTAAGCTATTGGATTTTTGGAAGAATCGTAAGACCTTAGCAGAAGAAGATAATGCTAAGAAAGATGCATATAGCTTTTTACCTGGAGTATTAGAAGTTACAGATAAGCCACCACATCCTTTGATGAGGAAAGTTCTATATTGTCTAATATTCTTAATAGTATTTGTAATACTATGGGCAGCTGTTTCTAATATAGATATTATCACCTCAGGTCAGGGTAAGATTATTCCAAGTGGAGATGTTAAGACAATCCAATCATCAGAGAAAGGAACTGTTATAGGAGTGAATGTTGAGAATGGTCAGTTAGTTAAGAAGGGTGATATCTTAATGACATTGGAATCTGACTATACAGAAGCTGATATTAATAAACTACAAGAAGATGTTGAGTTTTATAAACTAAGAATAGCCAGAGAACAGACTTTTTATGAAATGATAAAGAGTAATCTTAGAGAACAAATTCCATACGATAAGATTAAGTTTGATGTACCAGAGGGTGTTACAGATCAATTAGATATTGAACAATCAAAGAGATTGTTATGGCAACAATGGCAATCTGGTATTGCTAAGCTTATGACATTAGAAGCAACCCTTGATTCAAAGAAGACAGAACAAGAGATAAGTATGAATAGGACTGCTCAACTAGAGCAGACTGTGAAGATTATCAAAGAGAAGACAGATGCCTATGCAAACCTGCTAAAGAAGAAAGCTGTATCAAGGATGGATTATTTAGAGACTAGAGAGAAGTATCTAAATACTTATTATGAACTTGAGACAGAGAGAAAGAGAGATAAACAATTAGAAGCAGAGATAGCTGAAGCTAGAAGTAATCTAGAGTCATTCAAATCAGAAACATATCTAGAGACATTAAAATCAATCAGACAAGATACAAAAGATCTATATACATCAGAACAAGAATTACATAAAGCCACTACATTAAATGGTAAGAATCAAATTAAGTCACCGATAGATGGCATAGTGCATGAATTAAAGATACATACTATAGGGGCAGTAGTTAGTCCGGCAGAGGTATTAATGCAGATAGTACCATTAGATCAGAAGCTACAAGCTGAGGTGTATGTTAAGAATGAAGATATTGGATATCTAAAGAGTGGTCAAGAGGCTGAGGTTAAGGTCAATACATTCCCATTTGCTGAGTATGGAGTACTACATGGGACAGTGGAGAAGATCTCTGGAGATGCTATAGAAGATGAGAGATTGGGCTTAGTGTATAAGCTAATAGTTTCCTTAAATGATAATACCTTACACAAAGATGGTGAGAGCTATAAGATAGTACCTGGAATGGCAGTAGTAGCAGAGGTTAAGACAGGAACCAGAAGAGTGATAGATTTCTTCACAGAGCCACTTACAAGAGGTATCGATAACAGCCTTAGAGAAAGATAATATAAAAGAGATTTCGTATAAGTTAGAAGGATATGAAAATGAATTTAAGAAAAGTATTAATAAGTCTGTTGCTATTGTTGCTGACAATAGAGTTTAGTTATAGTCTTGGAAATAGCTATAAATCTCAGATGGCAGATATGGCTAAAAATTATGCAGAGAAGAAATATGATAGAAAGTACAAAGTAGAAAGAAGTTATGATAATGGGTTATCTGTTGTATTAGAAGAGTATGAAGGTACAAGTTGGTTTACGAGTAGAAAAGTAAATGAATGTACTGTATATCTAACAAATGTAGTCGGTACAAGTGCAATAAATGCAAATCCAACGGTGCCAAATATAGCAGGTGAATATAATGTTAATGATGATAGTTGTGGTGAATCAATAATAATATCAAAGATAAAAAAATATATACAAGATAGCCTTATATCTAAATACTATACATCCGATAAAATAGATTTTTCTTTAAAAATTAGAAGTGAGGGTGAAAAGTTTGATACATCTAACACAAGATATCCCCATTCGGAGAGATATTTTCAATTATACAATGTAGGGGGAGATTGGAATTTAAATGGAGAAGAATGGCTAGAGAAATATAAAGCTAAAATACAAGTAAATAATATGAGTATAAATATCTACGAACAACCAGAAAATGCTGAGAATATAGCCAAGGCAATCGAGTTTAGCTATGAGCTGGACAAATATTTAAAAGGCTTAACAGATAGCCATAAGATAGAAAATATATATGTATACATGACAGATCTAACTCCTAAAGAGTTTGAAAAAGAAGGTGGGTTTGGTTCAAATAGGAATAAAGATAGAAAAGAATACCCTAGAGGAAAATTTAATTTCTATTTTGCATTTATTGATGCGCGTTTTTTACGATATGTTCCACAGAGTGTCAAAGATTTAGATAAGATATATGAATATAAACAAATAACAAGCTCAAATATATTTGAATTTGTTAGGTTAGCTAATTCAAATAGAAGTGATATGTCTTTTATTAAAGATACAAAATACTATCAACCAGTCAAAGAAATATTAGCTTCAAAATTAAATAGTAAATAAAAAAAGGGTATACAAATGAGCATATATAGTTTAACAGATAAAGATGCAGCGATATTAAGTGAAATTTCTTATGCAGTAGAGCTTTTTTATAAAGATAGTGCTAGTAGCCTTAAAGATCAAACATTAGATAGTATTTTTTATAATAGCGATGATAGTTTAAAAAATGAGAGAAGTGTACAGAAGTTAAAAGAAGTTTTAAATTAAGAAAGGAATTAGAAATAATGAATTTAAGAAAAGTATTAATAAGTCTGTTGCTATTGTTGCTGACAATAGAGTTTAGTTATAGTCTTGGAAATAGCTATAAATCTCAGATGGAAGAGATGGCTAAAAATTATGCAGAGAAGAAATATGATAGAAAGTACAAAGTAAAAAGAAGTTATGATAATGGGTTATCTGTTGTATTAGAAGAGTATGAAGGTACAAGTTGGTTTACGAGTAGAAAAGTAAATGAATGTACTGTATATCTAACAAATGTAGTCGGTACAAGTGCAATAAATGCAAATCCAACGGTGCCAAATATAGCAGGTGAATATAATGTTAATGATGATAGTTGTGGTGAATCAATAATAATACCAAAGATAAAAAAATATATACAAGATAGCCTTATATCTAAATACTATACATCCGATAAAATAGATTTTTCTTTAAAAATTAGAAGTGAGGGTGAAAAGTTTGATACATCTAACACAAGATATCCCCATTCGGAGAGATATTTTCAATTATACAATGTAGGGGGAGATTGGAATTTAAATGGAGAAGAATGGCTAGAGAAATATAAAGCTAAAATACAAGTAAATAATATGAGTATAAATATCTACGAACAACCAGAAAATGCTGAGAATATAGCTAAGGCAATGGAGTTTGGTTATGCTTTAGATAAATATTTACATAATTTGACAACTAGCCATAAGATAAATGGTATGTATATATACTTGTATACATATAACAAAGATTATGTTGTTAAGCATGGTGGAACAATATGTTATACACGATTAACTGGTGATAAGTATTATAAATATTTACGTAATTATTTTTTTACACTAGGAGATGGCGGCTATAAAGGTTATGTACCTATAACAAGTTCAAATATATTTGAACTTGCTTATATAACAAGTTCAAATAGAGAAGATAATATTTTGATTAAAGATACAAAATACTATCAACCAATTAAAGAAATATTAGATTCAAAATTAAATAAGTAAAAAAAGGGATATATAAAATGAGCATATATAGTTTAACAGATAAAGATGCAGCGATATTAAGTGAAATTTCCTATGCGGTAGAGCTTTTTTATAAAGATAGTGCTAGTAGCCTTAAAGATCAAACATTAGATAGTATTTTTTATAATAGCGATGGTAGTTTAAAAAATGAAAGTCTAATGGTAGATAGAAATGGTGGAGCTAAAACAAATCTTATAGAAGGAATGCAAAATAACCCTGAGTTATATCGAGAGGTATTGAAAAAATATACTTTAGTTGAGACCACAGCAACTACTGGTGGTAATTATGAAACTTATCAAGGCATAGTAGTTTTAAATAATCACACTAATGCGATCACATTTGTAAGCAAAGGAACAGATACTGCTATTATTGGTAATGAAAGCATTTCTCCTGATGTGCAAACAGATATAACCTTAGCTAGTGGTATAGTGCCAGACTATATGTTAGAGGCTAAGGAATTTTATCATGATGTTTTAAAACAACAGAAAAATCCTAATGTTTTTAAAGTTCCGCTACAGCCTGAAAGTATTAATAATATAAACACAACAGGACACTCTTTAGGGGCAACAGGGGCAGATGTAATTGCCTTAGAGGCAGCAGCTGGAAGAGCTACAGTACATTCAGATATTAAGTTTGAGGGTTATGGAGTTAAGCAGCTTCTACAAGGGCCTAATGCGCATATTAATAATATTTTTGAGAGTTTATATAATGATACTGCAAGTGTTTTAGATGTTAAGAACCATTTAGATAGCTTAGCAGATTTATCTAGCTTATTGTCAGAGACTGAACTTGCAGATATGCCATCAACATTAGTTGATAGTATTCAGGATTTTGCAAATTCAGCATTAGAAAATTTAAATAATTACGCTCATGAATCTGGTTTAACAGTATCAGAAGCTATCGATCAAGGTTTGAAGATAACAGCCTTAAATTCAGATATTCAGTCAATATTTAATGATAGTGTAGCTGAGCTAAAAGCGGGTTATGCTAAGTATCAAGATGTTTTGGACAAGTCACGTACTTATGTCCGTGGTAATGATATAGTGGCTGAGGGAAATCTTGTGTCTACACATAATGGTCAAGTAATAGAGCTTAAATCAAATTACTCATGGACAGAGGGTTTTGCTGATTTAGGAGGAGATGTTAATTTGCATAGTATGCATAACTATATTTACGATAGTTATAATGCAGAAGGGATGCTTAAGTACACAGGAAATATAGGTTATTTGGACGTTGAAGTTGTCAATAATCATTTTAAGCTAGAATATGTTGATAAAATAGCTAGTTTGGGAGAACAATTAAATGAAGGTGATTCATCACAATCATCTGAAATTACTATATCAGATACGCTTGAAAAACTTGAGACTACAGTAGAGGCTATACAGTTACGAGACTCTTTTGAAAAGAATATTTCAGATTTTAATAAGGTTTTTGGCCCTTATCAAAATGAGACTAATATCATTGATGGAATTCAAGAATCATTTAATAATAACTATGAAGAAATAACAACTTATCAAGATAAACTATTAGAAGATTACTTCAAGCAAGATTTATTTAATAAGCAACAGGATATATCAGATATAGATATAGCCTTGCAGGATGGTTCTAATTTAACAATATTAGAGCAGCTTAATCAAAATAAAGATAAATATGATTTAATTAAAGAATTAGAAATATCTAAAGATGATTTCAATACAAATCTAGAGCAAGAAATAGCTGAATTTGATGCTGCTATAGATATTCACTTTGATTCTCAGTTACAAATTGATGGAGCAGATGCCCTAGTTATTGACGTTAAGAGAACAACTTTAAAAGGGATATTAAATAATAGTGATGCTAATTTTAGAGATATTAGTGATATTGCAAGTTATGAACCAGCAGTTATTGAAGCAACTATAGATAATTTATCGGATCATTATTTACAACCTTTGGAAGATTTGGCTCAGGAGTTAAGTGATCAAGTAGAAGGATTAAATGAAGAAATTATTAGCCTATCTCAACAGATTGACATAGCAGAACAAGAAAATCCTGAAGCTGATATGAGAAGCTTAAAATTAGAGCTTTTACAAAAAAATAGTAATAGACAAAAGATAATTAATCAACTTAAAGAAAATACAGCAGAATTTAAATCAGAGCATAGCAAAGTAGCTAGCATATTAGGTGTAGATGATTTTGCCACAGTAATATTAAATAATCGTAAACAAGAATATTTAGATGCTGCAAGAGTTGATAATGCAGGAGCTCCAGAATTAAGTCAAGAACAACAAGCTTTAGAGAAAATAGCTGATGATTTAGCAGATATAAACCGCACTTCACAACAGGGTCAAGCATTTAGAGGAGATCCGTTAACTTTTGATTTAGATGGTGATGGTATTGAAACAGTATCAGTAAATAATGGTGTACTTTTTGATCATGAAGCTAAGCAGGTAAGAGAAGGAACTGGTTGGGTAAGTGCAGATGATGGGCTCCTAGTTCGTGATTTAGACGGCAATGGTACTATAGACAGTGGTAGAGAATTATTTGGAGATAATACTCTTAAAGCAGATGGTACAAAAGCAGCTCATGGTTTTGAAGCATTGGCAGAATTAGATAGTAATAATGATAGTACATTTAGCTCAAGTGATGCAGCATTTAATGATCTGAAAATATGGCAGGATAAAAACCAAGATGGTATTTCTCAAGCGAGTGAATTAAAAAGTTTATCAGAAGCTGGTATAGCGAGTATTGATTTAGGACATGAGAGCATTAACAGAGCTACTGATGGAGGAGTAATATCTGATATAAGTACATTTACTAAAACAGATGGAACTACTGGAGAAATTGGAAATTTATTTTTAGATAAAGAGCCAGCAAGAAGTGAGTTTACAGATGAAGTTGCTATTTCTGATGAAGTGTTAAGTACAGGGATAGATATTAGAGGTATAGGAGCTGTTAGAAACTTAAGCCATGCAGCTAGCTTAAATCCAGATTTGGCAGAAATATTAGCTCAGGTTTCGGAAAACCCTACAAGTGGATTGAAAACACGAAGTATAGTTAGAGAATGGACAAAGTCAGCAAATTTTTCTGATACGTTAAATTTAGAGAGCTTAGTTTTAGAAGATGGAACAAGCTTTAAATTTGAAATATCTGATGAAACTAGAATTAAGCTTGAAAGTATTCAAACTTTAGAAACATTTACCGGTAACAAAATTATTCAAGCGAGTGTTGATGGTGATCAACTTACAATGACTTATGGTAGTGTAACTATGAATTATGCTATTACACTAGGACAAAAGAATATCATTAGTGATAGAGTTTTTTCTAATGGTTGGATTCCGATTGATAGAACACAAGCTTTAAATATAGATCAAATAGGAAGTGGTTATGACACTATATTTAAAAGTGTTGAGCAATCAATATTTAACCAAGCTATTTATCCACATTTATTAGAGCAACTACAATTTAATGATGATGTATCAGTTAATTTTGATGGGGTTAATGAGTTTATTAATCAATCAATATCACAAGAACCCGTTGAAGGGTTGCATTTATTGTTAAGAATAGAAGAGTTAGCTAATGGGTTAACTAAAGAAGGCTGGAAGTTCAATAAAGACTATAAGTCTATATTAGAGAGTGTAATGGATACAGCTACAGATCAGCAGATAATAGAACTAAATGCTGCTAATTTACAGTTAGAAGGGCAAACTCTTTTGGTTGGAAATAATAGTAATAATGATTTATTCGTAGATAGTATTAACATCTCTAGAGATAATATTATTTTTGGAGGAGCTGGTGATGATAAGCTTAGAGGCATTGGAACATTAATTGGTGGAGAAGGAAATGACGAGTTAAATACGCAAAACTCTAATAGTACATTAATTGGTGGAAAGGGTGATGATACTATTAATATTACTCATTTAGGAGGAGGAATATCTAACAATGTAATTAAATATGACCTTGGTGATGGTTTTGATACGATAAATAGTTGGACAATTAAGGAAACAGCAACAGAAAAAATAGTTTTTGGAGAAGGAATTTCTAAAGAAGACTTAAACTTAAGTTTTTCAAAACAAAGTACTGATCCTACGAGGTGTGATTTACTTATAACTATAAAGGGTGATCCAACACAAGGGATGTTATTAAAGGATTTCTATAGTCTTGGAGTTACCTTTGGAGTAGGAACTTTTGAGTTTGCAGATGGTACTGTCTTAAGTAGGGATGATGAAATATTTAAGCCTACAATAGTTGGTACTGATGGAAATGATAGGATAGCTTTAACAGGATTTAATGAGGTTGTTACAGCTGGCGTAGGACATGATTTCATAACTAATATTGCCTGGAATGATACATCAAAAGATACTATTAAATATAATCTAGGAGATGGTTTTGATACGATTATTCTAGAAACATTTGGCTCTCCAACGGATGTTATAGAATTTGGAGCAGGGATATCAGCATCTGACTTAAGTTTTAGAAAAAATAGTAATAGCTTAATTATTCAAGTTGGAGATGATCCTTTTCAGGGTATGGAGATTAAAAGTTTCTATGCAAATACCAATAAAATAAAAGAATTTCAATTCTCAGATGGTACAGTATTAGCAACAGATTCAGATGTTTTTGATTTAGATATAGTTGGTACAGATGGCAATGATATTCTTAATGCATCATCTAGTGGAGGTGATGTTATTATGGGTGGAGAAGGTAATGATCGTATTAATTTGGATTGGAGCTCGAGAAATACTATAAAATATAATTTAGGAGATGGTTTTGATACTATCTATAGCTCTAGTTCTAGTTCTTCACAAGGAAATATTATAGAGCTTGGAGCAGGGATATCAGCATCTGATTTAAGTTTTAGAAAGAAAGGTCCTGACTTAATTGTTCAAGTAGGAGATAGCCCTTCTCAGGGAATGGAGGTTAAAAATTTTTATGATAGTAAAAAGTTAAAAGAATTTCAATTCTCAGATGGTACAGTATTAGCAACAGATTCAGATGTTTTTGATTTAGATGTTGTTGGTACAGATGGTAATGACACTCTTAGTACATTATCTGGTGTAGATAATATTGTTATAGGTGGTAAAGGTGATGATAGTATTAATTTAGCTAGCAGTTCTACTAATGTTATTAAATATAATTTAGGAGATGGTTTTGATACTATAAGCACTAGCTGGACTTCAGAGCCAACAGATACTATAGATTTTGGTTCAGGAATATCAGCATCAGATTTAAGCTTTAGAAGAAATGGCTCTAGCTTAATTGTTCAAATAGGAGATGATCCTTCTCAAGGTATGACAATTAAAGATTTTTATACAACTCGTAAAAGAATAAAAGAATTTAGCTTTTCAGATGGTGAAATATTAACAACTGATTCAAATATTTTTGATCTAAAAGAAGTTGTTGGTACAGATGGGGATGATACCCTTAGTACATTATCTGATAGTGATGATGTGGTTATAGGTGGAAAAGGAAATGATCGAATAAGCCTTAAGGGTTCTTCGACACATCTTGTTAAATATAATTTGGGAGATGGCTTTGATACTATAAGTACTGGTTGGACATCTCAATCAACAGACGCTATAGAGTTTGGTGAAGGAATATCTGTATCTGATTTAAGTTTTAGAAAGAATGGTTCTAACTTAATTGTTCAAGTAGGAGATAGCCCTTCTCAGGGAATGGAAGTTAAAAGTTTTTATGATAGTAAAAAGTTAAAAGAGTTTCAATTTTTAGATGGCACGGTATTAACAAGAGATTCAGATATCTTTGATTTAGATGTTGTTGGTACAGATGGTAATGACACTCTTAGTACATTATCTGGTGTAGATAATATTGTTATAGGTGGTAAAGGTGATGATAGTATTAATTTAGCTAGCAGTTCTACTAATGTTATTAAATATAATTTAGGAGATGGTTTTGATACTATAAGCACTAGCAGTACTTCAGAGCCAACAGATACTATAGATTTTGGTTCAGGAATATCAGCATCAGATTTAAGCTTTAGAAGAAACGCCTCTAGCTTAATTGTTCAAATAGGAGATGATCCTTCTCAAGGTATGACAATTAAAGATTTTTATACAACTCGTAAAAGAATAAAAGAATTTAGCTTTTCAGATGGTGAAATATTAACAACTGATTCAAATATTTTTGATCTAAAAGAAGTTGTTGGTACAGATGGAGATGATACCCTTAGTACATTATCTGATAGTGATGATGTGGTTATAGGTGGAAAAGGAAATGATCGAATAAGCCTTAAGGGTTCTTCGACACATCTTGTTAAATATAATTTGGGAGATGGTTTCGACACTATTTCTGGAAAATGGGATGTAGCTCGTTCAGATATCATAGAATTTGGTGAAGGAATAAATCTATCAGACTTAAAATTTACTAGGGTTGCATATGATTTGAGGATTCAAGTGGGAGATGATCCTTCTCAAGGCTTAGGAATTGACTATTTTTATAGTGGTTCAGCTAAGTTAAAAGAGTTTAAGTTTTCAGATGGAAGTACTTTGGCCGCAGATTCAGAAGTTTTAAATATTAAAACTATATTAGGTACAGATGATAGTGATGTTCTATTTGTTAATGGCGAGGATAATACGATTGAATCTGGAGCAGGTGATGATTATATAGACCTAGGAAATGCTAACAGTAGTACAGTAAGATATAGTTTAGGAGATGATAAAAATATTATCATTGATTATTCTAAGAAAGCATTGTCTGATTTTGTGGAGTTTGGAGAGGGAATATCTCCATCTGATTTAACTCTTAGTAGAAATGTCGATAACTTATTTATTCAAGTTGGAGATAACATTACTCAAGGAGTTGAAATTTGGGGCTTTTATACAGATGTGAGTGAGCAAGGTTTTAAGTCAAACGTAAAAAGTTTGAAATTTTCAGATGGAACAGTTGTATCACTAGAAGAGATTTATTCGAAAGGGATAGATCAAATTAATGAAGAGCTTCAAAATATGGGGCAGCAGGAAGTTATACCTGAACCGACATTTATAGGCACAGATGCTAGTGAGACAATAAATGGAACTAATGATGCAGTAGATGTTGTATATGCTGGAGCAGGAGATGATACGGTTTATTTAGGCTCAGGAGATGACATAGCAGATGCTGGTGATGGTGATGATGTAGTTAAAGCTCTAAATGGAGGTAATAACACTATAGAAGGCGGAGCTGGCAATGACACTATAGAGGTAGGAGCTGGAGATGACATATTATCTGGAGGTTCAGGTAATGATACTATCAAAGCTGGAGAAGGTGATGATGTTATAACTGGTGGTAAGGGAGATGATATTATCCATGGGGAATTAGGTAATAATACAATCCATTATGATCTAGGTGATGGCTTTGACACTATAGCAGGAGCTAAACAAAATATTACAAATCAATCAGATAGAATAGTATTTGGTGAAAATGTCTCTCAAGATGATGTTCAATATCTTCAAAGAAATGAAGACTTGTTTGTACAAGTTGGTTCAGATCCGGAACAAGGTCTATTAATTAAGAAGTTTTATGCTACAGATGGAAATCAAACTAAAGTAACAGGTTTTGAATTTTCAGATGGTAGCTTTAAATCTATAGATGATGTTCAGCCAATAACTCTAGGCACAGATGCTAGTGAGACGATAAATGGAACAAATGATGCGGTGGATGTTGTATATGCAGGAGCTGGAGATGATACAGTTTATTTAGGTTCAGGAGATGACATAGCAGATGCTGGCGATGGGGATGATATAGTTAAAGCTCTAAATGGTGGTAATAACACTATAGAAGGTGGAGCAGGTAATGACACTATAGAAGTAGGAGCTGGAGATGACATATTATCTGGAGGCACTGGTAATGATACTATCAAGGCTGGAGAAGGCGATGATGTTATAACTGGTGGTAAGGGAGATGATATTATCCATGGGGAATTAGGTAATAATACAATCCATTATGATCTAGGTGATGGCTTTGACACTATAGCAGGAGCTAAACAAAATATTACAAATCAATCAGATAGAATAGTATTTGGTGAAAATGTCTCTCAAGATGATGTTCAATATCTTCAAAGAAATGAAGACTTGTTTGTACAAGTTGGTTCAGATCCGGAACAAGGTCTATTAATTAAGAAGTTTTATGCTACAGATGGAAATCAAACTAAAGTAACAGGTTTTGAATTTTCAGATGGTAGCTTTAAATCTATAGATGATGTTCAGCCAATAACTCTAGGCACAGATGCTAGTGAGACGATAAATGGAACAAATGATGCGGTGGATGTTGTATATGCAGGAGCTGGAGATGATACAGTTTATTTAGGTTCAGGAGATGACATAGCAGATGCTGGCGATGGGGATGATATAGTTAAAGCTCTAAATGGTGGTAATAACACTATAGAAGGTGGAGCAGGTAATGACACTATAGAAGTAGGAGCTGGAGATGACATATTATCTGGAGGCACTGGTAATGATACTATCAAGGCTGGAGAAGGCGATGATGTTATAACTGGTGGTAAGGGAGATGATATTATCCATGGGGAATTAGGTAATAATACAATCCATTATGATCTAGGTGATGGCTTTGACACTATAGCAGGAGCTAAACAAAATATTACAAATCAATCAGATAGAATAGTATTTGGTGAAAATGTCTCTCAAGATGATGTTCAATATCTTCAAAGAAATGAAGACTTGTTTGTACAAGTTGGTTCAGATCCGGAACAAGGTCTATTAATTAAGAAGTTTTATGCTACAGATGGAAATCAAACTAAAGTAACAGGTTTTGAATTTTCAGATGGTAGCTTTAAATCTATAGATGATGTTCAGCCAATAACTCTAGGCACAGATGCTAGTGAGACGATAAATGGAACAAATGATGCGGTGGATGTTGTATATGCAGGAGCTGGAGATGATACAGTTTATTTAGGTTCAGGAGATGACATAGCAGATGCTGGCGATGGGGATGATATAGTTAAAGCTCTAAATGGTGGTAATAACACTATAGAAGGTGGAGCAGGTAATGACACTATAGAAGTAGGAGCTGGAGATGACATATTATCTGGAGGCACTGGTAATGATACTATCAAGGCTGGAGAAGGCGATGATGTTATAACTGGTGGTAAGGGAGATGATATTATCCATGGGGAATTAGGTAATAATACAATCCATTATGATCTAGGTGATGGCTTTGACACTATAGCAGGAGCTAAACAAAATATTACAAATCAATCAGATAGAATAGTATTTGGTGAAAATGTCTCTCAAGATGATGTTCAATATCTTCAAAGAAATGAAGACTTGTTTGTACAAGTTGGTTCAGATCCGGAACAAGGTCTATTAATTAAGAAGTTTTATGCTACAGATGGAAATCAAACTAAAGTAACAGGTTTTGAGTTCTCAGATGGTAGCTTTAAATCTATAGATGATGTTCAGCCAATAACTCTAGGTACAGATTCTAGTGAGACGATAAATGGAACAAATGATGCAGTAGATGTTGTATATGCAGGAGCTGGAGATGATACAGTTTATTTAGGTTCAGGAGATGACATAGCAGATGCTGGCGATGGGGATGATATAGTTAAAGCTCTAAATGGTGGTAATAACACTATAGAAGGTGGAGCAGGTAATGACACTATAGAAGTAGGAGCTGGAGATGACATATTATCTGGAGGCACTGGTAATGATACTATCAAGGCTGGAGAAGGTGATGATGTTATAACTGGAGGTCAGGGAGATGATGCAATCTCTGGAGGCGAAGGCTCAGATACTTATAGATATTCTCAAGGAGATGGTAATGATACTTTAAATGTATCATCTAATGATGGAACTATGGACACATTAGAGTTAACAAATATTGATCATGACGCTATTAATTTAAGTAGAGATGGGGAAGATTTACTAATTAGTTTTGATAGTGATCCATTAGGCTCAGTAATAGTAGATGATTATTTTTCTAGTCAATATACAAATCAAGGTTTAGAGATAGATGCTAATGATGGATTTGCATTAGATTTATCAGCTAACTCAAATAAGATAGCAGAGCTATTAGCAGCCTCTGGAGCAGATGATATAGATATGGATGGAGGAAGTGTAGATGGAGTTCAAACTACTACTAAACTAAGTTCATCTGAATTAGCTGATCTATGGTTACCTAAAGAGAGTGCTTGATAAAAATCTTATAATTAATCAACTATGTTATTATAAATACAATATCGACTATTTTGATAAAATATAGTTTTGATTTGTACGACTTTTTGTACGACTGACTAATTTATAAAAAATAGAAGTGTTGATATATAAATGCTATGAGAGATTGGTTAGGAGTTGGCCACGGGCACCATATTGGTATTTTATATATCTCATAACAAATCTTCAGAGCTTTACATATTAATGTTTTCATTAAGTTACAGTTTTATGTAGTCTCATAAGGTTCTACTGAAACTCACTATTTATTTGCATGATTTCTGATTTTTTACTTAAACTAAAATTGTAAATCCTCAGAAATTAGTTCTTAATTATATTAAATAAAAGAGTCTGAAAAATTATATGAAAAATTATATTATTTCTGGTGGTTCTACAGGTATAGGTAGAGAGGTTATAAAAGAACTAAGTCAAAAAGGCTATAAGATCATTAATTTAGATATTAATCCACCTGCTGAAATGCTAAAAAATGAAGATTATATAGAGGTTGATTTATCTAACTATAAAATGATAGATAAATATATTCCTTTAGATAGAAATTATGAAGGCATTTTTTTAAATGTAGGGATTCATCGTGCTGGATCTATATTTACTCAAACGCTAGAAGAAATAGAGAAACTAATAAATACTAATTTACTATCTAATATATCTATTATTAAGGCTTTAGAAAATAACTTGAATAAAGGAGCATCTATTGTATTTAATGGTTCAGATCAATGTTTTGTTGGTAAGTATAATAGTTTTGCATATGGTTTAACTAAAGGAGCTATAGCTCAAATAACTAAATCATTAGCATTAGATTTATCTTCTCAAGGAATTAGAGTTAACACTGTTTGTCCAGGGACTACGGATACACCTTTATATAGACAGGCAATAGATAAATACTCTAAAGAATCTAGGATACCTCTAGAGATAGTAGAAAAAGAAGAGGCTACTGAGTTCCCCATTGGCAGGATTGCTAACGCTAAAGAAATAGCAAAAGTTGTATTATTTCTGTTAAGTGACGACTCTTCTTATATGACGGGTTCATTAATTCCTGTTGATGGAGGATATACTGCTAAATGATAAAAATAATAGATTCACATATTCATTTCTGGGATGTAGATAATGGCTATAACAAGTGGGTAGAAAACACTAATTTACCTAGAAAAGTTTTACCATCTGACTTTGAAATAGATAATTTTGTACATATAGAGGCACATAGTGAGAACATTAATCACTTATGCGAGTATAAATGGCTAGCTAATAATTTTAATAATAAAAATATAAAAGTTATTGCTTTTATTGACTTTACTCAAAATATAGAGGTTTTTGAGAAAAAAATAACTGATTTATCAAAGTATGAGAATATTGTTGGAGTTCGACAAATAATGTCTAAAAATTCTAGCTCAAAGTATAATCCTTTTGATAAAGAAATTCCTTTGGATTTATTAGATAAGCTAAAGATTCTGAAAGCGTATAATATGATTTTTGAGTGTCAAATGTATCCTGATCAGTTAATTAATTCTATGCCAGATATTATTAAGTCAAATGTGATTTGTTGTATTGAGCATTTAGGATTACCAATTAAGACAAGTGAAGAAAACTTTGATTATTGGAGAGCAATATTTCTAGAGATTATAAATAATAAAAATATATTCCTAAAGCTTTCAGGTGGTGATTTAAATAATAGTGATAATCATATTTACGAAATTTTATATGAGATAAGAGGCAATGTTGATTCATCAAAGCTTTGTTATGGCTCAAATTACCCAGTATCAAATAAAGAAGATTATAATAAGTGGCTTAATATGATTTGCAGTGTATTTATTGATCCGAAAGAACAAGAAAATATATTCTTTAATACGGCTAATAGCTTGTATCAATTTAATTTTTAGCTGCTACTTTTGCTGAGGTATAGATATTTTTAAAGAATATTAAATATATACTTGTATAAGCTGTTATAAATATCATATTGATTGTAAAGTTTGACCAGTAGATAGTCCATATAACATTTTTATCTTTTATCATAATTGGAAGCATTATTATGTTATTTATAAGTATAACTATTGCGACACTAATTATTGTTGAAAAGAAAATGTTATTTTTTAATATTTTTCTATAAGTCCAACTAAAGATAGAAACCTCTGCTAAATTTGTGATAAACGTACTTAACATTCCTGATAGAAATAATAATATTGTAGGTTCGGCAATTTGATGTATGGCATTTGACCTTATATAGTTATTATCGCCTATTATAGAGACTTCTGCTAAATGAAAGAATGATGACGAATATACACCAAAAGAATATATTCCATCCATTATCATCGCTAAGATTATTAGCTTATATGTGTTTTTTAGTCCATAGATAATTGAACAAACATCCAGAACTACAAAGATTCCTGCATAAACTAGAGATGATTGAGTTATCACTAAATGGATATTCAGAAAGTCTATACTTATGGTATTAAGAAATAGCGGGTCACATAGTATTTTTAACGTTATAAAAAGAGCGGCAGGAGTTATATATTTTAAGAAGTCCTTTGATGATAAGTTATTCAATTTACAAAATTATTACATTAAGATTTGATTATTAGATTTTAACTTAACTTATAAATTTTTATAAGATTTATTTATAAGGCTTAGACTAAAATTATTCCTATTTATGTAGCTAATCTAACTTTATTTTTCACATGATTTTATATTGCTTCATAAAACCAAAGATATATCTTATGTTTTATTTCTATAATCTTTAAAGTCCATTTATTGCTTATTTTCTATATAAAGAGCATAATCAATTATACAAGATTCTTTTTATCTTCTTATCGTTTAGTATTTATCTTTAACAAAGTTGGATCTATAAGTCTTTAAAATGTTTCTAGAAATACTTTGTTTAAATTATTTAAATGGTAAAAAATTACATGAAAATACAAATTGGTTACGAAATCGTTTATGATTGCGCTAAAACAACTCCAATGATTTTAGCCTTACACCCTTATCCTAACCTAGAAACTCCAGATTGTTTGATAACGATACCAGCAATATCTCAAATAACTAATTATATCGATAATTACGGGAATAAATTAAGCAGACTAGTCCTTCCAGAAGGAGAGACTAAAATTTTCTCAAATTTGATAGTTAATGATTCTGGAATTTCTGATCTAGAGAATGTTTCAGCTGGTCAGGTTCCTGTAGAAGAGTTACCAGATGAAATATTGATTTATTTGTTAGGAAGTAGATATTGTGAAACAGATTTATTTTATGATTTGGCATGGGATCTGTTTGGGAAATTACCAGCCGGTTGGGAGTGCGTTCAAGGCATATGTGACTTTGTAAATAAGCAAATTAAGTTTGACTATTATGAGGCTTGTGCAACAAGGACAGCATGGGATGCATACAATGAAAAAATTGGTGTTTGTCGTGATTATGCTCATCTTGCTATAGCTTTTTGTCGAGCTTTAAATATTCCAGCACGCTATTGTACTGGCTATTTAAGTGACATAGGTGAGCCTAAACCTCATGGAATTATGGATTTTGCCGCATGGATTGAAGTATATCTTGATGGTGGTTGGTATATTTTTGATCCCAGAAATAATAAAAGACGAATAGGAAGAATACCTCTTGCAAAAGGTAGAGATGCTGCAGATGTTCCAATAAGCAATTCTTTTGGGCTAAATAAGCTTAAAGAATTTAAGGTATGGGCGGATGAGTATATCGAAAATTAGTTATATAAAAAAATATGGAGTTATATATGCGTAATTTTAAAAAACAAAATAGTTGGTATGGTATGCAACATAGCTCATATGGTGATGTTATAGTTGTATACGACAAAAGAATTATTCCTAAAAATCCATCAAGAATCTATTTATATCATACGCAAAGAGATATGTTTATAGAATATGATGAAATAATAGTTATGAAAACTTTATTAGAATTAAGTTTAGATGACACTTTAAAAGCCGAAAAAGATTATAAAGAAAAATTAACGGCAGCTGCAATTAAACAAAGTTTGATTTTTACTAAAAAAACTATGAAAAAGTAAATCTTAATCTAACTCTAAAGAACTAATATATAAACTCTTCACCTTCTGGTCTAGTTTTATATCTTCTATGTTGCCATAGATATTGTTCAGGATTTTTTCTAATAAAGCCTTCTAAAATTTCATTAGTATATCTAGCTCCTTCTACCTCATCAGTAGGGAAGTTTTCTATAGGATCAGAAACAATAATTTTATACCCTGATAAGTCTTCATTTCTTGTATAATAAATTGGGACGACTACAGCATCAGTATTTTTTACTAACCATGGTGTTACTACTAGTGTTGAACATGCCTTGTCAAAAAAGGGAACAAAAGTAGAATGTAAGCCTTCAAAATCTTGATCCGGAGCATACCATAAAGTAATTTTCTTCTTTAGGCTTCTTATAATTGGAAGTAAATTTGTCCTTTCATAACATTCTGTAATATTCTTTTTCCTGCTTGAAGTAACAACCTGTTCCATTAACTCATTATTATGCTTCTGATAAACTAATGTGAAAGGCTTATATTGACTCCCCACATATCTTCCAGCTATTTCTAAGCAGTGAAAATGAAAACCTAGAAATAATAATGCTTTGTCGGGATCATTGTGAATTCTATCAAAGACCTCTTTATTTTCGATCTCAAACTTAATTTTATTAAATTCTTTTGCAGGCATAAACCAAGCTATTAAAGTTTCAGCAGCAGCCATATAAGCTGAGTCAAAAGATTTAGAAACAAGCTCTTTTAGTTCCTTCTCATTCTTTTCTGGAAATGCAATTCTTAGATTAATTATGGTTATATCTCTTCGCCTTTTCAAAAAAGGCTTAAGCATTTTGCCTATAACTACAGCTGTTTTCATTTGGGTTTTATAAGGTAAACGAGTATATAATCTACCAAAACCTACGATAAACCAAACGGGCCAATATTTTGGCTTTAAAAAAGTATTCAAAATTAACTTATAACCTTAACTTTAATAGCTGATTTTCTTCCTCTATTCTCTTCAGTATCAAATGTTACTTTTTCACCTTCTTGTAGAGTTGATCCAGAACCTTCTACATTATTGATATGAACAAATATCTCTTTGCCACCATCTTGAGGTTCTATAAAGCCAAATCCTCTCTCAGCATTAAAAAATTTTATTTTTCCTTGTCTCATATTATATTTCCTTTAAGTTTATTAATATATAAATAATTTATATTTATTTTAAGCTTAGCGATCTGCTTTAATAATGAACAAGGATATGTGAATAAACTGTTTAAATATTTAGGTCTGATATCAGATTATAAAATAAGTTTAATTATAAATGTAGTTTTAGTAAGTATAAGTTAAAAACACGGGCCTTACAAGAATGTTGATTATTTTAATCGTTGATTTACTATCCCTTTAGGATTTAGTTACTTAACTTCTTCTGACTCTTTTGGGTTACAGCATCCAGAATCATTGCAGTCACAATTGTTACAACAAGACTTTTTAAAATGTCTACGAGTAGCAACTAAAACAATAATAGAAGCAGTTACTACTAGGGCAGTATTTTCAGCTATATTTCCAGGGAATATGCATAAAATAATGGTTACAAGCTTAAGAGCTACAGCTATACCAGCTATAGCTAAAATTCCACAAAGAATACATAAGCTTATTTTTTTATTACAATTTTCAGAATTTTTGAAAGGGCAGTTCATAAGCATTCTCCTATAGGTATTGTTAATTTTTACACTATTCTAAGATAATTATATAAGTTGATTTATATAGTGTGAATATTTTTTTATATTATGATATCAAAATTTAATAAGGATTTAATATTAATCTTTTAGATAAATAAAGCTTTTATTGGGTTTTATATGGTACGTATTAATAAATATCTCTTGTAAAAAAGTGAGAAGATATTATAATTTCCTCAAATGAAATTGATAATGGTTATCATTTACAGAATGTCTGTTTATAAATCAAATACTAAGTATAAAATAAAAGGCTACCGTGAAGAGTGCCCCATTTCTTATAAGAACAAACTCCTTTCTCTAGGTTTATTGCCTGGCAAGGTGTTAGAGATAAAACGTAAAGCTCTTTTTGGAGGGCCTTGCCAAGTTAGTGTAAGAAATGCAGATATTTCTATACGCATCAAAGAATTAAACTTACTAGAGCTAGAGGAGATAAATTAATGAGATATGCATTAGTAGGTAATCCAAACTGTGGTAAAACAACTATTTTTAATGTTCTCACAGGGCTTAATCAAAAAGTTGGTAACTGGTCAGGTGTTACAGTTGATAAGAAAACTGGTACTTTTAATGTCGATGGAGAGACTATTGAAATTGTTGATATCCCTGGAATATATAGCCTTTCAGCTTCAGATAATAGTTCGATAGATGAGCAAATTGCTTATAATTATGTAATACAGGAAAAGCCTGACGCAATAATTAATGTTTTAGATGCTTCAAACCTTGAAAGAAGCATGTATCTAACTATTCAGCTTTTAGAGCTTAATGTCCCAATGGTTTTAGCAGTTAATATGATAGATGTTGCTAATAGTAGTGGGGTAATAATAGACTTTGACAAGCTTTCAAAAGTGCTTGGTATCAATGTATTTCCTGTAATAGCAGCCAAAGGAATTGGGATAAAAGAATTAAAGCAGTCTTTAGCCTCTGCGCAAAAAGAGCCTTCATATAATATAGCTAATTTCTATCCGAATGAAGTTTTACAAATACAAGAGCAGTTGAAAGAAATTCGTAAATCTTCCGTAGCAAATCTATGGTTGGCAGCTGAGGTTTATGAGGGTCGCACTTTACAGTTAGAGCAAGATACTAAAGATATAAATATTGAAGAATTAATGGAGAAAAATGCTTCGCTATTAAATCATTCGGGGCATAAAATACCAGAGGTTCGTTACCATGTGGTAGATGAAATTCTTAAAGAAGCTGTTAAATATACAGTGTCAGAATCTAAGAAAAGTGTAACTCATATATTGGATGCTGTTTGTATGAATCGCTTTTTAGGGGTACCTATATTTTTAATGATGATGTATCTAATGTTCTTTTTCTCTATAACATTTGGATCAGCTGTTCAGCCTGTATTTGATGATTTTACAGCATCAGTATTTATTGATGGGGTTGCTTATTATACAAATATGCTTGGCTTCCCTCATCAGCTAGTAATGATACTTTCTCAAGGTTTTGGAACAGGTATTAATACGGTATTGGCATTTATTCCACAGATAGGGTTTTTATTCATATTTTTATCCATCCTTGAAGATTCGGGTTATATGGCAAGAGCTGCTTTCGTAATCGATCGTTTTATGCAATCAATAGGTTTATCAGGTAAGGCTTTTGTTCCTATGATAGTTGGCTTTGGTTGTAATGTAGCTTCTGTGATGGCAGCTAGAACCTTAGAAACGAGGGAAGACCGCTTAATGACAATCATGATGTCTCCATTTATGTCATGTGGAGCGAGATTGGCAATATTCTCTGTATTCGCTACGGCATTCTTCCCAAGTAATGGAGCTTCGGTCATATTCCTACTTTATATAATTGGTATTTTAGGTGCTATTTTAACTGGATATGTAATCAAGTTTACATTCTTAAGAAGAGAGGCAACTCCGTTTGTATTAGATATTCCTAAATATCACTTGCCACGCTTTAGCAATATTATGTTGTACAGTTGGAATCGTCTAAAGTCATTCCTACTTAAAGCAGGTAAGATAATTGTTCCTATAGCAGTTATTATAGGTAGTATGAACAGTATTAATATAACTAAAGATGAGTCTATTCTTAGTTATGCGGGTAAAGAAATCACACCTGTGTTTTCTCCTATCGGTATTGAGCAGGATAACTGGCAGGCTACAGTAGGGTTGATTACGGGAGTTCTAGCAAAAGAAGTTGTTGTTGGGACTCTAAATACTCTTTATACCCAAGATGACAGTACAGGAATACCGGAAAGCTATAGTATTGTAGAAAACTTTAAGAATGCGATGAGTAGCACATGGGAAAATTTACATAATATGGATTTTAATCCAATAACTTCTAATGAGGCTGATGCTAGCATGGACTCATCTGCTATGGGTAATATGGTTAGTAAGTTTAGTACTGGTGTTTCGGCTTTTGCATATATGCTATTTGTTTTATTATATATACCATGCATTTCAGTGATTGGTGCGATGGTCAGAGAGTCTACTCGTGGCTGGGCGATATTGTCTATAGTTTGGAGTTCAACTATGGCTTATGTTTCAGCTCTAATAGTGTATCAAACAGGTAATATACTAAATACCCCAATGAGGTCAGTAGCTTATATTGTTATAGCATTGATAGCTTTGGCTATCGTTATTTATATTATGAGATATCTTTCAACTAAGATTAGATTTGTTGCTAATTTAACAGGCTGTAGTACTTGTGAGATTAAGCATTAAGCTTTTAGTAATAAAATAAAAATTATGGATAATTGATAGTTATGGAAGATCAGAAAAATACAAACCTTAAAGAATTTGGTTTTAAAATCACACAGCCACGCATAGAGATATTACAACTATTTGAAGAAAATAAAGATAAGCATTTAAGCCCTGATGATGTATACACTAGGTTAAAGTTAGATGGTAGTAGTATTGGGATAGCAACTGTATACAGAATTCTAAGCCAGTTTGAGTCAGCTGGACTAATTAATCGCTTAAAATTTAATAATGATCAAGTTATGTATGAGCTAAATCAAGGCGACCATCATGATCATGTGATCTGTGTTAAATGTAATGTAATACAAGAGTTTTATGATGAAGAGCTTGAGAAGATACAGAATCAAATAGTAAAAGCTATGGGAGCTAAAATGGTTGATCATAGTTTAAATATTTATGTCGAATGTAAATCTTGCCTTACTATGAAAAATGACCGCTAATTGTAAGTGCTTGAGAATATGAAACCTTGAATGTTCACAAGAAATGAGAGTATAAATATAATCTATTTTTAAACATAATTAATGTATATCAGATGCTGGAGTCAGCGATAGAGAGTGGATATAGATATTCCTAAATGTTCTGCACTGTGGGTGAAACTCCCTAAAGTAATAATTGTTTGGCAGACTCAATTTTCTTTTATCATTTTTCTTGGTATACCGCCTCTTTGGCAACCTCATTGTTTTAATATATTAATTTGGGAATCTAGACTTTGGTATTTTATTGAAACTGAAACATATCCTACTAACATAAAAATATTCTTTATTAAAATTTATAAAAATGCTAGCATTTTTATATTTAGTTTCAAGGGCTATTAGTCTCTTTGCAAATAGACCTTTATCTAAAAAAACTGTATTACCAACTTGCCAACTAGGTGAGTTAAAGATAAATATAGAAATAGCTAAATTTTGTATACGGATATTAAGACCATTCAATCGAAATTAGCTCGAAATGATTATTGCGAAGATAATCTATGTGAAATTTTAAATATTTCAAAAAAAAAAAGAAATAAGACTACTTTTTGAGAATAGATTACTTAAAGAATTAGGTCTAAATATCAAATAAAAATTAAAGCAGTTAAAGGTTGAAATTAATGAACGATGTTTGGATATCGTATACTATTGACTATACATGTACACACCCTAAGGATAGTGAATTTAGATTGTATGTATATGAAGTACAACATACTTTATCAAATCACTTCAAATTAGATATGTATCAGCCTGATAAAGAAGAAGATATGCTGTTCAAACTTGAACCATTTAAAACATTTATTAGGAGTAATCTGAAAAGGAGTGTGTTAGATTTACCTATAACTTTGGAAGAAAACAAAGTTAATCAGCGTATTATATTAAGTGATGTAAATACAAAAAAATATTTGCCGCATTTTCTAATCTATAAAACAGAAGATTTTCTAAAAACTCCAATCCCAGAGTATCATCAGTTAGAAAATTTTATTAAACAATCCAACTATAATGTAGTTGTTAAAGCAACAGGTTTATTAGGTTCAGGGAATTATTTTATAAATGAAAGGCGAACTTCTGATCCTGAATTTAATATAGTATCAGAAATAAAAAGATTTATAAAAAATAGAGATATACAGAAAAGTCCTTTCTTCTTAATTGAAGAGGCTATAATGTGCCCATATTTAAAGAACTATAAAAAAAATAAGCATCTTAACTACTCTAATCCTAATACCCAAAGGGATATTAATGCATTGGAAAGATTAAAAGCAAAATATAATTATTCTTCCAGAGGAATATTCAGGAGAGATGTTATTTTTTATAATTGTAATTCTGATGATGTAATAATATGGCCTATATATAAACAAATCTTAAACACAGGCCTAAGTACAGATAATCACTCTGATTATACTTTATACGATAAGCAGTATACTTCTGAATATTATGATATTAAATATAATCCCTTAATTTATTTAAATAGAAAACTAAATTCTGCTGACGTTGTAAAGTCTGAACACTACCGAAAAAAGTCTAATGCTATGAGAGACATTTCTAGAGTTTTATCAAACTATATCCATAAATTCGATTTTGAAAGAAACTATAGCATGTCAGCAAAAAACTATATAACAAATTTCTATGAAGTTAAACAAGGGATAAGCCTATCACAAATACAAGGTCATCACTTTGCAGATTACCAAGAATTAATAAGAAGAATAACTATAGATAAACCAATTTTATTACCTAATGTTATTGTTAATTTACAAGAAAATATAAATCAAATTTTAAATAATCTTAGAATAACTCATGAAGATATTATATAAATCTAACGATCATGTTAATTTATATTTAATTTTTGTGTGTTTGATGAGCCTTTTTGTTTTAAATATGAACAAAGTATCAAATAAACAGAAGCTAAAAAATGAATAAGCGTAATTTTAATTTATTTATTTGCTATATAACTGTCTGGTTGCATGTTACTACGAATTTTACGACTATCTGCGTAGGTTAGATGACATAAGATTGGTGATATATCAGTGTCATTAATATACAAAATATTTGGGATATCAAACCCTAATTTTGACATATATTTTTCTCTATAATTATTATATCCTTTAACATGCTTACTAAATTTATCTAAATTATTTTGATATTGAGATATATTTCCAGATGATACATTTATATTTTTCATATAGTGTTCTTCTGCCTCTCTTATTAACCTATTTTTAAACTCCTTACTTCTTATGTGTGTTGCCATAAGTTCAGCTATAAATTTAGCTATTTCTATATTTATCTTTAACTCACCTAGTTGGCAAGTTGATAATACAGTTTTTTTAGATAAAGGTCTATTTGCAAAGAGACTAATAGCCCTTGAAACTAAATATAAAAATGCTGCATTTTTATAAATTTTAATAAAGAATATTTTTATGTTAGTAGGATATGTTTCAGTTTCAATAAAATACCAAAGTCTAGATTCCCAAATTAATATATTAAAACAATGAGGTTGCCAAAGAGGCGGTATACCAAGAAAAATGATAAAAGAAAATTGAGTCTGCCAAACAATTATTACTTTAGGGAGTTTCACCCACAGTGCAGAACATTTAGGAATATCTATATCCACTCTCTATCGCTGAATTCAATAAACAGAGATATATTAGCCATGATTAGAAATAAATTTTTTATACTCTCTTTTTTGCGAGCATACCTACAAATAAAGTATTTAAAACTCTATTTTAAGTTGCTAGAGTTATATTAAGCCACAAATATATGAAAAAAGCTAATGAACAATATAGAGGAATATATTTTTAAGAATTTTTATCAGCAGGCTAGAATAAGAACTGGAGATATAGTGCAAGATGCCCCAGATAAAAATGTCAACCCAGCATTTCAAAGAACTAACAATGAAGATGGATTTAAATTTTATCCATTAGATGATGGCGAATATAGGATCTTTGTTCTGACAGAGACATTTTCTTTAAATGTGGGTATAAAAAATCAGGTAAATGATCAATTTGAGAAAACTTTTATTGAACTTGGTCTTTATACTGAAGACAATTTAAAAGGGCTCTTTGGATTTGATCCTAATAGTCGGGGCCCAGCTTTTAGAACTGGACATCCGAGTATTGTCTTTGGTGAAGATTTATTCTGTGCGGGTTATTTATTACAAAGGCCTACTCATTTAGAGGTCTTTTTTAACTCCGGAAGATTTAGAAATCGTGAATTAGATAATAGTATTTTAAAATATCTAGCATACTTATTACAAAAAAAATATTCGTTACAAGATATATACCTATATATATTTAGGGAAGGTAGGTACCATCCAAACATTGTTCGTGATTTTAATGAGGATTTACGAATGTGGGATTCGATTAAAGATGATCCTCAAGTTTTTTTAGTAAAAGAATTTAGCGTCGTTAATTATTTTGTAATGTCTATAATTATTAATTCTAAAATTAGCCTTGATGTTTCGACATTTGAAAAAGTATATTTATACCTTGAAGATTTTGTTACAACAACTTTAAGAGATGATCCGGAGCTTCAAAAAGCATGTTCATCCTGGAAATATATTGTTTCAGAAAAATTATTAGAAGATGATCCCTTTTTCACGAAAGATTTAAAAAATATGGAAGCGATTTGCGCTAAGAAAGCTGATATTTTAAATAAACATCGTGACCCTTCTTATAAGACAGATACAGAAAAGGTTTTTGAACAACTTATTAAGACTGATTCTAAGCTTAAATCAAGGGCGTTTAGGGCTTTGAGAAAATATCCTCTTCAGAAAAAACTTACTAAAACGATAACGGAGATATTAAGCAAAGCAGTAAATCGTGAATTAAGTCCCCACTTCAGTCTTTTAAGAGAACAAGTTAAAGAGATTTGCGCTATTAAAAGAGGAATAGATGCACAGAACGAAGCTCTTGCCCGCGAAAAGAAGATTATAGAGATTAGGGCAAGAGTTAATGAAGAGAATAAGGCTAAACAATTAGATTTAGAGAAGCTCAAAGAAGCTGAAGAGAAAGATAGGCTAGAAAGATTAATAGCACAAAAAAAGAAAAAAAATAGTAACACAATAAAGATTAAAATAGATCAACTACTTACTAAAAAGATCTTAGATAAAATCAACGAGATATTTCTAGGAGAAAATTTTAAATCAGGTATATTTCGTCCTTCGACAGAAGAGCATTATGGAAATTTATATAAACTGCTTCAACAATCTAATAGTTTTGATAATTCTATAGGATTACTTAAAAGATTTTTATCTGGAAATATGAAGTTTGATTATTATGCTGACAAGTTAATAAAGGAAAATGATAAAAATAAAAGATTTTTTTTATTTTGTAAAGAGTTGAATGCTTTTGTTGAAGATCTGCTAACTTTAATAACACTAGATTACGAAGATATGTTGGAGATAGAAAAAGAAGTTGAAGCAAGAAGGTTTTATAGGTCTATCTCTGAACTGGCAATTAAAAAGGAATCTCTAACATATCCTAAGAAAATTGAAGAAGAACATTCTCTAATGCGTGAGCCAAGAATTAATTATAAAATTGAAGAAGAGCGTGAGTCTAGAACTAATCAAAAATTTGAATGGAATTATAAAGAAGTTCAAGAAAGAAATTTATATAAAGAATTGGAAATTGAAACTTTTAATGAAATGAGAAAATTTATTATAGAGGAGTGCCTTGAAGAAATTTTGAAAAATTATGAAGAAATTAAAGAAACCAAGCAATTAAACCTCTCTAATATTGAAGCTTTTTATATACCTGACAAAAAAGATGAGGAGCTAGTAGTAGAGAAGGGAAAAATATATATTAGGTGTTATTTTTATACATCACAAGATTTAATATATCTGAGCTAATTTATATAAACTTAGTAGATTATAGTTTAAATATTTATGTCGAATGTAAGTCTTGTTTAAGTAAAAATATATAAAAAATAATTTAATTTTAATAAAATTATTAATTAATTATAAATTTAGACATCTATTTCTTGTGGATAAAAAAATAAATTCAAATTTATTCTCAATGTTTACAACGAGGAGCGCTATTTAGACAAATTTTCAAGATGTTTATTTTTGATTTTTACATATAAAATTACTTTCATATCTTCCATGGAAGGTATTTTGTATGACAAATTTTTTAAACTAAATAGTTTTATGTGTATGGGAGGAATAAACAAATGATGAACTCAAGTGTAGCCTCTACATACTGTTTTAATAACTGTGTAAAAAGGAGTTAATAATATGTCTAGAAAATACTGTGTACTTAAAGATGATAATATAACTAAAACATTAGTAGAGCTTATTAATAAAAGTTATAAGGCTGATAATGTTAACTCTATACAAGAAGTTAATTTAGGTCATGTATTAAATCATATAGATAATGATGATGCAAAAGCCGTGATTAAAAGCTTATGGTGTGACTTGGAAATATTAGTGGGACATCCAGTGATGCTATTAGATAACAGCTCACAGAAAGGTATTATAGGTAAACTTTATAAGAAAACTGGTGATAGAAATTTAATCTTAAACTTAAGAACTGATGATTCAGAAGCTATTTTTCAATCAATATATAATGCTTCAGGCATAAGAGTAGAAATTAAAGATCTATCTATCTAACTATCTTATCTATTAATTTTCTTGTTAAAGTAATATTTAAATTTTTAAACTTTTTATTTAATATATTAAAAATGTTCCCGTAGCTCAGCAGGATAGAGCGATTGCCTCCTAAGCGATAGGTCGGATGTTCGAATCATCTCGGGAACGCCAGATTAATATTCTTAATATTTATTATAAATAAAGCTTTAAAAAATTGACTCTAGTTCATCCACTCTAAATTTGCTTAGTACTATTTTTTAAAATATTCAATTACTGCGTTTCTAACATCTTTTATCTCTTCAAAACGATTGCCAAATACACAAAAACAATGCATCCAACCTTCTCCAACTTCAAAAGAAAGGTTGTGTATATCATCAGGATTACAATAGCCAAATTTTTTTAAAATTTCCTTTTGAGCATTGAGATTTCTATCTCTCATACTCGAATCATTTAAAAAAGGGAACTGTCCTTCAAATAATATTTCATTTTGTTCTAACTCTTCAACAGCTTCTTTAAATATTTCAGTATCAAACATAGATATTATTTCATCCGCATTAATTAGATTACTTTTCAATTATCATTTCCCTATCTGTAAAATAGTTACCAATAAAACTCTCACAATTTATATAGTCAACTTTATTTACAGTTTTGATTACAAGTTTACCAACTATCGCAAAAGTTATATTTTCAATAAATCCATCATTTTCTAAACCCAGTAATCTAGCAACATACTCTCCTAAAAGGAGAGAAAAAGCTATTTTGTCATTTTTATTATAAAAAACTACCCTTTTATTTTTAAATTCTTGGGTAGTACTTTTTTTTATAAGTGTGGAGACATTTATTTTTACAATTCCATGAATACATACTAATCTATCAAAACAATCTCCATCATAATTTATCTTATTGATAGATACTTTCTCTATATAGTCTTTTTTCCTACCTTTATTTACGCCTTTTTTATGAGATTTTTGCGTACCTTTTCCATCCGCATTATTTTCATCACAACTTTCTTTATCTTCACTTTCTAAAGATGACTTATTTTGTCTAATTGCAACAAGTAAATTTTGCTCAATTAAATTGTTCATCTTGTTTAAATCATCTTCAGATGGTGATTCTAATTGAAATAGTTCTACTATTTCAGTATCTGTAAATTTCTCATAAAATCTACATTTTTTATGATGAGATGATTTTGGATTTGTTGCATAAAAATATGTTATGCCAGATTCTTTTTTTCTTCTTTTCAGATGTAGTTTTGCAGGATTATCAATCTTTAAATTTCGACATTCAATACATTCTAAATCACCAACGCTATGTATACCTATTTTACTATACTCAAATGGTGCAATCTCTTTATCAAGCTTTATGCTAAAAGCGTTTTCAAATTTAGCCATTATAGTTTTCCACTCTTAGACATCATTTCATAATGAGCATCATGTTTCATTTTATAAAAAATATCTTTAAAAACTTTTTTATAATTCTCAATAGTTCTATCTTGAAGCTCTATATACAAATCATCGTTCATACTATGAGACCCATCATTTACCCAAGATATTAAAGAGCGACAAATTTCTCGTTCTTCTTTAGTTTCAAATTTGGAAATTAAATCATCATCTCTATACTTACCGAGTAATTTAAAATAATTCTCTATTATTCTACGCATTATGTTTTGAATTGTTAAAGTTGAGCTATATTCACTACTATTTAGCTCACACCATAAAAGTTCATATGATGACTGAATAGGATTAGATTCTCCAAAAGCCTGCAAGGTTGTTATTGTATTATTTTTCCTTAAAATCCAAAAATTAGTTTCATTACACTCTTTTATTCTACTATTTATAAATGATATCTCTTTATGAAAATAAACATTATGTGTTAGTAAAATTATTTGTTTAACACTACCTTTTCCAGTTTTTACATTTTGAATAATATCTTTTATCAATGTACTAACTACAAACAGAACATTACTATCCAAACTTGAGATAGGGTCATCAATAATCAAAACTCTCTCGTTATTAACATCTTCCTTAGATGTACTACCTTTTGTAAGTTGTAGATAATATAAGAAAGTTATAAAAGTAACCTCTCCCTCACTTAACGTAGCTTCTGCACTTGTTCCATCTTCACGTTGAATCTGATAGAACCCATCATCTTTAGTAGGAACAATTTCGAAGTTTAAAAAGCCATAGTATTTCAAGAGTCTATTTATTTCATCAATAGTCGGCTGAATGCTTGTAACATTTTTATTTAGCCCCTCTATACAACTCTTTAGATTCTTATACATCTTTCTTTCATTTTCAAGCTGATCCTGTAAGTTAGAGATTCCTGTTTTTAAACCTTTTTGTTCCTTATTAAAAGCATCAATTTTATCTTTATATTCACTTGACAAAAATTGCCAAATGCCTGAAAGTAACTCTTTTTTTTCTTTCTGAAAATTATCTACAATACTATTATGCTTACTTATCTCAAAATTAGCTTTTTCAATCAAGCCGATAATTAGCTCAAACTGCTGACTAATTGAGGTCAGATTTATACTTCTACTTGGCTCTTTTACCTTATTATTTAAATATTCATAATTTGTAGTAATTTGACTTGTAAGAGTTTTTAAATAGGATGAAAACTTTTCAAGATCTAATTTTGAATTACCTAAGTTCTTTTGATATTGCTCAATCTCATTTAACTGGTTAATTATATTTTGTGTCAGAGTATTATAATTATCTTTTAAACTACTCACTTCATTAACATCATGGAGATATGTATCATCAAAAAATTCTTCAAGTTGACTACTAAATTCATCTGTAATAGTTTCTTTTTGACAAAATGGACAAGTTTTGTCCTGAATATAATCCTTACCTTGACTTACCCAGTCACTGATATTTAATTTTTGGATCAATTTAGCAATATCCACATCCGCTTTACCAATTATAGTTTTATTCCAAATTTTATTTTTTTCAATTTCTATAACTCTATTAGATGAAATAATGCTTATTGGATCAATTTTTTGCAGTTGCTTTCCAAATATTGTTCTAGCTTTTTCTTTTAATTTTTCATATATTTCTAATGTTTTTGTGTTATTTTTTGACTCTAATAGAAGTTTGTTTTTAAATGATTCTTTTTGCATCGTACCCCTAAACGCTTCTTTAAAATCACTCTCATACTTTTTATAAACATCTGCCCAAACATCATCTCTGAATTTATTTTCTGAGTCTTGTCTCTTTTCTTTTTGCTTTTGAAGTGTTTCTTTTTTCTTTATACCAGTACTTTTAAGGTCTTCTAGTTCTTTTTGCTTTCTATCAATCTCTTCTAAATCTTCTTTTGTTGCTTCTCCAAGAGTAAAAACTCCAGCAATTTTACCTTTACCAAAATTTCTATCTCTAAAGGCTTTGTTGTAAACTAAGGTTTGTAACTCCAAGCCATTAGTCCATTCAATAGCACAAGCATTGTATTTAGGTTCTTGAGGATTATAAATAAAATTAGATATTGTTGTTTTTCCACATCCATTCGCTCCATAAATAAAATTTACTTTTTTCAAGTCTGCTAGCTGTATACCATGCTCATCATAAGTAGCTACATATTTTATATCTAATGATTTAATCACACTCTCACCCCTTTCATAACTTCTATTTCTGAAAATATAATTCTTCAATATTTAAGAAATATTAGTACCAGAATTTGTTTTTTTGACTTAGGTTTATAAGCATTTAGATAAAATTATTTTAAGGTCTATACAAAGATTATATTTAATTGATTTGACTATTACGAGAAGTATTGATTTATATTCTTAAGCTTTCAACTCTCGCTTTAAGACTTCCATATCTAGCTTACCTTGCCATTTAGATATCACTATTGTACCGACAGTATTCCCTATCATATTTGTGATAGCGCGACCTTCTGACATAAATCTATCAATACCTAGTATTATGACTATCCCTGCAACTGGAACTGTTCCTAAAGCACTTAGTGTACTTGCTAGGATAATAAATCCACTACCTGTAACACCTGCTGCACCTTTTGAGCTAATCACCATAATAGCTAACATAAATATCTGTTGCTGGATTGTTAGATCTACATTTAAAGCCTGAGCTATAAATATAGCTGCTAATGATAAGTAAATAGCAGTTCCATCTAGGTTGAATGAGTAGCCTGTTGGTATTACTAGACCAACCACGGATTCATCACAGCCGAGATTCTCAAGTTTTTCTAT
The DNA here is from genome assembly GCF_001880225.1 of Francisella frigiditurris. Taxonomy (NCBI): domain Bacteria; kingdom Pseudomonadati; phylum Pseudomonadota; class Gammaproteobacteria; order Thiotrichales; family Francisellaceae; genus Francisella; species Francisella frigiditurris. The sequence goes on along the minus strand of NZ_CP009654.1, from coordinate 289,137 downwards.
CAAGTTGGGTAAAACAGTTTCAGAAGATGAAGTCCCAAGTACAATAAATATCTCAGTCTTGATATATCCAAGTAGTTTAAAGATACTAATACCGCAGAATAGGCGTAAAACTATTCCTAGAAGAACTAATATAAATATAAGGCAAGTAATGTAAAAACATAATAATAGCCCAACTAATCCGAGCAATGTTCCTGCTCCATACATCCCTACTGTATATCCCATAGCAGCACAGGCAGCTAAAGGTGAATAGTACATAATCACATGAATTATTTTAAAAAATACTTTTGATAAACTCTGTATCCCAGTAAGTATTGGTTTACCTTGAGCTCCATACATCACAAGACCAACAGCAAATAGTATTGCTACAAATAGAACCTGTAATATATCTCCCTTTGTGAAAGCCCCTACAAATGTATTAGGAATAATGTTCATGAAGAAATCTTGGATATTTTCAACATGTTCGACATTTCCCATATAGGCTTTTGCAGAGTCTATGTTTAAAGAGTTTGGATCTATATTTAAACCATGTCCAGGAGTAAATAAATTTGCTACAACCATCCCGACAATTAGAGCCATAATTGTCATTATAAAGAAGTAGATTAGGGCGATACCACCGATTTTACCGACTGCTTTTAGGTCACTCATAGCAGCTATACCAGAAACCAGAGTTAAAAATATAATCGGAGCGATCAGTAACTTTATGAGTTTGACAAAAACATCAGCAAAAGGCTTAAGGGAGATAGCTATATGCGGTGCAAGGAAACCTAATATAATACCTATAAAGATACCTATTAAAATCTGTGCATATAAGTGTTTGAATACTTTCATTCTTAGTTCACATTTTTATATATGCTAAATTTAATATAGCCCATAACAAAGCTATAAAGCTAGATAATTTTGATAATACATAGTAAAGAAGAAATATTTTTTGATTAGTCTAAATGTGTTTTCTGACTAACCATTAGTATATAAAAGATAATTGATACTGGAATAAATATAGTATAGAAAAGTCCATGATTTGAAATGCTGTCATGGATTATAGCGGCAATAAGTTCAAAAGCTAAATATGCAAATATACTCCAAGATGATGCAAAAGCTTTGATGATTTTATTAAGTTGATGTTTAGAGTTTACATAGGCATATATCACAAAGAATCCTACATGAAGGATTAGGGCTATAACTAGATTAAGTATTCCAGCGATCATTAATAAATATGTTAAAACTAGATACACACAGAATGCTACTAACTGAGGAAGAGGAAGATAGCTAATCGGTAGAGGATCAGATTTGTTAGCTTTAAGCTTTGCATAAGAAACTGGTAGGGCCACACACGACACAAGAATGAAAGTTGTAGTTAATGAAGCAATCATCTGCCAGTTACGGAAAAATAGTATCAGTAACATTGAGCAGATTAGTGTGAAGATCAAAGAAGTACGAGAGACATTCACAGTAGGGTTTACTCTATTAAAATACTCGGGCATTTGCTCTGATTTTGCCATTTCATTAAGCATACGAGTAGAGCCACCTAGATAAACTATCCCAGTACCAGAAGGGCTAACTAAAGCATCTGCATAAAGAACTATAGTTAGAGCATTTAAGCCTAAAATCCCAGCAAGTTGAGCAAGAGGAGATTCAAAATTTAAAGCACCCCAACCATTTTTAACCATCTCTGTAGGCACTGCGCCTATGAATGAGATTTGTAGCAATAAATAAATCATTAGTACTATAACCACACTACTTATAAGCGCAATAGGGATATTACGTTTAGGATTTTCTAGCTCAGCTGAGAAACTTGCTGCCATCTGAAAACCAAAGAAAGAGTAAAAAATACCGCAAGAAACTATAGCACTAAAAATACTTCCAACTCCATTTGGCATAAAGCTAACATATTCACCACTAAAGTTACTACTATGAAAAGCTGTGATCATTACAATAATAGCTGTAGCAATAGGTATTACTATTTTTAGTAGAGTTAGCCAGTTATTTATTTTTGAAAGTGATTTTATACCCCAATAGTTGATTAAGGTGTAAATTATCATAAATAAGGCAACTATAATAACACCACTAAAAGTTAGTGCGCCATTAGCAAATATATAAGGTGTAGATGGTGGATAAATAGATGCTATATATTGTGTTGTAGCCATCGCTTCTGATGGGACAATTATAAGACCTAGCATCCAGTTTGATAACCCTGTCACAAAACCAAAATGTTTATTGTGAGATATAGTCGTTAGTTGTGTGAAAACACCATTATTTGGATATTTAACTGCAATCTCTGATAAAAGAAATGCCATAGCTAATACGATAATTGCACCAATAATCCAAGAAAGTATAGAAGCTGCTCCAGCTGCTTGAGATGCATAGTATGAGGCATAAAGCCATCCACTACCAACCATTGTTCCAACGCTTAGCGCAATTGCAGTAAATAAACTTGGTTTTTTAGTTTTCATTCTTCTTCCTTTATTTAAAAAAATATTTCTAACTAGATTATTTAATAAAGTTATAAGCAATATATTATATTGTGAGTTGATAGAGATCACTATATTTTTATAGAGTCTTTAATTGAGTAAAAATTGTTTATTTGAAAGGAAGATAGTTGGTTTGCTCACAGATATTTTTCCCTACTTCTGGCTTGTAGTATGCATCTAGATCATCCATGTGGATAATCAGTTTTGCTGCAGCTAGCGGTATAAACATTCTATCTTCTGGATCTAAAGCTGACATATTCCATAGAGTTAAATATGCTATACATGCAATCACAAGCTTTTTACCATTAACATGGTATAGCTTCGACTCTTTTAGATTTTCTTCTGTCTTATTATCATCTTGCTTTATAAGAGTTAATAAGAATAAAGGGATAAGATTCCAACATATATCTCTACCCCAGTCAACGGTAATAGCCATAATAGTAAGTGTCATTACAACTGCTGCTAAGAATAGAAGTAAAAGTACTTTGTCTTTAAAGATATATGCTAGTCTTGATCTTATCGGTATGAAAGCTAGGCATGCTAGAGCAAGTCCCAGTGAATAGTAGATGATATATTTTAAGCTTATAATTACTTGTAAATCACATGATAAAAACTCGATAGATCCAGCTTCTTTAAACGTATACCCAAGGGCAGCAAGAGATTTTTTAATCATCAGCATTTGGTCTAATGGGATATATCTAGCAAATATAATTACTCCCCAGAAAACTACAGCAGCGGGTATAGATATAACTATCATCTTAATAAAGCTTTTTATAGTTACTTTATTAACGTATAAATAAGTAATAAGGAAGTATGGTACAAAAATCATAGTAGCTTCATGAGCTAATAGTACGATTGGAAATCCGATCACCATCAGAGCGTAAAAGAAGATATTGAAATGCTTCTTACTTAACTTGTGTGTGAAAACAATTGTTAAAGCTAATAATGCATAGCAAATTGCTGGTTTTCTTATATCCTCAGGAGAGGTTACCTGAAATGCAAGTGTAAACGGTGCAAATACCAAAAATACATAAGGAAGAATATGTTCTTGTTTTTTTAGTAAGTAGTTTATACAGTAGTAATATAAAGAAAATAGGCTTAATAATATAAGAAAAACAAAAGTTCCAGGAGAAATAGCAGTTAGCTCTGAAAGCTCATATATTACTTGACCAATGATTCCTCTTCTTACAAAACCACCCTCATAGTTTATTAGCCAGTCTCCTGCAATCCATTTATCATGGGTGATGATGGTCGTAATAAAAGATGATGTGATAGCTGCAAACCAGCAAAAGGCAACATAATAAGGAATGATTTTTCTGACAGTAGCGTCTCTGTTAGATAGCATTAAAAGGTTAATTTAATATTTTTGAAAAAGGTTATAGTATTTTAGTCTGTGTTGCAACTATGTGGGTTGCTAATATTGGTCAAATTAATTCATAATTTACTTCCAACCTTTTAGGCTATCATTTATCCTATAAGTACTCATTTAAGATGGGTTTATTTTTATCTATGGATCAAAAAAAGATTATTGCCTATACGATTGGGGTGATTATGTTAATGGAGCTCATTGATGGATCTGCTCTAAATACAGCTTTGCCTCAGATAGCTATTAGCTTACAAGTTAACGCTATTACATTAAAAGTTGCTATAACAGTTTATTTATTAACTTTAGGGTTATTTATACCAGCATCAGCATGGTTTGCAGATAAATTTGGAAATAAAAATTTATTATTTATTTCTATAAGTGGTTTTGTAATTTCTTCAATGGCTTGTGGCTTATCAACTAACATTACCTCGTTAATTATTTTTAGAGCATTTCAGGGGGTGTTTGGTGCCTTTACTATGCCTGTGGCTAGATTGACTATGGTTAGGATATTTAAAGGAAATATGTTAGCAGCAATGTCAGTAGTGGCGGTCATTGCTACAATAGGACCTATGATTGGACCATTGGTTGGAGGAATTATTACGACATATATTGGCTGGAGAATGATATTTTTCATAAATTTACCTATAGGGATTGTCGCTATAATATTAGTCTATTTTTATTTACCAAGAACTAAGTTGGAGAAAGTTCAAGCAAAGTTTGATTTAAAGGGATTTTTAATTATAGGGAGTTCTATAGCATTTTTAATGCTTTTTGTTGATTTAATGATTGATCAGGAGATTTCCTTATTATGGAAAACATTATCTCTTACTTTATCGATTATATTAGGATTCTTTTATTTAGGGCATGCTAAAAAATTACAAGATAATGCTGTTATTAACTTAAATGTATTTAAAAATGAATGTTTTAGATATTTTATAGTTATTAGTACGCTTTCTCGTTTAGTTATTATGGGGATGATGTTTATATTTCCTTTATATTTACAGACTAAGCAAGGCTTTAGCGCTTTTTACTCTGGATTATCTCTTATGGCTTTTATTATTCCTGTATGGCTAGTAAAGAAATTAGTCAAATCAATATTGGCAAAGCTTCATTTTTATAAATTCTTTATTATAAATGTAGGTTTAATGGCTCTAATTTATATAGCTATTGGTTATGTGTTTTTATATTTCAATTTTATTGAGTTTCTTGTTTTATTAACTTTGTTAGGTTGTTGTTTTGGTACTTTCACTATAATAATTAATGCAGCAATTTATAATTCTTTAGATAATAATGATCACATGGGCGTAGCAACAATTATTAATAGCACAATAATTCAGCTTACAAGTGCTTTTGCTATTTCTTGGGTAGGGATTGTTTTGGCTACTTTATCCGGAGTAACCAATTTAAGCTTTCATTCAGTAATATCTTTTTCAGCATACGCATGGACTCAGATAATCTATGCGATAGGGCTTTTTATAATAATGTTTTATATTTTTATTTTTAAGCCTAAGAATTTAGAAAATGTCCCAATCACCTAACTTATAATTTGCTTAAGTCTTATTTGGATTTAACATATTAATAATTTATCATGTAAAGGTATGACTTATTTTTAAAAGAGATATTAACTTTTGTTATTAAGCTCAGTAGTAAGAACTTTGAAAAGTTCTTTTGGCAATATTATAGAATGGTATGATTTCTCGTTATATGGGTATTTTGCTACTATAATAGCAATTCAATTTTTTCCCTCTAATAATCATTGGATATCTCTAATGGCTGCTTTTGGAGCCTTTGGCGTCGGTTTTATTGCTAGACCAGTTGGTTCTATATTATTTGGATATATAGGCGATAAAGTTGGTAGGCATTATGCTATGAATATCTCTATAACCTTGATGTCTATAAGTACTATGGCTGTAGCATTTTTACCAACATCTAAACAAATTGGACTATTTGCTCCTTTACTATTAATAATGATTAGATTATTACAAGGTCTTTCAGCTGGAGGACAGTTTGGTAATTTGCTAACTATTACTGCAGAAGATAAGGCTCTGAAGTATAGAGGATTAAGTCTTGGAATAGCTTATTCTACTTCTGTGGTTGGCTATCTTATAGCTGCAGGGGTAAGTTATGGATTGTTTAGTTTATTACCCAAAGAAGATCAGAGTTGGGCTTGGCGAATTCCTTTTGCGTTAAGCTTTATTTTACTGATAATTCACTTATTTTTACGAGAGAATGATAAAGGTGAGGTAAACAATGCCCCAAGAGAAAAGACTCCGGTACAAATTTTGTTAAAACATTATAGTAATAGACTTATTCTTATAGTGGTTTTATCTACTTGTACAGGAGGATTATATTTCTTGGTTGTCACCTATATGGTTTCTTATATGGAAACAGAACTAGGCTTATCAATAAGTACAGCTTTAGGTGTTAGTACATTAGGATTAATAGGTATTTGTATATTAACACCTTTATTTGGGTTTTTATCAGATATTATCGGAAGAAAAAGATTTCATATAGCTGCTTATTTGATAGTAAGCTTAATTATGATCCCTCTAGTTTTAATAATGCATTTACAAAACATTTATATAATTTCAATAAGTGTATTTTTGCTTGCGGTTACTACTGCATTAACACAAGGAGCTTCAAATCCATATTTTACGGAAGTTTTCCCTCCTCAAGTAAGGGCTATAGGGTGTTCTATAGGGTTGGGCTTTGGTAATGCCATTTCTGGATTTATGCCAATGATTGCTACATATGTGATGGGAGTAACATCATCAATTATAGGTTTAAGTATGTTATTAGTATTAATTTGCTCCATTGGTTTGCTAGTAGCCGTAGTCATTCCAAGCCAGCAAGCAGAAGTCAGAAGGATAAATAGTATAAAGATCAGTTAGATGATAGTAATTTTAAGTTATAAGTTTTCTATTTTTCGTCATCATTTTCTCCTCATTTCTTATTTTAATTTTTTTAATTTCTCAAATCTCAAAGGCAATATTATTTGTTTTATTATCTTTTGTCAATTGGCTTAACAAGCCTGATATATTCTTGGCATCATTTTAGCGCTTTAAGATGACATAAGAGTTGACAAAATATTTTGTAACAAATATTATTGAATCAATAGCCTTAATGATTATTCATGGAGTGATTATGCCTTTGATAAAAGGAAAAAATAAAGAAGAAAAAGTTCCTTTAAGAATAAGATTAAATGAAAGTGTTTTTAATGAAATGATTGAATATATGAAGTGGGCTGAAATAAAGTATAAAGATCATTTCATAGAGGAAGCATGTAGATATGTATTAAGTTTAGATAAAAAATGGCAGAAGTATAAGAAAGAAAATTACGAAGAAAATCTTTCTGATAAAGAAGAAACTGTTACTGACTTAGAGCATAAAATGATAGCTGATGATGAGGGTATGATGAATCTTTCAAAAGATGAGAATGTTGGTAATAAACTTCAAAAAAAATGAATAGTAATTATTAAAAATCTTTTTTTGAGTTTTTCTCTAAATATTTTCGCACTTCTGTAGAGTTTGCCGGAGTGTTTTTAAGATTCAGATCTTTTGATTCAATATAATTGATCATAACTTTTGTAGCTATATTCCCAGCAATTTCAGAAGTATCTAAAGAAGCATATATTTCATCTTCAATATATTTTTCATCTACGCTAATACCAGTTTGTTCAAAAATAGTTTCATGGATTTGGTTTAATATATTTTTTTTCATATATAATCTTCTCCAAACTAATAAACTATACTTAAATGTTTACATATAAATACCTATGCGTCAAAGTCGATTTTTAGCAAAAGTAGCTTGCTATAACAAGAATTGCTTAACCGGTTTTAAAGGAGTATCTTAGCTGGTCGTTAGTCATAGGGCATATAAAACTAAGATAAAAGGATATAAAAGATGTGGTCAATTATTTTTGGTAATCCAATATCTAAAACAAAATTAGAACAATATACTCTTTCTAAAAAACATGGGTTAGCTACTTTTTCTTCAGATGCTTTGTCATCAGTTGCTTATGCTACAGGGGAAATTTTAACTACTCTGGCAATGGCTGGGACCTTTGCTTTAACAATGTCTCTTAATATTTCTTTCTTCATCGCTGCTTTAATTATTATTGTAGGGATTTCATATATCCAAACTATTAATGCTTATCCAAATGGTGGAGGAGCTTATGTAGTAGCAAAAGAAAATTTGGGTATATTTATGGGGCTGATAGCTGGAGCAGCTTTACTTGTAGATTATATATTAACCGTTTCTGTAAGTACCTCTGCTGGAGTACTTGCTATTACCTCAGCCTTTCCCTCGCTCTATAATCATTCTGTACAGATAGCAGTTTTTTCAATAGTTATTATAGCTTGGCTAAATCTGCGAGGAATCAGGGATTCAGCTTCTATTCTTATTTGGCCAACTTATGGTTTTATTATCATAATTCTATTGATGATAATAATTGGTTCATATAATTTGTTTACCGGAAACCTTCATCCTATAGACTATAGAAGAACGACTCAAACTCTTGAGACTGTGAATCAGGCTCTTACAGTAACTTTGTTATTAAGAGCTTTCTCTTCGGGATGTTCAGCAATGACAGGAATAGAAGCTATAGCAAATGGTGTTGCTTCTTTTAGACCTGATAAAAGAAGAAATGCTAATATTACCCTTATTTGGCTGATAGTTTTACTAATTTCGATGTTTTTAGGGATAGCTTATTTATCGTTTAAATTAGGCATCCGTCCGGTTGAAGAGCAGAGCTCTCTTTCTCAATTAGCTCATTTAATATTTGGTGATGGCTTCTGGTATTACATTTTGCAATTAGCAACCTGTTTAATATTGCTTGTTGCGGCAAACACATCCTTTGCGGCCTTTCCTGTCTTAGCTTCAATACTTAGTAGGGATGGTTTCTTACCAGCACAGCTAAAAAATAAGGATGAAAGGTTAGCTTTTAGGAATGGAATTATAATATTGGCAATATTGGCGATATGTTTAATAGTAGCATTCCATGCGGATACAAGTGCTTTAATTCCTTTATATTCTATTGGGGTATTTTTAGCCTTTACTTTATGCCAAGCAGGCTTGATAGTCTTTTGGTATAAGAGAAGAAGGAAAGTCAAAAGCTGGGTATTCAGATCTTTTATAAATTTAGTTGGATGTATTGCTACTTTTATAACAGTTTTAGTTATTACTGAATCTAAGTTTACTGAGGGGGCATGGATTGTTATCGTTGCACTTCCAGTACTTATAGCTATTTTTTATAGAATAAGAAAACATTATTTGAAAGTTGATAAGAGCTTAAAATTACGAATAGAGGATGTTTATACAGAAAAGGAGATTTTCACAGAGCAGCCAAAAATTCTAATACCAATATCAAAATTACACAGAGGAACTTTGAAAGCCATAGATTTTGCTAAAACGATATCTTCTAATATAGAGGTAGTTACAATCAATATTGATAGAGAAGAAACTCAAAAACTAGAAGCAGCTTGGAAAGAATTTAATATTAAGCAAAAACTTACTGTTATAGAAACAGACTTTCAATCATTTCTTTATTATTTTGTTAAGTATGTACAAGAAGCTGATGCTCAGAATAAAGATGGAAGCCTATGTACAGTAATTATCCCAAGAGTTGAAGATAGTAAGTTTTGGCATAATATTTTGCATAATCAGAGAGTTTTCTTATTAAAATGGGCATTAAGAGGTGCTAGAAAAGAAACAAAAGGAAAAACTAGAGTTATTATAGAAATTCCTTATCAAATATAAATTAATTCTTCATCAATCCAATATAAGGAAGTTCACGATATTTCTCATCAAAGTCTAGTCCATATCCAACGATAAATTTATCCTCTATCTCAAAGCAAATATAGTCTAAATCAACTTCTCTCTCTAGCCTAGCAGGTTTAAAAAGAAGAGTTGCGAACTTTAGAGATTTTGGTTCATATTTTTTTAAACCCTCCATTATTCTATGAAAGGTATGACCAGTATCTACAATATCCTCGATGACTAATATATTCTTATTTTTAATATATTCTTCTTTTAGAGCATCAACAGTTGAGGCTACTTTGCCTGAGCTTTTTGAACCAGATCCATAAGATGATGCTGTTATGAATTGTGTTCTTACATCTAGATCTAGTTTCCTTACAAGGTCTGCAAAGAACATGAAGGAGCCTTTCAGAACACAAACAAGAGTGAGTTCTTGACCTTTGTAATCATTGTTTAACGTTTCAGCTAATTTAGAAACTTCTTTTTCAATAGCGTCAGCTGTAATATATACATCTGCTTTTGTAGAAGCACCCATTTTAAATTCTCCGTATTATGTAAATTTTAGTGAAATAAATTTATTTAAAATAATCTTCTAAAAATAATATTTGCTCTCTAGAAGGACCGTATGCAACTGCGGATACAGGTATTTCTATGAAGTTTTCAATTATTCTCACAAACTTTCTAAAAGCATTAGGAGCATTTTCTTTTGTAACAGTTTCATCTAGAGTAAACGGGTCTAAATCTACATATATAGGCTCAACCTTATATAAATCTATTCCTGGATAAGCACAATATATTTCTTTTCCTTCATACTTATATCCTATACAGACTTTTAATTCATCCATACCTGATAAAACATCTACTTTTGTTAATGCAATAGAAGTTAAATTAGAACATTTTGCAGAATATTTAAGCAAAGGTAAGTCAAGCCAACCACATCTACGAGTTCTTCCTGTAGTTACGCCAACCTCACCACCTTTTTTCTGTAGGAAGTCGCCAGTATCATTAAAAAGCTCTGTTGGGAAAGGACCTTCACCAACTCTAGTTGTATAAGCTTTAGCAATGCCTATAACATGCTTTATCTCTTTACCTGCTGTGGTTGCACCAGAGTAAACACCAGCAACTGATGTACTAGAAGATGTTACAAAAGGATATGTACCATAATCCACATCTAATAGCACGCCTTGAGCACCTTCATAAACAATGCTTTTGCCTTCTTGAGTTGCCAAGTCTATTAGAGAAAATGTATCAGCAGCAAAACCTTTTAACTCTTGACCTAGTTCATAAAGTCTCTCAACTTCTTCATCTAAAGAAGGATAGTTTACTTTATAAAGATCTTTGAACAATATTTCTTTTTCTTGAAGGCTATTTGCTAGACGTGTTCTTAATAATTCTTTATCAAATAGGTGTTTAAATTTTAGACCTTTTCTTGCAACTTTATCTTCGTATGCTGGGCCAATTCCTTTGCCTGTTGTGCCTATTTTCTCTTTTCCATTACTTTCTCTTAAAGCATCTAAGATTTTGTGGTAAGAAGTGATTATTGAGCAAGATTCAGAAACGAATAGATTTTCTTTAGTTATTTTAATACCACTATTTCTAATTCTATTAATTTCTTCTTTAAGAGCTAGAGGATCAACCACTACACCGTGCCCTATAACGCATTTGGTATGTGGATGTAAAACTCCTGAAGGAACTAAGTGAAGGAAGGTTTTCTTTCCATCAACCACTAGAGTATGTCCAGCGTTATTACCACCTTGGTAACGAACAATGAAATCAGCTTTTTCTGCTAAAGTATCAGCGATTTTACCTTTACCTTCATCACCCCACTGGGCACCAACAATTACTATATTTGTCATATTTTAGCTTTTAGAGAAATATATGATTTAATGTTATCTATATTAATATATTGATTAAGAAATCAAAAGTAATAAATCTTAGGTTATAGGTTTTTTGAGATTAAAATTGTTATAATTTAGCGTTAAATAATTTTTCTAATTAATTGTGTGATAGGAGTTTTCTAAAAAATGTCTAAAATTCAAAGAGTTTTAATATCTGTTTCCGATAAAACAGGAGTTGTTGAGTTTGCTAAAGGTTTAGCTATGTATGGGGTAGAAATTTTGTCTACTGGAGGTACTTCAAAATCATTAAAAGATGCTGGTATAAAAGTTAAAGATGTTTCTGAGCATACACACTTTCCTGAAATAATGAATGGTAGAGTTAAAACCCTACATCCTCTAATTCATGGTGGAATTTTAGCTGATAGAGATAATCCAGAGCATATCAAGGCTATGAGAGAAAATGGTATTCATGGCATAGATATGGTTGTAGTTAATTTATATCCATTTGTTAATACTGTTAAGTCAGGTGCAAGTTTTGCAGACTGTGTAGAAAATATTGATATTGGTGGGCCATCAATGGTGCGCTCTTGTGCAAAAAATCATAAGCACACAACAATAGTTACAAATCCTAGACAATATGAAGAAGTGTTAAGAGAAATGGCAGAAAATGAAGGTGCAACAACTCAGTATTTGCGTAAAAAGTTTGCATTAGAAGCGTTTGCGCATACAGCTGAATATGATGCACATATTGCAGAATGGTTTAGTACACAAGTATGTGAAGAATATCCAGAGAAGCTTTTCTCAGTTGGAACTTTGAAGCATATATTAAGATATGGCGAGAATCCTCACCAAAAAGCTGCTATATATACTACAGATACATCAGAAGTTTGTGTGACTAATGCTAAGCAATTACAAGGTAAAGAACTATCCTACAACAATATTAATGATGCAGATGGTGCATTTGAGATGGTTTGTGAATTCACAGAGCCGTCTTGTGCGATTATCAAGCATGCGAATCCTTGTGGTATAGCATCTGGTAAAAATGCTTTAGATGCTTGGGAAAAGGCTTTATCTAGTGATCCGGTATCAGCATTTGGTGGTATTGTGGCATTTAACTGTGAAGTAGATGAAGCATTTGCAGAATCATTAGGTAAAATGTTTTTAGAAGTGATAGTTGCACCATCTTATACAGAAAAAGCATTAGAAGTTCTAGCATCTAAGAAAAATTTAAGAGTGCTTGAAACAGGAGCTGTGTTTGATACAAAATCTAGCCGTATGATTAGTAAGAATGTTAGTGGCGGTATTTTATCTCAATCTTACGATAATGGTTCGGTGAAGAAAGAAGAGTGTAAAGTAGTTACAGATAGACAGCCAACAGCTGAAGAGTGGGCAGATTTAATGTTTGCATGGAAAGCAGTTAAATATGTTAAATCTAATGCTATCGTCTATGCTAGAGATACTCAGACAGTTGGAATTGGTGCTGGGCAAATGAGTCGAGTTGATTCTGCTAGAATTGGTGCAGAAAAAGCAAATGCTTTTGAAGGGGCTAAAGGTTCTGTAGTTGCTTCAGATGCATTCTTTCCATTTGCAGATGGTTTAGAAGAGTGTATAAAAGTTGGAGCTACTGCAGTTATCCAGCCAGGAGGATCTAAAAATGATCAGGAAGTTATCGATGCAGCAAACAAGGCTGGTATAACTATGGTCTTTACTGGAATGAGACATTTTAGACATTAGTCTCTTCTTCATGTATAAATTGGTTTAAATATTCTGGAAAAAATGGTCTCCCACCTGTTGCTGGAACACAAGTGATTTCACATCTGTTGGTGCTAGCTACTTTGTCATCAACTTTTATTTCTTGTTCAGCGACAAATTTTACTTTTGATAATCTTGTAAATTTGTTTGTTATTTCCACTTCACCAGCAGATATTGGTTTCTTAAATTTTATATGTTCATCTAGTAATACAGCATTTATTCCATCTTTAGCTAATTCTTCAACGCTTTTACCAAATGTTGCAAAATGCTCATGTCTAACTATTTCATAATAATAAGATAGTGGATATTATCTAATATGTTTTGACAATCTATATGGCTAAAATCTATATTAATCTTTTTTGAATACATCAATTTCTCCAAATTATTTAAATTTCTTCTAAAGATGATTCGTTTTTTCTTAAATGATTCCATATTTTTGGAACTAAACCAATATTATTCTATTAGAAAATCTAATATAAATATTTATAATTAACGCATATTGATATGCATGAAGAATAATCTATATATTTAATATGATTTACATTGATTTAGAGAAGATTTATGAAACATACTCCTTTGTTAAGAATAAGATTGAGCTTGAATATAGATCAAGGCTCGAAAAAATATATAAATTAATACTTGAAGATTATAAAAGTACATTCTATATCGATTTAGGCAATTCTCTTAAAATATCATTTGTGCTAAATGAAAATTTAAATTCTGTCGGAATAGAAATACCATGGGTTTTTAAAGATTATATGCCTAAGGGTATTTATCCTAATCAAATGATTATTTTCTGTGTATATATAATATTCTCTAATCATCAAGTACTGAAAAAATATCCAAATATAGCTTACATTAAATTTATAAAGGTAATTGAGAAAAATATAAACCAAGTATATGAAAACACTATAAATAATTCTGATAATAAATTATATTCTTATTTCAAGAATAAGTCTGATATATGGAGTAAATTGCATACTCGTATATACTCTTCTTATATTTATGATGATTTTTATCTTAATGGGTCACATAATCACTTGCAAGATCATCCATTTTATAAGCTGGTATTAAGAATTATTAGATCATTTAATGTTCAGTCCGTTATTTATAGCATTGATTTTAAGAAAAACAATATAGAAGAAAAAATAAATGAAATATCCTACTTTGTTCATGATCATCATTTAATGACAGTCTATGATTCAAAGCAGTTATTTCATAATAGGAATGTTTATAATAGTTTTGAATCAAATGTTCAATCTATGCACAGAATGTCATCAAAATTAGTAATTAAAAATTCTATGAGAGATATTAAAGAGATACGTAATTATATAGAATTATCTAGATATTATAATACATATGATAAATCAGAAATAGCTCATATAGCTCAATTAGAAAGAATTATTTTAAAAGAATTATATTTCTATAAAAACCATTATGCGCAATCATTAAAAAGTGATGTATTATATGGCTTTATAGGATTTTCTTATAAAGCAAAAGATATGTATGAGGCTATTTCCTCTATAATAGAGTGTTTCCAATATAAGTTAAGAGATAGAAAAAAAAATCTAGATCTAAATCAATATATGAATATGTTAATTAGTAGCGATTTAAGTAGATCTATTGAGGAAAAAATATCTACTAAAGAGAGTATTGTGAGTATTTTTAGAAAGGTAGGGCTATAGATAGAATATTCGATAGCATCAACAAATAATTTAATATATGAACTAATGTTTAAAAGAACTCATTTTGAGTGGATATTATAAGAATAATGGAAATTATCTGATATGTTTTGACAATCTATATGGCTAAGATTTATATTAATCTTTTTTGAATACATTAATTTCTCCAAGTTATTTAAATTTTTCTAAAGATGATTTGTTTTTTCTTAAATGATTCTATATTTTTGGAACTAAACCAATATTATTCTATTAGAAAATCTAATATAAATATTTATAATTAATGCCATTGATATACATGAAGATATAATCTTGTAGGTGTATCATATTTATGATGAGATTAAATTATTTTTTGAAAATAATAGAGAGTGAGAAATGATAATAACAAAAGAAATTGCATATCGTGGAGATGGGATATCCTTAAGAGGTTTTTGTGCATATCCAGAAAAAAGAACTCATTTACCTGCTGTTTTGATAGCGCCATCGTGGGCAGGAAGAGATAAATTTACTTGTGAGAAAGCTATATATATGGCTAAAAAAGGGTATGTGGGATTTGCTTTAGACTTCTATGGAGATGCAAAGGTCGGTGCTTCTAAAGAAGAGAATGCATCTTTATTGAATAGCTTATTAGCAGAGAAATATGCGCTAATGACAAGACTTAAAACTGCCTATACAACTGTTAGTAGAATGCATATGGTTGATAAGTCAAATATAGCAGCCATTGGTTTTTGTTTTGGTGGTAGATGTGTATTAGATATGGCAAGATCTAATATATTCCTAAAGGCTGTTGTAAGTTTTCATGGGAAACTAGAGTCTAATATTCATAAAACTGAAGATATAGATACTAAAATACTAGTTTTACATGGATATAATGATCCTATGGTAACTCCAGAAGAAGTTAATAAATTCCAAGAAGAAATGAATCGTCGTAATGCTGATTGGCAACTTCATAGTTTTGGTAATACTATGCATGCATTTACTAATCCTGAGGCGAATGATCCTGAGTTTGGTACTGTTTATAACCAGTTGACAAATAAAAGAGCTTGGAAACTAGCAGAAGATTTTCTTAGAGAATCCTTTATTCCTAGTTATTTCTAGTAAAGCATATAAAATCTTTGTATGTTGAAGAGTCTATTTTAGTAGACCTTCTCAAGTAACATTATAATTCGAAGATAGTAGGATTAAAGAGCTATGGATATTAAAAGAAAAGCTGTAATAGCTCTATTTATAGTTACAATTTTTTGGGGTGTAACTTTTCCATTAATTAAAATATCCCTTGAATATATTTCTCCAGGACTTTTTGTTACTTTAAGACTTTCTTTATCTTTTTTATTGCTTCTACCTATAGTTATAAAAACTAGTTTTAAGCACAAGTTATACTTATTAAAAGTTGGATTTATTTTTGGTTCTCTTGAAGGAGTAAGCTTTTATTTTCAAACTAGAGGGTTATATACAGTCTCCTCAAGTGAATCAGCCTTTTTAACCGCGTTAAGTGTGGTGATGATACCGTTTATAGCGAGTTTCTTTAAGATAGATCGTTTAACAGTGTATGGAGCTATCGCATCTATGATATCTTTAATTGGGATATATGCTTTATCAGGAGCTGATTTTGAAAACTTTACTATAGGGTATTTATGGTCTGTGTTATGCGCCTTAGCCTATGCGGCATCTGTAGTTTATCTTAGCTATGAAACGAGAAGATTTGATAAAAGTGAAGTATTTAAAGATATGAAACTTTTAATAATATTCCAAGTGTTTTTTGGTATTCCTTTACCTTTCATTTCAGATATTTCTTCTATGTATCTTGATTTGAACTATATATTAATATTAGCAATTCTATTTTGTTCAGTTAGTACTATTGTGTGTTACTACTTACAAAATACTTATCAAAAGTATTTAAGTATGTCTCAAGTTGCAGTTATTTTTTCTTTCGAGCCGATATTTGCGACAATTTTTGGTAGGATCATAAATCACGAAGCTATATATGTATCTACAATACTTGGTGGAGTATTAATATTATCAAGTTACTTTATTATAGATTTTGGTAATAAAAGAAGGCTTAAGGTTTAGATTATAGCTATATGCTCTAAGGAGTGTTTACTATTAGTGAAATAATAGTATTGATACTATAAACTAACTATTGATAATAATAATTTATATTTTCTATGACTGATTCAAATAAATTAACAATAAAACAAAAGGTTTTTTCGATTTTCCAACAAAGTAAGATGTTTGTAATGTTTGTATTGGGGTATTCATCCGGTTTACCCTTGATGTTGACAGCATCATCGTTATTTTTATGGTACAAAGATAATGGTATAGAAATAAAAGATATTGGTCTTTTAACTCTTATAGCAGTACCTTATACATTTAAATACTTATGGGCACCAATTTTAGATAAAGTTACTATAAAAGGATTTGGTAGAAGAAAAGGGTGGATTTTATTGACTCAAATACTGATTATATTTTCAATCATATTAATGAGTCAATTTTCTCCAGATAAATCACCTTTGTTAATAGCATTTATAGGGTTTTTGATCTGCTTTTTTTCAGCAACTCAAGATATAGCTATAAATGCTTATCAGACAGAAATACTGGATGAGCATGAAAGAGCTCTTGGTAATGCAGTAGCTGTGATGGGCTATCGAATTGGTATGCTTGTTACTGGCGCTCTAGTATTAATAATTGTAGAAAAATTAAATAACAATTGGAATATGGGGTGGTTGGCAATAGTACCATTTTTTCTAATAGCACCTGTTATAACTTTATTTATTAAAGAGAATGAAGTTCAAGTGATTCCAAAAACTTTTAGAGAAGCTTTTACATTGCCATTTATAGAGTTTTTTGAAAGGAAAGGATTTAAAACCGCTTTAATTATTATAGCTATATTAATAGTTTATAA
The DNA here is from genome assembly GCF_001880225.1 of Francisella frigiditurris. Taxonomy (NCBI): domain Bacteria; kingdom Pseudomonadati; phylum Pseudomonadota; class Gammaproteobacteria; order Thiotrichales; family Francisellaceae; genus Francisella; species Francisella frigiditurris. The sequence goes on along the minus strand of NZ_CP009654.1, from coordinate 271,374 downwards.
ATTAGCTGATGCGATGGCATTTTCACTAAATTCTATTTTCTTTGTTGATTTGGGATTTGACAAAACAACAATCGCCGTGTCTTATAAAACAGTTTCACTTGTTTTCACTATGGCAGGTTTGGTTTTTGGTGGACTAGTAGCTAAGAAAATAGGAGTTTTTAGAAGTTTTTTATATTTTAGTATTATTATGGCTTTTGCAAACTTAACTTATGTTTTATTAGCAGTAGTAGGGAAAAACTATGCTCTGATGGTTGCTTCTGTTGGAGTTGAATATTTTTGTGGTGCTATGGGTACGGCTATATTGGTGGCAATGATTATGAGTTTAGTAAACACAAGTTTCTCCGCTACTCAATTTGCTATATTAAGTTCAATAGACTCTTTAGGAAGAGTCTTTGTTGGTCCTTTAGCAGGAAATATACAGCAATCTTATGGTTGGGCTAATTTGTTTTTATTTAGCTTTATGGTAGGAATAGTTACATCAGTAGTAATTTATTTCTTTAGAAGAAGAATAAAAGAAATGGCAAATCTTGACTAGTTTTTATCTTTTTTAAATAAAGATAAAGACATAAAAAATAAGAAACTAAGCCAAGGAATTAGTAGTATTCCCATTATTATATTTTTAACAATAGGAGTTAAATGTATGTTTGGGAATATATTTGCAATTAACAATATTACAAATATGAAAAGTACACCTGAAATAAAAGACCAAAGTGTACCTTTTTTAATCTTATCTACGGACACTATTAACTAGCAAGTTGATTTGAAACGAAATCCCAGTTAACAATTCCCCATAAGCTTTCTACATATTTAGGTCTAGCATTGCGATAATCTATATAGTAAGCATGCTCCCAAACATCAAAAGTAAGTAAAGGAGTTTTGTTATCAGTTATTGGGCAGCCAGCATTGCTAGTTGTCACGATTTCTAATTTACCTTCTGAGTTTTTAACTAACCAAGCCCATCCAGAACCAAAAGTTGCAACAGCAGCAGCAGCAAACTCTTCTTTAAATTTATCTACAGATCCCCAAACCTCGATTAAAGACGCTTTTAACTGACTTGATGGTTCAGTTTTCTTTGGAGTTAAACAATTCCAGTAGAAAGTATGGTTATAAACTTGTGCAGCATTGTTAAAAAGCCCACCTGAAGAAGATCTGATGATATCTTCTAGTCTTTGACCTTCAAACTCTGAGCCAGCTACTAGTTTGTTCAAGTTTGTAACATATGTTTGATGATGCTTTCCGTAATGATATTCAATAGTTTCTTTTGATATAACCGGAGCTAATGCATCTTCTGCGTAAGGTAGTTTAGGTAATTCAAATGACATATGATTTCTCCTTTTAATTTTAAACTTTTAGTATGCTTTACTTTAATAATTATACCACTCTAGTATAATATGCTATCATCTTGTCGTAGTAAACCGTTAAATTTGTAAAAAAAGCTGATAAAAGGAAGGAGTTTATGTACACACCTGAAGAACAAGCTGTTGTAGATAGAATAGAAAAACAAATAAAAGAAAATAGTATAATTTTATATATGAAAGGCACACCTAATATGCCTCAGTGCGGGTTTTCAGCACACGCTGCTGCTGCTGTTAGAGCTTGTGGTAAGCCTTTTGCTTTTGTGAATATCTTAGAGAATCCTGATATTAGAGCTATCTTACCAAAGTATGCTAATTGGCCAACATTCCCTCAGTTATGGATTAAAGGAGAGCTAGTTGGTGGTTGTGATATTATAATGGAAATGAAAGAATCAGGCGAACTACAAGAGCTAATTGATAAAGTTTAATTTTATTTCAATAAAGCTGTCTCAAATACTTTCTTTTTATTTATAAAATTATATGTTTTAGTAAAAGTTTAAGAAGAATCAGTAGAGTATCTATATTTAAAATAATTCTTTTTTTAGTATTTCAGGATATGTATCAGAAAGCTTTAGAAGCTTATTTTGTATACTAGAAGAAAGATCGCTTGCCTTATCACTTTTAAGATTTAAATGCTCCTTATATTTTGCGTAAGGAAAATATTTATTTAGACTATCTGCAGCATATTTTGTTACGCTCCATAATTCTTTAATTTGAGCATCCAAGTTGTTTATTTTATCTTCTTTATTTTTATTTTCTATAGTTTTGTAGTTATAAAAAACTTTATGTTTCTTAATATAATCTTCGACCTTATCAAGAAAAACCTTAAAATTTTCATATTTAGGAGTGCCACGAAAAAGATTATGTATGCTTATAATATACTTATTAATATCATTGTAACAAGTGTTAGATATTTTATAATATATATCTTCATATGGGTATTCAGTTAATATATTGGCTGGTGAGAGTATTATATTTGTAACGCCAGACCAATTTTTTTTATCTTTTTTCATATTATAAGTTATATAATTATCATCTCTTATATGTATGTCTTTTTTTGAATAATTTGACCAGTGGCTAGAGGAATCATTATCTATACCAGCATATATAAAGTAATTATTGTTCAAATTAGATAATTCTTTTGGAAAGCTATATACATCTATATCTAGTATATTTTGTTGATTTTTCCAATCAGTTTTTGAGATGTGATAAGAATTTTTGATATTTAACTCTGTTTCTTGAAATAAAAATGATTCTTTTTTATCTTGTGCTAACGTTTCATAAAAATCAGTTAATATGCTTGGTCCTGCTAAGTTAAGAATTTCATTCGTATAATCTTCTTTTTGTATAATTTTAGTATTTAATTTTTCCCAGTAATTATTTCTAGTAAAATTCTTTGTGATCATTTTAATTAAAGAAATTAAATCATTTCTTAAAATGATAGGGACGTTTATTATATTGTTATAAACATAATCATCACATAGATTTACAGTAATTTTTTTTCTTTCACAGAAAAAATTTAAAATATCAATTGCATCACTTTTTTTATAAGCTGTACCAAATTGGTTTTCAGGAGCCTTGTTATATATTTCAACATCTACATCTAAATAAAGGCCTCCATATTCACGTAGTATTAGGTATCGATATAAATCAGACAATAAAGCAAAATTTATAAAAATTGATTTTTGGATGGAATTAATTATTTTTAAATAATATTTGGTATCAACATCCATATTTAATTCATTTAATATATCTATATTTCGGATCTTAATATTTTTGACTTTATTTAGAGTATCGTTTAAATATTCGGTATTATTATGATCAGTCCAAAAGTTCACTGTAATTTCCTTTGAGGAGGAGTTTATGAGTCCACTCCAAAACTTAATATTATGGATGATCTTTTTATTGGGTATTGAGCCAAGCCATATAAAATGGATATTTTTCATAATTTATGATTGAAATTGCATTTTAGCAAAAAATGCTAAGATTATTTTTATGCTTTGTCAAATAAAAATCTTTAATCTAAGTCTAGGTAGCCCTATTTTTTATAAAATTTTTATGAAAATAAAAAACATAGAGTTTGTGTAATCTCAGGCTATTGATAAAAATATAGTTATTGTTTAAGATTGATAGTCCTGATCTTATATTCAGCTTGTAAAGGAGTTTAAATCTTGTGTAGTATTTATGAGTTTATGCATTCGTCAAACTATATAACGATGTCTGCGGGGCTTATCTTGCTATTCGCTATAGTGTCACAATATTTATCATGGAGATTAAAGCTTCCTTCAATTTTATTCCTTATTTTAAGTGGTATTTTATTAGGGCCAATATCAGAGGTTATACTATCTGATGGATTTAGATTAGTTGATGGTAATATAATTTTTGGAAAAGCGCTGCCACCTTTTGTTTCTATATGTGTAGCTATTATACTTTTTGAGGGAAGTTTATCTCTGAACTTCCAAAAAATAAAGCATGTTAGTAGGGTTGTATTTCTTTTGATTACTCTAGGGATAGGTTTGACTGTAGTTTTGACAGCGTTGTTTTGTTATAAGCTACTAGGGCTATCTATGGAAATGTCTTTATTAGTAGCTAGTATAACGTGTGTTAGTGGACCAACAGTTGTTCCGCCTCTTATGCGGACTATTCGCCCAAGAAAGCATGTTGCAAGCATCCTACACTGGGAGTCAATTATAGTAGATCCAATAGGTGCCTTAATAGTTGTATTTATAATGTCTTGGCTTTTTGCATCAGCAAACATTATTGGCGATTTTATTGGATATATTGTTTGGGCTTGTGTATTGGGCTTATTTTCTGGATTAGCTTTTGGATACTTTATTGGAGTGAGCTTTAGAAGGCATTACATTCCAGAATACTTAAAAAGTTTTTTTGTGTTAGCAGTTACTATAGTAAGCTTTATTATAACAGATGCTATTATCCATGGAGCGGGTCTTCTAACTGTTACAGTTGCTGGTTTAGTAATGGCAAATATGAAAGATCTCAAAATGTCAGATATAGTTTCTTTCAAAGAAAACTTAAGTGTAGTGCTTATATCAGTTTTATTCATAGTGCTAGGAGCTGATATTAACTTTAGTATGATAAAAGATTACTGGGCTGATGTATTGCTACTGTTTTTATTCCTACAGTTCATTTTAAGGCCGATAGTAGTCTTCTTATGTACTATCCGTTCAAACACTACGTGGAAAGAAAGAATAGTTTTGGGAATGGTATATCCTAGAGGTATCGTTGCTGCCTCAGTTGCCGCTTTAGTTGCTATGAAAATAATGAAAGTAGCTCCAGAAGAAGCAGATGCTGCAAATACTCTAGTATTCTTTGTTTTCATGATAATAGTTCTAACAGTTATCTTTGAAAGCCTATTTGTACCGTTTCTTTCTCGTGCTTTAAAAGTTTCTGAGCCAGAAGGAAAAGGTTTCTTAATTATAGGTGGCAATAAGTTTGCTAGAGAGCTTGCTGAAGTATTTGCTAAACATGATATTGAGCTAACTATTACTGATTCCTCTTGGGCAAATGTACAGAAATGTCGCCAGTTAGGATTAAATACTTATTATGGAAGTCCAGTGTCTTTACATGCTGACTGGAATATTAATTTGGTTGGTATAGGCTCGATGTTGGGGCTTTCAACAAGTGAATATGTTAATGCAGTTTCGGCTGTGAAATATGTTCATGAATTTGGTGCAAGTAATATTTTTGTATTAAGGACACCTCAAAAAGAAAGTTATAAAGGTATAGGAGCTATTGAGACTAATATAGCAAATCTACTTTTTGAAGAAGGTGTTGATTATAATTATCTTCTTGAAAGGCTAAATAATGGTGCAAGAATTAAGAGTACAAACATTACTGAAAATTATACACTTGATAATTTCCTTTCAGATAATCGAAACGCAGTACCGTTATTTATAGTTGATGAAAATGGATATGTCCAACCTTTTGTGAAAAACAGAAAAATAAAACCTGTGACTTTTAGTTTAATTTCTTTAAGTGATAACTAAAGGAGAAAGCCTTTATGTCAAACATCAGAGAATTTTGTGGTATTGCTCCAGATATTAGTGAAACAGCCTATATTGATCAATCTGCTGTAGTTATTGGTAAAGTAGTTATTGGAGAGGATGCTTCTGTTTGGCCACAAGTGAGTGTGAGAGGAGATCTTTTAAAAATCACAATAGGTAAAGGAACTAATATACAAGATTGTAGTACATTACACACTACAGAATATCCTAGAAATTCAGGTGAAGGTTTTGCATTAAGCATTGGTGAAAATGTGACTATTGGTCACGGAGTGGTTTTGCATGGATGTGAGATAAAAGATAATTCTTTGATTGGAATGGGAGCTATAGTTCTTGATGGGGCTGTCGTTGAAAAAGAAGTTCTTGTTGGAGCTGGTAGTTTAGTGCCTCCAGGAAAAGTTTTGGAGTCAGGATATATGTATTTAGGCTCTCCAGTAAAGAAAATAAGATTATTAACACAAGAAGAAAAAGAAGATATATTAGCTAATGCAAAGAATTATGTTTCTACAAAAAATAAATATAAAGCTTAATTTTTTTATAGTTCTAGTAACTTTATTGTTAACCGCATGCGCAACAGTTAAAAGTAATTCAATACCTGTTGAGGAAACATCTCAATCATTTAATAAGGTGACATTAAAAAATCAGTTAGATAATTTGTCAAAATGGCAGGCTAGTGGAGTAATAGGCATTAAATATGATAATAAAGCAGATTCTGCTAATTTCATATGGAATCAGGATGGAAGTGATTTTCATCTGAAAATATACGGACCTCTTGGTATGGGTGCAATAAGTGTTATAGGAGATGGTGAGTCTGTATCATTAATTGATAGTAAAGGAGATGTAACGAAATCTAAAGATATTAGCTCTCTTTTAGCAGAAAAATTTGGTTGGTATATTCCTATAGAAGGTCTTAAATATTGGATAAAAGGAACATATGTTCCAAAAGAAATTAAAGAAGTAAATTATTCTAAGTTGGGCTTAGTTGATGATCTAAAACAGTCAGGCTGGGAGATAACTTATAAAAACTATATGTTAATTGATAAAAAAGTCCCTTTACCATCAAAAATAGTTTTATTTAGAGATGGTTTGACTTTAAAAATAGTGATTAAGTCGTGGCAAGTATGAAAGGTAGAGAATATTTATCCTTTGCTAAAATAAATCTCTTTTTACATGTTTTAGATAAAAGAGATGATGGATATCATAATCTTCAAACATGGTTTCAGTTTATTGATTTAAAAGATAGATTATATTTTGTATTCAATAATTCAAATTTGATAACTATAAAAAGCAATAAAAATATAAGTTCTGATAAAGATAATTTGGTTTATAAGGCGATAAAGTTATTCCAAGAGACATATACTGTACTAGATGTGGGCTTAGACGTATTTATTGAAAAGAATATTCCAATGGGGGCAGGCTTGGGTGGCGGTAGCTCAAATGCTGCTGTAACTCTTATGGCAATGAGAGATAGATATAGACCAGATATTTCAAATGAGGATATGCTTGATTTAGGTAAAAGATTAGGTGCAGATGTTCCTATTTTTTTATTTGGAAAGTCAGCATGGGCTGAGGGCATTGGTGAGAAGCTATTTTCAAAAAACTATAAAGAACAATATACCTTATTAATAAAACCAGATATCCATATAAGTACAAAAGAGTTTTTTAATAGCCAGTATTTGGTAAAACATGAGAGCCTAATATCTAGGGAGTTAGACTTGGATAGAAGTGTTATGAAAAATGATTTTGAGGTAGTCTTTTTAAAAATGTTTCCAGAATTTAAAAATAGACTTTCAGTAGCAGAAGCACAGTTTCATATGACGGGAACAGGTTCTTGTTTTTATGTGTTATCTGATAATAAATGTCAGCTTGAAAAAGTTGCTGCAAAAATAGATAAAGACCTTGACAAATGGCTTGTTAAGACATTAAACTATGTCTACTGACTTTTTCACAAGTCATGTTCATTGTTGGGCTATCGCCAAGCGGTAAGGCAACGGGTTTTGATCCCGTCATCCCCAGGTTCGAATCCTGGTAGCCCAGCCATAGAAAATAATCAAAAAATCACTTTAAACTAAAAGTTTTGAATAAGAGCTACCTAAATTTATTAGATACTAAAACTCTAGAGTATCTCCATGTTTATCTATGGCTCTATATAAATATTTTTACCTTTATATTTTTAAATATGTTTCATCCATTTTCCAACTGATATAGGCATCGTACTTTTAAAACTATTACTAAATACTTCTTTTAACTCTTTATTATAGGCTCTAACTGTATATTTGGTGGTAAATTCCCGCTACAGTGAAAAATTATCGCAATTTTTTAAATCTTCTGCTAGAAGATAATAAATTAAGCTATAATTTTATTATAAATAAATCTGATATTTAATGTTAATAAGTGATCTGTATTGAAGAAATGCATGCCATTGGTGTTTCTCTTATAAATACAATAAGAGAATACATAAGCTTTTCTACTAACCTTCCAACAATTTCAAATAATTTCTCCACTGACAAATCATTTAAAATTTATGAAGACTTAATAGATTCAACTAGAGATAAGTATAATGATAGATATAACACAGATGAGTATGCAAAAGCGATACTAAGTAATAAATTGGGATATTGTCTAGAGTTAAGTATTCTTCTTACATTTATATCTCAATATATTAATCTTGATACTATGGGAGAAAGATTATATTTAACTGTAGTTGAAACTAATTGTCATATTTTTATTGTAATGCATCAAAATGTTACCATCCATCAAGACAAAACTTTGTTAAAGATGACAGAAAAACAATTTATAAATTACGATAACGTAGGTAATGCTATTATTTTAGATCCTTGGATATATAGTGTAATTCCCTTGAAAAACTATAATAACATATTAAAAGTTGCAGAAAATCTTAATGTTGATGATGACTACTCTACAGGAAAAAAGCTATTCTTTGCATTATATAACTATTCCAAGATCTTTGGTAGTCAAAAAGAAACTAACGATGCGAAAATAACACATCTAATTAAGACTTTTAATAACTACTACTATATTAGTAAATTCTCATATCCTGAAAAGTATGATAATTATAAAATACAAGAAGAATATATATTTAGAACACAGTATGAAACATTAATAGATTCAATCATTTTATTATTTAAACTAATACTTGATGAAGTCTATCCAAACTCTTTTTGTATACTACATAAAACTCACGAGTATATGGTTAAGACTAAACAGCATAAAATAACAATCTCAAGACTCAAGATTATCAGGGTTTTTAATTCTTTTTTTTATATATGCTTTATATCAAAACTTATTGACTATAGTAAACTTTTCAAAATATTAATGTTTAATAGGTTTGCTTTTGAAGATCTTGTAGATGTACCTTTGATTAAAGAGTTAAGAATTCGTTTAAATACAAGACATTCAATAAATAGTTTGAATGAAAGCATTTTAGATTTAGTTACTTCCATACAAGATATAAAAATAATTTATGAGTCAGAACTGAAATTTTTAACATCGTATTAGATCCATTATTTATAATAGTACGTTTGAAACTAAATATAAGGTATACAGAGTATTTTTTTAATATTCTAATAATGAACGTTTACCATAATTCAAAATTATTGCATAACGGGTCTATAACACAATAATATTTATTTAGTTTTACGTAAGAAAATAGGTTAATAGTAAAATAATGAATTTTGGATATATTCGAGTTAGTACTGATAAGCAAAATTTAGATAGTCAGAAAAATATTATTAGTAGATATTGTATTGACCATAGAATAAATATTGACAGGAGGTTTGGATTAGAAATATCATCAAAAAACTACTCAACAAAGAAAAATTGATGAGTTAATAAACTAACTCGATGAAGATGATTTGATTATTGTTTCTGAATTATCTAGGCTTGACAGATCAATAAAAGATGTTTTGGATATAATTGAAAATATAACAAGAATAAAAAGAACCTGCCTAATTAAGGATTAAAAGCTGTTAAAGCTCAAGGGATTAAGCTTGGAAAGCCAAAGTACTTTACATAAATCTATGTATGACGAAGATTTACAAAGAATTGAGCATCTCTATAAGTTAGGTGTTCCAATCAGAATGATAATAGATACACATCTAAAATATGGTAAATATTTATCTTTAAAAATATTCATTTATAAAAAAATTCATAGCTGCGGGAATTTATGACCAAATATGCAGTTAGAGCCTTATATTTAATGACGCAACGATTAATTATACTTTATACTTCTTTCTTTCGTTGCCTCCACATCTCTGTATTTAGTGGATATGATAAGTATCAGCGTAATGCTTGAAGAGCTATTAGTTTAGCAAAGTGTTTACCAGTGAAATTTAATATAAATAAGTGAAGTATGAATTATGATAGTTATGCAATTGCCAGTTTGCGACAGAATGAACCTTAAATATAAATATACTGCTTTAGGTTTGCTCTTCTAATCAAGTTAGAATTTTGAGAAAATGGTTTAAATTAGCGCTTTACCAAGCTTGCATTTCAATTATACATAGATCTCGCGATAAATACTCTCTAATTTCTCTATAATCTGATTCATGATCCAGCTCAGGATCATCCCTAAAATTATGATATTTTATAGTTATATCACTTGCTTTTTCACCAGAAGAGTCAGTAAAATTTTTTCGATCAAATAAAATAATAAGATACTCTCTTCTTGCTAAAGAATTTAACAAAAAACTTATATAAGAGTCTTTGTTTCTATTAATTGAACCTCCAATAAGATGCCCATTAGTATCTCTAATTTGATTCCTAAAAAAACGACCTAAGAATTCTTTAATTGTAAATAAATCACTACTAGCATCATTTTTCAATAATTCCATTAATCTTGATACTTTTTTAATTCCCCTAGAACCATGATATCCAAAAAATGAAAATCCAGAATTTTGAGAACTATGGACTATATATGCAGTACAAGACTCAATTATAGCTTTTTTTAATTCTTCTGGATCTATTTTTATTATTTCGCTAGCTGAAAAAATTTTTCTACAGATCGGACAAGTCTTACAATTCTTACTCCACTCACGAATACATGAGTTACAAAATGAATGTTTACAACTTAAATCAGTTTTATTATCTATTTCCGTTTGACATATAGGACATTCCATATTCAATAAGCTAAATTATATTTTTTATAAAAAAGTATATACTTTTTTAGGACCTTATCTAGTGATTCTGTCGTAAACTGACAATTGCATAAATTGACCTAGCCTGCCAATCTGAGACAGTTGTTAAACTCATTTCCCCAAACTCTATAGGAGTCATATAATTAATTGATGAATGGTGGTGTGTAATAAATCTCGATATATTTAAATTTTGAAGTTTGTGCTTGTGTTTAGTTTTATAACTTTTATCATAATAGCATCCTCTACTACTCATGCTAGCTATGAGATTGTTTTTACTTATTATTTTCCTGAAATCTTTGGAACAATAGAGAAATTATGCCTAAACAAAGCCATATTTAAAACACTATAAACTAAATCACTTTTCATCCTTTTGTCCATTGACCATCATCCCATCATAGAACGTGAAAATAAGTCTATAATTACAACTATCCATCTTGCGTTGGAATATATGTGATGTCAGTGACCAGTTTTTCATTTATATTAATTGCAGTAAAGTTTTGATTCAACAAGTTAGGTGCAACATCTTTGCTATGTTTTGAACCAGTAGGTGCTTTATATTTATTTTGAGATTTATTTTAGATCTAGTATTTTCATATGCCTAGATTCTCTAGGCTATGTAATTTTATAACCAATAGTTTTTTAAAGCTTTATATATGCGTACAACATCATATCTACTTTCATGCTCGTTAAGTATTCTTAGTATTTCTTGATTTAATTCATAATTACTTTTATTTCTTTTACTAATAGGATTTTTTAACCATCTATAATAGTCTGAGCTACTTACACCGACTGTTTCACAAGGAAATGTGACAGAGCTTTCACTTATAATAATATCCCTTCAACTTTTAGATTATTTATTATAACTATTTTGTAGCTTAAGATATTAACCTAATAGCAAAAGCCTGTTAAAATTATAACTTAAAAGTAAGACTTTAAGATATAAAATGACAAATGGTTTAATAAATGTAGCAATTTTTCTAATTAGCACAATTTTTAGCTTATACGCTTTTATTGTCTTATTAAGATTCTTTTTGCAGTGGGTAAAAGCAGATTTTTATAATCCTGTTTCTCAAATGATTATGAAAGCCACGAATGTTGTTGTTATGCCCTTAAGAAGGGTGGTGCCAGGATTTTTTCACTTAGACTGGTCGTGTATAGTAGTAGTTTATTTCATCTTTTTAATAGAGAACCTATTAGTAGGTTTGTTAAAAGGATATGGTTTAGACCTTTTATTTATCTTTGTTAAACCTCTTTTAGATATGCCATTTGCTATAATAAATATGTTTGTTTATTTAATAGTGATAAGAGCTATAGCTAGTTGGTTCATTCATGGTGGATACAATCCTATTTTTGTGGCAATTTTTCAAATTACAGAGCCACTTTTATCTAGAGTTAGAAGATTTATAAAACCTACTGCAGCAGGATTTGATTTTTCACCGATAGTAGTTTTAATTGTATTATTCTGTGTACAAATATTCTTACAGAGTGTAATTGCTGAGATATTTTAGTGAGCTTCCTTTTGTCAGTTTATATACAGCCAAATTCTTCTAAGAGCGAGATATGTGGCGAGCATGATGGAGCTTTAAAAATTAAAATCGCATCTCCAGCTGTAGATGGTAAGGCAAATAAAGAGTTAATTAACTTTTTAGCCAAGTATTTTAAGCTTAAAAAGAGTTTGATAAATATAAAAAGAGGTGAAATTTCTAGGCATAAAGTTTTAGAAATCTTTTTAGAGAAAGAAGATATAAACTCTGAAATAAAAGAATATTTAATCTCTTCGTAGGGTCATTTTATAAGCACTATCTCCATTTTCATAATAATTAGATATAGTTTTAGAGATAACAAAATTATTCTTTTGATATAGCCTAATAGCTCCAAGATTATTTGTATTAACTTCTAGGTAAATATTTTTAGTAGTTAGTTTAAATAAATGATTTAGCAATGATTGAGCTATTCCTTTACCTTGATGAACTGTACTCACAGCAAGTGAGTAAATTCTTATTTGTTTTTTATATTCAAAACAAAGTATATATCCAGCTAAACTATCGTTACTGACAGCAGTGAAAAAGAGTTTCTGTTTTTTTATATTATAAGTCATTTGCCTTCTAGATATTTTATCGCTATTAAATAGAGAGTTTTCTATTTCAATTAGATCATCTAGCTGGTTCAAATTAGCATGAGATATTAATATATTATTAGCTTGCATAAGGTAGTTTCTTAAAATTCATTCTATTTAAGAACTCAAGCATGATAGTGCTATATAAAGCATCACCTATATATGCATCTTCATATCCAGCATCTAAAGAAGGGTTATCATTTATTTCTATAATCATAGGTTTGCCATTTACAACTTTTATATCAACTCCATATAAACCCGTACCTACAAGCTTGGTTGCTTTTAAAGCTGCTTTCATAATAGATTTATCCACTTGATGAGTCGCATAGGCATCTGCACCACCAGCAGTAACTGTATTTTTCTTATAGTTTACAATCTGCCAATGGTTTTTAGCCATGTAGTATTTACAAGCGTATAAAGGTTTACCATTTAAGACACCTATACGCCAATCAAATTCTGTAAAGTAATATTTTTGAGCTATTATTATTGCAGAATCAGCTAACATCTCTTTCAATATAACTTCTAATTCTTCAAAAGATTTTGCTTTTTTAACGCCTTTTGAGAAAGAGCCATCAGGAATTTTTAGAACTATTGGAAAACCTAATTCATTAACTATTTCTTCCAGTTCAGATTTTTTAATATCTTTAAATATAAGCTTGGACTCAGGAGCTGATATTTTATGTTTTGTCATTAAGTTGTGTAAGTAAACTTTATTTGTGCATCTTGTAATAGACTTCGTGTCATCGATTACTACTAAATTATTATCTTCAGCTTTTTTTGCAAAAGCATAACTATAGTGATTAATCGCAGTAGTTGTTCTAATGAAAAGAGCATCATATTCAGGAACTTTCATGTAGTCATCTTTAGTGATTAGATCCACATGTATGCCTAAATCATTAGCAGCTTTTACAAATTTAGAAATCGCTTTTTTATTACTAGGAGGTATTTTTTCAGATGGGTCATGTAAAATCGCTAAATCATATAAGAAACTCTTCTTAACTTTTTTCTTTCTCCAGACTTTACTACTGAAAGCATTTAATGATTCTGCAAATACTGTTTGCTCCTCATCAGATAAGGTACTAATTTTACCTAATGTGATATTGCTAATTTGCCAGATGTCTGCACTTTTAGTAATAGTCAGAGCTAATATCGGTGCGCTATAATATTCAAATACTTTTTTTGCTAATTTTTCAAAACCATTTATAGATGGAACACCAAAAAATACTTTTATATTTATGATATTTTCATCTTTATACATTTTATTTAATTGTTGTTGATTTAGCTTTATACCTGAAGATAGTAAGGCAATATGATCAAAATACTTTAAGCTATTAAGTGTAGTAATATCAGGTAGAACACTATCCTTATTTGCTTCACCTAATAAAGATGCATAATAACCCTCTTCTAGATACTCCATCTTTTCGGATAGGTTGATTATGTAATTTTCATTTTTTGAAGTTTGTTGAAGATAATTCGAAATAGTTATTACATTATCGCTTGGATAATATGGAGACCAGATATCTTTATGATCAATTAAAATTTTAAGTGTTTTCACATAATTCCTTAGGTTAAAGTGCCGTAAAAACGAGAGTATTATCCTCGGTTTTTATTTTTTTGCAATAGGTATTTTTAAAAGAATATTTCTACTCTATTAATATCTGAATTTTAGAATAAATTTTGTTCGAAGAATAGAAATATTACAGATAAATTTTAGTCTTAGATTATTAGTGAATTGCATGCATGATTGAGCCAATATCATTTATTAAAATTCTAATATCAGCATCTTCAATATTACAAGGAACTTTGCGATCAACAACCACCTCAGCAGCAATACGTCCAGGGTGGCTACCTAGTACGATTACTCTGTCAGCCATAAGGACAGCTTCTTCAATATTGTGAGTTACAAGCACAATTGCTTTGGTACTAGTTTGTTTATTTATCCAAAGATCCATAATGTCATTTCTTAATGTTTTAGCAGTTACAATGTCTAAGGATGAGAAAGGTTCATCTAAGAGCAATATTTCAGGCTCTACCATTAAAGCTCTAGCAAAGCCAACACGTTGCTTCATTCCTCCAGAAAGTTCACTTGTGTAGGAATTTTCAAATCCTGATAAACCAATTTTTCTAATAATATTTAAAGCTTTGGGTTTGCTAACTGATCTTGATATTCCTAATGCGTCATTTCCAAAGAGAATGTTATCAGCTACTGTTAACCATGGAAGTAAAGCAAAGTTCTGAAATACCATGCTCATGGCCTTTAAGGGTTCAGTAACGAGGTCTTCTTTATAGTATAGCTGACCAGATGAGGGTTTGATTAGTCCAGCTAATACTCTTAATAAGCTAGATTTGCCGGCACCAGATTTACCCACAATAGCAATTATTTCATTCTCTTTAAGTTCAAAGTCTATGTTTTCTAAGACTCTAGTTTTTCTCTCTTTTTCTTGTTCATATGATAAAGAGATATTTCTACATTTAATGAGAGTTGGATATAATTTATTCATGTTAAACTCCTTTTAAAATTTATTAGTTTAATTCTTTGTTGATTAGCTACATTTGTATTTTGTTTCAGCTAATCTATATAACGGCTTCCAGATAAAAATCACACATAAAGCAACTAAAGAGCATAAGGCAACGACGGCTAAGGCTGCTTCAGGAAGTTGATTGTTGCCTGTAGTTATTGATACTAAAGCTCCAATTCCATCAACTTTGATAGTATTTGCTCCCCAAGTTACAAGTTCAGCAGCGATTGCTGAATTCCAGGCACCACCAGCAGCACTAATGATTCCACATACTATATAAGGAAACACAGCAGGAATCACAAATTTGAACCACCATTTTAGACCTTTCAGTTGGAATGATTTTGTCATTTCAACTATTTCTGTTGGTAAGCTAGAAACACCAGCTATTACATTAAATAACACATACCATGATGTACCAGTCATAATTAAAGGAATACACCATATATTAAGTGATCCGTCACCTGTTAGAATTAAGATTGCAACGATTGGAAAGAAAATTGGCTGAGGTATTGCCGCCAAAATTTGTATAATTGGCTGAACAACCTTAGTTCTTTTTTGAGATATTCCAATCCATATACCTAATGGAGTGCATATAATAACACTTATGCCCATGGCTATAGTGACTCTTAATGTAGTTTCTAGCATAAGAGGGATAAGGTATGTCATATCTCCATTAGGAAAGAACTTCCATAAGGCATAACCACCCCAGCTAAAAAGCCCAATAATACATATGTACCATAATATGCAAAGACTAAATTTAATCTGACTAGATAGCTTAGCTCTGAATTTAATATTTAATTTATAAGTGATCATACTGAAACCATTGATAAACCAGAAAGCAATCAAAGAGAAAATATCTCTAATATAAGAAAATATTGGAGATACTATACATAAATGATATAGCCAAGGTTTACTAGCGTTTCGACTGTTAAGAGACTCATACTTGAATTTTTCAGACCATTTTACAAGAGGCCTAAAAATGATTTGATCAAGTAATATTATGTTGATGATAATAGCCATTAGAGCATATAAAATTGCATAGGTGTCAGAGTTTTGTAAAGCCACTGCAATGTATGATCCGACGCCTGGTAGATTTACATCTCCTGTAGCAACAGGTATTGCTTCACTTGCAGTGATTGCAAACCATGCTGCGGATTGGGATACCATAATATTCCATAATAAGCCTGGTACAGAATAAGGCATTTCTATTTTCCAAAATCTTTGCCAAGCATTTAGGCCAAAAGAGTTAGCAGCATCAACAAGTTCTGCAGGAACAATTCTTATGGTTTGATATAGTATTAGGGCCATATTCCAAGCTTGGGAGGTGAAAATTCCAAATATAGCAGCAGCTTCAAGTCCCATTACTGAATGTGGAAATAAAAATAGAAAAAATGCTGTTGTAAATGTTAAAAAACCAAGTAGTGGAGCAGACTCTAGAAAGTTAATGATTGGCAAACATACTCTTGCAATATGTTTGTTTTTTGCACATGCATAACCTATAGATAATGCAAAAACAAATGAGAATATCATTCCAATGATTAACCTCATGGTTGTTCGTAACATATAGTAAGGTAAATGTCTTGGATCAAGAGAAATTGCTGAAATAGACGAAGCATCAACAAAAGCTTGATGCATGTCATGCCATCCGTAATATAACAATCCAAATGATGAAATTATAAGTAAAGTAATAATAATATCTGGAATGTTGATAAAATTTTTTTGAGTAACAAACATGATAGTACTCCTTATTAATAAATAAAGTTTTAAGTTATTGGATAACTATTTATTAAGTTGGAATAACCACATATATATTTTAGTGATATAGCTATATTGATAATTACAATTAACAAATAAATATATCAATAAAATAAATAATGGTTACAAACTAAAGTTTGCTTTTCTAAAACTAAGAAATGATATTCTTCTCTTTGAAGAAGAATGGTAGTTAGTATTAACTTTACTTAATTTATGAAAAAGCAAATTACTTTGGGATTGTTATTTAGAACAACTTGGTGGTTGTAATGAGTGAGTTATGAACATCATAGACTCCTTTTTTCTTGAATTAATAGTTTTAATGCAAAAAATGCATTAAAGCTAGTTGTGTTGCGGATTCTATAAGCTTTATAACGGGCTGTCAATATAATTTTTAGGAAAAAATAAATAAACTGTAAAAAGACTTAAAATTATATAAGCTTATAAGAGAAATACATTTTTAGAGACATTCTTTGCTTTTAGAAAATACTATAAGGAAATATATAGTTAAGAAACTTTATATTTGTTTTATTATTCTAATTTTATTATCTTTATCTAGTTGTTCTTCAGAACATAAAATAGAGGCTTTTAAGTATCAAGGAACGATTCTTTTAGATGGAATAGTTAGCTCATTACCAAAAATAAAAGATCAAAATATAGAGTTTGTTTTCCATACAGATAAGTATGGGGATTTCTTATTAAAAGCAGATGAAAGCTTAAGTCATTATTTGATTCCTGCAAATGAATTAAAAGTGGAAGTTAAGCTCTATAAAAATTATGAGAGTGAAAATGTAGAAGCATTTAGTTATTCAGAATATTTAAAAAATAAAAATATTGTAGCAGAAGGACGGGTGGCTACGGATACGGAAATTAAGTTTAAGGGTATTGCATTTAGATATTTACCTGAACGGATAAGGTATGAAATAAAGAGTCGAATAGATAATGATTTGCAAAGCTATGATGTTAAATCTTTAGCAGTAGCTTTACTAATAGGAGATAAGGATTTTTCAGATTTTTATAAAAATCTTTTTCAGCAGACTGGAACATCTCACTTAATGGTGATTTCAGGGTTGCATGTAGGGCTTTTAGCTTTGATAGGCTTTATATTAGCTAGAGTTTTATGGTCGTTATCTCCTCGTTTGTGTAGGAAAGTCCCTGCTCAGTATATAGGGGTTATATTTTCTCTTATAGTAGCTTTGTTTTACAGCCTATTGGCTGGATTTAGTGTACCTACACAGCGAGCAATGTTAATGCTCCTAATATTTGGATTGTTTTGGCTTTCTACTAGAAAAGTTACTTTAGTGAGAATATTAATTATTTCATTTTTTATAATTCTGCTATTAGATTACAAATCTATATACAGTGTAAGCATGTGGTTAAGCTTTTGCGCTGTAGCATTTTTAATATTTATATCAATAGTCTTACAACAGTATGAGGGTAAGTATAAGCTTTCGATATTAGCACAAGTTTATTTATCAATATTTTTAATACCAATAACGGTTTATTATTTTACAGGCTTTTCAATTGTCTCAATCATCGCCAATATCATTGCTATTCCATTAGTCAGCTTTGTGATAGTTCCACTACTTTTGTTTAGTCTACTATTATCGTTTATAGGCATAAAGGTATGGTTTTTAGCTGTAATGTTTTTACAGCTCTTAGTTTCTTTTCTAGAATTATTGATTGGGAAATTTAGTTTTATTGATTATTGGGGATATTTTTCATTTACCTCTTTGGTAGTTGTTATCTTTGGATTAGTTTTAGTTGTTTTACCTTTATCGAATTCATTTAGGTTATTAGGATTAGCGATGTGTTTAGTGTTTTTTCAGAGCACAGAGAATGTTTCACAGCAATATGGTGATTTTAGACTACATATCTTTGATACTCAAAATCAACTTGTTTTAGTTCAAGATAAAGGAGTTGATGTGTTATATACAAATGAAGCAAACCTTCAAGATGCTTATACTTTGAATAACGTATTAAAACCATATTTAAGATTAAATGGTATCGATAAACTCGATTATGTAATTGTTAGTAATGCTAATGAAAATATAAATATTAACGAGTTGGATAATATTGTTCTAGTAAGAAATATAATTGCAAATACCATAAATGATAGTTTCAAAGATAGATTTATAAAGTGTGATTATGATAATAGTTTACATATAGAGAAAGACACTTTCTATTTATTGGAGAGTGATGGGTATTGTTATTTGAATCTTCATAATCAATATAAAAATTTTCTTTTGGTGCCTGATAGCCCACATAAAAATCAAAGAAAGGTTTTTAGTTTATATAATCGTTTTATTAAAGCGGATCTAATAGTTTCACCAGTAGATTTATATTACAAATTCTTTCATAAGTTAAAGCCGAAATACTTTATTTATAGTTCTTCAAATCTTTTTGATAAAGATAAACTAAAGTCACTTAATGCCAAAAATATTGGCGTTGTCGATATTCATAATAATGGGGCAATAAATATAATCATAGATAATAAAGGTCATATGCAAATAAAAAGCTTGTTAAAAAACTATTAGAGAAGTGATAAGATAAATTCACTAGTACTATGTATTTTTTAGCGATGTTAGAAAAAATTAAAAATTTTTACTACGGAATGGTTTCTATAGTTTTACTTTTGATTAATACAGCGATTGTTGCAGTTCCTATAGTTTCATTATCTTTACTGAAATTATTAATTCCTATAAAAAGCTTACAGTTTTTCTTAGGATCGATATTGGAATTTTTTGCACGGATATGGGTGAGCCTTAATATTTTTGCTGTGAAACTAATTTCTCCAACCGAGATAATCTTTGAGCAAGATGAAAAATTAAAAAAAGATGGATCTTATCTTGTGATATGTAACCATAAAAGTTGGTTAGACACTTTGCTTTTACAATTAGTTTTTCATAAAAAGATAGCATTTCCGAAGTTTTTCATGAAATACCAAATGATTTATGTGCCATTTATTGGATTAGCTTGTTGGGCTTTAGATTTTCCTGTTATGAGGAGATATTCAAAAGAATATCTTGAGAAAAATCCCGAAAAGAAAGGTGAAGATATTCGTCGTACAAAAGAGTATTGTGAGAAAATGCCAAAAAGACCAACAACTATAATAAATTTTGTTGAGGGTACTAGATATACTCTTCAGAAGGCTAAAAAAAGCAAATACAAGAATTTATTAAATCCTAAAGCTGGTGGTATAGCCGTTATTTTAGAGGCTTTATCGGGTAGGCTTGATGGTATCTTAAATACAATTATTATTTATGAATCTTCTAAAGAGACTTTGTGGAGATTTATGACCAGACAAACAAAGAGAATCAGAATAAAAATGGAATTTATTCCTTTACCAAAAATTCCTCTAAAAGATTATTTTGGTAATGAACAAGATAAAGAAGAATTCCAACAATGGCTAAATAAACTTTGGCAGAAAAATGATAACTATATAACTGCGGCAACAGAAAAAATAAATTATGATAGATAAAGATAGATTTAATAAATTCGATTTTGGATGGCTTATAGTCAGTTTTGGTATGGCTATTGGGGCTGGCATTGTTTTAACCCCTGTAAGTATAGGCGTAGTGGGTTTTACGGTATTTGCGTTATCTATTTTAATTGCTTATCCAGGAATTTATCTCTTCCAAAAATTATATATTCAAACGCTTTTCGCATCGAGTAAACCTAGAGTTTATAAAGAAGTTATAAATGAACTTCTAGGACCTAAGTGGGGAATCTTCTTAGGAATATTATATTTCTTAATGATGTTAACATGGACAGTAATATATGCTGAAGTAGTAGCTAAATCATTAGCTTCTTATTTATATGAGTTTGGACTTATATCAACCCTTCATATTGATCAAAATATAATCTTTAGTGCTATATTAATGATTGTTTTGATTTTTACAGGTATAAAAAGTCAGAGGTTGCTTGTTAGGGTTTCAACATTCTTAGTTTTTATATTGGTTATTTCTATTGTTTTAGCATCAATATCACTAGTACCTTTATGGAAAATTGGTAACTTAACATCTTTACCTGATACGGGTGGAGACTTTATTGCAAAAACTATAATTATGTTGCCGTTTTCATTAACATCTATTTTATTTATACAATCGCTAAGTCCAATGGTTATAGGCTATAGACTTCATCATCATAATGAAACTAAAGAAATAATTATGGCAAAAGCTCTTAGAACAATGAAGATAGCTTTTATATTGCTTGTAATAATTATAGGTGCATATATATTTTCATTTTCTTTAGTTATTCCGCATGATGTTGCAGTTAAAGCTTCTCAGACAAACCAGTCAGCATTTCTACTGTTGGAGAAACAAGGGCATTCAAATATGATTCTTCATATATGTGGAGTCATAATAAGTATTTGTGCAATTTTAACTTCATTTTTAAGTATTTTGGGTGGGATGGCGGAATCACTTAAAGGGATTTTGAAGATAGGATTTAATAGAGTTGGCTTAGAAAAGCAGAGCAATTCTAAATTTATGGATGTCACTGTGGTTGTAGTAATATTCTTAATTACATGGCTTTCTATAGTTTTCCAAGCACCAGTATATAAGCTGGTGCCTTTATCAGGTCCTATATTTGGTATTTTAGGGTGCTTAATTCCAGCATATATAGTTTTTAAAACACCAAGTCTTAAAAGTTATAGGACAAAGAGTATCTATTTTATAATTTTTGTTGGTATCGTTTTAACCATATCTCCACTACTAACTTCAGCACTATCTTAAAAAATATATCTTGAAAAAAAATCCTTTGCCCTTAGTTATATAGATATAAGTCTTAAGGACTTTATTTTATAAGGGGAATATAAGTAATGGATATAAATAAGTTTACAACTAAGTTTCAAGAAGCTTTAGCAGAAGGGCAGTCTTACGCATTTCAGCAGAAAGCAACAGAGTTTGGGTCTATACATGTACTAAAAGCTTTGCTAGATCAAAATGATAGTGTTGCAAAAGCTATATTAAGTGTCTGTGGAGTAAGTCTTTCTAAATTTGAGCAAGCAGTAAATGATGCTGTTGAAAATGTTGCTGTATTAGGAAGTGAAAGCTCACAGCAAATTCAACCATCAAGAGATTTAGTTTTAGATTTGCAAAAAATGATGAGCCATGCAAAAGAAAATGGAGATGATTTTGTTTCAAGTGAATTATTTTTGCAAGCTTCAATTGAGGATAAAAGCTTAACTAGTTTATATAATAAATTTGGTATTACAAAAGAGAGAGTTATAAAAGCGGTAAATGATTATCGCGGAGGAGAGAAAGTGAGTAGTCAAAATCAAGAAGATGTTAAAGGTGCTTTAGATAAATATACAGTTGATTTAACAGAGCTAGCAAGAAAAGGAAAGATAGATCCAATTATTGGTAGAGATAGTGAAATCCGTAGAACTATACAGGTATTACAGAGAAGAACAAAGAATAACCCTGTACTAATAGGTGAGCCAGGTGTTGGTAAAACCGCAATAGTTGAGGGATTGGCACAAAGAATAGTTAATAATGAAGTTCCTGAAGGAGTTAAAGGTAAAAAAGTATTATCTTTGGATATGGGTGCATTATTAGCAGGAGCTAAGTTTAGAGGGGATTTTGAAGAGCGTTTAAAAGCTGTATTAAAAGAGTTATCTAAGCAGGAAGGTAATGTAATCCTATTTATAGATGAGTTACATACTATGGTGGGAGCTGGTAAAGCAGAAGGCTCTATGGATGCTGGGAATATGCTTAAACCAGCACTAGCTAGAGGCGAATTAAAGTGCGTTGGGGCGACAACTTTAGATGAGTATCGTGAATATGTAGAGAAAGATGCTGCATTAGAAAGAAGGTTTCAAAAGGTTTTAGTTGATGAGCCAACTGTGGAAGATACTATAGCTATTTTAAGAGGTCTTAAAGAAAGATATGAACTGCATCATGGTGTGAATATAACTGACTCTGCAATAGTTGCTGCAGCTACGCTATCTCATAGATATGTAACAGATAGACAGCTACCAGATAAAGCTATTGATCTAGTTGATGAAGCAGCTAGCCAAATCCGTATGGAAATAGATTCAAAACCAGAAAAGATGGAACAGCTGTATAGAAGAATTATTCAGCTAAAAATGCAAAGAGAACAGCTTAAAAAAGAAAAAGATGAAGCTACTAGAAAGAGATTGGAAATATTAGAAGAAGAAATAAAAGGACTAGAGTCTGAATATAAAGGTTTTGAAGAGCTTTGGAAGGCTGAAAAGCTTAAAATGCAAGGTACTAGTGAGCTAAAAGAAAAACTAGAAAAAGCTAAGTTCGAGCTTGAAAAATATCAAAGAGCAGGCGATTTAAGTAAAATGGCTGAACTGCAATATGGGAAAATTCCTGAGTTAGAAGCTCAAATAAAAGAAATAGAGAAAACACAAGCAGAACCTTCTGAATCTAAACTTGTTAGAACATCTGTTACAGAAAGTGAAATTGCTGATGTTGTATCTAAAGCAACTGGTATTCCCGTATCAAAAATGATGGAAGGAGAAAAAGAAAAACTTCTACACATGGAAGAATTTTTACATAAGAGAGTGATAGGGCAAAATCAAGCTATTAAAGCGGTATCAAATGCTGTTAGAAGATCAAGGTCTGGTTTATCTGATCCTAATAGACCTATCGGTTCATTTATGTTTTTAGGACCAACAGGAGTTGGTAAAACTGAGTTAACTAAAGCTTTGGCAGAGTTCTTGTTTGATGATGAGAATGCAATGCTTAGGGTAGATATGTCAGAGTTTATGGAGAAGCATTCTGTAGCTAGGCTTATAGGAGCACCTCCAGGATACGTTGGCTATGAGCAAGGTGGTTATTTGACTGAGCATGTTAGAAGAAAACCATATTCTGTGATACTTCTTGATGAGGTAGAAAAAGCTCATGCTGATGTATTTAACATCTTGCTCCAAGTGTTGGATGATGGTCGTTTGACAGATGGTCAAGGTAGAACAGTAGACTTTAAGAATACTGTGATAGTTATGACATCGAACCTTGGCTCTCATAGAATACAAGAAATGCAAGGTGAGGATTATGATAAAGTTAAATCAGCTGTTATGGAAATGGTATTAACACACTTTAGACCAGAATTTGTAAACAGAGTTGATGATGCTATTGTATTTGAACCTTTAGATAAAGAAATGATAGCTCAGATAGCTAAGATTCAGATTAAGCGTTTAGAGAAACGCTTAAGAGACTTGGAAATAGGCTTAGAAGTTACTCCAGAAGCTATGGATAAGTTGGCAGAAGCTGGTTTTGATCCTGTATTTGGGGCAAGACCACTGAAAAGAGCTATACAGACTAACTTAGAAAACCCATTAGCTTTAAAACTTTTAGATGGAGAATTTAAGGCTGGTGAGAAAATCATAGTTAATGTTGATGAAAATAAAAATATAACTTTTTCTAAATAATTTATAATCTTTAAAATTTCTAAATCTTTATTTTTTATAAAATCAATAAACCTTTATAGTATATAATCATAATTAGATACATTATCTTTTTATAGGAGTAGTCGTGAAAAAAATATTGTTTACTATTATGGTTATTTTACCAATGTTTGGGTTTTCAGTATCTGTAACAGATCAAATTACCAATAATGGCGTTGTACAGAGCAATATTGATAAGAATACCGTAAATAATGCTTATTCTATTTATAAAAAATGGAGAAGTAGTCAAGAGCAGAGTGAAGATCCTGATGCTCCTCAATTCGATGAGGAAGATGAGCAAAGGTCTTAATAAATTTTATTTTTTTATATTCAAATTTGCAGCTTTTATAAATTGAGTCCAGTCATACGGAAGTAGGTTATGACCTCCAGATCTGATGTGATAACTTACTATGCCTATTTTCGGATCATCAACTTTTGGTTGCTCAGCTGGTAAAGTAACCTCTTCTCCAAATAAAGCATAAACTGGAGTGGTTGCTTTTGCAGATAGGAATTCTCCTTTTGGATCTGCCCATTGGTCATCATTTGCACTAGCGACATATAGAGGTCTAGGAGCTATTAAAGATAACAACATATGCTGATCAAGTGGTAAAGATTGTGGATCACTATTATACTTTTTGAAGTTATCTGAGAACCAATGAGGGAACTCAGTGTTTATAGAATATACAGTTTCGCCATATTCTCTTTTTGTTAAGCTAGCTCCACCCATTCCAGAATCAACGGATATAACCATAGCAAAATTTTGATCTAAAGCTCCTGCCCATAAAGCAGCTTTCCCTAGTCTAGAAAAACCATATACAAGTATCTCTTTCTGATTAACAAGCGGCTCATCTTTTAAAGCTTTTGAAATTTCTATCAGTCCCCATGACCATAGGCTAATAGCAGAGTATTGTTTTGGATCTTTAATGCTAGAAGAGACATTGTCATAAACTTTATCGGGACTGTCAGGTGCGACATCTCCATAATATGCTGTTACAAAACCATAACCGTTATCTATAATATCTCCTAAGCTATATCTATAAGCCCTTATACCTCTAGATTTTTCTGTGAATTTATCATCAACAACAGCTCCAGCAGGATCATCAGGCTTTTGACAAATGCTAGAGTTAGCCCAGTTAGAGTCTATTAGTACTTTAGAATCTTTTGTGATGCTTTGATTTCCACAAAAGTTATACCCTAAAAATACAGGATAGTTTTCTTTACCTTGTTTAGGAAAGTACATTAATAAGTATACTTTAGTTTCTCCTATAGTAACTTCAGCTTGCTGTTCAATAGCTTTTCCATTTAAAGCATTATCGTCTTTTTGAGTAATCTTGTAGCTTATTGAAACATTATCATTTGGGACATTGCCATAAACGTTATCTTTAAATAGTTTAATTATTTCTAAACGTCTCTTTTGCCATTGTTCAGGATTAGTAACCTTTTCATCATTTTCCATAGTTAAAGGATCTACCAGCTTATATTCAGGAACTTTACTTTCATCATAATTTATATCTCCAATAGCATATAAATTATTAAAGCAGAATAAACTAATTAAGGTTAGAAAATATATTTTTGTACGATTAAGCATAGCTATTTAAATATAGTAAGTACTGACTTAAAGTATATTTAGGTTAGTGAAGGTCTTCAAGCAAAAGGCTACCTTTTTCTTATTAGGTTAACCCCGTCCCCAATTGGAATAATACAAGCATCAACACGACTATCGTTGTGAATTATAGAGTTTAGTTTTCTAATAGTTTCTGTTTGTGAGTCTATATGATTTTTATCAGCTACTTTGCCAGACCAAAGAACATTATCAATAGCTATAACTCCACCATTATTCAGTAGTTTTAAAGACTCTTCATAATAGTTAATATAGTTTTCTTTATCAGCATCAATATAGATGAAGTCAAGTTTTAAGCCATCTTTTTGCAGTTTTTCTAAAGTCTCTAGAGCAGGGGCTATGTGTAACTGAATTTTGTCTTTTACATTCGCTTTTTCCCAGTATTTTATATATGGTTTTATAAAACTATCATTTATGTCACAAGCATATATTTTGCCATTATCTGGTAAAGCTTCAGCCATTGCTAAAGTCCCAAAACCTCTAAAAACTCCAACTTCTAATATTAGCTTAGCATTAAGCATTTTTATTATAAGGCTTATCATTTGAATCTGATTTGGAGAACTAAGCATATGAGAGTATTCATCACTCTGAGCGTTTTCAAAAAGCTCCATAACTATAGGGCTTAAGTTAATAGAGCTCTCATCAATATAGGTTTGTAAGTTTTGATTATTTAGTAAAGTGTTTATAGACATACTTACTATAAATTTATATGAATTATATTAGAAGAATATTGAAGATTTAGAGTGTATACAAAGAAAAATATGGCGTATTATTTTTCTTTATTTAGAGAAAAAGTCCAGAACCAGAAGATTAAAGAGTAAACTCCCCACCATTCGACAATGCTTTGATTCTTATATGTTTGAGCCATAAAAAGTGAAACAATAGCCACTATTAAAGTAATTCCTATAGCTATTCTTCTTAGTGTTACAGGTAGTTTATTAACTTTGCTTGTATATTTACTTTCTATTATGGTGTACCAAACTTGGCAGATTGTCATCGATACAAAAAATATTCCTACAGCTTTTAAATGAAGTTGCATAATGGTTTTATCACCGTCTATTACTGCTGTACCTATTACTAAGCCTATGCAGCCAATAGTTGATATCCATAGCATTATGTTTGCTTGTTTAGTAACTTTAGGGTTATTGCTGCTTATATGAATTAACCATTCTTTTATGAAAAAGAAAATTACAGCCATTAATGTTGCAGTAGGTATTAAAATCGCTTTTAACATATATGATTCATATGGAAAGAAACCAGCATGTGTAATATCAGAACAACCTGATATAAAAGGAAGGCATAATTGATTATGACCATTTATGACAGAAACTATATATGTAATGAAAAATAAAACAGCTACTGATATAGTAGTAAATGAAATTAATTTTTTAGGATTAAATCTAGCAGTCATCATTAAAAGAGATTTAACTTTTTAGTTCTTTAATCCTAGCACATTACAACTAAATTACTAGTTAAATAAGGTAGCCTTATTGTTTATTTAGTAACTTAGAAGATAAATTTTTTAAGAAAAGGAGAGAGTTTATGAGAGGTTTAAAATTTTTACCATGTATCTTAATTTCTGTATTATTTTTCAGCAATAGTTTCTCTCTGGAGTCAACAGAGCAAGAAATCATAGTAAATGATCAACAAATAAGTAGTGAAGGACAATTAGAGCTTGCTGATGATGTTAGCAGTAAGGCTAAAGAAACTGCAAAAAATTTAGATTCTGCTGATCCAACTCCGCAGCAAAGTGTTAAGAATAATAACTTTATGCATAAAATAAGCTAGAGAAAAGAACAGTTTTTTATAAATTATATGTAAACTTTATGATAGTAATAATATTGTCTTCTTAAGAAAGCATTATGAAGCTATTACGCTTTGTGTTGTTTATTGGCTCTATTTTGTTTGTGAATATAACTTTTTCATTAGAGAATACAGTATCAAAAGATATTACAATTATTTCTAAAGGTAAGTTAGATAGTGAAGGTCACATGAAAGTTGAGACTAGTAATAATTATCATGAAGATAATAAAGCACTTTCAAAGATAAATTAATATTATTTGCTTCATAGTATAAAAAGCCTTAGTATTTATCTTTTTTTTATCTATGTTATAATTTTCAAATATTTTTATGTCTGAAATACTATTTAGAAGGTTTTATTTATGCCGTTTGTTGTTACGGAAAGCTGTATAAAATGTAAATATGGTGATTGTGTTGAAGTTTGTCCTGTAGACTGTTTTTATGAAGGTCCTAATATGCTTGTCATTAATCCTGATGAGTGTATTGATTGTGCTTTGTGTGAGCCAGAGTGTCCTGTAAATGCTATTAAGTCAAGTGATGATTTAACAGAGGCAGAAGAGCAAATGTTAGATTTAAATAGAGAGCTTGCTGGGGTTTGGCCAAATATCGTTGAAAAGTGCGAGCCTTTTGAGGATGCTGATAATTGGGCTTCAGTTCCAGATAAGTTAAAATACTTAGAAAAATAATGTCAAAGGCATCAGGATTTTTGAATAAACCATCTTTTATAATTCTAGATAGAGATGGTGTTATAAACGTTGATTCTGATCATTATATTAAGTCTGTAGATGAATGGATTCCTGAGAAGGGAAGCATTGATGCGATAATAAAATTATCAAAATTAAATATTCCAGTGGCTGTAGCAACTAATCAATCAGGAATTGGCAGAGGTTATTTTAGCTATGCCGAGGTTTTAAAAATGCATGCAAAATTTTTAGAGCTACTTGGGGAACACGCTAATATTATTAAATATATTTCTCTTTGTCCTCATTTACCCGAGATTGATTGTGATTGTAGAAAACCTAAAACTGGTTTATTAACTGAGATAGCTGCTAAATTAAATATAGTGTTTGATAAAAATGTATTCTTTGTTGGAGATTCTTTTAAAGATATTGAAGTAGCTAGAAAAGTAGGGTGTACACCTGTTTTAGTGAAGACAGGAAAAGGAAAAAAAGTGTATAATGAGCATAAAGCAGAGTTAAATGACTGCCAAATTTATGAGAATTTAAATGCTTTTGTGGAGACTATTAAATGAAGCTTTTTATAAAAAAAATATGGAACCTATTGATGTTAGCTAGGATGACAGCTTTTCATCTGTACTCTTATGCGGTAATAGGCGGTAGTTGTATTCTTATTAATATTTTTACATTTTTTAAGCTCCCAATTTCTTGGCGCATGGCTGTTTGCTATGTATGGACATATCTATATTGGATAGGCATGTTAGTTTTTTTACAAGTTTATATTAGAGTTACTGGTAGAGAAAATATAGATAAAGATTACCCTTGTATATATGTTTCTAAACATCAGTCAATGTTAGAGACTTTCCTATTTTATGGGTTTATAGGGAAGTGTCATTTTATTATGAAAAAGGAGCTTTTTGAGGCTCCAATATTTGGTACTGCTATGGAAAATCTTGGCAGTATAGCAATAGATAGAGAAAAACCTAGAGAGTCTTTGAAGAAAGTTGTTACTGATGGAAAGGAAAGTCTTAAAAATGGTATAAATGTAGTAATTTTTCCAGAAGGTACTAGAGTTGCAATAGGTGAATACCCAGAGTTTCAGCGTTCAGCAATGAAGCTTGCCACAGATGCAAATGTACCTATTATTCCAGTTGCACATAATTTTGGCAAATTCTTTCCTAAAGGTTTTAATGTAATTAAGCCAGGAATAGCTAGAATGCATTTTGGCAAAAGAATAGATCCAAATGATTATGATTCTAAAGAACTTACAGCATATTGTCATAAAGTCATCACAGAAAAAACAAAAGAATTTAAAGGTTAGTTAAGGCAGTGAAATGAAAAAAATATGGCGAGCTATACTTTTATTTAGAATGCAGGTTTTTAAGTTTTACGCTTATATAACTTTGCTTTTTTGTTGTGTTCTAATGAATATAGTAGGTGCATTGAAAGCCCCTTTACAAGTTAGGCTTTTTGTTTGTTGGCTGTGGTCATTTTTATATCGCCTTGGAGTTTTGTTTATTCTTCAGATTTATGTAAAAGTTGAAGGTAAAGAAAACATCTTAAAAGAACCATGTATATATGTTTCAAAGCATCAATCAATGTTAGAAACCTTTATGTTTTATGGTTTGGTCTATAGATGTTGTTTTGCTATGAAAAAAGAATTAATGGAAAAGCCTATCTTCGGAAAAGCACAATTTCATGCTGAGGCAATACCTGTCGATAGGGAGCATAGTATTTCCGCTTTAAGAAATGTTTTAGCTGAGGGCAAGGATAGAGTTTCAAATAAAAAGCTAAGCATTATCGTATTTCCGGAAGGCACTAGAGTGGCTGTTGGAGAGTATCCAAAATTTCATCGTTCAGCAATGAAACTTGCTACAGTTACTGGTGCGATGATTGTTCCAGTATCACATAATTTTGGAGCATATTTTGGTCGCAGAAAAGGTGACTTTATGAAACCAGGAATAGCAAGGATGACATTTGGATCACCAATAAACCCAAATGATTATAATGTTAAAGATCTTACTGAAAAATGCTATGACATTATAAACTTTAGAACAAAAGAGCTTGGCGGCTAATCTTTACTAAAATAAGTAATAATAGGATTATGGTCTGAGATTTTATTACAATCTAAAGCTAAAGCTTTTTCTAACTTTAAATCTCTATACAATACGAAATCTAAAGGATTGTTTTGGAAAGATTTAATAAGCTCTTTACCATCTAAAAAAGCTACCTTAAAATTAAACTCTCTACAAAAATCCTTTATAAGTTTAATCCTTGTTCTATTCCAAGTATTAAAATCACCAGCAATAATAATAGGGTTTTTGTTGTTTTTGAGATTTAGAAATTCTTTTATTCTCTCAAATTCATATTCATATACTTTATTGCTTTTGAAATTAATAGCATGAATGTTTACTATTATTAAAGTTTGCTTTCCAAATGAAAAATGGCTTATTAAAGATGCTTTATGTGTGTTTATAACAGATTCTTTATGTGTTGTTAAAATCCTTATGTTTTTTTTTGTAGGAATATGGCTAGCAGTTGTTACACCATAGTCATGGTTTTTAAGAGCTATATTTGAAGCGAAGTTGATATGAAATTTGCTTATTGGAAATGTCGTAGCATCAGAGTACTTTGATTCCTGAAGGCAAAATATATCGATATTATGTTCATCATGAGTAGCTTGAATATATTTATTAAAAAGTTCAGTTCTTTTATGATCAATTTTAAAAATATTCCAACTCATCAAACAGAAGTTTTCTGGTATCTTGTCAAAGATCTCTTCGTCAAACATAGCTTCTTGTATAAACACTTGTAGTAAATATTATACTTAAAAAAATATAAATAATTTAGTTAGATTTGTTAGAAGCTATTCTAAGAACAATATAGCCAATAGTTCCAGATAAAATAGAGCCTATTAAAACTCCTAATTTAACTAGGTTTAAAGTATAGTTATCATCAAATGCTAAGGTTCCTATAAATAAACTCATAGTGAATCCAACTCCACAAATAAGTCCTATGCCATATAGTTGTAAGAGAGAAAATTCTTTTACTATATTAAAAAGAGAGGTTTTTCTTAAGATATAAATAGAAGAGAAAATACCTATTTGCTTTCCAATAAATAGTCCAAGAATTATTCCAATAGTCACAGGCTCTAATAACATTGATAAATTGAAATTTGAAAAATTGATTCCAGCATTAGCAAAGGCAAAAATAGGTAGTATAAAGTATATAATCCAAGGCTCTAGTCCATCTTCTAGGAGTTTTATAGGAGACTTGCCTTCATCATTGTTAAAAGGAATACATAATGCTGTTGCAACACCAGCTAGAGTTCCATGGACACCTGACTTTATAGTACATGCCCAAGCAAAAAATCCTAAAACGAGATAAATCGATGTTCTTTTAATATTTAAGAAAAGGTTGCAAATGATCATTATAAAAATAAAAAATAAACCTAAAGCTAAAGATAAAATAGATAGATCAGATGTGTAAAAAACAGCAATAATAATAATTGCGGCTATATCGTCAAAAATAGCTATTGTGACTACTAGGAGTTTGAGTTTTGGAGATATTTTTGAGCCTAACAGAGCAAGAATTCCTAGTGTAAAAGCTATATCTGTTGCTGAAGGAATAGCCCATCCAGATAATAAATCTGAGTGGTTTATATTTATTAAAAAATAAATCAATGAAGGTATAACCAAACCAGTCATTGCTATAATAGCCGGGTTTATTAGGTTTGATGGTTTAGATAATATGCCGCTACTAATCTCTCTTTTAATTTCTAAGCCAATGTATAAGAAATATATTGCCATTAACCCATCATTTATCCACTGAAGTAAATTTTTATCAATTTTTAACTCATTAATACCAATAGATGCATGTACAGATTCAAGGATATTATAATAATCTGCAAAACTACTATTATTAACAATCATTGCTAAGATGGCTGCTATAAAGAGTAATGAGCCACCGATAATTTCTTGCTTGTTGCTACTAGAGTTGCTCATTTGATAATTGATATAAAATTCTTATCTAGAAGTATTATGTACTAATTTGATGAATAACTCTACCACCAGCCTAGGTGACAGAATAATTGCCACCATTGACACTGTTGTTGAGGAGCTGAATTATTATTTACAGGCGTATCATTAGGCTCTTGAGATTCCTCATTCGAAGTAGAATCGTCAGAGTCTATACCTTTTAGAGAGTTTACTGCATTTTCATCTGAGAAATCTCCTATATACTGGCAACCTGGTATGACACTATCTTGTCTGTCAGTTACACAGCTTTGTATAGCGAAGGAAAGATTATTTAAAGTTATTAACATAATAAAAGCCAATATAGTTTTTTTCATATTTTATTCCTTATATCCAGATGGAGCAAAAATTAAAGTTTCTCCGCCATTAATTGTAGTATGAATTTTTATAAATCCACTTTCTAAGATATTTACTGAGTCTATATAGTTACTGGTAAAGGGTTCAGTAATACCAATATCTTCATTGCTGTTAGGAAGCTGTCCATATAAAGAGTAATATTCAGCAACATGATTATTGCATACTCTTAAAGCCTCATGTATTTCAGCAGCTTTTGCTCTATTTGAATAAGAATTATAAAGAGGTATAGCTATAGCTGCGATTATGCTTAAAATAGTTATTACAACCATTAACTCTATAAGAGAAAACCCTTTGCGTTTCTTAAACACTAGTGAAATATATGCATAAAACTTTGCGATTGAAGTATTTTATATTAAATTAATTTATATGAAAATTAAGTTACAGCAGAAAAGGGTTTTATAATAAAAATAGTTAATTAACAGATATTCTTTTATATTTTATTTTTGTAATTTGGTCATAGTTATCGCCTAATCTGCGTTTTTTATCTTCGATGTAAGCATCATAGTTTCCTTCAAACCAAACAACTTCACTATTACCCTCAAAAGCAAGCATGTGAGTAGCTACACGATTTAGGAACCATCTATCATGCGAGATAACCATAATACATCCAGGGAAAGCTAATATGGCTTCCTCTAAGGCTCTTAATGTTTCAACATCTAAGTCGTTTGTAGGTTCATCTAGTAGGATAACATTACCACCGCTTCTAAGTAGCTTAGCAAGGTGAACACGATTTCTCTCACCACCTGATAGTTGAGAAATATATTTTTGTTGATCTGCACCCTTGAAGTTAAATCTGCCAACATATTGACGCGATGGGATAGTAAACTTACCAACAGTGATTACATCTAAGCCATCTGCAATTTCCTCCCAAACAGTTTTGTTATCGTTTAGGGCATCACGTGATTGATCTACATAAGCTAGATTCACAGTTTCTCCAATATTTATATTACCAGCATCAGGAGTTTCTTTGTTTGTCAGCATTTTAAAGAAAGTTGATTTACCAGCACCGTTGGCACCAATAATCCCGACAATCGAACCTGGATATACATCCATATCAAGACCATCGATTAGTAGTTTGTCATCAAACGATTTAACAAGGTCTTTGACCTTGATTACATTATTTCCTAGACGTTCTCCAGGTGGAATATATAACTCTTGAGTTTCATTACGTTTTTGGAACTCTTGAGAGCTTAACTCATCAAATTTTGCTAATCTTGCTTTTGATTTTGCTTGTCGACCTTTAGCATTTTGGCGCACCCACTCTAGTTCTTCTTTAAGTGCTTTTTGATGTGAAGATTCACGTTTTTCTTCCATTTCTAAACGTTTTTGTTTTTGCTCAAGCCACTCTGAGTAGTTACCTTTAAATGGGATACCTTCTCCTCTGTCGAGCTCTAGAATCCATTCAGCAACATTATCTAAGAAATATCTATCATGGGTAATAGCGACAACTGTACCTTTGTACTCAGCTAGGAACTTCTCTAACCATGCTACTGATTCAGCATCTAAGTGGTTAGTAGGCTCATCTAGAAGTAAAATGTCAGGGGTTGATAGAAGTAATTTACATAAAGCAACACGACGAGCTTCACCACCAGATAATTTAGTAACATCAGCATCCCATGGCGGTAAACGCAGTGCTTCTGCAGCAACTTCAAGTTTACGGTCAATTTCCCATGCCCCAGCTGTATCGATAGCATTTTGAAGTTCACCTTGCTCTTCCAAGAGTTTTGCCATTTCATCATCAGACATTGGCTCGCAGAACTTCATACTTATCTCATCAAAGCGAGTAAGCATATCTTTTAAGTGAGAAAGAGCTTCTTCTACATTTCCCCTTACATCCTTTGTTTCATCTAGCTTAGGCTCTTGAGGAAGGTATCCAATTTTTACACCTTTGCGAGGAGCTGCTTCACCAATAATCTCAGTATCTATACCAGCCATGATTCTAAGAAGAGTTGATTTACCAGAGCCGTTAAGACCAAGAACACCAATTTTTGCACCATCAAAGAAAGATAAAGAAATATCTTTTAGTATATATTTGTTAGGAGGAACAACTTTTCCTACTCTATGCATTGAATAAATATATTTTTCAGACATTTAGTAACCCTAAATTTATTTTTTAACGGCTAATTATAGCATTTTATAACTATTTTAGTTTCAGATTTTAGATATTGAAAAATGAATGTTTAATAAAATTTATTAAATATTTTCTTAAAGTTACTAAAAAACTTTTTAAAAATATAATAATTGTATGATAATTTAAATTATAAAAAATTCTTATTTAATATTTTATGAATAAAAGATTTTATATCCTTTTTACAGTTTTAATATTTTCTTTTATGTTAAGTGGATGTAAGGGGCTTCTTGGTCCAGATCCTAATCATTTAAAGATGGGGGATATTGCGATTAGAAACTACATTGTAGGTGCTTCTTTAGAAGAGTTGCCAGAGGGATTAAGATTTGCTGATCAAAAACGACCAACACCAGTTAATTATAAAGTTACAGGTAGTGTTGTTGGCAAGTGTGATTTTGAAAAAATAAGTGTTAAAAATCAAAATTATTTAAAAGCGGAATCTGAAGGAGTTACATATATTTATGATAAATATGATCAAGACTTCTTAATCATATTATGTGCAAATGCTCCAGATGGCGATTATGTGGCTAATGTCCATCTTGATTTTGAAGTGAATGGACAAAAATATAGTGGTGACCAAACTTATAATATAAAGAAAACAAGCGAGAAGAAATTCTCAAACACTCCTGCTTAATATACAATTTATTCATAAGTAATACCTTATTTCATTTAATGAATACTATATCAACAGATTTATATCATGTAATAGGCTATCCAGTTAAGCATAGTCTTTCTCCAAAAATTCAGATGCAATTAGCAAAAGAGTATAACCAAAAAATGCTTTTTACTGCTGTAGAGGTGACCCCTGAAGATTTAGAGCAGAAAATTAAAGAGTTTAAAAATAATCCTAATATAAAAGGTTTAAGTGTTACTGTTCCACATAAAGAAAAAGTATTTGCAATGTGTGATGATGCCGATGGTTTAGCTAAAGATGTTCAAGCTGCAAGTAATGTGATTTTTACTGATAATAGAAAAATGATAGCTCTAAATTATGATGGGTTAGGAATCGTTAATGATATAAAAAACAATCATAAAGTAGCTTTCACAAATAAAAATATTTTAATAATTGGTGCTGGAGGTGCAGCTAAGGCAGTGATTGCTGCAATTATTAATGAGAAACCTAAAAGTATTACAATTAGTAATAGGACAAAATCTAAAGCAGAAGATATTAAGAAACTATTTTCATATAAGTTTGATATATCAGTAGAGGATTTTGATAGTATCTATGGGTGTTATGATATTGTTATAAATTCGACTTCTGCAAGTATTAATGGAGAGATGTTACCTATATATGGCAAAAACTTTTCAGATAATGCTTTTGCATATGACTTAATGTATGCGGAAGGTGGTACAGTTTTTACAAATTGGTGCTCAAAAGAGAAAATAAAATCTTCAGATGGCAAGGGAATGCTTTTAGAATTAAGCAAGGCTGCCTTCTCAAGATGGAGAGGAGTTAACATAAGGTGAATAATAAATTACCTTATTATTTATCTCGAGGTAGATTTTCCAATTCACCAGGGGGCCCTAGACGAACGATGGGAGGGCTGGGTTTTATAAAGTTTCTAATTTCATTATTTTTATTAAATCGTAAACCATCAATACCAGAAAATCATATATTACCTACGCAAGCAGTTTTGGATCAATTAAAAGAATTTTCAACACCATCGGTGACGTGGCTTGGTCATGCTGCTTTTCTAATTCATATGGCAGATAAAATTATACTGACGGATCCTTTTCTAAGCGAAAATGCAGGTCCTTGGTTTCTTGGGCCTAAAAGATTTGTTAGACCAGCTTTAGATTTATCACAACTACCTAAAATTGATATTATGGTAGTTAGTCATAATCATTATGATCATTTAGATTCTAAGGTATTAGATGAATATCCATATAAAGCATATACGCAAGTGGTTGTACCTTTAGGACTTAAACTATTCTTTATTAGAAAAGGATTTTTAAATATTGTTGAATTAAGCTGGTGGCAGCAATTTAAGATAAAGAATATTTCTATTAAAGCCTTACCTGCCGTACATTTTTCGGGTCGAGGATTATTTGATAGAAATAAAACTTTATGGGCGAGTTTTTCTTTCTCTGATGGTAATAAAAAGGTATGGTTTTCTGGAGATACTGCAAAAGGAGATATCTTTAATGAAATTGGAATTAGTGAGGGACCTTTTGATTTAGCCTTAGTAGGCATAGGAGCATATGAACCACGAAGTTTTATGCAATCAGTACATGCTTCGCCGGAAGATGCCATAGAAATAGTTAAAGCAATTAATGCAAAAAAAGCAGTCGGTATGCATTGGGGATCTATCATGTTGACTACTGAACCTCCTTTTGAACCCCCTGTACGATTTAAAAAAGCAGCTATAGATCAAAACTATGGTGAGGATAACGCTTTAATACTAAAAATAGGTGAAACAATATCTATTTAAATATTTATAGCTTAATTTATAAAAATATATAAAAGTGCTACACTAACTGAAAGATATATAATATTTCTGCATAGTTAGAAGGTCTTGTTTGAAAAAGCGAATCTTATTTTTAGGTGTTGGTGGTATAGGTGTTTCAGCCTTAGCCATTGCTGCAAAAAAACTTGGTGCAGAGGTGAGCGGTTATGACACAAAGCCATCAAAAATAACTGCAAAACTTGTACAGAAAGGTATTAACTTATATTTAAGTCTTGATCAAGTTGTAGTTGAAAACTATGATATGCTTGTCTTTTCTTCAGCGGTTTCACAGAAAAACCCTCTTATATTAAAAGCAAAAGAGTTAAATATTCCAACTTTACAAAGAGCTATGTTTTTAGCAGTTCTGATGAAAGACTTTAAGCAGAGTATTGCGGTGACTGGGACACATGGTAAAACAACAGTTTCAAGCGTGTTAGCAACATTACTACATCATCTTGATAGTAAAAGTAGCTTTGTAGTTGGTGGTATAGTAAAAGCGACAGGTTCAAATATAGAGATAAATGGCTCAGGATTTCTAGTTTTAGAAGCAGATGAGAGTGATGCTTCTTTTTTACATCTCAAGCCTCAGGCATCTATAGTTACAAATATAGATTTAGACCATATGGCAACTTATAATAATTCTTATGAGAATCTTTTAGAAAATTTCTATGAGTTTTTAAATAAGAGTAGTATAGAGACGATATTTTTATGTATAGATGATAAAGGCTGTCAAGATTTACTTTCAAAATATAGTCAGTTGCATTCTAAGAAAGTTATAACTTATGGGTTTTCTAAGGAAGCAGATATAAATATATTAGCTTATGAAATAAAAGATAATTTTAACTGTTTTAAAGTGAAGTTTCCTAGTGGAGAGAAGCTTAATTTTAAGACAATCTTGCCAGGAAAATATAATGCTT
Organism: Francisella frigiditurris; assembly: GCF_001880225.1. Lineage (NCBI taxonomy): Bacteria > Pseudomonadati > Pseudomonadota > Gammaproteobacteria > Thiotrichales > Francisellaceae > Francisella > Francisella frigiditurris. The sequence continues at coordinate 233,056 of NZ_CP009654.1, read as the reverse complement.
TGAATTGTTCAGTAGCAATAGCCTGTTGTAAAGAACTGGGTTTTGACTTAAAGAGTTTACAAACTCTTCTGCCTGAAGTTCAAGGAGTTGGGAGAAGGTTTGATATTTATAAAATAAATATTAATGAAATAAATATAGATGCGATAGATGACTATGGACATCACCCTGTAGAGGTATCAAGCTGTTTACAAGCAGTTAAAGATAAATATCCAAATAAAAAAATAATCCATATTTTCCAACCACATAGATACTCAAGAAATAAAGATCTGTTTGACTCTTGGAAGGCTGTTTTGTCTACAGCTGATAATCTTTTTTTATTACCAACTTACGCTGCTGGAGAAGAAGAAATTTTAGGAGCAACTAGTAAAGATTTGGCTGAAGGGCTATCAAATTGTTTATTAGTTAATGATTTTGAACATGTAAAAGAAGAGTTAAAGAATATAGTTGATGAAAATTCAGTTATCTTGATTCAAGGTGCTGGAGATGTGACGAATTTAATAGATTTATTATCCAATGAAAAATAATATAAAAACCGGTGTTTTATACGTTGTAGCAACGCCTATTGGTAATTTGCAAGATGTTACTTTAAGAGCATTAGATGTGTTAAAAAATGCTCAAATCATATTTGCGGAGGATACTAGAGTAACTTCTAAATTACTTGATCAGTTAGGTATTAAAGATTCTCAAAAAATAATATCCTGTCATGATTTTAATGAAGAAAGTCGAATAGAGAGTGTTAAGAAATTCCTAAGTGAACAGCAAATTGTAGCTTTGGTTAGTGATGCGGGAACACCATTGATTTCAGACCCTGGTTATAAAATAGTAAATGAATTAAGAAGAGAGGATTTTGAGATTATCCCAATACCTGGAGTAAGTGCTGTAATCTCTGCTCTTTCAGTGGCAGGTTTACCTTCAGATAGTTTTTTATTTAAGGGTTTTTTGTCTGCAAAGAAAGCCAAAAGGCAACAACAAATTCAAGAGTTTGAAAAAATGGATACTACAGTCGTTCTTTATGAGTCTGTACATAGGATTGAATATTTGTTAGAAGATTTAGTAAATATCATTCCTAATAACAATGTTGTTGTTGCAAAGGAAATAACCAAACAATTTGAAAGATTTGTATCTGGAACTTCTACAGAAGTAAGGAAATATTTTTTAGAAAATAGTGATATCGTTCGTGGAGAGTTTGTTGTTCTTATCGACTGTAATAAAATGGACATGGAAGATTCTTCCCAAATAGATTTATCATTAGATAAATTATTGGTGAAGCTTTTAAAAGAGCTTCCTTTAAAGAAGGCAGTTGCTTTAGCTGTTGATTTAACTGGGCATAAAAAAAATGAAATATATCAAAAGGCTTTGGAACTAAAAAGTGGAGAATATTAATGTTTAAAAGGTCTTTGTATACTTTAGGAAAAATGTTTAAGCATAAAAAACAAATATCTGCAGTAAAAGATAATAGTTGTTTAGATTGTGTAATCAACCTTAGTCAAGATTATTTAGAATCTAAGGGAATAAAATATTTAGCCTTAGATTTTGATGGAGTTCTAACCTCTCATGGTAAAAATGAATTATATCCAGAAGTAGTTGAGTGGCTTAATGCTTTTTCTAAAAATTTTGGTGAGGAAAATATCTTTATTCTTTCAAATAAGCCTGAAAAAAAAAGGTTAGGTTACTTTAAAAAAAAATATCCTAAAATAAGATTTATAGATAACGTTGCTAAAAAACCATATCCAGATGGGATGCTAAAAATCCAAAGTTTAGTTAATTGCGGTTCTCAAGAGTTAGCTTTAGTTGATGATAGACTTTTAACAGGGTGTCTTGCTTGTATATTGGCAGGATCTCAACCAATACTTATTACTAAGCCATATGTAGACCGAGAAAATTATGATAGAAAAGAAAGATTTTTTAATTTCTTAAGGTATTGGGAACAGAAAATATTTTTTTAATCCAAAGCTGGCTTTTTTCTTTTATATTAAATAAGATGTTTAGCAATTAAATAAATAAGATAGAAAATGAAAAAAATACTTTTAACTTTCTTTTTAGTGCTTGTCGGTTATGAAATTTATGCAAATTATACTTCTGCTCAAACATTTTTTGATGACTATAATTATTCAACGGAAGGTAAGTTTTCGAATAAAAATGATGATTATAGAAATGACAATCGAGATGACAACTTTAATGATGTTAGTATTAGAGGTACGAAAGTAACTTCTGGTGCTGACTACAGCTGTCAACTTATAACTAATGGAAAAGTTAAATGTTGGGGCTATAATAATGAAGGAGCTCTTGGTGATGGGACTAATGAGAGCTCACTTCAGCCAAGATATGTTAAATCAGATGTTAAGTTTAAACAGCTTCACTCAGGAGATGACTTTAATTGTGCTCTTGATGATGGAGATGATGTCTATTGCTGGGGTAGTAATGAAAGAGGACAGCTTGGGGCGGGCACTAAACAAAAAAATTCTAGCGTTCCTGTTAAGTTGGATGCAAATGTTAAATTTAGACAAGTTTATACAGAGGCCCACTATGCTTGTGCTTTAGATGAAAATAATTATGCATATTGTTGGGGAGATGGTTCATCAGGAGAGGTTGGTAATGGTGAAAAGGGCTATTTTGATGCTCCTCAAAAAGTTAAGACAGAGATTAAATTCTCTAGACTAACTATGAGTACTACATTTGTTTGTGGTATTTCATATGATAAGCAAAATGTTTATTGTTGGGGTCAAGGAATGAGAGGCGGAAATAGTAAAGGTCTTGATTCATCTGTCCCTGTTAAAATATAAGTTCTAAATGTCTCAAAAAGTCAAAAAAACATTCTTATCTAATTATAAAAGTAAAATTCTTATAGAGATTATTAAGCAATTAGAAGAATGTGATGAGTTTGTTATAAGTGTAGCTTTTATAACGCTATCTGGAGTCACATGTATTTTAGAATCTTTAAGAAAGCTTGAGAAAAAGGGAGTTAAGGGTAAAGTTTTAACTGGGTGTTATCTTAATTTCACAGATCCACAAGCTTTAAAAAGGTTAAGCCAATTTAAAAATGTAGAGCTTAAAATAATTACAGAACAAAACTTCCATGCTAAAGGTTTCTTTTTTAGGAAAGGTAATATATGGAATGTTATCGTTGGCAGCACAAACCTTACACAATCAGCTCTTACGATTAATACAGAATGGAATATTTTTCTATCTGTAGAGCAAAAAGATGATTTTAAAGATAAATTATTTTTAGAGTTTGAAGATGTTTTTGATAAAGCATTTCCATTAGAAAAAATTTTAGAAAAGTATGAACCTTTATATGAATTAGCAAAACACCAAATGCAAAGCTTTAAATTTTCTAGTGTGAGTATATCTCCTAATCAGGTTCAAGAAGAAGCTCTAGTAAGTCTCGAAAATTTAAGAAAAGAGCGAGAAAATAAAGCACTAGTAATAAGCGCGACTGGTACTGGTAAGACATTTTTAAGTGCTTTTGATGTTCAGAGAGTAAAGCCTAAAAGATGTTTATTTATTGTTCATCGAACAAATATAGCTATTAAAGCAAAAGAAACTTTTGAATCCATCATAAAAAATAAAAGAATGGGTTTACTATCTGGTGGAGAGCATGATCAAGAAGCAGATTATTTATTCGCAACTGTGCAAACGCTTAAAAATCCAAATATCTTGTTTAATTTTAAGCAAACAGAATTTGATTATATTATTATTGATGAGGTTCATCATGCAGAAGCAAAGAGTTACAAAAAAGTCCTAGATTACTTTAGTCCCCAGTTCTTGTTAGGAATGACAGCAACTCCAGAAAGAACAGATAATGCTGATATTTTTAAACTTTTTGATCATAATATTGCTTATGAAATTCGATTGCAACAAGCGTTAGAACAAAAATTTCTTTGCCCATTTCATTATTTTGCGATAGAGGATATTTATGTAGGTTCAGAAAAGGATCTTTTACAAAATTTTAATAAATTAGTAAGTGGTGAAAGAGTCGATCATATTGTTAATAAAATTAATTTTTATGGTTATAGCGGTAATAAAAGATCGGCACTAATGTTTGTTAGTAATATGGCAGAAGCTCTTGAACTAGCTAGTAAGCTAACAGATAAGGGTGTCAGGTCAGTGGCTCTCACAAGCAAGAGCTCAGAGAAAGAGAGATTTCGAGCTATAGAAGAGCTAGAAAATGGTGATTTAGAGATTATTGTTACAGTTGATATCTTTAATGAAGGTATTGATATCCCTTGTGTTAATCAAGTTATATTACTAAGGCCAACTCAAAGCTCTATAGTTTATATTCAACAATTGGGTAGAGGTTTAAGAAAGTTTGAGAGTAAAGAATTTGTTGTTGTCTTGGATTTTATAGCAAATTATGAGAATAACTTTTTAATTCCAGTAGCACTTAGTCAAAACAATAGTTATGACAAAGATGAGCTTAAACAATTCTTAATCTCGGGAACTGAGCTTATTCCTGGTGAGAGCACTATTACTTTTACTGAGTTAGCCAAAGAAATTATTTATAAAAATATCCAACAAGCTAATTTTACACAACTAAAAAATATTAAAAGAGATTATAACCAACTTAAAAAAGAGCTAGGTAGAGTTCCTAGTTTATTAGACTTTGAAAAATATAACTTTATCTCTCCAGAAATACTTTTATCTTATAAAGATACTTATTATGATTTGTTGATTTCTCTCAAAGAAAATGAGCTTCCTGAATTAAGCTCTGAAGAATATAATATTTTAAGGTTTATATCTAAAGAGTTCTCTCCAACAAAAAGATTGTATGAGACATTAATTTTTAAAAAGCTTTTGATAGAAGAGAAAATCTTTATTGATGAAATGAAAGCTTTTTTAAGAAGCCAAATTATAGATTTTAATGAAGAGAGTTTTGAGAATTCTCTAAAACATTTATCATTAGAAATTTTTACTGTAAATGCGGGTAGAGAGGGTTATGATTCGTTAATAGAAATCAAAAATAATAAAATTAAACTACTTTCTTTTGTTTTGATTAAAAATAATTTTTTCCTTAAAGAACAAATAACAGACTTACTAGAATATAATGAAATTTTTTATTCTAAAAAATATCTACATGATAAGTCTCATGGATTAGCGTTGTATTCAAAATACTCTAAAAAAGATATAGCGTACTTATTAAATCAAGATTATACAAATGGCGGAGTCAATCTCGCAGGGTATAGGTTTTTTGACGATAAAGCTTTATTGTTTATGACTTTTGATGAGAATAAGAAATTTAGCAGATATGATAATAAATTTCTATCAAAAAACACTTTTATATTTTATTCAAAGTTAAATAAGAAAATAGACGATTCGTTAAATAATAATGAAACTGGTCTAGCTCAAAATAAGTTTGTAAGCTATGTTTTCGTAAGAGTAAATAAAACTGATGAATACTATTTTGTTGGTGTTGTGGAAAAATGCTTAGAAGCTAAAAGCGTTATAAAAGATAACTTAATGATGATAGAGTATACTTTCCAACTTGAGAGAGATATTCCTGAAGTGATTTGGCAATATTTTGAATCAATTCAGAGTAAGAAAAAAGATTAGTCTATCTTTGTATCATGCTTTCTTAACGTTAATACATTTATTATAGCTAAGACAGTTATTACAATACAGGCTATAAGGATGTAACTGTAGCGATCGGTTTTTTCTAGAATAGTACTAGTCCAAAGAGGAGTTAGTCCTGCTCCTAAAATATAAGCTAAGTTATAACACAAAGCTATTCCAGAAAAGCGATTTTCAGTAGTAAAGAGTGTTGCTAAGAAACCAAAGAATATACCATTCACACCAGCTAAAATAAATGAAATTACTATAACAGCAGCAAAAAGATGTTGCTCTAAATCAATAGCATCGGAAAATATTGTTATATATACGACTAATAAAGCGCATAAGCTAAAAGTCATTATGTTTATTGGACGAAAATATTTACATAAGTATCCAAATCCAAGAGACATGACGGCCATTGTTAATGCTCCTGAAGAGGCTATAGTTGTAGCATAACTTCCATCCTGATGATAATACGTCATAAATAAATTAGGTAAAAAAACATGAAATACTGATGTAGTTATAGACACAATTATTGCAAGCATGACGCCATTTATGATTGTTTTTTTATGATCTTTAAAGAGCTCAAATACTGGGATTTTTGATTGAGAATTTAAATGTTCATTAAATGATTCAGATTCTTTTATATTTTTTCTAAAATAAAATCCAATAATTGTTAGCAAGCTTCCAAAAAGAAAAGGTATTCTCCATCCATAATCAAGCATAAACTCGTGACTTGAGTAAAGCATAAGTAGTTTTATTGAGAATGAAGCAAAAAATACTGCAAAATTTGCTCCAAAAGTTAACCATGCACACATGAAGTAGAAGTTTTTATTTTTAAATTCTTCAGCAATATAAGTTATTGATCCGGGAACTTCTCCACCAACTGAAAAGCCTTGAAATATTCGCATTAAGATTAGTAGGGCTGTAGCTGTATAACCTATGTGAGCATAAGTTGGAAGTAAGCCTATAACCAATGCGGGGATAGACATTAGTAATAAAGAAAGAGTAAATATGCTTTTTCTTCCATATTTATCTCCTAGGTGACCAAGCACTAGTCCACCAACTGGACGTAGCAAATAACTTATGGTGATAGCTATATAAGTAAACCATATTGATGATGTACCATATTCAGCAGGAAAGAATACTTGAGCTAATATGGCTGTTAAGAATACAAAAGAAATAAAGTCAAAAATTTCAAATATACTTCCAATAGTAGTTGAGATAAGTAATTTTCTTTGGTCTGTAGCCGTATGCACTGGAGTATTCTTTTATATCGATATTAGAAAAATTTTAAAGCTTAGTTTGGAAAAAATCTAGCCTTAAAGAATATTCATTTGAGCAAAGTGTTTTTTAGCGCTGTGCTGTAGTATAATAAAAGTGAAAATTAGTGTTAAATTGTTAGGACTTGTCCTGAGGAGGTTTTATGTCATATAACAAGATTTTATTAGCAGTAGATGTGTATGAAAAGGCGGATGTTGTTATTAATTCTGCTATAGCATTTGCTAAAAAAAATGGTGTTAAGAAAATTTCAGTAGTTACAGTTGTTGATTGTGTAGCGCCATTTGCCCCATCAGTTGTCGATTTTCAATATACTCTTGAAAAAGAAGCTAAAAAAGCCCTTTCTCAAGTAAAAGATAAACTTGTTGGTTTCGAAGTTAAAGCAGATGTTTTAGTTGGTAATCCATCAGTTGAGATAGTTACATATGCTGAAGAGTCTGCTTGTGATCTAATAGTTATTGGTTCTCATGCAAAGCATGGATTTAACTTAATCTTAGGTTCGGTAGCAAATGCTGTATTACATAAGGCAAAATGCGACGTTTTAACTGTTAGAGTCCAAGAAGAAGATAGAGCTGCAGTGGATTATAAAAATATTCTTATTCCAACAGATCTTGAAAATGACTCATGTATCGTTGCTAAAAAAGCGAATGATATAGCTAAGCTATACGGAGCTTCTGTGGATACAGTTTTCGTTATTCCGAATGATACAGTTTCTCTAATGAGTTATGAAATGGAGAAAGTTGAGAAGGCATTAGAAAATTTCGTTTCTAATAATAAGCTTGGTGGTAAAAAAGCTGTATTAATAGGTGGAGTCGCTAACGGTGTTCTAGAGCAAGCTAAAGAAAATAAAGCTGATCTAATTGTTGTGGGAAGTCATAGAAGAGGAGCTATTGGTAGATTCTTCCTTGGGTCTACAGCGAATGGTATTCTTCATGGTGCCGACTCAGATGTTTTAGTAGTTAAACTTAAATAACTTCTTTCTTTATTTTCTATTATTTATCTTATTCCAAAATATTAATATTAAGCAGATTATTGATAAAGTCACGCATACTATTGTGAACTTCCAAATATATGCAAATGGTATGTAACCCATTATTGTTACACATACTACTGCTGTTGCCATATTTATAAAATTCATTGTTCCAGATGCATTAGCTTTATCTTCTAATGAATTGGAAGCTATGTAAGCAGCTGTTGGATAGATGAAGCTATTAATAAAATAACAACATGTCATTAAGAAGAAGAAAATTGAAGATGTGAATGCTTTATTAATTGTTAATAAACTAAGAAGTAGGAAAACTATTAGTATAAGAATTATAGAACTAACAATGATATGGATGTGACTATATTTATTGATTATTTTTGTTGCTAAGAATGAGCCTGCAATTATTCCAGTAATAGTTATAAAATTCCAATATCCGTATTCTGCACTTGTAAAGCCAAGTATATCTTTAGTGATGAATGGTCCAGATGCTGTATAGCAATAGCTAAAAGCAGAAACCATGCCTAGCGTTAAAGAAAATATTATTAGTTGTTTTGATTTAAAAGCATTTCTGTAGCTATTAAGAATATTTAGAACATTGATTTCTATCTGTAGAATTTTCTCTTCTTTAAACAAAAAGCTTAATCCAAACATTATTAACCCATGAATTAGTAAGACATAAAAGCAGTTAATCCAACTAGAATAGTATGTTATTAAACCACCTATAAGTATTGCAACTCCAACAGATAGGGCAAATGATATAGATGCAAATGACAAAGCTATTTTAGTTTTTTCTTTAGATACTGAATTATTTAATATAATGAATGTACAGACAAGACCAGCAGCAGCTCCTAAAGATGTTATTAGTCTTCCAATTAATAGTATGATTATTGATGAACTATAACCTCCAATTAGGCATATTAATATTCCTAATATATTTATTATTAATCCAGCCCTTAATGCTTTCACTTCACCGTATTTGTTAGCTATCGGTCCATAAATGATTTGACCAATAACATAACCTATTAGAAATATGCTAATTAACCATTCAACATTACCATCAGATAAGGCAAATTCTTTAGCTATATATGGTAAGGCTGGGTTAATGATGACAGTTGAAGCGCTCGCAATACTTATGTAGCTGAGTAGTATTATTATTTTCCAGGTTTTCATTTTTTGTAAATATCTTTTTAATTTTTTGTATATTAAATAAATATTTTTATATATACAATACTTAATATAATAAACAATTGTTAAGTTATTTTTTACAATGATAAGGGATAAAAAAATAAATCTTTCTCAGTTTGAAATATTTTTAATTGTCGCAGATAGCTTGAGTTTTACCTTAGCGGCAAATGCCCTTGGAGTTTCTAGAGCTTCTATTAGTCAGTCGATTAAAGCTTTGGAGAAAGAGTTGGAGGTTCCTTTATTTTTGAGAACAACGAGATCTATTTCTCTTACTAGTGAGGGAGAATCTCTTTTTGAGCAATGTTCTAGGCTTAGATATGAGCTTGATAACACGAGGGATTTAGTGAGATCTTTTCATAATAAGCCTAAGGGTAAGTTGAAAATTAGCTGTAATCCTTTTCTAGCAGAAAAAGTTTTGTTACCAATTTTGATGCAATATAAAGAGCAATTTCCGGATGTTGAGCTAATAATTGTTGTTGAGGAGAGAATTCCTGATTTTGACAAAGAGCAAACAGATATTGCTTTTGGTGTTAATTGGAAAGCTCCTGATGATTTAATTGCCAGAAAAATTGGAGAAACAAGGTATGTACTATGTGCTAGCCCATGTTATTTAAAAAAATATGGAGCTCCAAAAAATCTAGAAGATTTAAAAAAACATAATTTTATTCCTCATATTTCTAGACACACATCCTTAGTTGGTTTAAAAGACGCTAATGCATATATTAATATTTCATCAGATATATCATCTAATAATGTTTCTTTCATAAAGAAATGTGTTCTTGACGGTTTGGGGATTGCCCAATTTCATGAATATGCGGCTATAGAGGAGATTAAAAGAGGAGATCTAATAGAAGTCCTTCCAACAGTTTTTAATGAAAAAGAATCATTGTTTGTCTATTACCAAAAGAATAGGTTTGTGCAGCCAAAGATTAAAGAATTAGTCAAAATTATTTTGGAGAAGGTTCAGATATAAATTAGTTAGATCTTTCTCCAAATAGTGATGAACCTATTCTAACCATGGTTGAGCCATTTTGAATAGCTTCTTTATAGTCAGCACTCATTCCCATAGAGAGTTTTGTTAATTTTAGATTTGTATTTAGTCTATTGTTTATTGTATCGAAAAGATCTTTCATTCTATGAAAGCTTTGTCCACAGTTGTCCGCTTTTGCAGGCAAGCACATTAATCCTGTTAAGTTCAAATTTTTCATATTATTGCTTCTTTCTATACAATCTATTATTTCATTAATATCGCTTGGCTTAAATCCAGACTTATTAGGATCATTATCAATATTTATTTGTAGAAGTGCTTCAATAGTCTTATTTAACTTGCTTGCTTGAGAGTCTATTTTTATAAGTTGCTCAAGTTTTTCTATGCTTTGAATTGTGCTTGCGTATTTAACGATGTTCTTTATCTTTCTTGACTGTATTGAACCAATAAAGTGCCAGTTTAGGTTTGGCAATGCAGTAGCTTTTTGTTCTAATTCCTGTAAATAATTTTCACCAAAATCTTTTTGTCCTATTGTGTGTAAATATTCTATTTTTTCTAAAGTTTGATATTTGCTAACTGCAAGTAAAGAAACTCCTTTAGGAATGTTATTTTTTATCTCTGTATAAGCATTTTTGATAAATTCGCTATCAAACATTTTTCACCTACTTTGTTAATATAACTAAATTTCTTGTCGCTTTTAGAAATGGCACTTTTATTTTATAGGTCTGAGATTTTAGAGGAATTTTCTGTAAATTTTGTTCCTCTATGTCGGGACCTTTCATTGCTAGCATTTGATTTGAGTCAGTTACTAGATTTTTGCAGAGATCATAAAAAGTATCTATGGAGCTGAAGGCTCTCGAAATAATGTTATCAAAACTCTGGTTTTCTAATGATTCAATCCTACAGTTTAAGGGGGTTATATTTTCTAAGTTTAAGGATTTCTTTACATTCTTAAGAAACATGATTTTTTTCCCAACGCTATCAACTAGAGTAAACTTATGTTGAGGGTATAGTATTGCTAGTGGTATACCTGGGAGACCTCCGCCAGTTCCAACATCAACTGTTGAATTACCTTTTATATATCTTGCTATAGATAAGCTATCAAAAAGATGCTTCTCAAGCATATCATCAAAATCTTTTATGGCAGTCATGTTATAGACTTTGTTCCATTTCTCTAGTAGCTTTAGGTATTCAATCCACTGATTAATCTGTATTTGAGTAGCTTGTATATTTAATTCGTCTAAAGCCTTATCTATTTTTTGAAGATGATTCATTATTTGTGGAAATAGCTTTTTTATATATTATATAATGAATATATTACAAATTTTTTAACAATGTTTTAGCTTTTTTAAAGCATTGTTGAAGATAATTAAGTTTTTGATGATTTTATCTAGAAAGTTTGGTGCAGCTATGATTATTTCTGGTACTTGTATTGGTGCTGGAATGCTTGCTATACCAGCGACAGTTGCAAGTTGTGGTTTTTTTATAGGTTCCATTTTAATAATTAGTATTTGGCTGTTAATGACTTTTACGGCTTTAGTTTTGGCAGAAGTTAATTTGAAGATGAAAGATGGATCAAATTTTGTTGAAATGACTAGAGATACCCTTGGCTCTACTGGAGTTGTAGTTGTTTGGATAACTTATGTTCTTCTACTTTATTCTTTAGTGGCAGCATATACTGTGGGTGGAGGGTCTTTAATTTCAACTATTTTAGCTCAGGTGGGTATTAATCTTTCATCAAATTTAACAGGTATAATCTTTGTATTTATTTTTGGAGCATTCGTCTACATAAGTACTAGAGCTGTAGATCATATGAATAAATTGATGTTGTTTCTTAAGTTGACAGCATTTTTTCTGTTGGTTTTAGTCTTGGCTTCTCATATAAAACTGGATTATCTTAAATATACTATTAAAGATGGTAATTATATTTGGGCAACATTTCCTGTTTTATTAACCTCTTTTGGTTTTCATCATATAGTTCCAACTTTGAGAACTTATGTAAACTCTGATAAAAAAGCACTTAGGCAAGCAATAATTTTAGGAAGCACTATTCCATTAATTGTATATTTACTTTGGATTTTTGTTACTTTAGGGTCATTGCCAGTAGAGACGCCAACAGGTATCTTGGGTAGAAAATCTGGAGAAATAACATCTGTGATAATTAATCATTATGGTGGAGGTTCTGGATTAATCTCAACATTATCTTTTGCATTTGGTTTTTTTGCTTTGGCAACATCTTTCCTTGGGGTGGCGCTGGGTTTATTTGATTTTAATAGGAATACTTATGGTCTGGAAAGTAAACAGCATAAGCATAAAGTAGTGGCAATATTTATAACGTTTTTGCCTGCATACATATATGCTGTTTTATATCCTGATGGGTTTATAGCAGCTTTAGGTTATGCGAGTATATTTGTAGCTATTCTGCAAGTTGCCTTGCCGGTTATGATGTTTTGGGTTTTAAAATATAGACAGAAAACAGTAGGCTTTTTTATGAGCTTAGTTACAATCATGGTGATTTTTATCGCAATTTTGATTATTGCATTGCAAATATTAGTTTCTGTAGATCTTTTACCAATTCTTAAACCTTAGTTTTTGTAATTGACTAAATATACCTTTTTCTATAAAATGTCCGAGATTGTTTCTATATATTTATTAAAAATAATAATAATTTATAATTTAAAGAGGAAAAGAAAATGAAAAGAACATTTCAACCTACAAACTTAAAAAGACAAAGAACTCATGGTTTTCGTGCTCGTATGAAAACTTTAAGTGGTAGAAAAGTAATTAGAAATAGAAGAGCAAAAGGTAGACATAAGCTTGCAGCATAATTTTTGCTTGCAAAAAAATAATATACTTGGTTCTGATGAGGTAAAAAAAGCTTTTGCTGATGTACAAAATAAGATAAGTACAGAGCACTTTACTTTTTTAATAGCATTAAGACAAAAAGAAACCGCCGGTGTCTGTGTAATAATAGCTAAAAAAAACGTAAAAAAAGCATTTAAACGAAATTTGTGTAGAAGATTAATAAAAGAATCTTTTAGATTGAATAAGGGTAGTTTTAGCCAAAAGAGTTTGCTGGTAATTGCAAAAAGATCAGCAGCTAATGCTACTAAGGAAAGCTTGTGGGCATCTATAGAAAAATTTTATCAAATTTTAGAAAAGCCAAACTGATTCCTTTTGTGTTTCTAATTAAATTTTACCAATATATTATAAGTCCAGTACTTCCTGCAAGATGTAGATATTATCCAACTTGTTCAGAATATGCACTGGGAGCTTTCAAAACTCACGGGATCGTTAGAGGAGCTTGGCTTTCTGTTCTTAGATTAGCTAAATGCCATCCTTTGTGTAAGAGAGATTATTATGATCCAGTTCCAATTCCTAAAAACCAAAAAGGTCAAAAATAGATGAAACCTAATCATATAAGAATTTTATTTTTAATTGCTATAGGGATAATGTTTATATCTCTTGTGGGTAGGTGGGAGCAAACTTTTCCATCCAATGGAAATGCTCAGCAAAGCACTTCTAAACAAGAAAATAGCCATTATGAAACATCTAAGTCTCCAAATGAGACTGTTGTAGCTAATCCTGGCTCTAAAGATAATGAAACTTTTTCTGATTATGCTAAATCAGGTGTTGAGACCATTAATACGAAAGTTTTTAAAGATCTACAAGTTAGTTTATTAAATGGAGCTATTATTTCTGCTTCTTTAAAAGATTATGATGTTAGTCTTGAAGATAAAAGTCCTATGAGTTTGCTTACAGATAAAGCTGGTTCGCAATACATAGCAAAGAGCTCAATTGTTATTAACAAGAAACCTGTATCAATAAGATTTGAAAATAAGGGTATTAAGAAGCAGTCAAATGGTATTGTGCTTACTCTTCAGGGGTCTGTTGATGGTTTGGAAGTTACTAGGACGTATGCTTTTGATGATAATAAATATGAAATAAAGATTGATCAAAAAATAACAAATACATCAAATGATTCCATAGGTGTAATTGTTGATAATTCATTAGTAAGAGATTTTGATCATGATAGTGATAGCTTTAGCTTATTGAATGCTCATAGCTATACATTTACAGGAGTCGCTTACTCAACAGTAAATGATAAATTTAAAAAAGAGTCATTTAAAGATATAGCAAAAACAAGTAAGCCATCCGTTGTAAATAATGTTGGGCAAGGATGGGTTGCTTTTCTTCAGCATTATTTCATGAGTGCATGGATTCCACAATCTACAGATTCGACTATTTATTATAAGAAGCTTAGTGATGATATGTTTGAAGCTGGTGAGTATACATATAATAATATAGCTCCAAAAACTTCAGTTGATGTTAATTCAGTATTTTATACTGGACCAATTATTAAAACTAACTTGGAAAGTTTAGCTCCAAATCTTGAGAAATCACTAGATTACGGAATGCTTTCATTTTTCTCAGAAATTATTTTCTGGGTAATGAATGAAATTCACTCTTTAGTTGGTAATTGGGGTCTTGCAATTATTCTAGTTACAGTATTAATTAAAGCGATTTTCTATCCTCTTTCTGCGAAAAGTTATCGTTCTATGGCTAAGATGAGAATGCTTCAGCCAAGAATTAAAAGAATGCAAGAAACATATAAAGATGACAGGCAGCAGCTTGGTAGAAAGATGATGGAGCTGTATAAAGAGGAAAAGGTAAACCCATTGAGTGGATGTTTACCTATGGTTATACAGATTCCTATATTTATTTCTTTATATTGGGTATTACTGGAGTCAGTACAACTAAGACAGGCACCTTTTATATTTTGGATTCATGATCTATCAATGAAAGATCCGTACTTTGTTTTACCAATACTTATGGGTCTTTCTATGTTTGTACAACAGAAGTTATCTCCGGCACCTGCAGATCCTATGCAAGCAAAGATAATGATGTTTTTACCTGTGATATTTACTTTTTTGTTTGCATCATTCCCATCAGGCTTAGTATTGTATTGGTTAACTAATAATGTTATAAGTATCTTACAACAGTGGATTATTACAAGAAGTTATAAAGCAGCACATACACATAAAAAATAGATACTTTTGTGTTTGTGTTTTTAAGAGGTTTTAATTGAAAAGAAAATATTTAAAACTAAAGTATTTGCCAGTTTGGCTGCTGATCGGATTTGGTAAGGCTTTTACTCGTTTACCTTATAAGGTTCAAATGAGAGCAGCTATTGTTATGGGAAAGGCGTTGAAGCCTTTTTTAAAGAAGCGTAGAGAGATAACAATAACTAATCTAAAGATAGCTTTTCCAGAAAAGAATGAAAAGGAGTTGGGAGAGCTTGTTTCTAAGTCTTTTGACTCAGCATATATGGCTGCAGCAGAAAGTTTAATTGCTTGGTTTATGCCTGATAAAAACTTTAAAAAAATTAAGTTTGAAATCGAAAATAAAGAGGTCTTTGATAAAATACATAATGACCCAGATAAAGCTTTATTATTTTTGGGTTTTCATTTTCATAGTTTAGAAATAGTAGGAAGATATATTGGCAGTCAGTATAAACCTTTTACATTAGTCTATCAGAAGCATAGTAATGAACTTATGGAAGAAGTCGTCACATCAAGTAGAAAAAGAAGTGTTACAGAATGTTATGAAAGAAAGAACTTATTGCCAATTATAAGAAGCTTAAGAAAAAAAATAACATTATGGTATGCTCCAGATCAGGATTTTGGTCAAGAACATTCAGTGTTTGTTCCATTGTTTGATAAGGAATGTTCGACACTAGTGGTTACTCCATGGCTAGTTAAGAAAACTGGGGCGACAGTAGTGCCAGTATATTACACTAGGAATGACGATTTATCTGGTTATAAGGTTAATATTTCTGATCCTATAGAGGATTTCCCAGAAGATGAAGTAAAAGGGGCTAGATTTACTAATGAAATTTTAGAGAATTTTATCAGAAAGGCACCTGAGCAATATTTATGGCAGCATAGAAGGTACAAAACTCGTCCAGATGGAGAACCTAAAATATATTAAAATTTAGAATTTTGTTATATATATGCTATTATTTATTTTAAAATTTTTAGAATTTGACTTTTATAGATGAGCAAAAGATTTTTAGCGCCAAAATATTTAGGAATTTGGTTTGTTATTGGTTTAATGAAGTTTATTTCTCTATTTCCTTATAAATTTCAAATATATTTTACTTTGCTAATAGGGGCTTTAGTTAAGCCTTTATTAAAGAAAAGAAACCTTATAGCAAAAGTTAACCTAAGAATAGCCTTTCCAGATAAACCAGAAAAAGAGATTGAAACATTAGCTAACGAAAGTTATAAGTCTATGGTTTTAGCAGGTGCAGAAGCTATGATGGCCTGGTTTATGCCTAATAAAAAATTTAATAAGTTAAATTTTGAAAAGGAAAATTTTGAAGTTTTTGAAAAGCTTCATGCAGATCCAAACAAAACAGTAATAGTTTTGGGCTTTCATTTTCACTGTATAGAGATAATAGGTCGATATATAGGTCAAAATTATAGTCCCTTTACTGTAATGTATCAGAAAAATAAAAATGAATTAATAGAAAAGCTTATAAAAGAATATAGAGAAAAACATATTTATAAGTGTCTAGATAGTAAAAATTTTGTTTCTGTAATAAAAACCTTAAAAAAGCATATTTCTATGTGGTATGCTCCGGATCAGGATTTTGGTTTAGAAAGTTCTGGTGTAGATAATTCTATATTCGCTCCATTTTTTGGTAAACTTTGTTCTACTTTAACGGTAACCCCATGGCTTGCCGAGAAAACAGGGGCAGTAGTTGTACCTGCTTATTATGTTAGATTACCAAAATATTCTGGATATAAAATAGTTGTTGGAGATCCTTTAAAATTTACTGGTGATGATTATAAGGATGCTGAGATGACTAATAAGTTTTTAGAAGAGGCAATAAAAAAATATCCAGAACAATATTTATGGCAACATAGAAGATATAGAACAAGACCAAATGGTGAAACCCAAATTTATTAATTTTTGGAATCTTATGATAAAAAAAAATAAAGGATTTTCTTTAGTTGAACTTATGGTAGTAATAGCGATTGTTGCTATTTTAGCAACGATAGCTGTACCTTTATACAGTAATTATATACAAAAGAATAATAGAAGAGATGCGACATCTGCTTTAATGACAGCTTCTTTAGCAGAAGATAACTTTTTTATAAAAAATGATAGATATTCTGATAATTTATCAGAAGTATATAGAACAACAACTGATGAAAATCTTTATACTCTTTCTATTTCTAATGTTACTGATGATGGGTATACTTTAACAGCTACGGCTATAGGTAGTCAGCAAAGTGATACAGAGTGTGCTACTATTAGTTTAGAGGTGGATGGAGCTATACAACGTAAAACTCCAACAGCTTGTTGGGATACTTATTAATTTAATATTATAGGACTAAATATGGCGAGTTATAGCACTAATGAGTTTAAAGGTGGCTTAAAAATATTGATAGATGGCAACCCTATGACCATCGTTGAAAATGAATTTGTAAAACCAGGTAAAGGTCAAGCTTTTAATAGAGTTAAACTTAAAAACTTAATTAATGGTAGAGTGGTTGAAAAGACATTTAAATCTGGTGAGTCAGTAGATGCAGCAGATGTAGAGGAGTTAGAAGCTTCATATTCTTATTTTGATGGGGATAACTATGTTTTTATGCACCCTGAGACTTTTGAACAATATACTATTTCGGAAGAATCTCTTGGGGATGCTAAGAAATGGTTACAAGATCAAGACACATATCAAATAACTTTATTTAATGGACAACCAATATCTGTGACTCCACCAAACTTTGTGAACCTTGAAATTACTGAAACTGATCCGGGTCTGAAAGGTGATACTGCTGGTACAGGTGGTAAGCCAGCAACATTATCTACAGGTGCAGTTGTAAGGGTTCCTTTATTCGTGCAAACGGGCGAGATAATAAAAGTTGATACAAGAACAGCAACTTATGTTTCTAGAGTTAAATAATGCAATCTGAAAATAATCTCGTATGGCTTGACCTAGAAATGACGGGTTTAGAAGTAGATTTATGTCGTATTATAGAGATAGCAGTAATTATTACAGATAAGGATCTTGAAATTGTTGCTGAAATGGAACCGATAGCTATTCATCAGTCTGAAGAGGTTCTTAAAAACATGAATGAGTGGTGTATTAAAACTCATGGTGATACGGGGCTAACAGAGAGAGTAATTAATAGTCAAATATCTGAAACTACAGCAGAGAATCAAGTCCTTGATTTTATAAAACAATATGTACCTTATAAAAGCTCTCCATTATGTGGTAATTCTATCTGGCAAGATAGGAGATTTTTATCTAAATACATGCCAAAAATAGATGATTATTGTCATTATAGGGTTTTGGATGTTACAAGTATAAAGCTTCTTAATGATTACTGGTCAAAGAATAAGAATTGTTTTGTAAAGAAAAACACTCATAAAGCTTTAGATGATATTAAAGAGTCTATTGCAGAATTAAAATACTATAAAGAAAAGCTTTTTTGCATAGCTTAATCATAAATTTGTTATTTCCCCTTTAAGTAAATTCTATTATCAATTTTATATATTGTAATGCTCGAAAGAGTTATTTCCATAATATTAAAATTCTATAAATTTCTTTTACATAGATATATTTAATTATGATACTATTGAAAATGATTTGCATGAGTGTAAATCATAAACATCAAAAGAAACTTTAAAATAAATAACTTGAGAGGAGTTGTAATGTCAAAGTTTGTCTATGCTTTTAGCGAAGGTAATAAAGAAATGAGAGATTTGCTTGGTGGAAAAGGAGCAAATCTAAGTGAAATGTTAAATAGTGGTTTACCTGTTCCTGATGGTTTTACAGTTACTACAGAGGCTTGTCTTAAGTATTATGATGATAGGCAGAAGCTTTCTGAAGGATTAAAGGAGGAGATATTTGCTAGTGTTGAGAAGTTAGAGCAAAGAACTGGTAAAAAGTTTGGAGGTTCAGAGAATCCTTTATTAGTATCAGTCCGTTCAGGCGCTAGAGTTTCAATGCCGGGGATGATGGATACAGTTTTAAACCTTGGGCTAAATGATGATGTAGCTAAAGCGATGATAGCTAAGACAAATAACGAACAATTTGTTTATGATAGTTATAGAAGATTTATTATGATGTTTGCCGATGTTGTTATGGACTGTGAGAAGCATGGTTTTGACAAAATTTTAGAAGCAAAAAAAGCTGAAAGAAAAGTTGCTTTAGATTGTGATCTAAATGGCGATGATTATAAGCAGATTGTTGATGATTATAAGAAACTATATAAAAAGCTAGTTGGTAAAGATTTCCCATCTAATGCGAAAGAGCAGTTGTTAGCGGCGGTTGAGGCTGTATTTAAGTCATGGAATGCTGAAAGGGCAATTATTTATCGTGAAATTAATAATATTTCTAATAACTGGGGTACTGCAGTAAACGTTCAAGAGATGGTTTACGGAAACTCAGGTAATAATTCAGGTACGGGAGTTGCTTTTACAAGAAACCCATCTACTGGCGATAATGAGCTTTTTGGTGAGTATTTAATTAATGCTCAAGGAGAGGATGTGGTTGCAGGAGTTAGAACTCCATCTCACATATCTACTCTTAAAGATGCGATGCCAGAAGTTTATGAAGAGTTTGTTAAGATTGCGACTAACCTAGAGAAAGTTTATAAAAATATGCAGGATATGGAGTTTACTATTGAAGATGGTAAGCTTTTTATGTTGCAAACAAGAAATGGTAAAAGAACTGCAAAGGCAGCTATAAAAATAGCTGTTGATATGGTAAAAGAAGGTCTGATAACAAATGAAGAAGCTGTAATGATGGTTGAGCCTCATTTGTTAGAGCAATTGTTGCATCCTAAATTTGATGAAAAAGCATTAGCTTCTAAAAGAGCTTTAGGTTCTGGATTGGGAGCATCGCCTGGTGCTGCTAGTGGTAGAATATATTTTGATGTTGATTCTTTACTTGCTGCTAAGGCTAGAGGTGAGGAAAAAACAATACTTGTTAGGATTGAAACTTCTCCAGAAGACATTGCAGGGATGAATGCTTGTAATGGTATTTTGACTTTACGTGGTGGTATGACTTCTCATGCGGCCGTTGTGGCACGTGGTATGGGTAAATGTTGTGTTTCTGGATTAGAAACAGCAAGAATTAATGAAGAAGAAAAAACTATTACTTTCGAAAGAGGCCAAGTTTTTGGAGAGGGTGATTATATTTCTTTAGATGGTACAAAGGGTAGTGTTTATAGAGGTATTATTAAAACAGTTGATCCAGAAGTTACAGCTGAATTTGAAGCTTTCATGAAATTTGTAGATGAAGTAAGAAAGTTAAGAGTTAGATGTAATGCTGATACTAGATCTGATGCAGCTACAGCAAGAATGTTTGGAGCTGAAGGAATAGGCTTATGTCGTACAGAACATATGTTTTTTGAAGATACGCGTATTTCTTATGTAAGACAAATGATTCTTGCTAAAAACAAAGTTGAGAGACAAAAAGCTCTTGATAAGTTACTTCCTGTACAACAACAAGACTTTGAAGAGCTTTTTGAAGTTATGGATGGCTTAGCTGTTACAGTTAGATTTATAGATCCTCCACTTCATGAGTTTTTACCAAGAGAACATGAAGAAGTAGAGGCTTTAGCAAGAGAACTTAAAGTAAGTGTAGAAGAGCTTGAGGGTAGGATTGAGTCTTTATCTGAAGTGAATCCTATGATGGGTCATAGAGGGTGTAGACTAGCAGTTTCTTATCCTGAAATTATAGTTATGCAAACAAAAGCAATTATTTATGCAGCTATTTCTGTTAAAAGGATGGGTATAGCAGTAAGTCCCGAGTTAATGATTCCATTAGTAAGTACACTTGGTGAATTTAAGTTATTAAGTGGAATCGTCAGAGAAACAGCAGATGCTATCTTAGCAAGAGAAAAAATGGATATTGACTATAAAGTTGGTGTTATGCTTGAGACTCCAAGAGGAGCTATAGGTGCAGGTATGCTTGCAGAAGCTGGAAGTGAGTTTTTCTCTTTTGGTACAAATGATCTTACTCAGATGACATTTGGCTTTAGTAGAGATGATGCAAATAAGTTTATTAAGGAATACTTAGAAAAAGGTATCTTAAGTTTTGATCCATTTGCTAGATTAGATCCTAAAGGCGTTGGTAAACTTATGCAAATAGCTAAAGAAGGTGTTAAAGCTGTTAATCCTAAGGCTAAGATGGGTATTTGTGGAGAGCATGGAGGAGAACCTTATTCGGTAGCTTTCTGTCATGATCTAGGCTTAGATTATGTTTCTTGCTCACCATTTAGAGTGCCTGTAGCTAGGCTATCTGCAGCACAAGCTAAAATATACGCAGATAAGAATAATTAATTAACTTTTATCTCTTATAAGTCTTGACAAAAATTACTTTAAATATATAATTTACCGCATGTCCCGTTCGTCTAGAGGCCTAGGACACCGCCCTTTCACGGCGGCAACAGGGGTTCGAATCCCCTACGGGATACCAAATTTAAATATCTATTCTTATTAATTCAAATTAATTTCATATATAATTCTTTGTTAAAACATTTAATTAATATTTTTATATGTTAGCTGTTGTACAAAGAGTTAGCTGTGCAAGTGTGTCTGTAGATAATCTGATGGTTGGGTCTATAAATAAGGGCTTAATGGCTCTAGTTTGTATAGAGCCTGATGATTTACCAAATAATTTTGAAAAAATGGCTGATAAGCTAATAAATTATCGTATTTTTGAAGATGAAAATAATAAGATGAATCTATCTGTATCTTCTATAAATGGAGGTATTCTAATTGTTCCCCAGTTTACTCTTGCTGCAGAAACTAAAAAAGGATTAAGGCCTAGCTTCAGTAACGCCTGTCCTCCAAGTAAGGCAAAAGAGCTATTTGAGAGGTTTGTTGAAATTATTAAGTCCAAATATTCAAAAATAGAGACAGGAGTTTTTGGGGCTGATATGAAAGTTTCTTTAGTTAATGATGGTCCTGTTACTTTCAATTTTAAGGTATAAAAATATGAGTAAAAAAATCTGTATAGTTGGTGGTAACGGTGAAATGGGTCAAATGACTCAGAAACTATTCTCAAAGTATTTTCCTGATTATGAAGTGACTATTTTTGGCAGTAGGGATTGGGCGAATCCACAGTCTAAATTAGAAAATAAGGATTTAGTCATAATATCTGTACCTATTTATCTTACGAAAGAAATAATAGATAGAGTGGTTCCATTTTTATCAGAAGAGTGTGTATTAGCAGATTATACAAGTATTAAGCAAGAGCCTTTAGAGGCTATGTTAAGTGCATATCAAGGACCCGTGGTTGGACTACATCCAATATTTGGGCCTACTGTTGAAATTCCTGATAAACAAGTGATAACTGTTTGTGATGGGAGAGGTGAAGAAAAATATAAGTGGTTATTAGATGATCTAGAAAGTATTGGTTTTAGTATAGAGCATATGTCAGCTAAAGATCATGATGAGATTATGACGTTTGTGCAAGGTATTGAGCATTTTAGTGTTTATTGTTTAGGACTCTTTCTAAAGAAAAAGAATATCGATATAGATAGAGTTCTAAAGTTAGCAAGTCCAGTTTATAAGATGGAATTAAATATTGTTGGAAGACTTTTTAGTCAAGGCCCTGGACTATATGCCGATATAATAATGTCTGATGATAGTAGAAAAGAAATGGTAGTGGAGTTTGCAGAATTTGTTCAACAAAATGCAAAGGGTGTAGAAAAGGGCGATAAAGAAACCTTTATAGAAAACTTTAAACAAGTTAAAAACTGGATGGGAGATTTTGCAGATAAAGCTTATAAAGAAAGTGATAAGCTTTTATTAAGAAAATAATATTTATGGATAGATAGCATTAATCAGTATGAGAATAGATAGTTCCAACTGAAAACGGGATTAGAGGAATGCTATCTGGTGAGATATCTGGTGAATATAAAGTTTGTTCGATATTACAATCATTGCCAGTTCTTTCACCAGTTTTACATTCTAAACCATAATTTTTTAAATATATTCTATTGTTAGTTGTATCATGTAGACGTTGAATATTTTGCATTACTGGTAAATTTGAGAAACTAGAAGGAAGAGTATCTTTGCTTTCTTCTAATTGGTTTGTGGCAATGTAATAATATAGATTTCCACTAGATCTATAACTTGCCCAGAAAAGTCCCACACCAGTTATAGTTGCTGTAGGAGAATCAAGCATTGTACCGGACTGGCCTCCACTTAATACTTTCATTGGACTATCTAGCTCACCTATTTTGACTAGACTATCTTGATAGTAAATAAAGTTTTGACTATCTCCAACCTCTAGATAGTTAAAGCTATTGCTACTAGTTGGAACTATTATAGATTCACGACTAGTATCAGAGTAGGTATTCATGTGTTCTCCTGTAATATTAGTAGAAGTCCCCCCATATACTGATAGAAGTTTACTTATATGTTTGTCATTTATATTTCCTACTCTTGCATAAACATATTTTCCACTATTTAGCCCACCAGATGGATTAGGGATAGATAAAAATAGTTTGTCTTCTGTAAAATCTCTATAAGAATCATCATCACCATCATTAAACAGGAATGATAATTCATTTCCTGATATTGCTGAAGGCAAGTAACTATAAAATGCTAAACCTAAGTTATTATCAGTATATAGACCACATTCTCCAATAGTATCACCATTTTCTAAGTGTGTATCTAGAGCGTTATAGTCAATCGACTGTGTATGGGCATTATCTAGATTTCCTGGAGGGTAATGACATATGGTAATTTTGTGATTATTGTTACCGTTGCCATTATCTCCGTTATTGCCATTACCATTACCATTACCATAAGTTTCATATACTTGAACTAGGCCAGCATAATCAAGTTTATCAGCTATAATTAAGCTAGGAGCAGAATTATCAGTTGGTTGGTACCATTTTATTTTTAGTATCAAATATGGAGGCGCTAACTCAGATTTAGGATCATTAATTCCTACAGTTTTCCATACTGCTGAAATAGGTGAGGCGTCAAGTATACTAGTTAATGGAATACTCGTTGTATATATATAGTAATGGTCATATATAGCAATATAAAGTATCCATCTACCGTCAACAAGATCCCAGCCTAATATGGTTTTAAAGTTGGCTTTAAAGTCAGAGCTTGCATCTGATGGAAGAGGTATAGTTTTATTGGCACCTATTAATTTTAAGCTTTCATTTACTCTTTTAAGTGAATCAACATATCCCATCTCTGTATCAAGAATGCTACCATCATTTAATCGATGAGTTTTTTCTGAGTCGTTCATAGCATTTAAATTAACTATAGGAACATTTATAGGGATAAGATCATCACTATACTGTTTGTAAGAGCTAGGAGGTAGAACATTGTATCTAATAGCTCTATTAAAGATAGTGCTATCGTTTTTGTTAAAGCTTTGATTAATTACAAACTGTAAGTAGGCATCAGCATTATAAAGTTCAGCATTATAATATATAGGCTCAAAGCTTTGAATTTCAGAATGAATTATGACATCTCCTACTGATGAGTCTGGGATCTGTTGATTAGAAAAAGGACTTAGTAAACTAGTATCAATTTGATTAGTTAAATCTCCTTTTCTTAAAAGATCACTTTGTAAAGCTTCGTTTATACCTTTATTTCTTAGTAAATTTACCTTTAATGTATATCCCACACCAGCTAATACAATGCCTATTGTAGTTGCAAATATAAGAGTGAGGGCTAAGGAGCTACCTTTTTGTTTCTTAAGCATAATAATTCCTCCCTAATCTTTAAGTCTTATAACTATATTTGAGTTTTCACCATTTATAGTCAGTTGTATTCTCATTGCATCTATTTGATTAAATAGATTTTTTCTATATCTTACTTCATCAGTATCAAACACACTAGGCTCTTTCCAATCACTATCTGCGTTGCCTGTGCCTAGCTTATGTAAAGTAATTTGCATATTAGAGATGTTATCGATTATTTCTAGTTGCTGAGTTGAATTGTTATTTTTAGAGAAGCTGAATAAAGAGTTTATTTGTTGCCCATTTTCATCAACTCTTAGTTCACCATCAGGATCAGAGCTATTCCCAATATAATACACTGTTGGTTGATATCTACCTATGTAGTCACCACTATAAACACTCCATTTAAGGTTGTTCGTGAGAGTTATCTTTCCATCTGCAATGCTACTTACTCTACCTAATGTATAAGCAATGGCACTGCCAATGATTACATAATCATTGGCTGCTAGTTGACTAGCAAAGTCATTACTTACTCCTAGTTCGTTAGAGCCTGACAAGGTATTGTCAGTAAGGGTTGATTCTATATTGCTTCCTTGTAGTAATATATAATCTGTACCAGCTACAGCATTTTCTGGCAGTATCGAATTACTAATTGAATCACCTACTGTTTCAATATAAATCCTAGGCATAATTCTATTATTTTCATGACCAAACTCGGGTACACTATCTTCAGTTATATTTTCAATATCATGCCAAGAAAAGAGACCATATTTTGAATTAAAGCCAGCATTTACTATAGCGCTAGATAATGCAACTTGAGTTTCATTAGCACTAGCTAAAGTTTTTAGCTCTAATTCATTTAAGGTGAAATCTTTTTTTGCAGCTAAATAAACCTCTACTGATATTCCTACAGTTATAATAGTTATAAGGGAAGCAATTAATAATTCAACAATTGTAAATCCTTTGTTTTTTAAGAACATACATTACCTCCGTTTTGGTTTGTTTGAGTATGTGTGCTTTCACCTAAAATAACATCTGAGATGGCAACTAAGTCTTTAGAAATGTTCAAATCTCGATTTGTGGCAGTGAAAGTATATGTTTTAGTAGTGCTAGAAGGACCGTCAGATATATTATAACAGAATATAATAAGCCCATGATTTCCATTAAAGTCATTTTCATTAAAAGTTCCTAGGGTATCAAACATTATTACTCGGTCATCTAATTCACGAAGTAATTCCGTTTGAGTATTTTGCATAACTGCATTCATACGATAATTAGAAATTAAAGAAAAAGCATAAAAAGAAACAAGCATGATGATTATAGTTGAGATTAAAGCCTCAATTAGAGCTACTCCTTTTTGTTTCCTTTTCTTTTTCATAGGTTTGGAACGATTTTATTATGATGATTACATTATTGCATAATTTTTATTTTATTTACATGAATTTAAAATTAATTTTTATATTATTTGCAAATATTTTATTTATTCAAGTAGCTATTTTTTGGTAAAAATTATAAATTTATATAATTGATTAATTTTGATTAAGCTTTAATTAATAAGGGTTATAAGTGCTTCATTCCGCGAGCAATAAATTTAAAGGAGTTTCATTGATTGAGACTTTAGTTGCATTAACGATACTGTTATCTGTTTTATTTATATTTTTCATTTTATTTGATGCACTTATTGCTAAAGACTATAGTTTAAATAAAAAAATTCAAGAATCAGATAACTTACAACAGGCAGCTGCTGAAATGAAAATAGCAGGAGTGTCTAGTAATGCGGCTGTCGGAGCTACAGATAATGGAGATGGTACAAATACTATACTGATTTCCTCAAAAGAGAATTCAAATAATACAAATAGAGTTACTATCATAGCAAATAAACCACAAGTAAAATTAAATCTTATAAGTTGTCTTAATAAGAAATGTGTCTTTAATGCCGAGGGCTCTATTGCAGATGGTGCATTATACAGTTATAGTTCTACAGGAAGTAATGTCAGTATTTCTCCAGAGACTACATCTAGTGCTTCTCAAAATATAGAGATTGAATACTCAGACTATGGACAGTATGAGGTTACACTTACTGTGACTGATAAATATAGTATTAAAGATAGTAAAACTATTCCTGTTACTATCTCGCCACCACCACCTCCAGAACCTATTTTAAACTTTGGAGAATGTAATGCTTCTGAATGTACATTTAATGCATCTGGAACAGTTATATATACAGAAAATGCTATTTATACCTATAATTTCGGTGGTGGGGCTGATGATATTGTTACTACAGAGATTAATCAGAATGTATTAGCTCAATATAGCTCTTATGGTAGTAAAACAGTTTCTCTGACTGTTACTGATGAGGCTGATCAAGAGGTAACAGTAACTAAAGATATTGAAGTTAATCCTTTTGATATTGAGCTTAGATATTTACCAAATTATCTTAATGGGACAGGATATGTTGTAAATCTTATAGGTCAAGATATTGTAGATGGTACGCCAGTAACTGTTAATGTGATTAATAACGCAAATTCGATGTCCGCAATTGGGGTGGATAAATGGGATGCTTATGCATCTAGCTGCCAGTCTACTTTACCTGTTAATTATAATTCTTTTATGGATGGTTACACTAGTTACTATTGTAATACTCTGGGAGGAGATCCTTCTTTTAAAGGTGTGGGAATATTGTATGCAGGACAAAATCCAATAACTATAGAAATCTCATATTTAGATTATAGTGTGACTCAGAGTTTTAACGTTGTGTTATTTAATGAGTAGTAAATATCAGAAAGGAATCACTTTAATAGAATTATTAATATCTATGACTATATCATTAATAGTTATAGGTGGTGCTATAACTACATATATTAGTGTTAAAAAGATCTATAAAAATATTAATGAACAAGCTGATAATAATGTAAAAGCTTTGATGGTAAAACAAGTCTTTGAAAATATCTTAAGTAATATGGGTTTTGCATGTGTGTATGGTTCGCAGAATCAATCTTTTGAAGATAATACAGGAGATAATATGTTAAATATCTTAGAAAAAGGCGTGGCTTCTGTAGGTAATGTGCCTTTTCCTAATGATTATGGTTTACCAAATAGCATGGAAAGTGATTGTATTGGAGAATGTTTTCAAGCTGGGACTGATTATTTAATGATTCAAAGAGATACGGAATACACAAATACGGTATCTGATAGTTCAGGACTTATATTTACCGTGCCAAAAAATTCCATAAAAGAATTAGCAAATGATGAGTATATTATTACTTGTACAGCTAATACCTATAATCTTATGAAGATATCGGATGTTACAAATAGTGGAGAAGAGTCAAGCATAACGATATCTAATAGTATAGATTCTTCTATAGGCAAAGGCGCTTATATTGGTAAGTATGAGTTAGATATATATTATATAAGAGATACAGGTAGACTTGATAAGTCAGGTAATAAGGTGTATTCATTATATCTTTATATTAGAGATAGCTCTTCTAGAGGCGTGTCATATGAGCTTATAGATGGAGTTAGTAATCTGAAAATAGCATACGTAAAGTCAGAAGATGTTTTACAAGGAAGTAATATAAGTTGGAGTAATATTGGCTCTACAACTAAGCTAGATAAGGATGTTTCCGGTTTAAAGCTATCTTTTGATATTAATGGACAAACATATAATAGAATTATTCCGATAAATGTTAGTTAAATACTCAGAAATACAAAAAGGCTCAGCCCTAGTTTATGTGTTAATAATAGCCTTTGTTTTAATGATAGTAATTTCTGGAGCCTCTTATGTAAGTAAGTTGAACACGCTATCTAGTTTAGGATTAGATAATTTGCTTGCATCAAAGTTTTCAGTTGATAGTTATTTAGAGAATTATTTGGGAAATAACTCTACAGTTCAAAATATTGATGAAACAAAAGGAGGATTTCGTTATCAAATAACTAAGATGGGGTCTGGTAGTACAATAGCATTAGGACCTTTTATTAGTGGAGAAGTTTACTCCGATGAGCCTGCGATAGCTAAAGTAGATAAGTTTGCATATAGGGTATTTAATGATGATTCAGATGCAAAACTTATTGGGTCTAGAGAGTTTTTGTATAGTACATCAACTTTTAAAAATATAACTAAATATTCTCAGTATGATAATAGTTTAGTGCCAGTTAATGTTCCTTACATAAATACAAAATTTTTATCTAGCGATGAAAAGGATTTGAGATTAAGTAATAATTCTCTTATTAATTCTGAGGTTGGTTTTATAGGAGCTTTTGAGATTGATGGTACAACAATTAGTTTTAAGTCTAGAGTTGGAGGATCTTTTGATCTGACTTTGCCTGAAGGAGTTGGTAATATTAGTTCACTAAGTGTGGGATGGGATTTGGCTAATGGTAGATGGACTATGTATGTAGCTGTTGTCATTAACGATGGATTAGAGCTTTATACTTCATCAACAGCTTTAAGTACCTTGGTTCAAAATTCAGAGCAAGCAAAAACTGATTTATCAAGTTGGATAATTAGAGCTGACTTTGCTAATAACTCAATAAAAAACTTAGTTTGGTCTAATACGCCGACCACAATATTGTCATTTTTTAGTGAAAATTCTGCATCTCATTGGGAGTATTATCAAGTGGATCTTGCAGATAATTCTTTAGCAGAGAAAATAGGCGAGTATCCTAGTACAGTTTCAGCAAGCTATGGAATACAGACTTCTTCACAACGTACGATGGATTCATTAAATTCGAGAGATATTATAATAAATAATGTAAATGCTTTAGCTAGTGATAATATGAATGGACTAACTATCAACGGCGTTAGTTATCCAGTTATTAGTAAATACCATTCATCAAACTATAATAAGCTACCATTAATAATGATGGTTGATGGTAGTAGTTATATATATGGAATGGTTAATTCTACTAATCTTGATCATGATGGGAATATTGATTTTTTCACTTATGATGTGTCTGATGCTAATCAAGTTTTTGATTCTATAGATGTTAGCTCTATTGGCTCTATAAACTATAATGGAGAAATTACAAAGGCTGTTATAGTAAGGTTTGGATATATATTTTTAATAACTGATAAAAAAATATATATGATTGGTACTGATAGTAGTAATCATATTTCTTTGGCTGAAGATCCTATAAGTATTAGTGTAAGTAATCAAAATATACAAATATTGTTTGATGAGGACAGAAAACAAATTTATGCCATGCCAAATGCTATGGAATGTGATTT
Organism: Francisella frigiditurris; assembly: GCF_001880225.1. Lineage (NCBI taxonomy): Bacteria > Pseudomonadati > Pseudomonadota > Gammaproteobacteria > Thiotrichales > Francisellaceae > Francisella > Francisella frigiditurris. The sequence continues at coordinate 203,105 of NZ_CP009654.1, read as the reverse complement.
GGGGCTAGAAACTGATTGTGGCATAGAAAAAAGGATATATTTCTCAAAAGATTTTTCCAGCATTTTAAATCCGGTTAATGGACTTTTCTATATTAGAGACTCTGTGAGTGTTTAATATTTAATAGTTATAGTTACTTAATTTTGTATGGTAATATGAATTTTAAAGTTACTCCTAAATTTATTATTAATGTTTTCAAAATCTTTTGGTAGTGTGTTGTTAATTATAGGTACAACTATAGGTGCAGGGATGCTTTCTTTACCTCTTATAGTTGCTTCATGTGGCTTTTTTACAGCAATAGTTTTATTAATAATGTCATGGAGTGTAATGTATTTAATGGCACTGAAACTATTAAAAGTATGCTCTGAATATCCATTAGGGGTTAATTTCACAACTATGATGGAATCGCGTTCTTCTAGAGCATATCAACTATTTTTTACAGTTGTATACATGCTACTTTTATATTCATTAATGTCGGCTTACACGACCCAGGGAGCTAGCCTTATTGAAGCTATAGGGCAGGCTGCTACAAAAGATGCTTCATCTGATATAAATACAGCAGTTAGTGCAATTATCTTTATTCTGATTTTTAGCTCATTTATGTATAGTTATAAGATTAGTGATTATGCAAATAGAACATTTGTATTTTTAAAACTGGTATTTTTTATTTTATGTTTGGGATGGATGGTTGTATATATTAATCCAGATTATTTGAAAGTAACTCCATTATCTATACTAGCTTTAGTGTTTGCATGGCCAACGCTTTTACCATCATTTGGTTTTCAAAATATTATTCCGGTTTTATATGAATATCAGGAGGGTGATATAAATAGTATTCGTAAGAGTATACTTATAGGTAGCCTTAGTGTTCTATTCATATATATATTGTGGTTACTTTTATGTTTAGCCTTAATTCCTCAGGCTGGGGAGCATAGTTATCAAAGTATTTTTGCCAAAGGGAACAGCTTAGGTGATTTTGTGGCTGAAATAAAAATGATAACTAGTTCGGCAACAATACAATTATTTTTAAATGTATTTGTTAACGTGGCGATTATCACATCATTTTTATGTGTTGGAATATCACTTATGCATTATATAAGAGATATTTTCTCAAGATTTAATAGGAAGATAAATTATATAAACGTTAGTTTATTGACTTTTATTCCACCATTGATATTTACAATATTCTATCCAAAAGGGTTTATTCTTGCTTTGCAATATGCAGCTATATTTGCAGTAATAGTGTTTGTGTTTACACCAATGCTTTTAGATAAAGAAAATAAAATAAGATTGCCAAATATGTATGCTGCAATATTGGGAGGATTGGTAATTGTTTGTCAAATTATCAGTTTGGTTTTTACAGTAAATCCATTTGCGAACTTTTTTGCTTAGAAGTTTCTTTTAAGATAATGTTTAGAACTCTTCTTAAAGGTTCAGCAGCTCCCCAAAGTAGTTGATCACCAACTGTGAAACAATGAAATATGTCATCAGCTATTAGAGACTGTTTAATACGACCAATGGCAATATCTAACGTTCCAGAAGTTGCTTGAGGAGTTAAATTTTTTAAAGTGTCTTCTTTATTATTTTCAACAACTTTAACCCATTTGTTACCTTTAGATATTTTCTCTTGGATTTCTTTGATGGTTAGTTTTTTCTTTAGTTTAATTGTAAGTGCTTGAGAGTGAGATCTTAAACTAGGAACTCTCACACAAACTCCATCAACAGGGATATATGTTTTAGTAGCAAGTATTTTGTTAAGTTCAGTAGCAGCTTTATATTCTTCTTTAGTTTGTCCATTCTCCATAGCAACATCTATCCAAGGTAGTAGATTGTATGCTAGGGTTTGAACAGTTTTTTCCTGAGGAATTAATGAAGCATTTTTTGACAACTCTCTTAGTGTCTTTTCTCTAGTTAAGATGTCTTTGTTTGCATCATCTTTTTCATTTAAAAGTTTAGTTTGTACCAGTAACTCTTGCATAGCCGCTGCACCAGATCCTGAGATAGCTTGGTAAGTGCTAGAGTTAACCCATTCAACTAAGTCTTCCTTTAATAGACCAGATATTGCTAATGACATTAAACTAACAGTACAGTTACTTCCAATAAAATCTTTCTTACCACTTTGTATAGCTTTTACAATTTGATCATGGTTAAGAGGATCTAAAACTAAAGTGCTATCTTTCTCTAAGCGTAAAGCAGATGCAGCATCTATCCAAAACCCTTTCCAGCTAGAAGCTCTAAGTTTTGGATATATTTCTTTTGTGTACTCTCCACCTTGACAGCTTAGAAGAATATCCATCTTGCTCAATTGCTTAACATCATTAGCATCCTGTAATAGTCCATATTTTTCTATGAAACCTGAACCTTTTTGGCCTACTTGCGAAGTTGAAAAGAAAGTTGGTGCGATATTATCAAAATCTTTTGACTCAACCATTCTAGACATTAAAACAGAGCCGACCATTCCTCGCCAACCAATAAAACCTACTTTAAGCATAAAAATCCCCATAATTCTTAGTGATAAAATTTACTGTTAAAGTATAATACAAAACTAGCTAATTTTATATTTGTTAAACATAAGAGTGTGAGTATGATAGTACATAAGTTTGGTGGGAGTAGTCTTGCTACAGCAGAAAAAATAAAAAATGTTTCTAATATTGTAACTTGTAAAGATGAGGCTATAGTTGTTTCAGCATCTGCAAAAACAACTAGAAACCTGCAGAAAAGTATAGACCAAGCTATAGCTGGACAAGATTATGATGAAACTATTAATTTAATTTTTGATCATCATAATGAAATTATTAAAGAACTAATGCCAAATGATGAGGATTTAAGTTCATTAATACTTACAGACTTGCGTAATATAAAACATATTCTAAGTACAATGACTATTACAGGTTTTTGTGCAGACAGCTTAAGATTTTTCATTTTAGGTTTTGGTGAAATATGGTCTGCTCAGATTTTAACAGCGTATTTGAAGTCAAAGGGTGAAAATTCATATTTTATTGATGCTTCTGAATGTTTAATTGTTAATGATAGTAATTATCCAGTTGCAGTTAATTGGCAGGTAAGTTTAGAGAAACTTGAAGCTATCATAGAAGCTAATCCAGCCGATGTGTATGTAATCACAGGTTTTATTGCTCAAAATAAGTATGGAAAGAGAACTATCTTGGGCTTAAACTGTAGTGATTATTCAGCAGCAATCTTTGCAAGGCTTTTACAGTCAAGAAAATTATATATTTGGACAGATGTTGCAGGTGTATATAGTGCTAATCCACAAGTAGTTCCAGAAGCAAAACCACTTACTAAATTAACTTACAAAGAAGCTTTAGAGTTAGCATATTTTGGGGCATCTGTTGTACATCCTCTTACTATTGCACCTATGGCTTTAGAGAATACTCCTATATATATAAAGAGTAGTTATACACCTAATGAAGAAGGTACAAAAATAAGCGCTGAAAAAGATGAAGATCAAGGACTTATTAAAGGTTTAACAAGTGTGCCTAATGTTGCTATTGTTCGAGTCCAAGGTGCTGGTATGATAGGTGTTTCAGGTATTTCAGTTAAGGTTTTTGGAGCTTTAGAGAAAGCTAAAGTTTCTGTGATGATGATATCTCAGGCAAGCTCGGAATATTCAATATGTTTCGCAATTGACAGTTCTGACGCTGATAAAGCGACAGAAGCTTTAAGAACAGAGTTTGAAAGAGATATAAAGAGCAATCTTATCGAAGAGATAGTGGTTGAGAAGCATTATTCTCTAATTACGGCTGTTGGTGAAGGGATGAAAGCTAAGACTGGATCACTAGCAAAATTAGTTAATTCACTTAAGTTAGCTAACATAAATATTCATGCTATCGCTCAGGGATCATCCGAAAGAAGCGTGACTTTCGCAGTCAAAGCAGAAGATGAAAATCGAGGTGTTCAAGCTATGCACCGTCACTATAACACTGTAAGTGATGATATTGCTATTGCGGTAATAGGAGCTGGAAAAATTGGTAAAGCTTTTATTAAGCAAATGAAACAAACTTATGAAAGCTGGTATGCTAAAGGTGTAAATTTAGTCCTTATTGGAGTAACTAACTCTAAAGGGATGAGAATTGTTTATGAAAATCTTTTATTTGATAACATAGACAATCTGTTAGCTGAAAAAACAGAACCAGTTAATTTAGAGAAATTAGCTGACTTTATGTCTCGCGCATCTGCTACTAAAAAAATTGTTATAGATACTACAGCTAGTGAAACTGTTTCTAAAAACTATATTAAGTTTTTACAGAAAGGACTAAGTGTTGTAACTCCTAACAAATATGCTAATTCAGGTAATTATGAATATTACCAAGAACTAAGAAAAGCAGCTAGTTTAAATGGAGCAAGCTTTTTATATGAAACGAACGTTTGTGCAGGCTTGCCACTTATAAACACATTACAAAATATGGTTGAGAGTGGAGATGATGTTAAATCTATTAAAGGTATTTTCTCAGGAACATTAAGTTATTTATTCACGCAATTAAATAATGGTGTAGTTTTCTCTGATGCTGTTAAGATGGCATATGATGCAGGTTATACAGAACCAGATCCTAGACAAGACTTATCGGGTATGGATGTTGCAAGAAAAACTACAATCTTAGCAAGAGAAATAGGTTTAAATATAGGTTTAAATGATCTGGTTATAGAGAACTTAGTCCCAGAAGAACTAAGAGAGTGTAGTGTAGAAGAATTTTTTGAAAAACTTCCTACATTTAATAATCAGATAATGAAGCAGATTGAAAATAAAAAACAAAATCTTGCAGGAGTTCATTATGTTGGAACTATCGAAAATGGAAGTGCTAATGTAGGTATCCAAGCGTACGATGAAAGTAGTCCGTTTGCTAATGTAAAAGGTACGGATAATATAGTGATGATAACCACTGAAAGATATACTCAACCTATGGTTATCCAAGGTGCTGGGGCTGGTGTTCAAGTTACGGCGGCAGGTGTTTATGCAGATGTTATAACTGTAATAAGAGAAAAGTAATAATTTATATGAAACTTGCTAACATAAATTCATCTAAAGCTTTTGCTCCGGCAACTAGCGCAAACTTTGCAGTTGGATATGATCTTTTAGGTTTTGCTATAGATGGAGTGGGAGATACTATAGAGCTTAAAAAAAGAAATGATTCTAAGCTCGTTATAAAAGAAATAATTGGAGTAACTGGGGCTGATAAACTTCCTTTTGATAGTGAAAAAAATGTTGCAACAGCCGTTATTAAAAAATTTCTTTCAGATAAAAAAATTGATATTGGTTTTGATGTTTATATTAAGAAAGGTATAACGCTTGGTTCGGGTATGGGTGGTTCAGCTGCTTCTTCTGTTGCTGCGCTAGTAGCCATGAATGTTTTTTTTGAAAAGCCATATTCATATGATGATTTGATTGATTATGCTATCTATGGTGAAAGCCTTATATCTGGGTCTTTTCATGGGGATAATGCTGTGCCGTGTATGTTTGGTGGTTTAGTATTGTTACAAAGCTCAAAACCATGTAAAAAAATAGACCTACCAATTGTAGATTGTAATGTTGCTATTGTTTGTCCAGATCTTTCAATAGAAACAAAAAAAGCTAGAGAGCTCTTAAAAGAACCGTATGATTTGTCTAAAATTGTTGAACATAGCTCCTGTTTGGCATCAGTTATAAGTGCTTTATATACTCATAATATAGATCTATTGGGCGAAAGCTTGAAAGATGTACTTATTGAGCCAAGAAGAGCAGGGTTGATAACTGGGTATTATGATGTTCAGAAAGCTGCTAAAGATGCTGGAGCTATTGCATGCGGGATATCTGGCTCTGGACCGACTATGTTTGCTTTGGTTAAAAAAGAAGATAATGTTGATGTGGTTGTTAATGCTATGAGAAATAAATTTAATGAGTTTGGTTTGAGCTCTGATAGCTGGATTAGTGCTATGAGCAAGAAAGGCGCATACTTATTAGAGAAAAAATAATAAAGGTAGAAGAATGAATTTTATTAGTACTAGAGGTAATAATATCAAGGTTTCATTAAGTGAAGCTATGCAGTCTGGACTAGCTCCTGATGGAGGATTATTTGTTCCAGAAAGATTTCCTACAGTTGATTGGAAAAGCTTTGAGAAGGGTATGAGTTATCCAGAATTTGCTGCAAGTATGTTAAAAGAGTTCTTTGAAGGAGATAAATTAGAACCGTTTTTACATAAAATTTGTCAAAATGCTTTTACATTTCCAGTACCAGTAAAAAGGCTAAATAAAAACACCTCTATTTTAGAACTATTTCATGGTCCAACTTTATCATTTAAAGATTTTGGGGCTAGATTCTTAGCAAATTGTTTAAGCTTCATTGAAAGTGATAAACCTTTTACTATACTTGTTGCTACTTCAGGAGATACTGGATCTGCTGTGGCAGCAGCGTTCTATGGAAAGAGAAATATTAGAGTAGTAGTTATGTTTCCTAGAGGAAAAATATCTAAAAGACAAGAAAGACAAATAACTTGCTGGGGCGATAATATTCAAGCTGTTGAAGTTGAAGGAGTCTTTGATGATTGCCAAGCTTTAGTTAAGGAAGCTTTTAGAACACCGTGGTGGATAGAAAGAACAAAACTAAATACTTCAAATAGTATAAATATTGGTCGTTTACTACCTCAATCTACTTATTACGCTTATACATCATGGCAGTATTATTTGGAAACAGGAAAGAAGGCAAATTATATAGTACCTTCTGGAAACGTTGGTAATATTACAGCAGCTTTTTGGGCTAAAGAGATGGGTTTCCCTATAGATGAAATATCTATGAGTTTAAATGCAAATGATACGATCGTTGATTATTTAGATACTGGTAAGTTTAATCCAAGAGCAAGTGTTGAAACATTAGCAAATGCAATGGATGTGGGAAATCCTAGTAATTTTGAAAGGCTATTGTATTTATTAGGAGACTATGAGAGTTTTAGAAAAAATGTGAAAGCTATTTGTGTCTCTGATTTTGAAATTATAGAAGAAATAAAACAAGTATATGACCAATATGGTGAGATTATCTGTCCTCATACGGCAACAGGTTTTGTTGCTAGAAGCCAATATGATAATGATAAAGATTACATAGTTGTGTCAACAGCGCATCCTGCTAAATTTGAATCTGTTATTGAACCTATATTGAACATTAATGTTCCTCCAACAGAAGCATTACAAGAGCTTTTAGAAAGAGAGCAACATAAAGTCACAATCACTAAATCTATGGATGAACTTTGTGAAGTTTATAGATTGCAAAAATAAAATTTAAGTGAGTGTTTATTTACCCTATATTCTAATTGTATTAGCTTTATTTCTTTTATGGAGAAAAGAGCTTCGACCAATAAGTGGCATAGTTTTTGCAGTTTCTATCATATTTGCTTTGAATGTCGGGATAGTTGGGCCACAGGGGTTAATATTAATTTTTCTTACACTATTTATTTCTCTCAGTTTAAATAATTCTTTAAAAAAGCCTTTGATACATATTTTTATAGCATTATTAGCTTTTGTATTTTTGCTGCTTTTATCTGCCCATATAATCTCAGGTTTTAATAATTTAAGATTATTAGATAATGTTTATATATCAAAAGATGCTATACCTTTTTCATTGTATCTTAACTATGATTCGATGGTGATGGCCGTATGGTTTACTTTTGTTTTCTACTCAAATAGAACTATCAAGGTTTACTGAAATACCTTCAGTTATTAAGTTTGGATTATTATATGGTTTAATAAGTATTGTTGTTTTAATTCCAATAATTTTTGTGTTAGGTTTTGCACATTGGGACTTTAAATTAACGAAATTAACTTTGTTATTTGCGGTTGTTAATCTGATTTTTACGTGTATCCCTGAGGAGATATTTTGGAGAGGCTTTGTTCAGAATAGCATAGCGAAATATAGTGGAAATATTCTAGCTGTATTAGTCACCTCTATTCTGTTTGCGGTGATACATATTATTTTTGCAGGTGTCAATTTTGCTATATTAGCTTTTATAGCAAGCTTAATTTATGGATTTAGTTATGTAAAAACTAAGAAATTAGAAGTAAGTATAATTTGCCACTATTTTGTAAATATGGCTCAATTTATATTTGTAACCTATCCTATATTAAAAAGTGCTTGGATAACTTAATTTTAAAGCATTCTCTCTAATATTTTATCTTTGTTTATGAAATGATAAGTAGTTCCAGCAATATGTAAAATTATACAAGTAATTAGTACATAAATAGTAGTAGTGTGGATATTCCATAAAAAGCTAGCTACTGGTTTTATTAATGGAACTGGTAAAGTGACATCTAAGCCCCAAAAAGGTACAGGATGATGACCGAAAGAGCTACATAACCAGCCTGATAAAATCATTGTGAAAACGCTAGCGTAAAGCATAAAGTGAATAAACTTGGCAAAAATAAGTTTAGGTAGAGCTATCTTAATTTCATAATCAGGCTTGTGCATTTTTGTAAAACGCCAAATAAGGCGGAATGTCATTACTATCAAAAGTGTTATTCCAGTAGATTTATGAAACCATATCACGGAATAATTATTTGTAAAAGCAGCAGTAAAGCCTAAGCAGATCATTGTAAATATTAGAATTACGCTGATCCAGTGCAATAGTCTTGAAGTTAAATCGTATTTATACATTTTTTTAGCAAAAGAGATTAATCTTAAAAATAAATTATGAATAATAATTCATATAAAGACAAATGAAAAAAATACCAACTGATAATTTTTTTTCAAAGGTATATAATTAGACTTTATAAAATATATAAAATTTGAAATGTTCTTCTAATTATGAGATTTGTTGATGAAGTAGTAGTTAAATTACAGGCTGGTAAAGGCGGTAATGGATGCGTTAGTTTCCGTAGAGAGAAATATGTCCCAAGAGGTGGTCCAGATGGTGGCGACGGCGGACATGGGGGTAGTATTTACTTACAGGCTGATGAAGGTGTAAATACTCTTATAGACTATAGATATAAGAGAGAATATCAGGCAGAAAATGGACAAGCCGGTATGGGTAGAAATTGCTATGGAAAAGCGGGTGATGATTTATATCTTGTAGTTCCAGTAGGTACAAGCGTCTTTGATATCGAAACTGATATAAAGATGGGTGAAGTGTTAAAGCATGGAGAGACCTTCAAGATTGTTTCTGGTGGAAAAAGAGGTATAGGAAACGTACATTTTAAGAGCAGTACAAACCAAGCACCAAGAAAGTTTACCTTAGGAGAAGAGGGTGAGTATAAAGAAGTTAGGCTTGAGCTTAACTTATTAGCGGATATAGCTCTTTTAGGTTTGCCAAATGCTGGTAAATCAACCTTAATAAGATCAGTTTCAGCAGCTACTCCTAAGGTAGCAGACTATCCTTTTACAACAATGTACCCTCATCTAGGGGTAGTAAAAGTAGGTGTTGATAGCTTCGTAATGGCAGATATTCCTGGAGTTATAGAAGGTGCTGCAGAAGGTGCTGGTTTAGGCTTAAGATTTTTAAAACATTTAACAAGAGCAAGATGTGTGCTGCATGTGGTAGATATTTCACCATTTGATAATTCTGATTCAGCAGAAAACTACTTTGCAGTTGAGAAAGAGTTAAAAAAATATAGTGAAGAACTTTACAATAAACCAAGACTTCTGGTTATAAATAAGATTGATCTATTAGCTGATGAGGTTGATTCTAGATGTCAGGAATTCGTGGAAAAAATAAATTGGAAAGATAAACAATACTATAAAGTATCGGCTTATATGAAGAAAGGTACAGAAGAGTTAGCAAAAAGCTTAAATGAATTTTTAACTAAAGAAGAATAGCGTGTTATTTCTATGAAAATAAGAAATCTTATATTTGGTTCACCGATTCCTAGTGCAGAGCAGCAAGAACAGAAATTAGGTTTACTTTCTGGCTTTGCAATACTTTCTTCTAATGCATTATCATCTATAGCATATGCAACAGCAGAGATTTTTATAGTGCTTGCAGCAGCAGGGGCTACAGCTATAGCGCAATATTCGTTAGAAGTTGGTTTGATGGTGGTATTGTTGATATTACTTATGGGATTTTCTTATGCTCAGGTAATAAAGACTCATCCAGAAGGCGGTGGATCTTACTCTGTTGTGAAAACTAATTTTGGAGAAAAAACTTTATTATTAACAGCAGCTTCTCTAATTATTGATTATATATTGACAGTTGCTGTATCTGTATCGACTGCTACGTTTGCAATAAGCTCGGCTTTTCCTATTTTCTATAAGTATACTGTTGAGATTTCTCTAATTTTATTAGCAATTATTATGATAATAAACCTTCGAGGAGTTAGGTCAACAGCTAAAGCTTTTGTATGGCCAACGTATATGTTTGTTATAGCTATTTTAGTTATGATTTTGATAGGGATGTATAAGTACTATACTGGATCATTAGGGTTTTTTAGTTATTCAGAGGAATATAGAGAACATATTCAGAATACCTCTACAGTTCTAACAATCACACTAATACTTAGAGCTTTCTCATCAGGTAGTTCGGCTTTAACAGGTATCGAATCTTATGCTAATGGGATAGCAACCTATCAGTTCCCTATAATGAAAAAAGCAATAGTTGGTTTAAGTCTTATGATTGCATTATCTGTGGTAATGTTTTCAGGAGTTACATTCTTAGCAGCAAAGATGCAAATATTACCTCAGCAAGCGGAAAGTGCTTTATCTCAGGTGGGGCATATGATCTTTGGTGATGGGGTGGCATATTATTTCTTACAAGCTGCGACCTGTTTAATATTGCTTATGGCAGCAAACACTTGCTTCACTGGATTTCCTAGACTTGCAGCTATTATAAGTAAAGATGGTTATTTACCTGAGCAATTACAAAAACTTGGAGATAGATTAGCATTTAAAAATGGAATTATTTCATTAACTATCTTATCGGGTATATTAATAATTGTTTTTAATGCGAATGTTACAGACCTTATTCCATTGTATGCTTTTGGTGTATTTGTAGCTTTTACTCTTTGTCAGGCAGGACTTATAAAGTATTGGTATAACAATAAAAGATATTATAAGAGCTGGGGCTTAAGAGCATTTCTAAATACAGTAGGATGTATAGCTACTTTTGCAGTTGTCGTGACTATCGTTGAAAGTAAATTCTTTGAAGGTATTTGGATAGTTATTGTAGTAACTCCAATAATCATGTTTATGCTTTATAGAACAAAAAAGCATTATGATATAAGAGAGGCTAATCTTGCATTAAGTATAGATGAGGCTGTAGTTGGAGCTTCAATAAAAGGTTTGGTTAAGCCTAAAATAGTTTTATTAGTATCTAGAATACATAGAGGAACAATAGAAGCTCTTCAACTTGCTAGAAATTTATCTAATGATATTACACCAGTGTATGTATCTTCAGATGAAGAGAAAATTAGTCAAATTAAATACCAATGGAAAAATTTAGGTTTTGACGAAAAGCTTTTAGTCTTAAGACCAGTATATAATTCATTTATAGCTCCAGTACTACAGACATTACGTAAAAATGACTTGAGAGAGGCTGAAAGAGGTCATTCAGTAGTTATTATTCCTGAAGTTGTTAATACAAAATGGTGGCACTTCTTATTGCATAATCAGAATTCTAGGATGCTAAAAATGGCTATTGCTGCAATGGATAGGAAAGATAAAAATTCAGCAACAAGGGTCGTAATATCTGTGCCTTACAAGGCGGATTAGATGAAAAGCTTTTTCAAGAATTATTGGCTTATCTCATCGCCATTTTGGAAAACTAAAAGTGGCTTTATAGCTATTTTCTTATTGATGATTTGTACTGTTTTTGAATTCTCTAGCGTTGGTTTAAGTGTTTATTTAAACAGCTGGAACGTTGATTTTTATAATGCTATTCAACAGTATGATAAAGCGCTTTTGATTCATCAGCTGATTATTTTTGCAGTAATAATTTTCTTTATGTTACTTAATAGCTTTTTAGCATATTTTATTGGACAGTATTTTACAATATTTATGAGAAAGCCTCTGACCGAATACTATGTTAAGAATTGGCTAGGTACAAAAAGTTATTTAAAAGATTCAAAATCATATGATAATCCGGAAGAGAGGATTAGTTATGACATTCAGCAACTTATTGTATTGTCAAAATACTTTTTTTTAGGAACTATTCGTAGTGTTTCTTCATTTATCTCATTTTCGATAGTATTGTGGGGATTATCTGGAATTTTATCTTTTTCTCTATGGGGATCTGAATTTAAAATTCATGGATACCTATTTTGGATAGCCGTGATTCTTGGTTTTACAAATATGTGGCTAGTTTTTAAGGTTGGTAGTCCTTTAAAACAACTCTTATATAACCAACAAAAATATGAAGCAGATTTTAGATATAAATTATCTGTAGTTAGAAACAATAAGGCTTCTATTTATGATAATCAATCTGAAAAAAGGGAGTATTTAACTTCTAGAAGAAACTTTAGTTCAATTGTAAAAAATTTTTATAGTGTGACTTTTAGACAGGCTAAGATAGATATTGTTTCGACTTTTTTTACACAAATATACGCTATTTTGGGTAGTATATTAGCTCTTCCAAGATACTTTGCTAAGGAACTTAGTTTTGGTCAGATGATGCAGGTTAATTCGGCTTTTATGCAAGCAATTTTTCCTATGTTATTTTTTGTATATTCTTATGATAATTTAGCTGAATTGAGGGCTAATATTACTAGGCTTTCTGAGTTAAAGAAGTCTATGGATGAAGACGTTAAAGAGGATAGATTAAGAATAATTAATCCAGAGCAAAAAGAGTTATTAAAACTCAATAATGTTTCAATAACTAGACAAGTAGATACGTTGCTGGAAGGGTTAAGTTTTTCTTTGTTTGAAGCGGATAGCTTATTTATACATGGTAGGACTGGATTAGGGAAGACTAGTTTATTAAGAGTTATAAATGGACATAGTGACTTTTTCCTTGGCGAGATTATCTTTAATAAATTTCCAAAAACTTTATTCTTGGCACAAAAACCTTATTTCCCAGAAGATGACTTCAAAAGAGCTATTTTTTATCCATCATTTGTAAATATTCCATCAGATGAAGAGTTTGAAAAGATATTGGATATTTTAGAGCTAGGATGTTTGAAAAAGTTTATAGGCACTAAGTATGATTGGAGAAACATTCTATCATCAGGAGAACAGCAAAAATTACGTTTCTGTAAAATTTTTATTAAAAAATATGATTTAGTTTTATTAGATGAAGCTACTTCAAATGTTGATGCAAAATCAGAGGAAAAAATATATCAACTACTGAAAGAAAAGCATATGGCATTTATTACAGTTAGCCATAATGAAAGAGCGAGAAAGTTTCACTCTAAAATATTAGAGTTACAGCAGTTTAATTAATAAGTAAGTGAACTATAATACTTGCAAAATACCCGATAGCTATTACCCAAGTCCATTTTAAATGTCCCATGAATGTATATTTGCCTTTAGATTTACCCATTACAGCTACCCCAGCGGCTGAACCTATGGATAACAAGCTTCCACCAACGCCAGCAGTTAGAGTTACTAATAGCCATTGAGAATGCTCCATAACAGGGTGCATACTTAATACAGCGAACATTACAGGGATATTATCAACTACCGCTGATAGTATTCCTATTATTGTATTTGCTTGAGTGTGTGCTGAAAATAAATTTGGAGCTATTGATTGCATATCAGTATAAATATATTGAGAGGCAATTCCTAAGTAGCCTAGAGTTGCTAAACCTTGCACAGCAACTAAAATTCCATAGAAAAATAATAAAGTATCCCATTCAGCATTTTTTATATTTTGAAAAATATCAAAGGCATGAGGATGCATTTTATGTGCATGAGGTAGATCTTTGTTTTCTCTTATTAGTTTTCTACCATATAAGTAGTCAAATATCATTACATATCCAAGGCCAGTCATCATTCCTAATGCAGGAGGTAAATGTAATAAATGTTCAAATGCTACAGCTGTAGCGATGGTGAGGATAAATAGAATTATTATAACTATAGCGCCCCTTTTAAACGCAACCCTTTCTTCGATAATGGTTTGAGCCTGCATTTTTGGTAAAAATATACTCATTATAATCGCAGGGACTAAGAAATTGACAAGCGATGGGATAAAGATTGCAAAAAATTCTGTGAATTTAACAGCACCTGACTGCCATACCATTAATGTTGTTATATCTCCAAAAGGAGAGAAAGCACCACCTGCATTAGATGCAATAACAACGTTTACACAAGCCATTGTTATAAATTTTGTATTATTTTTGCCTATAGCAAGCACTACGGTACTCATTACTAACGCGGTAGTTAAATTATCAGCAACAGCTGAAAGGAAAAATGAGATTATACCAGTTAGCCAAAAAATAGTGAGGTAACCACAACCAGATCTTAATAGAATGCTTTTTAATTTATCAAATACATTTCTATCTTCAAGAAGGTTTATGTATGCCATAGCAACTACTAAAAATAATAATAGCTCTCCATACTCAACCATGATGTGGTTGAAGTTTTCATTAACAATATTGCTTGCACCTAACTCTTTTCCAACTAAAGCAACTAAGATCCATATTAATCCCGCTCCGATAATCACTGGTTTTGACTTGTTTAAATGAGTGACATCCTCAGTCATTACTAGAAGATAAGTTATAATAAAAACTAATACTGCTATTATTGCTAAAGTATGAGTAGTTGCATCCATAGTATTGGTACTAGATTCTCCAGCGAAAGAGAATATGGGAAGTAGAAGTGATATTAATAAAAACAGTATTTTTCTAGACATTATTTATATAAAAATATTTATTTGGAAACAATTATAACATTAAGATATTAGATTCTAATTATTTGTGATGTTAAATATTTACTATTTTGGTACAATTACTGCCCAATATTTTCAAATTTAAAATAATAATAATATTTTTAAGGAGGTTTTATGTGGAAATATTCGCCTCTTAAGACAGTTCTAATTCTGGGGCCAATGGTCTTTGCTTTTGCTTTAGCAATGGATGTTTATATGCCAGTTTTACCGGATATGAAAGAGAGTTTAAATACGACTCAGTCTATGGTCCAAGTAACGCTATCATTATTTTTAATAGTCACAGGCGTTGGACAGTTGTTTTTAGGACCCTTGTCTGATCAGTTTGGT
The DNA here is from genome assembly GCF_001880225.1 of Francisella frigiditurris. Classification (NCBI taxonomy): domain Bacteria; kingdom Pseudomonadati; phylum Pseudomonadota; class Gammaproteobacteria; order Thiotrichales; family Francisellaceae; genus Francisella; species Francisella frigiditurris. The sequence goes on along the minus strand of NZ_CP009654.1, from coordinate 187,990 downwards.
AGATTTAAAATAATGCTTTTATCTACGTTATTATTTTTACTAGGTTCAGTGCTTTGTGCTCTTTCACCAAATATAGAATCTCTGATTGTGTCAAGAGTGATTCAAGCATTTGGCTGTTGTGGAATGTCGGTAGTTGCTTTTGCAGTGGTTAGAGATGCGTATTCTGGTAAAAAAAGCTCAATGATCTATAGTTTTATAAATGCAATAATTTCTATTTCTCCTATTCTAGGTCCATTAATAGGAGTTATCTTGACTACATATTTTAGTTGGCAGTCAGCATTTGTATTTTTGTCGATTTTGGCACTTTTTTCAGTCTTGATGACAGTTTTCTTCGTTAAAGAAAGCTTGCCTGTTGAGAGAAGGAAAAAAGTTTCAATGACAATTTTTTCAAGATACCTAACTGTTACAAAATCATTACAGTTTTGGGCTTATTCTTTGACTGCAGTCTCGGGTATGTCTTCTTTCTTTATATTGTTTTCGATGACACCTTATATTATTAATTATCTTGGATACCCTATATCGAAGATATATATAATGTTTGGTTTAGCTGGTGTAGCTTATTTAGTAGGTTCTATATTCTCTGGATTTATAGTAAATATACTTGGTGTTCGTCGAACAGCTCTTTTAGGTGTTGGGTGTATTTTCTTTGCTGGGATATTATCATCTTTTGTATATTTTGTTTCTGGACTTAGTTTGTGGGGGTTCTTTGCACCATGTTTTTTTGCAACATTTGGTTGTGCTTTAACATCTGGTACAGGTGCTAGTGGGAGTATGGAACCTTTTTTTGAAATAGCAGGAGTTGCTTCAGCGATGTTTGGCACATTAGAGTTTTCTATAAGTGGCCTGGTGGGAAGTGTTGCTATGCTATTTCCTGCAACAACAAATTTGCCTATAGCTATATCAATGTTAGTAATGTCTAGCCTGACTTTTATATTGTTACTAATATTAGGTAGAAATGAAGAAAGTAGAGTGTTAACTAAATAGTTGAGAGAATAGTATGTTTAGATCATTTTGGGAATGGTATAAAGAAGGCTGGCAAAAGACAGCTGGAATGAGATACTTTGGAATATTTATTCTGGTTTTAATTATTATTTATCAATTGTTTTTTGCAAATTAAACTCTTATTGTTCTTGAGGAAGGTTTCTAATTAATAAAGCAAACTTCATATCTTCAGGACTTACATTGTCAAACCTAATTTTTGCTTCATATCCGCTTCCTTTTGCCTCTTCCATATGATTTCCATCTTTATCAGTCATATTATCAAGAATAATTTCTCGACTTCCAGAAGGGAGCATTAATTCTATGCTGTCACCGATAATTATTTTATTTCTAACACTAATAGTTGCACAGCCTGTATGTTCATCAAAATTAGTAACTTCCCCAACAAATTGCTGAGTATTGCTTCTAGAGTCTGAATTTTCATATTTTTGATATTCATCATGCACATGACGACGGTAAAAACCTTCTGTATATCCACGGTGTGCAAGTCCTTCAAGCTTGTCCATTAAAGTCATATCAAATGGTTTTCCAGCAATAGCATCTTTAATGGCTTGATCATAAAGTTGAGCAGTTCTTGCAGCATAGAAGAATGATTTTGTTCTCCCCTCTATTTTAAAGCAATCAATCCCCATTTTTGTTAGATACTCAACATGTTGAATAGCTCTTAGATCTTTTGAGTTCATGATATATGTTCCATGCTCATCTTCAAACATGGGATTATATTGACCTGGTTCTTTATCATTTTCTATTAACAGGACTTTATCTAAAGGTGTCCCAATACCAAGCGTGGGTTGTACAGGTTCATAATCACCCCAGTCATTTTGTTTTGCTTCTGCTATTTTATAATTGTTTCTACAAGCATTATTACAAACCCCTTGATTAGGATCTCTGTGGCTATAGTAACCAGATAACAAACATCTACCTGAATATGCCATACATAAAGAGCCATGCACAAATGTCTCAATTTCCATCTCTGGGCAATGTTCTTTAATTTCAGCGATTTCTTCTAGACTTAATTCTCTAGATAATACGACTCGCTTTATACCCATTTTGTGCCAGAATTTTACAGTTTGATAATTTACAGCATTTGATTGCACAGAAAGATGTATTTCTTGATCAGGAAAATACTCTCTTACTAGCATAATCATACCAGGATCTGACATGATCATAGCATCAGGCTTTAGAGCAATAACAGGTGTTATATCTCTTATGTATGTTTTAATCTTTGCATTATGCGGAGCAATATTATTTGCTAGCATAATTTTTTTGCCCATAGCATGAGCTTCAGTTATAGCTGTTTCTAAAGTTTCTAATTTAGAGAATTCATTGTTTCTAGCTCTTAAGCTATATCTAGGTTGTCCCACGTATACAGCATCAGCACCATATGCAAAAGCATATCTCATAGCTTTTAGTGTTCCAGCTGGCGAGAGAAGTTCAGGTCTTTTCATATATTTCCTCATTTAGTCTGAGATAATTGGCTATTATTTTTTATAATAATTTGAGATTAGTTTTATAGATTTGGATTCTATATGTTTTTATTTGCTTTTCCAACTCTTGAAGTGTACTAAGGTTTTTTTTATTTAGCTATTGTGTTATTATCTCGGCATAAATTTCGTTTTTAATATTTCAGTCATTTTTCAAAGGGTTTTTAGAATGAATTTTGAGTATGCAAAAGAGAATATGATTAAGCAACAAATTCTTCCTGAAGGTGTTCCATTAGGAAGATTAATAGATGCTATTCAAGATATTCCAAGAGAAAAATTTCTGCCAAAAGGGTTCGAAACTTTAGCTTATTCAGATTCAAATTTTACTATTGGTGGAAGGGAAATTAAGAATCCGATGGTTACAGCAAGGATTTTAGATTCTTTAAATATCAAGGAAAAAGATTCTGTTTTAAAACTAGGATTAGAGTGTGGCTATACTTTAGCTCTTATCGCAAAATTAGCCGAAACTATTGATGTATTAGATTATAGTGAAGAGAGTTTAACTTTTGTTAAAAGAAAACTTGCTTCTATAGGTCTTTATAATGCTGAGTTTAACAGCATAGAGTATTTAAAAAATATCTTTGATGAAGAAAGAACTTATGATTGTGTTTATATATCAAATACTGTTAGAGAGAAAGAGATAGATGAATCCTTATTGAAGCTTTTGAAAATCGGAGGCAGAATGTGTTTTTTTGTTAAAACTGCTGTTTGCGATAAAGCTTTTTTAGTAACAAAAACATCAAAAGACGAATATAATAAAAAGTTCCTTTTTGATGTTTACAATAAATAAATAGATATATGAAAAAAACCTTATCTTTCTTATTTTTAATTTTTATATTCACAAATGTTTTTGCAGCATATGAAAAGCCGTTAGGCTCAGATGTTGCTAAAAATCCTTATAGCATTGAAAAGCAATATGCAAAAGCCGATGAAATAAGAGACGGTAATAGTTTTTATAACTTAAAAAGTGCAGCTGATGTTGCAGTGGTTGATGATAAAGAAGAGAAGCAATATAGTTTAATAGAGATTTATAATCTTGCAGCTAAACATAATGCTGAATATCAAGCAGCAAGATCAACTTTTGCTGGGAATATGGAGACAGTACCAAAAGCTTTGGGTTACTTACTACCACAAATTGATTTTGGTTATGGCTTAAGAAGAGATAGATATAATCAGTTTGGTGGTGTGGTTTTAGATACTTCAAACAATCTTATGGTTAATGGTACTCAAACTCTTTTTGATTGGTCAAAATGGAAAACTTTCACTCAAGCTACATATTTGCAAAAATCTTATGCAATGATTTATGCAAAAGCTGAGCAAGATTTGATTATTAATACAGTTACTGCTTATTTTGAGCTTTTAAGAGCTCAACAGGTATTGCAGTTTCAATTTGCAAACGAAGCTTGGAACAAAAAGCTTTATATGAACCAAGAACAACAGTACCATGCAGGAATAGTTTCATATGCTGATTTGAAAACAAGTGATGCTCAGTACAGAAAAGCTATTGCTAGTAGAGCAGATGCTCAAAAACAACTCATTCAAGCAAAAGCAGCTGTGGCAAAACTAGTTGGTAAAAAGATTAGCTCACTTTTATATGTTGCGAAAGGCACTGATTATTTTGGTCCACCGACTCCAAATGATGTTGAATATTGGCTAGAGACTTCACAAAAGTATAATCTTGATATAGCTCAAAAAGCTTTTGATTTCCAAGCAACAACTGAGGGAGTAGGTATTAAGTGGGGTAATTTCTTCCCGAATGTTGGTTTAGGTGGTGGTCTTACTGCTTCATTTAATGACTATACAGGGACTCCTCAAGAGTTGATTCAGTTTCCAACTAATTATCAAATAGCAAATATTCAAGGTAATGTTAATTGGAACTTATTAAGAGGTGGTTCTGATTATGCTCAATTGAAACAAGCTAGTTATGATAATCAAGCCTCAAACTATACTCTTTTGCAAACTCAAAGGGAGGTTTATGCAGGAGTTGTTGAGTCATTTGAAACTGTAAGATTAGATGCTATAAGAATTCAAGCTTATGAAAAATCAGTTTATGCTGGTTTAGCATCAGTAAAGGCAATTTTGGAAGGATATCAAGCCGGTACTCAAACTATTGTGGATTTATTGAACCGTCAAGCAATTTTGGTTGAAGCACAACTTGCTTTTGCAGGATCAATATTTAATTACATTGAGCATTATGCTCAGTTAAAACAACTTCAAGGTAGTCTTACTTATGAAGATGTTGAGCAAATCAATACATCTTTAGGTAAAGAAAATATAATATCTGCGATAGCAGCCGAATAGTTTTAATGAAAGAAGTCTATAGTTTTATATTAAAAATTGATGATTTTAGTCTAGAGAATTTGCAGTTAAATATAAAAAAGCATATTCCAGGCTTCAATGACGGCATGAGGTCACAGAAAATATTCTCTCAATTAGTTAGATACCATGTGTTTTATAATTTCTTTTCTATTCAGAATTTAAAATTTGGAGAATTAGAAAGTGGCAAGCCAACTTTGATAAATAAGGAGTTGGAATTTAGTATTAGCCACACTTCAGAGTATATAATTATGTCTGTTGCTAAAGATGAAATAGGAGTTGATATCGAGCAAGTAAGAGATAAAAGAAATTTAGAAAAAATAGCTTTTCGTTTTTTTTCTAAACTTGAGTATGAACAGTTGAGACAAAGCAGTAATTATAAAAATGATTTTTTTGTATTATGGACTCTTAAAGAAGCGGAAGTTAAGAAAAGCGGGTTGGGCATCTCTAAAGGATTTAAAGATGCTTGTTTTATAAAAAATTTAGATGGAAAATGGATTAGTCCTAAATTTGAGCAAGATTTTCTCACTTTTTTATATGATGATTTGGTAGGGACTGTTTGTTGCAATAATATAAACTCATTATCTAAGCGATTTTTTAGGATTACTAAAAATTTTGAGTTTGAGGAAGTAAAAGTTAGTGAGGTATTATAATATTATGATTTGCCCATTAAAAACAAACCTATACATTTACTATGCTTTGATTATAGTTTGGAGATAGAACAAAATTTAGAAATCTACCAGTACCAGAAATATAAGAATAGCTGTGATAAACGTTTACAGGAATATAAACTGATGCTGGGCTATTAATTATTTTTGTTTCCTGATTATCACCCTCTCCAAAAGTTACACTAACTTTTAGTCCTGTACCATCTTTGTTATTTCCCATGAAAACAAACATACTGTCGCAGTTATGAGCATGAGAATCTACATGTGGTTGATAAGAGTCTGAATAATCAATATCGAAAGTTCTTTCAATAACATATACGTGACTTCTTTCATCAACTCGACTGTCCATAAAAACCCATCTAGAGCCTACCCCATCACGATGATGTAATAATTCTGATGCACCTTTTACAAAAGGTATCTTAACCTCTAAATCAGAATTTATTCGTTGGGTATCTTTTCTGTCTAAGTTATTTACTAGAATAGTTCTTTCACGATTTAAAGAGGCTGGATCTATTGCCTCATAAGCTTCTGGATTATTTTTTGTGGCTTTTATATGATATTTAGAAGCATGTGTGAATACGTTTTTGCCAGTTAAAGGATGGTGTGGTTCAATATTAAAATATCCTATTCTTGATATTGCAGAAGCTAAATCTTGAGAAAGTTTAAAATTGAAGTTTCTGTTATAGAATATTTCTAATGCTTTTGCCAAAGGTATTAAATCACAGATACCAGCTCTTTCTCCAATCCCTAGTATAGAGGCGTCTATAATAGTGGACCCAGCATTAATAGCTGAAATAGCATTTGCTTGAGCAAGTCCTAGATCATTGTGCAAATGAACTTCTATTTCACAATTAAACTTTTCTTTAGCAGACTTAACAATGGCATAGCATTGGTTTGGGTGCCAAATTCCTACAGTATCTGCAAGACTTATTCTATCGGCTCCAGCATTTATAGCAGCTGTTCCTAAATCATGGATAAGATCTAAAGGTGTTCTTGAAGCATCTTCGATACTAAATCTAACTTTAAAACCAAGCTCTTTAGCTAATTTAATGGATTCAATAACTTTTTGCTTAATCCATTCTCTAGATTTATTAGTATATTTAGTAGAGAGAGCTATGTCATTATATGAAGCCCATATACCTATCCAGGTAGCTTTTGTCTCGCTAGCAGCTAATACATCTTCAGAAGTAGCTCTAGAATGTACTAGGATATCGATATTTTTAACTTGTTTAACTATTTTAGCGCATACTTGCTTTTCAGTTTCAGAAATACCAGGGTGACCAATTTCTATTATGTTGACACCAAAATCACGAAGTTTATTAGCTAGAATTATTTTCTCCTCAACAGAGAAACAAATGTTATGGGTTTGTTCGCCTTCTCTTAATGTGCTATCTAATATTAGGATTCGACTCATTATTGTTTCCTATTTAAGAAATTGATTACATCATCAATGAATTCTTGACGGGTTTTTTCATAGATAAGCCAATGTGTCGCATGTTGTATCTCTTTTAACTGCTTGTATTTTGTATTGGTCAGTTTTTCATATAAATAGTGATCTGCAAAAAAGTCTCGATCCCCATAAATAACTAAAGTAGGTGTTTTTAGTTTGCTTATGTCATAGATAGGCTTTCCATTCCAGATAGAGTATAAATCTTTCATAGGACCCATTGGTCTACGTAATGAATTTTTTACATGAGGATTTGGGTTTGGATCTATTTTTACATATACATCGCCAACTTTATTTATAACGCTGTTACTGACAATATCCTCATTTTCACCAATCATCATCTCTCCATGATGATCAATATTTTTCCAAGGAATACCAAGCATCATCTTCCAGTGGTTTTCAACCATTTTCCAAGGAACACTTTGATAAGCTGGAAGGTTGTTACTAAACTGGCCATCTTTTCCTGCGTAAGGTTTAATAAAAAGTGGCTCAAGAGACTTTTTTAGATGAGATGAATACATTGATCCGTATAATACTAAATGATCTACTTTTTGTTGATATTCAATAGAATACATTGCTGCAACAATTGATCCCCATGACCATCCTAGTAAATCTAGACTTTTTTGTTTATTTTTTTCCAAAATGAAATCAATAGCTGCATTTAATTCTTTAACAGCTTCTTTAGCTTGTAATGGATATACGCCTTTTTGAGTTGGATAAAATCCAATAGGGGTATTAAATTTTGTCATTGATTCAGGATAGGAAGATGTTCCTTCACCAATAAAATCTATAGCCCAAACGTCATAGCCATTTTCTGCTAAGCTATCCATTAATGAATATCCATGAATGTCAAAAGCTGAAAGAGAAGGGATGCTTAATGGATTTAAAAGCATAATGGTACCTTTAAAATCTTTTTCAGAAACTCTTTTTTCTTTTAGATGAATTTTTTGATCATTATATTTAATATAATAATCTGATGAATCTATATCTTTTGCATATACACTAGATATAAAAATACTTATGAAAAGTATTATAAGAAATTTATAATTCTTCATTATTCCAACTTCCTTGCTCTGGAGTTAATATCTGTGCAGAACTTGTCTGTCCCATATCTATTTTTAGTAGGTTTGGTGCATAAGTTGGTTGTAGATTTTCTCTATTTAGTATGGTTTTAAAGACTTCAAAGCTAGCAAAAATTCCAACTATATTTGCTACGGGACAGATAACTGTCCAAGGTGCTTCGCCTTTAATATAAGATTCAGCCCACTCAGGTGAGACTCCATATTTCACAGACTCTCTTGCGCGACCATCTTTAATTGAAGCTATCTCTTTTTTTACCTCAGTTGTTAACTCTTTGCCATAAGATGAATGTTGGAGTACTAATTCATATGCAGGAGTTTTGTCAGAAAAAGTCATAACAGCTCCTCTGAAAGGGGGAGTAACGGCTATCCAAGCAGAAGGGATTTTAAGTTTTTGAGCAGTGCGGTGAATGATTACGCGAGACACTAGATTATCAGTAGCATCAACTACAACATCAGAGCCTGAAATTATCTCATCAGCATTGTATTCATGGATCATTTCTTTGTACACGGTAACTTTAATATTTGGGTTAATATCATTTATAGTTTCTTTGGCGCACTCTGCTTTACTTTTTCCTACGCGTGATATGGCTGATAGCATTTGACGGTTTATGTTGCTATAGTCAAATTCGTCCATATCAACTACTTTAATGTTACCTATTCCCATACGAGCAAGACTAATTAAGGTTATGCCACCAACACCTCCAGCTCCTATAACTGTGACTTTGGCATTTTTTAGTTTTGCTTGTTCTTCATGTGTTAGTATTCCGTAGTTACGAAGATAGATTTGTTCTTCTATATTTAGTTGATTATCAAAATCGGTATTCTCGTGATTAGGTAGTTGTATTTCTTGTTCTATGTTTTGCATAATTTTATCCTTATCTCTATATCTTGTAAGCTTCCCAATATCCACACTTTGGGTTTATCACACTAACTGGATTTGTTAAATTACCCATGTCTATGTATATGCCCTTGGGTGCTGGAGCTAGAGGTTTTTGACCTATAAGAATTTGAGTGGCCTCATGGCAGCTAAATGATGCTAAAAGAGAGGCTCTTATTGGTGTTATGATCCATCCGGCTTTTCCATTACAAAAATCATCTGCCCAAGCTTGAGGAGCTCCTTTAGTAACAGAATGTTGAGCTCGCTTTTTCTTAATGCTATGCACAAATTCAGTAACCTCAGGGTCAGATATTGACTTACCTTGAGTTGGAATGTTTAAAGCGTCTTCATAAGAAATTCCATCTGGATAAAATGATGATACAAATCCACGATGAGGAGGGCTGCCAGACATTGATATACTTGGAATTCCAAGTTTTTTTGCTGCACGATGAACTACTATTCTAGAAGGCATGTCATCTAAAGCTTCTAGCACTAAGTCATGTCCCTCCATTAATTCAAAAACATTGCTTTCTGTGACTTTCACATTATGAAAATTAGTACTAAGAAAAGGGTTTATATCTTTTAAATATTTTTCTGTAGATTCACTTTTATATTTATCCATGGTTGATGTCACGGCGATCATTTGACGATTTATATTTGATAGTTCAAAAATATCAGGATCAACTCCGCTGATATGACCTATACCACTTCTAGCACATAATATTGCTTCCATTCCACCAACACCACCTAATCCAAAGATTATTATTCGGCTATTGCGTAGTTTAGTTTGTTCTTTTTCTGTATATACACCTATATTCTTTTTTGTAACCTCGTGATAAAACTTATCAGGAGATAGTTGATCTATCATGCTATTTTTCCTCATTTAATTTTTAAGCCAAAGTTGAATATCTTGGCTTAAACACTACAAATTTTTTACTAGAACTAGTGAAGTTGTAAATTAAATGGACGAACTGTCCTTATTTCTCGTTTGCGATTGTAACAAATTAGAAAAGAAAATCTAAACAGTTTTAGAGCAATTAATAAATAACTTAGAATAATAAGAACTTATAAGCATAAGAGTTATCAACTATTGAGTAAAATATTGTTATAATTATTGAGTTGCTAATTATAAATCTTTAATGTTATAGGTTCTTATGTGTGGAGTTATTGGCGTAGTAGGCCATGGTCAAGTTAGTTATACGCTCTTTGATGGGTTAAGTCTTTTACAGCATAGAGGTCAGGATGCTGCTGGTATTGCTACTTTAGATGAGGGAAGATTCTTTATTCGTAAGAATACGGGATTAGTTAATGATATCTTCTCAGATGATAAGTTAGCAAAGTCAAAAGGCTCTGTTGGCATTGGTCATGTTAGATACCCTACAGCAGGTAGCTTGGGAGCAGCGGATAGTCAGCCATTTTATGTAAATAACCCTCATGGCATAGTCTTTGCGCATAATGGAAATCTTACAAATGTTAAAGAACTTCAAAAAATACTTCACGATATAGAAAGAAGACATTTGAATACTAATTCAGACTCTGAACTTTTATTGAACTTTTTTGCTTGTGGTATGAATAAATCTCGTGGTTGTCCAACTCCAGAATCTGTTTTTAAAGCAACAAGTTTTGTATTTAAACATGCAAAAGGTGGTTATGCTTGTACTGCTATGGTAGCTAATCTTGGGTTAGTAGCTTTCAGAGATCCATACGGAATTAGACCACTGATCTTAGGAGTTAAAGAGATTGGTCAAGGCAAAAAAGAATATATGGTTGCTAGTGAAAGTGTGGCATTAGATATTTCAGGCTTTCGAATTTTAAGAGATGTTGAGCCTGGAGAGGTTATAGTTATTACAGAAGATCATAAGATACACACAAAAATATGTGCGAAAAACCCAGAGCTTTATCCATGCTTATTTGAGTATGTTTATTTTGCAAGACCAGATAGTATTATGAATGGTGTAAGTGTTTATCAAAGCCGAGTTGACTCAGGAAAGATTTTGAGTAAAAGGATCCTAGAGCTTTGGAAAAATAAGGGTATAGATATTGTTATACCTGTTCCTGAAACTGGTAGAGCATCTGCTCAAGAGATTGCTACAGCATTAGGGGTTGAGTATAGAGAGGGTTTTGTAAAAAATCGCTATGTTGGTAGAACTTTTATAATGCCAGAGTCAGTAGATAGAAAAAATTATGTTAGAAGAAAATTAAATCCTATTCCAGCTGAGTTTAAAGATAAGAATGTCTTGTTAGTAGATGACTCAATTGTTAGGGGTACAACTTCAAAAAGAATTATCGAAATGATAAGAGATTTTGGGGCTAAAAGTGTTTATCTAGCTTCAGTTTCACCAGCGGTATGCTACCCGAATGTATATGGTATTGATATGCCAACTAAGTCAGAGCTTATAGCTCATGGTAAGTCTGTGGAAGAGATCCGTCAATGGATAGGTGTAGACGGTTTGATTTATTTATCTTTGAGTGACTTGAAAGATGCTATACAAAAGCAAAATCCTAAAATTAAACATTTTGAGGATAGTGTTTTTTCTGGGCATTATGTCACTGGTGATGTTGATGATAAATATTTAGAAGAGCTAGAAAAAGAAAGAAAAGCTCTAAAAAAGAAGAATAAATAGGGAGCTTTATTGAATATGGTTAGAATCTTTGATGGCTTAAGTGCACTTTCACCATTTAGAAAGAAAAAACTTTTAAAAGATATAAGAAAAATAGCTCCTAGTGTTTTAGCGATAAATGCTAAATTTTTACATGTGTTAGATCTTCACAGTGATTTAACAGAGAAAGATCAAGAAATTATAAAATCTTTACTTAGTTATAATAAAGAATATGGTGTAGCTCATCCAGCAGGTGAACTTTTTATTATAGCACCAAGAATAGGGACAATTTCCCCATGGTCATCTAAAGCAACAGATATTGTTCATAATATTGGTATAACAAAAATTAAAAGAGTGGAAAGAGCTACTTTATATGGGGTAGAGGGAAATATATCTGCCACTGAGTTGGAGTCTATAAAAAAACTAGTTTTTGATAGAATGGTTGAAGAAATTTTATCAAGCCAAGCTGAGTTGGAGAAACTATTTAAGAAGGGTGAACCTAAGCCTCTAGAATATGTAAATGTTTTAGAAGAGGGTGAGAAAGCTATACAAGATGCTGACAAGAAATTAGGTTTAGCATTGAGTACTCAAGAAATAGCTTATTTAGCTGAGCAATATAAGAATCTTCAAAGAAATCCGACTGATACGGAATTATATATGTTTGCTCAAGCAAACTCAGAACACTGTCGTCATAAGATTTTTAATGCTAAATGGACAATAGATAATAAAGAGCAGGATTTATCGCTTTTTAAGATGATAAAAAACACTACTAATAAAGCTCCTAAAGGGGTCTTGTCTGCATATAAAGATAATGCTGCTGTGATAGAGGGTGCAACGGCTCAAAGGTTTTACTCTAATACAAAAACTGGGGTGTATGGATATCATCAGGAAGAGGTTGATATCTTGATGAAAGTTGAGACTCATAACCATCCTACAGCTATAGCTCCATTTAGTGGTGCTGCTACTGGAGTAGGTGGTGAAATTCGTGATGAGGGTGCTACAGGGCTTGGAGCAAAACCAAAAGCAGGGCTTACAGGTTTCACAGTTTCAAACTTAAATATTCCTAACTTTGAACAAGCTTGGGAAATGAAAAAGTATGGTAAACCAAGTCACATGGCTAGCCCTTTGCAAATTATGATAGAGGCTCCTATCGGAGGGGCGCATTATGCAAATGAATTTGGACGTCCTAATTTGAATGGATATTTCCGTACTTATGAGCAGACTGGTAACTCATCAGTTGGTGAGCAAGTATTTGGTTATCATAAGCCAATTATGATTGCTGGTGGTATGGGTAACATCAAAAGAATGCATGTTGAAAAGGGTGATATTAAAGTTGGTTCTAAGCTTATTTGTTTAGGCGGCCCAGCTATGAGAATTGGTTTAGGTGGTGGAGCAGCTTCATCTGTAGTGTCATCAGGTGCTAATTCTGAACTTGATTTTGCCTCTGTTCAGCGAGGTAATGCTGAGATGGAGAGAAGATGCCAAGAAGTTATAGATAAGTGTTGGCAACTTGGTGAGAAAAACCCTATTACATTTATACATGATGTTGGAGCTGGTGGTATCTCTAATGCTTTTCCAGAGCTTGTTAAAGATGGTAATGTTGGTGGTGATTTTGAACTTAGAAAAGTTGTTATAGGTGAAGATGGTTTATCACCTCTAGAGATATGGTCAAATGAATCACAAGAAAGGTATGTGTTATCCGTTTCTCCAGAAAATTTAGAATTCTTTGAGCAGCTTTGTAAAAGAGAAAGATGCCCATTTGCGGTTGTTGGGGAAGCAATCAGTGAAAAGCATATTACATTAAATGATGAGCATTTTAATACTAAGCCTGTTGATCTTCCTATGGGAGTATTGTTTGGAAATACTCCGCAAATGCATATTGAAGTTACTACAGCTAAAGCTCAACAAAAAGTATTTGATACATCTGATCTAGAGTTAGATGATGCTATAGAGAGAATATTAAAAGTTCCAGCAGTAGCTTCTAAGTCTTTCCTTATTACTATCGGAGATAGAAGTATTACGGGGATGGTTGCTCGTGATCAGATGGTTGGTCCTTGGCAAGTGCCAGTGGCAGATTGTGCTGTAACGACAGCTACGGTAGATAGTCAAGCAGGTGAGGCTATGGCAATGGGTGAAAGAACTCCATTAGCTGTAATAAATGCACCAGCTTCAGGTAGAATGGCAGTTGCTGAAACTATTACAAATTTATTAGCTGCGGATATTAAAAATATTTCAGATATTAGACTTTCTGCAAACTGGATGGCTGCAGCTAATCATACTGATGAAAATCAAAAACTTTATGAAACTGTGAAAGCGGTGGGTATGGAATTTTGCCCAGAGCTTGGAATAGCTATTCCAGTTGGTAAAGATTCTATGTCTATGAGAACAAAATGGACAGATGATGCGGAAGCTAAATCTGTTACATCGCCACTTTCTTTGATTATTTCTGGTTTTGCCCCAGTTGAGAATGCTAGAAGAACGCTAACGCCAATGATTCATGAGCGTAATGACACAGTTTTAATACACTTAGATGTCTCTAACCATACTGGTAGATTAGGGGGTTCTTGTTTAGCGCAAGCTTATAATCAAGTTGGTGATGAAGCTCCGGATGTTTCCGCTAAGAAGTTGAAAATTTTCTTTGAAAAAGTTACTGAACTTAAGCAACAAGAAAAAATCTTAGCCTATCATGATATTTCTGATGGTGGATTATTTGTAACTTTAGTTGAGATGGCTTTTGCTGGTAATATAGGTGTTGATATTTCCTTAGATGCTAAAAACTTGTTTGGTAAGTTATTTGCTGAAGAAGTAGGTGCTGTAATCCAGGTTAAAGAGAAAGATATTGAGTTTATAGGCGCATTATTTGCTGATACTGGTATAACAGTAGAAGTTGTGGCTAAGCAGAATACTACTGATACAATCGGTATCTTTAATTTCGGTGAAGAGATTTACTCTAATGATAGAGTTACTTTACAAAGATGGTGGGCTGAAACTTCTTATAATATTCAGGCTCTTAGAGATAATAGTGAATGTGCTAAGCAGGAGTTTGATAATATTTTAGAGACTGAAGATAAAGGTTTGCATTTACATACTACTTTTAATCTTGAGGAAGATATTACAGCACCATTTATAAATATGCGTAAGCCAAAGATTGCAGTGCTTAGAGAGCAGGGTGTAAATGGCCATGTGGAAATGGGCGCAGCATTCACAACGGCTGGTTTTGAGGCTGTGGATGTGCATATGTCAGATCTACACACGGGTAGAGTGAACTTAGATGAGTTTAAAGCATTAGTTGCTTGTGGTGGTTTCTCTTACGGGGATGTTCTTGGTGCTGGTGGCGGCTGGGCTAAGAATGTTTTATTTAGTGAAAAGCTGAAAGCAGATTTTAGTAAATTCTTTAATAGAAATGACACAGTTGCTCTAGGTGTTTGTAATGGATGCCAGATGTTTGCCCAATTAAAACCTCTTATTAAAGGGGCTGAAAATTGGCCAATATTTATAAAAAATGAATCTGAACAGTTTGAAGCTAGAACATCTATGGTGGAAATCCAAAAATCAGATTCTATTTGGTTTGATGGCATGGCTGGCACTAGAGCTCCTATTGCTATTGCTCATGGTGAGGGTCGTCCATTATTTGAAAATGTTGCACAAGAAAGAGCATTGTTATCAAGTAATCAAATAGCTTTAAAATATGTAGATAACAATGGTAAAGCTACTGAAAAATACCCTCAAAATCCAAATGGTGCAAAGGGTGGGATCACAGCTCTTACTGCTTTAAATGGTCGTGTACAAATCATGATGCCACATCCAGAGCGTGTATATAGAGCTATCACAAATTCATGGATTCCAACAGAATACGATGAATATTCAGTTTGGATGAGAATGTTTAGAAATGCTAGGAAGTGGGTTGGGTAAAGGATATTCATGAGTTGGCAAGAAAAGAAGTTTATAAATTCTAATGCAAAAATTAGATTAGCAACAGTTTTTTCAGGTATTGGGGCGATAGAGCATGCTTTTCAGCGTTTAAATTTAGATACAGAGATCGTTTTTGCTGGAGATATTGATAAATTTGTCAAACAAAGTTATATGGCAAATTATAAAGTTTCAGAAAGGGATTGGCATGATGATATAACAACTTTTGATGCTAGAAAGTATCATAAACAAGTAGATATTCTAGTAGGAGGAAGTCCTTGTCAGGCTTTTTCTATGGTAGGTAAAAGAAAAGGTTTGGATGATACTAGAGGAACTTTATTTTATGATTTCGCTAGAGTTGTTAAAGAAGTTCAGCCAAAGGTTTTTATTTATGAGAATGTTAAAGGGTTAATTAATCATGATAATGGGAATACTTTTGATGTAGTAAAAAGTACCTTTAATGAGCTTGGATATAAATACTATTATAAGGTTTTAAACTCTAAAGATTATGGTATTCCGCAACATAGAGAGCGTATTTTTGTTGTTGGTTTTAAAGATCCTAAAGTAAATTTTGAGTTTCCTGAACCTATAGGCTTAGAATTAAAAATGCAAGATTTACTGGAAGACTATATTGATTCAAAATACTATCTGAAAGAAAAAGGAATTAAATTCGTTACTAGTTCAAAGAATAGGTTAAAGAGATATACTCAGATAAATGGAGATATAGCACTTTGTCAAAAAGCAAATCAGCAGTTTAACTGGCATGGAGATTTCATTTTTGAGGAGGTGTATAATTACTATAATGAGTTTATTTTTGATGTTAATGAGGTTGAAGAGAAATATTATTTATCTGATAAAGTAGAGAAATATGTTTTGTCATCAGGTACAAAGAATTTTAAAACTCGAACAGAGACTGACTTAGAAATTGCAAGACCACTTTTGCAAACAATGCATAAAATGCATAGGGCTGGTGTTGATAATTATGTTACTCACACAGGAAGGATTCGTAAATTAACACCAAGAGAGTGTTTAAGATTAATGGGATTTAGAGATGATTTTAAACAAGTTGTTAGTGATACTCAGATGTATAGACAGGCAGGAAATAGTATAGTGGTAGATGTTTTTATAGCTATATTAAAACAGATGGATATTACTAGAGTTGTGTGAGATAAAAGTATGAAAATTGAAATATTAGATAAGCAATATAAAGTCGAGGATACTAAAGAAAAAATTACGATAGCTGATTCATTTGTTGTTCGTCAAAATAAAATAGGTGGGGGAAATGGAGAAGCTAAGCTATATATAGGGAATGATAATAAAGATACAAGAAGTATTTTTGGATTTGAGGGCTTTGAGCTCCCATGTTTCCTTCTGAAAAGAGATTTACTTAAATATTTAGATGACACTAAAGCAGAGTATATAAATCCTGAACAGCCCTATATAAGTAAAGACTTGCTCCCAAAACTTTGGGAGAAAAGAAAAAAAGAGGTAGAGAAACTACCCGAAAAAATTGATTTTATTGTTACAGAGCAAACGCAAATTTCAGGCCCAAGAGTTTATATAAATTCTTCTGATAGGGGATATAAACTTATAAGAGAGTTATCATTACCAAACATAACATATATATCTGTTGTAAAGCTCTTAGGGGAAAATGGTGGGTTAAGCTATTATTTCAGACTTTTTGCAGATTACTTTGGTAATGAGGAACATCCTTATATAATTGAGAAAGAGCAAAGACAAGTTAATAATATTAAAGATGTTCAAGAAAAACGCTTATTAACACAAGCTAGGATTGGGCAGGGTAAATATAGAGAAGAATTATTAAAACTATGCCCATTTTGTCCAATAACATTAGTTTCTGATGATAGAATTCTGATAGCTAGTCATATTAAACCATGGGCAAAATCAAATGACTTTGAGAAAACAGACCCACTAAATGGATTTATGTTGACTCCAACTTTTGATTTTCTTTTTGATCGTGGGTTTTTGTCTTTTACGGATGATAAAAAAAGTATTCTTTCTCCGTTTTTGTCGAATATGACTTACTCAAAGCTAGGAATATCCGATGATAAAATATTTAAACACTTGCAGGTTGATGGTAGAGAAGAATATCTAAACTATCATCGACAACAAATTTTAAAAAGGTAACTGAAATTAGGAGAAAATATAATCTTTTATCAAAAAAGAGGATTCTTTAATCAGCATGGTATTGTTGTAACAATACTAAAAATTAATGTAAAACATTAAGAAATATTGAAAAGTTTTAAATAGGAATTGCTGTTAAATATTATTAGACTTTCATTTCTTTATTAATAGTGAAGAGGGGGTTCTTATGGTGACAATCGAAAGTGATACTTTACAAGTTGAAATTAACTTACTAGGCGCAGAAGTCCAGAGTGTAAGGAATATTGCTAGTAATCATGAGTATATGTGGTCTGGTGATGGTCTAATATGGGCTGGAGTTTCACCTGTACTATTTCCGGTAGTTGGTAAATCACACAATAATAAAATCAAGTATCAAGGTAAAGAATATCCTATGGGTAATCATGGACTTGCTCGTCATACTATATTTGATATTGTTTTTCATAGTGAAAACAGTGTTGTACTAGCAATGGAGACTACAGCTGATAACTATCCATTTAAGTTAAGGTTTGAAGTTACATATACTCTTGACGCTAATAAACTTATCACAGAATACAATATTATAAATCTTGATGAAGGCGTTGCATTCTGTGGTTTTGGGGCACATCCAGCTTTTGCCTGTCCTTTTGATGATAAGCATCAGTTTAGTGATTATGAAATTACCTTTACAGAACAAAAATTAGATTTTCATCCAATTACACCAGAGGCTTTTTATACGGGAGAAACTAAGCATTTTAAAATATCCAAAGTGCAGTTAAGTAATCATACTTTTGATAATGATGCTTTAGTGTATAGCGGTTTCTCGGACAAGAAAGTTAGATTGGCTGAAAAAGGTTCAGATCGATATATAGAAGTTACTTTTGATGGCTTTGAATATTTAGGGCTATGGTCAAAACCAAAAGCTAATGCTCCGTATGTATGTATCGAGCCATGGTGTGGCAGAAGTGATACACTAGGTATGGGTGTTGATATTGAGTATCGTATTGGTAATATTGATATCCAGCCACAAGAAAAATTTAGTCGTAGTTATTCTATAGAATTTGGTTATTAGATTTTAGTTTTCTAGACTTTATTTGTCATGAGTGATTTCTTGTAAAGTATCTAGATACGTTTGATAAAGTGTGAAGTTATTATCATTTATATCTCGGTTAAGACGAACACGATAGAGTATTGCCAATTCTTTGTTCACAGCACCAATATTTTTACAAGAAATTTGATTAGTAACTACCTTTAAATCTTTTGATTCGGTCGGTGTGATTGTTTCAAATATTATGTTGATACAATCTTTATACTCATTATTGTTAACTGTGATACTAGGTATTTCTTTGGTTATAACTAGTTTCTCTGGAACTTCTCCATATTCTTCTTGGTTTATTAGATTTACTTCTTTACCAAGTTCTAGTTTTGCAGGTAATAATAGCGAGCCTTGTTTATATATTTTATCAACTATATGTACAGAGCCATTTTTTATTATATAGTCCATGTTGTACTTACCTTCTAACTTATCATTAGCATTAAATATCTTAGTAGAGTAAGTACATAGTGTTTTATCTTTATTACAGTTTTCTATTTTTATTTCTAATAAGATTTCACTATTATCCTCTAAGGTGACTCTTTTATAATGGTATGTTGTACCCACATCTGTGGAGACATAGTCACTACCGTTAAATATTGGACCCTTATATGATGTCATGAAAGTAGAGCAACTTGATAGGGTGATTGTAACAATTAAGATTAATAGTTTTTTCATATATTTTTATTAAAACTCCAGATTTAATATTTTTATTAATAAGTTTCAATATGCTTTCTAGAGATAGTATAATTATTATTAATTTTTTAAAAGCTCTTAGTTAAATAAATAGGAATTAGGAAATGATAAAGAGATATGATGTAGCAGAGATTTCAAAGATTTGGGATGATGAAAATAAATATCGTAAGATGCTTGAAGTTGAGCTAGCTATTTTAGAAGCGTTAGAAGATAAAATGGTACCAAAAGGTACAGCAGCTAAAATCCGTGAAAAGGCTGAAGTTAGACCAGAAAGAGTAGATGAGATTGAGAAAGTTACAAAGCATGATATTATCGCGTTTTGTACATCTATCGCAGAGCAATTTACTGCTGAAACTGGGAAGTTTTTCCACTTCGGTGTTACATCATCAGACATTATAGATTCAGCTCTTAGTTTACAAATACGCGAGTCTTTAGAGCATGTAGTTGAAGACTTAGAAGCTCTTTGTGATTCGTTATTAGCAAAAGCAGAGCAGACTAAGAGAATTATCACAATGGGTAGAAGTCATGGTATGTTTGCTGAGCCTATGAGTTTTGGTCAAAAATTCCTTGGTTCATATGTTGAGTTTAAGCGTAGGCTAAAAGATTTAAAAGATTTCCAAAAAGATGGCTTAACAGTACAGTTCTCTGGGGCAGTTGGTAACTACTGTATCTTAACTACAGAAGATGAGAAGAAAGCGGCAGATATTTTAGGCTTACCTGTTGAGAATGTTTCTACTCAAGTTATTCCAAGAGATAGAATTGCTAAGCTTATCTCTATCCATGGTATTATTGCATCAGCTATTGAAAGATTAGCTGTGGAAATCAGACACTTACACAGAAGTGATGTTTTTGAGGTTTATGAAGGTTTTTCTAAAGGCCAAAAAGGTTCATCAACTATGCCACATAAGAAAAACCCAATCTCTACAGAGAACTTAACTGGTATGGCTAGAATGCTTAGATCACATGTTTCTATCGCGTTAGAGAATTGCGTATTGTGGCATGAAAGAGATATTTCTCACTCTTCAGCAGAACGTTTTTATCTTCCAGATAACTTTGGAATAATGGTTTATGCGTTACGTAGGATGAAAAATACAATTGATAATCTTGTAGTTCAGAAAGATATTATAGAAGATAGAGTAAGAAACAATAGCTCTTATCTATCTAGTTTCTATTTACATTTCTTAATTGCAAATACACCATTTATGCGTGAGGATTGCTATAAGATAGTTCAACAAGTAGCTTTTGACCTTAAACAGGGTGAATCATTTTCTAAGAAATTAGAGAAAATAATGAAAGATGAGCATGGTACAGATTTAACTGTTCCAGAAATGGATTTTGAAGGTATTAAAAAGACATATCTTAAAGAAATAGATAATGTTTTTGCTCGATCTATCAATAACTAGTTAAAATATATTCCTAAAAGATATTCTGATTGCTATAATTTTCTTAAAATTCATAAAAAAATCGTTATATGAGAATTCTAATTATTAGACTTTCTGCTATAGGTGATATTTTTCACGCTTTTACTGTAGCTAGGGATCTAAGAGAGAAATTTCCAAAGGCGACTATAGATTGGCTCGTTGATGAGAAGTTTGAAGATGTAGCTAGATTGTGTGCAGATATTGATAATATTATACCTATACCTTTTAAGAAGTGGCGGAAAAAGCCATTAAGCTTAATTCAAAATCTTTTAGAGTTTAGAAGAGAGTTGAAGCAAAAAGGAAATAGGTACGACTACATTCTGGAAACGCATGGGCTTTTAAAGCCTGCATTATTTGCAAAATTCTTATTTAAAGGAGAGATTCTTGGTCTTGATAGCAAATCAGCGAATGATAGCGTTTTTGCATCTGTTTTTTATAAGAAGAAGTTTAGAGTTTCGAGAGATAATATAGCTATTGTAAGATTTAGAGAGTTAGCATCAAAGGCTTTTAATACAAATATAAAGAAGCCGTATCAAGTATTAATAAGCTCAGAAGCTAAAGATATTGATATAAAAGATTATATTTTATTGCTACATGGCACTTCAAAAGATAGTAAAAAACTAAGTCAAGAAGATTGGCAGAATATTTCAAAGGGTATTTTAAAAAATACCGATAAAAATATATTAGTCACATATACAGATGATAAAGAAAAACAACTTTGTGACTTTTTGAAGACCAATCTGGATAATTCAAGATTCATAGTTTTAGATACTTTAGGGTTTAAAGATTTTGTTAAGGTTGTTGAGAAAGCAGATTTGGTACTAGGTGTTGATACTGGTTTTATGCATTTAGCTAACTTGCTTAACAAAAAAGTTATTGGAATTTATAAAGATAGTAATCCTAATTACGTGGGTCTCTATGAGTCTGATATTGCTAAGAATTTGGACTATAGATGTAAATCAATAAGAGTTGAAGAAATTAATGAAAATATTTCTGAACTTATAGGTAAATAGGTTATTTTTAATAGTTTTTTGGATATTTTGTAACATGGATAAACAATTAGTAGAACATATAGCAAAACTTTCTAGTTTTAAATTAACTAGTGATGAGCTTGAGAAGTTTACGAAAGATTTGACAAATATATGTGAAATTTTAGATGCAGTTAAAAAAGTTGATACTCAGGGAGTTAAGCCAATGATATCTCCTTTAAGTGTTGATTTTAAATTTAGAGAAGATGTTCCGACAGATCAAGATAATAGAAAGAGTTTTGAGAAATTTGCTTGTGAAATTGTTGATGATTATTTTATGGTTCCACAGGTTATTAAATAGAGGGTAGCATGTCATATATTAAAAAATTACGAGAAAGGCTAGACTCAGGAAGTGTTACAGCAGTTGGGCTGGTAAAAGAGTATTTGAGTAAGATTAAGTTAGAAGATAAAAAGTTGAATTCAGTTATCACTCTTTGTGAAAAAGAGGCATTAGCTGAGGCTGAGACTGCTGATAAACTTATTTCTGAAGGAAAGCAGGGTTTACTTACTGGTATCCCAATATTACATAAAGATTTGTTTTGTACAAAAGATATAAAAACAACAAGTGCGTCTAGAATTTTAGATAACTTTATATCTCCATATGATTCTACAGTAACTAGAAAATGTAAAGAAGCAGGAATGATAACTCTTGGTAAGCTTAATATGGATGAGTTTGCTATGGGCTCAACTAATGAAAATAGTTATTATGGGGCTGTTAGTAATCCTTGGGATTTAGATAGAGTTCCTGGAGGGTCTTCCGGTGGGTCAGCTGCAGCTGTTGCTGCAGGTTTTGCACCAGTTGCTACAGGCTCTGATACAGGCGGTTCTGTTAGACAGCCGGCAAGTTTTTGTGGATTAACAGCAATGAAGCCAACATATGGAAGCACTTCCAGATATGGAATGATAGCTTTCTCCTCATCATTTGATCAGGCTGGAATATTTGGGCATTATGCTGAAGATGTGGCTATTATGCTTGATACTATTTCAGGCGACTGTGAGTTTGATTCAACTTGTGTAGGTGTTTCAGAAAATCACTTTACAAAAGATATCGATAAATCTATTGCTGGCAAAGTAGTAGGAGTAGATGAGAGTTTAATGAAAGATTTAAACCCTGATTTGGCTACTCAAATGAAAAAAGCTTTAGAAAATTTAAAAGCTATGGGAGTCACAATTAAGAATGTTACTCTTCCAGATTTAAAAGAAGCACTATCTACTTATTATATTATTACACCAGCAGAGGTGGCAGCAAATTTAGCTCGATTTGATGGAGTTAGATATGGCCATAGAAGTGATAAAGCAACTGATTTAGAAAGTTTATATCAATTATCTAGATCAGAAGGTTTTGGTGCTGAGGTTAAGCGTAGAATTATGATAGGTAATTATGTATTGGCATCAAGCCAGTATGATTCTTATTATAATAAAGCTCAGCAAATTCGTAGGATCATGACAGATCAAATGAATAAAATTTTTGAAGAAGTTGATGCTGTATTTATGCCAGCTTCTCCTAGTGAGGCATTTAGAAAGGGGGATAAGTTAGATCCGGTATCTGCATATCTTTCTGATATATACACTATTCCAGCGAATATTTCTGGTCTTCCAGCAATATCGTTTCCAGTTGGTTTTGTTAATAATTTACCTGTAGGTGCTCAATTAATTGGTAAAGCTTTTAATGATAATGTTTTAACTCAACTAGTTGTACAGTATCAAAAACATAATTCTGTAGAAGAATTTATATTAGAGCAAGCGAGGATTTAGTAATGAAATGGGAGATGGTGATAGGGCTTGAAGTTCATATTCAGTTAAATACTAAGTCTAAGTTATTTTCAAGTGCTGCTAATAAATATGGTCAACACCAAAATACACAAGCAGCGTTTTTAGATTTAGGATTGCCTGGGACTTTGCCTGTAGTAAATAAAGAAGCAATTCGTAAGGCTGTGATTTTTGGATTAGCAGTAGATGCGACTATTTCAAAAGATAGTTTTTTTGCTCGTAAGAATTATTTTTATCCAGATTTGCCTAAGGGTTATCAGATTAGTCAGTCTAATAATCCAATTGTGCAAGAAGGTAAGTTAGAGATTGAGACATCTAAAGGTAATAAAATTATTCGTATAGAAAGAGCGCATTTAGAAGAGGATGCAGGAAAGTCTGTACATGGTTATGTTGGAGATGAAACAGGTCTTGACTATAATAGGGCAGGCACTCCTCTTTTAGAGATAGTAACTTATCCAGATTTTAGATCTGCTGAAGAAGTAGTTGTTTACCTTAAGAAATTACACCAATTAGTTAAGCATCTAAATATTTGTGATGGAAATATGCAAGAAGGTTCTTTTAGATGTGATGTTAACCTTTCAATTCGTCCTGAAGGTCAAAAAGAATTTGGAACTCGTGCAGAGTTAAAAAACATAAATTCTTTTAGATTTATTGAATCAGCAATAGCATACGAATTTTCTCGCCAAGTAGCTGTTCTTGAAAGGGGAGAAAAGGTGGTTCAAGAAACTAGATTGTATGATGCAGATGCTAATGAAACTAGATCCATGAGAGCAAAAGAAGATGCTTTTGATTATAGATACTTTCCAGATCCTGATTTATTGCCTCTTATAATTACTGACGAGTATATTCAAGATATTAAAACAAATATGCCACTTAAACCTGAGCAAAGAGAAGCTTTATACCGTGAGCATTTAGGAGAGCAAGAGGTTGAGTTTTTATTATCAAATCTTGAAATTGCTGATTACTATGATCAAGTAGCAAAGTCTGTTGGTTACAAAATAGCATATAACTGGATTACAGTAGATCTAATTTCTATACTAAATAGGTTAGAAAAAGAATTTTCTGGAGATATTGTGCCAGCTAATATTCTTGAAGAGATTATTACCAAAACACAAAGCGATGTGATATCTCAGAAAGCCGCTAAACAAGTTATAGGGGCATATATAGAGTCTCCTAAAAATATAGACTCTCTTATAGAAGAACTTGGTCTAAAGCAAGTTTCTGATGAGGGAGCTATTCGCAAACTTGTACAAGGCATTATTAGAGATAACCCTGAACAAGCAGCAGATTTTAAAGCGGGTAAAGATAAGCTCATGGGATTCTTTGTTGGCCAGGCAATGAAGGCTAGTAAAGGAAAGGCTAATCCAAAACAAGTAAACCAAATAGTGCAAGAAGAGTTGAATAAATAAGGTTGGAATGATGAATACAGGTAAAATTTATTTTAGTTTGATGAAATTAAATGTTTTAAATAGTAGTTATGTTGATGATAGTTATAAGATAGCTTGGGAAAATAATATTTATCCATTTTTTCATGATAGCAGGTATGAATATCATCAAGAATTATCAAAATACTTTGATAGAGCCGAAGAAAAAACTTTAGATAAGCTTTGTTTGTATTTAGATAATTATTTAGATGATAGGGCAGACTTTTCTAAGTTTGAAGAGGGTGTAGAAAAGATACTTGGTAAAGGGAATGTTTTCCCTGTTTTACATTACTTTTTTCAAGCAGGACAGTATCCTGATTTATTAAGCAATTTGAGAATGAATTTGGCTAATTTAAGCACTCATTTTGTTAATCGCTTTGAGACCAAGGGTTACTGGAAGTAATACGGGTACTCAGAAGGTGAAAGGGTACTTATCTATTTGTAGGCTATTTATTGCCGCATTAGCACTTTTTGGGATGGGCACATCCCT
This sequence comes from Francisella frigiditurris, assembly GCF_001880225.1. NCBI lineage: Bacteria > Pseudomonadati > Pseudomonadota > Gammaproteobacteria > Thiotrichales > Francisellaceae > Francisella > Francisella frigiditurris. The sequence continues at coordinate 162,565 of NZ_CP009654.1, read as the reverse complement.
TATTAAGTCAATATATCTTGTTGAAAGCGTTGGTTCTCTTTTTCATATATTTGCACAGTTTACATACGTTAGTAATTTTATAGTTGCTATGGTGCTAATATTGGTTTCTTTAGGGAAGTTGGAAGATAAATATATTTTGATTCCTTTACCATCTATAGTTGTTACATATATAGTTTTTTCACTGTTTATATCCAAAGGTCTAGAAAGTGAGCCACTTTATAATATTATTGAACATTATGTAACAGCATTTTATCTAATGTTTGACTATATATTTTTTGTAAGTGGCAGGACTACCTTTGTAAGATCTTTTATTTTTGCTATATCTATAGTTCTTATATATTTAATATATGTTTTTATTTATGGCTTTATGGTTGGCTATTACCCATATCATTTTTTTGACTTAAATAAAGAAACAATTGAAAATGTGGTGTTGCTGGTCTTATTTATAAATATTGCCGTTATAATTTTATTTACAGCTTTTTTTGTTCTTAAAGTCTTACAGCTAGCCTTGTATGAGAAAATTGGTATAAATCCTTTTTCTAATAAAAAAGAAGCTATAAATTTACAAAAGAATTAATTTATTATTTACTTTGATTATCCTCTTTGACTAGTTAAAATTATATTTAAATTTTTATTACCAAAGCATATTTAATGAGTCAAACGCTACATGAAGCTTTTTTTGAGCAAGTAAAAAGAGCACCAAATAATATTTGTATAATAGATAATGATTTTTCTTTAACGTATCAGCAAGTAAAAAATCTAATAATTCGTCTAAGTCACGATTTACATCAGCAAGGAGTAAATGAGGGAGATGTTGTTGGAATATATTGTGATAAACGCTATGAAATAATAGTAGCTTTTTTAGCAATATCTTTAGTGGGTGGGCGCTGCTTGCAGCTAGATAAGGCTTTTCCTATACCATTACTGCAAGATATAGTAGATGAAACTAATGCTAAAATTCTATTATGTGATAGCTATTTTGATGAATTAAAAGGAGTTAAAACCCTAAATATTGTAGATATTTGTAGTCAAGATAAGCTTTCTGTAGAAACTTTTTTAGCAATAAATGTTGATCCAGATAAGACTGTTTGGATGGTTTATTCATCTGGTACAACAGGTAAACATAAGGGACTTTCGATTTCTCATAAAGCTATTTTAGCTTCATATGAAACAAGATATAAAATTAAAGATTACGATGATAAGTCTAAGGTTGCTTGTAATATTTATTATTTGTGGGAAGTCTTTAGACCTATATTAAGAGGTGGTACTACATACATCATTAGAGATGAAGTGTTACATGATTTTTATGAGCTAGCAGAATATTTTGTAAATCATAATATAGATGAAAGCCTATTTACGCCATCCTACCTTGAGACACTGTTACATACATCACCAGATCAGGCAGAGATTATCTTAAACCAATTAAAAGTCTGTTGGTTAAATGGAGAAGTGGTTTCAAGTTCCTTATATCATAAGCTTTTGCCATATCTTGATACAGTGAAAATATATAATTTATATTCTATCTCAGAATGCCATGATGTAGCTGTATACCAACTATGTAGAGATGATAAAAATGTTCAGGAGAAAAAAATAGTCCCTGTAGGTTATCTGCTGGATGATGTGGAGGTTGTTTTATTAAATGAAGCGAATCAAATATGTAAGCCTCATGAAAAAGGTGAGCTATATGTTCATAGTAGAGGATTAGCTATTGAATATATAAATAGACCGGAATTAAACTATGAAAGGTTTATTGATGCTAGTAGAAGTCCTATAAATAAAAGGTTATATAAGACAGGGGATTATGCCCAGTTAGATGAAAATGGAAAGTTAATTACCGTTTTTGGTAGATGTGACTATATAGTAAAGTTAAGAGGATACACAATTTCTTTACCTTTTGTTGAAGCAGTTGTAAAAGATAAGTTAAATATAATGCACTGTGTAGTTGAAAAAGAAGGTAGTGGGCTTCTTGATGAACACTTGGTAGCATATATTGAGGTTCCAAAAGATAAGCAAGATGAGTTTTATCATAATTGGGAGTTTTCTAATAGTCATGAAATAAGTCAGAAAATAATAGATTGCATATCTCCTTTTTTAGCTATTTATATGAGACCACAAAGATTTGTGGTTCTAGATAAGATAAATATAAATGCTTACTCTAATAAGCTTGATAGAAGAAGTATTTTATCAGCAGTAAACAATAAGAAAGTAAATGAAGTAAAGTTTTCAGAGGTGAGTACATTAGATGATTATAGAAATCTATGGAAAACTTTATTGAATATCGATGAGGACTTAATTAGAGATGAAAGCAGTTTCTTTAAGCTTGGGGGAACATCTTTATCTGCTATGATGCTTATTAATGCTTTAGCTACACAAGGGTTTCACAGAGTTAAAATAGGTGATTTCATTTCTAATAATAGTTTTAAGGATAGTTATAATCTTTTTACTAATGGTGTTGGGAGCTTGAGTCAGACTAATGACATGGAAATAGTAAATAAAGATGTTAATGAAGCTTTTAATTACTTAGTAAACACTATTAATAAGAAATCTAAAAGACCACTATGTAAGAATGGGAAAAATTGGTTAATAACAGGGGTGACTGGGTTTTTGGGTAAGCAAATATTAAAAGACCTTATAGAAAATACTAATGACCAAATTATTTGCCTTGTTCGTGCTGAGGATGAATCACATTTGTTAAAGCGTTTTAATGAGATTATAAAGAGCCTAAATATTTTAGATGAAGAGAAGAGCAGAATTAAGTTTATTAAAGGAGATATGGCTAAAGAGTCATTAGGTGCAACTTTAGAAGATTGGATATATTTACAAGAAAACGTTACGGGAATTATTAATATTGCCGCAGATGTTAATTTAATTTTGCCATATGAAAAAATTAGGGATAGCTCATTAATAGGAACCAGATCATTGATTGAGTTGTCTTTGGGTTGTGAGTCTATTAAGCCTATATTTCATATTTCCAGTAATGCTGTCTTTGCTGAGAGTGATTCTGTCGAGGTAGATGAAAGTCATGATATTGATAAATTCCTAGTGCAAGGGAAGTCTGGTTATGGTGTGGCAAAATGGGCTGCAGAAAAGTTACTTCTTTTATCAAAAGACTTAGGATTAGAGGTGACAATTTTTAGACCAGGAAATATTAGTGCTTCAGATATTGGGAATATAAATAAAAAAGACACAAACTATCTTATATTAAAATCTATTGTATCAAGTAAATCTATTCCAGAAGGTTTGGCTCTTGAGATGACTCCGATATCTCATTTATCAAAAAATATTATTAAAGCTGTTTTGGATAATAAACTTAACAAAATCTATAACATGACAAATATAAATATTGTTAATGATATTGATCTTATGGAGTTTACAGAATGTCATCTTCTTTCTAGAGATGAATGGATCAATCAGCTTAAAGATATTGAGCTAAAGGCTATAATTGATAATGATGATGAATGTTTACATTCTGTTGCTAATAATTATAAGCAGACTAACTATGAAGAGCTTATGTTTGAATGTGGTGTTAGCTACCCGTTAGTTTCTAGAGAGATGCTTGATCCAATGTTAAACTCATAACCCTTTTGAGGAGATAGTAATGCAGAAATTTAAAAATAAACACGTTGTTATTTTTGGTGCCTCAAGTGGTATGGGCAGGAGTGTCTCTATTGAGTTACTTGAATTAGGTGCAAATATTTCAATTTGTGCTAGACGTAAGGAACACCTTGATGAAATCGTAAATATCAAAAACGATTGTTGTTTAGGTATACCGACAGATGTTACAAACAAGCTTCAAGTTAAAAAATTTATTTCAGAGGCTATTAAGAAATTTGGACCAATAGATTATTTGGTTAATTCGGCTGGGGTTATGTATTATCAAAGAATGACCAATAATAGTTATGATGAGTGGCTGTCAATGGTTAATATCAATGTTATTGGCCTTTTAAATATTTTGCATTCATCATTGAAGTCACTTGTTGAGTCTAAAGGAATGTTAATAAATATCACTTCAGATGCGGGTAGACAAGCTTTTCCTGGATTAGCTGTTTATTCAGGAACTAAAGCTTTTATGGAGTTTACATTAAGAGGATTACGCCATGAGCTTGTTGAGAGTGGGGTTCGGGTAGTAAATATTCAGCCTGGTAATGTGGCAACATCATTACACTCCATGTCTAGTGAAAAAGATGCTGTTACAGATTATAAAAGTGAAAATGATTGTGGGTTTCTAGATCCTGAAAATATTGCTGATTGTATAATTTATGCAATGACTCAGCCAGCAAAAGTAGCAATTAATGAAATATTGATTGAACCTCAAAGTGAGCCAATTTAATAAGTAGTAAGGAACTCTTTTGTGAAAGGATATTTATCAATTTGTAGGTTGCTTATTGCTGCTTTAGCATTATTTGGTGTTACTGGTTCTGTTATAGGGCATGTATATAGGCATGAGTTTAATTCGGTTTTTGAGCTTTTTGCTCAGTTTACATATGTTAGCAATTTTGTTGTGGCAATGATTCTGATTTTTGTTGCTTTGGGGAAATTAGAAGATAGGCATATTATTATTCCTTTGCCTTCTATTGTTTTAACATATATAGTTTTTTCTCTATTTTTGTCAGAAGGAATCCTTAGAGAAGATATTTATAGTGTTATAGAGCATTATGTAATAGCTCTTTATTTAATGTTTGATTTTATATTTTTTGTTAATGGAAAGAATACTTTTTTTAGATCTCTTATCTTTGCTGTTTCAATAGTTGTTTTATATTTGATATATGTTTTTGTATATGGCTATTTAACTAATGGGTACTATCCATATTTCTTTTTTGACCTAAAAACAAAGAGTGTTGAGAGCGTTATGGAGGTAGTGTTTTATATAAATCTAACTTTAGTTGTTTTGTTCATTATTTTCTTTGCACTAAAATTTGTACAAATAGCCTTATATGAAAGATTTAATATTAGCTTCTTTTCTCAAAAACACTAAAAGTAAAATTAAATTGGTTTTTATCATCTTTTTTGTACTCTCTATAACCAATTCTTTCATATTTGCTTTTATCCCATTCAGGAAAGAAAGCATCTAAGTCAGTCATTTCTGTATCAACCTCAGTTATGTATAGCCTATCTGCTAAATCTACAAATTGCTTATAAATTTGAGCTCCACCAATTACAAATATTTCATAATGAGGCTTAGATTTTGCAAAATTTAAAACATCTTGAATATCATGTATTATTAAGCAATTATCTTTTTTATATTCTTTGTCACGAGTTAAGATCATATTTTTTCTATTTGGGAGGGGGCGACCAATTGAATCAAATGTTTTTCTTCCCATAATAATATAGTTATTTTCTGTAATTTTTTTAAAATTCTTTAAATCTTCAGATAGTTTCCATGGTAGGGTATTTTCTTTACCTATTCCATGATTCTTATCATAAGCCACTATTAATGAAATCATTGATCATAGAGTTAATTTTTTTGAGTTTAGTTATTTTAACAGGTTGTTTCATATTTAAATAGTTTTGTGGTTTTAAAAAATGTGTGATAAAATCACGGAGCTTATGTTTTAAGCAAAAAAGTAATTGTTTAATTAAAAAATCATACATCTTGTATAGCTTTATTCTCAAAGGGTGTCTTTTGATTGTTGAGAGTAAAATGGATGTAGGTTGTAACCCAAAATAGAGGATAAAATTATGTCTTTAATGAAAGAAATGTTGTCTGCTGGTGTTCACTTTGGACACAAAAAAGCTTTCTGGAACCCAAAAATGAATGAGTATATCTTTGGTATTAACCATGGTGTTCATATCATAAACCTAGAAAAAACAGTTCCACTTTTCCAAGATGCAGTAAACTTTGTTGGTAAAACTGTAGCTAATGGTGGAAAAGTTCTTTTTGTTGGTACAAAAAGACAAGCTCAAGATATAGTTGAAGCAGAAGCTAAAAGATGTGGTATGCCATTTGTTAGCCATAGATGGTTAGGTGGAATGTTGACTAACTATAAAACTGTTAGACAGTCTATTAAAAGGCTAGCTCAGTTAGAAAAAATGAAAGAAGATGGTACATTAAATTCTTTAACTAAAAAAGAAATGCTACAAAACTTTAGAAATATTGAGAAGCTAGAAAAAGTTCTTGGCGGAATTAAAGAAATGGGTGGAATTCCTGACGCTATCGTTGTTATTGATAGTAATAAAGAGCATATCGCTATTCAAGAAGCTAAGAAATTAGGTATTAAAGTTGTGTCTATTGTTGATACTAACTCTAATCCAGATGATATCGATTACATCATTCCAGGAAATGATGATGCAGTTAAGTCTATTTCTTTCTATATGAGAAAATTTGCTGATGCTGTTATTGATGCTCAAGGTTTAGACAGAGCATTGGAAGCTAAAAATGAAGAAGAAGCTGTAGAGCAAGCACAATAATAAATAGGAGCTAAAAGTAATGTCAAATATTTCTGCTAAATTAGTAAAAGAGCTTAGAGAAAGAACTGGTGCAGGTATGATGGAGTGTAAAAAAGCTCTAGTTTCTGCAAATGGTGATATTGAAAAGGCTGCAGAAGAAATGAGAATTTCAGGTCAGGCGAAAGCTGATAAAAAAGCTTCTCGTGTGGCTGCTGAAGGTGTTATTGAGGCGTATGCTGCTGATGGTAGAGCCGTGTTACTTGAAATCAACTCTGAAACTGATTTCGTAGCAAGAGATGAGAGTTTTAAAGCTTTTGCTGCAAATGCTGTAAAAGCTGCACATGCTGCTAAAGCAACAACTGTAGAGGCTGCTTTAGAAGCTAAAATGCCTAATGGTGAAACTGTAGATGAAGCTCGTAAAAATTTGATCGCTAAAATTGGTGAGAACATCCAAGTTAGAAGAATCAAGACTACAGATGCTCCTGTTCTTGGTGCTTATGTGCATGGTGGTAAAATAGGTGTTATTACTGCATTAGAAGGTGGTGATGAGACTTTGGCTAAAGATATAGCTATGCATGTTGCGGCAGTTAATCCTATGGTAGTTTCTGGTGAGCAAGTTCCAGCTGATGTTGTTGCTAAAGAAAAAGAAATTTTTACAGCTCAAGCAAAAGAAAGTGGTAAGCCTATCGAAATTATTGAAAAAATGATTGAGGGTAGAATTCGTAAGTTCTTAGATGAGGTTGCTCTTCTAGGTCAAGCCTTCGTAAAAGATCCTAGCATTAAAGTGGAAAAACTTGTTAAAGATAAATCTGCAAAAGTTTTAAACTTTATTCGTTTAGATGTTGGTGAAGGTATTGAGAAAAAAGAAGAAGACTTCGCAACAGAAGTGATGAATCAAATAAAAGGTTAATTTATGTCAACTGCTCCGAAGCTTAAAAGAATTTTATTAAAGCTTAGTGGAGAATCTCTTGCTGGAAACAATGGTTTTGGAATAGATGTTTTTAATGCTCAGACTATTGTTTCTCAGATAAAAAAGCTCGTAGATGTCGGTGTTGAAGTCGCTATAGTTGTTGGTGGTGGAAATATTCTAAGAGGTGGGAGAGCTGATTTTGGAGACAAGATTAGAAGATCGACTGCTGATTCTATGGGTATGATTGCTACTATGATAAACGCTTTGGCTTTGCGAGATATGCTTCTGAGCGAGGGGGTTGAGGCTGAAGCCTTTTCTGCTAGGAGTATAGATTCTTTGATAAAATCTGCAAGTGCTCATGAGTTTAATAAGGCGTTAAATGAAGGAAGGGTGCTTATATTTTCTGGTGGGACGGGTAATCCTTTTGTAACTACTGATAGTGCAGCTAGTCTTAGGGCCGTTGAAATAGGTGCGAATGCTTTGTTGAAAGCAACTACAGTTGATGGTGTTTATGATAAAGATCCAAATAAGTATGCTGATGCAAAGAAATTTGATAGCATTACTTTTAATGAAGTTTTGCGTAAAGAACTTTGTGTTATGGATTTGGGCTCTTTTCTTCAGTGTAGAGATTTTAATATTCCAATATATGTTTTTGATATGCAAAAAGAAAATGCTCTATTAGATGCTGTTGTTGATGGTACTTGTGGGACATGGGTCATTTAATTAATTTATAGAATTTATAGAGGTTGTATTTAATAATATGATAAATGAAATTTTAAAAGATGCTGAGATTAGAATGCAAAAAAGCTTGGATGTTTTATCTGATGATTTAGCTAAGGTTAGAACTGGTAGGGCTCACCCGGATCTTCTTGCTCACATTATGATCGATTATTATGGTGTTGACACTCCTATTTCTCAAGCCGCTAGTATAACTGTTTTGGATGCTAGAACATTAGGTATATCGCCTTGGGAGAAGGGCTTGGCTGGTAAAATCGAAAAAGCGATTATTTCTTCAGATTTGGGCTTAAATCCAACTAATTTGGGTGACTCACTCAGAGTGCCTATGCCGGCCCTTAATGAGGAAAGAAGAAAAGAGCTGGTAAAGCTAGTAAGATCTGAGACAGAAAATGGTAAAATTTCTGTTAGGAATATTCGTAGAGATGCTAATGGCGATATCAAAGAGCTTCTTAAAGAAAAAGAGATTACAGAAGATGAAGCAAAAAGGGCTGAAGATAGTATTCAGAAAATAACTGATAAAATGATTGCTCAAGCAGATGCGTTATGTGCTAAAAAAGAGCAGGATCTAATGGCGATATAGCTGTTTCTTAATAATCTCTTGTATTTAATCAGAATCTTTTTTATTATTTATACATTCTAATTTCAAAATTTATTCTATGAGTTTTGGTGAAAAGCCTAGCCTTAGGCATGTTGCTATTATTATGGATGGTAATGGCAGATGGGCAAAGAGTAGGTTTAAGCCAAGAATTTTTGGTCATAGAAGTTCTGTTTCTAGGGTTGATTCTACTATAGAGTATTGTACTGAAAATGATGTACAAACTCTTACATTATTTGCATTTGGTAGAGATAATTGGTCTCGCCCTAAAGATGAGGTTGATGATCTTATGGAGTTGTTTTTGAAGACCCTGGAAAGTAAGGCAGAAAAGCTTCACAAAAATAATGTTAAACTAACGGTTGTTGGAGATAGAAAAAGATTATCATCTGATTTGCTTGCAAAAATTGAAGAGGTTGAGAAGCTTACTGCTCAAAATAGTGCTTTAGACTTGAGGTTGGCTGTTGATTATGCTGGTAGGTGGGAAATACTGGAAGCTGTTAAATCTTTGTGTCTAGATTTTTCAGGAGATGAAGAGAGAATAAAGAATATAGAGATGCAAGATCTTGAAAAAAAGCTTGTAGCAGGGTCTCTGCCCGTTGATCTGCTTATTAGAACGAGTGGTGAAGTGAGGCTTAGTGATTTTATGTTGTGGCAGTTAGCATATGCTGAGATGTATTTCACAAAAGTTATGTGGCCTGATTTTACTAAAAAAGAAATGCAGAAAGCGGTTGATTATTATTATACGAGACAAAGAAGGTTTGGAAAATCTTCGTAGTTTATTAATGTTGTAGGGTGGAAGGGAAATAATGAAACAAAGGATTGTTACTGGAGTATTACTAGCTCTTGTTGTGTTTGGATTTTTACTTGTTGCTTCGGATTATATTTTCGGAGTAGGGGTGTTTTTGGTTGCTATACTTGGTGCCCATGAGTGGATTAGGTTGGCTGGAGTAAGTAATAATGAGGATATTATTAAGTATTTAGCGATTTATGGTGTTTTAGCTATACTGGTTGCAGCGTTATTTAAATATATACAATTCATTTTTCCAATTTTTTGGTTGTATGGCATATATAAACTTTACCAATATGAGAAAGAAAAGATTGAGAAATTAACATCTCTAGAAATACTTATCTTTGGTGCCTTTGCACTAACACCTTTTGCGGCATCTCTATATGTGTTGCATAGTAATGGTATAGCATGGGTATTTTTATTTATATTGATTATAGCTGCTGCTGATAGTGGAGCATATTTTGTTGGAAAGTCTATGGGTAAGACATTGCTACTTCCAAGATTAAGTCCTAAGAAAACTGTAGAAGGCTTGGTTGGTGGACTTGTTTTAGCAATTATAGTTTCTGTTGTATTTCTGTTGTTTATGGATTTAGGTTTTTTAAAATATTTACTTATGATCATTGTTTGTGGGATTGTGTCAATTGTTTCTGTTATTGGAGATGTCTTTGAGAGTATGATAAAAAGAGTTGCTGGAGTTAAAGATAGTGGTGATATCTTGCCTGGCCATGGCGGTATTCTTGATAGAATAGATGGTTATTTACCAACTTTGCCTCTCTTTGTTTTCTTGGGATATGTTGTGGGTGTTTTGAGTTTTTAATTTTGGAGTTTTATTTTGATAGAAAAAGTTCAGATAAAAATATTAAATAAAAAATTGATAAGTGATATTCCTAAATATGCAACTTTAGGTTCTGCAGGAATTGATTTGCTTGCTTGTATCGAAGAGAGTGTTTTTCTTGAGCCTGGGGAATGTAAGCTTATTGGAACTGGGGTTGCAATAAGTATTGGTAATCCTAATTTCGCAGCTTTGATATTGCCTAGGTCTGGATTGGGTCATAAGAAAGGTTTGGTGTTGGGTAATGGAACCGGATTGATTGATTCTGATTATCAAGGAGAGTTGATGGTTTCTTGCTTTAATCGCTCTAAAGATGTTATTGAAATAGCCTCTTTAATGAGATTTGCTCAATTGGTTATAGTTCCTGTGGTGCAGGCAAAGTTTGATTTAGTGGAAGAATTTGATAATGTAACTAGTAGGGCAAGTGGCGGCTTTGGCCATACAGGAGAGATCTAATGTATTTTAGTGTTCCAAATTTATTAACTTTTGGGAGATTGTTTTTGATCCCATTTATGCTTGCTTGCTTCTATATTGATTTTAATCATCATCATGGTGTTACGGCAACGTTATTTTTGCTTGGTGCTGCAACAGATTGGCTGGATGGATATTTGGCCAGGAAATGGGAGCAGACGTCGAAGCTAGGGGCTTTTTTAGATCCTGTTGCGGATAAGTTAATTGTTGCTACAGCTTTGTGTTTATTTGTTGAAATGTATCCTTATTGGTGGGCTACAATCCCAGCGATCATAATGATTTGTCGTGAGATTCTGGTATCAGCATTGAGAGAGTGGATGGCTGAACTTGGTCAAAGAAGTGTGGTGAAGGTTGGTTACTGGGGAAAAGTTAAGACGGCTGCTCAGATGACGGCTTTATTTATATTTTTAATTAAGCCTGCTATGCACTTTGAGGATGCTATCGATTACTCTAGTTTTAATACATGGTTTATTTTGTTAGGCTTTTTTATGCTTTATGTTGCAGTGATTCTTACTGTTTATTCTATGTGCAATTATTTATATGTTGCATTTAAGTCTGTTTTTGGAAAACAAACTAGCTAGTTTTTTGCTTTTCTTTACCTTTCTTTTTTGATATGATTTGTGCGTAATGCTATTTCTATAGTTAAATAGTATTAAGTATGCGAATTAAATACTGATAAATAAAAACGGAGAATAATAACTAATGGCAACAGTCAATCAGTTGGTGAACAGCCCTCGTAAGAGATCGGTTGTTAAATCTAAGGTGCCTGCGTTAAAGGCGTGTCCTCAAAGAAGAGGGGTTTGTACAAGAGTTTATACAACAACTCCTAAGAAGCCTAACTCAGCACTTAGAAAAGTTGCTCGTGTAAGATTAACGAGTGGTTTTGAAGTTACAAGTTATATTGGTGGTGAAGGTCACAACCTGCAAGAGCATAGTGTTGTTCTTATAAGAGGTGGTAGGGTTAAGGATTTACCTGGTGTGCGTTACCATATCGTAAGGGGTGCTTTAGATACTTCAGGCGTTAATAATCGTAAGCATGGTCGTTCTAAGTACGGTACTAAGCGTCCTAAGTCTTAGTTTGTGTTTAAATAAAATTTGAAAAGGTGTATTAATGTCTAGAAGAAATAGAGCTCCGAAGCGTGATATTTTACCTGATCCTAAGTATAAGAGTCAGGTTGTAGCTAAATTTGTAAATCATATTATGCTTGATGGCAAAAAATCTGTTGCAGAGAAAATTGTTTATGGTGCATTTGATAAGATTAAAGCAAAAGACTCTTCAGTTAATGAAGTTGAAGTTTTTGAGAATGCTTTAGAAAGTATTAGTCCTTTAGTTGAGGTTAAGTCTCGTAGGGTTGGTGGTGCTACATATCAGGTTCCTGTTGAGGTTAGACCTGAGCGTCGTCAAACATTGGGTATGAGATGGATTATAGAAGCTGCGCGTAAAAGAAAAGAAAGCACAATGGGTGATAGAGTGGCTGCAGAGTTGCTTGAAGCTATTGAAGGTAGGGGTGCTGCTGTTAAGAAGAGAGAAGATACTCATAAAATGGCGGAAGCAAATAAAGCATTTGCTCATTTCCGTTGGTAATTTAAGGGAGAAATATAGTGTCTCGTAAAACGGTTTTAGAGAAATATAGAAATATTGGTATCTGTGCTCACGTTGACGCAGGTAAGACTACAACTACAGAGCGTATACTTTTCTATACTGGCTTGTCTCACAAGATTGGTGAAGTTCATGACGGTGCTGCTACTATGGATTGGATGGAGCAAGAGCAAGAAAGGGGTATTACAATTACTTCTGCTGCTACTACTACATTCTGGAAAGGTATGGATCAGCAGTTTGATGAGCATCGTATTAATATTATTGATACTCCAGGTCACGTTGACTTTACTATTGAAGTAGAGCGTTCTTTACGTGTGCTCGATGGTGCGGTAGTTGTTTTTTGTGGATCATCTGGTGTTGAGCCTCAGTCAGAGACTGTATGGCGTCAAGCGAATAGGTACGGTGTACCAAGAATTGTCTTTGTAAATAAGATGGATAGAGCTGGGGCAGACTTTGAAAGAGTTGTTCGTCAGATTAGAACTCGTCTTAAAGCTACTGTTGTGCCTGTTCAATTAAATATTGGCGCTGAAGAAGATTTTAAGGGTGTAATAGATCTTGTTAAGATGAAAGCAATTATGTGGAACGAAGAAGACATGGGTTTAACTTATGATCTTGTTGACATTCCTGCTGAACTTCAAGATAGAGCTGAAGAGCTTCGCATGGAAATGGTTGAAGCTGCGGCTGAAGCATCTGAAGAAATGATGGAAAAATATCTTGAAGGTGGGGAACTAACTGACGAAGAGATTCATGAAGGTTTGCGTAAGCGCGTGATTAATAATGAGATTGTTTTGGCATTCTGTGGCTCTGCGTTCAAGAATAAGGGTGTTCAAGCTGTGCTTGATGGCGTGGTGCGCTATTTGCCAGCACCCAACCAAGTTCCTGCTATTAAATGTGAAACTGAAGATGGTCAGCCAGCAGCAAGAAAATCTTCTGATGATGAGCCTTTTGCAGCATTGGCGTTTAAATTGGCTACAGACCCATTTGTTGGTAACCTTACATTTATACGTGTTTACTCTGGTGTTCTTAAATCGGGTGATGCGGTTTATAATCCTGTTAAAAGTAAGAAAGAGCGTGTGGGGCGTATAGTTCAGATGCATGCTAATAAGCGTGAAGAGATTAAAGAAGTAAGGGCTGGCGATATTGCTGCTTGTATCGGTCTTAAGGATGTAACTACTGGCGATACATTATGTGATCTTGATAAAGTAGTGATTCTTGAGAGAATGGAATTTCCTGAGCCAGTTATTTCTGTTGCTGTTGAGCCTAAGACAAAGGCGGATCAAGAAAAGATGGGTATTGCTTTAGGTAAGTTGGCTGCGGAAGATCCTTCATTTAGGGTAAAAACTGATGAAGAGAGTGGTCAGACAATTATCTCTGGTATGGGTGAGCTTCACTTAGATATTATTGTTGATCGTATGAGACGTGAGTTTAAGGTGGAAGCAAATGTTGGTAACCCGCAAGTTGCATACAGAGAAACTATTAGATCAACTGTTGAGCAAGAGTCTAAGTTTGTTCGTCAGTCGGGTGGTCGTGGTCAATATGGTCATGTATATGTAAAATTCGAGCCTTTGTCTGGTCAGGATGAGAATGGTGAAGATAAGGTTTATGAGTTCGTTGATGCTATCGTTGGTGGTGCGGTTCCTAAAGAGTATATAGGTTCTGTTTCTAAGGGTATTGAAGAGCAGTTATCAAATGGTGTTTTAGCGGGGTATCCTATGATAGGTGTTAAAGCTACACTATTTGATGGTTCATACCATGATGTTGACTCATCTGAAATGGCATTTAAGATTGCTGGTTCTATGGCTCTTAAAGAGGGTGCTAAGAAAGCTAATGCTTGTATACTTGAACCAATAATGAAAGTTGAGGTTGTAACTCCTGAAGATTATCTTGGTGATGTTATGGGCGATCTGAACAGAAGAAGAGGTATTATCGAAGGTATGGATGAAAATCCAAGTGGCAGAGTTGTTAGTGCTCTTGTTCCTTTGGCTGAGATGTTTGGTTATGCTACTAATGTTCGTTCTATGAGCCAAGGTAGAGCATCTTTCTCTATGGAGTTTAAAAAGTATGCTGAAGTACCAAACAACATTGCCGATGAAATAATAAAAAAACGTAACGCTTAATAAAAGGGTATAAATAAAATGGCTATAAATAATCAACGTATTAGAATTAGACTAAAAGCCTTTGATCATAAGCTTATTGATGCTTCTACTCAGGAGATTGTTGATACAGCTAAGAAAACAGGGGCTCAGGTTAAAGGACCTATTCCTTTGCCTATGCGTAAAGAGAGATTTACAATTCTTATCTCTCCTCATGTGAATAAGAAAGCTAGGGATCAATATGAAATAAGAACTCATAAGAGATTAATTGATATTGTTCAGCCTACAGATAAAACAGTTGATGCTTTAATGAAGCTTGATTTAGCTTCAGGTGTTGATGTTCAGATTAGTTTGAGTTAATATATACGTTACCTTTTTGAGAGGGTATATTGACTTAGGTCTTCATGGTCAATCGTAATCATGGGGTTAAATAATAATAATAGAGGATAAAATATGTCTTTAGGATTAGTTGGTCGCAAGTGTGGTATGACTCGTATTTTTACTGAAGATGGCGTTTCTATTCCTGTAACGGTAGTGCATGTTGAGCCGAATGTTGTTGCTCAAGTTAAAACTGCTGAAACGGATGGTTATAGTGCTGTTCAGGTAACTACTGGTTTTAAAAAGCGTTCTAATGTTAACAAACCTTTAGCTGGACATTTTGCTAAAGCTGGTGTTGAGCCAGGTCGCGGTTTGTGGGAATTTGTTGTTGAATCTGGTCATGATTTCCAAGTTGGAGCATCTATTGATGCTAGTATCTTTGAAGCTGGTCAGAAAGTGGATGTAAGAGGTGTTTCTAAGGGTAAAGGCTTTGCTGGTGTTGTGAAGCGTCATAACTTTAGAACTCAGGATGCCACTCATGGTAACTCAGTATCTCATAGGGTTCATGGTTCTACAGGTCAAAACCAAACTCCAGGCAGGGTGTTTAAAGGTAAAAAGATGGCTGGTCATTTAGGTAGCGAAAATGTTACTATTCAGTCGCTTGAGGTTGTTAGGGTTGACGTAGAGAATGGTTTATTGCTTTTAAAAGGTGGTATTCCAGGATCTGTTGGTGGAGATATCGTTGTTTCTCCAGCAGTTAAAAGTTAGTAGAAATTATACCGGAGATTTGTTGTGGACTTAAATATTAAATCATTGACTGGTAATGAAGCTGGCTCTTTAGGTGTTGCGGATAGTGTTTTCGCTACGGATTATAATGAGTCTTTGATTCACCAGGTTGTTGTAGCTTATATGGCTGGTGCTCGTCAAGGTACTAAAGCTCAAAAAACTAGATCAGAAGTTTCTGGTGGTGGAGCTAAACCTTGGAGACAGAAGGGTACTGGTAGAGCAAGAGCGGGTACTATTCGCTCGCCTATATTTAGAAAGGGTGGTGTTACATTTGCGGCTAAGCCAAGAAGCTATAAGCAAAAAGTTAATCGTAAGATGTATATTGGAGCTATGAAATCAATTTTATCAGAATTAGTAAGATCTGATAGAATGAGATTGGTTAGCGAATTGGCTTTACAAACTCCTAAAACAAAAGAATTTAAAAGCTTGGTTGATAGTTTAAATGTAAAAGATGTTCTTTTTGTTGTGGGTATTGAAGAGTTTAGTGAGAATTTATATCTTTCTTCTAGAAACCTTAAAAATGTTGCAGTTTGTGATTCTATGGATATTAATCCAGTTTCTCTTATGTGCTTCGAAAATGTAGTAGTTACTGAGAAAGCTATAAAAGAAATAGAGGAGAAGTTGGCATGAATTCACAAGAAAAATTGTTAAGAACGATTGTAAGACCTCATGTTTCTGATAAGTCTTATGGTTTAGCAGATAGTGGCTCAACAATAGTTTTCCATGTAGCTTCTTTTGCTAATAAATATGATGTAAAAGATGCGATTGAGAAGCTTTTTGAAGTAAAGGTTGAATCGGTTAATATCCTTAATGTTAAAGGCAAAGCACGTAAATTTGGTCGTGTTGAGGGCAAAACTAAAGCTTGGAAAAAGGCTTATGTTAAGTTGGCTGAAGGGCATGATATTAATTTTGTTGGTGCAGAGTAATTTTAGGAAGGTTTTATAGTCATGATTGAAATTAAAAAAGCTAAACCTACATCCCCTGGCCGTCGCCACGTTATTAGTGTGAAAAATACGGAACTACATACAGGTAAGCCATTTAAAGGTTTGGTGGAAAAGAAAAAGAAAAATGCTGGTAGAAATAATACTGGTAGAATAACTGTTCGTCATCAAGGTGGTGGGCAAAGACAACATTATCGTATTGTTGACTTTAAAAGAAATAAAGATGGTATAGTTGCGAGGGTTGAGAGGATTGAGTATGATCCTAACCGTAGTGCAAATATTGCTTTAGTTTTATATTCTGATGGTGAGAGAAGATATGTTATTGCGCCAAAAGGATTGAAAAAAGATATGGAAATTATTTCTGGTGAGAAGGTTGATGTTGCTGTTGGTAACTGTATGCCTTTAAGAAATATTCCTCTTGGTACAGTTGTTCATAATATTGAGATGAAGCCTAAAAAAGGTGCTCAGATGATTAGAAGTGCTGGTACTTTTGCTCAGTTAGTTGGTAAGGATAATGCATATGCTATAATCCGTTTAAGATCTGGCGAGATGAGAAGAGTGCTATTGGATTGTAGAGCTGTTGTTGGGGTTGTTTCTAACTCTGAGCATAATCTAAAATCTTTAGGTAAGGCAGGCGCTAGTCGTTGGAGAGGTATTAGGCCAACTGTTAGGGGTGTTGCGATGAACCCGGTAGATCACCCGCATGGTGGTGGTGAAGGTCGTACTTCTGGTGGTAGACATCCAGTAACGCCTTGGGGTATTCCAACTAAAGGTTATAAGACGCGCAAGAATAAGCGTTCTAATAAGTTGATTGTTCAAAAACGTAAGTAATTAGGGAGAAAGTTGTGCCTCGTTCATTAAAAAAAGGACCTTTTGTTGATCATCATCTTTTAAAGAAGGTTTTTGAAGCGCAAGAAAGTAATTCTAAAAAGCCAATCAAAACATGGTCTAGAAGATCGATGATTGTGCCAGATATGATAGGTTTAACTATAGCTGTACATAATGGTCAACAACATGTACCTGTTCTTATGACAGAAGAAATGGTTGGTCATAAGTTGGGTGAGTTTGTTTTGACTCGCAATTATCGTGGACATGCTGCTGATAAAAAAGCTAAGAAAAAATAGTTGAGGGTTAATATGGAAGTACAAGCTAAATTAAAGTTTGCAAGAATTTCAGCTCAAAAGTGTAGGCTGGTTGCTGACCAAGTCAGAGGCTTACCTGTAGATAAAGCTATAAATCTTCTGACTTTTAGTAACAAAAAAGCTGCGGTTTTAGTAAAAGAGGTTTTGAACTCTGCAATTGCTAATGCTGAACATAATGATGGTATGGATGTAGACTCATTGTATGTTTCGACTATCTTTGTTGATGAAGGACCTACTATGAAACGCTTTGAAGCTAGAGCGAAAGGTAGGGGTAATCGTATTTTAAAAAGAACTTCACATATTACTGTGAAAGTTGCTGAAAAAAATTAAGAGGTATAGATAATGGGTCAAAAAGTAAATCCTAATGGTATTCGCTTAGGTTATATTAGAGACTGGCGTTCAACATGGTATGCTGACTCTTCTAGCTATGCTAATAATCTTAATGAAGATATTAAAGTTAGAGAGTTTTTGCATAAGAAACTTGCTTCAGCAGCAGTTAGTAAAATTGTGATTGAGAGACCTGCTCAGAATGCTAAAGTAACTATTCACACTGCAAGACCAGGAATTGTTATTGGCAAGAAAGGTGAGGATGTTGAAAAGCTTCGTTCAGATATTCATAAAATAATGGGCGTTCCTGTTCAAGTTAATATAGAAGAAGTTCGTAAGCCTGAATTGGATGCTAGATTGGTTGCGGAGAGTGTTGCGCAACAGCTAGAAAAAAGAGTTATGTTTAGAAGAGCAATGAAAAAAGCTATTCAATCTGCTATGAAATCTGGTGCTAAAGGTATTAAGATTATGGTTAGTGGTAGACTTGGTGGTGCTGAAATTGCTCGTTCTGAATGGGCTAGGGAAGGTAGAGTTCCTCTTCAAACATTTAGAGCGGATGTTGATTATTCAACTGCACAAGCTTTGACAACTTATGGAATTATTGGAGTTAAAGTTTGGATCTATAAGGGTGAAATTCTTCCAGGTCAAATAGCTGATAAGAATAGTAATAGAAAAGGAGCTAAATAATGCTACAACCTAAGCGTACAAAGTTTCGTAAACAGCAGAAGATGCGTAATAGGGGGTTGGCTCACAGAGGTAATAAAGTAAGCTTTGGTGAGTTTGGTCTTCAAGCTACTTCTAGGGGTAGAATTACTGCTAGACAAATAGAAGCGGGAAGAAGAGCTATTAATCGTCATATTAAGCGTGGTGGTAAAGTTTGGATTAGAATATTTCCAGATAAGCCTATTACAGAAAAGCCTTTAGAAGTTCGTATGGGTAAAGGTAAAGGTTCGGTTGAATATTGGGTTGCTCAAATTCAGCCAGGACGTGTTTTATATGAGATAACAGGTGTTAAAGAAGAGTTAGCTAGAGAAGCTTTTTCAAGAGCTGCTGCTAAGTTACCAGTCTCTACAACTTTTGTTGAAAAACAGGTGATGTAATGAAGAGAAAAGATACTTTAAAAGATTATAGAAATAAAAGTGTTTCTGAGTTGCAGGATTTGAAAATTGAGTTATTGCAACAACTATTTTCACTTCGTATGCAAAAGGGTACTGGGCAATTAAATAAAAATCACTTATTCAAAAGTGCTAAAAGAAATATTGCTCGTATAAATTCGATAATATCAGAAAAAGAAATAGGTGCTTAAGTATGAGCGATAAAATCAGAGTGCTAGAAGGTAAAGTTTCTAGTGATGCTATGGACAAAAGCGTTGTCGTTAAAGCAGAAAGATATGTAAAACATCCTCTTTACGGTAAGTTTGTAAGAAAAACTACTAAATACTATGTTCATGATGAAAATAATGAATGTAAAAAAGGCGATGTTATAACTTTTAAAGAAACTAAACCCTATTCTAAAATGAAGAAGTGGTGCTTAGTGGATATTATCCATAGAGAAAAATAAATAAGTTTGATTTTATTTTTGTTTATTGGTATATTTGTGGGACTTAAAAGTGCTTCCGCTAGCACTGGTCTTATGTTAATGAATAAGGATTTTGTATGATTCAGATGCAAACAGAGCTCCAAGTTGCTGATAACAGTGGTGCAAAGAGAGTAGAGTGTATAAAGGTTTTAGGTGGCTCACATCGTAGATATGCATCTATTGGTGATGTTATTAAAGTTACTGTAAAAGAAGCTGCTCCAAGAGGTAAGGCTAAAAAAGGTTCTGTATATAATGCTGTTGTTGTTAGAACGGCAAAGGGTGTTCGTAGAAAGGATGGTTCAGTAGTTCGTTTTGATGGCAATGCTGCTGTATTATTAAATGCTAATGGACAGCCTATAGGGACTCGTATTTTTGGTCCAGTAACAAGAGAGCTTCGTAGTGAGAAATTCATGAAGATCGTTTCTCTGGCGCCAGAAGTTTTATAGTATATTTTGAGGTGAGAAATGAATAGATTAAAAAAAGGCGATGATGTAATTGTTATTGCTGGTAAAGATAAAGGTCGTAGAGGAACTGTTAAGTCATTTTCTAAGGGCGGTTCTTTGATCTTGGTTGAGGGTATTAATGTGGTTAAAAAACACATTAAGCCAAACCCAAATAAAGGTGTGGAGGGTGGAGTTGTTGAAAAAGAGCTTCCTGTTCACGCTTCTAACGTTGCTATATATAATCCAACTACTGAAAAAGCTGATAGAGTGGGTTATAGATTGGTTGAGGAAAATAAAAAGGTTCGCTATTTTAAGTCAAATGGTGAATTGGTTGATCTATAGGCGGTTATTTTTATGGCAAGACTAAAAGATTATTATCAAAATGAGCTTGTTGCTAAACTAAAGAATGAGCTAAATTTAGATAATGTTATGGAAGTACCTCGTATTGAGAAAATTACTCTTAATATGGGTGTTGGTGATGCGGCAAAAGATAAAAAAATTATGACTTTTGCGGTAAAAGATTTGACTGCTATTGCTGGTCAAAATCCTGTTGTTACTAAGTCTAGAAAATCTATCGCAGGTTTTAAAATTCGTGATGGTTGGCCAATAGGGTGTAAAGTAACTCTACGTGGCGAGCGCATGTATGAGTTTTTAGACAGGCTTATAACAATTGCTATTCCTAGAATTAGAGATTTTAGGGGATTAAGTGCTAAGTCCTTTGATGGTAGTGGGAATTATAGTCTAGGTATGAAAGAGCAAATTTCATTTCCGGAAATAGACTATGATAAGATCGACACTATTAGAGGTTTAGATATTTCAATAACTACTACTGCTAAAAATGATGATCAAGGAAGAGCTTTGCTTAAAGCATTTGGTTTTCCTTTGAAGTCTTAATTTTATATTGGGGTTTTAAATGGCAAAAGAAGGAATGATTCAGAGAGAATTAAAGAGAGAGAAACTAGTAGCTAAATACGCTCAAAAAAGAGCTGAGCTTAAAGCTATTATTCTTGATATTAACTCTACTGAAGAGCAAAAGTGGGAAGCTCAAATTAAACTGCAAAAATTACCAGTGAACTCTTCTGCATCTAGAGTGCAAAGAAGATGTAGAGTAACAGGTAGACCGCATGCTGTATATAGAAAATTCGGGTTATGCCGTAATAAGCTTAGAGAGTATGCAATGGCAGGTGATGTTCCTGGTTTGAAAAAAGCTAGTTGGTAATAAGGAATTAAAATATGAGTATGCAAGATCCAATTTCGGATATGTTTACAAGAATAAGAAATGGTCTTTCTTCTGGTAAAGAAACTGTTTCTGTTCCTTTTTCTAAAATGAAAATGGAAATAGCAAATTTTTTGGTAAAAGAGGGTTATGTAGCTAGTTGTGCTAAAGAGACTAGTGATAAGGCGCATTCTTTTATAAATATCGAACTTAAGTACCATAATGGTTCTCCTGTTATCGAAATGATAAAGAGAGTTAGTAGGCCAAGTTTGAGAATATATAAGTCACATGCTGATTTACCAAAAGTTTATGGTGGCTTTGGCGTTGCTATAATTTCTACATCTAAAGGTTTAGTTAGTGATAGAAAAGCAAGAGCTCTTGGTGTTGGTGGTGAAATTATAGGCTATGTGGCTTAATTAACCGTTGGAGGTAATTGAAAATGTCTAGAATAGGTAAAAAGCCTGTCGTTATTCCAAGCGGTGTTACAATTAGTGTTGCAGCTGGTAATGAAGTTCAAGTTAAAGGTTCTAAAGCTACATTGACTAAGATTTTCTCTTCTGATGTAACATTTGATGTTGCTGCTGATGTTGCTACTATAAAGCCAGTTAATAATAGTCAGAATGCTATTGCTCAGTCAGGTACTGCGAGAGCTATTCTAAGTAATATGGTTGAAGGCGTAAGTAAGGGTTTTGAGAAAAAGCTTAGAATTATAGGTGTTGGTTATCGTGCTAAGGCTCAAGGTAATGAGCTAAATTTAACACTTGGCTTTTCTCATCCGGTTGTTTATAAGCTTCCTCAGGGTGTAACTGCAGAAACTCCTGTTCCTACAGAAATAATTCTTAAAGGAGCAGATAAAGAGCTTTTAGGTAAAGTAGCTGCTGAGATTAGAGACTATAGAAAACCTGAGCCTTATAAAGGTAAAGGTGTTCGTTATGATAACGAATATGTAGCTAAGAAAGAAGCTAAGAAGAAGTAGTATATAAGGTAGTAATTATTATGGATAAAAAAACTGCTCGTTTGAATCGTAGTAAGCGTACTAGAATTAAATTAAGAGAGCTTGAGCAAATTAGACTTTGTGTTTTTAGAACGCCAAGACATATTTATGCGCAAGTTATTTCTGGTGATGGTTCTGTTGTATTAGCTTCTGCATCTACAGTTGAAAAAGATATTAAATCAAAGTGTAAATATACTGGTAATGTTGCTTCTGCTGCCATTGTTGGTGAAGTTGTGGCTAACAGATGTAAAGAAAAAGGGATTGAAAAAGTTGCTTTTGATAGATCTGGATATAAGTATCATGGCCGTGTGAAAGCTTTAGCAGATGCTGCTAGAGAGCATGGTTTGCAGTTTTAACTAAAAAATATGGATGATTTCATTATGTCTAATGAAGTAAAAAAGAATGAAGAACTGATTGAAAAATTAGTTAGTGTTAAGAGACACTCTAAAACAGTAAAAGGTGGTAGAATCATGAGCTTTGCTGCTTTGACTGTTGTAGGTGATGGTAAAGGCAGGATTGGTATTGGTAGAGGTAAATCAAGAGAAGTGCCTGTTGCTATACAAAAAGCTATGGAAAACGCTAAGAAAAATATGGTGTCAGTTAACCTTAATGTAGATACTTTATGGTATCCAGTGATGTCTTCTCATGGTGCTTCTAAAGTTTTCATGCAACCAGCTTCTCAAGGTACTGGTATTATTGCTGGTGGTGCGATGCGTTCTGTTTTTGAGGTTGTTGGTGTTCATAACGTTTTAGCTAAAACTTATGGTTCAACAAATCCTGTGAATGTTGTGAGAGCTACAATTGCTGGATTAGCTAAGATAAAATCCCCAGAAGAGATCGCTGATAAAAGAGGTCTTTCTGTTGAAGAAATTCAGGAGTAATTTAATATGACTCAATCTAAGACATTCAAAGTTACCCTTGTAAAAAGTTTAAATGGTCGTAAAGAAAACCATATAGCTTGTGCTAGAGGGTTGGGCTTAAGAAAAATAAACCACACAGTTGAAGTTCTAGATACAGCTGCAAATCGTGGTATGGCTAATAAAATATATTATATGGTTAAAATAGAGGGGTAGTATAATGAAATTAAATACAATTGCTCCTGCCCATGGCTCTAAAAGTGCACCTAAAAGATTAGGTCGTGGTATTGGAAGTGGTTTAGGAAAAACTTCTAGTAAGGGTCATAAAGGTCAAAAAGCGCGTGCAGGCGGCTATCATAAGGTAGGTTTTGAAGGTGGTCAAATGCCTTTACAAAGAAGATTGCCAAAATTTGGTTTTACCTCTGCTTCTAAGAGATATACTGCTGAAATAAGACTTCATGAATTAAATAGTCTTCCAGTTGAAGATGTAAATTTAGAAGTTTTAAAAGATTTTGGACTTATAAGAAAAGATATAAAAGCTGCTAAAGTTATAGCTAGTGGTGCTGTTGAAAAAGCTATTAACTTAACAGGAATAGCTTGTACAAAAGGTGCTAGAGATGCTATTGAACAGGCTGGCGGTAAAATAGAGTAATATCAAATATGTCAAAATATAGTAATGCTTCCAATTCTGGAGAGTTAAAATCTAGATTGATATTTGTAGTTTTATCTATAATGGTATTTAGATTAGGTGTATATATTCCTATACCAAATATAGATTCAGCTCAGTTAGTAGAACTTATTTCTAGACAGAATTCATCAGGCAATAACGGTTTGATGAGTATGTTTAATATGTTCTCAGGGGGAGCTCTTACTCAAATGAGTATATTTGCTTTAGGTGTTATGCCTTATATCTCAGCTTCAATTATTTTTCAAATGCTATCAGCAGTTTATCCAAAGCTTATAGAGTTGAAAAAAGAAGGAGAATCTGGGCAGAAGAAAATAACTCAATACACTAGATATTTAACTTTAATATTAGCTATTGTTCAGTCTTTTGGTATAGTGGCATATATATTGCATCAACCAGGATTAGTTACTACTAATTCAATGCCTTTGTTTTACCTTACAACAGTTGTTTCTGTAACAACTGGAAGCATGTTTTTGATGTGGTTGGGTGAACAAATGACAGAAAGAGGTGTTGGAAATGGTATATCTCTACTTATATTTTCGGGTATAGTAGCGAATTTACCTTTTGAAATTGGAAACACTTTATATCAAGCAAGTCAAGGGAGTATAACATACCTTTCAGTATGGGTTTTACTAATATTATTGCTTTTGGTTATTGCATTTGTAGTTTTTATGGAGAGTGCTCAAAGAAAGATCACTGTCAATTATGCAAAAAGGCAGCAAGGCAGAAAAATGTATGCTGCGCAGACAAGTCATCTTCCTCTTAAGCTTAATATGGCTGGAGTTATTCCAGCAATATTTGCATCATCTATTCTTATGGTGCCAGGAGTATTATTTGGATGGTTAGCTAATTATAACTCGTTAAGCTGGTTAGGTGATGTTGCAGAAATAATGCAGCCGGGAAGTATTGTTTACACTATAGTCTTTGCTGCTACTATAATCTTTTTCTGTTTCTTTTATACTTCTTTAGTTTTTAATCCAAAGGATACGGCTGAGAACTTAAAAAAATCAGGGGCTTATATCTCTGGTGTAAGACCTGGTGAGCAAACAGCAAAATATATTGATTCAGTTATGACAAGACTAACTCTTGTTGGGTCTTTATATATAACAGCAATTTGTTTATTACCAATATTTGTGATGAAATTTTTTGCACAAGGACTTTCATTTACATTTGGTGGAACATCTTTGTTAATTGTTGTTGTTGTAATGATGGATTTTATGGCTCAAGTTAGATCTCATATGATGTCTACACAGTATGACTCATTATTAAAAAAAGCTAATTTAAGTGGAAAAAGAAAATAGAAAATAATATTGTGGAGAATAAATATAATGAAAGTTAGAGCTTCGGTAAAAAAAATGTGTAGAAACTGTAAAGTTATCAAACGTAATAGAGTAGTTCGTGTGATATGTACAGATCCTAGACATAAACAAAGACAAGGTTAATATTTAAGCTTTAAATAAGGCTTGATTATTTGTTTTTAAAAAGTTATCTTTGTATGTTATTAAAATACTATAGATACAAACTAAATTTTAAAAGTATTAATTAGGAGTGAAAATAGATGGCTCGTATAGCTGGCGTTAATATTCCTGTTCATAAGCATGCTGTGATAGGACTGACTTCAATTTATGGAATAGGGAAAACAAGAGCAATTAAGATTTGTGAAATATGCAACTTGAATCCTACAACTAAAATAAAAGATTTAACAGAAGATCAAGTTGAAAGCTTAAGAACAGAAGTTGCTAAATTTACTGTAGAAGGTGATTTACGCAGAGAAGTATCTATGGATATTAAAAGACTTATGGATTTGGGTTGCTACAGAGGAAAAAGACATCGTCGTAGTTTACCTGTCAGAGGTCAAAGAACAAAGACTAATGCTCGTACTCGCAAGGGTCCAAGAAAGCCAATTAAGGCATAAAATAATTATAACAATAAGTAATAAAAGGTAAAAATTGATATGGCTAAGTCTGTTAGATCAACAAAGAAAAAAGTAAAAAGAGTTGTAACTGATGCAGTTGCTCATATTTACTCATCTTTTAATAATACTATAGTAACTATTACAGATAGACAAGGTAATGCTTTATCTTGGGCTACTTCAGGTGGTAGTGGTTTCAGAGGTTCAAGAAAAAGTACACCATTTGCAGCACAGGTTGCGGCAGAAAGAGCGGCTGATATGGCATTAGAATATGGTGTAAGAAATGTTGATGTTTTAGTTAAAGGGCCTGGTTCAGGAAGAGACTCGGCAGTTAGAGCTTTAAATGCTAAAAATTTAAAAGTGACTAGCATAACTGATGTGACTCCTTTACCTCATAATGGATGTCGTCCTCCTAAAAAACGTCGTGTTTAATATTTTAAAGGGAAATTTATAATGGCTAGATATCTAGGACCAAAGTGTAAACTTTCTAGAAGAGAAGGTACTGATTTATTTCTAAAAAGTGGCGTAAAAGCGGCTGATGAGAAATGTAAAATGAATACTGCCCCTGGTCAACATGGCGGAAGAAGAGCTCGCCTTTCTGACTATGGATTACAGTTGAGAGAAAAACAAAAAGTTCGTCGTATGTACGGTGTTTTAGAAGGTCAGTTTAAAAAATATTATTTTGAAGCAAGTAGAAGAAAGGGTAATACCGGAGCTACTTTGTTAGAGCTTTTAGAATCAAGACTAGACAACGTTGTATATAGAATGGGATTTGCAGCAACTAGAGCGGAAGCTAGACAGTTGGTTGTACATAAAGGAATTACTTTAAATGGTAAAACTTGTAATGTTCCATCTTGTCAAGTTAAGTCTGGTGATGTAATTGCTGTTCGCGAAAAAGCTAAGAAACAGTTAAGAATTCAAAATGCTTTAGAGTTAGCTAAAGGTAGAAAAGAATTCTCTTGGATTGATGTTAATACTGATTCTTTAGAAGGTGTATTGAAAGCTTCTCCAGATAGATCTGAATTATCAACTGATATTAATGAACAGTTGATAGTTGAGTTATATTCTAAGTAAGTAATCATAATTTATAATATTTTTCTTAAGCTATATACAATAGCTTTACTTCAAGGAGATATTTGTGAGTAAAAATAGTTCAAAACAAGAATTTATACCTCGTGTTGAGCTTGTAGAAGAGCTAGGTGCTTTTGGATATAAAATACTGTTGTCTCCTATAGAAAAAGGTATGGCACATATTTTAGGAAATTCTATTAGAAGAGTTTTGCTTTCATCAATGCCGGGTGCTTCTATTGTTAAAGTCAATATAAAAGATGTTTTGCATGAATATTCAACTTTAGACGATGTAAAAGAAGATGTTGTTGAGATAATATCAAACCTTAAGCAAGTTGCTATAGGTTTAGACAAAGATGTTGACTCTGTCTCTTTAGAACTTAATGTTAATAAAAGTGGCGTTGTAACTGCTGGTGATTTTAAGCAAACTAAAGGTGTTTCTATCGCAAACAAAGATCAAGTAATTGCAACATTAACAGATAAAAGAGAATTTAGCTTATCAGCGTCTGTTCTTTCTGGAAGAAATGTAGGTATTTTGTCATATGTTGATGTGGAACTTGAAAAAGTTGGAGATATAGCTGTTGATCCTGATTTTAACCCTATTAAAAGAATTACATTCAGAGTAATAGATAATGGGAATAGTGAAAATCTAGAGATACTTATAAAAACAAATGGTACAGTTGAACCATTTGAAGCTATTAAAACTGCTTTGGAATGCTTCTGTGAGCAAATTTCTGTATTTGTATCTCTAAAAGTTCCTTCTCAAGGTAGAGCATCAGATTCTTTAATAGATTCAAATATAGATCCAATTTTGCTTAAACCAATTGATGATTTAGAATTAACAGTTAGATCATCTAATTGTCTAAGAGCTGAAAATATTAAATATTTAGGTGATTTAGTACAGTATTCAGAGTCTCAGTTAATGAAGATTCCTAATTTAGGTAAGAAATCACTAAATGAAATTAAGCAAATCTTAATAGATAATAGCCTTTCTCTAGGCGTTCATATTGAAAACTTTAGAGAAATTGCTGAAGGTAAATAAATAGTAATAAAATAATTTTAACTATAAAGGAGAAATTACTATGAGACATCATAAGAATGGAAGAAAGTTCGGCAGAACTAGTAGCCATAGAAAAGCAATGTTTAAAAATATGTCTGCGTCTTTAATTAATCATGAAATAATCAAAACTACTTTACCTAAAGCTAAAGAGCTTCGTACAATTGTAGAGCCTTTAGTTACTTTAGCAAAAAGAGAACATTCATTAAGAAATAGTTTAGATACTAATTCTGCAGAATTTAAAGCACAATCAGTTGCATTAAGAAGACAAGCGTTTGATTTTCTAAGAAATAAAGCAGCTGTAACAAAACTGTTTGAAGAATTTGGTACTCGTTATGCAGAAAGAAGTGGTGGATATACTAGAATATTAAAGTGTGGCTATCGTTTTGGTGATAAAGCGCCTATGGCTTATATTGAGTTGGTTGATAGACCAGAAGTTGATGAAATTCCTAACGAGGAATAGTCTATATAATTCTTAATTTTTCTTTCTAATTCTACTAAATTTTATTCTTCTTTTTCACTTTTAGATGTTTTATTTATGATTAAAGCATAAGGTACTATTAGTATAATTAATATAGTTAATGGAATTATTGTGCTAAATTTAAAAGTACTTAATCCTCCAATATTACTAAATAAGTCACCAACTATTCTAGCTGAGACACTGTCAACAAAAGCTCCAAGTATCATTACAATACTAATTGCAGCGGCATGTAATCCTTTATTGTGACAACTCATAAACGTTGAGACTAAGGTTGGATAAACTGGTCCTATAAAAAAACCTACAAGCGGTAAACAATATGCGACTAATGGTAAATTGAAGATATTAGTAGAATTTGAACCAATCCCATGATCCATATTAAACATAACGATACCAATAAAAAATAAACCAATTATAAAGTTTGCAAGAAGGACTTTATGCCATTCGATATATTTAAAAATAATAGTTCCATATAATCTTCCAAGAGCAATAGCTAGAGTAAATAAACTACCTAATTGAACACTTAGATTCTTTGTAATTCCAAGAACTTCATGGTTAAACGTCATGAGCCAAGGACCAACTCCTTGTTCAATAAATTCATAAGCGAAAAACATAATGAAGAAAAAAGGAACACACCACATTAAAATAATGTGTTTAACATCTTTTATTTGATTTTTAAAAGGTTTATTTTTTTCTGTTTCTATAGCATTCTCATTAAGCGGTGTTAATAAAAATATTAAACCTAAGACTAAACATATTCCCGCAATTAACCAAAACATGTATAACCATTCTGTACCGTCAGTATTTTGCATAAAAAAAGAAAATACCCAAACTGCCATCATATTGCCAATCATATGGATTAATTCCATAAAGTTAACAAAACTTGCATGTTCATTAGGATTATTAGTAACTAAAGTAACCATACTATAGCTTGATATTTTAATAACTACAAAAGATATGCCAGTCATTAATAGATAAAGCCGGATCATCCAAATAGAATTTATAAATGGAGCAACTAGACAAAAAATAGCAACAAAGAAGAAAGTATAGCTTAATGGTTTTTTATAACCAAATTTAAGAAAAATAGTAAAAGCAACTAATGATGCTATTACACGAGTTATATTAAAGTAGCTTTCTAAAGCTCCTGCAGAGCCATGAGATATTTTATAGTAGCTTGTAGCCTGCATGATTAAGATCGGAAAACAATAAACAAGAAAGCTTAGACTAAAAAAAGCTAATAGAATTTTGAACTTGGTTAGAAATTTTTCACGATCATTCATTTGCTGTACCTTTTAATTATTATGTTGGAATTAAATGTAAGTCTAGTGTGCTAGTTAAGTTAGATTTTTTGATATTTAATATAACATTGCCTTGCTTATTATTTATTATTGAAACATTTTTTTTCTCTTTGGAGAGTTTGTATGTGTACTTAGGGTTTACTACTACAAGTATAGATATATAGCCTAAAGAATTTTCTCGTGGATAGATTTTTAGAGAAAGTTTTAGATCTGAATAATTACTATTAAATTTTTTTGACACTATTATGGTATCAAAACCTGTGTTTATAGTTCCGATAGTAAAATAAGCATTAAACCAGTTAATTATTGGGCAAGAAAGTCCACTAAATGCATGCCATCCTGCACCTCTTTGAGTTTCAATTATAAAGTGCTCTAAGCTTCTATAGTTACTATCAGTTTCATTCTTCCATAGATTTAAGGCTTTAAGAGCCAGTTTTTCAGCGAATTTATATTCTCCTATATCAAGAAGGCTTTTCCAAAAGAACCATTGATGAGACATCCATACTGTTCCATTCCAGTAACCATCTTTACGATAGTATGATGCTGACTGGTCTACAGCAGATAAGCCAGCTTTTGACCATAGTTTTTTTGGAGATTTAAGTTTACTTAATAGAGTTTTTTCTATTTTAGGATTACATATTCCTGAAACAATAGGATATGCTCCATCTAATCCTTTATTAAAATTTTCTCCTTGCTCATTTATTAGAAAGCTTGTTGGAAAACCAGCACTATCATGGTTTACATAACTATAGTAGCCAGCATTCTTATCCCATGATAACTTATTTAAGGCATTTGATAATATTTCAATATCATGTTTGTAAAAAGCAGAATCATCTTCTAGGCTTAGAAGTTCAGAGTACATAGTTAGAAATTTTGCGATTCTTATACAGTGGGCAGTAGTTATGACAGGAGTAACGTTTTTTATATTTTCCTTGTGCATATGGTATTGTGAAGGATAATCATCCCAGCCGCCCGAATTGTAAAAATAATCCCACGTTTGAAGTAGGTTTGAGTTTAATCTTCTAGTGCTTGAACTACCTAAATGACCACTTAAAAATAAATAATATTGTTTAAGACGAGGATAATAGTGCTCAAGTAATTCAAAAGAGTTTGATCTATTCCATATCTCAAAGAAAAGATAGTGTTGTACTGGTACTGGGCTTCCATGATGAATAAAAGCTGATTGATTATCTGTACTAGTTAGATAAGCATTTAGGTTTTCAATTGCTCTGTCAATGTCATATTCCAAAAGCCCAAGTCCTATAAAACCAGAGTCCCAAGTATATAAGCAGTCCCACCATTTCCCAGGAGCTAAATGACGAATATAACTTTTTTGTGTATATATTGGGAAAACTATATTTGTAAGAATGACATTTTTTAAAATACCTTGAGAGAATTGATATTTTTCACCATTAGGTAAAATATTTTTAGAGTTGTTTTTAGATAGATTCTTTTCTTTAAAGGATTTTATTTTCTTTGATAGATAATTTTTTTGTTCTAGTAATCTTAGTTTATCTTCTATTTCACTTATATTATCAGCTACTGTGGTTGCGCAGAAAATATTCTTTTGATCTTTTTCTTTAACTGTTATTGGCCTTAAGAAAATATTTGTGAAATGTCCGCTCCCTTCTCCGTGAAATT
The DNA here is from genome assembly GCF_001880225.1 of Francisella frigiditurris. Taxonomy (NCBI): domain Bacteria; kingdom Pseudomonadati; phylum Pseudomonadota; class Gammaproteobacteria; order Thiotrichales; family Francisellaceae; genus Francisella; species Francisella frigiditurris. The sequence goes on along the minus strand of NZ_CP009654.1, from coordinate 131,411 downwards.
CTTTAAGAACATGTTCGTTTGCCATAAGTTTAAAATATATGTCTAAGTCACGACAAAAAAACTCTCTTATATCGCAATCTTCAAGAGGATAGTCCCAAAATATTCCGTAATATTTCTCAGTATTTTGGTATTTGAGAATAATTGAGTTATTACCAAATTTAGATATTTGAGGTGTTGGATTCCAATTTTGTTGATGAAATCTGCTTTTGTGTACATCATCATGTGATCCAACAATAAAACCATCAAGATTTATAGCTCTATTGTTTGTGGAACTTAGTTTTAAAAAATAATCTCCTATTTCTAAATTCGGTAATTCTACATCTTTGAATTCAGATTCATTTTCTAAGAGTAAGTCACATTCAAAGAGGTTGTCTTTGTCATTATTACTTATTGTTAGTTTGAGGGAAGAATTTTTTTCTAATTTATATTTTAAAAGCAATGTTGGTTTGTTTATGGAGTCTTCTATATTGAATTTAAATATAATTTGATCATCCTTCACTTTTCCAAATTCAATTCCAGATCCGTTAACAAAGTTTTGGGTTCTTCTCTCACCTCTTAATTTACCATCAGCAACTAAATTATCAGTTGGTTTTGGAATTGAGTAACTCAAGTTATAATAATCTGTAGCATCAATCCATTGAGCTTCACCAGAAAGCGCTATAGTTGATGGATATAATAGATTATTTGGTTCATATTCTTTTATTGAGGGGAAATGCATGGAGCCCATTAAGTGAAGAACTAGGCTTTCTGAGTTTGAAGTGTTATTTACAAATTTAGCTTTTATAGCTTGAGTATTATCATCTATTAGAAAATAAGAAATATCACAGTATACTTTATCTTTCCACTCGAGCATGTGCCTAAATTTAAAATAAGTTCCATCAGTTGAAGTATCCCAAGGATAATATTCTGTTTCATAAAACACATTTGGGACATCAACACGTCTTCTGTAATAGCCAGGGAAGATACTTAGGTCGAATCTTAATCCATTTATCTTATCTGTAATATGAGAAGTTCCTATATATTTTTTAGTATAGGGCCCCCATTGAGGTAATGTTTCTAAATCGTGAGAGTTATTAAGTTTTTTTATAAGTTTTAAAAAATTGTTTTCTGCAGAACTCATAAATTTCGATTTCACTCAAATTATAAAGATGTACAATTACAGATTACTCTGAATTATATAAAGAAACTAGTTTTTTATATTTTGTAGAATAGAAAGAAAAAAATCTTGAAAAATAATGTATGACTCTCATATATAAGAATATTGAATGTTTTTATATCTAATATAACAAAAGAGGGTTATGTAAAATGTCTAAGAAAAATTATACTTTTGAAACAGAAGTAGATAAGTTACTTCACTTGGTTATTCATTCTTTATATTCAAATAGAGAGATCTTTTTACGAGAATTAATCTCTAATAGTTCTGATGCTATTGAAAAATTAAGATATGAAAGTATCGCTAATCCAGAACTTAATGAGGGCGATACTAACTATGCTATTAAAATAGATTTTGATAAAAAAGCTAAGACTATTACTGTTAGTGATAATGGTATAGGTATGACTGAGCAAGAAGTTATTGAAAATCTAGGAACTATTGCAAAATCAGGAACTAAAAAGTTCATCGAAAATTTAACTGGTGATGCAGGTAAAGATAGTCAGCTAATAGGTCAATTTGGTGTTGGTTTCTATTCATCTTTTATAGTTGCAGATAAAGTTACAGTAAGAACTAGAAAAGCTGGAGAAAGTAAAGAAACTGCTACTAAATGGGTTTCTACTGCTGAAGAAGGCTTTTCTATTGAGAATATAACTAAAGATAGCAGAGGTACTGAAATAATCCTTCATCTTAAAAAAGAGGATTTAGATCTATTAGATTATAACTCTTTGAAGGGTCTGGTTAATAAATATTCAGACTGTATTAATACTCCTATACAAATGAAAGAAGTAGAGTTCAAAGATGGTAAGGAATTTGTTAAAGAAGAATATGAAACTATCAATAATACTAAGGCTATATGGTTAAGATCAAGAGATGAAGTTACAGATGAGGAATATAATGAGTTTTATAAATATATCTCTCATGATTTTAGTAATGCTCTTACATGGTCTCATAATAAAGTAGAAGGGAATTTAGAGTATAGTAGTCTTTTATTCATTCCGGAAAATAAGCCTTTTGATTTTTGGAATAGAGATAAAGATTATGGTTTATCTTTATATGTTAGAAGAGTGTTTATTATGGAGAATAAGGAGCTTCTTCCAGCATATTTGAGATTTGTAAAAGGTGTTGTGGATTCATCAGATTTACCTCTAAACGTTTCTAGAGAAATTTTACAACACAACAAGGTCATAGATAAAATTAAGAAAGCTACGGTATCTAAAATTTTGAGTGTATTAGCTAAGCTTGCAAAAAGTGATGCTGAAAAGTATCAGAAATTATGGGATAACTTTGGTCAGGTTCTAAAAGAAGGTGTATCTGAGGATGCAGCTAATAAAGAAAAGATTGCAAGCTTGTTAAGATTTTCGTCTACAGAAACAAATGATCCTAAGCAAACTGTATCATTAGACGATTATATTTCTAGAATGAAAGAGGGTCAAGAAACTATTTATTATATTACATCTGATAGTTTTAAAGCTGCTGTTAATAATCCTCAGTTAGAGGTATTTAAAAAGAAAGGTATTGAGGTTCTTTTACTTACAGACAGAGTAGATGAGTGGATGATGTCTTTCTTAACTGAATTTGATGGTAAGCATATGAAGTCTATTATTAAAGGTGATATAGACTTGGATAAGTTTGAAACAGAAGAAACAAAAGAAAAGTTTGAAAAAGAAACTAAAGATTTTGAAAAGGTTTTAAAAGAAGTTAAAGAAACTCTTAAAGATAAAGTGGAAGATGTAAGACTTTCTAAGAGATTAACAGATTCTCCTAGTTGTGTGGTTGTTAATGACTATGGTATGAGTTTACATATGCAAAAAATGATGGAAGAAGCTGGTCAAGCATTTATGCCTGGTATGGGTATGAAACCAGTTTTAGAACTTAATGCAGAGCATCATTTAGTGCAAAAATTAAAAGATGAAGCTGATACTGAAGTTTTTGGAGATATTTCTAATCTATTATTGATGCAAGCAATGTTTGTTGAAGGAGCTAAAATAGAGGATCCAACAGCTTTTGTGAAATTAATAAATAAATATATTAAATAATTTAAATTAAATTCTATTTTTACTAATAAAAGTATTTAATTTCTTCCAAATCATAATTCTATATCCAGTTTCATATAAATACTCTTAATAATGTTCAAAAATAAAGAAAGTGGGTAGTAACTTTTGTCTGAAAATGTTATTATTAGGTTCCATGATTTTTATATTTTCATGTGTCTAAAATGAATTCTAATACTAAAATTATTTTTGTTACTGGCGGTGTGGTTTCTTCCTTAGGAAAGGGCGTTACAGCAGCATCTTTAGCGACCCTTCTAGAGAGTAGAGGCCTTAATGTAACTATGCTTAAACTAGATCCATATATAAACGTTGATCCTGGTACTATGAGCCCATTACAGCATGGTGAAGTTTTTGTTACAGAAGATGGTGCTGAAACTGATCTTGATTTAGGACATTACGAGAGATTTATTCGTAGAAGAATGACTCAAGCTAATAACTTTACTACAGGTAGGGTTTACCAGAGCGTTTTAAAGAAAGAAAGACGAGGGGATTATCTCGGAGCAACTATACAAGTTATTCCTCATATAACTGATGAAATTAAGCTAAGAATCAAACAAGGAATAGCAGATGATATAGATGTTGCTATAGTTGAAATAGGTGGTACTGTTGGTGATATTGAGTCATTACCTTTTTTAGAAGCCATTAGACAATTAAGACAAGAGTTGGGAAGAGAAAGAACATTATTTGTACACTTGACTCTTCTGCCATATATAAAAGTCGCGGGTGAAATTAAAACGAAACCTACTCAACACTCTGTTAAAGAGCTAAGAAGTATAGGAATTCAAGCTGATATTCTTGTATGTAGATGTGAGCAAATATTTAGTGAAGAAGAAAAAAGAAAAATAGCTCTGTTTACAAATGTTAGTAATGACTGTGTATTTACTGCAGAAGATGTTAAAACTATTTATGAAGTTCCTACTAGGTATCATGAGCAAGGTTTTGATGCTAAGTTAGTTGAGCTATTATCATTAAAAGCAGGTGATGCAGATTTATCAGAGTGGAAAAATGTAGTAGATGAAATAGCTAATGTTAAAGGAGAACTTACTATAGCTATGGTTGGTAAATATGTATCTTTAACAGAAGCATATAAATCACTAAATGAAGCTTTATATAATGCTGGATATAAAAAAGGTATTAAAGTAAAAATTAAATTCGTAGATTCAGAAGAAATAAAATCGGATAATGTAGCATCTTTCTTTACTGATGTGGGAGCAATATTAGTTCCTGGAGGATTTGGTAGTAGAGGTATTGATGGTAAAATACTTGCTATACAATATGCTAGAGAGAATAAAATTCCATTTTTAGGTATTTGCTTAGGTATGCAGTTATCAGTTGTCGAATATTGTAGAAATGTTCTAGGCATAAAAGATGCAAATTCAAGTGAGTTGGATCTTAGTACGAAAAACCCTGTTGTAGGCCTTATAACAGAATGGAAAAAAGAAGACGGTACTTTAAATGTAAGAACTTCTAAGTCCGATCTTGGTGGGACTATGCGCTTGGGCGGATATAAATGTAATCTTAAAGAAGGTAGTTTGACTAAAGAGGTTTATGGTCAGGAGCAAATTATTGAAAGACATAGACATAGATATGAAGTAAACAATAACTATGTTGAAGCTTTAGAGTCAAATGGTATGGTGGTTTCAGGAAAGTGCGCTGATATGAGCTTAGTCGAGATTGTAGAAATACCAGATCACCCATGGTTTATAGCATGTCAATTCCATCCGGAGTTTACGTCAACTCCAAGATATGGTCATCGATTATTTGAAGCTTTTGTAGAAGCAGGAATAAAAAATCATTAGTTTTAAATATAAGTAGGGCTTTGTTATTTGGGTTAGAAAAGTGCTATAATCACAAAAGTGATATTTGATTGGAGAATAAATAAAATAATGAATAAACAAAGAACATTATCTATTATAAAGCCAGACGCTGTAGCTAAAAATGTTATAGGTGAAATTTATAGCCGTTTTGAAAAGGCTGGTTTGAAAATTGTAGCAGCAAAAATGAAACAATTATCAAGAAAAGAAGCGGAAGGATTTTATGCTGTACATAAAGAAAGACCATTTTTTAGCGCACTAGTAGAATTTATGATCTCTGGTCCAGTTATGATCCAAGTTTTAGAAGGTAATGATGCAATTGCTAAAAATCGTGAGTTAATGGGAGCAACAAATCCCAAAGAAGCAGCTAAAGGTACAATTAGAGCAGATTTTGCAGATAGTATAGATGCAAATGCTGTTCATGGTTCTGATGCCGAAGAAACTGCAAAAGAAGAAATTGCATATTTTTTTAGCTCTATTGAAATAGCATAATAGTTTAAAGGAGTTTTTTATGAGTTGGTTGACAAGAGTTATAAGCAGAAGCTTAGGTTTAAATTCAGAAAAGAAAAGTGTAAAAGATGGTGTTTGGAGCCAATGTCCAAGTTGTCAAGTAACTTTATATTCTGAGGAATTAGAAAATAATCAGTACGTTTGTCCTCACTGTAATCATCATCATAGAATCTCTGCTAGAGATAGATTAAACATTTTTTTAGATGATGGTACGGCAGTAGAGCATTTTGCAAATATTCAGCCTCTAGATATGCTTAAATTTAAAGATACTAAAACTTATAAAGATAGATTATCTCAAGCTAAGAAAAAAACAGGTGAAGAAGATGCTCTTGTTGTAAAAGAGGGTACAGTTCATGGACTTCCTGTAGTTGCTGCATCTTTTAACTTTATGTTCTTAGGTGGCTCTATGGGATCTGTAGTTGGAGAAAAATTTGTAAGAGGTGTAAATCTTGCTATAGAAAAAAAAGTGCCTTTTATATGTTTTACAGCTAGTGGCGGCGCTAGGATGCAAGAATCTCTGTTTTCATTAATGCAGATGGCTAAAACAAGTGCGGCATTAGAAAAGTTAGCAGAAGCTAAACTACCATACTTAGTTGTTTTAACAGATCCAACAACTGGTGGTGTATCAGCATCTTTAGCAATGTTAGGAGATATACATATAGCTGAACCAAAAGCATTGATCGGTTTTGCTGGCCCTAGAGTTATAGAACAAACAGTTAGAGAAAAGCTTCCGGAAGGTTTCCAAAGAAGTGAGTTCTTAGTTGAGAAAGGTATGGTTGATATGATTGTAGATCGTAGAAACTTAAGAGATCAAGTTTATAAGATCATAGACAAGTTATTACCGACTCTAGCTAAAATTAATGATACTCAAGCTTTAGAGCATAATGCTTAATACTTTTATGGTATATGGATGTTGATGTAAAAATATCTTCAATAATGTCTAATCAAGGTCAAAAATGTGGCCTTGAGGATATTCCTTTAATTCTTTCTAGAGTTAATTTTAATAAGAAATTCCAAATAATTACAATAGCTGGCACTAATGGTAAAGGCACTACTGTGGCTATGTTAGAAGAGTTGTTAACAGCAAATAATAAGAATGTAATTAGTCATACATCCCCTCATGTTTATGAGTTTAGAGAAAGGATCTGTATAAATAAGAAACCAATTTCAAATAATTTACTTTTAGAACTGCTAGAAAGATTACAAGAGTTAACGGAAGATTACAGCTTGGGCTATTATCAGATTGCTTTTTTATGTTGTTGTTTTTTATCTCAGAGAATACCGGTTGATTATTTGATATTAGAAGTTGGTTTAGGAGGAAGACTAGATGCTGCAAATGCTCTTGATCCTGATATTACAGCAATAACTAATATTTCCTTAGATCATTGTGAAATTTTAGGTGATACAGTTGAAAAGATAGGTATAGAAAAAGCTGCAATATGTAGGGGAAAAGTCCCTCTATTTTTAGGGTCTTCAATGCCTAATAGTGTTATTGAGTATGCAAAAGCAGCTCAAGCAAAGATTTTTGATTTGAGATATGAATCTAATCAAGTTGATTGTTTTAAAGATAGTTACAATATAGCCATGGGCATAGCTCAATATTTATTTTCGAAAATGAAAATAAGTTATATTCCTAGACTGGCACATATAAGAGCAAATGCTAGATATCTATTTTTAAAACAAGATTTGAAAAATAATAGTTATGTGGTTGTTGATGTAGCACATAATGAAGCTTCAGTAAGACATTTATTTAAACTATTAGTAGAGAAATTTAAAGATTCAGATAGAGAAATAAAATTTGAAGCTATATTTGGAATTTTAGGAACAAAGGATATAAAAACTATTTTAGAAATAGCTAAGCAATATGTCTATAGGTGGGATGTTATAGACTTACAAAAGGTAGATGATAGAGCTTTAAATATTAATAAAATTAAAGAAGAGTTTGAAAGACAAAATATGGTTTGGGTCGATTATCATAAAGATTTAAGCTCGGTTTATATGTCTAAAAGGGATACTGTAACAGTGGTTTTTGGATCATTTGTTATGGCTGGGGAATTTTTGAAAGAATATGAAAAAAATAGTTCAAAATGAAGAGCAAATGCTAGAGCTTGCTGCAGAGTATGCTAAAACTTTAGAATCTAATACGGTAATATTTTTACATGGTGATTTGGGAGCTGGGAAAACTACTTTTGTAAGAGGGGTTTTAAGAGCTCTTGGGTACACTGGAAATGTTAAAAGTCCTACCTATACTTTGGTTGAGACTTATGATTTTGAGAAGTTTAATATTTATCATTTTGATCTATATAGATTAGCTGATCCTGAAGAACTTGAATGGATAGGTATTAGAGATTATTTTGATAATAAAGCAGTTTCTTTTATAGAATGGTCGGAAAAAGGTCAAGGGTTTTTGCCAGAAGCAGATAGGCATATTTATATAAAGTATATTGAAGCTGGCACTAGGGAGTTAGATTTTAGAGATTAATATTATGAAATTTGAACCAAAGTGGATAGCATGGGAAACTACAAGAGAATGTAATCTTGAGTGTATGCATTGTCGATCTAATGCTTGTTTAGGTAGTTATAAACATCTAGATTTTTCTACTGAGGAAGGATTTGACGTGATTAATAAAATTGCGGAATTTTCTCAGCCTTGTCTAGTTCTTTCAGGTGGAGAGCCATTGTTAAGAGAGGATATTTTTGAATTAGCTAATTATGGAACTAGAAAAGGCTTAAGAATGGCCTTAGCAACAAATGGGACTTTAGTTACAAATAAAATTTGTGAAAGAATAAAAGAGAGTGGTATTAGAATTGTTTCACTAAGTTTGGATGGTTCCTGTGAGGAGACTCATGATACTTTTAGAAAACAAAAGGGTGCATTTGCAGCTACCTTAAGAGCGACAGAATTATTTAGAAATCATAATATTCCTTTTATAGTTAACTCTTCATTTACAAAACATAATCATGATGAAATAAAAGAAACATATCAATTAGCAAAAGAAATTGGTGCGACTTCTTGGTATATGTTTATGGTTGTTCCAACAGGTAGAGGTCAACAATTAATGGATGAACTTTTACATGATGAGAAATATGATGAAGCCTTAGATTGGCACTATAATATGGAGAGTGATGAAGAAGAAATGTTAGTTCGCCCAACATGTGCACCTCATTATTATCGTATTCGTTTTGAGAAAAATAAAGATCAAGGAAAAACTACTAAATCTAGATCTTTATCATTTTCAACAGGTGGATCAAAGGGATGTATCGCTGGTCAATCTATAATGACTATTGATGTTGAGGGTAACGTTAATCCATGTAGTTATTTACCATTAAAAGCAGGAAATATATTTAAGCAAGATCTAGCTGAAATATGGAATGAATCAGGAGTATTTAATAACTTAAGAAATTTTAAAGAATATAAAGGTAAGTGCGGAGCTTGTGAATATATAAAGATTTGTGGGGGATGCAGAGCTAGAGCACATTATATTAATAATGATTATATGGCAGAAGAGCCATTGTGTAATTATATTCCTAAACGGTTAAAAGCTGTCTAATTAGCTATTATATTTCTCTACGAAAGTCTTACACCATAAATATATAAAAGTTCCAAGGTATATGGCTACAATTACATCAGAAAGATAGTGGTCTATAATAATAACTCTAGTGAATGCGACTATTATTCCTAAGAGTATGACAGCTACGGTTAACCATTTTTTCTCAAAAAAATTAGCAAAGGCTAAAAGCCCAGCAAAAGATAGAGTTGTGTGGCCAGATGGCATAGAATTATAAACTTTTTTCATTGAAAAAAAGTGAAATCCAAATTTGTTATCAAAAATAAGAGCCTCAGGTCTATATCTAGCTATTATGATTTTTAAAATAGTTGTAATAATTATCGCCATTATTAATGTTAATGAAAAAGTATATAGTTGATTAGATGACTTGCCATATTTAATATGATTATGTATACAAACAATAGTCGCTACAATAGCAATTACTAACCATATTTTAGGTGAAAATATTTTAGATATGGCAGTTGCAAATTCTGCCTGATCAGAGCTGAATATATCACTATTATGTAATGTTAAAACAATATTCTGATCTAAATAATTATAAGAAAGGATAGCTAGTATAAGAGTTAAGGCACCAAAAATTATTGTATTCTTCATGAGCTTACAGTCTAAACAATTCATATTTATAAGCCTTATGGTTTTTAAAGTGTTTATATCTAGAGTATAATACTACCACAGTTATAACCAAAGATTATTTAATTTCTGATATGTTTAAAAATGGTTGGTATAAAAGAGCAACACATTTACAGTCTCCAAACTTTAATCAAAGACCTGATAATGAAGAGCCTTCTTTGGTAGTTATTCATTGTATAAGTTTACCAGTAGGTGAATACAACAATAACAATGTAGAAGATTTCTTTTTAAATAAGTTAGATATTGCTGCTCATGAAAGCTTTGAAAGTGTTGAATCTATTGCAGTTTCTGCCCACTTCTATATTAAAAGAAATGGAAAAATTATACAGTTTGTATCTGTGAATGACAGAGCTTGGCATGCGGGTAAGAGTGTTTTTAATGGGCGAGAAGGATGCAATGATTTTTCTGTAGGTATAGAATTACAAGGTTCAGATAACGAGGACTATAAAGATAGACAGTATGAATCTTTAAATAGATTGTTAGGAGATTTAAGACAGTCTTATCCAAGCCTTATAAATATAGCTGGACATGAAAATATTGCTCCAGAAAGAAAAACTGATCCAGGTAAGTTCTTTGAGTGGCATAGAGTTATTTTTTAGTATTCAGATCTAATAATTAATAATATTATCGAACTATTTTGAATTCACCATCAATTTTGGCAAAAACTACATTGTAACTAATTGTACCTGGAGATGTGTTGAATTGTAATATACCGTCGCCATCAGCAAAAGTAACATCTGCTAGTTTTCCATCGCCATAAATATTTATGAAAACATCATACTTTATAGTTGCACTATTTAGAGGCTTAACATAGTGATTACTGTTTATTTCTTCTCTAATGCTTTTTACAGTATCAACTCTAGAGTAAAGGGCTTTACTAAGGCTTTTATCTTTATAAGCAAACATTTTTCTTAACTCACTCCAATCTTCTAAACGGATGTTTGACCATATTTGCTCATAAATAGCTATAATTTCTTTTTTAGTTTTGGAATTATTTTTTATTTTTTCTCCATTTATCCAATCCCAGTGAGGTATGTTTATAGGTAGGTTAATGATTTGACTTATTTTAGTACCGTCCATATATTGACGTTTTTTAGTTTCCTCATTGTATCCATAATAAACATTACCATTCTCAAATGTAGGGTTATTTATTACTATATAGCCATTTTTATTTTGTTTAAAGTCATTTCCATCAAATATTAATTTCATGGCTGCTGTAGAATCATCTCTACTATATTTGGGATCATTGCCAAGACTTAAGGTTGTAATTTCTAAAGCATCTTCATTGCTTTGTCCGGCATGCTTAATTTGTAATTTTGTTGAAATATTACAGACCCTATCTTGAGTTTTTGTAACAATTGCTAACACTGTACCAGAATTGTCCATATATTGATTTACAGGAATAATAACATCCTCGGCATTTTGATCTGAATATATAGGGATATCATTTATAAGAACTTGATAATCACATTCTATAGAGTTTATAACAACTTCAGCATATGGTTTGTTACCTAAAGGGTTGTTTTTATCTTTTTCTATAGCTTCTAGTGGAGATGCTGCTTTTGTTACAGGATCTATAGCGGCTATAGCTAAAGTTGAGGTAAAAGATAAAGAAATAATAAGTATTAAATTTCTAAGGAAAATTTTTAATAAAATCATAGTAGGAAGAGCCTTGTAAGAATTTTTATTTTAAATATTTTTAAATATTAAGCATAATTCTACTAAAGTTAAAATTAATTAACAAATTTATTATTGATAAAACAAAGAATATGTTTTTTGATTAGCGAACTACTTTAAATTCACCATCTATTTTGGCAAAAATTACATTATAACTGTTACTAGCAGTTCCTGAAGGGGCATTAAATTGTAATATGTTATCACCATTAGCAAAAGTTGCTTCGGCTACATAACCCTCTCCATAAATATTTATGAAAACATCATTTTTAATAGTTTCATCATTTAATTCCTTAACATAATGTCCACTATTAATTTCATTTTTAATCTCATTTGATGTGTCTATCTTAGTATAATAAACCTCACTAAGCTTTCTGTCTTTACTGGCAAATATTTTTTCTAGTTTACTCCAGTCGCCTCTATGTATATCAGCCCAAATTTCTTTGTAGATAGCCATAATCTCTTTTTTAGTCTGAGAATCATTTTGTATCTTCACGGCACGATGCAACCATTTCCAATCTTTTAAATCTATAGGAAGTTTTACATTTTGACTGATTTTTGTTCCAGGCATATATTCACGTTTTTTGGTTTCGTTGTTATAGCCATAATAGAAATCACCATGTTGAAATCTAGGCCTGCTAACTAATATATAGCCATTTGTATCCTTCTCGAATGAAGTTCCATTAAATCCTAATAGCTCTTTTTCACTAGATTCTTTTATACTTTCTGTTGGGTATCCATTAAATACTAATTTAGTTATTTCTAAAGCTTCGCTATCTTTTTGATCTGTACTCTTTATTTGAAAAATTACAGAAACTTTACAAATTTTATCTTCTCTATAGCTTCCATTTTCTGATGTTATTGAAAAAGTATTAGTTCCATTTGATATATATGGATTTATAGGAATTATAGTTCCTTCAGTATTATTGTCTGAATATATAGGAAAGTCGTTTATAAGAACTTGATAGTTGTGACACTCATTAGCTGTTATGAGAACCTGAGCATATGGTTTGTGACCTAAAGGATTGTTTTTTTCATTTTTTACAATATCTAGAGGACTCGCCTCATAGTGATGAGCAGCTATTATAGTTTCTAAAGATAATCCAATTGAAATTATAATGATTATTAAAGCAATTAGTTTTTTTTGAAATAACATAGCTTCTATTTAATTTAGATTATTTGAAAAGTTTAACAATTTAGATAAATTTAAGCTACTTTTTATGGCTTATTAAATCAGATTGTGAGGCTAGTTTTCTGCAGATGTCGCTAAGTTACCATAGTGTTCTAACCATTCTCTACGATCCTTAGCTCTCTTTTTTGCTAAAAGCTTATCTAACATTTCATTATCAGAGGCTTTATCATAAGCTAAAGTTAATTGTACTAACTTTCTTGAAGTTATATCCATCGTTGATTCCCTTAGTTGGGATGGATTCATTTCTCCAAGCCCTTTGAATCTCATAATGTTAGCTTTAAGATTTTTTCCATGCTGGTTAAGAATGGCATCTTTTTCGAATTCATCAATGGCATAGAAAGTTTTTTTACCAATATCTATTCTAAAAAGAGGGGGTTTTGCAATATATATATGTCCATTTTCTATAAGCTTTTTAAAGTGTTTCAGAAACATTGCACATAACAAAGTTGCGATATGTAAGCCGTCTGAATCAGCATCTGCTAATATACAGATCTTATTATATCTAAGTCCAGATATATCATCATTATCAGGCTCTACTCCTATGGCTGTAGCAATATTGTGAACCTCTTGAGAGCTCATAATTGTATCAGCATCAAGTTCCCAGCTATTTAGAATTTTTCCTTTTAGTGGCATTACAGCTTGAAAATTTTTATCTCTAGCTTGTTTTGCTGAGCCTCCAGCTGAATCTCCCTCAACTATAAAAAGCTCTGTAGTTTTTATATCTGAGCTTATACAGTCAGTAAGCTTTCCAGGTAATCTTATCGAAGAAGACATTATTCTTTTACGAGCTGTCTTTTTGTCACTATTTATTCTTTTTTGAGCAGCTTTAAAGACATTTTCAATTATCTGTCCAGCTTCTTCGGGGTGTTGATTAAGCCATACTATGAGAATATCTCTAACAGCATTGGCTACAAAAGAAGTAACATCTTTATTTGAAAGCTTTTCTTTAGTTTGACCAGAAAATTGAGGGTTTGTTATTTTTACAGAAATTACATAGTTTACATTTACAAAAGTATCATTAGCATTTATTTTTATAGTCTTTTGTCCTAAGTTATTATTTTCTGTATATGCTTTTATTGCATCAAAAATACCATTTCTAAAACCGTTTACATGTGTTCCATCTTGAGGGGTTGGTATAAGATTTACGTAACTGTTTTTGATATTTTCAGCAGGAGCCTCACACCAGCAGAATATGGCATCTAGGTAAGATTCGCCATTAGAAAAATTATCAATAAAGAAAGGTTGTTGAGGTAATGTCTCTGCATCAAGTTTATGCTGAAAATAATCTTTTAATCCATTAGGAAAGTTCCAAGTAATATTTTCCTTTTTTGCTTCATAAAAGAATTTTATAGTGAGATCTTTACAGAGGATGGCTTTTGCTTCTAATAAATTTTTTAAAGCCCTTATGTTAATTTTTATATCATCAAAGTATTTTTTATTTGGCCAAAATCTAACTTTAGTTCCCGTATTTTTTTTGCCTACAGTACCTATTATTTCTAATTCTTTTACTTTAAAACCATCTTCAAAAACAATATGATATATTTCGCCGTTTCTTTTTATTTCGGCTTCTAACCTTTGAGATAAAGCATTGACTACAGATACTCCAACACCATGAAGACCTCCAGAATGAGTATAATTTTTATTATTAAATTTACCCCCGGAATGTAGCTTAGTCATTATTAGTTCGATACCAGACATTTGATGCTCTGGATGAATATCAACAGGCATTCCACGACCATTGTCTATAACTTCAATAGAGCCATCATTATATAAATTGATTTCTATTTTATCTGCAAATCCAGCTAAAACCTCATCGACGCTGTTATCAACTATTTCTTGTATTAAATGGTTTGGGTTTTCTGTGTTTGTGTACATTCCAGGTCTTTTCTTGACAGGTTCTAGGCCTGTTAAGACTTCAAGCGATTTTGCACTATAATCTTGCATTTTATAGAAGAATTTTTATAAGTTTAACTAGTACAAATAGTAATTATTTTTTTAAGAAATAACAACTATAAGGGATAAATATTAAAAGACCGATGAGTGGTAATATTATAAATGCTAATGATAGTGTCGTTTCAGTACCAAAAGTTAGTTGGCTCATTATTGCTGTAGTTAATGAGGCTATACCCATTTGTGAGAATCCCATTATAGATGAAGCGGCTCCAGCAGTCGCATTGAAATTTTCTAAAGCGATTGGGGTGAGTAGAGGTACTGTAAAAGATACTCCAACAAATGTTAGGGAAAGTACGAATGTTAGGCCAAACATTAACCACATGCCATCTAAATATTTAAATATTATGCTACATAAAAAGCCTGAAAGTAAACTTATGAGCATTCCTGTAGTTATGAGATTTTTGTATGGTACTGATTTACTTAGTCTTGCACAAATTAGGCTACCAATAATAACAGCAGATACTATTAAAATTAGGAAGTGTAAAAATTTTATTTTATCTAGATGTAATTTATTTAAAAGAATATCGGGGATTTCGACTAAGCATCCATAAATAATACTTATATTTAAGCCTAGCAATAAAGTTGCTACAACAAATTGATGATCTTTAAATAAAACTAAATAATTTCTTACAAAATGTTTAGTTTTTAGAGCATCTTTATTTAAGTTTCTATTTGTTTCAGGAAAAAATAATAAAACCTTCATAAAAAGAAAAAGTGCAGCACCTAGTAAAACTAAAAATATAACATGAGCTTGAATAAAAACACCAATTATGGCACCAATAGCAGGAGCTAGAGCAAAAGCAATATTCATAATTGCAAATATTGAGCCTTGTTTTTCTATTTCAAAAGCATCTTTTACTGCTACAGTTGCAATTACGCCACCAGCAGCAGCTCCAAACCCTTGCAAAAGTCGTCCATAAATTAAAGTGTCAATACTATGACTATAAAGACATATAACAGAGCTTATGATAAAGAATAAAGATCCAACAAGGATAACTTTTTTTCTGCCATATCTATCAGAAAATGGCCCATATAATAATTGACTAACTGCATAACCTAGAAGATAAGATGTGATTGTAAGTTGAACGTATGCATAGTCTGTATGAAGTAGTTTTTCTATTTCAGGTAGGGCGGGAGCATATATGGTATCTCCAAATGGCCCGAGAGAAACCATAAGTATAAGGATGAAAAGAGAAGGCTTTTTAATTCTGTTCATTATTTACCTTTTGTGGGCTAAGATCTGCAATAATAACATTTACATTCTTGGCCGGAGCTGTAGTTTTTGGTGAGCTACCAGAGCTTATAATCTCGGTACTCTCTTCTTCATCAGACTCTATCACAATTGGATCAATATGGCTAACACTTTTACCTTTATCTAAAACATGATCACTAAGGATGGTAGTATAAATAACAGCATCACTTCCAGCTTCAACAAGATAAGTATCACCATTATCAGCCTCAACAACAATCCCTTTTTCTGTTGGAATAAGTTCACCTTTTATTCCTTTAGTAAAATAAGCATCTTCAGGTGTTGTTAATCTGAGCCTTCCTAAATATTGGCCATTTATGGAGTTAAAAAAGTGTAGATATCCCTCATAATCTCCAACTACGATCATACCTTTATAATAAATGGGAGATGTTACATCTCGCCATTTTAAGATATCTTGTGTCCATAGGATATCACCAGTTGTAATATCATAAGCTTTTATTGAGCTGTCTGCTTGAGTGGTGAAAATAGCATTATCATTAATTTCTATATTATTTATTATGGATGCTTTTTTAGCCCAAAGCATTTTACCTTTATCTTTATCTATACCAACTATAGCACCTTGGTATGCAGAAAAAATTAGATAATCTCCATAAAGTAAAGGAGTGGATACAATATCAACCATTCTATCAGCAGGCGATGAGCCTTGAGAAATAGCTATAGGAATGTTTATTGTTCTGTCACCATCATCTACCGTAAAACCAAGAATTGTTCCATATGAAGAGCCAATCATAACAGTATTATTTAAAACTATTGGTGAAGAGTTTCCAGGAAGAATTAGGTCTGGGAGAATATTCGGCTCTGTCCAAAGTTGTTCACTATTTATAGCATTATAAGCTGATATACTTCCATCATGAGTATAAACATAAACTGAATTGTCATATATAGTAGGTCTAGAGAATAAGCTACTAGGAGCCGTTGTTTTCCAAAGAGTTTGACCATTATCTGTATCTAAAGCGATTAAATCGCCTTTGATTGAGCCAAAAACCACTGCATTTGCTATTGTGTTTGGTTGACTTGATATTTTTACTTCAGTATTTTCTTGCCATTTAACACTTCCATTGTCTATATCAATAGCAAAGACTTTCCCATTTTGGTTTGGAACTATTACAGTGTTATTATCATCTGTGACAGTGGGTGATAAGTTATAATTACCTATTCCCCCATTACCATTTCCTGTGGGAGTTTTCCATTTTACTGTTGTTAAAACTGCTTGAGGAGGATTTTCTTCTAAGGGTGTAGGGGGTGGAATATTACTTTTTGTACAGCTAACAACTGTAAAAGTACAAATTAAAGGAATAACTATTTTCTTAAAAAGGTTTTTCATGTTAGATAATGCTATTTATTTTTTTATTTAATAAATTGTCGATATCAGGGTTTGTATTTAGAGTTTGTGCTTTTTTCCAAGTCTGAGTAGCTTTCTCAATATCGCCTTTTGCTTGATAAGCATCGCCTAGAATTAGTAGTGTATAAGAGGTTTGCTGTGATGTTGCTATCGAATCTATGGTTGAGATTGCTTTGTCTATTTGGTTAGTAGCTATATACAGTCTAGCTAATCTAGTTTTTGTGACATTAGTTAGATTATTACTAGGATTTTCTTTTGCGCTATTTTCAAGAATAGAGATAGCTTTATTATAGTTTGCTTTTCCATTACTATCAGCAGTTTGAAGGTTCTTAATATCAAAGCTGTTAAAGCTAGTATTATTAATAGCATCACTTGCTAAATACCAACTAGAAAAAATAGCAAAAGCAGTATGAGGATACTCCTGAACTACTTTTGAAAAACCATTTGTTTTTGAAGAGCTTGAAATGTTTGAATTTTCATACTCAAGTATAGCCTTTTGATATTCTGTAGCTGCTTGTAGCATTTGCTCTGCATTTTCATGTTTCTTATATTGCCATACAGCTAGAGATATAACAGCTATCACTATTATTAAAGTTAAACCATAAACTAACTTCTTTTGCTTGTTTGGTAAGTCATTTAGAAGTTTTTTCATAAGATTTTCTAAGTTAACAAAATTTTATTTCTAAATCTTATCATAAAAGTCGTTGTGTTGTTAATAATCATTAATATTAAAAATTTAATGTGCTTTGATTTTATGTTAAAATCAGAGAGGTTTTTATTATTGTATTGGCTTTGTTTTAAGCCTGTTTATTTGAGTTTTTATATTTTATGGCATTAGTATCTTTAGCAATTGATTATAAAAAAGCCTCTGTAGAGGTTAGAAGTTTATTTGCTTTAAATCATAATGATAGTAGAGAGCTATATAGTTCTATTCTTGAAATTGAAAATATAGAACATGCTGTTTTTATTTCAACATGTAATCGTACTGAATTGTATTTAGAAATAAGTGAACTACGGGTAGTTGATGAAGCTATTGCTTGGTGGCAGTCAAAAGTTAAAACAACAAAATTTAATTTGAAAGATTATATTAAATTACGTCAAGGTACAGAAGTTATTAAACACCTTATGAAGTTAGCATGTGGTTTAGAATCTATGGTTTTAGGAGAGCCGCAGATTTTAGGTCAAGTCAAATCTTCTTATAGTGAGAGTAAGCAAAATAATGCGCTTGGTAAAGAATTAGATAGAGTTTTCCAGAAAGTTTTTGCAACGGCAAAAAAGGTAAGAAGAGAGACTAAGATAGGTTATTGTCCTGTTTCAGTTGCATTTTCAGCAATATCTTTAGCTAAAAGACAGTTAGATAATATTTCAGAGAAAACAGTGCTTATAATAGGAGCTGGTGAGACTGGTGAGCTGCTGTTTAAACATATAAATTCATTAGAGCCAGAACATATTTATATTGCTAATAGAACTATTGAGCGAGCAGATAATATAACAAAAAACTTTTCAAATGCTACTAGTTTTAATTTAGATAATATAGCTAATTTAGTTAATAAGGCCGATATTATAGTCGCAGCAGTGACTTTTAGTGAATATATAATAAAGTCTGAGGAGGTTGATTCTATTAAAGAAAGAGTCTTTATTGATATATCAATACCTAGAGTTATAGAGCCGGAAATTAAAAATCTTGAGAACTCAGTATATTACTCTATAGATGATATTCAATCTGTTATGGAAGATAGTCGAGATAAGAGATTGGCAGAGGCAAAAAGAGCAACAAAAATAATAGAGAAATCTTTAGAAGAGTATATAGCTAAAGAAAGAGCTATTGTTTCTAATGAGGCTATTAAAGAGCTCTTTGATAAAGCAAGTAATATGGTTGATTCAGAAATAGAGAAAAGCCTGGCTAAACTAAAGAATGGTAAAGATGCTGAAGATGTTCTAAGAAGATTTGCATATGATATCCAAAATAAAGTATTACATTATCCTGTTAAAGGAATGAAGAAAGCTACACGTGATGGTCGAGATGACTGTTTTATGTGTATGAAAAGAATGTTCGGTTTAAATTAGGAAAACTAGAATGAAAGATTCTATAAAAGCAAAATTACAAGGTCTAGTTGAAAGGCACGAAGAAGTTAGTGCTTTATTGGGAGAAGCTAGCGTTATTTCTAATCAAAATAAATTTAGAGAATTATCAAAAGAATACTCTAACTTAGAGCCTATAGTTAAAGCTTTTAATCAATATAAGCAAGCGTTAGGTGATAAAGAAACTGCTTATGAGATGTTAGGTGAAAGCGATCCTGAAATGAGAGAGATGGCTAAGGAAGAGTTAAAGCAGGCTAATGAATCTATAGAAAGATTAGAGTCAGAGCTTCAAATACTTCTTTTACCTAGAGACCCTAACGATGATGCAAACGTGTTTTTAGAAATACGTGCAGGAACTGGTGGAGATGAGGCTTCAATTTTTTCTGGAGATTTGTTTAGAATGTATGGTAAATACGCTGAACAAAGAGGTTGGAAAATGGAGGTTGTTTCAGCTAGTGAAGGTGAGCATGGTGGATATAAGGAGATCATCACAAAAATAAATGGTGAAGGTGTTTATTCGCAACTTAAGTTTGAGTCTGGAGCCCATAGGGTACAACGTGTTCCAGCTACAGAATCGCAAGGAAGAATACATACATCAGCATGTACAGTCGCTGTGATGCCAGAGGTTGATGAGGTTGAGGGTATTGATATAAATCCTGCTGATCTGAAAGTGGATACATTTAGAGCATCTGGAGCCGGGGGACAGCATGTCAACAAAACTGACTCAGCTATTCGTATTACACATATTCCGACAGGTGTAGTAGTTGAGTGTCAAGATCAAAGATCTCAACATAAAAATAGAGCAGCAGCTATGTCTATGTTAAAGTCAAAATTATTACAGGCAGAGATAGATAAGCAACAAAAAGAGCAATCTGATACTAGAAGAAATCTTGTAGGTAGTGGGGATAGATCTGAAAGGATAAGAACTTATAACTATCCTCAAGGTAGAGTTACAGATCATAGAATTAACCTTACACTTTATAAGTTAGATGAAGTTATGGAAGGTTATTTAGATAGTGTTGTCCAGCCACTAGTATTAGAGTATCAAGCAGATTTATTAGCTGCAATGTCAGATGAGTAATAAAAGTATTTTATTTATTCTAAAAGAAAAATTATCTAATTTAAAATCTAATGATATAACTGTTAGAACAGATATTCAGAGCATTATATGTAATGTCTTAAATGTCGATCGAGCATATCTCTATTTATATGGGGATAAAGCTTTAACAGACAACCAAGTAGAAGAAATAGAAGAAAAAGTTGCCAGATATGAGCAAGGTGAGCCATTGGCTTATATTTTAGGCTATAAATATTTTTGGAAACAAAAGATCTTTGTTAATCAACATACCTTAATACCAAGGGCTGATACTGAGACTTTGATTGAAGCAGTATTGAATGATTATCTTAATAAGGACGAAGCTTTAGATATTTTAGATTTGGGTACGGGAAGTGGTGCAATAGCAATAGCTTTAGCAGCAGAATACCCAAATAGTAACGTAGTAGCAGTTGATTTTTCAAAAGAAGCATTAAAACAATCGGAAATAAATGCTAAGCAAAATAGTGTAGATAATATTAAGTTTATTGAAAGTGATTGGTATGAAAATTTAGCAAAATATAAATTTGATATTATAGTTTCAAATCCTCCATATATAGATATAGAAGATTCTGAAATTGATGATGAAGTCAAAAAGTATGAACCGCATTCAGCACTTTTTGCAAATGATGGCGGTTTAGCAGATATAGAATTAATTATATCTAAAGCTCAGGATTTTCTGAAAAATAGTCATGGTAAACTATATATTGAACATGGCTATACTCAGTCTGAAGTCATCTATAAATTATTTGCTAATGCTGGTTTCCTAGATATTAGAGTGATAAAAGATTTAAATGGTAGAGATAGAACTTCTGTAGCTAAAAAGTGAATGTTGTACCGATACCGGCTAAGAGGCATCTCGAATATTATTTGCCTGTGCTTGAAAGGAGTATGGATTTGATGATTTACTTGTTGTGCTCTGAGTGTTTAAGGATTATTTTCATCAGTTTTATTCTTGGGGATATAATCATTATTTGGGAGATAGCTATTATTTGCATAACTAATAAAAGCTACCCCGATAAACAAAAAAGTTAAGAAGACTTTTTTATCATGATAGTTTCCTATATTGAGTAGAATAATAAAGTTAGGGGGCTAAAAACTAAAGTTTCTTTGAAAGGAGATTTTACTTTCTTTAAATATTTGATCATCATTTTGTAATGTATTTTATTCATAATGCGTAGTGGTTTAAGGGCATTATTGGCTTTTATCTTTTTATACTCTTCTAGCCAAGCTTTACATATATTATTAAAGTCATTTTGTGACATATTGGGTAATATTTTTTTATCAAAAATTATTTGGTTATAGTAATGTTTAGGCATGCAAAAAATATGTCTTATAATCTCATTATTTTTGTTTATTTGTTCGATGATTGTTTTGTCTACCTCTTTAAAATTATTAAGGTATAAGGCTTTTAGAGTTTCAATTCCTATGAAATTTACTTTTATATGGTTACTAAAGTCTCTTTCTGTCTGACTACTGTTTTCTATTGAGTGAGTAATATCATTAATAATATTTTTGTAAAGAAGATCTTTATCAAAATGATTTAGTAATAGCTTTAATTGTGGGGATGATACAGTTTTATTATTTTTAATTGAATTCATTTCTTTAATCCACCAATTCATTTTTTCTTTAGCTACTTCTATATTGTCATATAGTTCGGTACATGAAATTATTTGAGATTTTATTTGATCAAGAGCATATAGTATTTGTTTTTTATCATCACTCAGCTTACGGTAGGCAAAATAGGCTACTAAGCCATACGTTGGGAGTTTATCATTTTTATAGTCAAAATAATTATATTTCATAATTTTTAGATTTTCTTAAAAGCGATTATATAGTTTACGTCAACATTTTTTCCAAGATAAAAATCTTTCTTTAATGGATTATAATGTATTCCAATTATTTCGACTGGCTTAAGATCATTGGCTTCAGCTATCTTAGTTAGTTCATAAGGCTTTATGAATTTACTATATTCGTGTGTGCCTTTGGGAACCATTTTTAATATATGTTCGGCAGTAATTATAGATAATAGATAGGATTTTAAATTTCTATTTAAAGTTGATACAAATAGATATCCATCTTTTTTTACTAATTTTGCAGCTTCTATAATAATGCTTTCTGGATTGGGAACATGCTCTAGCATCTCCATGCATGTAACAATATCAAAAGAATCATTTTTATTAATATTTGTAAATTCCTCTATAGTGTTATTGTAATAGTTAATTTTTAAGCCTGTTAACTGAGAGTGTTCTTTAGCCACTTCTATAGCCTTAGAAGAGGCATCGAGCGCTGAGACTTTTGCATCTTTTCTAGCTAGAGCTTCTGCTAGTATTCCACCACCACAACCAATATCTAATATATTTTTATTTGTTAAAGAGCAGAATTTTTCTATAAATTCTAATCTCAGAGGATTTACTTGATGTAGAGTTTTTAGAGGTCCTTCTAGGTTCCACCATTCTTGAGAGAGTTGTGAGAATTTTTCGACTTCTTTAGTATTAATATTCATCAAAATTTTATCTAGAAATTAATTCTTTTATTGTTATAATATCAGAGTTGCGCGAAAAATTAAGTCTATATTAAGTATTCAAAGGGAAATAAATGAAGGTCAATAAGAAGTCAGCTTTTATCTTAGGTTTTTTTGGTTTGTCGTTAGTTGGTTGTTCAACGACATCCGATAATAGAGATCCATATGAAAATTATAATAGAGCAATGTATGATTTTAATGATAAAGCTTATTCTGTATTGAGACCTTTAGCTAAAGGCTATGATGCGGTTGTGCCAGATGCTTTTCAAACAGGGATTTTCAATTTTTTTAATAACCTTAGAGAGCCTGCAAGAATTGTTAATGACTTATTCCAAGGAGAATTTAGCTACGCTGGCGATGATTCAATTAGATTTTTGACTAATACTACAATAGGATTAGCTGGATTTATAGATGTTGCTGATGATTGGTATGGTAAAGAAATGAGATATCATCAAAGCTTCGCTGTAACTTTACATAAGTGGGGATGGTATGATAATGAGGGTGGCAGTAATAATAAGTCTCCTTATATTGTGTGGCCTTTACTTGGTCCAGGAGTCCTTGAAGATGCTGCTACAGGTGTAGATGCTTTATTTAATCCTCTTACTTATTCTTTCTTAATCCCAGGCGTCGGTGTAGCAGCATATGCTATTTCATATGGTACTACAGCTGCATACTATACAAACCAAGGAGTTTCTTATTTACCAGCATACGATAACTTACAAGAAGTTTCTGTTGATCCATATATTGCAATGAGAAATGCTTATATTCAGAATTATGATTATGGTATGTCAAAAGTACTTAAGCAAGAGTTAGAAAAAGATGACTCAACAATAGAGACAGATGCAGCTGTTCTGGGTGTGTTAGGACTTGATGGAGGCTCTTTAGATACATTATCAGCATCTAGTGGTAGTCCTTCAGCAGTTAAGCAAGAGCCGACTTATATGCTTAAGAGTAAGCTTGATAGTGTAAATAAAGCTACGAAAGTAGATGAAGCATTTAGTGAAGCTTATGCTAATGATAGTAGTGTTGTCAGTATAGATGATTTGGAAGGTAAAAAACCTGCTCTAGAGAATCAAGATCAAACTCCAAAAGAGTTGGAGAATGCTGAAAGAATTATTAATGATCCTACTAACTAATAAAGTTTAAATAAAAGATTAGAAGCTCAAATCATTACTAATATATCATATAAAGACAAATGTAAGTACTTTTCAAGTTTTTAAAATGTACCTCTTGTTCATATTTAGGCAAGTGGGATTGGAACAAATTTAAACCTATATACAAGCTCTAATTAACATAGGTGGTTTAATGAAAAATAAATATAATTCAATTATATATGTAATAGGACTCCTAGTTCTAATTTTAGGTTTTTTTATTTTGAAACGACATGGAGAAAATGAATATTTCTCAATCGGAGAAGAAATCGGGAAAAAAGCTAGTCAAGTACAAGGAAATGCAGGGCAAGATTTTACAGAAAAATTGAACTTTGCATTAAAACCTAATGCTCAAAATAATATGGAGATCTTACAAAAATGTGGGATTTGGTTTGATACTTACTCTTTTGAAATAACAGGTTTAACTAATAAATTAAATTTACAAAATAAAGATGATTTAAAAGAGTGTGAAGATCTTAGGCGAGGTATAAAAGCTACCTATAAAAGCCTTAGAGCAACTAAATATAGTGATGGCTATTTATAGGAGAAAAAAGTAAGATATATGGTATTTTGATGATAGTTAGTGATATACAGTTATTTAATGATTTATTAATATTATAAATATCATCTTTGTAAATCTTTAATTGATTTTCTTATATTTCATTATTTCCTAAAACTTTCATAGAAATAGCATGGACTTCACCAGACAATATATGTTGATTTATTTTTGAATAAACTAACTGTTGTCTTTTAACTCTATTTTTAATTTCATTAAATTCATCAGCAATAATAGTTGCATTAAAATGTACATTGTCATCACTTTCTACATTTGCTTTGCAGTTTGTAAAAGCATCTTCAATTATTGATTTAAGTTGTTCTTTTGTCATAAAAGTTCCTTTTAATTTATAAATTCCTTAATAATATCATCAATTCCATGAACCTCTGCTAATGATAAGGCTTTAGAATTTAATTTTTCTAATCTCAGATTTATATTATGGTTTTTTGCGTATTTAATATATTCGATTATTAATGATAAACCCGAACAATCAATATCTTTACTTTTCTCAAAATCAATAGTCCAATCTTTTTTTAATCGAAGTAGGGCTTTTTTATATTTCTTATTAATTAGGGCAACTGTATCTAAGGTCAAATTTGTTTCAATATGCCATACATCATTGATAATATTTATCATACTTCAGCATTTTTATCTTTTAATAGTTCAGGATATGATTTTTCTTTTATTTTCTGAATAGTTTTTTTAACAGCTTCATTCATTTCCGCTACGTTATTGTATGATTTGAATTGAGGCTTATAAGTTTCTAGGATACTAACACCAGCTACATTGATGTCATATATTTTCCATTGATTATCTTTTTTGAATAGTTTTATTGCGAGTTCTGAACTTTGTCCATTATTAGTGTTTGTTATTTTTCCATTAACAATGGCAACTGCTTTAATTTTCCATTCATCGCTAGTAAATGGATATAAAGTTACTTTATATCTACCAGCATATGCCACATTCTTAGCATAAGTGAATGTAAGCATCTCAGTAGTTAAATCAATAAACTCTTTTTTCTCTTCTGGAGTTGCTTTATTCCATTTATCGTTACCTACAACAATTTGTGCAACAACATCAGCAGCTACTATAGGAACAATATTTTGTTTAATAAGTTCGAGTAATTTATATGGGTCTTTTTGGTATTCTGCAGAATTTTCTATTAACTCATCTTGTGTACTAACTACTGTTTTATTAAGTAAATCTACTGGATTTCCGGCATTGGTTTCATCAGCAAACGCATAAAAAAAAGTTAACAATAAAAATATTAAGGTATTTAATTTACGAAGCACAGCTTATCTCCTATAAAGTATAATTTATTAAAAGAAGTTTAATATAGTTTTTTAGTTTTTTTAAGAGCTATTTTTTATCTTCATCCTTTGAAGCTACAAAAGTATTTATTAAAGAACCTAGATCAAGTGCAGATTCTGTGTTCTCTAGAGGTATTATACTACCATTATGTAGGTATTTATCAGTATCTTCATTTGCCTCAATGCCAGCTATAGCCAATATGTCTTCTTTAGGCGGACTCAAAGCTATATAATTATCACCGAGGATTCCTGACATAGCTATAGATGCTGAATAGTTTGAAGGGATTTTTTCTTTATTATTTATTGAAATAGTCACATCAGCAATAAATCCATTATATGATTTAGCTAAGGATATATTTGTTACTTTGCCTACTTCAACTCCAGATATTTTGACTGCAGCATTAGTTCTTAATGAGCCAACATTCTTGAATTCTGCAGTTATAGAGTAAGAATTATTATTGAAACTGGATACTTTAGTTCCACTTACTTTAAATGTTAAGAAAAGTAAGCATATTACTCCAATTATTATGAATAAACCAACAGATATTTCAAAATATTTATTTCTCACTATTTAAACTCCTCCAAACATTATAGATGTAAGAATAAGATCTGCACCAAGTATGCTCATGCAACAATAAACAACAGTTCTAGTAGTTGCTGCAGCTATCCCATTTGAGTTGGGTATACTATAGTAGCCTTGATATAAGGCTATCCATGAAATTATTATAGAAAAAACTATACTTTTAATCATACCATTAGTAATATCGCTGAGGCTAACAGATGCCTGAATGTTGCTCCAAAATTCTCCGTACCCAATTCCTAGTATACTAGAACTTAGAATATATCCTGCTAAAATTGAGACTGAACAGAAAAAAAGCGTAAGTATAGGAACGCTAACTATACATGCCCAAAACCTAGTAGAAAGAATAAAATTTATTGGATTTACATTCATAACTTTTAAGCTATCTATTTGGTCAGTAGCTTTCATTAAACCTATTTCTGATGTTATTGAGCTACACGCTCTTCCTGCAAAAAGCATTGCTGTTACAACAGGACCAAGCTCTCTTAATACACTAAGGGCGACCATTACCCCTAATAATGAATGAGCGCCGAATTTTGAAAGGGTGTAATAGCCTTGTAAGCTTAAAACTAGACCAATAAAAATTCCTGAAGTTACGATTATAATACTTGAATTAATTCCAATCTTTTTTATTTGTAATATGGTGTCTCTTAAATGAACTTTCCCAAAAACTATTTGAAAGAATAGAATGATTGCAGAGTTAACTTTATATAAAGCACTAAAAAAAATACTGTAGATTTTTTGTAAAAGATAGATCATTTATATCTCCAGTAATTTATTTTTTATAGAGCTAAAAGTTTCATTATTTGGTTGTTTACTTTCTTTGTACTCGCCCTTCAAAAATGATTGTATTGCAATATCATTACTATTTTTGATATTTTCTACACTATCACAAGCTAAAATCTTTTTATTAGCAACTATGATTACATTGTCTGAAATATCTAAAGCCTCTTCTATATCATGTGATACGATTATGGATGTTATATTTAAAGACTGGTTTAGAGTTTTTATCAATTTCAATAATGTATTGAATGACGCTGGGTCTTGTCCAGTAAATGGTTCATCATATAACATTATTTTAGGATCCATCGCTATTGATCTTGCTAAAGCAGCTCTTCTAGCCATTCCTCCAGAAAGCTCATTTGGCATCATTTCCGCTGTATCTAATAGACCAACAGCTTCTAATTTCATTAGAACTATATTTTTTATGAGATTTTCATCAAGAGAGGTATTCTTTCTTAAAGGAAAGGCTATATTGTCATAAATATTAAGATGAGTAAATAGTGCGCCAGACTGAAAAAGAAACCCCATTTGTTTTCTTATATTTTTTAACTCTTTTTCTTTAGTTTTATAAGTTAAAGCATGATTTCTATAATTAATGCTACCATTCTTTGGTTTTATTAATCCAGCTATTAGTTGGAGTAAGGTTGTTTTGCCAGCACCAGACGGACCTAGGATACTAGTTATTTTACCTTTTTGAATGATGAATGACACATTATCATATATGCATCTTTCGCCTCTATAAAATGAAACGTCTTTAAATTCAATATTTTCAGACATTTAGAAATTAATTAAAAGGAATATTGACTTCTATTGTAGAGTTTTTATTGTTATCTTCAACTTTGATATCAATATCTCTAATGTTTTCTTCAGATAAGGCAATATATTTTTTTACTACTTCAATAATTTCATCTTTTAATTCAGCTAATAAATGACTACTAATTCTTGATGATTTGGGTCCAAGCTCATTTCTTTGGTGAGCAACAATAATTTGTAGCCTTTCTTTAGCTAAAGAAGCGCTTTTTTGTTTTTTGTTTTTATTTAGATTTATTCCAAAAATTTTTGCTATCATGACTTACCTATTAGCTTTTTGAAGAAACTTGTTTTTTGTTCTGTGTGTCTCATAGGGATATCTTGCCCCAATATTCTATCTACAGCATCAAAATATGCTTTTGCAGCTATGCTTTCTATAGAGTGAGTTATAGGGTGCCCACTGTTAGATGCTTCTAATATGTCTCTAGATTCTGGGATTATACCCACTATAGGAGTGTATAATATTTCACTAACATCTTCAGCTTTAAGCATAGCTCCAGCTTTTGCTCTTGCTGCATCATATCTATTAAGTAGAAGGTGAACTTCTTTGAACTCTCCCTCTTTCTGAGCTTTTAAAGTTTTGCTTGAAAGCATGCCTAATATTCTATCAGAGTCTCTAACTGAAGATACCTCAGGGTTTGTAACTATGATAGCAGCATCAGCACATCTCATAGCCATTAAAGAGCCTTTTTCTATACCAGCTGGTGAGTCACATATAACAATATCGAAGTTTTCCTTTAACTCTGCAATAACTCTATCAACGCCTTCTTCTGTTAAAGCATCTTTATCTCTTGTTTGAGAGGCAGGGATTATAAAAAGATTTTCTATTCTTTTATCTTTTATTATAGCTTGGTTAATAGTTGCTTCTTCTTTTACAACATTCACTAAGTCATAAACTACTCTTCTTTCGCAGCCCATGATTAAGTCTAGGTTTCTTAATCCAACATCGAAGTCTATTACAACAGTTTTTAAATTTCTTTTAGCAAACGCATAAGCAATCGCCGCACTAGAAGTTGTTTTTCCTACGCCACCTTTTCCAGATGTAACAACGAATACTTTACCTTGTTTTTTTTCACTCATTTATTTTAAAGCCTCTTTTATAAATTAAAAACCTTCGATATGGATTTTGTCATCTTTTAAGTAAACAACATAACCTTCTTTATATTGATCTCCAACAGGGATACTTTCATTGTTTAAGGTCACATATTTTCCTGCAATAGATACAAGTTCTGCCTTTAAATCTTTGCATATTATTTTCGCATCTTTATCACCAGAGCTTCCAGCAATAACTCGTCCGCCAATTCTACCATATACAACTATGTTACCATCTGCAATGATTTCTGCACCATTATTTACATTCGCAGTTACAACAACATCGCCATCTCTTGATTCTATGGATTGACCTGTGCGAACAGGAGAAGTTATTATTTTAACACCACCTTTTGGTTTCTCCGGTGCTGCTAAATCATCTTTTGTTTTATTGCTTTTTAGAATATTATAGCCAGCTTTAGCTAGTTTCACCTTAAGATCTTGATTGTTAGTAACAAAACCTACTGGAATCATCCCGCTTGTTTTAAAGAGGCTAATTATTTTCTCAAGAAATTTAATAGTTGTTTCTGGTAAAGTATCTATATCTCTTATATCAATAGCAAAAGGAGTGTTGTGGAAAAAGGACTTCGATTGGCTTATTTTTGAGTTAAGCAAAGATTCTACTTGCTTTAATTCAGTAGTGTTTATATTTATGGCACTAATTGTATAATTGCCACCTTTGAAGTGAAAGGCTTGCCTCATAAAGAAATCCCTTTAAAATAACTATTTTATTTTAGCTTCTTTATAAACAACATGTTGACGAACAACTGGATCAAATTTTTTAATTTCCATTTTGTTCGGCATATTTTTTTTATTTTTTGTTGTAGTATAAAAATGACCTGTTTTAGCTGAAGAAACTAATCTGATTTTTTCTCTCATTTTATAATTCCTAATGTATGGTTTTAAATTAGATTGAGTGTCCTGCTGCTCTTAAGTCAGAAAGTACACTTTCAATACCTTTTTTATCAATTATTCTCATGCCTTTAGAGCTAACTTTAAGCTTCACATACCTGTTCTCATTTTCAACCCAGAAGCGGTGGGTATGAAGATTTGGTAAAAATCTTCTTTTTGTTTTATTTTGAGCGTGAGAAACATTGTTTCCTGTTACAGGTCTTTTACCTGTTACTATACAGAATTTAGACATTATAGTACCCTCCTTTGGGCAAAAAATAGAAGTTTATAAAATATATATCTCAAAAATTCTATTATTTTTATTACGAAATGTAAACTGATTTTACTATTTTTTTTAACCCATGGGGTTACCACCAGCTTGTGAAGAATTATTAATATTTTTGTTATTAAATTGAAATCCAGACTCAGTATCTATTAGTTCTGAAGTTGTTTGTAATTGTGACTGATTTGGTTTACTAGGGTCTAGGCTGTCATATTCAGCACTATCATTAGATGTATTATTTTCTTTAGCATTGGTAATTTCATCTTCCGAACTGCCTTTAACAGAAGCTTGGTTGTTTGTTGAATTAACTGTTGCATTATTGGATGCCTGATTATTTGGAGTATTATTTGAATCTGAGCTAGAGCTAGAGCTAGAGCTAGAGCTAGAGCTGGAGTTAGAACTAGATCCTTGATTCATTGGATTAGAATTAGGAGCTTGATTACTTAAGGTGTTATTCGAATTTAAGCTAGTATTTTGATTATTTTGTTTAGGGTTGGTAGTTGCTGTTTTAGCTTTTGTATTATTAGATGTTTGGCTATTTGGTATGTTGTTTGAATTAGGATTGGTATCTAAGGTTTGATAGTCATATATGTTAGTAGAAGTATTTTGCGAACTAGAAGCATTATAGCTGTTAGCTGTTGAGTTAGCAGCCATAGCAGGACTAGATAAGCTATTATTTGAAAAGCTGCCGCTTGTTATATTGGGGTTGTCAGGTAAATATAAGTCACCTGATTGCCCACAAGCACTTAGTGTAAAAGCACAAAATATAGCGGATATAGAGATTTTGTAAAATTTCATAGTCTTGAAAGTATAATTTTTCTTAAGCTATAATTTAGCACATATTGATCCGCGTAACTAACTTACTTATGAATTTTTATATTTAAATGTTAAAATTTTTTTTAGTACATTTTGTTTGTTTTTATGATTGTGAACTTTTTGGATTTTACGGGAATTGGAGAAAAGACTCTTAAGATATTTAATAAATATGGCTTAAATAAGCCGAATGATTTGTTAACTATTTTTCCAAAAGACTATAAAGATACTACTAATGTTACAGCCATAGAAAGTCTTATCAGTGATCAAAAAGCTCTTATAGAAGGTAGTATTACTAACTTAAATGTTAAAAAGTTCGGTAAAAAACTGTTAAGTTTCGTTGTTAATGATGGTACAGGGTACTGTCAAATTATTCTTTTTAAATTTTATCCTAATCAAGTTAGAATGTTAGAGAATGCAGAGTCTATAAGATGCTATGGAAAAATTTCTTTTTCTAATGGTGTTCAAATGATTCATCCAGAGTGGGCAATAATAAAAGATGGTAAATGTACATTAGAAAAAAAAGTATCTCCAATTTATGGTTTAACTAAAATATCAAATAAATTGATTGTGCAAATAATTTCTGAAATGGTTTCTAAAAATCAAGTTTTTGATTTATTACCAAATAATTTTGTTGAGCAATATTCATTAATGAACTTTTCTGAGGCTTTAAGCTATATACATGTCTTAACAAATACTTTTGATAAGAGCTTATTGCCCAAGGCGAGGTATTCTATTAAGTTTGAGGAGATGTTGGCTTATAAATTGGCAGAAGAAAATATAAGAAAAGATTTTAATGAAACAATATCGCCATTACTAGAAGTTAGTAAAAGCTTGCAAGAAAATTTTTTTTCTAAGTTACCTTATACTTTGACTAAAGCTCAACAAAAGGCGATGGAGGAGATTCTTTCAGATATAAAAGAGCCAAAAACAATGATAAGGCTTCTACAAGGAGATGTTGGTGCTGGTAAGACTATAGTGGCAACTTTGGCATTATATGTTGCTGCTAAGTCAGGATATCAAGCTGCAATAATGGCGCCAACAGAAATATTAGCAGAACAGCACTATGCTTTTTTGAGTAGTTATTTAGCTGCTTTTAATATAGAAGTTATACCTTTATTGGGTAAGTTAACAGCTAAGCAAATAAAAGAAAACCTAAGAAAAATAGCTATGACAGATGCTTGTGTAATTGTGGGGACGCACGCAATCTTTCAAGATAGGGTGATATATAAAAATCTTGGACTAGTTATAGTTGATGAGCAACATAGGTTTGGAGTTGAGCAAAGATTGGCTTTAGTAAAAAAAGCAAAAACAGGAGAAAAGGTTGCGCCACATCAATTAATAATATCAGCAACACCAATACCAAGAACATTGGCGATGACATTATATGGAAATTTACAATTATCAATATTAGATGAACTACCACCCTCAAGGAAAAAAATAGTTACGACTATTTTGAATAGGAGTAAAAAACAGATTCTTATCGATAAGCTAAAAAAAGCTATATCTAAAGGAGAGCAGATATATTGGGTGTGCCCGTTAGTTGAAGAATCAGAAAGTCTTGATTCATTACAGGATGTTAAGAGTTTGTATCAAGAATTATGTTCTTACTTAGAGGTTGAAGCTGTAGGGCTTGTTTATGGCTCTATGAAATCAAAAGAAAAAATTGAAGTTATGGATGATTTTAAGGCCGGTAAATATAGTATTTTAGTAGCGACAACAGTTATAGAGGTTGGGGTTGATGTTCCTAATGCGACTATTATGATTATAGATAATGCTGAGAGACTTGGATTATCACAGCTACATCAGTTAAGAGGTAGGGTTGGTAGAGGCTCAAAAGAAAGTTATTGTGTGCTTTTATATAGTGATAAGATTAGTGAGGTAGGGAAAAGACGCTTATCGTTAATAAGAGAATCTCAAGATGGATTCTATCTAGCTGAACAGGACTTAAAAATCCGTGGTGCTGGCGATATTTTAGGTAAAGAACAGTCTGGTGTGTCAACTTTCAGAACCTTTGATATAAATGAATATTATGAAAACTATGAGACAATTTTAGAAGCTACAGATTCTCTTAAGAAAGAGTATCCAGAGGTTGTTCCTAAAATTATAAATAGATGGTTTGATCGTAGAGTAGATTATGTGGATGTTTAGATAAATTATGATATTGGCAAGTTTAATAGCTATAATAGTAGCTTTATTGGTAACTTTGATATTGGCAAGAATGCTTTATAGATTTAGCTATAAAAAAGGAATGTTACAAAGCCGGAAAGATAGAGTTTTAAATGCGATAATAATAGCTTTTATATTTTTCTGTTTGAGTAGTTTTGTTTATATTGGGGTTATAAATATTATTTGATTGCTGTATATTTAATTGTTTCATCTTTTAAGAAATATTATTATCTTGGATTTAGAAACTTTTTAATTAAACATCTTTGATATACTTCTTTATTATTTTTTTTAGTTATTCTACTTTCTGTTGTTTGTATGACATATATGATATACAAGCTTTTGACTGGGCAAGACCAATATCCAAAGCCAACGTTTAAGCAGAGTGTAATGCTAGCTTTTACAGGTGTTGCTGCATTTGTTGCAGATACTATTGGAGTTGGAAGTTTTGCTATAAATATAGCTCTAGGTAAGACTTTAAAGTTAGTTAAAGATGCTGAGATTCCTGGGTTTTTGAGTGGGGCTCAAGTAATGCCAGGAGCTATAGAGGCAGTCTTCTTTTTAGAGGTATTACATGTTGATGTTCTTACATTAGTTGTTTTAGTTTTAGGGGCAACTATAGGAGGATTTATCGGTGGAATTTTTGCTTCTAAAATAAGTACAGCAGCTATTAGGCTAATAATGATATTCGCTTTTGTTATTATGATGTTTTTGCTTATAGGTAAGTTGCTTAATATTCTTCCTATAGGAGGAACTTTAATGAAATTAACTGGATATAAGCTTGTATTGGGCTTTGTTGGCATGATTTTCGCAGGCTTTTTGGTTTGTTTTGGTGTAAGGTTTTTTTGCATTAGTTCAGGTTATACTTCTGTTATTAGGGATGTCTCCATTTGTTGCATTTCCTATTATGACAACTGCAGGTGCGGTACAACAGCCTATAACAACATTTGTTTTTGCTATAAATAATACAATTCCATTAAGGAAAGTCTTAATAGTAGGTGTATTTGGTATAATAGGTGTTTTTATTGGTTTTCATATTATTACGGCATTATCGATAGAGCAGCTTCAGTGGCTATTAATTTTTGTAATAGGGTATAACATTGTTAATTTATCTAGATCTTATTTTAAGGATAAGAAATAGACATGCTCGCTTTGAGTATTGAGAATCTATTAGCTTAAAATTTGCTTTATTGCTGCTATAATATTTATTTAGTGAGATTTTAATTTTTTCAAATAAAGGGCTACTAAATGGCAGTTATCAAGACAGAAGACTTAATAAATAGTGTTGCTGATGCGCTTCAATATATTTCTTATTATCATCCAAAAGATTTTGTAGATGCAATGTATGAAGCATATCAACGTGAGGAGTCAAAGCCTGCTAAAGATGCGATAGCTCAAATTCTTATTAATTCAAGAATGTCTGCTATTGGTAAAAGACCAATTTGTCAAGATACTGGTATGGTTTGTGCTTTTGTTAAGGTTGGTATGGATGCTAAGCTTGATAAAACTGATAGAACTATAACAGAGCTTGTAAATGAGGGTGTGAAAAAGGGGTATGCAGACGAGCATAATCCTTTAAGAGCATCTATGGTTTTTCCTCCACATGGGGCAAGAAAAAATACTAAAGATAATACGCCGGCAATTGTGCATATTGACCTTGTCCATGGCGATAAAATTGAGATAGATATTGCTGCAAAAGGTGGTGGATCTGAGTTTAAGTCAAAATTTAAGGTATTGAACCCTAGTGATAGCATAATCGATTGGGTAGAAGAAATGTTGCCACAAATGGGTGCTGGTTGGTGTCCTCCAGGCATTATCGGTATTGGTATTGGTGGTACGGCTGAAAAAGCGATGTTGCTCGCCAAAGAATCTCTTGGTGAAGAGATAAATATGCAGGATATTATCAAAAATGGTCCACAAAATGAGACAGAACAGCTTCGTTTAGATATTTATAATCGAGTGAATGCTTTAGGAATTGGAGCTCAAGGACTTGGTGGTTTGACAACTGTTCTTGATGTAAAAATTAATGAGTATCCAACTCATGCAGCGTGTAAGCCTGTAGCACTTATTCCTAACTGTGCTGCTACGCGTCATGTGCACTTTGTACTTGATGGTTCTGGTGCAGTAGATTTACCTGCTCCTAAACTAGAAGATTGGCCAGTGATTGAACAAGGTCAAAATGATGATGTTAAGAAAATAAACCTTGATACGGTAACTAAAGAAGAAATCCAAGCTTTAAGATCTGGTGATAATATTTTGTTAAGCGGTAAGATTTTAACAGGTCGTGATGCTGCCCATAAGCGTTTAAAAGATATGTATGATGCTGGTGAGAAGTTTCCAGTAGATTTAAGAAATAAGTTTATTTACTATGTTGGCCCTGTAGATCCTGTAGGTGATGAGGTTGTAGGTCCTGCTGGTCCAACTACGGCGACTCGTATGGATAAGTTCACACCATTTATGTTAGAGAATGTTGGCATAATGGGAATGATTGGTAAATCTGAACGTGGTCAGGCTACTATCGACTCTATTAGGAAAAATAAAGCAGTATACTTTATGGGTGTTGGTGGTGCAGCATATCTAATTTCTAAGTCTATCAAGAAAGCTAAAGTGGTTGCTTTTGAAGATCTTGGGATGGAAGCAATTTATGAGTTTGAGGTTGAAGATATGCCAGTAACTGTTGCTGTTGATTCTTTAGGAGTGTCAGCACATCAGCAAGGCCCTAAAGAATGGAAGGCTAGAATAGCTAAAATAAAAAAGGTGTAAATTATGCAAGAATTAGTATTTTCTTTTATGCAGATATTTTTTGTGGTTTTAGCAGTATCTGTAGTCGCTATAGTTTCTGTAGTTGTAATGAAAACTATGAAACAAAAAAATGATATGGATGAGTCTTCTAAAAACTCATCTGAAAATAAAGTGTCATCTAAAGAATAGGATTTAAGATCTTATAGTTTAAGTAGTAGTTTCAACCTGATTTTTTCTAAAAAAGCTAGACTCTTTTTATGGCATGGTAGCAATTCTATACTTTAAGTTGTGAAATTTTATATAATCTATTTAGGTATTATCTTATTTAAATAAGAAAGTATGATGCATAAAGATAAAATATTTGAATTTATAAAAAAAGTTCAGGCGATTTCTCATACTGGTGTGACATATTCTCAGTGCCCATATGCTTTAGATAATTACCATGAGTTGTTGGAATTAAGTAGCAAAATGTTACATGAGTATATTAAGTCAGAAGTTCAGCCATATAATATATATAAAGACACATATTACCCAACCCCTCAGCCAGGTGTAAGGGTGCTTATAATAAAAGATAATAAAATATTAATGGCTGAAGATATAGATACTCCAAATGAGTGGACCCTTCCTGGTGGGTGGTGTGATATAGATACATCGCCAGTTGAAGCATCTATAAAAGAAGTAAAAGAAGAAACAGGATTTGATATAAGGGTAACTAAGCTACTAGCATTGATGGATCGAAATAAATATACACAAAGTGAAATCTATAATGTTTATAGTATTGTTTTTCTTGCGGAAATAACTGGTGGAAAAAATGATCCTAATTTTGAAGTGAATAAAGTAGATTTTTTTGATTTAGATAGCTTACCAAAGCTTTCTCATAAATTAACAAAATCAGAATTAGATATTATTCTAGAAGCGTATAAAGCAGATCAAGTATATTTTGAATGATTAGAAACTCTCTACGGTTTACATTCTTTTCCTAGATAGATAAGATTAAGGGCTTAAGTTTATAAACAAGTATTTATTATGATTATATTAGGTGTGCAAATCACGATAGTATTGAAGTTTTTAGTAACGTTACTGGCTATAATTAATCCATTTTCTTGCGCAGGTATATATTTAGATACTGTGAAGAAGTCTGATAATAAAGAAAGAGCAAAGATTGTTATTAGTATGGTATTTGCTGTTTTTATTGTTCTCTCTATAATGGTATGGTTAGGAAGTCCAATACTTAATGCATTTGGGATTAATGAAAGTGCATTTAGAGCGGGAGGTGGAATAATAGTTCTATTTTTTGGCTTAAGAATTGTTGGTGTTATATCATCTAATAATGGTTCTGAGAATAATAAGAAAACTGCTAAGGAGTTAGCTATAGTCCCGCTGGCAATTCCCTTAATTGCTGGACCAGGGACAATAGCTACTGTTATATCAGAATCTCATAAGTATTTTTTATCCCCTGAGGCAAAGTTAGTAGCGACCTTCTGTATATTTGTGCTGGTATTCATATTATGGATGTTCTTTACATTTTTACCTAAAATATCTTCTTTCTTAGGAGAGAATCTGATGGATGTGCTTTCTAAGATTATGGGGCTTGTGTTAGTGGCTATTGCTACAGAAATGGTTTTTGATGGTATTAAAGGTTTCTTTTTTAGTTCATAAATAGGAGAAGTGAAATGATAAAAGTATTTGGAATTAATAATTGTACAAGTGTGAGAAATGCCCTCAAATTTTTTCAAGAAAAAGGAAAAAAAGTGGATTATATAAACCTAAGAGAAAATAGGCCAACTTGGCAAGAAATGAAAGAGATCAAGGATAAAGCTGGTTTTGAAACTATAGATTTATTTAATTCTAACGGTAAGCTTTTTACGAAAATGGGATTAAAAGAAAAGTTTACTAGCCTATCTGAAGAAGAGGCTTTCAAGTTGTTAGTTACTGACGCCTTATTGTTCAAAAGACCATTAGTTGTAGATGGTAATTACGTTAGAACTGGTTGGAATAAGAAAGAATATGAAGCTCGTTGGAGCTAAGAATAGAATTAAGCGTTTACTTCAGCTTTAGCTTTAGCTATTTCTGAATCTAGACTGGCTGCTTTTGAAAGATTTTGTTCAGCTTCTGCATCTAGTACATTTGCATGATCTTTTTCATATTGAGACTTAGAACTATCTTCTTTTACTTGCTTGTCAAGATTGCTTGCATCTGTTTTTAAGTTATCGGACTCTAGTTTTTCATCTTTAGCTTTTTGATTAAGATCATTTTGCTGTTGCTCTAAGTTTGCTAAAGTTTGTTCTTTTTTATTTGGTCCACAAGACGCTAGTAATAAAGTACATGTTCCCGCTACTAATAAAGTCATTAATGTTTTTTTGAAAGTCATTTTGATCTCCTTATTTTATATACTCTAATACATAGCTTGAAATATATAAATTTCAAAGCTATATAGACATTATGAGGGAGAAAAACTTATTAGTAAATATTTTAAACGAATTAGCTAGTTAAAATAAATTAACAGCATGTAAGAACATTATTAAACAAAAGAAGGTTATTATGTTTGCAGTTAAGTTTAGTTCTTTTCTATTACAAAATAATGAGATTATAAACCATATCAAGATTCCGCAAGCAATACCATTAGAGATCGATGATGATAATGTCATTAATAAAATTGTAAAAAAAGCAGGCGTGGCTTGCACGAAATCTTTCCATTCAATATCTACAATTTGTTGCATCATTAATATACCAATAAGTACTAATGCTGGAGATATTACTTCTAATGGTATTGAGCTAATAAGAGGGGATAAAAATAAAAATGGTAAAAATAAAATTCCTGCAAAAACTGCGGTAAGACCAGTTTTGCCTCCTTGAGCGATCCCTACACCAGATTCTACTACAACTGTTGAGGGGCTTGTACCAATAAAGCCTGAAATTGTTGCTCCAGCAGCATCGACGATAAAAGTTTTTTTGAGCTCTTTATCTGTATGATTGTGAGGTTTTCCCATGCTGCCATATAGGCTAGCTATTGTACCTGTTCCATCAAATAAACTTAAAAAGCAGAATGTAAATATTGTAGGCAAGATTGCAAATTTCATTCCATTTATAAAATCAATTTGTCCAATTAAAGAAAAATCTGGCATCGAAACAAAACTATTTGGGATTGTTATTATTTTTTCTCCAGATATTTGCTGGAGAGGATAGCAAATAATATATCCAATAATTATGACCAAAATTATTGGGGCTGGTATTTTTTTTATGAAAAGTATAAGCAAGCTAATTAGGCAAATAAGAAATAAACCATGTTTAGTAGTTAGCGTTGCAAAGGATAATATTCCATTGTCAGTATTTATGATGCCACTATTTAACAATCCTATATATGCAATGAATAAGCCTATGCCTGCACCTAAAGAACTTTTGATAGATTTTGGCAGGTTTATCATAATTCTTGCTCTAATGTTTAGTAGCACTAATAAACTGAATATTATTCCTGACCAAAAAGTTGCACCTAAAACAGTTTGCCATGGTAAGTGGTATACATTAACTGCAGTATATGAAAAAAATATATTCATTCCCATGCCAGGGGCTATCACAAAGGGATTTTTTGTATAGAAGCCCATAGCTATACTAGCAATAGCAGATATTAAAATGGTACTTGTGACCAGAGCATTGCTTGGCATTCCAGTAGCAGAGAGTATTTTTGGATTAACTATGATGATGTATGAAATAGCTAAAAACGATGCTAATCCTGCTAGAAACTCTTTTTTTATAGAGCTGTTATTTTGTGAAAGCTTAAAGAAGTTATCTATAAAATTCATAAAAAATGAAGTTAAGAAAGTTTTACTTTAAAATATTATAATCAATGGCGTTGGTAGTAAAGAAACAAATGAGGTTTAAGCTTATTATTTTTGTTCATGGATTTATAGTAGAAATGATATACAGTTGATTATAAAGCTAATACTCTAATATATCCTCCAGGAACAGACTTTATTAAAGATTCCATTTCAAGGTCAAAAAGTATTTCATTTACTTGTTGAAACTCAAAGCTTGTCGAGTTGATTATCTGATCTATGGTAGTTAACTCTATAGAAATTGAATTTAAAATAAGAATCTCATTTTTAGACAAATTAGTAATATTGTTTGATTTGATTATTTCTTTACTATTTTGAGGATTAATATTTAGCTCACTTAAAATATCCTCAATACAGGTTACAGTTATCGCACCTTGTTTAATAAGATTGTTACAGCCTACACTAGCTTTGCTAAAAATGTTCCCAGGCACGGTGAAGACTTCTTTGTTTTGCTCTAGAGCATATTTAGCTGTTATTAAAGAGCCACTATTTTCTG
Source organism: Francisella frigiditurris (assembly GCF_001880225.1). Taxonomy (NCBI): domain Bacteria; kingdom Pseudomonadati; phylum Pseudomonadota; class Gammaproteobacteria; order Thiotrichales; family Francisellaceae; genus Francisella; species Francisella frigiditurris. The sequence continues at coordinate 91,051 of NZ_CP009654.1, read as the reverse complement.
TTGCTTCAATTATTAGTACTCCTGAGGATAGCCCACTTATTATTCTGTTTCTTTGAGGAAAATTATATCTTTGTGGTGTTGTGCCAAAAGCAAATTCTGAAACTATAAGTCCTGAAGCAACTATTTGATTTGCTAGTTTTTTATTAGCAGTTGGGTATATCACATCTATACCAGTTCCAAGAATTGCAATGGTTTTCCCATTATTTTCTAATGTATATTTATGTGCTAATGTATCAATACCGTATGCTAGTCCACTAGTTATTGTAAATCCATTACTCACTAGCTCTGATACTAGCTTTTTGGTGCAGTTATCACCATATATAGTATTATCACGAGATCCCACAATTGAGATCTGAACCTCTTTAAGTAATGAGATATCTCCCGAGCAATATAGTACTATTGGGGATGTATGAATTTCTTTTAAGTTATCAGGGTAATAATCATCGTCAAAAAAATGGATTATTTTATTAATAGGGTTTGTTAACCATTTTTCTACTTTAACTAAATAATTTAAATACGTTTTGTTTTCTAGAAAGTCTATAGTTTCTTTCCGTAACTTAAGCATTGATGTAAAATTGTTGGGTTTTGAAATTATTTCTGTTAAGTCAATTTTATTGATAATAGCTTGTTCAAAAGTTTTATTTCCAAAATAAGGAGTTATCGAGAGAATAACACAGGATTCGGCTAGTTTATCCATGGCTTTAGATTCTTGTAGTTGCCATAGCTTCGCCACTTATCTCCTGTAAAGAGTTTATTATCAGAATAATCGAGTAGTGATCTGAAAGTCTATATATGAATCCATATCCAAGGTATTTTGGAGGAATAGGGTATCCATCAGCTCTAGTTTCAGGCATGTATAAGAACATTTCAGCACCAGGAACTAAACCATCAGCCTTACCTTTATTAATTATGATGTTGTTAAAACTAGAAGATAGAGTGGTTGTATTTTGGACATCTTCCATTACATTTGCAGTAATTTTTTTATTCATTGTGAAACTCTGTTCTGGGAGTTCAGGAGTTATCATTTTAGTAGGTATTGCATAGTCGCCTATTTTAACTTCTTGGTTGGTGTTTAATATAGTTAGAGCAGTTATGTTTTTGTAAACATAATTATATTTGGCTTCGCCTAATTTAAAGACTTTCATGTCATTATTGAATTCAGATATTGGTTGGGGTTTAGATGCAATAGTGAAAATTTGACCATCATCTGCATAGAATGGCTGATTTACGAAAATAGTAAAATGAGATGTAAGAACTTGTCTTTTTTCTCTACTATCATATATTTGAGCAACATATTCAGAACTCTGTTTATCCATTAAATAAACGTTAGAGAAAAATCTTTTGTAATGGTCTATATTTACATGTTTAAAATGCTTTCTTAAATAATCTAGCTGTTGTACTAGCTGGCTTTTTATGGTTATTTCAACTCTTTGATTAACACTACGATTTGCTTGAGTGTCATTTGTGACAACAGGATCTTGATATCCCATGACCTCAACTTTTATATTGTCAGGGCTTAGACCTTTCTGAACTAGATAAGTTTTTACGCTACTGGCCCTAGCTTGGGATAATTCTATGTTTTGTTTAGTAATTAGATGATCGCTATCTTTAAGTAGAGCAGATTCTGTTTTAGAGGCATAACCTTTTATCGTAAATGGTTGTTCTTTTGTAAGTCTTAAAAAAGCATATAATTCATCTAAAGTCTTTTTGGCGTTGTCTCTCAAAGCAAAGCTGTATGATGCAAATTTTATATTTACTTGAATATTTCTTGTTTCATCATCTATACACATGAAAGAAGAGTCTGAGTTTAAAAGTTGTTGTGAACAAACCTCTAGTGTTGGAAAACTAAGCTTTTCATCTTTTTTATCATCGGCGCAACTTGTTAAAAATAGTATAAATGGAACAACTAGAGCAAGCCTTAATTTGGTTATTTTAATGATCTTCATAAAGTAATTCTTTTTTAAACTTTAAAAAATTATTTAGTTACATTCTACTATAAAAAAAATAAGGATAAATTTTTTTGTTACCAATCTAAAATATTATTTAGATTATATTATGAGCCCTGATTAGGTGACTATATTTTATAAATATGATATTTTAAGGGCAAAATCTTTATTTTATTTTAAGTTGTGATGAGAGTTTCTAAAGACAGTTTTGTTAAAATGCATTTTAAGTTTAGGCTAAAAGATGGTTCCATAGCAGAAGATACTGAAAGTTATGGTAAAGCATTCGTTTTTCAGATGGGTCAAGGCTGTTTTACTGATAAGGTTGAATCAGAATTGCTGGATAGTAATATTGGAGATAAAAAAAGAATTGTCTTAATGCCAGAAGAAGCATTTGGAGAGAAGCATCCAGCAAGTATTTATTCAGTACCTAAAAAAAGATTTCCTCCAAATATGGAATTAGAAGAAGGTTTAATAGTTTCTTTTAGTCAAAAAGATGGCACGAAGCTTCCTGGTATTATAACTGAGTTAGATGAATATGATGTTACTGTAGATTTTAATCATCCACTATCTGGGCAAATAATAGTTTTTGAAGCGAAAATTTTAGAGATAGCTAATAAAGAGGAGGATCTAGATGAAAATCTTATTGGCTAATCCTAGAGGGTTTTGTGCAGGAGTCAGCAGGGCTGTCGAAACTGTAGAAAAAGTTCTAGAAGTTGAGAAACATCCTGTATATGTTCGTCATGAAGTTGTTCATAATAGAGTCGTTGTTGATTCATTGAAACAAAAAGGCGTCATTTTTGTTAAAGAGATAGATGAAGTTCCTAATGATGCTGTTTGTGTTTTTAGTGCGCACGGGGTTTCTCTAGCTGTTGAGGAGGAAGCTGCTAAAAGGAATCTAGTCTTGTATGATGCAACTTGCCCTTTAGTTACTAAAGTTCATAGGGGCGTTAGATTAGCTAGTAATAATGATGCGGAATGCATTTTGATAGGTCATAAAGGGCATCCTGAAGTTCAGGGAACTATGGGGCAATATCGTAGTAAAGTTGGAGCAATTTATTTAGTAGAAAATGAAGAGGATATTAAAAAATTAAATGTTAAAAATCCTCAAAACCTATATTATGCCACACAGACAACACTTTCTGTTGATGAAACAAAAAGTATTATAGAAGCTTTGCAAGAAAAATATCCTCAGATTCAAGGACCTAAAAAAGAAGATATATGTTATGCAACTCAAAATAGGCAAACTGCAATAAAAGCTATGCTTAATCATATTGATATGTTGATTGTAGTGGGTTCAAAAAATAGTTCAAACTCTAATAGGTTGTGTGAATTAGCTAGCTTAAATAAAATTGATTCATATTTGATTGATGATGTAAATGCTATCAAAGCTGAATGGTTTAAAGATAAAGCAACATGTGGCGTTAGTGCAGGTGCCTCTGCTCCAGAATATTTAGTTAAAGAGGTGGTTTCCAAAATATCAGATATTTGTGGTACAGATGTTTTTATTGAAGATTTTGAAGGTATTAAAGAAGAAATATATTTCCCTTTACCAAGATTATTAAAGCAAAAATTGGAAAAGTAATATGCAGAGATCAATACGTGGCGCCATAACCATAGAAAAAGACACCAGAGATAATGTAATAAATGCAACAAAAGAACTATTAAAAAAAGTTATTGAAGTTAATGCAGTTGATATCGAAAGTATAGTTAATATAATTTTTACAACAACTCCAGACATAAAATCAGAATTTCCACCTGTTGCGGCAAGAGAGATGGGTTTTAATGATGTTCCTTTATTAACTTGTCAAGAAATAGACTGTGAAAAAGGGTTAAAGCTTTGTATAAGGATGATGTTGACATATAATACAAATAAGAAACAAAAAGATATTAGGCACATTTATTTAAAGGGTGCTGAAAAACTTAGACCTGATTTAAGTAATTTTTAAGGAGTATACGACATGTTTTTTTTAGATAAAGTCGATATGAAAAAATCTAAATATGTATTACCTAGTTTATTTACTAGTGCAAGCTTGTTATTTGCATTTTTGGCAATTGTATCAGCATTTCATGGAATGTTTATTTCTTGTGCTGGCTACATGCTACTTTCTGGTTTTGCAGATGCATTTGATGGAAGAGTCGCTAGACTAACCCATACTCAAACTGCTTTTGGAGCTGCATTTGATAGTTTGGCAGATGTCGTATCTTTTGGAGCAACCCCGGCTTTAGTAATGTATTTCTGGGCTCTTAAAGATTTAGGAAATTTAGGGGCAGCTATAGCTTTCTTATATCTACTTGCAGTTGCAGTAAGGTTAGCTAAGTTTGATACTCAGCTTCATGTTACTGACTTAACAGAAGATATGGTGATTGAAAGGAAGCTATATTTCTATGGAATGCCTTGTCCTGCTGGAGCAGTTACAATTTCAGGTCTTATTTGGATGGGTGAAAGAACATTTATAGGTAATTATGAAATTTTAACAGTTAGTTTATCTATATTTACATGTTTATACTTAGCCTTTCTTATGGTTAGTGATATTAAGTTTAGAAGCTTTAAAGACAGTGATGGAAAAGGACATATTAGTAAATTATATATAATTTGTTTTATATTAATAATTTTGATGCTGTTCACAATGCCTGAGAAATTATTATATTTATTGATGATTGGATATGCTTTATCTGGACCAGTCTCTACATATAATCATTATAAAGCTAATAAAAATAGTGATTTAAATGGGCCAAGTATCGTTGATGATAAAGAAATAATAGATGCTGAAAAGTAAATTTATTCTCTTATTGTAAAAAAGGAGTTATCACTAGGATTTCCTTGTTCTGCTTCTATTTGTGCGGCAACTCCACCAGGCTGAGTTAGCCATCCTGATTCATTTGAATACATATCTTTATGTTTTGTAGGTTCGCTATACCCTATTGTATCATCACGTGTGTCGGAGCATTTGTATTCTAGAAAACTATTTTGTTCATCAGTGCAGTCTTCAGAATGGCTAACCTGAAAAGAAAGAATTCCTAAACCAATAGCCAAGATAGTTGTTAAAAGAGCATTTTTCATTTTAATTTCCAAATTGTAAGAATTAATTTCATGATAAGCCAACTTTAAATTATTTCCAATAAATTTCATTAAAAATTAATATTCTAAGGCAACTCCTCCAGGAGCTGTTAATGGTCCAATTTCAGCGGAGCTTGAATACATTCCTTCATCACCAGAATACATATATCTAGCATACGTATTGTTAAAGCATGTATTTCCCTGATTAACTGGATAATTAAAGTTATATGCAGAATAAGGTTGAGTTGCGCATGATGAGAGGGTAGTTATGTATAAAAGCACTATGAAAAAATTTTTCATTAAACAAAAATTGGTATAAAAGTTAATGTCTATATTAAGTTAATTTATATCTATTTCCAATAACTCTAACTTTAAAGTGTTTAAAACGTTTATAATTTAGAACACTCATGTATAATATTTAGCGATAACATTTTGTTAAGTAATTAAAAATTTTTTAGGGTAATTTATGGGTGATAATTCTTTATCTTTATGGGGTCTTATATTAAACGCTAACTTTGTTGTTCAGCTTATAATGTTGCTTTTAGTAGCTATGTCTATATATTCTTGGGCAATTATGTTGGAGCTTAATAAGAGATTAAAGAAATACAGATTAGAAGAGTCTAGATTTGATAAGCTTTTCTGGGCAGGGCATCATATTCAAAAACTTTATGACTACTATTTACAGCATAAAGATAATATTTTTGGTAAATCTATAATATTTTGCTCTGCATTAAGAGAATTTAATGGGTTAAAAGAGACGGGTGTCCTTAAGGGTGAAATCATACTAGAAGGTATGGAGAGGACAGTTAATATCGCTATTACTCAAGAAACTAAAGAGCTTGAGAAGAAATTACCTACTTTAGGAACTATAGGTGCTATTGCCCCTTATATTGGTCTTGTAGGAACTGTTTGGGGGATTATGTCTTCTTTTAATACTCTTGGTGGGGTTGAGCAGGCGACTATATCTGTAGTAGCACCTCATATTGCAGAAGCTCTTATAGCAACAGCTTTAGGCTTATTCGTTGCGATTCCTGCAGTTATAGGACATAGTAAATTCTCTAATCAAATAGATGATGTAGTTACTGGATATGAATCTTTTCAAGACGATTTATGTATATTGCTTTTGAAAGAAGCTCATAAAGATGTCGCTAGAGAACAAAACTTTCAATAAGAGACTCTAACATGAAAAAAAATAATAGAAGAGGTGTTAGAAAAAAGAAACCAATGGTTGAAATCAATGTAGTACCATACATTGACGTTATGTTGGTACTTTTGGTAATTTTTATGATTACAACTCCTATATTGACTCAAGGTGTTAAAGTTGATTTACCAAAAGCGACATCTGAAAAAATACCTTCTAATGATAGTAAGCCAATAGTTATTACTGTAAATAAACAAGGCGAATATTTTGCTAATCAAGGTATAAATGATACTAAGGCTGTATTATCTGCAAATGATTTAAAGAAAGTTGTTGTTGATTTAGAAAAGCAATATCCAAATAAGCCTGTATATGTAAGAGGTGATGCTAGTGCAACTTACGGACAGGTGGTTAGTGCAATGGCTTTAATACAGCAGGCTGGAGTAGAAAAGGTGGGATTGGTTACTGAAGATGATAAATCCTAAGCTTAAGCACATTATTGACTCTTTACAAAAGATAATAAATGAAAAGCCATTTATAGCTAAGTCAGTATTTATACATATAGGTATAGTAGTTGCTTTAGTTATTTTATCTAATTTAAGTGCATTAAGATTTTCTTCTGATTTAAAAATTGAAGCAGAAGTTCAAAAAAATAAACCTAAAAATATGCAAATTATCCAAGCAACCTCTATAAGTAGTTCAGAGCTTGATAAACAGATAAAAGCATATGATGATCATCAACAAGAATTAAAGGATGCTCGAGAAAAGCTAATAAAGGCTAAAGAAGAAGCAAGAAAAAAAGCTATAGCGAAAGCTAAACAGAAAGCAGAAGCTGAACGTAAGGCTAAAGAAGAAGCACAGCGTAAGGTTGAAGAAGAGAAAAAAGCTAAGGAAGAAGCTGAGCGTAAAGCTAAACAAGAAGCACAACGTAAAGTTGAAGAAGAGAAAAAAGCTAAGGAAGAAGTTGAGCGTAAGGCTAAAGAAGAAGCTATAAAGAAAGCTAGAGAAGAAGCAGAGGCAAAAGCTAGAAAAGAGGTTGAACAAAATCAAGCACAAAGGGCTATCTCAAGCTATATATCAGAGTATCAAGATAGAGTTGGTAGTAACTGGATTAAAGATGATTGTCGAGGGATTTATGATCTTCCTAGAGCGATCATAAGAAATGGTAAGTTTATGAGGTTAACTGGTTCGAGTGGTAATTATAGATGTGATAAATCATTGATAGATGCTATTCAGAATACCACACCTCCAGTAGTCACAAATAGTATAGCTAAGCAGACTTTAGAAAGAGAAAATGTGAGTTTTATATTTAAACAAAGTTAATGGATTGAAATATGATAAGAAAAATTCTTGGTATTTTTACAATATTTATATTTTTATCAACAAGCTCTTATGCTGATTTAACAGCAGAGGTTACTAGTGGTGTTATACAAAAGCCATTAGTCACAGTTGTAAGTAATAATATAGTAGATGATTTCTCTCAAGGTGTTAATTCTGTAATTACTGCAGATTTAAATAACAATGGCGCAATGGAAGCTAATGATGATATTAAATACGAAATAAAGTCTAGTCATGATGTTCCTTGGAAAGATATAAACTCGGATTATGTTGTTTTAACTAATTATAAAAAGAATTCATCTGATAATTTTAGTGTTGAAGTAATTATCTTAAAAAGAAATGATACCAGTTATATTAGATCAGTATCTTATAACGGTATAAGCACTTCGTTAGAAAGAGTTTTAGCTCATAAGATAGCAAATTATGCTTATAAAGCTATTACTGGAGATGAAGGGTTTTTCTTGACAAAGTTAGCTTATGTGAAAGTTACAAATCCATATTCTAGATATGGAAGAGTATATGAGTTAGTTGTTTCTGACTATGATGGTAATAATAAACATACTATATTAAGACAAACAGATAATCCTATTGCGACACCTTCTTGGTCTCATGATGGTAAGTTTATAATTTATTCTAGTTATGTTGGTGGTAGTATGGGAATTTATACTATAGAGCTGGCTACTGGTAAGGTAAGAGAAATAGCTAAGTTTAAAGGTATAAACAGTGCTCCATCATTCTCACCTGATGATAAGTCGATTGTTTTAGCTTTATCAAAAGGTTATTCAGAGCAAACTAATATCTATGTTATGAATTTAGCAAATAAAGATTTAAAGCAGCTTACTATAAATGGTATAAACACTGCTCCACAATTTTCTCCTAATGGAAGTACTGTTGTATTTACTTCTGATAGAGGAGGTAAGCCTAATATTTATATGGCTGCAGTTAACTCTAAGTATCCACAATCATCTTTAGTTACAACTAGAACTTATCAAGCTTTTGATCCTAACTATACTCCTGATGCTAAGAATTTAGTATTTATGTATCAAAAAGGTAGGGGTGAAGGGACACAAATAGCTAAATTAAATTTAGCAAATAACAGCATTGATGTTTTAACTAAGGGTAAAGCAGATGCTTCGCCAACAGTTTCTCCTTATGGTGATATGGCTGCATATATTTCTACCAACTCTAGAGGATATACTTCTCTAAGTATGGTATCATTAGATGGTGAAAAACAATTTTCTGTTGATAGCTCAAATGATGCGAAAACATTATTACAGTCACCTTCATGGTCACCAAAGAATTTTTAAAGGACTTTTAAAATGAATAAACTAACTAGATATTTTCCTTTGAGTGTTTTAATATTTTATTTAAGTGGCTGTGCTTGGTATCAGGGACCTGAGCCTATGCCAAAACTTAATTCGGATGGTTCTGCATTGTCAGACTTTTATAGTGGCCCTCAATTACCTGAGGAAACTGCTAATAATAGCGGAGATTTTGAAGTTAAAGGTTTTAATAATCAAGGATAGGAGTTAAATTATAATGAAAAAGAAATTATTGAGCTTGGCTTTAGTTGGGTCAGCAGCTTTAATATTAGCAAGCTGCTCTAGCAATAGACCTGATAATAGTGATTTAATAAAAGATAAATATGCTGGCGTAGATAGTTCTCAAGCTTTAGAGTTATCTAGTCAAATCTATGGTTCAGAAAATCTAAGCTCTGATCAGATAGAGGAAATGAAAAATCAGTTAATGAATATTAATTGTAGATCAGTTTATTTCGGTTTTGATAGTTATGATATTACAGATGAAGCTAAGCAATGTTTGGATCAAACAGCTGACTATTTAATCGCTCACCCAGATCAACCTATCAAGTTATCAGGTAATACAGATCCAAGAGGAAGTGAGAAGTATAACTTTAACCTTGGGCAGAAGAGAGCAGATGCTGTTTATAAATATTTGTTAGATAGACAAGTTAAAGCTGATCAAATGTGTGTAGTAAGTTTTGGTAAACTTAAACCTGCTGCTGATCCAACTCAATATTATGATGAGTTTTGTGCAGATGGTGTAAATGATGCATGTACTTTCAAGGCTTCTGAAAAAGCATTCTATTTAGATAGAAGAACTGATTTAGACTTTGGGTCTAAGTGTAATTAATTCTTTTCTACTCTTTTTTCATTTTTTCTTATAAAATAGTCTTTAAATTTTTTCGATTACTTTAAAAAAATATGATAAGTATCCCTAAAATAGGCTTTGTAAGCCTTGGCTGTCCTAAGAATTTAGTTGATTCTGAACGTATAATTACCAAATTAAAAGCGGAAGGCTATGAGCTTTCAGATAGCTATCAAAATGCTGATATGGTTATAGTTAATACTTGTGGATTTCTTAATTCTGCTATAGATGAATCTTTGGAAGTTATTGGTGAAGCTATTGCTGAAAATGGTAAAGTGCTTGTAACAGGCTGTCTTGGTAATAAAGCTGATTTAATAAAAGAAAAACATCCTGAAGTGCTAAGTATCACAGGCCCTCAGGATTATGAAAATTTAATAGAAGCTGTGCATACTCATGCCCCAATATTTGCAAGTGATTTTGTTTCTTTAGTTCCACCTCAAGGGATTAAGCTTACTCCGAGACATTACTCTTATATGAAAATATCTGAAGGCTGTAATAATACTTGTACATTCTGTATTATTCCTGATATTCGTGGTAAGTTGAAAAGTCGCGCTATAGATAACATAATGAAAGAAGCTGAGAAACTAAAAAATGCTGGAGTTAAAGAGCTTTTAGTAATATCTCAAGATACTTCGGCTTATGGTGTTGATATTAAGTATAAGTCTGGAATTTGGAGAGATAAAGAGTATCAAAGTAATATCTTAGATCTATCTACAGCTTTGGGTGAGTTAGATATGTGGACAAGGTTACACTATGTATATCCATATCCACATGTTGATAAAATAGTACCTTTGATGGCTCAAGGGAAAATACTTCCTTATTTGGATGTACCATTACAACATTCGTCTCCAGAGGTTTTAAAAAGAATGAAAAGACCTGCTCATACACAGAAGACATTAGATAGAATAAATAAGTGGCGTGATATTTGTCCAGATATAACAATTCGTAGCACATTTATAGTAGGTTTTCCTGGAGAAACAGAGGAGGATTTTGAGCATCTTTTAAATTTTGCTGAGAAAGCTCAATTAGATAGAGTAGGTTGTTTTAAGTATTCAGAAGTTGAGGGGGCAAAAGCAAATAGCTTTGATAATCTGATTTCTGAGGAGATAAAACAGCAAAGGCTTGATGAGTTTATGGGATTACAAGCTCAAATAAGTGCTGATAAATTACAAAGATTTGTTGGTACAGAGCAGCAGGTGATTATTGACTCTATTAATTCTGATGAAAATTATGCTATAGGGCGTACAAAATATGATGCTCCTGAGGTTGATGGGCAAGTAATTATAGGTGATGCTAAGGAACGTGATTTGGAAGTTGGAGAGTTTGCCAAAGTTGAGATTACTGAGTCAACGGAGTATGATTTAATAGCAGATTAAATTAAAAAAGGGAAATAGTGATTTTTTTATTAGGTGCTTTGATAGGATTTATTTCTAGTTTCTCCTCAGCTTTGTTAGGAGGAGGATCAGCATTGATCAGTATCCCTGCATTCTATTATATAATTGTTAATGCTTATAATACAAAAGCTCATGCGATGCATATAGCTATAACAACGGTATGTGCTGTATCAATGGTTTTAGGGTTGATAGCTTTTTACAAGCACTATAAAGTAAAACATATTACTTTTAACGAAATAAAAAGTTATCTAATATATATAGCTTTGGGAGCTTTTGTAGGAGCTATTATTGTAAAATGTTTAGACACTGCTAGTTTAAAAAATATGTTTGCTATAATATTGTTTATCAGTGCATCTTGGATGTTGTTTCAGAAAGATAGGAAAGCTTTTAAGTCTCGAAAAGTTATTGAAAATGGACTCGCTGGGGTTTGTGGTTTTTTAAGTGTAGTTGTTGGGGCAACTACTTTCGTAACAATGTTTTTTATAAAGATTGGAATGGAGATAAAAAGAGCAATAGCTGCTACTAGCTTTTGTATCTTTTTGAAATCAATGATAGCGATGATAGTGCTTTCATATGGAGCACATACAGACGTGATAGATACTGTAGGTTACTTAAATATTCCTTTATTAGTCTCAGCAGTTCCTTTTACAGTGTTTGGGAGCTTGTTAGCAGTTAGATATTTAGATGTTATTTCACCTAGAATATTAAAAGAATTGTTGATTTTGTTAATGTATACATCATCATTTGCAATGATGATTTAGGATAAGTTTATGTTAATTATATTAGGTGGCTTAGTAGGGTTTGTTGCAGGTTTTGTATCAACTCTTTTAGGCGGTGGAGCTGGACTTATAGCAACACCTGCTTTTTATTATTTGATCGTTCATGTATATGGCGTAAGTCATGCAATGCAGATAGCTTTAGCAACTTGTTGTGGTATGTCTATATTTCTTAGTGTAGTAGCTAGTTATAAACATATTCGCAGAGGTACTGTTAGCTTAAAAGAATTTAAGAGCTATTTGATAGCGTTAGCAATAGGAGCGGTTGTTGGTGCGATTATAATTAAACATATTGATGCTGTGCTTTTAAAACATATATTTGCAGTAATACTTTTTTTAAGTGGAATTTGGATGGTAATGCATAATGAAAGCAAAGTTATAAAACCGCCTAAAAGTGTACAATATGTTATATCTAGTATATGTGGTTTATTAAGTGTGCTTGCTAGCTCAACTACTTTTGCCACTATGTTTTTTATAAAAGTTGGTATAGAAATTAAGAAAGCGATATCAACAGCGAGTATTTGTGTATTTATAAATTCAGTCATAGCAACTATTGTACTGGTCTACGGAATAAATATAGATGTACCAAATACTTATGGCTATATAAGTATTCCATTATTACTTTCTTCAGCGCCATTAACAATAATAGGTAGTTTATTAGCTGTGAAATATCTTAATATAATTTCTCCTATGTTATTAAGAACTTTGTTTATAGGAATAATGTTCTTATCATCAATAGTTATGATGTTATAGACTTTTAAAAAAATAGCTTTTTAGTTATACTTATAAGCTCATATCTGGAGAGGTGTCCGAGTGGTTGAAGGAGCACGCCTGGAAAGCGTGTATAGCTTAACGGTTATCGAGAGTTCGAATCTCTTCCTCTCCGCCAGATTATATAAAAATCTAAAATAATATAACTTTTCTTTATAAGATAGATAAACAATTCTTATTTGACTCACTCTAAAGCCTAACTTATTATTCTTAATATAGGTTAGATATTAAATTTGACTTATAGAAGGTATAAAGATCTATTGTTAGATTTTGTATTTTATATTATTTTATAAAGAGGACTCTTTAATTATGCTTAAAAAAATTGTTACAGCCTTAGGCTTATCAGGTATATTGCTATCAGCAAGTAGTGTAATAGCAGATAGTAAAACTACCAATGGAGATAGCCTTTCTCCACAGAGTGTAGATTTATCACCATTACGTAATTTAAATGCTATAGATAGTCCTATGGGAGATAGTTATAGTTATCATGAAGCATTTAAAAAATTAGATGTTGAGCAGTTAAAGCAAGATATGAAAGATTTGCTAACTCAGTCGCAAGATTGGTGGCCTGCAGATTTTGGTAACTATGGTCCTTTCTTTATTAGACTATCTTGGCATGATGCTGGGACATATAGAATTTATGATGGAAGAGGTGGTGCAAATCGTGGTCAACAACGCTTCTCTCCATTAAACAGCTGGCCAGATAACGTAAACCTTGATAAAGCTAGACAGCTTCTATGGCCTATAAAGCAGAAGTATGGAAATGCAGTTTCATGGTCTGATTTAATAGTTTTAGCTGGTACGGTTTCATTGGAATCGATGGGTATGCAGCCAATCGGATTTGCTTTTGGTAGACAAGATGACTGGCAAGCAGATAATACTAATTGGGGTGTTAGTCCAGAAGAGCTATCAAGTAACGTAAAAGATGGTAAGCTTGAAAAGCCATTTTCTGCTACTCAGATGGGGTTAATATATGTCAATCCTGAAGGTCCAGATGGGAAGCCTGATAAAGCAGGTGCTGCAAGTGCGATACGCCAAGCTTTTGGTGGTATGGGTATGAATGATAGAGAAACTGTTGCTCTAATCGCTGGCGGACATACTTTTGGTAAAACTCATGGTGCAGTGCCAGCTAAAGATGTGAAAAAAGATATTGGTCCAGCACCAGATAAGTCTCCAATTGAGCAACAAGGTTTGGGTTGGCATAACAGCTATGGTACTGGTAATGGTGATGATACTATGGGTAGTGGTTTAGAAGGTTCTTGGACAACTATGCCAACTCAATGGAATCATGACTTCTTACATAACTTATATAATCTAAATTGGAAGAAAACTTTAAGCCCAGCAGGTGCTCATCAGTGGACTCCAACTGATGCTAAGAAAGATAATATGGTTCCTGATGCACACAAGGCTGATACTTATCATAAGCCAATTATGTTTACGACAGATTTGGCATTAAGAGAAGACCCTTCTTTTAATAAATATGCTGAAGAGTTTTATAAAAATCCAGCAGAGTTTAAGAAAGCTTTTGCCGAAGCATGGTTTAAGCTAACTCATAGAGATATGGGTCCTAAATCAAGATATATAGGTCCATGGATTCCTCAACAAAACTTTATATGGCAGGATCCTGTGCCTAAGGCTGACTATAAGCAAGTTTCTCAGCAAGATATACAGCAGCTTAAAGAAGATATCATAAACTCTGGACTAACTAATTCAGAGCTTGTGAAAACAGCGTGGGCATCAGCTTCAACATATCGTAAGACTGACTATAGAGGTGGTGCAAATGGTGCTAGGATTGCCTTAGCTCCTGAGAAAGATTGGGCAATGAATGAACCTGAGCATCTTGAAAAAGTACTTACTAAGTTAAAAGAAATACAAGCTAACTTTAATAATAGTAAGAAAGATGGTACAAAAGTATCGTTAGCAGACTTAATAGTCCTAGGTGGTAATGTAGGTGTTGAACAAGCTGCTAAAGAAGCTGGATATGAGGTCAAAGTTCCATTTGAGCCAGGTAGAACAGACGCTACTCAAGAGCAGACAGATATTGAATCATTCAATTATCTAAAAACTAAGTCTGATGGATTTACAAACTATACTGACGGTAGCGAAGGTTCTGACAAACTTCCTCAAGCATTAGTTGAGAAAGCAAGCATGCTTAATTTGAATATTCCAGAGATGACGGTGCTTGTTGGAGGTTTAAGAGTATTAGGCGCTAACTATGATAATTCTCAAGAGGGTGTATTTACATCAACTCCTGGCGAGCTTAATAATAGTTTCTTTGTTAACTTATTAGATTTCTCTAATGAGTGGAAGAAATCTGACAAAGTTGATGGAGAATATATTGCTTATGATAGAAAGTCAGGCGAGCAAAAATGGACTGCATCTTCTGTTGACTTAATATTTGGTTCTAATTCTGAACTTAAAGCAGTTGCTCAAGTATATGCTGAAAATGGTAATGAGCAGAAGTTTGTGAACGATTTTGCTAAAGCATGGCATAAAGTAATGATGCTAGGCAGATTTGATGTTCAAGAATAATTTCTTATTTCTTTCTTAAAGTTAGTAAACTAACAATTCCTAAAACTATCCATCCAATCATAAGAGTAGTTCCACCTATTGGAGCTAATCTAAGTAATTTGGGAATATCAAAAATTATTGAAAAATAGATGCTAAAACTAAATAGTAGCGTACCAATGATAAATAAAAATCCAGATAGCTTTAAAGTGATGCTATTAGCTAATTTTCCATCATTTAGTATAACTAATCCTATACCGCTGATAATTATCGCATAAAGCTGATTGTAGCGGATAGCTGTCATTATAAAATCAAAATGCTCAGGAGTAATGTTCATTTTTAAACCATGCTCAGCATAAGCTCCAAATGCAACTGAGATAAACCCTAGAATAGCTCCAAGTATTAATATCATAATTTTTCCACAAAATATAAATATTGAATTTAGGATAGTTTTACTTGGTTAGAAAAGCAATATTTAGAATAGTTTTATTTGGTGGTTTTAAAATTTAGCTATAAATACTAAATAATCCTTGTCATTTTTAGTAAGAAATATAAAATTGCTGAGTTGAGGACTATATAAAATTTAAATTGGTATAGTATGAGATGGATGCCAATATCTAGATATCAGAATAGATTCTTTTTAGACTGGAAGAAGCAACGTGATAATATGCATAATGTGTCTATAGTTTATAAACTAAAAGGTGACTTGAATAAAGTTGCTTTGAAGAGGGCATGTGAGCTATTTATTCAGAATAATGATATAGTTCATGCAAAGTTTTCAGTTGATGGAGAAAGCTGTAGTTACATTGATTTTAGTATAGATGATATTTACCAAGAAAGAGAATTTAATACTGACTCTCTTATGATTAAGCAGTTACGAGACCTTTTAGACATTACCTTTGATTTAACTGCTGGAAAATTACTCAGAATTTATTTGATTGATATACCAAATAAAAATGAATTCATTTTTGTGTTATCGAATGTCCACCATGTTATCTCAGATGGTGAGTATATGCTTCAAATAGTTAAGCAGGTTCAATTAGCATATAACGCTATTATTAGGGGAGAAGAGCCTAATATAAAAACGCAAAGTTTCTTTAAAGCTATAGAAAAAGAACAAGAACTGCTTACACAGAATTATATAGATGAGGCAAGGCAGTTTTGGTTATCTTTTATTGGTGATACACCAGTAAGTATTAATTTACCTTATAAAGATGCTCATGTAGATAAAAAAGATAGAACTGGCAGCTTTATATATTTTTTCTTAGATAGTGAAGAAAAGAAAAAGCTAAGGAAGATTGCAAAAAAGAACAATACAACTTTATTTGGAGTGTTGGCAGCTGTCTTTAGTGTAATAATTTATAGGTATAGTAAGCAGAAAAATTTCATGCTTAGTTTTCCAATTAATGTAAGACCTCCTGGGTTTGGTGAAGTAGTGGGGTGTTTTGCAACTAATAATTTATTTAAATTAGATTTTGATAAAATATCAGGTTTTAAAGATTTACTCTCTCAACTTACTGAGCAAAGGAAGATTATAAAGAAGCACTCAAGATATATGTATTTAGATCTTATTAATGATCAAATAAATTTAGGTAAAAAAGCAGAAAGTATGTTTAATGCTAATATAACTCAAACCTATTTAAATTCGGAAGGTTTAGCTTTAGATGGTGTTATAAATGAACAGTTAAATATTCCTTGGTCATCTAATGTTTCTAATGAAATGTCTCTTTATTATGATGATGATTCACCAAATAAAATAAAATTTAGATTCCAGTATAGAAAAGCTTTATTTGACAGTGAACTTATGGAGAAGCTAGTTAAAGACTATAGAGATATATTGGAGAATATTATTAGTTTTGGGGATCTTGATTATCCTCGAAAGGCATCTTAATCATTCCTAAAAGCTTTTGAGTTTGTACAATATTCCTATGCTCACTTAAGCCGATATCCATTGTTGTTTGATCATTAGCTGCATTAGCACGATATGTGGCAAGTAATCTATCCCATAGAGATAAATTAAATCCGAAATTTGAATTAGTCTCCTTTGGTATTACAGAATGATGTATACGGTGCATATCAGGGGTGATGATGAAGTAGCGTAAATATTTATCAATCATCAAAGGAAGTTTAATATTTGAATGATTAAACATTGAAGTGGCATTTAGGACAATTTCAAAAATTATGACAGATTCTACTGATGCACCTATAAAAATTATCACCATAAATTTGATTAACATTGATAATATTATCTCAATAGGATGAAAGCGCAATCCAGTTGTTACATCAAAGTCTAAGTCAGCATGATGTACTTTGTGTATTCGCCAAAATACTGGTAAATAATGGAATAAAACGTGTTGTAAATATATAGCAAGGTCGAGGACTAAAAAAGCTATTATTACCTTTAACCATTGAGGAATATCTAAAGCATTTAAAAGGCCTAAATTATTTTGGCTACACCATATAGCAATACCAATTGCAGCAGCTGGAAATAGTAAACGAATTATTATGGAATTTATAATTATTAGCGATATATTATTAACCCAGCGAATTTTTCTAGAAACTTGCTGTTTCCTTCTAGGTGCAATGATTTCCCAAACCATCATTATTAGAAAAATGCTGAGAAAGAAAAATAAACGTATGGTTAATTCATAAGGCATTTAAAAGTCCTTTTTCTTAAGCTTGCCTATCACAGTTGTTGCTAGCATTTTGAATAAATTATTCCAGCTCGGATTTATAGAGTAATTAGCCATGTATCCATAAAGCTTATCCATAGAAGTTTTATTTATATTTAATAAATGTCCAGGAGAAACAAACTTGTCATAGATGATAGATTTTTCTACATTTTCATAATTTAGTAAGTTACCAAAATTGCCATGACCAGAAACAACTTTGTCTTTATCTTCATTGCCTCCCCAAGTTAAGTAAGGATTGAAGAAGGTTAGTACAGACATAATATTTACGGTTACACTTCCATATTTCATATTTGTAATAGCTTTTTCTAGGATTTCTCTATTAGCTTTTTTTGTGGTTTCATCTATTAGAATACAGCTTGTTAAAGTCCCGTGTAGCTTGGTATTACAGAAATCTACAGCTTTAGGCAAAAACTCTTCTGCAGTTGCTGTAGTATTTAGAGAAATCTCATCCATTATTTGACAAAAAGCTTCTTTAGTTATACAAAAGTCATTCTCATTAACATTTGTGATTAACATAAAATCTGAGGATTTATAAGAATCATTTTCAGGTTTTATAATCTCTGCATTTGGATAGTTTTTATGGAAATCTTCTTTAACTTGGTCTGAGTTTGGATAATAAGTGCCTGTAGCAGGAGTGTCATTTTTTATAGCATCCCTAATAGCATTTAGGAACTCTTCACGTTGAGGCCAGTTTTTCGATGTGATAATAGTTTGTGGGCGACCACATATAGCACCACCATTTAGTTTTGCTATAGTTACTATTTGAAGAGCTTGATGTTTAATCTCTTTCTTTGTCCATAGACGATCTCCAGGTACTATAATACAAGGGTTATTTCCTCCGCATTCTGATATTAAAGGAGTATTTGTTGAATCCATAATCGCCTCAGCTGTTTTAGCTCCACCAGTAAAATAGATTTTTGATAATCTTTTATCTTGAGTTAAGGCTTGCCCATCATTTGGCTCACAAAAGCTGAGTGCTCCAATTTCTATGAGAGGTTCTAAAACTTTTATCCACACTTTGTCTGTTTCATAGTTTATAGGGTGGGGTTTGTGGATTACTGCAGCATTTTCTAGGAAGATAGCTTTTATAATTTCCAAAGATGAGCTATAGTTACCAGCTCCTAATATAGCTATAATTTCTGGAGATTTATTTAAAGGGTCAATTCGCTGTGGATTTCCTTTTACTCGGATATAGTCTTTTCTTCCAAAATAAATAATTTTATCTTTTATGCTTTTAGGGAAAACATGAATATCATATAAATTATCTTCAACTTCTTTAATATTTATAGGTTGTAATATTTTGCCTTTTATAAGTGATTTGTATAGATC
Organism: Francisella frigiditurris; assembly: GCF_001880225.1. Taxonomy (NCBI): domain Bacteria; kingdom Pseudomonadati; phylum Pseudomonadota; class Gammaproteobacteria; order Thiotrichales; family Francisellaceae; genus Francisella; species Francisella frigiditurris. The sequence continues at coordinate 71,934 of NZ_CP009654.1, read as the reverse complement.
TATACAAGAAGATACAGCTGTGGCAAAAGGAAAAACAGTAGCGCTTTTAGAGAATGAGTGACTATATAAATCTTCTCCTAATCTTGAGTTTTTCATATTAGAATCGCAATATGCTAATTCATCAGCATATTTAGCTAAATTTTTACGGATTTTATAAAGTAGATTAAGTCTTTCTTGAGCGTTTACTAAGCCCCATTTGTTGGCATCTAGTTGATCTATAGACTCTGTTGCTGCAAGGTGTTTCATCTTTTTATTCATAACATACCTCTAGATAAAATTACCTACTAAGACAATCAATTATATTGTTTGGCGTATCAAATGGTTTTACATTACTATATTGCCAATTAATTCCATTCCAAACTTGATCTATCGTTTTATCACGACCACAACCTGTTCTGTAATAACAATAACGTTTTGGATTTTTGTCATGATATTTTTGATGATATTTCTCAGCTTTATAAAAATGAGTACTTGGTAATATAGCTGTATAAACCTCTTTATCATTTTTTTTGAATTCGGCTTTTAAATTATTTGTTACTTCTTTAGCTATTTTTTCTTGCTCAGGATCTAGATAATAGATTGCTGATTGATATTGCTCACCTCTATCGCAAAATTGTCCTCCAGAGTCTGTTGGATTTATTCTACGGAAGAAATATTCAACAAGCTCTTTATAGCTTATCTTATTTGGATCATAAACTACTCGAACTGATTCTTTATAGTTTGTAGTGCCAGAGGAAACTAGCTTATAAGTTGGGCTTTTTGTTTCTCCACCATCATATCCAGATGCTACTCTAATGATTCCATTATGGCTAAGCTCTTTATGGTTTCTCATATAGTCAAAATCTGATTCTAAACACCAAAAACAACCACCAGCAAAAATAGCTTCTTTATATTGAGAGCTTTTTGCCCAAGAAAAATTAATAAAAAGTAAGAATATTAATAAGCTAATAACTTTTCTCATAAAGCTTCCTATTAGTAATTATAAAAAGAATTATATCAAACCTTAGCTATAGATGATCTAAGTAAAGTTTTAGTAATGTATAATAAATTTATCAAATAGAAGAGGAGCTTATAGATGAGAATCTTAATTAGTATGATAATTGTTTGTTTGAGTGTAGTAATTTCTTATGCTGAGAATAGTGAACCTTGGGAAAGCTTTGATAAATCTAAAAATATAAAAGAACTCAATAAAGATCAGTTTTATGTTACTCAGAAGGGTGGCACAGAAAGACCTTTTAAAAATGAATATTGGGACAATCATCAACAGGGTATATATGTAGATGTGGTTTCAGGTGAGCCACTATTTAGCTCTACTGATAAATATGAATCTGGAACTGGTTGGCCTAGCTTTACAAAACCGATCGATAGTAAATTCATTGTTGAAAATGAAGATAATAGTTGGTTCATGACAAGAACAGAAGTTCGATCTAAGTATGGTAACTCACATTTAGGGCATGTATTTGATGATGGTCCTGCACCTACTGGTGAAAGGTATTGTATGAACTCAGCAGCCTTAAGATTTATTCCTGTTAGCAAAATGAAAGAAGAGGGGTATGGAGACTATTTATATCTTTTTAAAAGTGAAGATAAACCTTCATGATAAGCTTAGAGAAATTTACTGAAAATGATATAAAAGACTTATTAAACTGGTTAGATGGTACAGATATTAGATTTTTATATCAGTTTGGAGGCATAAACTATAAATTTCCTCTAGATGAGGCGCAAATTAAACAAACTATGCAAAATAATAAAGTCTTATTATTTAAAGTTGTAAACTTTTTAGGAGAATCTGTAGGACATTGTCAAATAATTAGGCTTGATTTAGAGAATCGTACAGCTTCTATAGGTAGATTATTAATTTCTGATAAAGAAAGAAGTAAAGGCTTAGGGTTAGTCATGATTGAAAAGCTTTTAAGCTATGCTAAACAAGAATTAGGTTTGCAAGAGATTAGTCTAAAAGTTTTTGATTTTAATATATCAGCTATAAAGTGTTATGAAAAATTAGGATTTATAGCTTATGATAAAGAGACTTTAGATATCCCCAACTTAAATGAAAGGTGGGAGCTAATTCTAATGAAAAGAGAATTATAAATATACAAATCTTATAGAAAATAGATATATAAATTACTTACCACTACAAGCATCATCGCATTTGTTGCTTATGGGATTACATTTGTCTTGACATTGGTTCATGGCAATATAGTTATTGTCATTTTTATGAGCATTAAAACATATATCTCTACATGTATTGCGTTGCTCGTTACATTTTGATCTACATTGATTTTCTGCATCACTACGGTTATTAGCTGTTGATATAGATGTTGTTATTAATATTAATGCACTAATAAGTAATACTTTTTTTTTCATAAATTTCCCGTGAGGATATTAATTAATATATTTAAGTATATCTTGATGATAGATAGTTAAATAGGAATTATTTGATATATTTGATTGCCTATAATATTTTCAACTATAGACAATGTTTATTGAAAAAAAGATTTCTTAAAAAATTAAGTTTAGTTAAGAATATAGATTTAGACTTATTAATTAATCTTCGATAACTATATCAGGGAAGTGGTGTTTTACACACTTAGTATAGTCACCTGGAGTAAATGCTGAATATGGAGTTTGGTAGCCTACTAGTTGACAAGCATAAGGTTTTCCATCTGGATTACCATTTACCCAGCCAAAATCTTTTTCCCAATATATTTTAGTAGCACCTGCACCTTGATCATCAAATTGTTTCATAAATTTACAACCTAATACTTCGTCATTAGGGATTGGCACATTAAGGTAATTAGCGAAGTTTTCATAGTAGTTGATACGGTTCATAGATTGAGCAACTTCTACGCTACCTCCACACTCTACACCACCATTGATGATTTGTGTAGTAACACCAAAGCCAGGAGTTAATAAGTTTTGCTTATCACGAGCATTTGGCTGCCATGTACCATCGATTACATGTAGCATAGATGGCTTAGGTGGCTGAGGATATACGAAGAAGAATACCGCTGAAGCTAAGTTTAACCATGTATCCGCTACTAATTCAGGTTGATCTAATAATGTTCTTACTGTACCGAACATAGCTTGTGAGAATGGACCATAGTTATAGTTATAACTTAACTGTTTTGCACCTCTACCGAAATATGATTTGAATTGACCTTTGTAAGGACCACTTTCAAATTTACCACATGGCCAAGTCTGTCCTTGCCATACGTCAGGATTACACTCACCATTGTATCCACCAGGTTGACCTTCAGACCATCCCATTTCACGAATGTGAACTAGACCTTGGCGCCATTCTGGAACATCCCAATGAGAAGTATGTCCGCCAGTTTCTTGAGTAAAGTGAGCAAACATAGTTGCTAGAGATTTACGACAAATAGCATCTGAGTCTCTACCATCAGTATAAGTACCACAGAAAGCAGGAAACTTAGCAACTGCTTTTAAGAACTTGTCATAAGTATATTCTAGAGCACGTTTAGGGAACATATAGTCCCAAGCTTGATTTGAAATAATTCCTTCTACACGTTTAACGTTTTCAGGATTACTTGCTAAACCAGGTTTAACTGCTTCAACTACAGCATTATCTCTAGTTTCAATAGATTCTTTAACTTTGCTCATTACAGGACTATTAGTTAACTCAGCTTCTTTAGCATCTAAAGCAGCTTGAGTAGTAACATATTTACCATCTGTATTTTCTTCTGGATTAGTAGGTTCTTCTGGATTAGTAGGATCTGTAGGTTCAGTTGGAGTGCTTCCATCATGTAAATCCCACGCAGAATCCCAAGCTGTTCCTGTTCCAGGAGCATAAGCCCATGCAGCACTAGCACACCAAGCAGCTACACCAGATTTACATACATAAAGTTTTCCATCATTTGCAACTATGTCACCACTCTTATAAGCAGTCCCTTCAACATACTGAGGATAATCACCCGTCGGAGCTGGAGTCGGAGCTGGAGTCGGAGCTGGAGTCGGAGCTGGAGAGCTGCCGCTAATACCAAAGCTTTGAACGCTAAATTCTGGATTACTAGGAGAGAAAGAGATAGTAGCTGATGTTCCAGCAGGTAATACGTATCCTTCTCCTTCAGGCCACCATTTTTCTACTGTAATAGTAGCGTTGCTACCATTTTTAGTCATAGTGCTTTTTCCAGGTAAGCCCCATATGCTTCCAACTTGGGCACCGTTAGATAATGTAAAATTAACAGGATTCTTTAGAAGGTCTGTATTTTTATCACATTTAAATGTGATGCTTCCAGTCCAGCCTTTTTTAAAATCTGTCATATTACAATTAGCAAAAGCAGCAGAACCCATTAGTGCTAATGTTGCTGCTGAAATTAACTTCACTTTCATGTTCATATTCTCAATCCTTAATAACTTTTTAAAAATATTTATGAATATATTAATATTAAATTAATATTTGGATTCTATAACATACATACTCAATAATCTATATATTTATACAGCAAAATTGTTTATTTATGATATGGATGACCTTCCAAAATTGTATATGCTCTATATAGTTGTTCAGCTATGATTATTCTTACAATAGGATGAGGGAAAGTCATTTTAGAAATAGAAATTTTTTCTTTAGCTATTTGCTTAATGCTATCATCAATTCCATCAGGCCCACCTATTAGGATTACAACATTTGGATTGTTAAGTTTCCAGTTTTCCATTTTTTGAGCTAATTCTTCAGTAGAAATAATTTTAGAAGTTACATCTAATATAACTAAGTGATCATTATCATTTAATTTATTCAATATAGTTTTAGCTTCTTGCGCTAGCCATAGAGATGTATTACTTGTTTTAGTACGTTTTGCTATTGGTAATTCTATAAGTTCTATTGGGATAGATTTACTTAATCTTTTTTTATATTCATCAAATCCATCACAAACCCATTTTGGTGGTTTCTCACCTAAAGATAATATTTTTATTTTCATAATTATCTAGTAAAGCAGAAATAATTATCTTTTGAAAAATCTTTATTGAAAGAATAACCTTCGACATTAAACTTCTTAATATCTTGGATATCGTCTATTTGATTCTCCATAATATATCTAGCCATTAATCCTCGAGCTTTTTTTGCAAAAATCCCTATAGTTTTAAAAGAGCCATTCTTGTTTTCTTTAAAATCAATATCTAACCAGTTAGCTTTTAGTTTTTTCGGGTTAATCGCTTGAGAATATTCTTTAGAAGCTAGATTTATTAAGGTTTTATTTTTTTGTTTTGAGAAGAAGTCATTTAGCTGATTTGTAACTTTATCTTGCCAATATTTGTGGAGGATTTTATCATCTACTTTAATTTTTGTTCCCATCTCTAGCCTATATGCTTGCATTAGATCAAGAGGGCGGAGAACACCATATAACCCAGAAATCATTAATAAGTGATCTTGAGCATACTCAATAGTTTTTTTATCTAGACTTTCAGCATCTAGACCCTTGTAAACATCGCCACTAAAAGTAAATATAGCTGCTTTAGAGTTTTTTGTATTAAAATCATCATAATTTAATTTATTATGCTTTTCAAAAACTTCATTAGCTAAGTTCTCACTAATCTTCATTAACTTTTCAATTTCATCTACTTCATAGTGCCTTAGTATATTTATAAGACCTTTTATTTCAGACTTAAATATTGGTTGAGTAAATTTATAGTTTTCTGAAATAGAGTCAAAGTTTTGACTTTTTGCAGGGGATATTATAGTTATCATTTTGTCGTTATTTTTATTTATATTGCTTAATATAAAATAATAACAAGTTGTTTAAAATAATGGAAACTTTTACGGGAAAGTTGGCTTGTAATTTAGCTATATGTTTAGTAGTATATAGCTTGCTGACTTGGTCCTCCCGCAATGATAGATTGTGAACCCCGCCAGGTCCGGAAGGAAGCAACGGTAGCCGTTGATTCGTGTGCCGGGATGTGGCTGAGCCAGCACTTAATTTTTTATTTCTAACTTCTGCCTAATACTCTTCTTATCCCAAAATCAGTATCGCTAGAAGTTGTAATCATTTTATTATCAGCAGTACTCCCTCTTACACTTATTGTTACAGGGCCTGGATTTGGTCTATTTATCATCCATGTTTTATTCTGGAAGTGAGCAGGAGTTGGTATACCATTAACTATAAAAATAGGATGATCATCAGGTCCTAATGAAGGATCTAGCACTATTGCAAGTTTCTCATTATGTACAAAAATATTTGAACCTTTTGTAGGAGAAAGGATTTTTACTCTTAAAATGTTATTTTGAGACTTATTAGAGTTTTGGTTAGTCATTTGCTCATTTGTTGGAGAATTATTTCTAATAGTTGATAGTTGTTCTTCAGCAAGAGACTGCGCACCAAGTCTATTTGTTGGGTTTACGCCAACACGTTCATATTCTTCTTCAAAGATAGGTGCAGTTTGAGAAAAAACGACATTGCCATTTCCAGAGCGCCATGTGTATATATTATTGGCAAAAAGAAAAAAAGGAGCTATAGAAAGGTTAATAAAACAAAAGGCTTTAATAAAGTTTCTCATAGAGTTAACGTAAAATATTTATTATTGCTTTTATTATATAACTTTAGCAGGCATATATAAATTTTATTTGCTCTGGCACACCTAGAGGGACTCGAACCCCCGCATCCGCCTCCGGAGGGCGACGCTCTATCCAGTTAAGCTATAGGTGCTTTATGTACTCTATAAGAATAATAAAATATCAGTAAAAAATCATTATCTAATAAGCCTAATATTTTGCCGTAAATTTTATTTGCCAAATTTTGACAAATAAAATTTGTCAAGTATGATACAAGAGAGAGTTATAAAAATAAGGAGATAATGATGAATAAACATATAGCCGAAGGAAAATGGGAACAATTTAAGGCAACCATTAAAAAGAAATATGCAAAGCTTACGGATGATGAGTTATTAGAGGTTAAGGCAAACTCACAGAAGCTAGCAGGATATCTACAAGCTAAATATGGTTTAGCAAAAGATGAAGCTGAAAAAGAAGCTAAAGATTTTAAAGAGAAATTTCAATAATAAATAACAAAGAGGATTAATTATCATGAATAAAAAAACATTAACAATAGTTGGTATAGTAGTAGCAGTTTTAGTTGTTGGATTTGTGTTATATAGTTCTTCTGGAGAGGTTAGAGATAGTGTAAATGATGCAAGTCAGACAGTAAAAGAAAAAGTTTCTGATGCTGGAGACTATATTAGTGATAAAGCTTCAGATGCTAAAGATGCACTAGATACTAGAGGACCCGCAGAGAAAGCTGGTGATACAATAGATGATGCTGCATCAAATGCTGCAGATACATTAGACACTAGAGGACCTGCTCAAAAAGTAGGTGATAAATTAGATCAAGCATCAAATAATGTTCAACAACAAGTAGCTTAACAAATCTTTCAAGTTTTTCTTTTATTCTTCTTTTCTGAAAATAATTAAATAACTCATATTCTTTGAACAATTAGTTTTTAGAGTAGTAATTAATATTATAAGAATAAGGAATTAGATGAGTTTTTAAGGAAATTAAAGTTTCTATAATATAAATTTTATTTAACTATTCCACAGGCAAGTCTAGCACCACCTCCGCCAAGTTTTTCAGGAGAGTCGGAGTAGTTATCTCCACCAGCATGTATCATTAAAGAATGATTATGCAGGTCATTTATAGTAATTCTAGGAGCTAATACAGGGCTTGTAACATTTCCATTATTATCTGCATATAGTACAGGTAGATCTCCTAAGTGTCCATTTGCATATGGTCCTTCATGCTTTCCAGTACTATCAGGATCATAATGTCCACCAGCATTCATGCCCTTGTTTCCACAATCAGAGTTAACATGTAAATGAAAACCATGATAACCCGTAGGAACATTATGTAAATTAGGTATAAATATAACACCATACTTTGAAGGCTCTATTTCAATATATCCAATAGAGTCATTAGTCTCAGTATTATAAATTTCTACTTTATTTACTGAGCCTTTATTAGCAAAAGCATTAGCAGATAAAATTATTAATAATAGAGCAAAAGTGTATTTACGCATAGAATAATACCTTTGATAAAGTTTTATATGATTTGATTATACTGTATTTTTTATACAAGTTCTAAAAGCTAGAAGTCAGCATTCTGTAATTCAGAAGCAACCCATGGGACTTGGTATTGAGCATTCCCAGTTAAATTATTTTCTTTTGCACTGTTGACTCTCTCTTGCTCCATATGAGCAGCCCATATATAGTCTAGACCATCTTTTATGGGAATGCCACCCTCTGGTCTGCCAGAAGGGGTTTGTTGCTGAAATATGAAATCAGCTCTATAAATATCATAATTTTCTAATCTTTCTAACATAGATATGAAGGCTGCTCTTGGTATAAAGTCGGCATTTGAGTGAAATAGATAATAAATTATATAATTTATAGCAGAATACTTACTTTTATCGTATGGTTGACTAGTTCCATTATAGATTTTGCTTATACTGAAAATACTATCGTCTTCAGCAATATTTGCTGAGTATAAGGCATCTAGAGAAGAGTTTACACAGTCATTTGTTAAGCCGCCATCATCATTATATTCGCGCATATAAGATAAAGATTTTTGAATTTCCTCACTTGCTTTTTTTAGTTTTTCTTCATCTACATTGTATATGATAATAGTATATATTGGTCTGTAGTTGCTTTGTCCTGTAGATAATCCACCATAATAATCTTGATATGTAAGGCTCCCAGGAATAATCCCTTTCCCATTATTTTTAGTATAAAAGTTAAATATTTTAAGATCTTTTATTTTATTATTATCAATAACTCCTGTTCCTATAGCAAAATGACCACCAACACCATTAAAGTCGTCGCCACTCCTACCAGCTAAAGAAATTACTAAAACATGGTCTCCAGTTTTTATCTGTTGCTTATTAAGTATAGTTGTTTTAAATGAGTTTATTTGTTGGGTTATTTGGTTTTTAGGAAGCTCTTCTAATATAAAGTTAAAAGGATCATCTTTAAGACTATCTTTATATTTTGGATCAATAGGAAATTTAGTATTTATGTCATCATATAGACCTTTTTGGACTATTGCAGTAATTTCAAATATTTTATTTTTATAAATGCCAATTACATTCACATTTTTATTAATATAAAAATTGATGGATTTTTCATCAAAATGGTTGCCTCTAAAATTAATAGCCTTAGCAAATTTAACGAGCTGTTTAGTTTTGCCATTATCTAAGAAAAGTTTTTGTCCATCTTTTATGAGTTTTCCACTTGTTTCAATATTTCCGCTAATAATAATAGGAGTTTCACTTACTTCTATTATGCGTTTATCTTCATCTTTAATGTAAGAGTCTAATTTTACGTAAGTACCAAAAGGAATGAGAGTTTGAATTTCACTAATAACTATATCGGAAGAGGTTGTTTGATAAGTATTTTCTCCTTCTGTAAAGAATATCTTTCCATTATTTTCACTGAGTTTACCAATTAAAGAAAAAGAAGAATTACTAATTAGCAATAAGGTACATGAAAATAAGAGTTTAATTTTTGAAGTCATCTATAGTCTTGATTTTTTATTTCTATAAGTCAAAGATGATTAAGAAGTATACTAAAATATAGATTAATAAGCATCTGATTAGCGTAAATAGAAAAAGTTTTATGAAGCTATTTTACTAAAATACTAATATCTAATGAAATAATATATTTTTTTACTTAGAATGGGTTTTATAGCTGTTGATAGTTTAGTAAGTTTTATGCCAAGTTACAGTAATATACAACAAGGAAGAGGAAGAACATGCACAGTAATAGCATTAATACATGCATATTTATATTTGACTAATCAGACGAATATTACTGATTTTGATAATGATGATATTATCAGAAGATATTTGAAAATATTTCATTCTTTTGGCTTAAGGTTAACAGATCTTTACGAAGATACTAAGCCACTAAGAAATATTTTTGATGTTATTGAAAATTTTACTTCCAAAAAAAATTTTAAGATAGCTATATATCCAAATGATCAAGCAATGTTACTTCGTACAATAGATGGAGTAGTGATCAAGAATTTTCATAGTAATAGTAAGAAGATAGATATCTATGGTAATAGCCTTTTTGAAAAAGGTATTCCTATGATTATAAATTTAAAATCTAGTGGTACTACATTCCAGCATAGGGAACATTGCGTATTTTTTGATGGTGAACATATACATACATGGGGGCAGTATAGAACTCCCAAAGAATTCTTTGAAGAAAAGTCTTTATATACAGAATATACAACATGCATGAAAATATATATGCCATCAGAAGTAGCTTATGAAAAAGTATATAATAGTGAAATATTAGCACTTAGCGAGTATGAAGAGCTTTATAAGGAAAATAAATCTCAAAGCTTTCGTCCATCTTTAAGTGCACCTAAATATTCTAAATATTCTTTTATTCAGATGAGACAAAATAAGTTAGATAGTAGTATAGATGAGTCATTCAATAAAGCATCAAATAACTATAATTATTTACTGGCAAATAAAAAGTCTACACATAGTCAGTATAAGTATGTTAATAATAGCCAAATTGAAGTAGAAGAAAAGCGTAAAGAAATAAGTAGAGCGAAAGAGAGTCTAAGTCGAGAAGTAAGCCGAGCAAAAGAAAAATTAAGGATAAGAGATCATCACAATAGAGAATATAAAAAAGAGATAGAAGATGAGACTTTCTCTGCACAGCATATTAGAGAAATGTTAGATAAAGTAAAAAGTAGTGGAAAACAACATAGAAAATTGTATCGTATTAATAAATAGTCAGATTTACATAGAAAAGTTTTCTTTATCTATGCTTAAAACTTCTGAGTTTGTATGAGCATCAATATTAAATTGTTTATCAAATTTTTCAGGTGTCATTAAGATAAGCTTTTCTGCAGGCTCAATATGACCACCCAAATGATAGGATAAACCACAATTTGAGAAAGATACATGAGGACCTTTTTCAAACATTATTATTTCAGTGTATTCATCTAATCTTCTAAGTCTTACTGCAGTTGTAGCACCTCCAACGATACCTCTTATAATTAAGTATTTTTTTGACATGGTAGTTTCATACTTACTTTGAATTCTTATTATATGGTAGGTACATAAGTACTTTTGCCAAAGCACAAGTCCCTGTTACACCAGCAAATAATAAACCAGCTCCAAAAAAAGCACTTAAAATTATAAAGTGATGGTGAACTGTGTAGGATAGGATAACTCCTAGAATTATAATCGATCCTACGATAATCTGTACTTGTCTCATTATAGGCAGAGGAGCCTTTTCATTCTTTTTTGTTTTTAGTCCCTCCCTTTTCCAAGCATTTAATCCACCTTCTAAGATTAGTACTTCTTTAGCATGCATTCTTTTGAATTTTGCAGAACAGTTTTGAGTTCTTACTCCAGACATACAGCTAAAAACTAAAATATCATCATTTGTATAACAAAACTCATCATCAACATGTTCAGCAGGGATATTTTGAGCACCTTCAATATGTTCTCTTTTAAATTCATCTTCACTACGGATATCAATAATTCTTATTTTTTCATTTTGTAGTCTTTTATTTAGTGCAGTTGCAGATATTGTTTCAATCATTTTATTCTCCATATATTATTTTGTTTGTAGGAAAGGTATTTTAATATTACGTTTTACTAGGTTATTTAATATAAACAGTCCAGCTCCACCAAATATGCTTAAAAGTAGGAAATATTTATTCATTGAAAAAGCCATAAAAAAGCCGATTACAATTATCATGAAAATGGCTATTTGAATCTTTCTCATTAGTATAGCCTGCTCATCTTTAACAGTTTCTAGTCTTGTGCTTTTCCAAGCATTAAGGCCACCATCTAAAATAAGTATTTCTTTAGCATCTAATTTTTCAAATAAGCTTGAAGCATTTCTGGTTCTCATTCCAGAAAGACAGCTAAATACCAAGATATCATCTTTAGTGTATTTTAACTCACTACCTATTTTAGTTGCTGGAATGTTCTCAGCTCCTTTAATGTGTTCCCCACTAAATTCACCTTCACTGCGGATATCTATTATTCTTATTGGTTCTTTTTTTAATCTTTTTGCAAGTTTTGTTGCTGAAATTGTTTTAATCATCTTGCTTCTCCTTGTTTACAATAAATTTGATATATGCTTTCTAATATTCTATTAACATCATGATTTTTTATGCTGTAATAAACAGTCTGAGATTGCTTCCTGGTTTTAACTAAGCTTTTTTCTCTTAGTACTTTTAAGTGTTGAGAAAATGCTGATTGACTAAGGTTAGTGTGCTCAAGCAATTCTCCTACAGTCATTTCTTTTTGATTTAGTAAGCAAAGTATTATTAATCTATCTTCATGAGAAATAGCTTTGAGCATTTCAGAAGCTGACTTTGCATGTTCTCCAATTTCTTTCATATTTATAAAAAGCTAAATTAGTTTTATATATATTAGCATATACTAATATAAAGTATACGAATTTAATCACTTTTTTATAAAAAAGCTATTAAAAATCCAATAGTTATAATATTTAGCAGTAATTTCTATTATTTATATTAGGTTTAAAGAAAAATTAATTGCCACAATATATTTCATATAAAGTTTGTAGTATCTTATTTACTGAAGGATCTTTTATACTATAAAAAACAGTTTGCGATTCTTTTCTAGTTTTTACTAATTTCTTATCTCTTAAAACCTTTAAATGTTGAGAAAATGCTGATTGACTAAGGTTTGAGTGCTCTAAAAGTTCACTTACAGACATTTCCTTTTGATTCAATAAGCAGAGTATTTTTAAACGATCTTCATGAGAAATAGCTTTTAACATATCAGAAGCTTGTTTTGCATTTTGTTCTATTTCTTTCATCTAAACTAGCTATGTTAATGTTTCTAAATAAATATTGTAGCAAAAATATTTGTGTTACTTTTCTAATTTTTTCTTGAAAAATGTTTTTATGTCTCAATATTGTAAAGTGTAAAGCAGAAAAACTCAGGTGTAGTTTGAGCTTTATATAAGATTCAAAAAACTTTAAATATAAATAATTACAGAGGAGTAATATTGTTATGAGTATTCGTCCATTACAAGATAGAGTTCTAGTTCGTCGTGCTGAAGAAGAAACAAAATCAGCTGGGGGAATCATATTAACTGGTAGTGCTCAAGAAAAACCTATGGAAGGTGAAGTAGTAGCAGTTGGTAATGGTAAAAAGTTAAGTAACGGTTCTGTTCAGCCTTTAGATGTTAAAAAAGGCGATAAAGTGCTATTTGGCAAATATGCTGGTAGTGAAATTAAAGTTGATGGAGAAACTCTTCTTATGATGAGAGAAGAAGACATCATGGGTATTATCGAGTAACTTAATAAGTTTTAGAAAGAATTTAAAGGAGAAAAAAATGGCAGCTAAACAAGTTTTATTTTCAGATGAAGCTCGTGCAAAAATGTTAGATGGTGTTAATACTTTAGCTAATGCAGTTAGAGTAACATTAGGGCCAAAAGGACGTAATGTCGTATTAGATAAAGCTTATGGAGCTCCAACTATTACTAAAGATGGTGTTTCTGTAGCTAAAGAAATTGAATTAGAAGATAAATTCGAAAATATGGGTGCTCAGATAGTTAAAGAAGTAGCATCTAAAACAGCTGACGTTGCTGGTGATGGTACTACTACAGCTACTGTGCTTGCTCAAGCTCTTCTAACAGATGGCTTAAAAGCAGTTGCAGCGGGTATGAACCCTATGGATTTAAAAAGAGGTATAGATAAAGCAGCAGCTAAATTAGTTGAAGAGTTAAAAGTTTTATCAAAGCCTTGTTCTGATTCTAAATCAATCGAGCAGGTTGGTACTATTTCTGCTAACTCTGATGCAACTGTTGGTAAGATCATTGCTGATGCTATGGCTAAGGTTGGTAAAGAAGGCGTTATCACTGTAGAAGAGGGTAAAGGCTTTGAAGATGAGCTAGATGTTGTAGAAGGTATGCAATTTGACAGAGGTTATTTATCTCCATATTTTGCAACAAACCAAGAAAACATGACTACAGATTTAGAAAGTCCATATATCTTGGTTGTAGATAAGAAAATAGCTAATATCCGTGATTTACTTCCAGTATTAGAAGGTGTTTCTAAATCAGGTAAAGCTCTTTTAATAATTGCTGAAGATGTTGAAAGTGAAGCTTTAGCTACTTTAGTAGTTAACAATATGCGTGGTGTTGTTAAAGTATGTGCTGTTAAAGCTCCAGGTTTTGGCGATCGTCGTAAAGCCATGTTAGAAGATATAGCTGTTTTAACAGGTGCCACAGTTATTTCTGAAGAGCTTGGTATGAAACTTGAAGAAGCTGGTATGGAGCATTTAGGTACTGCTAGTAGAGTACAAGTTTCCAAAGAAGATACAACTATTATTGATGGTGCTGGTGACTCAAATGCGATCAAAGCTAGAGTGTCTCAAATTAAAGCAAACATTGAAGAAGTATCTTCTGATTATGATCGTGAGAAGCTTCAAGAAAGACTTGCTAAGCTTTCTGGTGGTGTAGCTGTAATCAGAGTAGGCGCTATTACAGAAACTGAAATGAAAGAGAAGAAAGATCGTGTTGATGATGCTTTACATGCTACAAGAGCAGCCGTTGAAGAAGGTATAGTTCCTGGTGGTGGAGTTGCTTTTATAAGAGCGCAAAAAGCATTAGATAACTTAAAAGGTGATAATGAAGATCAAAATCACGGTATTTTGTTATTAAGAAGAGCTATTGAGGCTCCATTGAGACAGATAGTTTCTAATGCTGGTGGAGAAAGCTCTGTAGTTGTTAATGAAGTGAAATTAAAAGAAGGTAACTACGGTTATAACGCAGCAAATGATACTTATGGTGATATGGTTGAGATGGGTATCTTAGATCCTACTAAAGTAACTCGTTCAGCTTTACAACATGCAGCATCAATTGCTGGTCTTATGATCACTACTGAAGCAATGGTTGCTGAGATTAAAGAAGATGCTCCAGCTATGCCTATGGGTGGTATGGGTGGTATGCCAGGAATGATGTAATAAATTCTAAACTTTAAATCTCTTTATCTTTTCTAAATTTTATAGTTCTATAGCTGAAATAATTATAAACTGTACCTTATAAATAATAATTTTTTATTCTATTTTTATGGGTACAGTTAATTCTGATAATAAAGTCTTAGGTTTTAAAGATGTAACTATCATGGCTGTTACAGCTAATTTTGGTATTAGATGGATACCTGTAGCAGCATGTTTAGGAGCATCAGCTATATTCTTTTGGATATTAGGAGCTTTAGTTTTTTTCTTCCCGCTCGTTGTAATGGCAGTACAGCTATCAAGAAAATATCCTGATGAAGGAGGTCTTTATGCTTGGACTACTAGAGCGTTAGGAGAAAAATCAGGGTTTATAGTAGCTTGGCTTTATTGGATAAATACAATTTTCTATTATCCCGCAGTATTAATATTTTTGGCGACAAATTTTGCCTATTTCATAGGTAGACCAGATCTTATAACTAATAATTATTATATAACTATAGTTGTACTAACTGCTTTTTGGTTAGTTACATTTGTTAGTTTCTATGGTTTAAAAGCTAATAAGTATTTAGTTGATATAGGTGGGGTGCTAGGGTCATTTATTCCAGCTATTACTATTATAGTATTAGGTTTTGCTGCATATTTTATGGCAGGTAAAAGCGCCACAGATTTTTCTGCGACTAGTTTTCTTCCTCATGATAGTGTTTGGAATAACCTATCTACTCTGACTATAATAATGTTTGCTATGGCTGGTATAGAAATAATACCTACATTTGCCAATTCTGTTAAAGATGCTAAGAAAAATTTATATTATGGTTTGATGACAGCAGCATTTATCCTATTTGGATTATATATATTAGGAACAATAGCGTTAAATTTGGTCGCTGCACCAGATAATATAAATAGTGCTTCAGGACTTATGGAAGCTTTTGAGATCATTGGTCAAAGGTTCGATTTAGTTTGGTTTCCAAAACTTATGGCGTTTCTATTAACTTTTGCAGAATTTGCTGCAGTTAGTATTTGGTTATTAGCCCCAGTAGTTATGTTTTTTAAATGTACTCCGAAAGGAATTTTACCAGAGTGGCTACATAAAACTAACAAACATGATTCCCCAAAAAATGCATTAGTATTTATGGGAATCCTAGTAACAATAATAGTTCTATTAACTAATTTCTTGCCATCTGTTGATGTTATGTATCAGGCATTAATATTGATGGCAACAGTCCTTTATTTTATACCTTATTTATATATGGTTTTCGCTTATATAAAGCTTATAAATAGCAAATTGAAATATTTATTTGGACTGTTAGTTTTTATTTCAACGCTTCTTGGAATAGTATTTAGTTTTCAACCACCAGAATCATTGACTACTTTTTCAGAGATAGCAATTTATGAATTAGAGTTAATTTTAGGACCAGCAATATTTATTGTAGTAGGCTGGTTGTTATATAAATTAAGAAAATAATAAAAGTTAGAGAGTAATAATTTCTAATTTTTACTTAAAAAATTATCTAAAGTTGTTGCAGGTAAGACTCTTTTTAGTATAGCCATTAACCAAGTTGCTTTTGTTATATAATATCTTGGTTTAGGTTTTTTTGAGTTAAGTATTTCTTCAACAACTTTTGCAACAGATATAGCTTCTTCTTTAAAAGGAACTTTTTTATGATTGCCTTCGAGTATTTTCTGATATTCTTCTTTATGTACAGAATTCTCATATTCTACATTTTTTACTGTTTTTAAAGAATTCTCCCTAAATTTACTAGTGATAGGACCGGTATTTAATGTGCTCATAAAAATATTAGAACCTTTTAATTCTAATCTCATAGTATCAGCTAAGCCTTCCACAGCATATTTACTAGCATTATAGGCACCGCGATATTTTAGTGAGATAAGTCCAAGGACTGAACTATGTTGTATAATTTTACCATATCCTTGTTTTCTCATGATTTTTAGGGCTTTACAAGTTAGATTATGTAAGGCAAATACATTAGTTTCGAATTGTTCTTTTAAATATTTCGTAGGGATATCTTCAAGAGCACCAGCTTGTCCGTAGCCAGCATTATTAAATAAGACATCAAGCTTTCCATCAGTTTTAATAAGTATTTCATCAAAAGCTCTATCTATTTGCTCCTCATTATTTACATCTATAAGATAGGTGTCAAAGCCTTCTGATATAAGTAAATCAACATCTTTTTGTTGTCTAGCAGATGCAAATACAGTATGTCCTAAGCCTTTAAGATGTTTCGCAGTTGCATAGCCGATTCCACCATGGGAACATCCTGTAATTAATATTGTTTGTTTTTTCATATTTAAATATTTAGTTCTAATAACTGAAATTAGTTTAAGTTAAATATGTTGTTATGTAAAATTACTTTTATTTTATATATTAGCAGATGAATATTAAAAGGGCTCGTAAGGTCATTAAGTTAAAAAAAACGGTGGCTAATACCAGAGGTCTTTCTTTTATTCAGGCTAGGCTATTAAATAAAAAGTTTTGGTCGTTTAGTTATGGATCTGTTGCTAGGGCATTAATGATAGGTATGTTCTGGATGATGATTCCTATGCCATTTCAAATGATACCTGCAGTTGTTATGTCTGTGTATTTTAGAGCAAACATTCCTATAGCACTTATTTGTGTCTGGCTAAGTAATCCTGTTACATGGCTTCCGATATACTTTACTAATTACTTATTTGGCTGTTATATGCTTAATATCAAGATTAATGTTATTGATTGGCAAAGCTATGCAGCTTATATGATTGATCATATACATGATTTTTGGAAACCACTGTATCTAGGAAGTATAGTAGGGGGTATGATTCTTGGTGGTATTTGTTTTACTTTAGTTTATGTAGTAAAGTTTTTGAGAAATATATTTAAAGTTTAAAATTAGCTTCTTCTAAATTTATTAAAAATCTTTTTGATTAAACCAGTGTTCTCATTATCAAACTCACTATCTATAGTTTCTAATTTAGAAAAGTCTTCTTTAATAATTAATTCTACTTCTTCTCGTTTTAGTGGTTCTTCTATATTTTCTTCTAAATCGCTTTCAGAGCTTTCATTGAAAGAAAGATCTAAAGTATGCATTTTAGGTTTCTTGCTTGGTTTTGTTGAGTATTTATTTTCAACAGTACTAAATGATCCATCTGACTCTTTAATAAGGAAGCCTTGATCGACTAGGGCTTTTCTATATTTATATATAGTACTTTTAGAAATACCAAGATCATCAGCTAATTTAGCAGCACTTTCATTTTTTTCTATACATTGAATTATAGCTTTTTTTATAGCTAGCTCTTTCTCTCTAGGGATCTTCATAGTTTAAGAAACAAAAACTCCATGGTTTGAATTATATATTAGATTATTTGCTTATACAACTTGCCCCGAAGCCCATCCGGATGCCCATGCCCATTGGAAATTATATCCTCCAAGCCAACCTGTTACATCAACTACTTCACCAATAAAAAATAAACCTTTTATTTTTTCAGATTCCATTGTTTTAGATGACAATTCATTACAGCATACTCCACCTAGAGTTACTTCCGCCGTTTTATAGCCCTCTGTTGTTTTAGGTTTTAATTTCCAGCTATGTAAAGAGTCATTAATAAAGTCTATATCTTTCTGTGATAGGTTAGGAATGCTTTTATCTAGAAGCTCTGCTAAGAAAAATGTAGCTATAAAATTTTTAGGAAAAAGTTTTGCTAATGTGTTTTTTAAGCTTATTTTTGAGCCTCTATTTTTTTCCTCTTCTAAAAAGGATTTAATATTTGTAGAAGGGGATAGGTTTATAGTTATTTCTTCTCCTTCCAGCCAATAAGATGATATTTGTAATATTGCTGGTCCACTGAGACCTTTGTGTGTGAAAAGTATATTTTCATCAAAATTAGCACGATCATTATAAACATTACAGAAAATGGAAATGCCTTTTAAATTTGAATATTTTTCAAGATCTTTATCATTGAAAATAAATGGTACTAGTCCAGCTCTATATGGATGTACAGTTAAACCAAACTGTTTTGCTATTTTATAGCCAAAGCCGGTTGCTCCCATAGTTGGGATAGATAATCCACCCGTTGCTATAACAAGTGACTCACAATTATAATCTTGGGATTCTGTTATTATGAAAAAATTAGATTGTTCTTTATATAACTTATTAATTTTTGTTTCTAACTTTATTTCAATATTATATTTGTCACATTCAGATAAAAGCATATTAACGATATCTTTAGCTTTATTATCGCAAAATAATTGCCCTAAGGTCTTTTCATGATATGCAATTGAATATTCATTTACTAAGCTTATAAAGTCCCATTGAGTATATCGTTTGATAGCAGACTTCATAAAATGAGGATTGTTAGAAAGATACTTGTCAGGAGCGATATTATAATTAGTGAAATTACAACGTCCACCACCAGACATTAGAATTTTCTTACCTACTTTATTAGCATGGTCTAGCACAAGCACCTTACGATTTCTCTTTCCTGCTTCTATGGCACACATAAGGCCGGCAGCGCCTGCACCTATAATTATTACGTCGTAACTAGACAATTTGCTGTTTAAAGAAAATTTTTAATATTTATAATTGTACACAATATTTATAACTTCAAGAAGTTGAAACAAATTTAATATAAGGTAAATTTCTGTATGAAGAAGAATTTTATTAGTCAGTATTTCTCTTTAATAATTATTTTGGCAGCATTAATAGGTATTTTTTTTCCTAGTATGTTTAGGAGTTTTGGTGGAGTGATCCCTTATTTGTTAGCATTAATTATGTTTTCTGTAGGACTACATATTAATATTAGTGATTTCAAATATGTAGTAAATTTACGATATAAGATTTTTATTATACTCTTCTTAAAAATATCTTGCACAGCTTACTTAGCTTATCTAATAGGTAAGTTTTTAGGATTAAATTTATTAGAGTTAGTAGGACTAGTTATTGTTGGAACTTGCCCTGGAGGTACAGCTGCAAGTGTAATGGCATTATTATCTAGAGCAAACGTAACTCTAGCTGTTTGTTTAACTATGATAACCACTATTTTAACGCCTATCACTATGCCATTAATTATATATAGCTTATTTCATGAAAGTGTTGAATTAGACTGGTTAGGAATGGCTCAGACAACTTTTACAATAGTAATAATACCTATAGCTTTAGGGCTACTTGTTAAAAAGAAAAATATTTTTGGTCCAAACGCTTTAGATATTTTTACAAATATAGCTATTATAGCAATTACTTTAATCGTAATGATTATTGTTGCGCTAAACTATAATATTATTTTAGCTTTACCAGTGAAACTTATCCTTTCAGTAATCATCCTTAGTATATTAGCTAGTTTTATTGGATATATAGTAGGTGTAATGTTTAATTTAGATACTGCCTCTAGAAAGGCATTATTATTTGAGTTTAGTATTTTAGATGTTGGATTAGGTATAGTGATTGCTACAATCTTTTTTGGTAAAGAAGCTGCTATTGCTGGAGTTTTTTATGCTGTTTGGCAAAATATAGTTGGACCAATAATAGCTAATTTATTAATTAATAAAAAAGGAGATAAAAGAAAATAATTTCTAAAAAAATTTATTCAGGAGGAAAATATCATCTACAGATCTGTAGATGATATATAGAGAATTTATTAATATCTACCTTGTTGAATCATTGCTTCAGCAACTTTTTCAAAACCAGCAAGGTTTGCACCAGCTACTAAGTTATAACCAAGACCATATTTTTCACTTGCATTTTTACAAGCATTGAAAATATTACCCATGATTTGACGTAACTTAGCTTCAACTTCTTCAGCAGTCCAAGAAAGTCTAGCAGAGTTTTGACACATTTCTAAACCAGAAGTAGCAACACCGCCAGCATTAGCAGCTTTTCCTGGAGCAAGAACTACACCGTTACTCATTGCAAACTCAATAGCTTCATTTGTTGTTGGCATGTTAGATGCTTCAACGATGTACTTAACGCCACCTTTGATAAGTTTCTTAACATCATCAACATCAATTTCATTTTGAGTAGCAGAAGGGATAGCAACATCAGCTTTTACACCCCAAGGTTTTTCACCAGCATGCCAAGTAGCACCAAACTTATGAGCATAGTCTTCCATAGAAGCTTCGCCATTACGGATTTTTAATAAGAAGTCGATCTTTTCATCAGTTGTAATACCTGTTGGATCATATACATAACCTTTAGAACCAGATATAGTAACAACTTTACCACCTAATTGAGCTATTTTCTTACATACACCCCATGATACGTTTCCGTATCCAGATACAACTACAGTTTTACCTTGGATAGAGTCGCCAGCATGTCTTAACATTTCATCTAGGAAGAATACAGCACCGTAACCAGTAGCTTCAGGACGGATTAAGCTTCCGCCTGACTCTAAAGATTTACCAGTTAATACACCATTCTCAAAAGCGCCACGGATTCTTCTGTATTGACCATACATATAACCAATTTCTTTACCACCAACACCGATGTCACCAGCAGGAACGTCAACGTCTGGTCCAATGTGTCTTTGTAACTCTGTCATGAAGCTTTGGCAGAAGTTCATGATTTCAGCATCAGTTTTACCTTTTGGATCGAAATCAGAACCACCTTTACCACCACCCATAGGAAGTGTTGTTAAACTATTTTTGAAGATTTGTTCAAAACCTAAGAATTTGATAATTCCAGAATATACGCTAGGGTGGAATCTTATACCACCTTTATAAGGGCCTATAGCTCCGTTAAATTGATATCTATAACCTCTGTTTACTTGAACGTTTCCATCTTTATCAATCCATGGAACTCTAAAAGTAATTCCTCTTTCAGGCTCAACTATTCTTTCAAGAATATTTTCTTTGATATATTTAGGGTTTTTCTCTAGAGCTGGCTTTAAAGTGTGAAGAACTTCTTTTACCGCTTGGATAAACTCTTTTTCATGAGAGTCTCTTTTTTCAACTTCAGCTATTACTTTATCAATATACTGTTGAGCATTCATATTTTAAGTCTCCTTTGTGAAATTACAACGTTTTTAAAAATTATTTATTAACTTTAATATAAGCTTCTAGACCCTTTTTCAGTAGTTCCATAGCTCTTATAAGATCCTTCTCTTCTAAGATGTAAGCGATTCTCACTTCATCCTTTCCTAAACCTTTTGTTGCATAAAAGTCAGCAACTGGAGAAAACATGACTGTATCACCATTGTCGTCGAATTCTTGAAGCATCCATAATGCAAATTTCTCAGCATCATCTATTGGTAGTTTAGCAATAATATAAAAAGCACCGGTAGGTTTTTTACACACAACGCCATTTATTTTTGATAATACATCAAAAGTTATATCTCTTCTTTTCATGTATTCTTTATTCACGTCATCAAGATATTTTTGCTCAACTTTATATAGAGCTGCAGCACCAAGTTGTTCTAGAGTAGGTACACATAATCTAGATTGACATAATTTGATAACTTCTTTTATGAAGTCTTTATTTTTAGAGCATAAGGAGCCTATTCTAGCACCACAAGCACTATATCTTTTTGATACTGAGTCAACAATAATTACTCTGTCTTCAACGCCTTTAATGTTACCAAAAGATGTACAAGTTAAGCCATCATAAGTAAATTCACGATAAACCTCATCAGATATGATCCAAAGATTTTTTTCTTTAGCAACTTCTGCAAGTATTTCTAATTCCTCTTTAGAGTAAACAACACCTGTAGGGTTGCCTGGGTTAGAAATCATAATAGCTCTTGTTTTAGGAGTTACTCTAGCTAAAATTTCTTCTTTTGAAGGTAAATGAAATCCATTTTCAGCAGTTGTTGTAATAGGGTTTATCGAAACGTTAACACCAGTAGTGAAACCATTATAGTTTGTATAGAATGGTTCAGGAACTAATATTTCTTCACCAGCATCACACGTTGCAATAACTGCAAAAATAAGAGCCTCAGATCCTCCATTTGTAATTAAGATTTCATCTTCATTATAAGTGATGCCAAATCTTTTGTAGTACTCAGAAATCGCTTTAATTAGACTAGGTTCACCATTTGAAAAAGAATATGCTATAACTTCGCTATCATAATTTCTAACAGCTTCCATAAACTCTTTTGGAGTCTTAATATCTGGCTGACCAATATTTAAATGATAGACTTTTTTTCCTTTCTTTTTTGCTTGTTCAGCGAATGGCACAAGTTTCCTCACAGGTGATTGTTGCATCGCCTGAACTCTTTTAGAAAGTTGCATATAGCTTCTCCTTTTAGTTGTAAAATTACTTTTATGTAACAATATATGTTGTGATTATAATATATTTTCAATACTTAGAGAATTGTAAAATTATAAATAAAGCTTAATAATTTAATAACTTTTTTGGATCAGTTAATTATTATCAAAGTTTAAGTTATTGTTGGTTGCTTATTCCTGCAATAAGATTTATATGTAATTAATTTTTTATAAAAAAACTATATAATATTAGAGTTAAAATGTTTCTGGGTTATATTTCAATATGCTACAACATCTAGCGATTAAAAATTTTGCAATAATAAAATCTACTGAGATAGATTTTAAAGATGGAATGACCGTAGTTACCGGTGAAACAGGTGCTGGAAAGTCAATTCTTATTGATGCACTTAGCTTTGTACTTGGTACGAGATTAGAGAAAACATTTCTTAATGATGGCGAAATTACAGAAGTATTAGCTATTTTTGATATTAGAGATAATGAAAAAGTAAAAAGAATTTTGGAAGAGCTTTTTATAGAGGACTTAGGGGAGTGTACTATAAGAAGGGTAGTGAGAAATGAACAAAGTCGATTATTCATTAATGGAACTGTAGTTAAAGCTGCTGAAGTTAAGAGAGTTTCAGATAATTTGATAAATATATATAGCCAAAACTCGCATCAAGATTTACTAGATATTAAAGCACAACTTAATCTGCTTGATAGCTTTGCAAATAATTCTGATTTGTTAAAAAAGATAGCTAAAGTTTTTTTTGAGCTGCAAAAAGTTGATGAAAAAATAGTCCAAGCCGAAATGACTGTAGAAACAAAAAAGAATCATAAAGAGCTTTTAGAGTATAAATTAGATGAGCTTATTGCTTTGGATTTGTTAGAAACTGAATTTGATGATTTGGTAGAAAAACAAAAAGATTTATCGAGTATAGATGATAAGGTTTATGTGTTAAGTTCAGTTTGTGAAGGGTTATATGATTCTGAGCAAAATGTCATATCAATAATTACTGAATTAGAAAGAAACTTATCAAAATTTAGTGAAAATAAAGATATTAAAAATTTATATGATCTAATTTCTCAAACTAAAGTTTATGCGCAGGAAGGGTATGATGATGCTAAATCTATTTTAGATAGTATAGAGCAGAATCCTGAAGAGCTAATAAAGGTAGAGCAAAGGATGTCAGCCATATATGAAGTAGCAAGAAAACATAAGGTTGAGCCTAACTATCTCTATAGCTATATTAGAGAATTACAAGATGAGCTTGATAGTATTTCTCAAGAAAATGAGGGACTCAAAGAGCTTTTAAAAGAAAAAAATGAATTAGAAAAACAGTATTTTGATTATGCTGATGAGCTATCAATATCTAGACAAAAGGCCGCTAAGAATTTTTCCAAGCAAGTTGAAAATAATATAAGATCTTTAAATATGCCGAAAGCTAAATTTGATGTTGAAATTAAAGCTTTAGAGAATAAAACAGCTAAAGGTTTAGACTCTTGTGAATTTGTGGCAAATTTGAATCTAGGTGAAAGAATGGCACCAGTTAAAAGAGTAGCTTCAGGTGGAGAACTTAGTAGAATAGGTTTAGCAATACAGGCTGTATCAGCAGAAAAGAAATCTTATCCAACATTAGTATTTGATGAGGTTGACGTTGGTATATCAGGAGCTACTGCAGAAATTGTGGGTAAACTTTTAAAAGAGTTGTCTCATAGATTACAAATATTATGTATAACTCATCAAGCACAAGTTGCGGCTCAAGGAGATATCCATCTACATGTTGTTAAAGAATATTTAAGTGATCACACATTATCAAAAATAGTTGAATTATCTTTAGATGAAAGAGTAACTGAAATAGCTAAAATAGTAGGTGGGGTGGATATTTCAGAAAACACATTAAAGCATGCTAGAGAGCTTTTGAAGAATAATTTATAACAATCGTATTAACTAGAACATTCAGAAGGGAGTTGATAGCTAGTTAAAGTCGATCCAGAAGAATTTACGCATTTCCAATGAACAACATCAGAACCAAGTCCTATAGGATTAAAAGTAAGAGCTCCGCCTGAAACTATACTGCTTAAATCTAGGTTTATAGTGCCTATATTATCTGTTAAAGTTACATTATTTGGTTTGGTAAGATTTGAAAAATCTCCTTGATCATTTATTGCTTTATCAACCATTGCTATTTTTACTTCACTAAGTTTACTTATCTCTGCTCCTATTTTTGTGCGTGTTTGATAGTTAGAGTAAATAGGAATAGATATAGCTGCTAAAATGGTAATGACTGCAATTACGACCACTGTCTCAACAAGTGAGAAACCTGTTTGTTTGTTTTTCATTTTTATGAAGCCCATTTATAGTAAATTAATAATGTTTAAAAATTTAGCATTATTAATTATAGAATAAACTTAGTGATTTTTGGATAAAACCAAATTGGAATATCAAAATTATTCTTAAGATAGATATGATTATTATTGAGATACACATCCATTAGGAGCTTGACTAGATGTAATTTGAGTTGAGTATTGACATTCCCAAGTAATAGATCCACTACCTACAGTTGGAGCAATTTGTATGTTTGAACCGCTAACTATACTTGAAGTATTTAAACGTATTACGCCATTACCTGGGAATGTAGCTCCACTAGGAACATTGCTAAAGTCGGTAGAAGTATAGTTAGTAGCATTATTATTGTTTGCTATATACTCAGCAGCTTCTGCTTTTACTCCGCCTAGATTTGTAAGTTGTGTACCTAGTCTAGCACGAGTAGTGTAGTTAGAATACATAGGGATAGCTACTGCTGCTAGAATAGCAATAATAGCGATCACAACCATTAACTCAACAAGTGAGAAACCTTTTTGCATTTTTTTCATGATTAAATCCTCATTTTTTATTTCAACATAAATTTAAATGTAAACCAAAATTAATTTATTTTTAATAAAATTGTATTTTGGTAGAAGTTATTCTACTCTTATTTTTTAAATATTCAACATTATTTTGTTATACCCATAAGGGCTTCCATATTAGAGGGATAATTACTATTGAGAAAATAGTTATACTAATAATTATTCTTAATATAGATATTTGATATAAGGAAATGCTTTTACATTCTTCTTTGACTTTATAAGATGACATAAATAAGCCAAAAACAAATATTGCTCCAAATAATCCTAAAGATGTCTTAAACATGGCATTTAGCATTCCGTCAATCATACCAGCTATAAGCATGAATAGGAAAATATTATAAGGCTTGTGAGTTAAAAGATCTTTTAAGTTTATAAGAGTGAATCTTATGCTATAGCCTATAATTATAATGAAGCATATAAAAGCAGGAATACCCCATTGTGACCATATTTCTAAAAAAAGATTGTGGGGGTAAGTTTCTGAAGTTTTTGTTACAGCAATATAATTCCATTGTCCAATACCAGTTAAAGGATGTTCCAACCCTATTCTAAAAGCCTCTCTCCATATTAAGAACCTTCCACTATCTCCATCTCTAAATAGAGTAGTCACGGATTTATTTTCCTGTACTAATACAAGTTCATGTATTCCTAAATTTATTAAAGCTCCAACTAATAAAGATAGAATTATTAGAATAAATATTTTTGCTAATAATTTTCTATCAAAGATAGCTAAAAATATAAATATGATTATATATTCTAAAAATATAGTTCTAAAGGTATGATTTATTATTACAAACCATATTATAGAAAGAGCTAAAAAAGCTCCTATTTTTAGAATTGGCCTGTAATTCATTATCCATGGTAAAAGTAAGAATGGAACGAACCATGAAAAATAATTATCTAAAAATCTTGGATTTAAAGTGTTATAAGTAAATAGTAATACTTTTTGTATATTTCCAGCGACAGTTTGTCCATAAATAGAAAAGTTTGATAAAGACAGTTGTAAAAAGAGCATGCCTCCATAAAAAATTATAGATAAAAGAACTATAATAAAAAGATATTTTATTTTTTCAGGCTTTTGTTGAATATAGTTTGCTATGAAAATACTTAATATCAGCATTGCAAGAGTAAAACCAACTCCTTTAAATGCAATTGATGGAGATATGGCAAAGCATGCAGAAATGAAGCCAAAGATAAAGAATAGTATTATTGAGATTATATTTGTTTTATTAAGACTTAAAAATCTTAGAATTATTCCTTGAAGAATTTTTTTATTAATAAGAATCAAGAATAAAGAAAATGATGTTCCATAAAATAAAAGTGTGTACCTTTCAAAGAAAAGGTTTTTATTTGCTGAAATAATGTCATTTAAATATTTTGTGCCTCCCGAAGTATTACTTATAACAATATTCATAGGAATATATTCTCTATAAGGCATTAGGAAAATCGTAAATAAAAGAATAGATAAAAAATAAAAAATGAAATCATCAAGTTGTATTTTTTTTATATTTTGAAGCATTTTGAAACTAGTTTGTTTAAGTTGCATATAAGCTACTAGTTTATAAAAAGTTTTATAAGAATGATAGAATTAGTAAAAAAGATTATTCTGAAAGGATTTTTATCGTTGAGCTAGCTAAAACAGAGCCATCTGACTTATCTGTGATTATAGCTTTCCAAGTTCCAGCACATATTTGATTGTTATATAGTACACTTTGAGAGTCTGTTGAGTAATCTTCTATTTCTTTAAATTTTGCTATTGGGAAGGCTGTGTTATAACAGCTTGTATCTTCTGGAGTTTCCCAAGATAAGTAAACAGATCCTTGAGGAGCTCCATTCCAATTAGTGATTATTTTCGCATCTATCGAGTGCAGATTTTTGTTATAGGCTAAAGTTATTGTAGCATTAGGATCATCTGTAGTAACAGTTTCTCCATCATTATCAGGATTCTCTACAGTATTTGTGTCAGAGTCTACTTGCACTCCATCACTATCACTATAAAAAGAATCTACAAAAGAATTATAAGTACTACAGCTAGCTAAACCTAGTGTTAACAAAACAAAGACAAATATTACAAAACGATTTTTCATTTTTTACCTAAATTTAATTTTTTTTACTTAATTCAAGATTTTTAATTTGGTCACCAACTTTTTGAGCTTCTTTGGCTTCTGTGTTAGCAGTTGCTTTTAAATCATTAGCCTTTTTATTAGCTTCATCAGCTTGATCTTTGTAGCTATTTACTTCTTTTTGAAGCTTAATAGCACTTTGAGCTTCATCAATTATTCTTTCTCTAAAATTGATTGCATCATCACTAGTTTGATCTTCAAGTTCTCTATATGCTTTTAATAAATCTCTAACTCGAGCATCTATAGCATCAACTTGAGCTTGTTTTCTATCAGCAGTGTTTCTAAGTTTAGAGGCTTTAGCCTCTAAATTTTTAGCATCATCTAGGTCTTGAGATGCTTTATCATTCATGTTTTGCTGAGTCTGTTGCAGTTGAACTATTTTAGAGTCAATATCAGAAGCACAACTAGTAACAGTTAAAAACATAATTGTTATAAGTGAAATTGTTAAAAACCTTTTCATAAAGGTAACCTCTTATCCGGTTAACTATTAAATTCAAGGATAAGTATAAATTACATATAGATACAAGTAAAGAATGAAGATATAAAGTTATATGATTTTATTTGATAGTTATTGAGTCTGTAGCGATTGCTTTACCATCAAACATTACGCTAGCTGTCCAGTTACCTGTACAGTATTTATTTCCTTGCTTAAGTTCAACAGTTGCCCAAGTCATATCTTTTGATTCACCATATTTAGTGATAGGGAACTGAGTATCATAACAACCAGTGCCAGTAGGTGCTTGCCAATGTAGCTTAACACTACCTTCTGGATTTCCATTATAGGTCGTCCAAATTTTAGCAATTATTTCATCTTTGTTGTTTTTGCTTAACTTAACTTTTGCAGTAGGTTCGCCAGTAGTTGAAGTAGTAGCAACAGCTTGAGAACCATCGTTATTTGTATCTTTAGACTTGTCATCTCCACCTAGAGTAGAGCAACCTGCTAAAGCTAATAATGAAGTTAATAAAAAGCTTAATTTAAGTGTTTTATTCATCGGATAACTCCTTTTTTATTCCAGGTTTTATTAATTTAGAACCAGTTTACTTCTAAAAGGTTCTACACTTGATTATAACATTAAACTTAATTTTAAAAAGGGCAAAAACAACTAAATAATAATTATGCAACCAACACTTCTATTTTCATTTGCTAAAAGATTGTATGTCTTGCATGCTGTATTACTATCCATGAAATCCAAGTTTTTACCATATTTAGCTAAATAATTCATTATCTCTACAGGAGGCAATGTTTGTTTTTTCCCTGTCCCTATAAGGATTATTTCAGGATTTGTTTTAAGTAATAAATCTAAATGTTCAGTAGATATATCATTTATAGTTTCTATTTTATTGTCAGAGCTTAATATTGATTCTCTTGATAAAATTAAAGTATTTCTAAAATTCCCAATATTTAATTTAAATAATCCTTTTGTATATTCATTAAAAAAAATCGGTGTATCAAATTTTTCTTCTGTGAAACTCATCATAATAATAGATGCCTTGATGTTTTTATGATGCAATCTTATATCTAAAGTATAGAATATATATAGTTTTTATTGCAAAAAATATTTGGAGGATTTCATGAATTCTTTATTAGTTGAGTCAAGTTTGCCAAAATTGGCAGATTTTAAAGATTCTGAAGTAAAAGAAGCTGTTGATTATGTTTTACAGAAAGCTGAGATATTAGTTAAAGATGTTATTAAGCACTCAGCTAAAAAATGTAGTGAATTACAGAAATTAGAAGAGGCTGATGAGAAGATAACGCAAGTGTTTTCATCTATTGCTCATATGAATGCAGTTTGTAATTCAGAACAATTACGAAAAGATTATGAATATGCAGTTGCAAAGGTTACAGAATATTACACAAAGCTTGGACAAAATAAGGAGCTTTATTCTTTTTATAAAGCTATAAATGAGATAAAGTTGAATTCTGAACAGAAACAGGCTGTGAAAAAAGCATTAATAGGTTTTGAAAAATCTGGTGTAGATTTAGAGGAAAGTAAAAGACAGCGCTTGCAAGAAATAAGTCAGGAATTAGCTCAGCTAAATAGTAAGTTTGAGAATAATGTGCTTGATGCAACTATGTCTTGGAGTTACAAAACTAATGATATAAAAGAGTTAGATGGTTTATCTGAGAATGTTATAAAAGCTGCTGAAAAGAAGGCGAAAGCGAAAGAAGTGGCTGAAAAATATATGCTAGGTTTAGATATTCCAACATATCTGGCAGTAATGCAACAAGCAAATAATAGAGCCCTGAGAGAGAAATTTTATAAAGCATATTGCACTAAGGCATCTAAGTATTTTGATGATCCTAAGTTTAATAATGATGATAATATCGAGAAAATACTTTCATTAAGATTAGAAAAGTCTCAAATTTTAGAATTTGATAATTATGCAGAGTATTCTTTATTTACAAAGATGGCTGAAACTCCCGAGCAAGTACTAGAGCTGTTAGAGAACCTCTTAATAAAGTCAAAGAGTCAGGCTAAAGAAGAGTTAAATGAGCTAAAAGGATATGCTAAAAAATGTGGCTTTAATGAAGACATCAAACCATGGGATTTGGCATTTTTTTCTGAAAAACTAAAAAAAGATAAGTTTGATTTTACAGAAGAGGAGCTTAGAAAGTATTTTCCTTTAGAAAAAGTTTTAAATGGTTTATTTGTAATTTTAAATAATATATATGGCTTAGATATTGAAGAAGATTTAAAAGAGCCTAAATACACTCCAGAAGAAAAAATATTTAATTTTAGTAAGAATGGTGAATTAATAGGGAGCATTATTTGTGATTTCTTTGCTAGAGATAGCAAGCGTGGTGGCGCATGGATGGATGGATCTCGGACATCTTACATTAAAAGTTGTTCTTCAAGACAAAAACCTGTTGCATACGTGAATTGTAATTTTATGCCACCTTCAGATGATGGTTCTAATATAACTCATAGTGATGCAGTTACTTTGTTTCATGAATTTGGTCATGCGTTACATCATATCCTATCTGTAGTAAGTGTGCCTTCTATTTCTGGGACTCATGGTGTTGAGTGGGATGCTGTGGAACTGCCAAGTCAATTTATGGAGAATTTTTGCTGGTGTAAAGAAGGTATTGAATTAATATCTGGTGCTAGAGATGGGTCTAAATTAACAAAAGAACAATTAGACAAACTTGTTGGAGCTAGGCATTTTCATTCCGCATTAATGATGGTTCGTCAATTAGAGTTTGGAGTGTTTGACATGAATATTCATAGAAAAAAGATTACTTCTGTTGATGATGTTCAGAAAGAACTGGATGCAGTAAGAGCAGAGATAGGTCTATTAAA
Organism: Francisella frigiditurris; assembly: GCF_001880225.1. Lineage (NCBI taxonomy): Bacteria > Pseudomonadati > Pseudomonadota > Gammaproteobacteria > Thiotrichales > Francisellaceae > Francisella > Francisella frigiditurris. The sequence goes on along the minus strand of NZ_CP009654.1, from coordinate 40,440 downwards.
ACCTCCTGTTTATAATAAGTTTCAAAATGGATTTACACATATTTTTGCAGGTGGATATGCAGCTGGCTATTATAGCTATAAATGGGCAGAGATTTTATCATCTGATGTTTTCTCAAGGTTTGAAGAAGAGGGGGTTTTTTCTAAGCAGGTTGGGCAAGAGCTTCTAGATAATATTATATCTAAAGGTTCTTCGCGTGATGCTATGGATAATTTTGTAGCCTTTATGGGTAGGAAACCTAGTGAAGAAGCCTTATTGAGACATAGTGGAATCAGATGCTAAAAACTGAAATTGGAGCTTTAGGTGAAGATAAAGCTGTAAACTTTTTAAAATCTAAATCTTTTGAAATTATTGACAAAAATTATAAAGCATTACCTTATGGTGAAATAGATCTAATAGCTTTAGATGATCAAACTCTTGTATTTGTTGAGGTAAAGTATAGGAAATCTGTAAAATTTGGCACAACCGAGGAAATGATTTCTATTTCAAAGCAAAAAAAGATAATAAATACGGCTCAGATATTTCTACAACAAAATGAGAGTTTTTCTAATTATGAATGTCGCTTTGATGTGATTGCGATAACTAATAATGAAATAAATTGGATAAGAGCTGCTTTTAATAGCAATTAATATTTTAAAATATTTGTTGTAGGTATAAAAAAGTGAACTATAAAATATTTGAAATAGAAAGACTTATAATTAAGCCGACTTGTATAAGTGATGCTGAATTTATTTATGCCTTAATGAATACACCTAAGTGGATTAAGTATATTGGTGATAGGAATATTAATACTATTGAAGATGCAAGAAATTATATAAAGATTAAAATCCACCCTCAATTAGAAGACTTGGCTATTCAAGTTTTACGTTAATACTAAAAGAAAGTGATCAAAAAATAGGGATTTGTGGATTGTATGATAGAGAAGGGCTAGATGGAATAGATATTGGTTTTGCGTTTCTTCTAGAGTTTGAAAAAAGAGGATTTGCTTTTGAAGTTGCCAACAAAATTAAAGAAGCAGCATTTGATGAATTTGGAATTATACTCTTCAAGCAATTACCGATCAAGACAATATATGTTCTCAAAGACTTTTAGAAAAATTAGGATTTAATTTAGAAGGAGCAGTTATGCTTCCAGGTAAAGATAAAGAGGTTCTTTTATGTCGAATAAAGAAATAGTTTGGTCATAAATAATACTTTTAAACTCCGTAATATTTTACACCTCTTTTGATTTTTTCTTTGCCATTCTGTAGACGCCAGTTATTAGTATCTCTTAAGCTATATGCGCATCCACAATATTCTTGTTGATAAAAATTTTCCTTTTTTGAAATCTCAAGCATTCTATAAGATCCTCCTTCCTTACGCCAGTTGAAATCCCAATAATGCATGTTTTCATATAGACCAGCTGCTTTAACTCCTGAGGTGTTTATTTGAGACATGTTTTTCCATTTGGATATCCCTAATGTGCTGGAAATTACACTAAATCCATTTTTATGTGCATAGTCAGCAGTTTTGACAAATCTCATATCAAAACACATAGTGCATCTAATACCTCTTTCAGGTTCATTCTCCATTCCTTTTGCGAGGTTAAACCAATTATCTTTATCGTAATCAGCATCGATAAAATCCATACCTAGCTTCTCTGCAAATCTTTTATTCTCTTCTTTTCTAATTATGTATTCTTCAGTTGGGTGAATGTTTGGGTTGTAGAAAAATATAGTTACTTCTAAGTCTGAAGCAGCTAGGGCTTCCATTATTTCTCCAGCACATGGAGCACAGCATGAGTGTAGAAGAACTTTCTTACTTTTATCAGGAGTTTCTAGTGTAGGTCTTTCATAATTATCTAATAAATATTTTTCATTCATCATAATGAGTTATAACTCCTGAGAAAGCTTTATTAATTTTCTAGCTTGTAATAATTGATATAGGCTAGTCTCATCTGTGATGTTGAGGTTTAAATGTCCAACCTTGCGACCCTTGCGTGAACTTTTATTATAGTTATGTATTTTGACCTTATCTAAAGAGGAAAGATCTTTATTAGTCGGCATTGCGCCAATACAATTAAGCATTATAGTTTCTTTACTTTCTGTTGAACCAAGTATTAAGCCAGTAATTGCTCGAACATGGTTTTCAAATTGAGAGGTTATAGAACCGTCTATAGTCCAGTGTCCGCTATTGTGGACACGAGGAGCAATTTCATTAACAATTAATTTTTCATTACAGACAAAGAATTCTATAGCAAGGGTACCTACATAATTAAGCTCTTTGATAATTTTTTTAGCTATGGTTTGTCCTTGTTCAGTAAGCTTATCATTAATGTAAGGTGCATGAGACTCAATAAGTATACCTTTCTCATGAGTATTTTTTGTTAGAGGATAAAAAGCTATATTGCCTTTAATATCGGCTGTACATATTTGAGATACTTCAAATTGAAAATCAACAAACTTCTCATAGATAAGCCCGTCTTGAGCATCTTTTAAGGCGTTCCATGCTAAAGAAACATCAGATTGCTTTTTAATTATAAATTGTCCTTTACCATCATAGCCAAATCTACGAGTTTTTATAATTGCTGGTAAGCCATGATTTTTTACAGAAATCTCTAGATCTTCTAAGCTTCCAATATTTTCAAAGACAGCGGTTTGAATGTCATGATCCCTCATGAAAGACTTTTCTAATAGTCTATCTTGTGATATAGCTATAGCCTTAGCAGAAGGGTAAACACTTATATCATGATTTATAGCTTTAATTAATTCATGACTAATATTTTCGTTTTCAAAGGTTATTACATCAAACTGCTTAGTCCATTCAACTACTTCATTTATGTTCTCCAATGGAATATCTTTTACACTTTTTGAAACATCATTAGCACAGTCAGTCTCTTTTCCTAAGCAATGAAATTCTATTCCTAATGGAGTGCCTGCTATACTAAGCATTCTAGCTAGTTGCCCAGCACCAATAATTCCAACTTTCATGATTACTCTTCTCTTGGGTTTGGATTATCTAAAACGGTTTGAGTTTGATTATATCTAAACTTTTCTAAAGCTTCGCCTATCTCTTTATTTGTGTGCTGTAAAATACTAGCTGCGAAAAGAGCGGCATTTTTACTGCCAGCAATACCAATGGCAAATGTTGCAACTGGTATGCCAGCAGGCATTTGAACTATAGATAGTAAGCTATCTTGACCATTTAGAGTACTTGATTTAACTGGTACACCTAATACAGGTAAAGAAGTTTTAGCAGCTACCATTCCTGGTAAATGAGCTGCACCACCAGCTCCAGCAATAATTACTTTAATCCCTCTATCTTTTGCTGTTTCAGCATAAGAAAACATCTTATCTGGAGTGCGATGTGCAGATACAACTTCACATTCATACTTAATATTTAACTGATCAAGAATATCACAGCATTCTTTCATAGTGCTCCAGTCAGATTTTGAGCCCATAATCACGCCAACATCTACACTCATTTTAATTTTCCTTTTTCCAGTTTTTGATAACCTGTATCCAGGCTTTTTTTTCCAGTTCTTGAACTTTTTCTTTTAACTCTTCTGCAGAGTCAGTTTTATCAACTTTACACTTTAGTTGTAAGATAATTTTACCATTGTCTACTTCTTCTGTAACTTCATGTATAGTACATCCTGTTTCTTGATCTTTAGCATCAATAACAGCTTGATGTACAGCTAGATCCATTAAACCTGGATGTTTTGGAAGTAAAGAAGGGTGGATGTTTAGGATTTTGTTTTTAAAAGAGTTAACAAAATCTTTACTTAGAATTCTCATATATCCTATTAAAAGAATTAAATCTGGCTTATATTTGTTTATTTCATCAGCTACTATTTTGTCATATTCTTCTCTAGTTTTATTTTTAGCTGAAATAAAGATATTTTCTATGTTGTTAGATTTTGCTCTTTCTAAAATATAAGCTTCTTTTTTGTTAGATATGACAAGAGAGATATGAGCGTTAAGCTCTTGATTTTGGATAGCATCTATTATCGCTTGCATATTGGACCCTCTTGTAGAGCCTAATATTACAAGGTTTAATTTGGACATAACTATTTTATTTCCTTGTACTTATTGCCTCTAAGTAGGTTCATGTGCTTGATTCTTTTGTTTATAAGATCTTTTGTACCAATATCTGGTCTATGAAATAATTTTCCGTAAATATTTTTTATTCCATTTTCTGCTTTTTTTTCTGCCTCAGTAATTGTATCTCCAAGTCCTAGAACTGCAATTGCTCTTGATCCTGTACCAATTAATTTACCATCTCTATAATCCACAGCTCCAAGGAAAAGCTCTACATCTTTAGGGCATTGTGAAATATCTATTTCAAAATTTTTAACAGATCTATTAGGATAGCCTAAAGGAACTAGATATTTACAAACTGTTGCTTGGTTTTTGAAACTTGCTTTTACTTTGTTTAGGGTTCCTTCAGTGATAGCTTGAGCGATTTCAACAAAATCACTATCTAGCAGAGTAAGCAAATTCATTGCTTCAGGGTCACCAAAACGAGCATTATATTCAATAACTTTAGTATCATTGATAGTTGCCATAAAACCACCATATAAGATACCTTGATATGGAGTTCCAAATTTGTCATGTAGAGCTTGAGCTACTTTTTCATTGATTTCTTTAGCTCTTTCAATATCACTATCAGATAAGAAAGGTAATGAATGATTAGCATCTGAATATGTTCCCATACCTCCAGTATTTGGACCAGTATCTCCCTCATGTGCACGTTTATGATCTTGTACAGCGGGCATATGAATGAAATTCTTACCATCAGTAAAGGAGATTAATGAGAATTCTTCACCAATTAGTTTTTCTTCTATTACAAATTCAGCGCCTTCTTTTACAAGAGATTCACAGTGTTTAATAGCTTCATCCATTGATTTAATGTGGTCACCCCAAACAACCACACCTTTGCCACCACATAGACCATCAGCTTTAATTACAAACTGCTTTTCATATTGTTTTAGAGTTTCTTTTACTCCTTCCATAGAATTGAATTTTTTAAAGAAAGGATTCGCACCGATGTTATACTCTTCTATTAAGCTTCTAGTAAAACCTTTTGATGTTTCAAGTTGAGCATGATTTTTAGTTGGTCCAACAACTTTTATATCATTTGCCTTTAGTGCATCTGCTACACCAGCTTCTAAAGGAGCTTCTGGTCCAATAATTGCTAAATCAATTTCATGTTTATCAGCGTATGAGCTAATAGCATCTATATCACATACATTAGCTACTTTATAGCCACTAGTAAGTTTCTCTATACCAGGATTAATAGCGCCACTTAGACAAAAAAGATTATTTTCAATTTTACTATTTTTTATCGCTTTTGCGATCGCATGTTCTCTACTTCCAGATCCAATTAAAAGAATATTTAACATTGATTTACTAGTTCCTTTGTTTAAATAATTCAGAACATTGGTGAATATTCTAGTGCTAATGCTAATGTTAGAGCGAGGCGGAATGAATGTTTTTCCAGTAATCATCTCATATAGTTTTATATACTTCTGTGATAGTTCGATAACTAATTTTTCAGGGGCTTGAGGAAGTTCCTTATCGTTATATGGATCACAGTGCTTAGCAAACCATAGTCTAAAGAATTCTTTGTCAATATTTTCAGGCTCTAAGCCTTGTTTTAAATGAGATTCATAGCTATCTTTAAGCCAAAATCTTGAGCTGTCTGGAGTGTGAATCTCATCGATTAATAATATTTGACCAGTTTTTTCATCAATTCCAAATTCATATTTTGTATCAGCTAGAATTAATCCATGTTCTTCGGCTTTTCTTTGGCCATATTCAAATAAAGCCAATGCTTTTTTAGATGCAAAATCCCATTGCTCTTGGGTTAACCAACCTTCTTTAACGATATCAGCTGCTGAGATAGGTCTATCATGATCAGTTTCTTTAGTTGTTGGTGTCAGAATATTTTTTGGAAGTTTTTGATTTTTTACTAAACCTTCTGGTAAAAGATTTCCACAATAATCTCTCCCACCTTTTTCATAATGTGTCCAAAGAGACGTTGAAGTAGAGCCTGTAATATATCCTCTTACGACAAACTCAATAGGTAGAACTTTACATTTTCTCGCAATAATAACATTCGGATCTGGAGAATCAATAAAATGATTTTTTACAATATGTCTTGTGCGCTTAAACCACCAAACAGATGTCTGAGCAAGTACTTGCCCTTTAAATGGAATAAATCCTAAAGATCTATCAAAAGCAGATTGTCTATCTGTTGAAACTAATATGCTTAAATCATCTGTAAAATACATATCTCGTACTTTTCCAGAATATTTATTTTTTATAGGTAAGCTTGTTTCTTTAAGACAGTTATTTATGTTTTGTTTAATAATGTTGCTATTGAACATTAGATAATTTCCACCTTAGCTTTGTTAGTTATAGTTCCTATTTTATGAAGTCTTGTATTAGTATACTTTTGAGCTATTTGTGCTAGTTTAGGATATTCATTCTCAGAAGCAATAATAGTTAATCCTATTCCCATGTTAAATGAGCGGAACATCTCAAATTCTGAAATATTACCTATTTTTTGCATAACTTTGAAAACAGCCGGAGTTTCAAAACTATCTTTATATATTTTTGCACCTAAGCCTTCAGGCAGTACTCTTGGTATGTTCTCTATAAATCCACCACCAGTAATATGAGCCATTCCTTTGATCTCTAAGCCATTTTCTAAAAAGTCATGAACTATATTTGTATAGTTAATATGTGGCTCAAGTAGAATATCTCCAATAGTTGTACCTTTAAATTCTGGATATGTATCAGTATGTTTATTTTTAGCAACGTCAAAAAATAGTTTGCGTGCAAAAGAGTAACCGTTTGTATGAAGACCAGAAGATGTTAGACCAAATATAGTATCACCTTCTTTAATGTTTTTGCCATCAATTATGCGATCTTTTTCGACAACGCCAGTAATCACACCAACCATGTCAATTTCACCAGACATGTAAACACCAGGCATTTCTGCAGTTTCTCCACCAACTAGAGATACTCCACATTCGCTACAAGCTTTTGACATGCCTTTTATGAGCTCTTCCATCACATTTGGATCTAGTTTGTCATGAGCTACATAGTCTAGGAAAGTTATCGGTTTTGCACCCATTACGATAATATCGTTTGTAGCAGCAGAGAATAAATCATAACCTAAGTTTTCAAATTTATTGCACATTACAGCGACTTTAGTTTTAGTGCCCACACCGTCTATAGATTGAACTAAAACAGGATCTTTATAGTTGTTTAAAATATCTTTTAGAGAGTATAAAGAACCAAAACTTCCTAAACCTGTAAGAACATTTGAAGTGAAAGTTTTTTTTACATGCTCTTTCATTTTTGAAACAGCTTCATTACCTGCTTCTATATTTACCCCAGCATCTTCATATCTTAAGCTAGACATTTTAGTTTATTCCTTATTTTGGTTCTTGCAACACTCGAAAGTGTTATATAAAAGTTCTGTGATAGTCATTGGACCAACTCCGCCTGGAACAGGAGTTATTGCAGCTGCTTTTGTTTTAACTTTTTCAAAATCAACATCGCCACATATTTTACCATTTACACGATTTATACCTACATCAATTATTACAGCACCTTCTTTTACCATATCTTCCGTTAAGAACTTATCCTTTCCAACAGCAACGACTATAATGTCAGCATTTCTCGTATGCTCAGTAAGGTTCTTTGTTTTACTATTACATGTAGTAACAGTAGCTTTAGCATTTAGAAGCATCTGTGATATAGGTTTTCCAACAATATTGCTAGCACCAATGACAACTGCATTAGCTCCTATAAGATTTATATCATACTCTCTTAACATTGTCATAATGCCTTTAGGAGTGCAGGGCTCTATTCTTGTTGGATCTCCAATTTGTAGTTTTCCTATATTGTTTGGATGAAACCCATCAACATCTTTTTCAACAGCAATAGCATATATGATTTTTTGAGTATCTATATGTTTAGGTAAAGGAAGTTGCACAAGTATCCCATGAACATCTTTATTTTTGTTTAGTTCTTCAATCCTAGTTAAAAGCTCTTTTTCTGTAGTCTCTTCTGGAAGCTTTATAACATCTGAATCTATTCCTGCTTGGGCACAAGATTTTGCTTTTGATCCTACATAAACTTCACTAGCTGGATCATTACCAACAATAATTGCTGTTAGCTTAGGAGTTATATTTGTATTTTTTATGTATTCTTGAACTTGTTGTGAAAGACTATCTTTCAATTTTTTTGAAAGACCTTTTCCATCTATTAATGTAGTAGCCACGTTAATTAGAGGTGTATGAAAATGTATTTCACTATGATATCAAATTTATCTTATTTTTGGAGAAATATTAGATAAGTTTTCTGTTTTTTAACCAATAATAGAGATAAATAGATGTATAAGAGCCTAAAGCTAAGCCAAAAATGACATCACTAGGATAGTGTGCCCTTACAAAAATCCTTGAGGCAGCAAAGAAAATTGCTAAAACTATCCAAAGATATTTAAATCTAGGGAATATAAAAAATAAACAAACAAATAGGCTCCCTATCGTAGTTGAGTGACCAGAAGGCATACTAGCAAAAGGAGCATCAAAAAAATTAAAGTGATGAAAATATGCACTTCCATATTGTTCGAATAAAGGAGGGCGTGCTCGACCTATGATAGATTTTATAATTTGCCCTACAATACCACTAATACTTACGCTAACAACAATAAAGCTAGCGTATGAGGTTAGTTTATTTAATTGATTTAAAGCTTTTTCTGAAAGTTTTGACGGAGATATGAATAATCTAGTTAGAATAATTATTGCACAAACTATTATTATCCAAGCAGCTTTTCCAAAATCTGTAATTTTTTTAAAGAAATATGTAACCTCAGAAGGTAAGCCAATAACCATTTTTTCAACAGGAGTGTCAATATAAAAAAATGTAAGAATAATTACTATGGCTAAAGGAATGAAAGTATATTTCAATTGTAAATATTTAGGCATAGAGAAATTATAAGCTTTCTCTGATTTGAGAAGATCTTTTGCTTCTAATAAGTTTTCTTTAAAATTATTTTTCATTTTTGTTATCTATTTTGCTTATTAGTTAAAATCCTAGCATTTTTAAAAAAAGTTTAGTATCAATTAAATTGCATAATCATAAAGAAACTGTGAAATCACATTCCTCATTGGCACAAACTTTTTGCTCCCCATCCTTCTTAGTTGTTTTATGTAATAAGATTGGATAGTTACATTTAGGGCATTTTTCATTTATAGGAGGATACCAGTAAGCATTTTTACATTTTGGAAAACCATCACATGCATAGAATACCTTCCCTTTACGAGATTTTTTCTCTACGATGTGGTTTTTGTTGCACTTTGGACAAACTATTCCAGTATCTTTAGGTTTTTCTAGAGGCTCCATATGTTTACATTTTGGATAATTAGAGCATCCTATGAATTTTCCATACTTGCCTTGTTTTATATGTAAGTCAGAGCCACATTCTGGGCACTTTCTATCTGCAACAACTGTTGGCTCAGGTTTTTCTTCTTTTTTCTCTGTTGAGCTATTTTCTAATGGACGAGTATATTTACAAGTAGGGTAGTTGGTGCAACCAATGAAGCGACCATTTTTACCTAACCTTAGTGAAAGCTTACTTCCACATTCTGGACAATCTTCATCTAATTCCTCTTGAACTACATCTTTTCTTGAAACTTCTTCAGAGATTTTTCCAATTTTTTCGATAAATGGTTTCCAAAAAGCATTTAAAACACTTAAATAATCATTTTTGTCTTGAGCAATTTCATCTAGCTCTTTTTCAAGACCTGCTGTATATGAATATTCAACATATTTTTTGAAATATTCTGTTAAAAATTTATTTACTACACGACCTTTGTCTGTTGGGATAAATCTTTTATTATCAGTATCAACATATTCTCTTTGTTGTAGTGTAGATATGATAACAGGATAAGTTGAAGGACGACCAATACCATATTTCTCTAAAGTTTTAATTAGAGATGCCTCTGTATATCTTGGAGGTGGTTCAGTTGAGTGAGCTTTTACAATGATATCTTTTAATGGGATTTTTTGTCCTTCTTCAACTTTAGGAAGTATTATTCCATCATCTTCATCTTTTTCATCTTCATCTTTTTCTGCTTGATAAACACTTAGGAAACCAGCATCAACAATAACTGTGCCAGTAGCTTTAAACTTATGTTTTTTATTTTCTGTAGTAAGATCAATAGATGTACTATTTAATGTGGCATGTTTCATTTGGCATGCCATAGTCCTTTTCCATATTAAAGTATAAAGCTTATATTCATCAGCTGTTAGATACTGTTTTATCATCTCTGGTTCACGAGCTGCGGCTGTTACTCGGATAGCCTCATGTGCCTCTTGAGCATTTTCAGCTTTTTTAGTAAAAATGCGAGGGCTTGATGGGAGCATGCCTGAGTCATATTTTTGTTCGATGAATCCGCGAATATCATTTAGAGCATCTTGAGATAAGTTTGTTGAGTCTGTTCTCATATATGTAATCAAACCTACAGATTCTCCATTACCTACATCTTTACCTTCATATAATTTTTGAGCTACTGAAGCTGTTCTTTTCGCATTAAAGCCAAGTTTTTTAGATGCTTCTTGCATTAAAGTAGATGTTGTGAATGGAGCATATGGATTTCTACGAATTTTTTTCTCTGAAATTCCATCAACTATAAGAAAACCATTAGCATCTTTAGCTATTTTTGTTTTTGCAGACTCTACAGCTTTTTCTGTAGTAAAAGTAAATTGTTCAACTTTATTATTATCAAATTCTGTTAGACCAGCTGTAAAAAGTTTAGTCTTTTGTAGTTCAGCAGTAATGCTCCAGTAATCTTTTTTTACAAACTCTTCTCTTTCGATCTCTCTTTCAACGATCATTCTAAGAGCAGGGCTTTGTACTCTACCAGCTGATAAACCACTAGTAATTTTTCTCCATAATAAAGGAGACAAATTAAATCCAACTAAAAAGTCTAGTGCTTGTCTTGCCTTTTGAGCATTTACCAATGACATTGATAATTCTTTAGGATTTGCGAGAGCATTTGTGACAGCTGATTTAGTTATTTCATTGAATGTAACTCTATAGACTTTTTTATCTTTAAGCAGTTTTGCATTCTTTAATATTTCTTGTACATGCCAAGAGATGGCTTCTCCCTCTCTATCTGGATCGGTAGCAAGATATATATTTTCAGAATTTTTTGCAGCTTTTTTTATAGCATCTATGTGCTTTTTACTTTTGTCATTTACAACATATTTAATTTTAAAATTATCTTCAACATCTATTGAAGTGTCTTTAGAAGGTATTTCTCTAACATGGCCAAACGATGCCAAAATATCAAAATCTTTTCCTAAATACTTCTGTATAGTTTTGATTTTCGCAGGGGACTCTACGATCACTAAGTTTTTTGCCATTATGTGTTTTTAAACCTTAAAGTTTGAAATTGTCTTTTATGAAATCTATGTTCTATTAGCCACAATAAAATATAAGAAATAAACCAGCTTATCAATACTTAATACGTAAAAGTTGTAAAGTAAGTGGTTTTATAGCTATTAAATATAGATTATAATTTCAAAGTGTTTTTTATTCGTTTAAGTTAATTTTAGGGTATTTTAAAATGTCAGAAAGGGCAAAAGTTATTTCACTTTTACAGCAAAAAGGCGGTTCGGGTAAAACTACTACAGCGGTTAACTTAGCATGTGGATTGCAAGAACTTGGCTATAAAGTTGCAATTGTGGACATGGATAAAGATAAACCTGATGCTTATATGTGGATGACAAAAAATGATTCAAATAGAAATTTTGTTTATAGCCTTGATGAAAAGAATGTCCGTGAAAAAATTATAGAATTAAAGCCTGATTTAGATTTTATCGTTATAGATACTCCACCTAACTTTCAAACAGCAGCTTTAAAATCGGCACTATTATCTGATCTTATTGTTATTCCATGCTCCCCAAGTGGTATGGATTTGTCTGGATTAATAGAAGCTAAGGATTTGGCATTAACCGCTGATAAGCCTTATAGATTTTTTGCAAATAGGGTTCAGATGGCATCAAACATGTCTAAGAGTCTGATGGAGTTTTTTGAGAATGATGGACACTACTTTGAAAGTTTTGTTTCTCAAAGTGTTAAGTTTATCGAAGCTGAGGCTGAGGGAGCATATATTGGGGACTATGCGAAAAATAGCAAGCCTCATTCTCAAGTAAGAAAGTTAGTAAAAGAGGTTGCTGAATTTTTTGGAGAAGTAAATGGCTAAAAAAGTTTCCCTACTTGATAGAAAAGTTGATAAAAGAGTTCATGATACTGTTGGGCAAGAAAAAAAAGATATTTTGAGAGCTATGCAGCTTCAAGAATTGAATCAGCAAGCTAGTAAAGTTGGCTCATTATTGGAGCTACCTTTAAGTATAGTTAAACCAGATGCTAAACAGCCTAGGAAAATTTTCAAAAATATAGATTCCTTAGCTAAAAGTATTAAGGAAAATGGGGTTATACAACCAATTATTATTACAGCAAAAAAGTATGATGGAGTACATCATATTATAGCTGGTGAGAGAAGATACTTAGCATCTAAAGAAGCAGGACTAGAAACTATTCCATGTATTCTTAGAGAAGAAGAATCTGATGTAAATATTTTATTGTTACAGCTCTTAGAGAATGATCAAAGAGAAAATGTATCACCTTTTGAAGAGGCTGATGCACTAAAAGAATTGATAGAAAATAGAAAAGTTAAGAAGTCAGATATAGCAAAGGTTTTAGGTAGGGATTCTAGTTGGATATCTATGAGATTAAAAATCTCTGATGCTAAAGAAAATATTCGAGAACTCGTTGATAAAAATATAGTAGAAGATGTTAGAACTTTATATGAACTTAAGAAGTTTGCAGAGGAGATGCCTGAGGGAGCAGATGAGTTTGTTGAAAAAGCATTAAGTAATAAAATAAATGGATCCTTTCGCGCTGCAATATTAAAATATAGAGAGCATTGGAAAAAGAAAAGTCTAGTTTTTGATTCAACAAAGTTAGATGTTATTAATATAAAAGAAATTGTAAAAGAAGATAATCTTTTAAAAATAAAAGGTTCAAAAGGAGCATTGAGGGCACATACCTATACTTTTGAAATAACTGAAGATTTTAAAAAGATGTTATTTGAAGCATTAATAAAATAAATATGAAAATAGCAATATTACAGACAGATCATATACCTGCTCATAGACAAGAATTTTCAGGAGGTAACTACCCTGAAATGTTTGCTAATCTTTTCTTTAAACTTTCTGTTGTTATTGATTTTGATATTTTTGATGTAACTGTTGGAGAGTATCCAGAGAACTGTTGCGAGTATGATGGCTTTATAATAACTGGAAGCAAAGCTACAGCTTTCGAAAGGCTTCCATGGATTGAAGAGCTTAAAACTAGAGTTAGAGAAATTCTTGATGAAGGTAAAAAGATAGTTGGAATATGTTTTGGACATCAAGTATTAGTAGAGGCTTTAGGCGGAAGAGTTGAGAGATCTAAAAATGGATTTGCTGTTGGGATTAGAACCGTTAAAATTCTTAATCATAAGCCTTGGATGTCTCCTTATTACAAATATCTGAACTTGTTATTTTATCATCAAGATATGGTAGTTGAATTACCTAAAGATGCTGAGCTTATAGGTACTAGTGATTATTGTGAGGTTCAGATATTTAGTTACAAAGATCAGGTCTTAGGAATACAAGCTCATCCTGAAATGTTAAAAGTTCATAATCATGCTCTAATGAGAGAGTATGAGGAACAAATTAAAAGTGAGTTCCAACATGCTTTAGACAGCTTAAGAATTCGAGATAATAGTTTAGTTATAGGCCAGTGGATGGCTAATTTTTTTGAATATTAATTATAGGTAAAAAGATGACAATAAATAGATTGGTTATTTTTGGCGACAGCTTATTAGATACTGGTAATCTTATAAAAACTTTAGATATACCTCAAGAACCTTATCATGGAGGAAGATTCTCAAATGGACTTACTTCAACAGAGTATTTAGCTCAAATGATAGCTGAAGATAATGAAGTAGCAACTGTTGAGCATAAAAGTTATGCTATCGGCGGAGCATTAACTCATGGAGCAAATCCTAGTTCTCTTTTAAGATATCACTCATTCCCTGTTTCAAATCAATTAACTAGATTTGAAAATGAAGAGGGTAGGTTTAAAAAAGATGATTTAGTTGTCATAAATGGTGGAGCAAATAATTTCTTATTTACTATATATAATGAGGTTCCTTACTTAAATTTATTGGCTAAGCTTAGAGTTGCACGAGATCTAAGAAGGATTGCTAGGAAAGCAATAAAAATGGGTGCAAGAAATATAGTAGTTTGGAATGTTCCTGATGTGACATTAGCTCCAGTATATAAGGATTATCTTGCTAATTGGGTTGGTAAGTTTTTTAAATCATATTTGCAAATGAATATAAAAATTCAAAATAACTTATTACAAAATAGAATTTCTGATTTGCAAGTGATGTTTCCAGAAGTAAATATAAAGCTTTTTGATTTCTACAGCTTGCTTAATGATTGTATCCAAAATCCAGCTAAGTATGGTTTTGAAAATTCTACAGATGTGTGTGTTGATAGTTATGGTGGAGCAAATTCTTTAGGTAATATTCAATACGATATAAAAGTTATGAGAGATCCTGAGACTCATATTTGCTGGGATTATTGTCATCCAACAACAAAGGCTCATAAAGTTTTAGCTGAGAAAATTTTTAATTTATGGAAGCATAATATTTAATTTGAATTTCTTATCATGTTGCTATAAGCTCCAGGTCAAAAGTCTGGTATCGCTGTTGCATTTAGAGCTTTTTCATAGAATTCTGTTGGTCCAACAGCTCCTACAACAGCATAAGCATAGCCTTTAAGCTTCATATCCAGCATACAAGCAATAAGAAGGGCTTTTCCTGTCCCTAAGCCTCTACATTTGTCAGATACTCCAGTTGGGACCAAAGAAATTTAAAACGGTAGCATCATAGCAGGCAAATCCTATAATATTTTTATCTTTGATAGCAATAAATATAGATCTTGGGTTATTGTTGAAAGCTATGTCAGCTTCATTTTTCCAGAATGTGCTAAAGTGCTTTTCAATCCACTCGAGGACAAAAGATTTTTCTGGACCTATTGGTTTTCTTTACTGTTCTTCCGGCTTTTTTATTACAAAATTAATAAGACCTAATGTTAGTGATTATGGAAAAGTAGGAAGAAAAGCAATTTAACTAATTAGATTTTGTGCTATAAAATAAAACTCTCTTGATCTTGGACGAGATGATTTTGGTTTAAATATTGAAACTTTTTTAAAATTTTCCTTAACTAATTTTATAAATTCATCACTTCCAGCTCCTTGAAAAATTTTGGCTACAAATGTTCCATTATCTTTTAAGTTGTTAATAGAGAAGTCTAGAGCTAATTCTAGAAGATAGATGGATTTAGCTTGATCAGAAGTTTTGTTACCACTCATATTAGGAGCTATGTCAGAAACAACGCAATCTAGCTTTCTGGAGTTTACAAGTTCATTTAGTTTTTCAAAAGTATCATCTGACGAGAAATCACCTTGAATAAAGTCGACTCCAGGTATTGGAGGCATATCTAGTAAATCTAAGGCAATAACTTTTCCTTTTTCACCGACATAATCAACAAGGATTTGTGACCAACCACCAGGAGCAGAACCAAGGTCAACAACAAGCATGTTGTTTTTGAAAATATTATATTTTTCCTGGATTTCTTTAATTTTAAAACTTGCTCTTGATCTATAGCCAAGCTTATTTGCTTGCATGACATAATAATCGGAATTATGTTCTTCTACCCAGCGTTTACTACTAGCTGTTTTTACCATATTTATCTTATTAAAATAAAAATTATTAATATTTTATTTGTTGTAACTCAATAAATAAAGGTGATGATAACAAATATATCCTTTGAGTGAGACAATGAAAATCTATATAATTTTTTTATAAGTTAATATTTTAAGGGCTGGCTATGCGAAAAGTTGATCTTCAGTGGATATTTGTATTATTTGGAACAGCTGTTGGTGCGGGTATTTTGTTTTTACCATTGCAAGCTTCAGCTAGTGGTTTTATCCCTTTGATAATAGCTACAATATTGGTTTTGCCAATGATCTTCTTTGCAGAGAAGAATGTAGCATCTTTAGTAATGAGTCATCCAGATAAGCAAGTTGGCTTGACAGAGGTTTTTGGTCAAGAGTTGGGTTCTTTTGGGGCTTTTATTTCAACTATAATTTATCTTCTAAGTTGTTATACAGTAGTTTTGGCTTATGCTATTTCTTTACCTATCGCATTTTCCCATTTACTTAATGTTTTACATTTGGGAAATGATAATCTTTATAGAACAATTTGGTTTAGTTTTTTTATATTTTTAATTTTGATTATTATTGTTGAGCTTGGTAAAAAAATGGTTCTAAGAGTAATGTCTTATGTTATTTATCCTCTAGTAATAGCTCTTTTATTAGTTTCTGTGGCTTTAATTCCAAGCTGGAATTTATCATTTATAACCTCGTCATCTTTTAATTTTATGGCTATTATTAAGGGATTAATAATGGTTATACCGATTTTAGTTTTTTCCATGAATTTCAGCCAATCTATTTCTGAAATGTGTTTATTTTATAAACAAGAGTCTACTAGTGAAAGTGAAGCAAAAATAAAAGCTTATAAAAATATAAAAATAGGAACTATTCTTATACTGTTTTTTACTATGTTTTTTACATTTTCTACAATAATGTCATTACATCCAGAAGAGATTAGTTCTGCAGTGGCGAATAATCAAACAATATTAACTAAAGTAGCAAGTGTTTATAAAATGAAAGCTTTTGATTATGCAGCTCCTTTGATAGCCGTAGCTGGAATAATAAGTTCATTTATAGGAGTTTATCTAGGAACTAGAGAAGCTTTAAGAGGGATAATTATTCAGATAATTCATAAAGATACAGAGGTCATTAGGAAACAATCAGCGATAGCTACAGATATATTCGTTGTGTTCTTTATATTTATAACATTGTGGTTGGCATCTATATTTAATCCTTCAATCGTATCGATACTTGGTCAGTTAACAGCGCCATGTATTGCTTTAATGATTTTCTTTTTACCTTTATTTATAATTTATAAATCAAAGGGAATGATTTCTTACAGAAAGAATGCATTAAGTATATTTTTAGCACTTTCAGGAATAGTTGTTGTAATTGGGTATTTTATAGGCTCAATTATTTAAGTTGAGGAAGAAGTAATGAGAAAAATAAAACTTTTTATTTTAATTATATTGTCAGCTATTTTATTAAGCTCGTGCGATACCAAAGCAAGATTTGATGATATGAAACAGCACTGGGATAGAATGGATATGGAGTCAGAGGTAGAGAGTCCAGAAATCAAAAAACATAGTAGTAACGTAACAGATATAACATTTAGTGCAGCTAATAACCCAGATCAAGATATATCATTATCAGGAGATGATTTTGAGAAAAGATATCAAGCCATGCTTAAGTTTCTAAAAGATAATGGATATCCACTAGTTCAAAACTATCAACAAAAAGGTTCTGCTATGATAGTGGTTAAACCCAAAGAACAAATGCCTGATGTTTATTATATTGGTATAAATATGGAGCAGAATCCAAGGCAAGGTGTTACTAAATATAGAATAGTTTATGGTGGTAATAAATATAAAGCGAGAGAGTTATATAATAACTATAAGAAAACACTATAATCTTATTTTTTGCTAAAAAGAGAAGTTATTAAAAATAAAGTTACACCAATAGTAATTGCAGAATCGGCAATATTGAAAGCAGGCCAATGGTAAGAGCCTATGTGAAAATCTAAGAAATCTATTACATATCCTTGGAAGGCTCTATCATAAAAATTCCCAAGTGCACCACCAAGGATTAATGAGAATGATAAAAGATTTATTTTTGATTTCTCAGGTTGCTTTAATATAAGAAAAATTAATACAGCTGATGCTATAAGGGAAATAGTAGAAAACATTATCAGCTGCCAAGAAGTCTGATCACTGCTTAAAAAACTAAATGCAGCTCCATAATTGTAAAGTAGGGTGAAATTAAAGAAAGGTGTTATTTCATGAGGTATACCATATTCTAAATTTGTATTTGCTATATGTTTTGTAATTAAATCAAAGCAAATGATAAATATAGCAAAAATAAACCACTTAATTTTACCTTTAAGCAAATGCACGAGATTCACCTTTTTCTGTTGTTATATTTTCAACACATCTATGGCAAATGTCTGGATATTCAGCAGATTGACCAATAGTGTTGCTACGATGCCAGCATCTTTCACATTTTGCTTCTTCTAGCTTTAATACATCTATATATAAGCCTTCAAAAGAAGCTTTTATAGAAGAGTCAGTCTTTTTATCAATAGGGTGTAATTCAGCTTCAGAAGTTATAAGTAAGAATCTAAGTTCATTCTCAAGTTTAGATAATGCTTTATATATATCTTCATTAGCATATAGAACAACCTTAGATTCTAAAGATGCACCTATTAGAGATTCATTTCTCTTTAATTCTAAAGTTTTGTTAACTTCGCCTCTTATTTCTTGGATTTTCTTCCAGAAGCTTAGACCCATAGAGTCATTTTCATCAAAATTTTCAAGATCTAAGTACCATTCGCATAGTTGGATAGGTAGGTCTGTAGTTTTTGGAATTGCTTCCCAAATTTCATCAGCAGTATATGAAAGTATAGGGGCTATCCATCTAACTAGAGCGTGGGCTATATGGTAAATAGCTGTTTGAGCAGACTTCCTTGGATGTCCTTCAGCTTTGGCTGTATACTGTCTATCTTTTATTACATCTAAATAAAAACTACCCATTTCAATAGAGCAGAAATGGTGTATAAGTTGAGCAACTACATGTATTTGATAACTATCATATGCAGCTATTATTTTTTCTTGGAACTCTTTAGTTTTAGCTATAGCCCATTGATCTAATTTAACAAGTTTATCAAACTCGATAATATCCGTTTCAGGATCAAAGCCATCTAGATTTGACAGTAAGAATCTAGAAGTGTTTCTTAGCCTACGATATGTATCAGCAATTCTTTTAAATATTTCATCTGAAACAGTCATCTCACTTCTATAGTCGGTAGAAGCTACCCATAGTCTTAGGATGTCTGCTCCTAGAGTACTATAAACATCTTGAGGTGCTACAACGTTGCCTAAAGATTTAGACATTTTACGACCATGTTCATCAACAACAAACCCATGAGTCAATACTTCTTTAAAAGGCTTACTTCCTGAGCTTGCTAACCCTACAAGTAAAGATGTTTGGAACCAACCGCGATGCTGATCAGAACCTTCTAGATATAAATCGGCTGGATATTGTAATTCTTTATTTTGCTTAAGTACACAAGAGTTTGATGAGCCTGAGTCAAACCAAACATCTAGAGTATCTGTAACAGTTTTATAGTCTTTAACTTCAGCAATAAAATCTTCAGCAGATGAATTGAACCATGCTTCGATACCACCTTTTTCAATTTTTTGAGCTACTTTTTCTAATATTTCTATTGTATTTGGGTGTAGATCTTCTGTTTCTTTGTGTATGAATAATGGTAAAGGAACTCCCCATGTTCTTTGGCGGGAAATACACCAGTCAGGCCTGTCTTCCATCATTGCTTCAATACGGTTTTGTCCCCAAGAAGGAATCCATGTCGTATTTTTAATAGCATTCATTGCATTATTTCTTAGATGCTGTTTTTCCATGCTTATAAACCATTGCGGGGTGGCTCTGAAAATAAGAGGAGTTTTATGTCTCCAACAGTGAGGATAGCTATGTTCTATTTTTGCAAAATTCATTAAGCGCTCATTTTCACCAAGAATTTCGATAACTCTATCATTTGCTTTAAATACAAACTCACCAGCTAATAATGGAGTATTTTCTCCATAACAACCATTGCCCTTTACAAATATTTCCATAGATAAATTATGTTCTTTACCTATAACAAAGTCCTCTACACCATGAGTTGGTGCTATGTGTACCATACCAGTACCCGAGTCATCTGTAACATGGTCACCATGTAGAATCGTGACTTCTCTATCATAAAAGGGGTGATCAGCAACTATGTTTACTAAGTTGTCCCCAGTAGTTGTCGCTATGATTTTATAGTCTTCTATAGCATATCTTTTTAAAGTACTTTCTACTAAATTACTTGCTAATATTATAAAAGAACAATTTAGCTCGATAAAGCTATATTCTAAGTCATTTCTAACTGCTATGGCTTGGTTTGCAGGCAGTGTCCAAGGAGTAGTAGTCCATATAATAGCGAAAGCATCTTTTGTAATTTTTGTACTAAATGCTTCAGAAAGTTTTTCTACACTTTTTATTTTGAATTTAACATCTATAGCAGGAGAAGTTTTATCTTTGTATTCTACTTCTGCTTCAGCAAGAGCCGATCCACAATCTGTACACCAATGAACAGGTTTAAAGCCTTTGCTTAGATGTCCATTTTTGATTATTTGAGCTAAAGTTCTAATCATGTTTGCTTCATAATCAAAGTTCATAGTTAGATAAGGCTTTTCCCAATCACCTAAAACTCCAAGCCTTTTAAAATCTTTCTTTTGGATTTCAACTTGGTTTTTAGCATACTTGCGACATTCTTTTCTAAAAGAGTTGGCATCAATTTTTTGTCCAGCTTTACCATGTTTTTTCTCAACTTGGAGTTCAATAGGTAAACCATGGCAGTCCCAACCTGGAACATAAGGTGCATCAAAACCACTTAAAGTTTTAGATTTGACAATAATATCTTTTAAGACTTTGTTTACGGCATGTCCAACATGAATGCTCCCATTTGCATAGGGAGGACCATCATGAAGAATAAATTTATCTCTTCCAGCGAAATGCTCTCTAATTTTTTGATAAATTTTTTGTTTTTCCCATTTGTTCAAAATCATGGGCTCTTTATTTGCCAAATTACCTTTCATTGAGAAAGAGGTTTTTGGGAGATTTAAAGTGTCTTTATAATCACTCATAGAAAATCCTTTAAGGTATTATTATTTTTAGTTAAAAATGAAATTTCACAGCATAAAATTATAAAGTAGATATGTGCTTATGTTAATAGCTAAAAAATAAATAACTAATAACATGGTATTTTAATGATAAAAATATTAAAGAAATAAGTTTTTTGCAGTAATGTAGCCTTGTTATCATTAAATATAATGTTAAGGTTTAGATGAAGATGAGATATTTTTAGATAATAGAAGGATATGTATGAAGAAAGTAGTAATTGTAGGAGCTGGTTTTGCAGGTATTAATTGTGCATTAAAGCTATCTAAATTTAGTAAACATTTTGAAATCACATTATTAGATAAAAATAATCATCATGTTTTTCAGCCGATGCTTTATCAGGCAGCGACAGCATTTATTCCATTGACCTCTGTTGCAGTACCTATTAGGAAAATAATTAATAATTCTAAAATTGATTTTCATATGGATGAGGTTGTTAGTATCGATCCTGATAAACAATATGTTGTAACAAAAGATAAAAAATATGAATATGACTTTTTGGTGGTTGCTACAGGTGTTGAATATGACTATTTTAACAACCTGCATTGGAAAGATAACTCACTTTCTTTAAAGACAGCAGCAGATGCCCAAAAAATGAAATATCATATTTTAAGGCAGTTTGAGTTGGCAGAAAATGCTAGTTCTGATGAGGAAAGAAAAAAATATCTAACTTTTATAATTATAGGTGCTGGAGCTACAGGTGTTGAAATCACTGGTGCCTTGTTAGATATTTTATCAACTGATATTTTTAAATCTTATAAAACTTTTTCTAGAGATAATATTACAGTTAATTTGATCGATGCAGGGAAAACAATACTATCTGCTTTCTCAGAGAAATTATCAAACTATGCATATGATTCTTTAACTAAAAGAGGAGTTAAAGTTTATTTAAATGAATCTGTTAAAGATATTATTTATAATAAAGTTACAACCGATAAAAGAGAATATGAAGGCGCAACTATCATTTGGAGCGCTTTATTGTCAGGATCGCCTTTAGGAGATTGGATGGCTAAAGAGATGGAGAAGGGCAAAATTAGTGTTGCTCCAGATTTGAGGCATTCTAAATATAAAAATATTTATTTTGCTGGTGATATTTCTAGATGTGAGAAAAAACCTTTACCGGGTCTAGCATCAGTGGCAAAGCAACAAGGAAAATATATTGCACAGCATATTATAAATACAAGTATTCATAAGCCATGTAAAGACTTTAAATATAAAGATCTAGGAACTATGGCTATAATCCAAAAACATTCTGCAATAGCCCAAATATTTGGATTTAAATTAAAAGGTAGATTAGGTTGGTTTATTTGGGGTGGGGTTCATATAACATTTTTGATTAGTATGAAAAATAGATTTGTAGTTAGCTTTAATTGGTTAAGTTATTACCTTTTCAAAAGGATTGGAGCTTCTGAAATCATTAATCCTGAAGAAAAAGATAAAAATCCTAAGTAGTATATTTTAAGCTAAGTCTTTTTGCTGTTTGAATATCTTGATTAATTTGAGTTTTAAGTTCTTCAAATGAATTAAATTTTTTTTCAGCTCTTATAAAATCTAATATTTCAACAGTAATATGCTTTTTATAAATTTCTTTATTAAAATTAAAAATGTGAGTTTCCAAGAGAAAGTTTTTTCCATCTAATGTTGGGCGTACTCCAGCATTTGTTACACCAAAATAAGTCTCATTATCAATATAGATTTTAGTTAGGAAAACCCCTTTTAAGGCTGAATTTTTTGGAAGCTTTAGGTTAGCAGTATGAAAACCAAGTTTCCTACCATTTTTTTGCCCATGAATTACTCTACCATTTATTTTAAAGTTGTGGCCTAGAAGTGTTTGAGCTTTATTTAGATCATGTTGTAATAAAGCATTTCTAATTAAGCTACTGCTAACTCGTTTATTTTCGATATTTAGAGTAGATAGTTTATCAACAGTAAAGCCTAATTTTTTAGAATATTTTAAAAGCATATCGTAATCGCCTTTACGATCTTTACCAAATTTAAAATCATCACCTATTAATATGTGATCTATTTTAAGCTTTTTAACCAGAAACTCTTTTATAAAATCTTCAGCTTCTATATTAATAATTTTTTTATCAAACTTTAGGCAAATTATGTTTTCTATGCCTGTTTCTTTAATGTTTATGACTTTGTCTCTAAAACTATATATTCTTGCTGGAGCCGCATTTTTTAGAAAAAATTCTTTTGGAAGAGGTTCAAAAAAAATAACGAAAGGAGTTAGGTTTTCTTTATTGGCGATATCTTTTAGCTTATTTATAATAGATTGGTGACCAAGATGTACACCATCAAATGACCCAATAGTGACCACACTTTTTTTACTAGATGAAAAATTTTCTAAATTTCTTATTACTTTCATACTAAAGAAAAGCTTTAAAGCAAAATATTAACTAAGTATAATAGCCCTATAGTATTCAGTTTTTGTTGAAAAAAAGCAACTGTTGTAAGATACTTGTTGCTTGCTTCAATGAATTTTTGTGTGTTTATATTAATAAGTGGTTCACAATTATGGAAAAGAAAAGAATAAGAAAACTGAGAAATAAAACTGGTAGGGTTTTTGCTATTGAGACTAATCTTTCTGGTAGGCAGTTGCTGAATAATAGGGTTTTAAATAAGGATGTTGCTTTTAGCCAAGAGGAAAGGATTGCCTTTGATTTAGTTGGGTTATTACCAGAAAAGGTTGAAAGTCTAGAAGAGCAGGCAGCAAGAGTAAGAAAACAATTAGATTTAAAACCTTCAAATTTAGAAAAATTCGTATTCTTAAACAGGCTTCATGATTTAAACACAACTCTATTTTATCACTTCTTAAGAAGTAATTTAGAAGAGGTGATGCCTATAATTTATACTCCTACAGTAGGAGAAGCAGTTCAAAAGTACAGTAGTTCATTTAGAAAGCAGAGTGGATTATTTCTATCTATAAACCATAAGAAAGACATTGGTAGGATTTTAGAAAGATATGACTATAACAGTATAGATCTTATATTAGTTACAGACGGAGAGGCTGTTTTAGGAATAGGTGACCAAGGTATTGGTGGTATGAACATCAGTATTGGTAAGCTTATGGTTTATGTTGCAGCTAGTGGAATTGACCCAGCTAGAGTGTTACCTGTACAGTTAGATATGGGGACAAATAATGATGAACTTCTAAGTGCTCCTGGATATTTAGGGATGAGGCTTCCAAGAGTTTCTGGTGAAACATATGATGAGTTTATTGAAGAGTTTGTTAAAGAGTTGAAAACAAGATTTCCAAATGTGTTCCTTCACTGGGAAGATATAGGAAGAGATAATGCTCAAAGAATTTTAGATAAATATAAAGATAAGCTTTGTACTTTTAATGATGATATTGAAGGTACGGGGATTGTTGCTACTGCAAACGTTATTGCAGGTATTAAAACAGCAAATAGAATTAGAATCAATGCTGGAGAACTAACCACAGAAGAAGCAATTGCTGATATAGAAAATACAAGGATAGTTATATATGGTGCAGGAAGTGCTGGTTGTGGTATTGCAAATCAATTAGCAGATGTGATTTCTGATTTAACAGGATTGCCTTTTGAAAAAGCGGCTAATTGTATTTATTTAATAGATAGATATGGTTTGGTTACAGATAAAATTAAACCAAAAAGAATTACAGAAGGTCAAAGACCATTTGTTAAATCTAGTAAACTTTTAGAAAAATGGAAGGTTAAAGATCCAAATTATATAACTTTAGAAGAAACGGTTAGGCATACTGAGGCTGACGTTCTTATTGGTACATCAGGAAGACCTGGAGCCTTTACAGAAGAAGTAATAAGGGATATGGCAAAATTTAATAATTATCCTATTATTATGCCTTTATCTAATCCAACTTCATTATGTGAAGCAATTCCGGAAGATATTATTAAATGGACTGAAGGTAAAGCTTTGATTGCTGCAGGAAGCCCATTCCCAGATGTTGAGTTTAATGGAAGAACCTATAGAATTTCACAAGGAAATAATGCATTTATTTTCCCTGGACTAGGTTTAGGCTCAGTTGCTGTGCATGCTAAAAAACTTACTAAAGGGATGATTAGAGCGGCTTGTTATAGACTTAGTGAACTTTCACCAATGGTTATTAATGAAGATATTACTCAACCGCTATTAGCAAAAATAACTGATTTAGTAGAAGTTTCTTTTGAAATTACTAAAGCAGTAGCTAAGCAAGCAATAGAAGAAGGTGTACACGGAGTTGATATAGATTTAGAAGATATTACTCCAGAAGAGTTTGATGCAGAAGTAGAAAGATTGATTAATATGTCTTCTTGGACACCTACGTATGCTCCATATATGCCAATATAACTTTATTTTTCTTTGAAACTTAAGTAGAAATCAAACAGTATAAATTTTTAATTGTTTTTAGCGTTGACAGTTGCTAAACTTTAAATTCAGATTTTTAGGCTTTGGAAGTTATTTTACTCTAGCTGGGGGGCATAATGACTTGTAATTTTATTAGAAAAACGACACTGTTTGTTGGCAGTATGCTCGTATTGGCTATTGGCTTTTCAAATGCTTATGCTGAAGATGCTAAACCTGAAGTTGTTTCTCAGGGTGGGCCCTTAGGAGCGACTAGTATTGGTCAGCAAAATATTCAAGTTAGTAATTCCTCAACATCACCTAGTGCTAGCTCATCAAATCAACCGACTGGTTCAGATAATAATGCATCTGATGGTGCTGTTGATCAGCAGGCTTTACTTTTACAGCTTCAGAAACAAGTAAAAGAGCTTAAAGGTCAACTTAGTGATTTAAAAAATCAACAGTCTGTTGGTATTAATTATAATAAAGCTCAACAAGGTAATCCTGTAGGAGTGGTTACTGGTGCTAGTAATAGTACTGGTAGTGCTTCCACTGGTGATAATTCAGCATTTTCAACCTATAGTTCTAAAGTTGAGCAAAATAATTCTCAGGGTATTGGGATTGGAAACTCAGATATTGATATGGCTGACATCTTGGCTGGAGCTAATGAAGATAGTTCTATTGTAAGCTTAGGAGCAGCCCCATCTTTATTTAATGAGGGTGGTGGTATTGATGTATCTGGTGCACCAGCAATTACAACAGGTGGTCAGATTACTTATCTAGGTTCATACTCAGGTAACAACAGTATTCCAATAGGAATGATCTCTTCAAACCTTTTTGCATCTACTCTTTTAGGGCAAAGGGCTAAATTTGATGATTATTCAGTTTTCTTTGGTGGTTTCATTGAAGCAGATGCTCAAGTTTGGTTTGGTGATCAGATAAGTAGGCCGGCTCCAGCACAGCCTTTTGCTGGTAATGGTCAAAACATATATTTAACAAACTCTAAGCTGTATTTCTTATCAAACTTGGGGCATTATGTCACGGCACAGTTTGACTTTGATGCAGATGAAACAGGTAATTTCCATGTAGGTAATGCTTTTGTAATATTTGGTAACTTAGATACCTCTAACTGGTTCGTAACTGCTGGTAAAAATAAACTTTCTGTTGGAAGTTATGGTGGTGGTGGTCCTTTAACTGGTGGTGTTACAGATAATTTATTTGGGCCCGGTTATGTTACAAACTTATCAGTGAACTATAAAAATAATGTATTTAACGCAAACGTGGCGGTATTTGGAGCAGATGATCAAAGAGCTAACTTCTCGACTGGTTTGTTTTATGCTGATGCATTTACTGAAAACTTATCTGGAGGTTTTAACGTTGGTTATATTTATAATATCGCAGGTGCTAATAATGGCAGTTTTGGCGCTCTTATGGGTAATGATCAAACAGGTGCTGTTAATATTGATGCCAACTTAACTTATGCAATAGGCTCAGGATTCTTTACTTCGAGTGCGGGATGGGCAGGAACAACAAGTCAATATGATTATATGCAAAATGGAACACAGAATTATGCTGGTGCATGGTATGTTTCAGGGGCCTATGCCTTAAATCTTGGTGGTAGAGATACTAACTTTAACTTATCATATGGTCAGACATATAATGCTGCGGGTCTTCCAATGGCTATAGCCGCATCACCATTGAAGTTTGGTGTTGCCGAAACAGCAATTCAGTATCAATTTATTGCCTCAGCACAGAGAGCTTATTTTGATAATAATGTATTATTTGGTCCTGAGTATGCTTATCAAAAACTTTATAATGGTCAGCATATGAATACTATCACTCTAGATATGTCGGTTTATATCTAATTCTTGTGAAAAAGATATGTCTAGAAAAAATAGTCAGTTAATAAAAATATTTTTTCTTCTATTTTTTTTATTTCATATTAACTTTGCCATATCAGAGCCTTCATCAGAACAAACAAATAAGCAAGCTCAATTAGATGCTATTATAGCGCTTCAGCAACAGATAAATGAGCTCTCATCAGAAATAAGTGATTATAATGTGAAAGAAACATATGGTGCAGAGAACATTGGTATTACTTTAGGTAAGTCTAAACCTGTAGCTTCTAAATTTGAAACGGATGTTGATTTTGCTAGAAATGCTGGATTAAATGAGGCGTTAGCTAACACGCTTAATGCTGATGATACTGGTCCTGCAATACAAAGTGTTAATACTGTTGATGATGTGCCAATCACTACTCAAGGTCAGGTATCGTATATAGGAAGCTATACGAGTAATAACACAATACCTATCGGTCAGTTACCAAGTAACCTTTTTGCAGCAAGTATTTTAAATCAAAGAAATAATTTTGATGATGTGGCTCTATTCTTTGGAGGATTCATAGAGGTTGATGCGCAAGCTTGGTCTGGTTCAGCTATTTCTAAGAGAGGGGGAGGCGCTTATAATCAAAATGGTGAAAATATTTATGTAACGGCGGCTACACTATACTTTGTATCTAATATAAGTCATTTTGTAACAGCTGAATTTGATTTTACAACTAGTGAATCAGCGGATTTAGGGTTGCAAGATGCCTTAGTTATCTTTGGAAACTTAGATTCATCACCTTGGTTTGTAACAGTTGGTAAATATAGAATATCAGTTGGTGCATTTGGTGGTGGTGGACCTTGGACATCTGGTATTACGGCAAATTTATTTAGACCAGATAGAGTGGCAAACGCCGCTATAAACTATAAAGGCTCTACATCTAACGCAAACGTTACTGTATATAACTCTGGAGATCATCCAAGTTTTTCTTTAGGGTATTTTGATGCTATATCTGTAATGGATTCTGTACAGGCCGGTTGGAACGTTGGTTATATGTATGATTTACATGGAGCAAAGGGTGCTTTTAAAAATATACAAGGAAGAGTCGGATCTTTGAATGTGGATGGAACATTAAATTTTTCAAATATACTTCCAGGTAGACTTAGCTTTGGAGCTGGTTGGGCAAGTACTACAAATACAAGTACTCAATTTAATGGATATAGTGATTCTTACGCTGGTGCATGGTATGTGAGTTCGGCTTATGGTTTTGATTTCTTAGGTAGAGGTACTAACGTCAACTTCAGTTATGGACAAACATATAATGCTAATAATCTACCAATGGGTCTTTCAGCTGAAGCTGGAGGAATAGTTCCTGCTTCAGGAATACAACATCAGTATCTAATATCAGCACAGAGAGCATATTTTGATGATAATGTACTATTTGGTCCAGAGTATTCATATCAGAATTTATATAATGGACAACATATGAACACATTTACGCTAGATATATCTGTATATGTTTAATACTTAATGATTATTCGCTTTATAAAAAGCCTTAAATAGAGTAACATTTTGCTTATATGAAATTTAATTTTTTTGACAAATAAATGTCTTTCTTAGTAGCTATAGTTGGTAGAGCTAATGTTGGTAAATCTACTTTATTTAACGTCCTAACTAATTCTAGAGATGCTCTTGTATTTGATTTTGAAGGTGTGACACGTGATAGGCAGTATGGCCAAGCTAAATATGATGATTTAGATTATTTAGTTGTGGATACTGGAGGTATTTCAGATTTAGATTCTGGATTTGATAAGTTTATGGCAGAACAGTCTGAAGTTGCTATAGATGAAGCTAATCTTATTTTCTTTGTTGTAGATGGTAGAGCGGGTGTTACAGCTGATGATGAATATGTTACTCAACTTTTACGCCAGAAAGATAAAAAAGTTATAGTTGTTGTAAATAAAGCAGATGGTGCTGATGAAGAGTTAGTTACAGCTGATTTTTATAGTTTGGGATTTGAGAAAGTTTTTCCAATTTCCGCAGCACATCGCAGAAATATCCAAAAACTATTAGATAAATATCTAAAAAAACCATTAAATGATTTTCATAAAGACTATACTCAAATAGCAGAGCATAATGAAGAGCATAGACATGGAATACATTATTCATTAATTGGTCGCCCTAATGTTGGTAAATCAACCCTTACAAATAGAATGCTTGGTGAAGAGAGGGTTGTTGTATATGATATGCCTGGCACAACTATAGATAGTGTAGCTATACCTTTTGAAAGACATGGGAAAAAATACACGATTATAGACACGGCTGGTGTTAGAAAAAGAGGAAGAGTTAAAGAAACACTTGAAAAGTTCTCGGTAGTTAAGACTCTTCAATCAATAAAAAATTCTAATGTTGTAATCGCTGTGGTCGATGCTAGAGAAGGTATTTCAGATCAGGATCTAAGTTTAATTAACTTTGCTGTGAAAAATGGTAGAGCATTAGTAATAGCTGTCAATAAATGGGATGGAATGTCTTTAGAAGATAAAGAAGCTGTTAAGAAAGAGCTTAAAAGAAGACTATTTTTCTTAGAAGATTATATTGATATTCATTTTATCTCAGCACTGCATGGTACTAATGTTGGTCATGTGTTTGATTCTATAGATACAGCATATGAGTGTGCTAATAGGAAAATAACTACGGCAGATGCGACAAGACTTTTACAAATGGCTGTTGATGCACATTCACCACCGATGGTTGGTAAATTTAGAATAAAGCTTAAGTATGCTCATGTAGGAGGGCATAACCCTCCTATAATAGTTATTCATGGAAATCAAGTAAGCAAGTTACCACATTCATATAAAAAATATTTAGAAAATTTTTTTAGAGAAGCTTTAGAATTTAGAGGGACTCCAATAGCGTTTGAATTTAAACAATCGGATAATCCTTTCGCAAATAATAAAAATAAAGGGAAAAATAATGAAGACAGTAAGGGTAAGAAAGCTAGATAAGATAGCTGATGAAATAACTATAAATATTAGTGGAGCAAAGAATGCTTTATTACATCTTATTTTTGCTTCATTGATCCCCGAAACAGAAACTACTTTCTTAAATGTACCTACTACTTTATTAGATTATAAAGGTGCTAAGGAGATATTAGAAAGTATAGGAGCAAAAGTTAAAGAAAAAAGTAAGGATATTGTTTGTATAAATACAAAGGGTATTGATACAAATACTTTAGAGCTATCTGAAGAGTTAACTTCTAAAACAAGATGTTCACTAATGCTTTTAGGATCAATGCTTAAAAAGAAAGGTAAAGTAAAGATAGGTTTCCCTGGTGGGTGCAGTTTTAGTGATAAAAGACCTTTTGATATTCATTTACAAGGTCTAGAAGAACTTGGTGCTGAAGTTAAGTTAGCAGATGATCATATGATCGTAGCATACAAGGAAGAGAAAGACGCTGTTTTTAAAATGGGCTTTCCTTCAGTTGGGGCTACTATGAACTTAGTAATGTATGCTGTAATTGGTAGTTCAAAAGTAGTATTAGAAAATGTAGCTTTAGAGCCTGAAGTGGTTACTCTTATTGATTATTTAAATAAGTGTGGTGCAAAAATTGATTTTGATAGTGATGCTCGTGTTATAACAATACATGGAGTTGCTAAGTTAAAAGGTTGTGAGTTTGAGATTATTTTTGATCGAATCCAAGCTATGACTTATGCTGCAATGGCTTATCTTTATAAGACTAATGTAACTATTACTAATATAAATGCAGAATTATATAATATTCAGAAGCCATTAGATAAGCTGATAGCAGCAAATGCAAAATGGGAACATAACCCAGAAACAAGAAGTATTAAATTTTTCGGAAAAGACAGTGAGTTAAATGGAGTAGATATAATAGCTGCTCCTTTTCCTCATTTTCCTACTGATTTACAGCCAATATATGCAATGATGTTATTGATGGCAAAAGATCCAAGCACTATACAAGATACGGTTTATCCAGAGAGAATAAATTATGTTTATCAAATTAGGAAAATGGGTTTTGATGTTTCTATAGATAATAATTTAATTAGAATAAATCCGATAAAAAATTTAGAAGAAGTCAGAGCAGCTATTATGAGTGTTAAAGATCTAAGGGCTGGTATGGCATGTTTAATGGCAGGATCATTATTAGAAGATTTTTCAACTATAAATAATGCTCATCAGATCTTCAGAGGTTATAATGATTTAGTAGAGAATATGTCTAATTTTATGCAAATAGAGTTAGTTGCTGATCAGGAATCAGATTAAAATGCAAGGTTATAAATCATTAGAAAAGTATAATACTTATAGAATTAAATCTTTTGCTAAAAACGTTTTTTTTCCAAAAACAGAAGCGGAAGTTTTAGAGATAGTTAACAAATATGAGAATGTTTTTTTCTTAGGAAACGGTAGTAATATTATCCTTTCTAAAGAGTTTTACGATGATGAAATAACTTTTGTTATTTTTAGTAATAATTTTTCTAGTTATTCAATCTCAAACAATATTGTTAAAGCTCAGTCAGGAGCATTGTTGCAAGATTTAGCATTAGTTACATATGAGGCTGGACTTAGTGGTATAGAAACTTTCTATGATGTTCCTGCTAGTGTTGGCGGTGCTTTAATAATGAATGCTGGCGCTTATGGTGATGAAATATATTCTTGTGTAAAGAGTGTAAGAGTTTTAAACCTTAAATCTAAAGAAATAATAGATTATCCAAAAGAAAAAATAGAGTATGGTTATAGATTTTCTATGTTTAAAGATAATAAAGATGTTTGCATTTTATCTGCTGAGTTTATTTTTGAAGAAAAAAACAGAGATAAAATAAAGCATAAATTAGATGATATTTATTCTAGACGCTTAGCAAACTTACCTCAAATTCCAAGCGGAGGTAGTGTATTTAAAAGGCCACAAGCAAATGTACCTGTGGGAGTAATGGTTGAGGAACTTGGTTTAAAAGGTAAGAAAATAGGTGGCGCGCAGATTTCACCTAAGCATGGTGGCATTATAGTAAATAATGGAAACGCGACAGGGCAAGATATAATAGATTTAATAAACTTTATAAAAGAGCAAATTTTGAGCAATTATAATATTGCTCTTCACGAAGAACAGATAATTATTTAGTTATCCAATTTTCTGCTTCATCATTGTTTTCTGTATAGAAGAATTTTACTTTTGCTTTTATAAAGAGACCAAAAGTTTTAATTATAAATTCTTCCCATCTTTTGTCTCCAATAACAGCAATTTTCTCAAAATCTTTACGATGCTTTATTCCAGTTTTAAAATCATCATAAGCTGCTCTTATTTCTGACCATCCTTCAAATTCAGTAATATCCATTATGAATTTATTTTCTGTTTGATCTGCTAAAGCAGACTCTATTTTGGGTATTAAATCCTCAATATAGTCTTTATGACTTAATTTACCAGAGACCTTAGCAAAATAGTAACCATCTCTTTTTTCTAGTATAAACATTACACTCCTCCAAATAATCTTTCTTATGCTCTCATTATCAATTATACTTCAGACTATAACGTAATAATAATTTGTATGCAGTAATGTTTAAGAAATATTTTCTAATTACTTTCTTTATCTTCTCGTTTTTGTTTGAAAGCGCTATAGCTATCGGAGCAGAAAGTGCTTCTGTGAATTCAAATAGTATGAATTTAATGCAAACTAACAGTGGTAGCTCTTTACCTATAGATAGTGATATTAATAGTGGTAGCTCAGCTAATATAGATGAAGATAGTGTTGATGAGGAACAAGGTTCTCAAGTTGATGGATATAGTAATGATGATGCTTTTGTAGATGATAAGCTAGACGAAGATGAGGCATTTAATAAAAGTATGGATGAACCTTATTTAAGTGATGATAAGTTTGCTAAAAATATTGATGAGAATTACATTGAGGGTCAATCTTCTGCAGATACGGTAGATGATGTACAGGAAAGTGATGCGGATATGCTTGATAACAATGAAGACTCAACTGTTGGTAGCAATGTAAATGATAAAAGTGCCTATGTTATTGGAGATGCTACAAAGGATGGATATAGTAATAAAAATACTGATATATTTTCACCTATAGCTAAAAGTGATGATAATTCCTATGATGACGATAATAACTTCCTAATTAAGGATGTTACTTTTGTCTCAGCAACTAAAGATGAGGAAGGGAGATCATTTAAGGATTGTCTTATATTGAAGAAATATAGTGATGGAACATGGGAAACATATTGTCAACCACCTAAAAAGCCAGAGACTTGTTCTCAAAAAGATTGGGATGAGTTAGCAACTTTAGCAGTATTGACTTGTTAGTTAGTCTTTCTTGAATTCAGTAATTTGTTTTTTAAGCTCTTCTAGACTGATTCGATTTGAATTTTTCCTTGGAGATAAATTTTTATCATCTTGTTTTTTTATAGCATAGCCGTATAAAGCTTCTATTTCGAGCTGTAAATTTTCATATAGTTTCTTTAAGAATTTATTCCATCTATTTTTCCCAGTTAGGCATATGTGCATTTTATTGTCTGCTAGAGGTTCATTAAGCGCTCTTAAATCTTCAAATAAGGTAGAGTGATTTTCGTAAGTAAGGGTTATTTTGTCAGACTCTATGGCAGGGTTTTTATAGATGCTATTTTGTAATAAATTTCCCCAGGTTAATATATCGATCATTTTATTTGTATGTGGTAGATCATCTATCTCTTTAAAAGCTTTGTTTATACTTAAAAAAGATTTGTCACCAAATGTTGAAAATAGAAGTATTCCATCATTATCTAACTTTTGATAATAGTTATTTAACTCTTCTGAAATATTATCAGTTAGATGAATGGTGGAGTTGGAAATTATAATATTAAAAATTGATCCTTCATCATCTTCAAGAAGTATATCTGCATTAGGAAAGCGAGCTTTTAAATTTTTAATATAATCATTATCAGTATATCCAACTACTAATATCTTTTCTGGGAAAAGTTTAATAAAATCTAACCTTTTTAATAATCTTAAAGCTATCTCATTCTTTATAAATGAGTTTTTTCGAAGCTTTCTATTGGTAAGTATCTTTTTGAATAAGCTATAATTGAACATAAAAATAATTTGCATAGTCTATATTTGAAAAGTATAAAAGAATTACTTGTAAATATAAAACAATTATTACTTAAGCAGAGTTGTGCTTTATGTAAACAAAGTAGTAATTGTTTAGTTTGTGATTACTGTTTTAAAGATTTGGAAAAACAGCTTTCTTTTAATAAAGATCAAATAATTTTGGATGATGAATATGATTATTATCATTTGTTTAATTATTCAAAAGAGATTCAACTTTTATTAAAAAAACTAAAGTTCAATAAAGATGTCTTGGTAATCTCAATTTTTGAAACACTAATCTATAGGTGGTGGGAAGATTTTGCTAAAGAATATTTAAATGAAGTAGATGAAATAATTGTGGTTCCTATACATAGGTTTAGATATTTGTATCGGGGATTTAATCAGTCTGAGTTATTAGCAAATAAATTAGCAGATTGCATAAATATAGAACCTAATTTTAAAGCATGTAAGAGAAAAAAATATACAAAGGCACAAGCCAAATCATCAAAAAAAGATAGGGAAATGCAGATAAGAAATGTATTTGAACTGACTCAAAGTATTAAATCAAAACATTTAGTTGTGTTTGATGATGTTTTTACTACTGGCTCTACTTTAAAAGAGCTCATTAAGACAGTGAAATTATCTAGAGATATTAAAAAAATCAGTATAGTAACTTTAGTAAAGGCAGGGCTATAATTTTAAACAGGCATACTTTTTTTAATTGAGCCTCCAAGAATATGTGCATGGATATGGAAAACCACTTGCCCACCTTCTTTACCTGTGTTTATTATAGTTTTAAATCCTTTTAAACCTAGCTGCTTAGCAATCTTAGGTATAGCTATCATTAATTTCCCCATTATTTGTTCATGGCTATTATTTAGATCATTGAGGCTTGAGATATGTTGTTTAGGAATAACAAGTACGTGTGTTTCTGCTGCTGGGTTTATATCATTAAAAGCTAAAACGTCTGTATCTTCATAGACTTTCTGACAAGGGATTTCCCCATTTATTATTTTACAAAAAATACAGTCTGACATTTTATTACCTCTCTTTTTTTAATATATAGTAAATAATAGAAATTATTCCGATACTTAAAATACTTGAATTATGATTCTTAATAAAAGTTTGTAAGTTTAATAATAGTTCTGAATCTGAATTGAGGCTATAAAATGCACCAGCACCAGCAAGTATTGAGCCTAGAATTAAAAAGAATTTACTTTTTGAAGGCTGAACAGTTTTGTTTAACTCTATTTCATTAAAGTTTTTATTTGCTCTTAGACTATTTTGCGTATGTTGTAATATTTCAAATATAACATCAGGTATTTCTGGCAATTTTTCACTAACTTTTGGTAAGTGTTCTTGTGAGCGACGAATAAACCCTTTAATACCTACATGTTCTCTCATCCATTTTTCTAGAATAGGGCGAGACGTCTCCCATAAATTCAATTCAGGATATAATTGACGACCAAGTCCTTCTATATTTATTAAGGTTTTTTGTAGTAATATAAGCTGAGGCTGAACCTCCATATTAAATCTTCTAGCAACTTGGAATAGTCTCATTAATGTATAACCAAGAGATATTTCTTTAATTGGTTTCTCAAAAATGGGTTCGCAAACTGTGCGTATAGCAGACTCAAGCGCATCAACCCTAGTGTCTGCGGGAACCCAACCAGATTCAATATGCAGCTCAGCTACTTTTTTATAATCTCTCTTAAAGAAAGCTAAGAAGTTTCCTGCTAAGTATTGTTGGTCATCTCTATTCAGAGTTCCCACTATCCCAAAATCTATAGAGATATATTTAGGATCATTAGGGTTGGTTGCATCAATAAATAAATTTCCAGGGTGCATATCTGCATGGAAAAAGCAGTCTCTAAATACTTGCGTATAAAATATTTGCACACCTCTTTCAGCAAGTAATTTTCTATCTATACCTAAAGCATCTAGCTTACTTATATCTGAGATGCTAAGCCCATCAACTTCTTCCATAACCATTACTTTAGAAGACGTATAGTCCCAATAAATTTTGGGTATATATTGGATATCACTATTTTCGAAATTTCTTCTTAATTGAGAAGCATTAGCAGCCTCTCTTAATAGATCTATTTCATCCAAGAGGCTTTGATTTATTTCATTTACAACCTCGATAGGCTTAAACCTTTTTAAATTAGGAAATATAGAGGAAATAAGCTTGGCAAAGGTTAGCATTAAGGCTGTATCAAGTTTAAGAATTTTGTGAATATTTGGTCTTAAAACTTTAACCACAACTTTATCTCCATTATGTAGTATAGCTCTATGAACCTGTGCAATTGAGGCTGAAGCCAATGGATTTTCATCAAAATACTTGAATGCTTCACTAATAGGTTTCTTTATAGATTTTTCTATTTGTGAGATCGCTATTTTCCCAGAAAAAGGTGGGACATCATCTTGAAGTCTTGAGATTTCTTCTATAGCTTTTGGAGGTAGTATATCTTGTCTAGTAGATAAAGCTTGTCCAAACTTCACAAATATAGGACCTAGTCTTTCAAGAGCTATTCGAAGTCTAATTCCATGGTCACTTTTTCTATTGCTTCTAACATAATTAAATGGATTAAAATAAATGAAAAATCTTAGAGATCTAATTTGAGTAGCTCTTATAGGTTCATTTAATAAGCAGTATCTATTAACTATATAAAATATATAAACTAGTCTTAGCCATTTTTTAATCATTAGCAGAACCTTTTAGTAATCTTAGCTTAGCCTCTAGCCTATCAGTTGCTTGCTTTAATTTTTGTACTTCTCTATAAAAAATATTTATTTCATTTTTAGAGATTAGGTATTTTTTTTCTTCAGTTAGATATTCTTTTATATCTATAATTGACTCATTTTTTGAAACTTGTATAAATTCTTTTGCTTTCTTAAATGGTACTTCTATAGCATTTGCAAAAATCGGGTTGGTAGCAGTAGATATGTAATATATTACATCAATATCTATTGAGCTAAAGAAACTATAAAATTGTTTCAATTCAGATAAGCTTCCCTGATAATCAAGCTTTTTATCAATAAGTAACTCTTGTAAATTTTTATTGAATAATAGCTCCATAATATATGCTAATTTTCCACTTATAATATTTGATGATTTTAAATTTGAAGCTGTTACTTTTTTATTATTTATTGTAAAAGTAGTTATTATATCTAAATCGGTTATATATATACTCAATGATTTATTTTCTAGCTTTGATAATGCAAATGAGATCTGTGGGTCAAGATTTAATAAAAGATTAAGAGCATTATTTAAACTATCAGTCATAATTAGTATTTATATCCTGTATGTAATGCAACTATTCCGCCAGTCATATTTTGATATTCAGCGTCATCAAAACCAGCTTGTAACATCATTTGCTTTAATGTTTCTTGATCTGGATGTTTACGTATTGATTCTGCTAAGTATTTATAACTTTCAGCATCTTGAGTGATTATTTTTCCCATAAAAGGAAGTGCTTTGAAAGAGTACTCATCGTATATTTTTGATAATAAAGGGACAATCGGTTTAGAAAACTCTAAAACTAAAAGTTTTCCACCTGGTTTCAAAACTCTATACATTGATTCTAAAGCTTTTTCTTTGTCTGTAACATTTCTTAATCCAAATGATATAGTTATGCAGTCAAAATAATTATCTGGAAATGGAAGGCTTTCAGCATTTGCTTGGATATATTCTATATTACCAACACATCCTTTATTAGTAAGCTTTTCTTTTCCAACTTCAAGCATAGATGAATTTATATCACTAAGAATGACTTTTCCATTATCTCCAACAAGTTGACAGAATTTATAAGCTAAATCACCTGTACCACCAGCAAGATCAAGGACTCTATCACCTTTGCGAATTCCAGCTTTTGCAACAGTAGTTTTTTTCCATAATCTATGAACACCAAAAGACATTAGGTCATTCATTAAGTCATAATTGGCTGCAACTGAGTGAAAAACCCCAGCTACTTTTTTTTGTTTTTCTTCCCATGCAACTTCTGAGAATCCAAAGTCAGTAGTTTTTTTATTATCAGACATTCAAATAGTTATTAGATATTTATAGTATGCTATTATAACAAAATATAGGGGCTTTTCATTCTATATGAATAACAAAAGGAACTTAATATTATGTATATCTTATCTGGTGATATCGGTGGTACAAATACAAGATTGCAAGTATCAACGTTAGAGAATGGTAAAACAGAACATGTTACGATAAAAAAATATAAAGGCGCTGATTTTAAATGTCTTTCAGATGTTATAGATACATTTTTGGAAGAAATTGGCCTGAAAGGGCAGATTGACTCTGTTTGTTTAGCAGTAGCTGGTTTTGTTGTTAATGGAGAGGTTGAGCTCACTAATCTGCCTTGGATGGTTTCTGAATTATATGTTGCAGAAGGTTTAGGAATTGATAGATCTAAAGTAAAAGTAATAAATGATTTCGAAGCTATTGGTTATGGAGTGGAAAGCTTAGATAAGGAAAAAGATTTATATACTTTGCAAGAAGGTAATTATGACGAAGAAAGTTTATGTGCTGTTATAGGTGCAGGAACTGGTCTTGGTATGTGTCTTGCAGCCTACCATAACGGTAAAACAAAAGTTTATAAAACTGAAGGTGGGCATGTGGATTTCTCACCGGTAGATGATGAACAAATTGAGCTTTTTAGATTTATGAAAAAGACTCTACATAGAGTCTCGCCAGAAAGATTCTGTAGTGGTTATGGTATTTATAATATTTACAAATATGTAGTTACACAGCCATTATATGGTCAGCCAGAATCATCTTCTTTAAGGAGAGAATTGTTTAACGTATCCGACGTTGATAAAGCAGCATTAATAGTTAAATATGCTGTTGAGCATAAGGATCCATCAGCACTTAGAGCAATTGATATATTTTTAAGTATATATGGAGCAACGGCAGGTAATTTGGCTTTAACTAGCTTACCTTTTAGAGGTTTATATATTGCTGGAGGTATAGCGCCTAGATTAGTTAAGCAAATAATAGAAGGTAAGTTTCTTCAAAAATTTAGAGATAAGGGAAGAATGTCTAATATGATGAAAGATTTTCCTATCCATATTATTACAAATACAGATGTTGGTTTAATTGGTGCGCGAACTTATGCAGCTAGTCTTGTGAAGTAGTTTTTTCTGCAGATTTATTACTTTTATTTTGAGAGTTTGATTTTTTTTCTCTACGTTTTTTTATCTCTTTCATAATAAATATAGATAAAACTGTTAGTGATCCAGCAATTATTATAGCTATATAGAATGATAAAAATAAGACAAATATTAGAGCTAAGATGATTATTTCAGCTATACAAAAGATAGATAGTATCATCACTAAAAGTAAGCTGCCAAAAAACTTTTTGCATGAGCAAAAGCTTAATTTCTTTTTTGGAGCTTCTTTACTAATCTCTTGTGATTGAGTTTCTTTGTTTTCTTCAGTCATTAGAATTTTCTTCATCAAATATAAAAATATTAATTGATTATATTATAGCCATTTTAAATTATAAATGGAGCTCTATTTTTTGATATGCTTTGATAGGTAAGCTACTTGTATAACCATAAATATTATTGTTAAGCCAATAATTCCAAATAGTTTAAAATTCATCCATGTATTAGTAGAACAAAAATAAGCAACAAACATATTTATCGTTCCTAGTATTAGAAAGTATACTCCCCACATATTATTTAATGACTTCCATTTTTTATGATCTAAATCCATGGAACTGCCTAATAATCTTTCAATAGGAGTTTGTTTCATAATATAAGTAGTAATTATAAAACCAGCACCTAGTAGCCAGTTAATTATAGAGACTTTCCATTTTATAAATTCTTCATTGTGAAAATATAATGTAGCTCCACCAAAGATCACAACTAATATGGCAATCACAACTTGAGTGTAAGGAATCTTTTTATGTATGATATATTCAAAAATAACTTGAGCAACAGTTATTATTATTAGTGCTGCAGTAGCATAGAAGATGTCATAAATTTTGTATACTGCAAAAAAAGCTATAGCAGGTAAGAAGTCATTAAGCATTTTATTCATTTTTAAGTAGTAAATGAAATTAGTATGTATAATAGGTTAGAAGTATAACTTATATGAATAATTTTATGAATAAGTTACTAGAAATAAATAGTTATGGTAACAA